>NZ_JBXAHR010000005.1:0-416902 GCF_058952315.1 Bacillus sp. GW823-FHT06B01 | reverse complement strand
CTTGGAGTAATTACTTTAGAATGTGTTTTAATTCCAAACGTAATCTGATCGATATCTGTTTCGAAATCTGCTAATTGCGTAGGCTCTGTTCCACGAAATGCTAGGATTATATCATCATAATGTGTTGCATTTTCATCATATTTGTCTGCTGGTACTACTGCGATAGCTTCTAATCCATTTTTTACTTTTTGACAATCTGCATCAATTGATTCTATAACTACCCACTTTTTACCATCTGCCATTTTTATTTCTTTACCTTTTTCTAAAACTTGGTCATCATAAACTTGATCTGCTAGTTCGAAATAATTTTCATCTGTCGCAATTGGATTCTTTTTAAATTCACCCATATGTTTCAACTCGTTTCATGGTATATTTTAACTATATTTAAATACAAGGGGATTTTCTATGAAGAAAAAAACGGTAATTATTTTATCCATTATTTGTATTATAGCAGGAGGGTATTTTACAATGGAATACTTAAAACAAAAAGAAGAAGAGGCAAAGTTTTGGAAAGTACAAGAAGCAAGGGTAGAAAAGTATATTCGTTATAATATTCAGGATGTAAAATCGATTACGTTTACAGAAAAGAGTGTAAGTCCTATGGGAGTCCCTAGATTAAAAGGCTATATAAATAATAATAAAGAATTAGATTTCATAGCTCGTATAAGTACAACTGAAAACTTTGAAGGCCAATTTACGCGTTCTGGGAAATTAGGAAAACTGATAAAAGACCCTGAAAAATCGGTATCCGAAATTGAAAAGGAGGAGAAAGAAAAACATCAAGAGTAGTCTTTGCACTACTCTTATTTTCTGTATCCTATTTTAAGAAGAGTGCAATGGTAAGTTTTTTATAAGGGGATTTTTTATGAAGAAAGTAATGATTTTATCCATTATTTGTATTATAGCAGGAGTTTTTTTTACAATGGAATACTTAAAACATAAAGAAAAAGAAGAAAAGTTTTGGAAAACACAAGAAACAAGGGTAGAAAAATATATTCATTATAATATTAAAGATGTGAAATCTACTACGTTTACAAAACATGAGGTGAACCCGATGGGAATCCCTACTATAAAAGGATATATAAATGGTGATCAAGAATTATGGTTTGTAGCAAGTATTAGTACCACAGAGAATTTTGAAGATCATTTTGGACGTTCTGGAGAATTAGGAAAACTTATAAAAGATCCTGAAAAATCCGTATCCGAAATTGAAAAGGAAGAGAAAGAAAAGAAATAAGAATAGTCTCTGCACTACTCTTGTCTTCCCTACCCCATTTTAAGAAGAATGCAATCGTAAGTTTTTCATAAGGAGATTTCCAATGAAGAAAGTAGTTATTTTGGGCGTATCTGCTTTGTTACTCATGGCAGGAGGATTTTTTACTTTGGAATACTTAAAACATAAAGAAGAAGAGGAAAAGTTTTGGAAAGTACAAGAAACAAGAGTAGCAAAATATATTCATTATAATGTTAAAGATGTTAAATCTATTACATTTACAGAACACGAAACTAGTCCTATGGGCATACCTAGACTAAAAGGGTATATAAATAATGACCAACAATTAGATTTTGTAGCTCGTATTAGTACTACTGAAAATTTCGAAGATAAATTTGACTGTTCCGGGGAATTAGGAAACCTTATAAAAGACCCTGAAAAATCCGTATCCGAAATTGAAAAGGAAGAAAAGAAAAAAATCAAAGAGTAGTCTTTACGATTACTCTTTTGTTTTCCTATAAAAAATAAACCAAAAGTTGGTTATTTGTAATATAGTAATAACCATTTTACTATCTATAAGATAAATTTTTTTATTTTTGATAACCATATGACTATTAATTTCTTTATTTTAGTCTTATTCTTTTTCCAACCTTTATTATCTCTCATCCATCTTACGTTTTATGTATGCAGCGATTTCTATTCTCTTGTTTAGCTATGTCTCTTACATTTGCAGAAACATGAATTATTCAACCAAAAATTTATAATCACTCTTTATATTTTTTAATTCTTCTATTACATTATTTATTTTTATCGATAAATCTTTTATTTCCTCTACTGTCAATTCACCTTCTGCCTCTTGAAGATTAAACATACTTAGCCTCTTTGTTATACCTTTAACACGCCCAACAAAAACCATATGATGATTGACTGCTATTTCTCCTATGGCAGTATCAACGATAACATCTTCAATCTTTCCTAAATTATCAAATTCATCCGCTAGCTTTGCTATAGCATATCGATCCCCTCTCTCTTCATCTAATAACTCTTCATACGCCTCCCGAATTGCATGAAATAATTCATTATACTCCCAATCTTTCATACATCCTCCCTCAAAAAAATCCCCACGCTTATGTGAAAATAATCTTTCAACACAAATATGAGGACTTCCATATTTCATTACTATACTTTATACATTTTATTCGTTAGAATCTTCGTCTTTCAATTTATATACTCTATCTCTTTTCTCATCACTTTTGACAAAAATAAGCTTTTCTTCTTTAACAAACCCTTCTAATAGTAAGCATACTTGCCCGTATGCTTTAGGCTTATTCGTTGTGAATCTTTCATCTGATATTTTACCAGCTCGTATTAATTGTTCGCATAACTCAAGTGCACTTATTTCTTCACAATTAATTAATTCTAAAATATCCTTTTGTAAGGGCGATAAAAGTACGGAAATCTCAGCTACCTCCACCTTTTCTGGTTTGTTTTCTTCTTCAAATAAATCTTCGAATGAAATTTGATTCATACTTCTTTTCCTTTCTAACGATTGATTTGTATAACATGAACTGAATCCTATAGCGTATGTATTATTATGTATTACTTACCTTTTTTCATAAATCTCAAACTCATGTACATCGTTTCATATAGTATATTTCGATTATACCAAATATACGTTCTGTTTTCTATTGTAGAATTCGTTATAATAGGAATGAAAGTAATAATGAACATTTTCTCGTTGTTAATTGTATACTCTCTGTAAAAAAATAGAAATAAAATTTATAAATTTGTATAATAAAATAGTACGAGTAAAATTTTATTATAGAAAGGTTCTGGTAATATGTTAGGTATTCATGTTGAAAAAACAAAAGATGAACTAATTATTTCATGGCAATTCTCTAAAATTCATATTCCATTATGTGAAATCACTGAGGTAACGGAAGATAATACATATGCTGGTGTTGAAGAAAAAAGCGCAATTCGAATTGGAACAGCATATGGTACAACTGATCGTATTTTAATTAAGACAGTAAAACAAAATTATTTATTATTCACTACTAATAGAGTAACCATTTTAAATAAAATAAAAGCTTAATTGTTTTTCTTCCTATATTTAAACGTTAAACACTTTCATTCTATTATAGGAAACGCTACAAAAGGTTCGTTGATTACTCCTGCTCCTAATTCGGAAGCATATGGTGAAACTATATAACACAAACACCCTAGCTCTTCGCTAGGGTGTTCTTAGTTTTATCTATAATACAGTAGTTCTACAATTCTTATTTATTTTTATGAACTCCTTGTAATTGACTAAGAACCTCATTGGCAGTCCTCTCAAATCTTTTAGGGTTATCAGCAATAATTTCATTAAGTAAATTAATTATCGTTAGTTGTATATCATGATTCATTCCTACAAGTACTTTAGCATACTCACTTCTATATAAATCATTATTTAAAATTCTTATGTTTAGTAGCATTGCCCACTCTTTTGCACTCTCAACCATTTTTGGTAAAGCTCTAGGCATCTCTGTTAGATATTTTCCCATTTCAAAATCTTCAATAAAATGAACTAGACCAAACATAACTTCTTCCTCTTGTGTTTCATCCTCAAATACTATACACAACTCTTTAATAAGCTTCTCATCATCACAATCTGCTAAGTTTTCTAATACACTGTCAAACTCTTCACATTCCGATTGATTTTTTAAAAATCTACAACTATATAATCTCTTAACCTCAGATTGATAGTCCATATAAATTTCTCCTTTTAAATGAATTGGATAATTAAATTAATATGATCATTAGTTTTCAACTTTTCTATTACATCAATATATGCCTTCCATCTCAAGTTTACATTTTTAAATATTCAGCAATTTCCACTTCTCCTCTTTCAATAGCAAATTCGTAAGCTCCCATCTCTTTCATAGTATCCCCTGTATACTTTACAGTACTATCAATACCATTCTGAACAAGATACTTTACAATATTAAGATGCCCACCATAAATCGCTGAGAATAGAGGATTTCTATTTGGGTCACTAACATCTAATATTGCACCATTATCAAATAAGTACTCTACAATACCAATTTCACCTTCACTAGCTGCATGTGCAATAGGCGCTGACTTTGGTACACCTTCATTAAGGTTAATATCCATACCAGATTCAACAAGAAATTTTATCATATCCAGTTCACCAGCTCTAGCTGCAGCATGTAGCCACGTTCCATAAGGCGTTACAAAATCAAGCAAACTTTTATCAGTAATAATGATCTCTTTCGCTTGTTCTATATCCCCTTTTTTAATGAAATCATAGATTTTTATCGCTTTTCCCTTACTTTCCATAGAATCCCCCTGCACTATTTTCATCTAGATTAAACAGTTAGACATTGACTACTATACATTTAGCTAAGTGCTGCTGAGAGAGCAGATTTAAGCATAGTATCAAAATCGCAAAAAGTTTCCATATGCTCGCCTGAAGGCTTGTCTAGTTCAACAAATTTCTTTTTGGAAACATTATAACAATACCAAGCTATATCTGAATCTCCGAAAAAAATCAGTTCCTCTTCGTCTTTAATTGATTCCCATATTTCATTAGCATCAAAAAAACTATCTACCTGATTTATTGGCTTAAAATCTAAAAAACTTTGATCAATCCCATATATTATTAATCCATTAAATTCAATTCCATTAACTGTTTGTAAAAATTCATAGTACTGCTGTGGCAGGACATCTTCACCAAATTTTTCTACTACAGATTTACGAAATTTTGATAACTCCTTTTCGTTGATAGGTAAATTGAGTTTTCGATTTCGTTTCTCTCTTATTTTGGATATATGACTAATCTTCTCTCTCCACATAACTTCACCTTCTAATAAATATTCAATCCTTTTCTAGGCTAGAATTACACAAAGTAATCCTCAATAGTACGCCCCATTACAAGGATTGGTTTCAAATTGCCCATTGCTTTTGGCGTGCTATTCAAATATTTTTCGAAGCCACTCTAGCTAGTATTAACCATATGATTTATCTAGATTGATATTTTAATGAAACATATTAAAGCTATTTTCATGATCCTACACGCAAACTTTAGAGTTATTTTATAATTAAAGTATTAAATAACCTCTTTACAAATCAAATCAACTTTTTCAAAATATTGTTGTGGTTGTTTCTCACTTATTTCTTTCAAAATTTTAATAACGTCTTCTTTATTTGTAGTTTTAGCCTTCTTCAATACATTAATAAATGGAATAATAAAATCATCTGAAGCTAGAAGACTTCTATAGAATCTTTTAGCACAATATTTAGCTTGTGACAAAACAATGCTTATCCCTTCAATCAGTTTACTTAAACCATCTTCAACTCCATTTTTTTCGATTATATAAAAAATCGATTCAATTAAATCACCAACAATCGAAGGTTCATCTATTTCATCATGAAATACACTGCACAAATCAATAATTACTTTATTATCTGCCATTTGCAATATTTCATTTAAGATTTCCTCAAATAGCTCAATACTATCATCTTCATGATCCAGAAAACGTATTCTTTTTAAAATAAATATCTTTTTTTCTAATGACATTTATTTCCCTCCATACTTTGAGTAGAGTTTATTGATGAGTTTCAAAAAATTTATAGTTTAATAAAAGAATTAACTTCTAGAATACAAATCTATCTTTAGTTATTAATTCAAATAAATTGGTAATTGATTTAACCATTCTTCAAAATTATCCGCTTCCTTAGTTACACAATTCTCTTCATGAAAATAAAAATAAACTCCCGTTTGCTGGCCCTCTTTTGAATGAAGACAAAAGTAATCTCCATTACCTATACTATAAAAAGGGATTAATTCGTTTTTCCAAAAACCTTCTTTCATTTCATAATCATAAATAAATTCAATAGTATCATTTCCGTTCGTCTTACCACTAGAAACATTTAAAATATCCCCTGGAAATACATATTCAGACATTAGTTCAATAAAACATTTAAATTCTTTAGGAAATTGACATCCAAATTTTTTCTCCAGTTCCCTCCAATCATTATCTGAAGGGGAATCTAAATCCTCTAATTCTTTATCTAACATACTGTCTAATAAGTTTGCAATTTCATCTTTTTCCACAAACTATCCCCCCTATACTAGAAAAACGGCTGAATTCTATTTTATTTACAAGTATTCTCTCGATTAAAGTCAAATGCTGCTTCAACGCCATTTTTCATTAATTTTTGTAATCATACATCAAGCCCATTAGTAAAATAACAATGTTTTTTTCTCAACTATTACTTGTATCTAGTTCTATACATATATTCCTTAGTAACATTTCGTTTACCAACCAGCATGTTACTAAGAAAAGACCCTCTTTTGAAAAAACGAATCAAAAGAGAGCCCTTCTTTATGACTATATTTCCTATCCATATCTTCTGTCTAAAAGACTAGTTAATTATTATGCATTTCTACGTTTCATAAATAATATTGCTCCAAGAGTTAATACCAAAAGACCGGCTCCGACTGAGAACCACATAAAGGACGTATTTCCACCTGTAGCTGGTAATGTTCCAGCTTTTGACGTTTTTCCTGTTTTAGGTTGTTCTAAGTGCGGCTTTTCCTGCTGCGGTTTTCCTAAATTTTCCGCTTTGAACTTCACTGTATGGCCCGCATCTTCAATATCAACGTTGATTGCTACTAAAATATCATCTTGATATAGTTTTTCAAATACTACTACTTCTTTACCTTGTAGTTTAGAAGCATTAAATGTGAAATCAAGTGTGATAGAACCATTCTTCTCTTTTGCCGTAAACTTAGATTCTACTGCTACTTCTTTACCATTTACTAGTAAAGGTTTCTTAGTTGCTTTATCCATTAGTTTACCTTTTACAACATATTCTTTTCCTACGATCAAATCTTTGTATTCTACTTTATCTTGAATTGTGATGGAATCTTTTGCATGCATCTCTTTTCCACCATCCGCTTTGTTTGTTGCTGTTGTCTTTATTGTTGGTTCTACGAATCGAACCGTTTGCCCTACATCATTAATGTCAGCATGAGTTGCCACTAAAACACCATTTTCATATAGTTCTTCAAACACTACCACTTCTCTTCCTTGTTGTTCTGCACCAACGAAAGGAAAGTCTAATGTTACAAAACCATTCGTTTCTTTTGCTGTAAACTTAGTCTCAGCTGTTACTTCTTTTCCTTCAATTAATAATGGCTTATTTATAACTTTATTCATTAGTTTACCTTTTACAGTGTACTCTTTACCAACAACTAAGTTAGTGTACTCTACTTTGTCTTGGATCGTGATAGACTCCTTTGCATGCATCTCTTTTCCGCCATCAGCTTTGTTTGTTGCTGTTGTTTTCAATGATGGAATCTTTTCAATTTCTGCGCTAGCCTTTGGTAACATTAAGTTAAAGAAAAGAGATATGACAGAGAGTAAAGCTAGAATCCTAATTACATATTTCCTCCCCATATTTACAACCTCCTGTTTGATTTAGATTACAAACATTTAAAATATTCTTACCAAAACACAATTCCATTATAAAACAAATAATTACATACTTTAACATTTTATTTTAATTTTCCAAATTTTGATTATTGGGATTTGCCAATGACTTGTTATGAAATGAAGCGTATTTCCTGAAACAAACTAGGAATTACGTGCTCGATTTAATTTATACATGAAAGATGATTCGGTGAGAATCATTGAGGAAAATAGGTTGTTGGCAAGAGTAAACGATGAGGTGTGTGTAACCATAGATAATAAGTATAAAAACGTATGAGATGAGATATTCGATACAGTAAAAAATGAGACACCTACCCTATGATAGGACAGCTATCATAGGATATCTATTTTCAAACACCTTATATCTATAACCCTAGTAAAGATCATTTTTGTGTATGAATATATTCTCTAATTAGTTTCACATCACTTTCTCTCTTTTCATCAGGAGAAACTCCTAACTTTTTATACTTCCATATAAGTAATCTCTCATAATGATTATAATTATTTTCTTCCTCTAATAAAGTATAATCAAATTCAACATCAAACTTACCAGTAGAGTATAACTCAAATGTTACATTAGTCCATGGTTCCTTCTTATTTCTTTTAAATTCTTCCCATAACTCTCTAAAGATACTGTCAAGAAGATTTAATTGGTGATCAGTCTCATCTTCATCAATCCCTTCCATATCTTCAATATCTAAACTGTATATCGGTTCCTACTTATTTTTTGGATAGTAGAAAAATACCGTCGAATCACTATATTCATCAACTTCTGAATATACCATTACTTTTTCCCACGGTTCTGGAATAATACTGTTTAACTGCATAACTACTTTTTGATAAATACTTTCCACGTTCTCTACATTCATTTACTTTACTCCCTTACAGTAATATCCTTTTGTCAAAATAATAAATCTGAAAGCCTCTTTATCTTGCCTCCAGTTTCTTCGTTCATTATTCTATTGGACCTATAAATTGAGTAATGAAATAAACATGCTCGATAAGTTTAACCTTTTGTAAGTTTTCTACTTTTTCTGATCCACCTAATGGAAGTAACGGTGTGTAACCAAAACATTCATCAATTTCAAGGCTTCCGTACCTGTGTATTGCCTGTTTGTAAGGCATCCAATCCAATACTTTCTCTAAAAAATAGTCATCTTTCGTATTTTTAAAGAAAAACTTAAATTTTCCACCTGCTACATCTACCGTACCTTTTCGATACTTAAGTAATAATAAATAGTTATTTTCCCACACAAGAATATCTCCCATACCTGTTGTAAAAACCGGGATAGCCTCTTCATAACGGATATAACTTTCCTTTAATATATCTAAGTATTCTTCTGGATTTATCAACCTTAAATATCCGTTTAACATACTTCCAAATCCAAATTGTTTCCATAAAGCTATTATTTGTTCAGGAACTTTACCTGTATACTTTTCAACAATCTCTTGTGACGACTTTTCGAAACATATAAAATCACTTATCTTTTCCATAGTATCTCCTTATCACAATTTCCCTAAGATTGAATTTACTTGTTCTAAATATAAATCTGGGTCGTCCTCTCTTATCTCAAGAAGAATTCCTTTAATTATTTGCTTTGTTGAACTATTTATATTTTCTAAAACATTCATATACGATACGACTAAACCTTTTGAATGTAAAAGTGTCCGATGAATTCTTTCCGCCCAGAATTCTGCATGAGGTAACATTTTAGGAATACTAATAGCTAATTTGTATAGCCCTTCCTCTACCCCGGAATGTTCAGCAATATAAAAAATCGTTTCAATAAGGTAGTCACCCGCTGATGGCACAGCCATATCATCCTCAAAAATTATACATAGATCAGGAATTATATCATTTGTCCCTTCATTCGCTAATTCATTGAGAATACCCTCAAAAACTTCAATATCATCCCCTTCATTCTCTAGAAAACGCATTTTATATAAAGTTGATATTCGCTCATTAAAATCCATTGACTTCTCCACCTTTTTATAACATCATTATTATAATTTTCCACATATTTTCACATCATTATGTTCATAATACGTTCAATTAATCTATCATAATAAACCATTACTTTCTAATAACTGATACCAATCATCCTCTTTGCTTCCTACGGTTTCACTAATTCCTCCAAATTGAACAAACTTATTACCTAATTCACAATATCTTTTTCCTACATAAAAATGTTGTAAGAAATTATTAAAATCACCATATGACTCAATAATAAAATTTTGATTACTTAATTCTCCATACAAACAAGAAACTTCTCCATTCATCTTATTAATAAACAATGGATATCTTTCAATTTTCCCTATACAAATCCAATTATCAGCACCGCCAGGCATGTCCTCCGTATAAAATTGAATACTTTCGCGTTTTAGATGACCATATATAGTAATTACTCCACCGTTCAACATTTCATATTTTTTTATAATAAAATTATAATCTTTCAAAGAGCCTTCTTCTAATTTTTCATCAATCTTTTTTTCTACCTCTACAATTTCACCAATAAGCAAACAAAATGGATCATTACCTAAAATACCCTTAACTAATTCTATTTTTTCTAATACTGACTTCTCCATTTTCTCCTCCCACTCATTATCTATTTAACTAAAATATAACTATTACTGTACCCCTTTTAAAGGTTATTATTTTTCACTTCCTCAAACCACTCATCAGCAATATGGCTAGCTGTTTTAACTTCATCATTCGTATATACTAAATCATACTTATATTGAGCTTTAAACTTGCCACTTTGAACATCATATATCAATTTCATCTCAGTTGGCATGTCACGCTCATACCCTTTGCATAATTCTTCAATTTTCTCAATATCTTCACATATAATGCGCAATGCCATAGACTGTCTTTTGGTAGACACATCATATCTTCCCCCTTCATCTTCCAATGCATCATTTACTTTATGACATTCTACATACTTATTGTTAATGCAATAAAAGAAACTTCCCGAAATAATTCCTTCCTCACGCGAAGCATAAACGTACACTTTATCCGCTCTATCTTCAACATATTCCATACATATAGATATCATATCAGCTTGCAATTCACTAAACTTTTCCTCAAATTCTTTCATACTACTTTTTCACTCCTTAGATTAAAATTCATATGGCAACGTCTTGATACCCCACTTCAGCTACTTTTTCATTTAGTAGACGTATTCCTAGTCCATTCTCTGTATCCCACGTACAATCGAAAGTTATCCCAATATCTCGCTCTTCATGAATATCTCCATATGGGACTACAATTCCAACTAAAGTGATTCTCCTAAGTAATTGGTCAATAGTTTCGATATACGGATAATTTTCATTAAATCCAATATCATACCCTAATTGTTGACGCTCTTGCTTGTAATAGTCTAAAATTGCTTGTAAAAAAACTTGCTGCAATTGTTCCCAATTTTGCAATAATGAATTATAAGCAGTATATTGTCCTTCATCAAACTTACCGTCTTCTTCACCTTTTACTATCAATGCTATTTCAACTTCTTTTCCACAAAATTCAACGTTAATGTCCTTAACCCATCCATATGTATACTCAATCTCACCAAAAACTGCATCATTTATAATCATTTTTAACTCTCCCTATTTACTCCCTTGGATCCATATCGATTTCTCTATTCGTATGAAAGTTACCCTCTGATATTAACTGTTTTTTCCAGTAGTTTCTATACTCAGTATAGTACTATCAATTGCTAATTTTTCAATGAGTTTTTTCGCCTTCCCGTATGGAAATCTCTCTACTAATATATAAGGCAGATTTTTTGAACCCTTTAGCAAATCAATTGCGGAAATCTCAAGCCCTAATACGTTCTTTATTCTTATTACATCTTTCAAACCTTCACTAGGAGTTTTCACTAACACTATATTACAAATATCAGACGACTTATGTATCGTTTTCTGTTCTATTTCACTTACACAACCACTATTTACCCATTTTTTAAAATCAGTGGTAATTACAGTAGCATGGCTTGGATTCATGTCCCCAGAATCAATTACTACCACCTCTTTTTCCTCTGCATGTTGAGCCATTAAAAATACATTACCCCCACCGTCATCACCAATTGAGACATACCCCCTCGCATACTCATCTACTTCCAAAACCTCGTTCCTTTCTGCAATATGCTCCGTACCATAAATAAGTAACCCACTACCGATTGAAAAGCTATTTGTACATCTCAATAATTCCTTATATACATTAGGTAATGTAACATTCATACGATTTTCTACTGCTTGAATTTCAATATCACTCGCTGCTGACTTTTCTATCAAATCTGGAATATTAAATAGATTAATCATTTAATAATTCCTCCTAAACTATCAAGATATTTAAACGTATCGCCTGTCATCTCTCTATAATCGTTTCGCAATAGATTTCATGAAATTCATAAAGTATGTCGGTATGTAAGCCTTCATTTTTCATTTGGTAAGTAGACAATCATTTTCCCTTTCATGTACTCACCTTTCCATCCACAAGGCCATCCTCCCATTTTATACACCTTAAATACCTTTTCATAAAGTGAAACTTTAATCAGTGGGGGTTTTGTTCATCCCCACTGATTATTAGTTGAACCAATCGGGCTTTTACGGGCAGTTGATCCCCCACCTAACTTCTTTGCTCTCGCTGAATTTTGAGGTGGCGGTCTTACTGCCCGTTAATGCGGGATAAAAATTATCCACTTTTCCATTTACTAAACGATTTAGTGCACACATCTCAAGGTCTCTTTCTACTTCTTCAAGAATATTTATATGATCAATAGAAATAAACGCCTGATAATAATTATAGTTATCAGAAAAAACTTCATATAACATCTCTTTTTTTGATTCCATATTAGGGTTATAAGTTCCTTCTAATAATTTTGCACTTTCATCCGATTTCATATCATCCCAAACGATTTGGGTAACATCCAAATCTTGAGACCAAGCCAATTCCTGTGCTTTATCAAAATCATGAATCATTTCAATGTCATGTAATAATTCATGTAACTTTATATCATTCCTATCAAATAAGCTTCTTTTTTGTATATACTCGATAACTTCCTCAACTAACTTAGTATTTTCACCATACTTCATCCCAGTAGCCACCTTTCGCGTCCTTCGTCCTTCAGTCCCATTCTCCATACTGTATTCACTTATGGATATTCATTTGAATTTCATTGATTTTTTGTAAGTATCTTTGCTCATGCAGAGCTGCCTCGAAACCCCAATACCCTAAAGTCTAATCGAAAACAACTCTTAATCCTAGGTTTTACAATAAATAAAAAGAATCCATTTTGAAAAAAAGATTGATCAAAATGGATTCTTCTTCAGCAGATTTTTTGTTTCGGCTTTATAAAAATTCGAGCATTTTCTGCCTGTATTGCTCCATTCACCGTGCTTGATTATTCTCTTAAAAGTGAAGAGTTTCTATTAAACTTTTTTAATATACTCATACACTTCTTTAGGTTTTATATTAAGCATGTGAGCAATCTCCGTTATTTTCTTTCCTTCTTCCTTCATCTTTTTTACTTTTATCTCCATTGTTTGCTCATATTCTTCTGCAATATCAAATAATGGATTTAATAAAGAGTGCCATATTTCAAAATCAGTAAATTTATTTCTTTCCAAAAACTCATTTAGCAATATTTCCAATTCTTTAGTTTGTATCATTCTTTTACCTTCTAACACTTGTTTCTCAGTAAGAAAATCGCCTATATCTTTCATAAAATTAATAAATGAGTCCATGGAATCTGCAAGAAAATCGCCACCACTCCAACTGTCCATTCCGTGCATGAGTGAAGATATAGGGTATCCTTCCTCACTTAAATCAATAATAATTGGATCTCCACACATAGTTTCATATGCAATAACAATCCAATTTGCGTCCCAAGTATCTTCCTCATCGGTTACAAGGGAGTTTCCATCGGTGTCAATACTGTATCCTACTTGAAATTCATCTAATTGCTCAAAAGAACATACATCAAAATTTACATACTCTCTAATTTTTTTATGTTCTAAGTTAATAAGTTCTAAATTTCTCTTTATCTCTACTTTTTGATGATAAGAATTAAATTGTATCATTGTCATTTTTACTACATCCCTATTCATACTTTATATGTATTCTTTTGTATCTGGTTGTTTACTAACAAACTAAGCCAAGAATATTAATAATAGATATTGTTATTTTTTCTTTACCTCATATGAAGATTCTGTATATACAGTCAAAATAAAGTAATTTATATCCGAATATGTATTTGCAGGACTACTATGCCGAGGGTATAAATAAATTGTTTATAAGATCTGTGAAACCTCCTTTAATATTTCATCTTCCTAACTTAGAAACTCCCGATATCATTTTAAAATCCTTCAATTTAGTCGATTGGAGATTATTTCATTAACTCTTTAAAAAAATCAAATACTCTCCATCCTCTGTACTAAAACATCTACCTCTAGATTTCTTATTAGCTATCTCTAAATACCCTCTAGCTTTAGAGAAATCTCCTACTTCATAAGCCACCTTGCCAGCCCAAAATTCTCGTTCGCCTGTATCTCCTCTTTCAGGATCTGCGACAAATATTTTATCAACCCATTTTTTCATCCGTTCAACATCACTTAATAAAATCGAGATATCTAAAATACCCCATATTATTAAAAAACTTTCATCATAAGTTATTTTATCATTTGGAAGCTCTCCCCATGCTTGCTCCAATAAAAAAACAGACTCTTCTAAATTCCCTTTATCAAACTCTTCATTACTCTTATCCATTAATTTTTGTATAAAGATACCTTTTTCACCTGTTACATAAGCCATTCCTATCTACCTCCAAAATTACCTATGTAAAAAAGCACCTTTTGTCTTTTGAAAAGAAAGGCTTTTCTTTACTTCAAAAAATACTTTAATACATTTAATCCGGTGTAATATATATACGTGGTCATTACATTAAATTTCTAATCTTCATAAATTACCGATCCTATATACTTAAAGTTCCTACTATCCAGTTTTGCTTCTTCAACAAGTTCTTCATACTCAAAATCATATAACCTAATGACAGTATTGTATTGTTCTTCTAAATTTTCACCATAAAAATCTATAAGTTCACTTATAATTAATTCAGAATACGAAGCATTCTGTAGTAATTCAGACAAAGACGATGTAACATGTTCATTATATGTACATTCTAATAAGTCTTGGTTATACTCAATGAAATCTATTTGAAAATCAGTCATAAAACGCGAAGGAATCCTGTTCCCCTCATTATCATATTTTATTTCTACATACTTTCTTAACACCATTTTGCTAGTACAATTTCCAGACCAAAGAGAAACAACTCCTGGACTTTCCATATTAATCCTCCTTTCCAATTTTTCTATGTTCTAATAGTAATAAATTAGGCACACTGTTACAGATATAATGTAATCAGCTTCTTAAATTCTTTTTTAATGTTTCAATTATTCACCAGTTAAATTATTAATAAATCTTATTTTTCCATTTTCAGAAACTAATTGTAAATCACTACCTATTGGTAGCTCGTATATTCCCAGAATGGCCAGTTCAATATTTGCTACGGCATTAAAATCACACAACGCTAAATTTTCAGAATCATCAATGGAATTATCATCATCAAATTCCGAAACGAATTTCCAACTATCATCTGCTGCTTCTATTAAATTCTCTCTCAATATCCGTTTCAATTTTCCTGTTTTATTAATTATATTTTTTGAAACAATACAGGCACCAGTTTTTTAATAATTTAATAGTTTTTTTTGATTCATTTTTCCCCATTCCTCTAATTAATTATGATATAACCCTTTCATTTTAACTTTCTATTAATCATGTAATTTACTTAAGAACTCTGTGAACGTATTAGCAACAAAAAATACATTTTCCCTTGCAACTTTCTCTGCTTCTTCTGTTGTAATCCCTTCACTTTTTATTAACACTTTTTTCTCCCATGCGCTTTCATGCTCCCAATAGATGACAATTGGATTTTCTTCATGATTTTTATAATCAAAACAGATCAAATTTCCTGAAGGATCAATTGCAAAAGGAATAACCTGATTAGGAATTGTTCCTTTATAATTTTCATAAATCTTTAATATATTCTCTATGCGTTTTTCATCATAAGAAAGTAACGAGCCAAATACCCGCTCTACTTCGTTTACATCAAAAGCTTCGGGCTACCTCTAGCACATAATGCCGACTAACAAGTTTATCTGGGTTATCCCATTCTATATGACTCATCTAATACCATCTCCCCATAATTTATTTTCATCTAAGTGGTTGATACCAATTGCACTTTATCTGGAATTTGGTATTATCGCTATTCTACAAATGAATGCTCAAACTTTCATGAGTTATTAATTCAATTTAAATATATCTATTAATTTTGATTTTTTAAAGGTTATTATTTTTCACTTCCTCAAACCACTCATCAGCAAAATCATCCGCCGTTTTTATATCATCACTTGTATGGATTAAATCATACTCATATTCAGCTTTAAACTTACCACTCTTAGCATCGTATATTAATTTCATCTCAGTTGGCATATCTTTTTCGTATTCTTTGCATAACATTTCAATTCCTTCGATATCTTCACTTATAATTTGTAGAACCTGAAACATTTGTTCTGGAGATACATCATATCTTTTTTCTCCATTTTCCAATGCATCATTAACCTTGTGACACTCTACATACTTATTGTTAATGAAATAAAAGAAACTACTAGAAATCATATCTTCTTCACATGAAGCGTACACATATACTTTATCCGCTCTATCTTTAACATATTCCATGCATATGGATACCATATCAGCTTGCAATTCACTAAATCTATCTTCAAACTCTTTCATACTACATTTCCCTCCTTTTATAAAATTTTTAATTTTGCATTACCTGGCTTACCATCTATATTGTAAGTAACTATAAATTTGTATAGACTCATATCATTCCCAAAGTATATTACATCAACCTTAACTGTTACTTCTTTTGGTGATTTTACTTTTAAAGCTGCAGCTCATATATTACGAATGAATAATTAAACAATATTATTGTCTCTATAAAAATAGGCTTCAAAATTTAAAGTACAACATCCTGATAACCTACCTCTGTTACTTCACCTTTCATAAGACAAAGACCTAATCCATTTTCCATATCCCACGTACAGTCAAATGTAAGTCCAATATCAAGAAAATCGATAAGATCATTATCCGGAATAAAAATTCCAACTAAGGTTATTTTTTCAAGAACTTGAGTAGCTGTTTCTATTAAAGGATAACTTTCGTTAGGCTCAACATCGTAACCAAGTTCATCTCTTTTTTGTTTATAATAATCTAATATAGACTCTAAAATACTTTGTTGTAATTGTAGCCATCTTTCTATTAAAAAGTTATATGCCGTATATTGTTCTTTCTCAAAATGACCATCATCTTCTCCCCTAACTATTAACGTCACCTTAACTTCGTTCCCAAAAAAATCAATGTTTTTATATCCAATCCAATCATAATTATTAAACTCAAGTTCGCCAAAATCGGCATCATTTATTTTCATTACATATCTCCTTTATTGTTTACTCTTTCTCCCGAAGTTCGTTCCACCCTATTTACGTGTACTTCCATTAAGTAATGTTTCTTGATCTTTTATGAAGAATGGGGTATTTTCCATGTCTTTTGCTAATATATTTTTAATTATATAATATTAGCAAATTTTGTTAACTTGAATTCATATAAAATAATTTTATAGCATTGCATGCACTAATAAAAAAAGCACTTGTTGCCTTAAGTAGACAATCAAGTGCATTAATTTCATATGTTTTTTAAATAGCATAAATTTTGTAGGTCTTAGCTTGATCTTAATCATATCTTTCTATAAAATACTGCAGTCCAATTGTATCTAACACTCGGTCTACACTTCATATCAGACATTTTTTCATATAAATGTTCTTAGTATATTATTTTTGTAACTTTAAATTAGAAATTAACTCATCTAGACTATCCGAAAGCGCTTCAAACGAACCTCGTTCAAACCCCTCCAATTCAACCTTACCACTTACATTATCTAATACAACTATTAAACCGTTCCCTTCTACACCTATTGGAGTCTTATCAACCTTATTATGATTGTTTTTATACCCTTCTAAATTACTTTCGAAGGAATCCAATTCGATATTTGGTAATACAGGTTCTAACCTAATATAATGATTATCAATAAATCCATCTAAATCAGCAAACCAATAAGAATTAAAATAATCATCAATTGAAGTGTGCAATTTAATTTCAAATTTTTCCTCAATCGTCGTTAAATCATTCTTATTATTTTTTTCAATAGGTTTCCATGAAATTTCTTCTTCATCATCCATTTCACCTATATATATAAATGAATCCACTTCTTCGTTATATGGCGTTTTAAATAAAAAATCTAACCCTTTATCAAAATATTCTTTTCTTAAATTAAAATATTTGCTCATAGCATCCTTCATTACCAAAATAATCACCCTTACTTTTCTAATAGTTCAGCATATTTTTGGTCATTTCCCCAAAGTCTTGGTTGAGGAGGAATCCCATTTAAATCGGGTTTATCACTTGATATTATCACAACAGGACTGCCGTTTTTCGAAACGATTGTTCGTTTCTAGTACCAACCAAAAACATACTTGGGGCGTTACCATAAGGTGGCATGAATGCTAGAGCGTCAAACTTCCTAGCGATAGACGAAAAGACCTAGCGTCCTAACTCAAGCCCCCACTGAAATGTTTCATCTCAGTGGGGGTAGTTGATAATCTACAGCTACTTGCAAACTATCAGTCTTCTTTTCTTCTGCAATGTCTTTGCTAGAACAAGCTACTCCTGACAATGACATGATTGGAACAACTAAAGATAACAATTTACGTTTTATTTACATATTCCCTTTATTGTTTTGATTTATCTGCAATACCCTTTGTTGCTTCATCAAATATCTTTGCACCTATATGCGTCTTACCCATTGACTCATGAAGTTTAGCTTGGTCTTCTTGCTCTATTGCATCAAATAGAAGTTGGAAAGCATCTTCATAATATTGCATGGATTGTTTTATCTCGTTTTGTTCTCCCTCAAATCCTGAAGGTGCTTTTAATTCCTTTAGTTTCTTAGCATTTGCTTTTGCTCCACCTACACTTAGTTGGATTTCACTTTTCTTCTGTACATAAGCCTTGATGTCTGAACCTGCTATTCCTTCAATTAAGTGCATTGTATCTGCAATTGCATTCGAACTGTCTATAATGTCTTGCTTATACTTCGTAACTTCTTCTAAATTAGATACATCGTTTGACTTAGGGGCATCATCTGTTCTTTTTATCGTGTCAGAGTCTGTATCCCCCAATGCACTCTGCTTATCCTTTACAGCTTTATTTGCATTCACAGCGCCTACTCTAGATGTTTCGTCTTGGACAGGTTGGAATCCTGATATCCAATACTTATTACCTCGTTCGATTAACTCTGTGATTTCCTGTTTCTTATCAGGGTCTATATCCTTCTCATTTGCTTTAAAATACTTAGCTTGTTTTGAGTAAGCTTTACTATAACAATCAACTGCTTTTAGTAAATCTTTATGTGATTTTGCATACTCTTTTGGTGGTTCAATCTTATCAAATTTAGCAATGATTGTTTGTAACTCAGATTCTTGTTTTAGGACTTCTTTCTTTAAAGTTTTCTCATCCTTTTCTTTATTCATTGCTACTTCTACTATATTCGTGATTTTTCCCATTAACTCAGATGATAAGCTAGTCATACGTACTGGATAAATGTCTTTCGATAACTTCTCTTTTGTTTCTGCTTTAGACTCTACTTTATCCTTCGCTTTTGAGTCTACTTTATCTGTCCCACAACCTACTAATAACATAACTGGAATTGCTAACATTACGAGTTTCTTTGCTTTCATTATGTATACTCCTATTTAAAAGTTTTTTAATTGACTACCATATGGAACTGTAACATAAAATAAATAAACAAATATAAGCTCATTTTTGCTCTTAAAGGAAATTTTAGGGATTTTAATAATATGATAACATGTATTACGGTTGTAGAGAATCCCCCTTTGTATACCTTTATTCCAAATTTATCCTTATTCATCCCGAAACAAAAATATATGTGATTTTTAGAATGGGTTGTTATAAAAATCTTAAGTCGATGGGCTTGGACTTAGACTTCCAAATATTGTGCGTTCTCATCAAATAACAAACATAAAAAGGATAAATCCTCTCCAAACTTCTCGCCATTATTCATAACGTATTCTTCATTTAATATTTTATCTTCCAAATTTAGAAACCTCCGATATCATTTCAAATTCCTTCAATTGCTCTTCATTCACACTCGAAGATATTTTTCAAATTTGTTCATCTAGAACATTTATTCAATCCTCCATTGAGAACATAAATACTAAATCTCCCCAGCGACTTGACCTGGATTATATAAGACCGCTTGAGTTTTCATTCATTCACTTCTTTAAGTGTTAATCCTTATTCAATTTATCTCTTAATACTCTTTCTCCTGCTGCTTGTTGTGCTACATTTCCTCCTATTGCTCTACCTTCATCAATAAATCGCTTCCGATTTTGCTGGTACTCATATACATTTAATGCATTCATACCTTTTTCTTGATCCTTTAACTGTCTTGCAAATTCTTCTGAATCTAATTTAGTTTTATAATTACAGTTTACTTCCATTTCATCAATTCGCGGAACGTTATGTAGGTCCTTTACTTCACACGTACCCTTATCAGATGGATTTACAAATAGGAAAAGACCTCAATGGTATGTACGATAGGAATAACCTTCAATATTAATTCTTCCATTTGCATAAAAAAACAGCAGAGATTTCTAGTACCTATCTCTACTGTTTTTTCATTAACTTCCAAAACGAACTAATTTTTCATACTCTGTTATGTGTATTTATAACAAATAGTAATGCTTAAATTGCAACATCTTGGTATCCTACCCTAGCTACTTCTTCATTTATTAGACGAATACCTACCCCATTTTCCATGTCCCATGTACAGTCAAATGTTAGTCCAATATATCTGCCTTCAAAGCGTCTAGCAGATGGGACATAAATCTCCACTAGCCTGATCCTTTCAAGAAGCTGATCAATCGTTTCAATTAAAGGATAATTTTCATTATATGAAACATCATACCCAAGCTCATGTCGTTTTTGCTTGTAATAATCTAAAATTGGTTGCAAAATACTTTGTTGAAGATGCCCCCAATTTTGTATTAAAGAATTATACGAAGCATACTGTTTTTCACTAAATTCACCATCTTCTTCACCATCTATCATCAAAGCAATATCGGCTTCTTTGCCGCAAAACTCAATGGTAGTATCTCTACTCCAGACATAATCATATTCAAGCTCACCAAAAACTTCATCATTTATTTTCATTTTAAATTTTCCCCTTTCTATTTATTGGCAAATTCCCCTGACTTAAACGCTCCTGCATTTATCTCTCCTACGCCGCCAAGATGTCCAAATTTGCCATTTATTTCTGATGGTACAAGTTGGATAGTCTTCACATCATTTAATTCGTGCCACGTTAACTTGTATTCTTCTCGATAATCTGCAATGTCTCCCGCTTTAATTTTCCCAGGAGTCATTCCAAATTTGCTTGCCAACTCTGGTGAATTGTTAAGCTGTTCAGCCAACTTTTGATCTGCTTGTTTAAAATTAATAGTTCTAGCTTTTGTTCCGTGCTTGCCGGTCCCGCCTAACATGTATTCAATTTCAAATTGCGCTTTTGCTACTGGTGAAAAATCAGGAACTCCATTTTTATACTCAATTCCATTAATACCAGCTTCATTTAAGATTTTCTGTAACGTAGGATCTGGTGGTGGTTTTAGGGTACATAAAGACTCACCTCTAACCCCTTCAAAAACGACATTTGAATTCGTTTCTGCGGGTGTTTGCTTGAATCTTGATTCATATGTACTGGCAAATTCCTCTTGCTTGAAGGCTGGTGGAACTTCAGCCTCTCTATTACCCGTACCCTTAGTACCACCACTTCCCCGTATCTCCGCAAGCGAAGCTCTAACACTATCAATCTCATCTTGTATCTTCTGATTACTATCAATGCAGTGCCCATGTACCCAGCCTTCTACGTTAGTTCCAACACGTTCGAGAGTTCCGTTATCATTTGTTCTGTAAACAGGAACCTTGACACTTGCTAAGACAAAATTAAAAGGAATGAATCCTACACAATACAAGATTCATTCCTCACTAGATGCTTATAATATTTGTCTAACTTTTTGGGTTCACTTCACAATCAAGTGTTTTTTTAAACTTTAAGTGCAGTTTAACAAAAAAATATTAAGAAACCTATATCAATTTATTACAAATAGCAATGCTCTATATGTCTAATATATGCAAACTAGCTTAATTATTCTTTATAAACAAACCAAGAGCTAAATATTATAAAAAATCCCCAAATTTATTACTTACTTAAAATATATTTATAAAATCTTCTCTTTTTGTTGGAATTTCAGTATTTGTACTCGAGTAATTATTAATAACTGTTTCCATTTCTTTGATTTCCTCTACAGTAATAAAGCTGGTTTCCACTGCACTATTTAAGAAAATTGTAATACTATCGGTAGTAATACTTTCTAATGACTGTGGTAAATATTTTACTTTTTCATTTTTATAGGCTTCCCAAGAAGTATAAGCGACAGCATCAACTAATAGTGACCAGATCCTAGCAATATTCAAATCTTCTTCTTCCTCTGCAAATTCTGAAATTCCTGTAAAGTCTGCGTTATCAATAAGCTCATATAATTCATCCCCAGTAACAGCATGAGATTCAATCCATAACCAACATTTGTCCAAGGCTTCCCTTCCATCCGGATATCTTTCATCATCCTTGCTGATTATAGAAAATACTCTTTCAGCAACTGCTAAAACAAAGCCTACTTTAACTTCTTTTTGTAAATTCTCGATTAATATATTACCCATGATTTCCTCCTTAAATTATTCAATGATCTTTCCATCTTTTAAAACAAAAGATAACAATCCATTAGTTTTAACACTGCCATCAATCTCCGATGTTACTTCTATTGTTAAGTTAGGATATTTTTTGCTAGCTTGATAAAATATACCACTCTTTTCAATAGGATGTGGTTTCAGTAATCCTTTGCTACACTTATTACATACACCTCTTGGGTTAGATTGATGAATTCTAAGTGTACCCGTTACTTCCGTTGGTTCGATTCCTGCTTTTTTTATAGCATAATCAAACTCATTTAAAACTCCTTCTTCAGCATGTCTTGTAAACTGTGCTAACTTAGGATTTTTTAAATGGTCATATGGAGCCCTAATCTCCCTATTTGGTAAGATTGTATCCAATGAAGGCAGTCCAGCTTCTTTTCTAACTTCTGGAGACCCTCCTTCAAAAGCCAAATCCCTAAGGCCTTTTACATCTGTTTTACCAACTGCTATTGTATTAGTCTCTGGAACATTCCACTTTTTCCGTAAAGCATCCAAATCTTCTTTACCTAATTGGATTTTACTATTACCCGTACCCTATGTTGTAATCTTAAACCCTCACAATAAAAAAACAAACCACGTAAACCTTATTAAACTTCTTCTTTTTCTTCCACTACCGGCAATTCATAAGCTGTTTTATATTTCATCATGCCATAAACAATGTTTACAAGCCTTCTCATAATACATACCAATGCTTGTCCCTTTGTTTTTCCTTCTTTTAGTTTCTTCTGATAGTACGCATGAAACACTGGATTTCGTGGCATCTTACTTCTTTTCGCTACTTGCACTTGCTGTACAGCTAAATTATAAAATAAAGCGTGTAACGCCCTGTTTCCTTGTTTGCTTTTATGTGTCTTACCTTTTCCGCCAGAACCAAAGTAAACCGGCGCAATCCCCGCAAATCGTGCTAATTTATTGGCATTTGGAAATCGTCTTACATCCCCAATTTCTGCAATTAATGCTGATGCCGTCACAAGTTCTATTCCCGGCATCGTCTCTAATTGATAATCTAGTAGTTTTACTAGCTGTTTTAATTCTCTTTCGATGTATTTCATTTCCTTCTTTTTAAACTCAATGTCCCTTACAATACTTCTTACTAAAAAATCTCGCGTTTCCTGATACTCTTTCATTGTTTGTCTATCTTCTTTTACAAGTTTTAATATGTCGCTTGCTTTCTTTACTGAACATGTATTGTTGCTAACATCTAATAAAAAAGCTGTTAATTGCTTTATATTCGTCCCCTCTAAACAAGAGGATGACGGATATTGCTGCCAAAACGCTAATGCTGT
Organism: Bacillus sp. GW823-FHT06B01; assembly: GCF_058952315.1. Taxonomy (NCBI): domain Bacteria; kingdom Bacillati; phylum Bacillota; class Bacilli; order Caryophanales; family Bacillaceae; genus Bacillus; species Bacillus sp. GW823-FHT06B01. The sequence goes on along the minus strand of NZ_JBXAHR010000005.1, from coordinate 392,899 downwards.
TTTCCCATCTAACTCTGAGAAAAACTTTTTATAGCTTGGATAATGATGATTTAATTGAATATGTAGTTGATTCTTTAACGCACTTTGTGCTTTTACTAATGCATTCCTTCTTGATACTAGTTGTTGTATCGACCAAAATAAATCGTTTGGCTTTGCATCTGGCAATTGATTAAATTTGTTTACCAATATGCGTGCTACACATTCCGCATCCCAACTATCACTTTTTTGTGTCGTCACATGGCTTTTTCGCTCTAAAAATGATAAAGCTGGATTTACTTCTTTCACTACTTGTTCATGATTTACTAAATATTTCGCTAACGCTCTTCCGTAACCACCAACATCTTCTAAACCAAATACAACAGTTATCCCATCACACACATATGTCTCTACTTCTAATAAGAACTTCGAAAATGCAGATGGTTTATTCTCAAATTGTATTTCTCCTAGTTTCTCTTGCCAACAATTAATAATAACAGCCGTATGATGCTCCTTATGTAAATCTACTCCTACATACAAATAGTTCTGTCTATTATGCATAACTCATCCCTCTATTCAATGATTTAGTCATATATAAAAATGTCGGCAACCTTAGTTCGAGCGTTCATCTTCCGATGCGCATAGGTACGCAAGCCTATCCATTTTCATAATTTCATAAGTACTTATAGTAAAATGAGCGATTTTTTTAAGTACGACTGTTATATAATTGCTGCATGTTGTCCTTTTGTTTGTATTTTCCCGTATTTATACATGCCACGATAAAAATTCTCTCTATCTAACATGCGTTTCACTTGTACTTTCGTAAATTGTTTACCTTTCGCTGTGCAGTATCCTTCTACATTCAATTGTTCTGCCAATTGGGTAAGTGACCAATGTTTAAAAATGTGTCTTAACTCAAATAGTCTACGTACAACTACTGCTTTCCCAGCATCTACTTCTAACACCTTTTGTCCTTTTTTGGCCTTGTAGCCAAAAAGTACGCCACCACCTGCATATCCACCTCGTTCAGCCTTCTTCTTTCTACCTCTACTTAACTTCAACGCAATTTCAAGTCGTTGATATTGGTCTAATAGTTCTAACATGCCATTCACCAAAAAGTCATTTGGATCATGTGTGTAAATACTATAGCTTGATTGTTCAATTGCCTTCACATCCACTTCATGTTTCTTTAGTTCTCGTTGTATTAATACTTTCGCCATATCCGACAATAGCTCTTGTAGTCCATCACGTTCAACTGTTAATCCCTCTTCATCAACAGTCGCTCCGCTTAATCCTCTATCTTCATACACACGAAGTAGTTCTAAATTATTTTCGTTACAGTAACGTTCAATCTCTTCTATTTGATACACTAAACTATACCCATCACGTACTTGTCCTTCCGTTGAAACTCGTATGTAACCAACTACTTTCTTTCCCATCATAAATCCCCTCCCGTTACAGTAATTTGAGTCCCTGTAACGTTTATCCGTTTTTTTGCGGATAACGTGTTCGTAACGTAAATCCGTTAAAACGTACTTTACGATGACTTCAAAACATAATACAACCCTTTATTTTTACAATAGTTTTTTCTCTAGTAGTGTCGTACACTGTACAAAGCCACTACAGTTTATAAAATTTAACACTTAATACATTTATAAAATTATACGTTTACCAACTTATTTCTACTCTAAAATGCAAAAAGCACTTGTTGCCATAATTGACAATCAAGCGCTTTAAGTTCATCTGTTTTTAAGTAGCTTTAATTTATAAGTTTTATAATAATAGTATGACACCTTATATATATCGTGACAAATATTAATTTAAAACTAACGAGCTTGTACGAGTTCGTTAATTTTATGTCTCTTCCATGCGTTTATATTCATCTTTCGGTAAAATGTCATCTCACCTAAGCTCGCACCTCGTTTTCTGTTCTATCATTGTACGTAATACTCCATGATGGTACAACCATCATGGGTCTCTACTTTTAAACCACTTATTGTTTTTCTTTCCACTACAAATATACTTTATTTTTTATCTGGTGAATATACAATTATTCTCCCTTGTGGATATTCACCTTCCCATCCACAAGGCCATCCCCCAAGCTTATAAACCTCAAAGATTCTTTCATAAAAATTATCAACTTTTCCATTTACTAAACGATTTAGTGCACACATATGTAAATCTCCAATTATTTCTTCAAAAATATCAATATATTGTAATACAAAATCACCTGGATAGTTCTCAGATGATTGAATAATCTCCCTTATAGGACGCTCCATAGAGTTTAAATCATGCTCATATAATTGTCCTATTATTTCCCCACCTTCTGAGGATTTAATATCTTCCCAAACGTTTTCAACCTCATCCAAATCTTGAGACCATGCCAATTCTTGTGCTCTTTCATACTCATTAACCATAACAACATCACGATTTAGAAGGTTTTCATTATGAAAAAGTTGTAAATTTGTAATAAAATTAATAACCTCTTCGACTAATTGAGTGTTTTTTCCGTACTTCATTTATTTATCCACCTTTCCCAAAGTTCTTCAGTAGCACCGCCACCTCTTTGCCAAATCTTTATTTCTTCATTTAATTTTGTTTTGTAAAACTTCTCAATACCAATTTCTAATACCTTTGATTTGTATAATGGCAAGCCACTTTCTGTACCTTTTTTTAATTTTTGTTGCAATTCAAATACTTGTTGTTCCAACTCCTTAATACTTTGATTGATATTTAATTTATCTAACTGATCTTTAACCACATTATTATATACACTATGAAATCCTCTATGCCTAGACAAAGCACTTGGATCTTTTGCTGGTATCGGTAAAAATATCCCGTTATCAGCATGATCCATATCCATTCCAATTTTCTTTAATACCGGATGATTTCTTAAATTTTTAGGTATTATATGTTGCGCCTGATATCCTTTCCGTGATGCAGAACGTGGAAGCCCCATGGATTCCAATAAATTTTGCCCTAATTTTGTAGAACTACCTCCTGTAACCTTTCCAGGGGGACCTGGAATAAGTCTAGTAGCTTTACCCGTACCCTATGTTGTAATCTTAAACCCTCACAATAAAAAAGCAAACCATGTAAACCTTATTAAACTACTTCTTTTTCTTCCACTACCGGCAATTCATAAGCTGTTTTATATTTCATCATGCCATATACAATGTTTACAAGTCTTCTCATAATACATACCAATGCTTGTCCTTTGGTTTTGCCCTCTTTAAGCTTCTTTTGATAGTATGCATGAAACACTGGGTTTCTAGGTAACTTACTTCCTTTCGCTACTTGCACTTGCTGTACAGCTAAATTATAAAATAAAGCGTGTAACGCCCTGTTTCCTTGTTTGCTTTTATGTGTCTTACCTTTCCCACCAGAACCAAAGTAAACAGGCGCAATCCCCGCAAATCGTGCTAATTTATTGGCATTTAGAAATCGTCTTATATCTCCTATCTCAGCTATTAATGCTGATGCCGTCACAAGTTCTATTCCCGGCATCGTCTCTAATTGATAATCTAGTAGATTTACTAGCTGTTTTAATTCTTTTTCGATGTATTTCATTTCTTTCTTTTTAAACTCAATCTCCCGTACAATACTTCTTACTAAAAAGTCTCGTGTGTCTTGATATTCCTTCATTGTATGTCCATCTTCTTTTACAACTTTTAATATGTCGCTTGCTTTCTTTACTGAACATGTATTGTTGCTAACATCTAATAAAAAAGTTGTTAATCGCTTTATATTCGTCCCCTCTAAACAAGAGGGTGACGGATATTGCTCCCAAAATGCTAATGCTGTTTTTCCATCTAACTCTGAGAAAAACTTTTTATAACTTGGATAATGGTGGTTTAATTGAATATGTAATTGGTTCTTTAATGCACTTTGTGCTTTTACTAATGCATTCCTTCTTGAAACCAATTGTTGTATTGACCATAATAAATCGTTTGGCTTTGCATCTGGTAATTGATTAAATTTGTTTATCAATATGCGTGCTACACATTCCGCATCCCAACTATCATTTTTTTGTATCATCACTTGACTTTTTCGTTCTAAAAATGATAAAGCTGGATTTACTTCTTTTACTACCTGTTCGTGATCTACTAAATATTTCGCTAATGCTCTTCCATAACCGCCAACATCTTCTAAACCAAATACAACAGTTATCCCATCACACACATATGTCTCTACTTTTAATAAGAACTTCGAAAATGCAGATGGTTTATTATCAAATTGTATTTCTCCTAATTTCTCTTGCCAACAATTAATCATAACAGCCGTATGATGCTCCTTATGTAAATCTACTCCTACATACAAATAGTTCTGTCTATTATGCATAACTCATCCCTCTATTCAATGATTTAGTCATATATAAAAATGTCGGCAACCTTAGTTCGAGCGTTCATCTTCCGATGCGCATAGGTACGCAAGCCTATCCATTTTCATAATTTCATAAGTACATATAGTAAAATGAGCGATTTCTTTAAGTACGACTGTTATATAATTGCTGGATGTTTACCGTTTACTTGTATTTGCCCGTATGTATATATCCCTCGATAAAAACTCTCTCGGTCTAACATGCGTTTCACTTGTACTTTCGTAAACAGCTTTCCTTTCTCTGTACGATAGCCTTCCGTATTCAGTCGCTCTGCCAATTGAGTAAGTGACCAATGCTTAAAAAAGTGTCGTAGCTCAAATAGCCTACGTACAACGATTGCTTTACTAGCATCTACTTCTAACACTTTTTGTCCTTTGTTTGCCCTATAACCAAACATCACACCGCCCCCTGCATATCCACCTTGTTCCGCTTTTTTCTTTCTGCCTCTACTTAGCTTCAACGCAATCTCGAGACGTTGATATTGGTCTAATAGCTCTAACATGCCATTTACTAAAAAATCATTTGGGTCATGTGTGTATATACTGTAATTGGGTTGTTCAATTGCTTTCACATCTACCTTGTATTTCTTTAGCTCTCGTTGTATTAACACTTTTGCCATATCAGAGCGCCATAACCGAGATGTATTTAGTACAATCACGTGGCTCACTTGATGATATGTCATATCTGACAATAATTCTTGTAAACCTTCACGTTCAACTGTTAATCCATCTTCATCTACTGTCGCTCCGCTAATTCCTTTATCTTCGTATATGTGAAGCAGTTGTAATTCATTCTCGTTACAGTACCGTTCAATTTCTTCTACTTGATACGCCAAGCTGTACCCTTCACGTACTTGACCTTCTGTTGAAACTCGTACATAACCAACTACTTTCTCTTCCATATTGAGTCCCTTCCCGTTACAGCAATTACAATCCCTGTAACGTTTACCCGTTTTTTGCGGATAACGTGTGCATAACGTCCATCCGTTAAAACGTACTTTACGATGACTTCAAAAAATAACACAACCCTTTATTTTTCCCTCTACTATCGTCGTACACTGTACATAGCCATTACAATCTATAAAACAACAATAAAAATTTAACACTTAATGCACTTATAAAATTATAATGCTCTTTTAAATTTCTACGCTAAAACGCAAAAAAGCACTTGTTGCCTCTAGTTGACAATCAAGTGCTTTAAGTTCATCTGTTTTTAAGTAGCATTAAATTTGTAAGTTTTATGGCAACAGTATGACACCTTTTATATGTCGTGACAACTACTACAGTAAAAATTACGAGCTTGTACGAGTTCGTTAGTTTTATGTCCATTCCATGTCTTTGTATTCGTCGCACAGTAAAATGTCATATCGCCTAAGCTCGTACTTCGTTTTCTATTCTATCATTGTACATAGTACTCTATGATGGTACAACCATCATGGAGTATCTATTTTCAAACACCCTATTATTTTTTCTATCCACTTCACATAAAATTTATTTTTCATTCATCATTATATTTTTTAATCGTGTAATTTACTTAAAAAATCAGTAAATGTATCTGCAATGTAAAATACATTTTCTCTTGCGATTTTCTCTGCTTCTTCTGCCGTAATCCCTTCACTTTCCATCAGCGCTTCCTTTTCCCATGCATCTTCATGTTCCCAAAAAACAACAATTGGATTTTCTTCATGATTTTTATAATCAAAGCAAATTAAATTTCCTGCTGGGTCAAATGCAAATGGAATTAATTCTTTAGGTAATGTATCACTAAAGTCATTATATACTTCAACTATATATTCGTCACTATTTTCATCAAAAGATAATAAAGTCCCAAAAACTCTCTCATGATTATTCACATTAAATATTTCTGGTTCCACATTAGCACCATTATTCACAGCTACACATTTTATATAATCGTTTGGAAATTTAACACCTATTTCATTACCAATTTCCCCTACAAAATCTTCACTTACAGTTGCATCAGCAAATTGCCACTCTACTTTTCTCATCTAATTCCATCTCCCCATAATTTATTTCCACCTAAGTGATTTACTTTATGTACTTTTGAAATAACTAATTGCATCTTGCCAGGGACTTGATGGTGATGCCAAGTTAATCCTTTTATTCTTGCCTTACCAGCATTTATTTGAGCTAATTGATCTGGAGAAAACAATTCTTTTGGAATCTTGCCTGAATCAATCGCTTCTTTTAATTTCCTTGTACATTCCTTAAACTGTGCCTCATCTGGACTAATATGTAAATTCTTATCTAGTCTCATTGTAAATTTAACATCGTCCCCTTTAAATATTGGGAATCCTAAAATATCAAAATCTACTCCTTTTTTCACATGTGTTCCTCCTGCTAAAGGCTTATTTAATATATTATTTTTCGTTTTAGTATTCAAATATGTTTCTGTTAGTCCCACGACTTCTTTAAACTCTTCAACACTATCATACCCAAATTCTTTGATAGTAGTATCATCTACTTGTTTTAAGAAATCTTCAACACTATCATATCCCTTAGGCACAATTGATCTATTAATCAAATTTCCGTCTTTATCGTAATTATTTTTAATTACTTCGTCAATTTCAGATCTATGAACAGTATTACCCGTACCCTTAACCCCACCACTCTCCAAATTCGAGATCCTACTCTGAATACTCGCCTTTGAGGCATCATGGGCTTCTTGGAATTTCCCGCTATAGTTCGTTCCAGATCTAACGACACTTCCATCTGGCATGATTTCTACACCTTTAGCGAATGGGGTTACGGAGTCCACACCTTTTACTAATTTTTCAATTATATAATATTCACGACTTAATCTATCTAACAATCCTTAAAAATAATCTATATTGATTTTTACTTATTTATCAATCTCTAATATCTCTAAGAAAAAAGCACTCGCTACCAATCATAGGTTTTCGAGTGCTTAAATGTATATACTTCCCATCATATTTAAATCATTTTTAAGACTTGTTCCTTAACATCTTCGTCAAACTTGGCTCCTTCTACCTTTGCTCCCTTCCAAACTACATTGTCAAGTTTAGCACCGGTAAAATTCGCATCCGTGAAATTCCCATTTAAAAGGATTGCTCCTGTTAAATCTGCGTTTGTAAAATCAGCATTTCTAGCATTTACTTCTGATAAATTTGAATTTCCTAAATATGATTTTTCAAAATGGCCTTCTGTAAGATTCGCGCTGCTGAAATCCGTTCCCGTACAGTCGGCCTGTTTTGCATCTATTTTATATAAATTTGCTCGTCGAAAAGTAGCATGATTTAATATCGTTCCAACTAATTCTCCATATGAAAAATCAACTTCATCAAAACATGTTTCAAAACAACTACTTATATTTACCTTTGCATATTTCATATTGGCTTTAGAGAAATTAGCTTCACCAAATCTACAATCTGCAATATGTATTTCCTCTAAATTACAGCTTCTGAAATCAGCAAACTCAAAATCACAATCAAAAAACGATGCTCTCATTAGTGAAGAAGCTCTTAAATGGACTTGTTTTGCCATGATACCCTCTGCCATCACCTCTGACAAATCAGAAAAAGTAAGGTCTAAATTGCTCATATCTAGCCCATCTATAATTTCATCATTGTATTGAGATTGATTTAATATTTCCATGACTCTTATTCTATCATTATTTTTCTCATCCATGATTAAAAATTCCTTTCATTTAACTTTCCAGATACTCCTTCCAAGCAACATTTGGAGAATAAGTTACAACCATTCGACTTTCATGAAAACTTGGCATGGCCATTACTTGAGCTGGTTCTAAGTATTTCATTACATGTAACCAACTATCAAGTAACATATCTATATCGGCTTCTAATGGATTTTGTAAAAGATCTATACAAATCCCACCCCAATCCAGCTCTGATACGACAGCTGGGCTATTTAGTAATAATTCCTTATCAAACATGTCTAAAATATGACCACTCAAATATGTTCTAGCGCCTATCCCCAAAGGACCGTTAGGAAGAAACCTTACCGGTATAGGTAAGGCAGACATATTCATCCACATATGTAACCGTTCACGTTCAGTATTCCATGGATAAGACGCTTTCCAAAAAATTTGCGACACCCCAAAACGTGGTTTTACAATTTCTGCGATTTGATCGGATAGCTCAAAAAAAGCAGACCATAAACTTTTAGGTATTGATTTATGAAACTCAAACTCAAGATATGACCTATGACTCCAGTTAACTTTAAAGCTTCCTCTATAGTGCACTGCTTTATCACGATACAAGTGTACTTCTGATACTTTACGTTCCAAAATCACCTTTTCAAGAATTTCCCCACGATTATATTCTACACGTACGGTTTCACTGTTACCCCAATGAGTAGGAGCAAATTTTTCATTCGAATCAAACACGTCCAAAAGACGACCTAGTATCTCTTCCTGATTAATCGATACTGTAGGATACATTGCAATTGTAAAATAATTAGGTTTCATTTAAATCCCCCTTAATACTAAAAAGTAAAGTTACATACTTATCTATATTTTTATCCATATACCTCCACCTGGGATATCTGGGTGTGTTTCCCACTTATGTGTCACTTTACCACTATTCGGATCAGTATAGAAAATGTCACTCTCCTTCGCTAAAGGTCCACTTGGTCTTGGATGAGGAGGAATTCCATTCAAATCGGGTTTATCACTTGATATTGTCACAATATGACTTCCACTTTTATCTTCGAGCATCTCTCTTTCAGCACGCATTTGACTGTCATTATGAATAACGTGTTCTTTGTCACTTATTTTGTGTTTGTGATCATGAACTAAATCGATTTCATCCTTAGCATTACGACCTATACTATCTGGACGCGTAAGATGCCCTTCACTGGATGTATACGTAACAACCTTGCCAGAGTTATTGTCCTCTAATGTACGATTTAGGTGTTCTCCCAAAGCTTTTCTCCCTTTTATTTCTTCTTCTCTTCCACGCTCTTGGCTCTTTCTTAAATTTTCAGTCCTAGCATCCCAATCTTTACGCTCTAAAGGTTGTCTCGTTTCTTCACAATGACGATCATATCTAATATCATCTGCTGCTTTATAATCTCCTCGCGCTTTAGCTTCATCTATTTTCTTTCGATAATATTTTTCTCTTTCCTGAGTTAGCGTAATTTTATTTGGGTTTACGTTACTACCCGTACCCTTAACCCCACCACTCTCCAAATTCGAGATCCTACTCTGAATACTCGCCTTTGAGGCATCATGGGCTTCTTGGAATTTCCCGCTATAGTTCGTTCCAGATCTAACGACACTTCCATCTGGCATTATTTCTACACCTTTAGCGAATGGGGTTACGGAGTCCACACCTTTTGCCACTAGACCTTTAATGAAGTAGTCTGCATCATTAATCTTACCTACGGTTTTCCAGCCTTGTATTTTTAAATTTTTTAATAGATTATTTTCCTTAAGCGATTGTACCACATTTCCACCCAAATTTGGATTAAAACCAGGCATTCCTTCTTTGTATTTTAATAATTTCGCTAAATCAGCCAATTCACTCGTGTCTTTGAATGCTTTTACTCCTTTTCCTACTGCTCCAACAACTGGGATTGCGTCTAATCCGCCAAAAATGATGTTTCCTACCCGCTCTTCTTGGCTCAATTTCCGGTGTGTTCCCCAGTCTTCTCCGTCGATACCACTTTTGATTTGTACAGCGCCGTATACAACTGCCGCAGCGGTTCCGAGTGGTGGGCAAAGGATTGTTGTGATGATGATTCCTACGCCTATTCCTATGTCTCGCACCATTTCTAGTTTTTTCTGTTCATCTTCTATCGATTTGTATTCAAATCCTCGTGTGGATGGGACTACTTTCTTGTATTCTTCATAATTTAATTTTGCATCTGGGTTTTGTTTTTTTAGTTCTTTGTATTCCTCTCTCAGTACGTTATCAAATGCAGGTGAATCTCTAAAAATATCTTCTACTGTTATTTTATCTTTTTTTGTTTTTATTGTTTGTGGTACACTTCCGTACCCTGCGTGCGCATCTGGTAATACTGTCGTTGTTGTGGAGCCAATTCGGTTATCTGTTTCGAAACTGAGAATAGATGTATCTCTCATTTTTTGAGCGAATTTATCCATTTCTACTAAAAAAGGTTTATCTATATGTTCAGAGACCAATCGCCCTGCTTCTCCGCAATATCTTTGTAATGTCGAATAGCTATCAAGTAATTCCCCGATTTTTTGCGATTGATCTTTTGGGTTAAAATGTATACTGCCATCTGAGTCTAAATCTCGTATTCTTCCATCAATTTTTTTCAATAATTCATTTGCGCGCTGTAATTTTATGAGTGCATCTTTTGTAATTCGATTCATACCATCCCCCATGTTTTGCCATGGTTCAGGTCTATATTTCACATCCATTTCGTTTTCATCCCCCCAGCCGTATGGTGATTTCTACAACTTACTTAATATTTCACGTAATTGTTCGTCCTTTTCAAGCATTTCTACACATGCGACCCTTACAAGTCTCGCCGACCTAGAATAGTGTTCAGCAAATTCAAGTGTTTTGTGTAATATATCAGGATATTTTTCAATTACTCTCATCGCTTCACCTTTTTGATAAAAATCACTGCTTAATAAACTCTCAATATTCGTTCCAATGACGTCTACATGGATTTTATATATATCTTCTAATTTCATTACTATATCAAGTAGTTCTTGAAAATTAACTAATACTTCTTCTCCACCACCAGAACCACCGTCTCCCATTGATACTTGCATTATTCAATACCTCCTAACGAAAATTGTCTCGGGTCAATTAATTTTTTATACGGCATTTTTAACACGTCATACAATTTCTTATTCACCGCATAGAGGCTCACCCAGTCATATCGATTACGTTCTACATCTATTTGAACGTAATCTTCTCCTTCAGTGAAATATAAGAAACATTCCCATTTTCCTCCTCTATTACTACGAGGCCTCTTATACGTTTCTATCGCTATAACATCTTTATTTGATAAATCTTTTTCCTCAAATGTTTGTTGTTCTGTTTCTGTCATTCTCTTTGAGAAAAATGTATCTTCTATGTCCCTCGGTTCTCTCAATAAGAAAGGGATGCGTGTTAATAAGGAAAAATATACGTCTGGCTTTGGTATGTAGTCGATCTCGTATTTTTTATTTGGTTCTATTTCTGTTAATACAGCCACTCGGTCTTTATCATCTTTCAAAAAGCCAATTAATACATTATTCATTCTCGTGTATTCATGACAATTTTCATATTCCTTTAATAGCTCAATTATTTGAAAAGCTGCAGGGGTAATTCCATTTTCACTTGTAAGTAAGCCTTTTTCTTTTAAACTCGTAGTTGCTTTCGTGACACATTCTTCATCAAGTAAAATAATTACGTCACGGTTTGGCAATCCAAATATATCCGTAACCCCAGCTGCACCCGCGAGAACATATAATTCAGCAGGTGCAAAAACCATTTCTTTTCTCATTCTTTTATCCCTCATTTCTCCATCACAATTTTTTTATCGCCCTTACTTCCGATATATCGCCATACGTTTGAATACTTTTCTCTAACTCTTTCAAAGCTTTCGTATGTCCTTCAAATGCCTCTACCATTTCTGAGTTATATTGAATGATTAAATCTAGATAACTTAAAAAGGCATCTCTCGTTTTTCCATTCCAGTTCGCACATGTAACGTACGCTTTTAAGTTTTTCGCTTGATTTAAAGAATCCTTCATACCATTTTCAATATTTTGCGCGTAAGAAATGGCACTTGCTGTGTTACTTCCTATAATTTCAACCTCTTTACCACTCATGTGGATTCCCTCCATTCTTCTTATGCTTAATGGATAAAGTTTTCAAATTCCTTTTTCTTTTCTTCAAAAGCCTTGTTCGCTGCAGCGTATGCTGACGCTTTCTCCGCTTCTGCTTTCGCTTTATATTCCAAATACTTTGCATAAGCTGTACTTTTTGCAGATCCAACATCGCTTAATGCACTTTTAAAATAGGATAATACTGTATGTAAGTCTTCATCCTTTTCATGACGTTTTTGTTCAAATTCAACTGCCGGAATTTTATTAGCTTCTAAGCCATTACTTTTACTCTCATAATCTCTTTTCGCTGATTCAGCCTCTTGAATGAATTGTTTTAACTCTCTTTCTTGATCTTTTAAATAATCATGTAAATCATCATATCGATCTCGTTTCCTCGCGCTTTCTGTAAAACCCGATGCATTTAAAAAAGCATTGTACAATTCATCTAACATCTTTCTCCCCCTTTAGCACAATAACTACGTAGTTAAATTCGTATATTTAAACATGAATATTCATTACATTGAGAATTTATAAATAATTATTTTTGCATATTGCTATTTTATCAAAGGGGTTTTAACATTTCCATATTTTATAAAAAGCTTTCGCATTTTTCTTCAATTTTATGTAGTTAATTCCTATCTATACTACCTTTACAAATGAAGATCGTTTAGCCTAGTCTTTCATTAGTCAGTTAAAAAAAGCCACCCAACTCAAATGAATTGGGTGGCTCTATACTATAAAGAGAATTTGCTATTCGGATTACTTCAATTTCCCCTCAAAGACAATCTTTCTACCGCACGGTTCAACTTCTGTTTTGCCGTTTTTCTTCACTTCATGAAAGATTGGTTCTTCCATACGACGAGATGGTGCATAGCCTTCTTGTTCCATACGTGCTAAGCAGTCTGTAATTGTTTCGTTTTCGAGTACTTCAAATTTCTTTTTATTAGGTTGTTTTGTCATGCCCTAACCTACTTTCTATTTTTCTTGATGCGAATTGATTCTTCATGTAGATCATATATACCATTGCGAGAATTCCCATTATAATCATAACCGCAATAAAAAAGCTTGTATACTGTATTTTTTCTATAAATACGCCTCCTAATACAGGTCCCAGTATACTTCCTAAACTAAAGGCGATTCCAGATAATATATTACCTGCTGGCAATAAGTGTCTCGGTAATAAATCTGTCATAAATCCAAGCCCTAAAGAGAAGCACGATCCAATGACCATACCCGCTAACAACATGCAGGCAAAGACGATCCAGTAATATTGATCAAATACGGCTGCCAGCAAGAAAATGCCCGTACTTACGCTGAACGTCCACGTTAAAATACGGTCCCTTCCGTATTTATCACTCAATATCCCGAGCGGAATTTGTGTAATAATGCCCCCAACTGCAAATGCTGGTAATAAGAAGGATACTTCTGAAACAGACCATCCTTTACGAAGCGCGTATACTGGTAAGTTACTGTTTAGCATTGCTTCCAGTACGCCATATGCAAGTGGTCCCAGTAGCGCAATCCATCCTAATCCAACAACTTGTTTATAACGAGAAAATGATGATTCGCTCTTCACTTCTCTTTCATCTTGCGCTGGGAATGCATTTTTCGTTGGAAGTAATAGGAGCCAACCTATTAAACAAAGTATAGTAGATATAATAAACGGCGTTGCAAGACCATACTGCACAGTGCTTGCTAAATACGGGCCGACGGCAAAACCAATTCCGAAGAATACACCGTATATCGATACTTGTCTACCTATTTTACTTGGGTCTGATGTTGTCGTAATCCATGTTTGTGTTCCGACATGAAGCATATGATCTCCGACTCCAACTAGAAATCTAAGTACGAACCATACCCAAAATGAAAAAATTTGTGTAAAGAAGAATAATGAAATAATAACGAGAAACCCACCAATAACGATAATTGGCTTCATTCCAAACTTTTGCATCGGTTTTTCAAGAAACGGCGAAATAACTAATATCCCAATGTATAATGCCGTTGCATGAATACCATTAATACTTGAGCTAACCCCTTCTTGTTCAAAAATCATTGCAATGGCCGGTAAGAGCATCCCTTGTGACAAACCCGAGATTGCTACAATCCCAACCATAATCCAAAATGTAAAACGCAGTGACATCCCTTTCCCTCTCCTTCTCACGCTTTCCACCTTTCATTATAAACTGTTTCTTCAAACGCGTGTACGAATATTCAAAATAAAAAAAGAAGCTAAAAGAATGATTCTTTTAGCTTCTTATCCTTCCCAAACTTGTGCTTTCACATTGTTATGGAATTGCTTGAAATATGGATGTTTATAAAAATCCGTTTCATACACGTATTGCTGTGCACTAGCAATTGGTGGCTGCGGGTATTGCATTTGTAAAGGAACTACAGCTGGTGAAACTTGCATATACATCGGAGCTATCATTATTTTTGTATATATATGATGATTATATGGCGAATAAGCGATTAAAAATGGTTTATGCATTAATACTCTCCCCTTTTACATACAAATGTTATAGTATATGCAACATTTCTCATTTCGGGGATTATTTCTCTTCTAACCAATCCTCCACATGTTTTATAAATACATCTAAACAATCAATAAACGGTGAATGACCGCAATCCTCTAACACTTTCAACTCTGCATTCGGCAAATGTTTTGCTAATTCCTCACCGACTACTTGCGGTACGACGTAATCTCTGTCACCTTGTATGACAAGTGTCGGCGCTTTAATATGATGAATTTGCTTATTTCCCTCTACAACCCCGTTATGTTCATCCGAAATGTTAAATGTAATGAGCGCATAATTTACATCTACGAAATTACGCTGTGTTAACATATCATCTAAATACTTTTCGTAACGATCCGGTTCAGGTTGATTATGTGTATATATTAATAAATTCCATATTGTACGGTAATATAATTTATTCATATTTTTTATCGCGTCTAGTACTGGAGCAATTTGTACGGGATCTTGTGCGACCTCTTCTTTCGTCTTTACTAAACTTGATACGATCGGCTGCCCGTTAATATCTTTTTTAAAAATTGGATATCCCTTCATGCCCACTGATTCTACTAAAATTAACTTTTCGACAAACGTTGGATGATTCGCTGTAAATTGCATCGCAACACCACCGCCCATTGACCAGCCCATTAATGAAAATTTTTCTAGTTTTAATTGATCAATAAATAGTTTTACATCTCTTGCAAAGTCTTGTAATGAATCTATCGATTGATTATACGTTGATTGGCCAAATCCTCTTAAATCAAGAGCGTAAATATGGTATTGATCTTGCAGCTTTTCAATTACTAAATCCCAATGTTGTGACGATGTCATGTTTCCGTGAATGAGTACAAGACTTTCTGCATTTTGCCTTCCAACTTCCTGATACGCAATCGTTTCTCCATTCGATAGTGAAACAAACTCCATTGTTGCAGGCTTAATCATCACAAGTTCCCCCATTCTATTTAATAGAAAGAAAATTCTTTACTTACTTAAAGAATAGCATGCAGAATATATGTTCGCAACATAAAACCTATACGAATTTTTTACATAAATCAACATGTCTATTACTAGACAATTATAATGAAAAAGTATATAGTTAGCTAGGTAACTAATTTGAAAGGATCAAAATACATGGACGAAAAACAACATTTTTTTCACATTGTCAGCCAGACTTCTCGAAAATTCACAAAGAAATTTAATGAACGCGTATCTCCAACTGGGTTATTTAGTGCGCAATGGGCTGTTATTTTCCGCATCAATCAAACTGGTTCTTGTACGCAAACAGAATTATGTCAGTATTTAAATGTTGAATCACCAACGATGACTCGTACGTTAACACGTATGGAAACGATGGGATGGATTATTCGTACAGAAGGAAAAGATCGCCGTGAAAAGCTTATTTCTTTATCAGAAACAGCGATAAAAATGATTCCGGTATGGCAAGAAGAAGTTGATACTTTTGAAGAAAAGACGCTAGAAGATATTAACGAAGATGAGTTACATCAAGCATTTCAAGTGTTACAACAAATTATTAAAAATTTAGATTAAATTGGAGGGATGACGATGCAAAGTGAGAAACTTTGGACGAAGGATTTCCTCGGAACTTGTTTTAGTAGTCTATTTCTCTTCTTAACATTTTATATGCTTATGACTACTTTGCCTGTCTACGTTATAGACAACCTAAAAGGAAAACCTGAGGAAATCGGTTTAGTTGCAACTGTATTTCTTATTTCATCTGTTTTATGTCGACCATTTACAGGAAAATGGCTCGATGATTTAGGAAGAAAGAAAATATTATTTATTTCACTTTCATTATTTTTAGCCGCTACTGTTATGTATTTCGGTGCGCAAAGTTTATTTTTATTACTTTCCCTTCGCTTCTTACATGGTATTGGGTTCGGTATGGCAACGACAGCAACAGGTACGATTGTCACAGATGTTGCGCCAGCTCATAGACGCGGCGAAGCACTTGCCTATTTCGGCGTATTCATGAGTCTGCCGATGGTAATTGGTCCTTTTTTAGGTTTAACAATTATTTCTCATTTTTCATTTACTGTATTATTTATCGTTTGTTCCGTATTTTCATTACTTGCATTTTTATTAGGACTACTTGTAAATATTCCGCATGAAGCACCAATAAAGAAACAAAGACAAGAAAAAATGAAATGGAAAGACTTACTTGAACCATCTTCTATTCCGATCGCTCTTACAGGATTTGTTTTAGCCTTTTCTTATAGTGGCATTTTATCCTTTATTCCTATTTATGCAAAAGAGCTCGGTTTAGCTGACATTGCAAGTTACTTCTTTATTTTATACGCACTTGTTGTTGTAATTTCTCGTCCATTTACAGGTAAGATTTTTGATCGCTTCGGTGAAAATGTACTTGTTTACCCAGCTATCCTTATTTTCACAATTGGGATGTTCATTTTAAGTCAAGCACAAACTTCATTTTGGTTCCTTGGCGCAGGTATGCTAATCGGTTTAGGCTACGGGACATTAATTCCTAGCTTCCAAACGATTGCAATTTCTGCCGCTCCAAACCACCGACGTGGTTCTGCGACAGCTACTTACTTCTCATTCTTTGATAGTGGTATTGGCTTTGGTTCTTTCATTTTAGGTATCGTCGCAGCGAAATCCAGTTACCATAACATGTATTTTATCGCAGCTATTATCGTTGCCTTCACTTTACTTCTATATTATGGATTACACGGACGAAAACAAAAATTCAAGAAACAGCATACAGATGGAAAAGTTTCCGCTTAACATGAATAAGGAAAGTAAACTTCCCCGTTTACTTTCCTTATTTTGTATTTCTTTTAATAGAAGCGTATACTTATAATAGAAATAAAAAAGGAGGGACCGATATGAAACTTAAAAAATCTCCCCTACTCTTACTCATAATCACATTCATATTTGTAATTACAGGGCTCGGTTTTACATACTTCAAACATAATAAAACAATCCCGTCGAAAAATAACGTGACGAAGAAAAATTGGTTAGATGATCCTTACTTACGTTGGTCGTACACACATATGAAAGAATTCACTTTAATTAACGAGGTAAATAATAACCCGGATCACGTTTCCCACTTCTCTACCGCATCACAAAACTTAGACGATTTTGCTGTGGAGCGTAGATTTGGACATACAACTCCTCTAAAAAAACTTTTAGACGATAATAAAACGGATGCTTTTGTCGTTGTACATAATGGACAACTTGTTTATGAACGATATTTCAATGGATATAACGAGAGTGAACCTCATGGCATGGCATCATTAGCAAAGGTTTTTACCGGTGCAATTATACAATCTCTCGCTGAAGAAAATCGTATTGACTTAGAAAAAACAGCTGACACATATATAAAAGAATTAAAAAATACACCGTTCGGTAATGCCTCGCTTCAGCAATTATTGGATATGCAAGTTTCTGTAGAATACCCTACTCACGGATACGAACATCCAGCGTTAGAAAATCAAGATGCACAACTATATTTAGCGAGCAATATTTTACCTAGAGGTAAAAACTACGACGGTCCGATGAAAATTTATGATATGTTACGAGAAGCAGAAGAAACTGCACCGCCTGGTTCCGATTTTTCTTACGATAACGGATCAGCTGAAACACTCGCTTGGGTGATTCGAAAGATCACTGGTAAATCATTAGCTGAAAATGTTAGCGAGCGCATATGGTCTCAAATTGGTATGGAAGAAAATGCTTATTATGTCACCGATGAAACAAAAGTTGAACAAGCTAGCGCTGGTTTAAATGCAACTGCTAGAGATATGGCTAGATTCGGGCAATTACTATTAAACAACGGGGAATATAACGGAAAACAAATTCTCCCTTCTACTATTACTGAAGATATAAAAAATGTCCAAGAAGGTGAACTTGCAGTTGGCCCTGGAGCTTCCATTTCTTATCATAATCAATGGTGGATTCCGCACAATGAACAAGGTGCTTTCGAAGTGTTAGGCAGTTATGGACAAACACTTTACATCGATCCGAAAGCAAATATGGTCATTGTCCACTTCTCTTCTAACGCTACACCAAGTAATGAAATCCATTCAATTTACTCAAATATGTATATTGATATTGCACATCATTTAGAGAAGCTTCCACAGTAGTGGAAGCAGGAGTTTAAACCTTACATTTATGACTATTTGATTGAACACACGATCTGTTGTGTTGAAACATCAATATCTCTAAAAAAGGAGCTCTCTTGATAAAGAGAGCTCCTTTTTTTATTTCTTCTTCTTTTCTGTCGGTTGACTTTGTTTAGCGAAATTAGATGAATCATCGAAATTTGGTTGCTTTTTACCAGCATTATTACTTCTACCTTTTCCCATATGTAATGCACCTCCCCTCATCCTTACTATTCCCAATAAAAAAATCCTCTTGCATCCAGAATTTTTTTATTGCCCCTTATTCATAAGGCACCACTGTTCTCGTAGTACTTCCAACACTTTCAATTCGAAAAGCTTCCACAGTAGTGGAAGCTTTTTCTTGTTGGGGTGTTTTACTTAAAACCATTACCCTCATCACGGTTATTCATCATTAAACTTTTTACTAGCAATCCAATAATACGTTACGAAGAGTGTAAATAAAATCCAAACTATAGTTAGTAATCCAGTAATTATTGCGTTTGAATTTACTCCCCCCGTAACTAACGTTTCCATTGCATACTTACTCATACTGGCTGGATTAAGCTGATCCATTATTGGATTCAAACCGACGATTACTCTACAGGCTAAAAGGAAAACAATTGAAATTAACGCAATCATACCTTGACTGTGAAAAATAGCACTTATCATTGTTGTGAAAGATACGATAAAAAGAACCCAAATTAGATAAAATAGTAATCCAGTAATTAGTTGTGCAAATGGAACAGCAGTAAAAAGATAATTTACATATAGATAAGAAGTAACGTATCCAATTGTTACACTAAACGCTACCATTAAATAGTTCGACACTATTTTCCCACCTACATATGAAGTAACAGTAACGGGTCTTGTTAAAATAAAAGCCAACATACCATTTGCTTTATCTGTTTGAATAGTACCCATCATAGAAATCACTAGAATCATAAGTCCAAGCTGATCAAACTGAGATCCCAAAGTACTCGCTAATACTTCACCCCCTTGTTGCGCTGCCATATTCGGATCAATAGTAATTCCCTGTCCTCCACCTAACGCTTCTAAAATTGATGGCAAATAATGAGTTACTATCGGTTGTGTTGCGCCTAAAAATATAAAAACAATTGGTAGCCAAATAATCTTAAAATCACGTAACATTTGAACACATTCTTTTTTTATCAATACAATTGAGTTATTCATTTTTGCACCACCAATTTCAAGAAAATTTCTTCTAAAGTATCGTTGCTCATTTCAAATTTAACGATGTCCACTTTATGTTCGAGTGCATTTTGCAATAACATATTTTTATTTATTTCAATACTTTCAACCTTCACTTTGATTTTAAGCCCAACCACTTCAACGTCCTTCACATACGGTAATTTTTTTACAACTTCAATCCACTTTTGATCTTTAGCTGTTATTTCAATCATTAATTTATTTTCACTATTCCGGTGTAAAAGTTCAGTAATTGTTGTATCTTCTATCTTTGTTCCATCTTTAATCATGACAAATCGTTCACAGATTTCTTCTGCATCACTTAATATATGGGTTGATAATAAAATAGTCGTATCTTTTTTTATTTCTTCAATGAGATTTAATACTTCCCTTCTACCGATTGGATCTAATGCGGATACCGGTTCATCCATGACAATCAGCGAAGGTTTATGCAGTAATGCTTGTGCAATACCGAGTCTTTGTTTCATTCCTCCAGAAAAGGTACTCACCTTTGAACCTTCTTCTCCACTTAATCCAACTTTCTCCAAAATTTCTGGTATAGACTTTGACAACACTTCTTTTTTCACCCCTGAAAGTTGCCCCATAAACATAAGGGTTTCTCGCGCCGTCATCCAATGAAAAAAATTAGGGTATTGCGGTAAGTAGCCAATTTCTCTTTTCATTTTTGATATTTTTATCCCATTCAATAACACTTCACCAACATCTGGATTAATAATATCCGAAATCACTTTTATTAATGTGGATTTCCCTGCTCCATTTGGTCCGATTAACCCTACACATTCCCCTGATTGCAGTTCCATCGAGAAAGTATTGACAGCAATTTTCCCTTTAAATGATTTTGTTACATTTCTAATCTCTAATTTCATAATTTCTCACTGTCCTTTCTCCCTATAACAAAGTACAGAATAGGTCCCAATACGTTAACAAAAATAATAATTAGCGTCCATACAAGTACATTTTTTCTTGTTTTTCTATTTCGGTATAAATCAATTAATGCAATGAAAACTAAAAGTGCCCCGACTGCAATAACTGGCAATATAATGGGTAGAAAAGCCATAATATCAATGTCTTTAAGATCATTCAATCCATAATGTATTTTCATTGTCATCACTCCTTTCAAATCTCATTATCATTATTGATAATGATAAAATAAAAACGGATGGATTGCAATCATTATTCTCATTATTTATAATGAGAATAAAAAACAATACATAAGGTGATATAATGAGTAATAAAGTTGAAATTTTAATGCATCCTGTAAGAATGAAAATTTGCCAAGTGTTAATGAGAAATAAGGACGATGGGCTAACACCATTAGAAATGGTAAAAATCATTAAAAATGTACCACAAGCAACACTATATAGACAGCTACAAACTATGGTTGATTCTGGTATCGTCCATGTAATTAAAGAAAAAAAGGTGAAATCTGTTTCTGAAAAATATTACGCAATCAATGAAGAAGATGCAAAAATTGAAGGAAGTGAATGGAAAGGCTTATCTGATGATCAAAAGTTAAACTACATTTCCTACTACCAGTTATCACTTATGACACAATATCAAAGTTACCTTAAGAAATTAGAGGAACAAAACAGTCAAGAAGATAAGGCTACTTTTTCTGTAGTAGAATTAAAGCTAGATGAAGAACACTTTGGAAAGTTTCAAAATGAACTTAACGAATTAATGATTAAATACTACAATAGCCAAAGTAAAAACGACGAAATTGAGGCTTCGATTCGGACCATCGCTATTACAATTATTCCAGAAACGTAAACTACATACCCCCATTTTGCCTGTCTAACTTAACTTAGTGCATTCTTCTAAATAAAAGTGAGCTATTTAACACTAACATGTTAAATAGCTCACTTTTTCAATCTAAATTAATACTTTTAATAAAATCAAAATGATTTTCATCAGCTAATTTATCGATATAACCCGTTATATACAAATTCGCTTTAGTCACTTCTGTATTCTTAAATTCAGAATAAAAATCAGGAGAAAATGATACTTCCAAAACAACACTATCCCCAGGTTTAACATTTAATTTATTACCTTTAGCTAACACTTTAAATGGATTAGTTGTTTGAGCAGATTTTGTTGGGGATTTAGGAAATGAAAACATAACATTATTTTGCGCAATAACATAATCGGTATTATTCGTCATTTTTATTTTATAAGATATTTCAGTGTTCGTATTTGTATTTTTAGAAAGTAATTCATACACTATTCCCTTTTCAATATCTGCTTGTTTAAAAGTATTATTATTTTCACTAGAACAAGCACTCAAAATAAAAAACAAAACCAATATGATTATTCCACTTTTTTTTTTCATCAATTTATTACCACCTATTAGTAAACACTATATTCTCTTTGAATTGTCATACCATTTGAAACGTACGTAACACTAGTAGTACTAGTACTACTAACTGAAAATCCTGCAATCCCACCACTTACTCCACCTGAATTACTAACTGTTGTAAAAAATTTACCCGTTACTCCCAATGTCACACTAATCGTTGGATATGCCGTTGTCTTCCAAGAATTACTTTGTGCCCATGTAGCAGAATATTTACCCGCAGAAAGAGAAGAACCAACAGTAGAGCTATTAATTTGTCTAAAAGATCCAGAAGAATAAATTTCAAAACTACCTTCTAAATCAGCTTTAAAACTAGAATTTCCAGAATAAGTTTGTGTCCAAGAAGCTTGTCTCCAAATAACATTACTACTAGCTGCTGCAGTAGGATTTATTTTACTTAAACTTTGAACAGTTCTAGCAGAAACAAGTTTATCAGCTTCTTTATATGAGATATTTTCATTCTTTGCTACGTTTTTAACATATTGTTCTCTAGTAATATCAATAATTTTAACTCCAGGAATTTCCTCGTTTGATAATAAATTAATTGGTTTTTGTTGTTGTGTAATATCATTTGTAACTTGGGAATCCGCGGAAGCTGGAAAAGCTGATGTGCTTAACATAGCAATCATTAAAGAAGATCCAATAAACAATTTCGTTTTGTTCATTACAACACCCCCTTTTTCCAAAATTAAGAATATTCACCACTATTTTACAACTGATATTATTTCAAATCAGTAGTTATTTTGAATTCCCTTTGTGTTTTTTGGTGTAAATGCTAGACATTTATATACTATATTAGAAATTCGCAATAATCTTGCTCTTATTTTCTCTACTTGTATAATTATCTTATTTTTCAGTATATTAAAGGTAATCCCAAAAACAACCTCGAATAATTGTAATACATATACATAAGGAGGTTGATCTATTTTGTTTCGTTCTTTTACAAATGGTTGCGTTGCCTTAGTGCAACGTTTCTTGCCCGAACCGTTTATTTTATCATGTTTATTAACTGTTTTTGTTATCTTCTTCGGCATGTTTGCAACGCACCAAACACCTGTGGAAATGATTAATCACTGGGGTAATGGCATTTGGGGACTACTCGCCTTTTCTATGCAAATGGCACTTGTACTCGTGACAGGATCTGCTTTAGCAAACGCGCCTCTCATTAAAAAAGGATTAACGAAAGCGGCAAAACTACCGAAAACGAATGGACAAGGTATTATTGCCATTTCAATCGTAAGTTTACTAGGAGCATACATAAACTGGGGATTTGGTATTGTTGTATCTGTTTTATATGCAAAAGAAGTGGCAAGGCAGCTTGAAGGATTAGATTATAGACTAGCAATTGCTTCTTCTTACTCTGGATTTCTCATTTGGCATGCGGGGCTTTCTGCTTCTATTCCTCTTACGTTAGCAACTGGCGGCGAAACGTTAATTAAAACGACAGCGGGAAGTATAAAAGAAGCGATTCCAATAACAGAAACATTATTCTCACCATACGCTCTCGTTCCAGTTATTATTTTTCTCGTTACGATGCCTCTCATTAATAAAGCGATGCATCCAGATGAAAAACATACGATAACGGTAGATCCTAGCGTATTTCATGAAGAAGCTGCCGCTCAAGAAGTAGGGAACAATACGTTCGCTGAAAAAATGGAAAATAGCATCATTATTACACTTTGTGTTGGATTGTTAGGTCTCATTTATATTTTCAATTACTTTTATACGAAAGGCTTTAACCTTACTCTCGATATCGTGATTTTTATGTTATTAATTGCTGGACTTATTTTCCACCGTACTCCGATTCAATATATTCGCGCTTTTTCGGACTCTACGAAAAGTGCTTCTGGTATTTTACTTCAATTTCCGTTTTATGCTGGAATTATGGGAATGATGATTGGAGCAAATAGTGACGGACTTTCACTTGGAGGAGCTATTTCGAATTTCTTTATTAGCATGTCAAACGAAACGACTTTCCCACTCTTTACTTTTTTAAGTGCTGGCATCGTTAATATTTTTGTTCCATCTGGTGGCGGTCAATGGGCTGTGCAAGCACCAATTATGATTCCAGCTGGTGCCGAACTTGGTGTACCTGCTGCAAAAACAGCAATGGCCATTGCGTGGGGCGATGCTTGGACGAATTTGATTCAACCATTCTGGGCATTACCGGCATTAGCGATAGCTGGTTTAGGTGCTCGTGATATTATGGGATTTTGCGTTGTTAACTTACTATATGCAGGATTTATCATTAGTCTATGCTTCTTATTTATTTAAACGAAAAGCTAGTTTTATACTAGCTTTTTTACATAATAAATCACTTATTTCCCACGCAATTTATTACGTCCTCCCACTCCATAACGCCTCAAATGCAAAAAATTCTTCACATACTTTTTCAATTAAATGTGGATTGTTTTTAAGGAAATTCCACTGTAATGCTTTAGGAAGAAAATATGTATCATACTCTTTACTTCCTCTTACTACCTCATCCACTTCACTTTCACAAATTCCTCTTAGTGAACTACCCACCACTTAGTACCTCTTACGAGCTTACCCCGAGTGGGGGCTTCTCGGTTCATCGCTACTTTTGATAGCTAACGAATTTGCCCTAGGACAGCCGAGCTAACTCCCTTGTTCCAAAGGTTCTTTTGTTACTATTTATGCCAACACTAATAAGCGGATGGCTTCCTTTTTGATATTGATCGCTGCGTTATAGTCACGACTGATTGTGAGTCCACACGAACACGCATATGTGCGTTCACATAATGGCATTTCTTTTTTATTTCCACAACGACTACACATCTTTGTAGAAGGAAACCATTTATCTATTTTTACAAGCTGTTTTCCTTGTTCTTGTAGCTTATATGCTAAAAATGTCGTGAACATCCGCCAACCGTTATCCGCTACACTTTTACCAAATCTAAGTGCTCGTGACATTCCTTTCATGTGTAGGTCTTCGATTGCTACAACGTCAAAAATCGTAGCTAATTCTTTAGACTTGTGATGAAGGAAATTTTTACGTTGATTGGTTACCTTTTCATGCAATTTCGCTACACGAATGCGTTGTTTATTCCAGCGCTCTGAACCTTTCATGCGTCTTGATAATACTCGTTGCGCTTTTGCTAATCTGTCTAACATCTGACGATAAAAGCGAGGATAATTGGCTTTCTCATCTTCGCTACTCACATACAATTCAGCCATTGCGAAGTCTAATCCAACTACACTTTGTACTTCTTTTTGTACAATCTCTTTTTCATATTCAGTCAAGATGGACACATAGTATTTACCAGTAGGTGTCATCGAAATCGTACACGATTTAATGATATGATTTAGCGGGATTGCCCTATGTTGCTTCAGTTTCACTATTTTCAGTTTCGGTAATTTGATATAACCATGAAATAACATAATATTTCCGTTTACTCGATTCGTTGTATAAGATTTTCTACTCTTTTTACTTTTGAATGTAGGAAAATCATTTTGACCACTAAAAAAATTCTTATACGCAGCTTGCAAGTTTAATTGCGCATTAGCCAATGCTAAAGAATCGACTTCTTTCAGCCATTCATACTCTACTTTGTATTTCGCAGGAGTAGGGAATTTTTGTTTCTTCAGTTCTTCCTGGTTCTCTTTATACTTTTCATATACTTCTTTTCGTTCAGCCAGCATTTTGTTATACACAAAGCGTACACATCCGAACGTTTTACGTATGAGATGTGCTTGTTCTTCTGTTGGATACAGACGAAATTTGTACGCCTTATTATACTTTGCCATATCCACTCACCTCATTTTCTGCTTCATTTCCCATAAGCTATGATGGTGATCACACAACCTGAACACTACAAGATTATTATCTACTTTCATTGTTATACCAAAATCCCCCTCTTATAAGACTGATTATATCAGAGGTGAAATAAATAGGAAAACCAAATGTTTGGCTACGCCAAACCGAAATTCATCTCCCACCTGCCGCTAGACTATCGTCTTTCACATGCCTGAGGAAAGAGACTTCTTTCGGATAATATGTTAAATAATCATTTCTTAATTGTATTTGAATTTGAAGAAACGTTTCACTACATTTCTTCAATTGGATTAAACAATTAATATATGTACGAAAAAGTTCATTATCATAATTGCAACACTTTATTATACGTTCGATTTCACTCATAATGTACGAGCCTTTTCTTCTATTTGTAATAACCACTTTTCCCGCTTCTCTACTTTACTCGTTTTCACAGATTGAAAAACTGATCGTTTTATATGGCGAATGCCGCAAAAACGTAACACACCTCTCTTCATCATAATCCAATCCGCTGATCTATATAGTAGCGCGACATACCATAACGGTGAGTCTAATGTATTAATTACCCATGCCTTCTTACCTTTCAATAACCCTTTCGGCAGGGCCCCTTCATATTTATAAGCAAATCCAGCTACAAAAATACGATCAATAAATCCTTTTAAAATAGCAGGCATCCCCCACCACCATACTGGATATATAAAGAGAAGAGTATCTGCTTCTTCCACTAACGTTCTGTACCGAGCTGTTTCTTCTTCATTTACTAAATCACGTCTTTTCTTCTCTTCATTAAATACAAGGACTGGATCAAATTGCTCCTTATATAAATCAAGTACCGTAACCGAATGATTAGTTTCTTGTAATCCTTTTTGCACATGCTTTAATATCCCCGCATTAAAACTGGAAGGACTAGGATGAGCGTATACAATTAGTACATTCACTACAAAACAACTCCCTCTATAAGTTAAAGTTTCCCCTTCTTTAACATCTTCTCTACAATTTGTACGTTTTTCGAACTTTGTAATAAACGATTTAATACTGTAAGTAACTCTTCCTTTTCTAAATCTTTCAGTTTCTCTTTTACCGTACTTTCACCAGCACCTTGAATATCATAAACAACTGCCGCCATATGCTTGCAAAGATTCTCATAAGGACACTCGCAGCTACTTTCTGTAAAATCTTCAAGGTCAATAATTACTTCATAATTTCCTGCATTTCCAGTAACGAAAGCAAATATTTTCTTATCGTGTATTTCAACATCTTCTACATGTCCATCTTCATAATATTCGTATCCTCTATCTACAATGTATTTCGGAATCCATTTCGTTATATCCTGTAATAAATAAGCGTACATAACAACACCTCTTCCTTTAATTCCCTTTTGACTTCCACAACCCCTGCATGTTATTCTAATAACTGTCAAATAGCAAGTCTATATGACAAAACGACTGACACCTATTCGGCGGAGGTGTCTCTTTTCATTTGCAGCCGATATGAAGTGCCTCTTTCAGGCACATTCAATCTTTGACACTACACACTCAACACCATTCCCTTGTATCAGGCTGCTTAAGCAGTCTTTTACTCTACATACTTCAAAAAAAGAGAGCTTAGCTCCCTTTTCCCGCCTTATAAAATACCCCTTTTTCAGTATAGAGATATTCATCAGCTAATGTAATTTTCCCATCCAGTTTCAGTTCATCTAATAGTCTTGATAAATAAAATTGATGTAACATCTTTTTCGTGAATTTTCCTTCATGATGCGAAACGATATGTTCTTGAATATCTAACAATGATATTGGCTTATCTTGCTCTATCATATATTCATAAACTGTACTACGCAGTTTTACGTATTTTTCGAGTGTCACAGTACTTCGCAACCCCTTTCTTCTTAATATAAATTTTCGTAATCGGTTTTTTTGCAACAAAAAAACCTCTCCGATAAGAAGAAGTTACGTATATATCTTCGTCTTATCTCCCAGAACAAATATGTTCTGCTGGAATTAGCACCTGCATCGCGGTTGCTGGGTTTCATCGGGCCAGTCCCTCCACCTCTCTGGATAAGAAAATATTCACTTAATTCTTACTATACGTAATTTCATTCTAATTGTCAAACAAATATAACAAATTATATTTTGTTCCTTACTGTTCATACTATACATATATGAATATGCAAGGAGGATTATGAAATGCACGAAAATGCTCGCGGATATGTCCAAAATTCTTTTCAATCATTACAAGAAGCAAAACATTGTTTAGAAGAAGCGCTACAGACTGTTGAAAAAGATTTTAATCGCGCTCGTATTGAACAATCACTTTATGCGATCGAACAAGCTATTCAACGTTGTGATTACACGGTTCATATTTTAGAACAAGATTGAAAAAACTTCCCATCATAAGGTGGGAAGTTTTTTCAAATGGCATACTTCATAATTATTACCGTTATAATTAAAAAATATACAGAAAAATGCTCCTTACAATATGTAAGAAGCATGAAAGAGGCAAACGAATATGTAAGTCGCGACCCTACCTTATATGAGTATGCTTTTCTATACCATGTTATGCTTATCTAATATGCCGTATTTCTTTTTAAATCTCGTAAGAATCGTAATCCAAGACGTACTAAATAATAGTAAGAACACAACATTTGAAATTGCATGGCTCAAATCGAAATAAAAACTTGCGATATAATACGAAATGACTGTTTCCCACGTTGCTTCACGTATAAAACCGAGAAGCCCCCAGAAATTCATGATCCAGCCAAATAAAAAGCCCACGAAGAACCCGTATAGTAGTCTCCCCCATAACTTTTTCATTAAAAACGTATTACGAAGTAAGCCTGCTATAAAACCAATCATACCCCATGAAAACATTTGCCACGGCGTCCACGGACCTTGCCCTAAAAAGATGTTAGACACAATCGCCGCTGTTGCCCCGATCATAAATCCAGTTTCGCTTCCAAACACAATTGCAGAAACGATAATAACAAAAGAAGTCGGTTGTACACTTGGTAAAAGAGAAAACGGTACACGGCTAACTGCTGCAATTGCCGCTAACACGGCAACGAGAACAATTTCACGTGAAACAAACACCTTCCTTTCAAAACGGATATAGAAAGGTAACATAATAACGACTAATAAAAACAAACTACTTAACATGTAATAACCATCCATGATAAGTGTAGTAAAGAGTAATGTACCTATTATAACTGCAAAAATACATATTATGAATGCAACATATCGTTTGGACACGCTTCGTACACATCCTCCCACGTTAATGCATATGGCAATTCTTTTCGAATGAATCGATTGATAGATGTTGTATAAAAGAAGTTTCCACTAAAAAATTCTTTCGGTGCATCATTCATAATGACTGCTCCGTCAAATAACATCATACATTGATCAACGTATTTCGCTGCAAACTCAATATCATGCGTTGCCATTACAATTGTTGTACCTACTTTTTGCAGTTTTCTAAATAGCTCTCCTACTCTTTCTTTCTTCCACGGATCTAATCCTTTTGTCGGTTCATCAAGTAGTAATAAAGTTGGCTTTGTTAATAACGTTGTACATAATGCAAGTAGTTGTTGCTCTCCCCCGCTACAATCATGTGGATGGCGTTCTTTAAGTGCATATAGCCAAAACTTTTTAAGCTGATGTTCTGCTATTTCTTTTCCTTGTTCTCCGTATAATTCACGTGCACGCTCATACACTTCTTCCCACACTGTATCAAATGTAAAATGATAATACGGATGCTGTGATACATACCCAATACTTTTAAATCGTTCTTTCGAATCAATTTTATGTATCACTTTCCCATTCCACTTTACTTTCCCTCTTCTCGCTTTTTGTAACCCCGCCAAAATCGTTAACAGTGTAGACTTCCCTGTCCCATTTTTCCCAACGAGTGCTACCCATTTTCCTTTTTCAATCGATACGGTTAAATCTCGTAAAATAAGTGGACTATTTTTTTCATATTGAAAAGATATATGCTCTGCACTTAAAATAACTTCGTGCTTTTCACTTTGTGCTATTGGCTCATTCACATAGGATATCTCTGAAAAATTATTCAGTTTCATTTGCGCTTCTCGCACTGTAAACGGAATATCTTCCACGTTCCATTCTAAAAATAATCTTGGAATTTGCGGAATAAATGGACGGAATTTTTCAACTTCCCACATGTTCGCTATAACCGTTTTAGGATTTCCATCATACACGATTTGACCATTATTCATACAAATAACACGTGTAGCAAGTGGTACCACCTCATCTAAACGATGTTCACTTAAAACGATCGTAATGCCAAGTTCTTCGTTAATTCGTTTTAACAATCCTAAAAACTCTTTCGCAGCAATTGGATCTAACTGCGCCGTTGGTTCATCTAATAATAATAATTTCGGCTGCATAACTAATACCGCAGCTAAATTGACAAGCTGCTTTTGCCCGCCAGATAACGTATGAACAGATTGATGCAATAAATCTTGAAATCCTAAGAAGCTAATAAGCTCTGCTATTCGTTTTTGAATAATCTGTGATGGTAACCCGATATTTTCTAAAGAAAATGCTAATTCTTGAATGACCGTATCCATTACGAGCTGATTTTCTGGATTTTGAAATACCATACCAATTTCTTGGGCAGATAACAAATCCGGTACATTTTCTAATAAAGTACCATCATAATATGTATCCCCAGTACGCTTACCAATTGGAAGTAATTCTTTTTTAAAATGTTTTAATAAAGTCGTCTTCCCGGATCCTGATCCTCCAGCAAGTGTAATAAACTCTCCTTTTTGAATAGAAAGAGAAATATGCTGTAACGCATATTCGTTTTCATCAGCATATACAAATGATAAATTGTTCATTTCTGCATGCGCCACCATATCCACTCCCTTCCTTCCATTATAATTGGTAGACTAATAAACATCGTAAATACGCCAAACATCATTCCATCGTATTGCTGAAATAGAATAGATTCGACTTTCGGATAAATGATTAACTTTCCTCCGCCATACGTACTACATATAATAGCAATGATAAGTAGAATACTTAAATAACTGAGCGTGTACCAATCTCGTCTTTCCATTCTATACCGAATATATGTCGTACGCTTCGTTACACCAAATCCACGGGCTTGCATAGAATCTGCTGTTTGCAGCGCATCTTCTAATGAACAAATTAATAATACTTGCAGCAATTGCATACCATTTTTCACTCGTTCCACAATTGAGCCTGCATCTACTTGTACACCTTTTGTCTTTTGAACGAGTGTTATTTTCTGTAATCGCCTCATAAACAAAGGAACAAATCTCACTGTAATCATCGTTAACAATGCCACTTTCGGTGAAATTCTAGAAAACAAATATAAAAATTTATGACTTGAAATAATATCATTATACGAAGCAAACGTAAACATAATCGCAACTAGTAATAACCCCATTACTACTCCAAACATAATCGCCTCAAGCTTAATACGGCTATCACCTAACCAAAATAATGTAGTTCGACCTCTATGTGTTAATAATGAATTAAATAAAATGACCATAAAAAAGAAAACGATTGTGCTCGGTAACATCTTTCTTATCTTTTCGCTATTCCCTTGCATCACATTGATTATAACGATTAATAGTATTGCTCCAATTAAAAAAAGAGGATGAAGACACATCATACATAGTATCATCACCCCGATATAATAGAAAAAATTCACAAAAGGATGTAAAGAAGAAAAACTTATTTTCATAGTCCTTTACCGAATGCCTTTCTTATTTTAATACATACACCCACTCGATTGTATCTCCTGGCTTCACTGTCACTACACCCGCACTATGGTTTGGAAACGAACCGTTCACACGATATTTCCATCCACTAGTAGCTGTAATATCTTTTTCATATAAATCATTAATCCCTTTTACATAAACATCGCCTTTAGATCCACTCGCATCCACATCTAAACCTGTACGCTGCAATACTTTATAAACAGTATCGCCTTCTTGTACATCCATTTTTTTCGCACCTAATAAGTACCCTTTATCACCTTTTACTGAGATAGTGACTTGTTTTGCTTGTGGTTTAGGTGGTTCTGGCGGATTAGGTGGCACTGGTTTCGGTGGTGTTGGAAGAGTTACGTCTTTTCCACCTTTATTCGGATCCTCTTTTTGCTCCTGCTTCGGTGTTTCTTTCGGTTGATTCACAACCTTCGCTTCTTCTTTTACTTCTGGTGCTTTCGGTTGCTCTTGTTGTTTCTCTTCTTGTGCTTTTTGCTGTTCTGGTTGCTTAGCAGCAGGCTGTTCCTGAGGTTTCTCTTCTTTCTCTTCTTTCTTTACTTCCGGTTGTGCCTGCGGCTTTTCTTCTTTCGGCTTCTCTTCTACTTTTTGCTCTTGTTTCTCTTTCTGCTCTTGTTCAGCTTGTTTTTCCTCCGGTTTTTCTTCCGGTTTCGCTTCATCTTTTTTCTCTTCTTGTTTTGCTACCTCTTCTTGCTTTGGTTCTACTTTCTTCTCAGGCTTTACAGCTGCCTCTTCACATCCAGCAAGTAGCCCAAGTGAAAGCATTAAAGAAATAAACCACTTCATCTTACTCATGTTGTCTCTCACCTTTCATATTAAAAATTAGGAGCAAATGATTGCTCCTAATTTTTGTTAAGCTGCTTTACGTCTCCATAATACATATGCAGAAGCAATACATAATACACCCATACCTACTTCTGTAGCTGCACTATGAGAAGATGCTCCTGTTTTTGGTAACGTACTACCGTTTCCTGACTTTTTGCTTTTAACCGGTTCATTATCGACAACAACTTTTAGAGTGTCATCTTTCGTTTCTTGTTGTACTTGCTTTTGTTCTTCTGGTTGTTCAATAACTTCTTTTTCTACTACAACATTTTCTGAATCCACATTTGGTTTCTTATCGATTTCAGGAACAGATACAGTTGACCAGTCATAAATCGATTTTTCAAGATCTTTAAACTGAAGTAGTGCTAATAACGCTTGCTCTGTAGCCATTCCGCTACCGTTTTGATCACTTGGTAACCATTTGAATTCACCATTTTGAAGTTGATATGACAGTAGATTTTGCACTGCCTTATGTAGACGGTTTTGATCTACATCTTTCACAAGTGATAGTCCAATAATTGCTTGCGCAACACTATTAGAGTTTTCTTGTCCATCAGCAGAAAAACCGCCATTTTCTAGTTGCTCTTTATATAAATAGGCAACAGCTTTTTCTACAGCTGTCTTCACATCTGGTCGATCTTGATATGGAGCTAATGCTGATAAAACCATACCTGTTACATCAACGCTACTAGCACTGTCTTTACTGCTTGCGCTATCGTAAGTCCAGCCGCCATCTGTATG
Source organism: Bacillus sp. GW823-FHT06B01 (assembly GCF_058952315.1). Taxonomy (NCBI): domain Bacteria; kingdom Bacillati; phylum Bacillota; class Bacilli; order Caryophanales; family Bacillaceae; genus Bacillus; species Bacillus sp. GW823-FHT06B01. The sequence continues at coordinate 359,387 of NZ_JBXAHR010000005.1, read as the reverse complement.
CTGTGAGTTTAAAAGCGCATCTACTAAAGCAACTCGATTCCATTTTGAATTCACTGGCACTTCATATTTCTTCGTATCAAATGCAAGTAAAGCAAATGTATAACCTGTAACAGAATTTACTTTATCTGATTCATACAATTTTTGAACTAAATTATGTTCGCCAACCTTTGTAGGGTCTGCTTGCATTGCATTCATCATAATAATCGTTCTAGCTAAATCTGTCGCTGAAAAACGGTTAATGCGCTTTTCTACTTTTTCAGTTACTGACTTAACATAATTTAATTTCGCCTCAATTGGAACATTCTTTCCAGAAAGAGAAAGGCCTAAAGCTACCCAATCACTTTCAATTCCATCTTGTAACATCTTTTCAGATGTCTTAGAGATCGCGTCATTTACTTTCGCTGCTGGAACTTGAATGTTCTCTTGCTTTGGTTGTTCTATCTTTTCATCATTTGTTTTTGGTTCTTCTGGTTTTGGATCATCTGTCTTTGGTTCTTCTGGTTTTTCTTGTTTTGGATCATCCGTTTTTGGATCATCTGTTTTTGGTTCTTCTGGTTTTGGGTCATCTGTCTTTGGTTCTTCTACAGTTTTACAAGTACCAAATTTATCTAATGTTTGCTGTAATGTTTCCTGGCTCATATTGCTCCAGTCTGCAACAAAACGAAAGACAACAACATCTCCAGACTTTAATTTATAACTATCTGCTCCAACTTCTGCAGATTTATCATTTACATCATACAACCAGCCGCTTGTGTCCCCAGCCATTAAGCCGTCAATGCCTTTAACATACGTTCCAAACGACATCGTCTCTGCTGTTACTTTGTCCCCCATGACTTTTTGCAGCAAACTTAAAGCTGTTTCCCCATCTGTAATTTGCTCTTCTTTCGGGCATAACATAATGCCCTTTTGTGATTCACCAATAATTGCAAGTTTTGCTGTATTTCCTTCAGCAAACGTAATATGTACTGTATTCGCAAAAGAAACAAATACGAGTGTAACTGCCATTAACGACGTAAGCAGCCATTTTTTCAACATTGCCATCCCAAAATTTCCTCCCTTACTACTATTCACACAAAAAAAGACCCTTCAAGGGCGTGCAATTGACACTCTTTTTTTGTAAGTGTCGAACAAACTGTGCAACACCTCCTACCCACATCATTCGCGGCTATATTTGTATAGGAAAAATAATTTTGTTTATGAACGTATCATTGTGATAACATTCACTTTTCTAGGCACTACTTACTTCCATTTCAGTTATCGTAAAACGATAAACCTATACATTCTGTTAATTATAAATTTCTGTATTATTTTACTATTGACAAAGAATTTTGTCCATGCTTTATCGGATTTATTTTCTAAGAATAGTAACTTACTAACCATTAACGATGCAAACTCTTTTCACTAATAATGACGCCATCTTCATCCACATACACATATTCATTCGGCTTCCATTCAACTTGCCCAAATTGCAATGAAATATTTCGTTCTCCTTTCCCTTCTTTTACACTTCTATTCGGCATTGTCCCTAACGCTAAAATACCTATATTAATGTTCTTTAGTTCACTAGAATCACGAACGTATCCATATACAATAATTCCTGCTAGCTTTCTTTCCTCCGCAATAGCTGCCAAATTATCACCGAGTAACGCACAATTCGTAGACGCTCCGCCATCAACAACTAATACCGTTCCTTCTGGTAATGTTTGCAACCCTTCCTTCACTAGTACATTATCATCCTTCACTTTCACCGTTGCAATTTTCCCGTGAAATTGTTCTTTCTTCCCAAAAGATCGAAAAGACTGGCGACATATTTGTAATTCTTTTTCAAACTCATCACATAGATCCGTAGTTTTCCACATCTTTTTCCCTCTTTTCCTTTTACTTTCTATTTAACATATTCTTGGATTATTTTCGTTTCCCTGTCTATTGTTGCGATAATTTATATATGCAGGAAAAGGACACAAAAACTATTGCCTTAAGAAGCCACCTTTATTATAATCTATTTCACAGATAAATTTCAGAATATTAAAAATTAATTAGGTGAAAAAGGAGGGGTTTTATGCAATTACAAACTGAAGTAAAAAAACAACCTAGTAAACGAAAGTTTAAAATGCCTGATGCGTATGTACTACTATTTTTTATTGCTTTACTATGTGCAATAGCTACTTATTTCGTTCCTGCTGGAGAATTTAAAAGAGTTACAAACGGGACTGTTACGACGACAATACCAGGAAGTTATCATTCTGTTCCACAATCGCCAGTAGGGTTTGTTTCTTTTTTTACTGCTATTGAAAAAGGAATGACACTTGCTGCTCCGATCATCTTCTTAATTTTATTTACGGGTGGCGCTATTGCGATTCTTGAAAAAACAGGTGCTCTTGACGGTTTAATCTATCATGTTATTAACAAATTTCGTAATCAGCAATTACTTTTCATATGTATTGTCGCCGCACTCTTTTCCATTCTCGGAACGACTGGCATTATCGTTAACTCAGTTATCGGCTTTATCCCCATTGGCATCATCGTGGCACGCACATTAAAATGGGACGCTATCGTTGGCGTAGCAATTATTTATTTAGGCACTTATGCTGGTTTTAATGCTACTATTTTATCTCCCTCACCTTTAGGCATTTCACAAAAAATCGCAGAACTTCCGATGTTTTCGGGAATTGGTTTACGTACGGCAATTTATATCTCTTTTTTTATGGCTACCATTCTATATATTAATTGGTATATAAAACGCTTAAAACAATCGAATAAAGGAAGCCTACTCGGCGACAACTGGTTTCCAAGTAATGCTCTTTCAAGTGAGAAAGAACTAGAGAAAACTGAAGTTCCTTGGACAATACGTCACAAATTAATTTTACTCGTTTCGGCTTTATCGTTAATTGCATTTTTAATAGGCGCTTTTCGTCTCCATTGGACGGACGCAGAAATGACCGCTACTTTTATTTTCATAGCAATTACAGCTGGAATAATAGGTGGTATGAAAGCGAACGATATCGCTTCTACTTTTCTAGCAGGCTGCCAAAATCTCATATACGGTGCTTTGATCGTCGGAATGGCTCGTTGTATTTCAGTCATCTTAGAACAAGGCAAATTACTTGATACAATCGTTAACCAACTCGCACAGTCTCTCGAAGGACAAAGCCCTGTATTTGGCGTTATCGGCATGTATGTAAGTAGTGCCGCATTACATTTCCTCATTTCATCGGGGACAGGAGAATCTGTTATTTTCATTCCGATATTAGCTCCATTAGCTGATTTCATGCACATTACACGTCAAGTTACAGTACAAGCTGTTATGCTTGGAGAAGGTGTAGTAAACTGCCTCAATCCAACTTCCGGTGTTTTAATGGGCGTACTCGCAGCGAGCGGCATTTCTTACGGCAAATGGATTCGCTTCATGGCTCCACTTGCATTCATTTGGTTTATCATCGGACTTATTTTTCTTATTGTTGGTGTGAATATTGAGTGGGGACCGTATTAAAAGACTCATATTATACTTTACTTAATAAAATATCGATTCTATTCTCCAATCCTATAAAGATCACTTATTCTAGTATAGATATAAACAGGGATTGATCATAGTGATCAATCCCTTCTCTCAAAGTAAAATACCTTTAAGTATTTTACTTCCAAATTTTATTTACCCATTCCGGATGATCAATAAAGGGATTACGATTATGTTGATATTTCGTAAAAATCACTTCATTACGCTTTCGCTCTAAATCATCTACAGGGTCTTGTTCATTCCATTTTAGTAAAACGGATAGTTTGCCCATGTATGGATCTTTATTATTATTCACCTTTTCATTTAATTCTAAGTCTATTTCTCCGTTATCTCCTTCATAACGAACAGCCATGTAAAATAGCATTCTAGCGATATCTCCTTTTACACTATCACGAGGTTCCCAAGAATCACTATCATATTTACATTCTGTCGCTTCCGAATGATTCACACCACCATTATCAAAATCCAGATTTCCACGTGAGCTATTTACAGATACATCCGTCGCTCTTAAATGATGCAAATCTGTTCCAGCTCCTGCAGTCGTTCCAAAATCACCGTGAGATTTTGCCCAAACATGCTCTCGGTTCCAATTATCAACTCCTGAACCATTCGTAAGTTTCCCTTGCGAACGCCCAGTATATAAGAGTATCACATTGTTTTTATTATTTGGATCTTCATCAGTATCTCTTAGTGCTTCCCAAACCGCACTGTATGATAACTTTGTATGATCATCAATAATATTATGAAGTTCCTTCTTTAACTCTAAACCCGTTTTTCCTATTGCATTATTATAATATGTATCATCATAGCTTTTTACAGTAATCTCTTGTGGTGATGCAGAAGCTACTTCACCGTGTATGATATCTGTGAATGATAGAGATGCAGTACTTAAAATAAAAAATGAAGATAGTGTAACCATAGCAAGCTTTGTATTTCGAAACTTCATATACCCATTTCCCCTTTAAAATATAATTTGAAGCTATTAACTAAAAAATGCTTTCTAACCCCAAAAAACTTTTAGAAAGCCATACCCATCCTTTTCTTTTTATTTAATACAAAACTCTATTGAGTCTGTATTATTTCCACACTTTTGGTTTATCTACTTCTCAACGAATATCCTTCTCTAGTAAAGATTATTAAAATATTCTTTACAATTAAAAAGTAGTTTAATGTTAACTTATAAATTTCAATTTTTTCATGCAATTATGCATATTTGATCAATCGTTCGACTTTTCCTTTTTCTATAATTGTCTTTATTTTTTGGTGTAAAACCCTTCTTCCTCTGAAAAATAAGTACAAAAATAGATTGGATACCATGTAAGGCACCAATCTATTTTAATTAAAGAAACTTTGGTAATTCTGAGTTCACAACACATTGCGCAGTAATGATAACATTTTTATATTGAGACAGAACTACTACTATTTATTTGGTATCGAATCTATATACTTTTTAACTACTTCATATACATATTCTTGATTTGCCGCCGCTGTATTTGGATTGTATTTTCCGCCGTTTGTTTTATTGTTAGATAATACTCGAATCCCTAAAAATGGTACGTCATAAGCTTTTGCGATTTGCGCTGCGGCAGCACCTTCCATTTCTTCAACAGATGTACCGTATTTTGTATGGAACCATTTAATTCTATCAACTTCATTATTCCAAAGATCTGCTGAACCTATAGTCCCTTCAACCACTTTACCTTTTGTATATTTATCTTTTACCGCATTAGCTGCTGCAAGTAAATCCTTATCTCCCTCGTAGTATCGGATTTTCTCAGCATTTGGATCTTCTCCTGCACTTCCTTCAGAAGCCATTAAGTCCATTGAAATCCATTTTGTCGGTTCAATCCCTTGATTCTCATCCATATTTGTTGTTTTTAATGAACCTATGTTTGCTACTTGTTTTCCTAAAACAATATCAAATACGTTTAAATTTGGATCGTGTCCACCTGATGTTCCTTGGTTAATAATCGCCTTAGGCTTATATTTTTCAATAGCCACTGCTGTAGCAGCTGCTGTATTTTCCATTCCTTTACCTGTTTTCGCTACGATTACAGGATAATTATCGACAGTGCCTTTATAAAATACGAAAGTTCCAGACTTTTCTTCTTTCACATTTTTCAACTTTTTTGCAAACTTTTCAGCTTCTATCGGCATTGGCCCTTGAATTAAGATTGGTTTTTGATTGTTTTTTGCCTCAACTTGTTTCGGACTCGCATTACATCCCGCAAGTATCGAGAATGACAATGCAACAGTAGTTACTAGGGCAGCACATTTTTTCAACGTATTCTTCTTCATAAATAATCTCCTCTTTCTCTTGTTGTTTTCTATACTCGATACTTTTGGTCCAAACAAAAAAGTTCTAGAAATTGTAGAAGAATCTCTACTTTCTAGAACTACGATAGTCAAAGTTAATTAAGCATAAGGTAAAACAAATGCAAAATTATAGATCGATAGCGCTCATTGAACAGCACGGCCGAACACTTTAACCCGTAGTCCAGTTCTTTCATTGGGAACTAGGTAGAAACGCTCGGACCATATTACCGAGTATATACGAGTGATGATGTGTAAAATTATTATATTGGTAATATATCAAACTTTTAGTGTGCACGCAATCTAAAAGTGAACATTTTTATTAAAAATGTTTTTAATGTTCGTTTTTAATAGGTTAATTAATCATATCCCCCATTTTAAAATGGAAAATATCACAAAAAACTTACAACCCAAATACTAAACTAAATCCGCCTACAACAACAGACCTTGTACCAACAATTAATCTTCCTCACTTCCGCCTAATATTGAGCTGGAAGTCTTATTCCCCTCATATTGCGAGATAAAATTCGCACTTATCCAATTCACAATTATTTCTTCTAGCATCGGGTGAAGTGGCTTTCCCGCTCCCTCTTTATAGTTCTTTTGAAGCTCTAATACTTTAAAATCTCTTTCAAAACTTTTTAAACTATGATCCATATTTTTTGCTACATGTACCTCAGAATCACCTTTCACATAATGACCAATTCGCTTCGCTTTTTCTGGATCAGCCTGAATGTCTTTATCACCAGCGATTGCTAGTACTGAACATGTTACTTGTTTTAAATCTTTATAAATATAGTTCTTTCCGTTCAGCCAGCATTTTATTATACACAAAGCGTATACATCCGAACGTTTTACGTATGAGATGTGCTTGTTCTTCTGTGGGATACAGACGAAATTTGTACGCCTTATTCTGCTTTGCCATATCCATTCACCTCATTTTTCGCTTCATTTCCCATAAGCTATGACGGTAATCACACAACCTAAAAGATTATTATCTACTTTCATTGTTATACCAAACGTTACCTCTTATAAGACTGATTATATCAAGGGCGAAATAAATAGGAAAACCAAATGTTTGGCTACACCAAACCGAAATTCATCTCCCGCCTACCGCTAGACTATCGCCTTTCACACGCCCCAGGAAGGAGACTCCTTTCGGATAATACGTTAAAACTATGCAACTCTCTACCTAGTATTTCACCGTTATCTTATAATAATGACAAAAAAGATTGATTATAGTAATCAATCCTTTTTACTTTCACCGCTCAAAACTAAATCTCTGCATCTAATAAATTGTACTCATTGTCAAAAGAAGCATGGATTCTATGTCCACCAAATACATCTCCATCATTATATTCGCAATATATATCATTTTCTCTAATTACAATGTCCATAAGAGTAATAGATTGCTCAAATGTTTCTTTCGTCATATCATATTCGCCTGCATCTACAGCATCCCAATCTAAATGTTCATCATTCTCATCATATTCAGGCCAAAAATCATTTTTATACTCTATTAATTCTTTCGCTATAGCGACCTTAGCTTTTTTATCAAATTCTTCTAAACATACATAAAGCTTTTCTGCTCTTTTCATCATTTCATGTACATGTACAAGCTCTTTTCCAATATCCAATCCCCAATGTACTTTTCCTTCGTTTTGTTCATATGTATGAAAAGTTTCATTAAAGATAAACATTCCAATTAATTCACTTTTTATTGATTTTTCCATGATTTCATTTCCTTTCTATCTGTGAAAAAGAAACTTTAATTAGCTTGATAGGCATGTGAAGATCCCCTTGCCTATCAAAGGTATCCCAAACTAGATTTTAACCCTGACTTTTTAGAGACATAAATAGTCATGATATGAACTCACTTTTGGTTTTCGATAATTTTTTTGTATTATTCTTTATGAAATGAACAAATAAGGCGATTAAAGGAAAAGCTGCTCCAATGAGTAAAGTTACTTCACTATTAAATTTATAGTACGTATAACTTCCAACCCATGAACCAACGGCTCCCCCCAAAAAGAAGATGGTCATATATAATCCATTCAGTCTGTTTCTTATCTCGGGATTCAAACTAAAGATAACTTTTTGACCTAATAATAAATTTCCTGCTACACCAATATCGATGCAAACGCCTGAGATAAGTATTAATATCATACTAAATAGTGAATGATCTTGAACAAAAAATAATAGTATGATTGATAATAATACAAGCGCCATTGATACATTAGTCATTGTAAAAATATAACCTTTATCTGCTATTTTACCAATAGTAGGAGTTAATAAAGCTCCAGCTATTGCAACAAAGCCAAACAATGCAATTTCATTATTTGAGTAATGTAATGGTTCTGCCCTTAATAAAATTGGAATAACTGTCCAATAAAGACTGAATGTCGCGAATAAACATGCGTGATAAAAAGCTCTTTGTTGTAACGATGAAGTATGTATTAATAGTTTTACCATAGAAGCTATTAAATTTTGATATCGCATGTTACTAGTTGATACCACTTCATAGTCGGGTAAAAATTTTATAATTAACAGTAAGATAACAACTAAGACTATTAATGAAAAAACGAATACCATTCTCCACCCGAACCAGTCAGCTATTCCGATAGATAATGGGCGAGCAATCATAATGCCAATCAATAAACCACTCATTACTTTACCGACATATTTCCCAGTCTCTTCAATAGGCACAATCCTCATTGTTAGCGGAACTAACATTTGAGCCGCACAGGCTCCAATACCAATTATAGTGGTTAATAGTAAAAAAATAATTCCATTTGTCGAAATTAGCGTACCAATTAATGAAAGAATAGTTAGCCCGATAAGAATCCCTATTATTTTCTTACTTTTAAATAAATCTGCCATTGGTACGATAAAAAACAATCCCAATCCATACCCAATTTGCGTCAAAGTAGTGAGCAATCCAGATAAATCCGAGGAGATATTCAAGTCTTTTGCAATGAATTGTACAATTGGTTGTGCATAATAAATATTTGCAGCAAGTGAGCCACAACTAATCGCCAAAATAAATATTAGAAAATTTGTCTTGTTATTCAACTTTACCATTCCTTTCTTTTTCGGAACGTCCGTTCCGAAATCATTAAAAAAAGAAAGACTATAGGTCTGCAATAGTCTTATCCACTAGACGATAGGCTAAATTTTTCTCTTTTTTATATTTGGACATTACATTCAGGCTATGATTTAAACTTAATAAAGAATATGCAACTAATTCAGTATCAGCCTCTTGTGAAATTTCCCCACTCCTTTTTCCTTCTTCAATGACTTGCTTAAATACGTTTTCAAGTTCATTAAAATCATTTATAAGTATTTCTTCTATGGCAGGATCAATTTGTCCAATAAGCAGTGAAGAATTTGTTATTATACAACCTTTTGGAATTTCATCTGAATAACATTTTTCAATATGTTGATAAAAAAAGGATGTAAGTGATGCTTTCGTGTTTATCCCACTAAAAAGTAAATTTCTCTTTTGAGAGCCATAGTTTTTATAATGTTCCAAAACTAGTTTAAATAGTGCATCCTTATCTCCAAAACTATCATAGAGAGTAGATCGACTTATACCCATCGTCTCAATCAGATCTGATATATATGTAGCATCATAACCTTTCTCCCAGAATAAATGCATCGCTTTATTTAAAGCATGTTCTTTGTTAAAACTAATCTTTCTACCCATTTAACAACACCCCCTATTATATAATTTAGTATAAATATTCCGGAACGGTAAGTCCACAAAATATTTCAAAATTAACTCTTCCGTTAGAAGGTTTTATAAATTTATTAATACAAATCAAAAACACTTGAAGTTGACGTTGGGTCATTTTATATACTGTTAAGTAGCTACTATTTCGCAATTTCATAAAAGAAATTAGAAAAATAGGAGGTTTTTAGATGCAACAAGGCGATATTATTATTTATGGATGTGTCATTATAGGTGCAGGGATCGGACTGACATTGGATTATGCATTTCCTGGTGTACTAATTGGATTAGGATCAGGTTACTTACTTAAAAATCTTTTTAGTAAAGAAGAATAGATGTGGTATGAAGAAAATAATCGTTAACGATAAAATCTTAACGTTCAGAAAGGTAGGTTTATCAGTTGATACACATTAATAAAGTTGGAGAACTGGCAGGCGTTACAGTAAGGACACTGCGTTATTACGATAAAATCGGATTATTAAAACCAGCATCAAAAACAGAAGGTGGCCATCGTTTATATACAAATGAAGAAATAAAAAAACTACAGCAAGTTCAATTTTTAAAAAAAGTTGGATTTCCGTTACAAGAGATTAAAAATATGCTCGACTTCAATGAATGGGATTGGTCGGATAGTTTACAGAATCAATTATCTTATGTAATAAAAGAGCAGGAACATTTAAAGAAAATAGAATTATCCTTACGGGAATTGATAAATGGAATTGCGATAGAAGGAGAAGAAAGCTGGATTGCGATTCAGAAGATTATGCAATTATCCAGCAAAGATAAAGATATACAACAGTATTATCGCGAATCTGTATTTAAAGAAAAAGAAATAAAATTATTGGAAAAGGTTCCTAAAATGTCAAGTGACTGTTCTGATTCACTTGAATGGATTGCTCTCATCGGCCAGTTAAAACGTTATATGAAGGACGGTCCAAAGGCAACAAAAGTTCAAAATATCATGAGAAGAATGGAGGAAAAACGCTTAGAAGAATTTGAAGGTGAGGATGAATTTCTAAATAAGCTTTGGGAGATAAGGATGTCTCCCAAACAATCAGAGAAACTTAGTTTATACCCAATTGATCAAGATGTGCTTCAGTTTATGAACGAGGCATATGCCATTTTTATGAATGAAAAAAATAAGCCTGAGCCGAAATAAGGGGAAATCACGATGGGTACAGAACAACTTCTCCTAATAGGCGGATTAGCTATATTGGACACGCTAAGCCCTACTACAATAGGAGTAACAATATATCTACTTTTAACAGATAAAGAGCGTCTCACGAAACGTTTATTCGTTTATTTATTGACGGTAGCTGGATGTTATTTTGTTGTTGGAGTTTCACTCATGCTAGGGTTAAATTTTTTATTTGAGATTATTTCTGGCGTATTTCAAAACCGAATCGTAAGCTGGACATTATTTATTATTGGAGCCCTATTATTCATCGCAAGCTTTTATATTCCACCAAAGAAAAGTTCAAAGCTCCCTTCACCAAAATCAAATAGCATTCTTTCAATAATTGCACTCGGATTCACTACTACATTAATTGAAGCGGGAACTGCCTTTCCTTATTTTGCAGCAATTGGCATACTAACTACTTCTAATCTATCATGGGTAGAATGGTCTTCTATTTTAGCTGGATACAACTTTATTATGGTATTGCCCTCTCTCGTGCTATTTCTCTTCTATCTCCTGTTTGGTCGGTGGATGCAAAAACCTCTCGAGAGGCTCCGAATGAAAATCGCTAATAGTACAGGATCAGCTCTGTCATGGATTATGTGTATAGTTGGCTTCCTCTTAATATTAAATAGCCTGGATTATTTATAGGGTGTTTTACCAAAGTATTAGAAAAGATCTTATTAGCTCAAAAGTGATGTTAAACGAATTAGAGAATTTACAATAAGGAAGGGATTATTATGCTCGAAATTACTAATGTAGAAGAACTTACACCTACAAGCCTAGCCTGCGCCAATCCGTCTTTTACAGGCAGTTACTCTCCCTTCCATCTTCCTCATATTCATCTAATTTTGATGCAGGATAAAATTCGTATTCATCCAATTCGTAATTATTTCTTCCAGCTTCGGATGTAGTGGCTTATCTGCTCCTTCCACATAAATCTTTTTAAATTCCAACGCTTTAAAATCACCTTCGAAATATTTCAAGGTATGATCCATATTTTTTATTACATGTACTTCATAATTACCTTTCACATAACCACCAATTCTCTTCGCTTTTTCAGGATTTGCCTGAAAGTCTTTATCACCAGCAATTGCTAGTACTGGACATGTTACTTTTATTAAATCTTTATAAATGTCATGCTGAAAATGCTCTCTAAGCCATTTGGCATTCATTGGCTTAAATCCAATTTTAACAATATCTTTTTTGGAGTTTATCATTTTCTCTGTTGCCTTTTGTGCCTGCTTTTCTCCCCGTTTCTCAATATTGAGAAGACGCATTAACTTTCCTTTTATTCCTTTTTGCTCTTTTAACTCCTTATAAATAATCTCCCTTTGTCTTTTAGTAGCTTCTTCTAACGATTCCGCAGCTCCTGTAAGAAGTATGAGTCCATTAACTGGGGTTCTTGCGTTTACTACAGTCGCTAACATACATCCTTCACTATGACCAGCTAAAATGATATTTTCCGGATCAACAAATGGTTGTTCTTTTAAATACGTAATCATAGCCTCTATATCACTAACTAAATCCCACATCCCAGTCTTCAGAAATTCCCCTTCACTCTTTCCTACTCCGCGCTTATCAAAACGGAGCGTCACTACTCCAAGTCTCGCCATTACATGCGCTAAACCTTTATAAATATTCGATTCAAGCTTTAACGGTACGATCATTCCATCACGATCAATCTCTCCAGATCCAGCGATAATAACAACCGCAGTATACTTCCCGTCAGCTTTCGGTTTAGTAATCGTACCGCGCAAAGTAAATTCACTATTTATCGCTACTTCATATTCGTCAAAAGTCATTATATTTATCCTCCTTCTATTCTTTTATATCCAATTTAAATTTCAAACTCGCTATTATATTTTTGTACTCTCTTACATCTTTCATAGATGCGAAAATGGGGTTCTCTGCAATACTTTTTAGCATGCTTCGCTTTATAATCTCTTCATTTCTAACCGTTTTAGCACCAAGCGGAAATTCTGCAAACCATTCATCAATCGCATCAAAATAGGAATCGCCGTGTAAATGCAGGCTATTTACTGTGAAACTAGCTGCACAAACTGCTACATATTTCTGCAACATTTCTAATGCTCTTTCAAAATTGCCTTGCATACAATATACTTGTGCAGCAGCATAGTATATTTTTAAAGTCATATTAGGATGTAATGTTTCTATTTCATATATATCTATTAACATGAAAGCTCTATTTAAGATTATCTCTACCTTTTCAGCGCTTGAGGCATTTACTACTACATAATTCGGTATTGTGGCAACGAGTTGTATTAAATGTTGGTACATACTAATTTGCATCATTTCATTCGCCTTTTCAGCATTTCCAAGCATTTGATACGCTTGTGCGATTAAATCCTCTTCTGGAAAATTAGGACGTATCGTTTCGCCAAGTAATTGAAGCACCTCATTTGGTCTATTGAGTATAAGATAGCAAGTTGCTTGAAACGATACCGCCTCTTTCACAAGAGAAACATCATCACTTTCTTCCTGCACCCTGCTAAAAAGAGACATTGCTTCTTCTAAAATTTCAATTCTTCTATCCATATCCGCTGTTAACATGTGATGATTAATAAAAAGTAGTCCCATTTGAAGTAATAGCGGAAAACAAGAATAATATTTTTTGATTATTTCTCTGCACTCCTTCATTACCTCATCAAACGGTTCTTCACTAAAAGCTTCCGCTAGTCTATGATATAAATCCTTAATATCTTCCTGTTCCATTTGCGGTTTATAACTGATTAATTCATCTATACTTATGTTAAAGTACGATGCTAGCAGTGGTAAAAATGTAATGTCTGGATAACTCTGCCCCGTCTCCCATTTGGAAACAGACGCCTTCGTAATTCCGATATACACCGCTAACTCTTCCTGCGTAATTCCCTTTTCTTTTCTCTTATCCGCAATAATTTTATGAATATGAATCTCTCTCACTGTATCACCTCATACGTTTATTATATGTACTATATTCTATACAAAATATGGATTTAAAGTCGACTTTCGTTAACAAAATCAACTGTTAGGAAACATCTCTCTAAAATGAAAGGCAGGAACATATTTGATATGTTCCTGCCTTTTTATTGTGGGGTACCGATACTAACCATCTAGTTAAGATTTTGACATGCTTCAACATCAAATATTTTATCTCACTACAGTTTTCTATGAGAATCCAGTGAACAGATTATTTGTATAATTTTCGAAAGCCGAAGTTAAAAACCCTTAGTTTCTTGCTCACTTAAAGCACTACATTAATCTAGAAATTCAAGTGATTCCAATTTTTCAATTATCATTGACTTATATTTGATAGCTTCATACTGTGAATTATCAATTTTTGTCTTTTTTATATTTAACATATCAAATATTTCTCTTTCAATATCTCTTCTTGCTTCTAAAACTTTAATTGTTCCGTCTAAACCGTGATAGCCTTTCATCTTCCCATACCCTTGATTTGTATAATACTCAATAAATCCAGCAGACCATTCTTTATCTCTTTCATTAAATACCTTTCTGAATGAGAATTCCAAATCATCTTGTTCTATATAAAACAATACTGGATTTAATTTCTCTATAATTTTCTCTAATGCATTAATATAACTTATAACTTTCTCTTTTTTTGCACCATATTTAACCATCCCGATTGTTAATGGATTTTGTATGAAGCAACATTCAAAAATATAAATTTTATTTTCGTTGTTGGCTATTTCAACAAAATTCCTCCATTTTTCAGTTATTAATTCAATATTCCTCTCTAGCGGTAATTCATATATATCATTTTTAAAAATGGTATTTAATAAATTTTCAGGAAAATTAGAGCTGTATTCATTTTTAATTTTTTTATATGGCAATAAATAATTGTTTTCTCGCTTCGTGACTCTATCACTAATTACTTCCTTAAAATTACCACTATTCACTAACAAACTTTCGAATTCAATTTTATCAAAACAAGATACCCCATCATAATCAGCAGGGTGATCTGGATTCCCTTCAAGAAATAACTCAGCGTCAATATTTTTTTCAATTAGAATATCGTAAAGCAAGCTTGCAGTGGTGGATTTCCCAAAGCCAGGAAGCCCTTCTACTATGATTAATTTCGTATTCAAAAAATCTACACCTTTCAAAGACAAAACGGACTAATTATCCTATAAATCTTTATCTAAACTCAATAAAACTAGAACTTCCTTTCCTATGTATCATTATTTCGTTATTTCACCAAACTGCGCTCTCGTTACTTTCGCTAAGTCATCCACTTTCAGCTCGATTTGTATACCAATCTTCCCGCCGCTTACAATGATCGTTTCAAGCGATTGAGCAGTCGCATCAATGCATGTAGAAAATAACTTTTTCATTCCTACTGGTGAACAACCACCGCGAATGTATCCTGATACTTTCGTAATATCTTTTACAGGAATCATTTCAATCTTCTTTTCGCTGACCGCTTTTGCGGCAGCTTTTAAATTTAGTTCCTCATCTACCGGGATGATAAACACATGATAATTTTTACTATTTCCTTGAGCGATTAACGTTTTATATACTTCTCTCACTTCTCGTCCAATTTTCCCGGCTACTGATACGCCATCAATTTTTCCATCTTCCGGATCATATGACATCATCGAATATTCGATCTTTTCTTTATCTAATATTCGCATCGCATTTGTTTTATCTTTTTTCATGGGTTTCTCCTTAAAAGGTTATTTCATATTATTAAGTTTTATTATACACCTTTTTCCATTTATCCTACATAACTTCACGTATATTTCAAAACTAAAAATATTGATAATTCAAAAATCATCTGATATAATTTGGAAAAACTTATGTTAAGGAGAGATTTGTCATGCGAAATGTTAATACTTCTTTCCAACTTCATCATCATACGTAACGCCGTGTATCCGAAGAAAAAT
Source organism: Bacillus sp. GW823-FHT06B01 (assembly GCF_058952315.1). Lineage (NCBI taxonomy): Bacteria > Bacillati > Bacillota > Bacilli > Caryophanales > Bacillaceae > Bacillus > Bacillus sp. GW823-FHT06B01. Next base: position 343,743 of record NZ_JBXAHR010000005.1, on the reverse strand, counting down.
TTTTCTTTGTGGGTACAGGGCTTTTCCTGTTGACCCACGAAGCGTTCATAAAGCTATGTGGGTATTTTTATACCTGCATAGCTTTTTTTAATTTTAAAAAGGAGTGATTACAATGGAAATGAAAAATGTAAAAGGAACGAAAGACTATTTACCAGAGGAGCAAGTGTTGCGAAATAAAATTAAAAGAGCTTGTGAAGATACGTTTGAACGATACGGATGTAAACCGTTAGAAACACCAACGTTAAATATGTATGAGCTTATGTCTTACAAATACGGCGGCGGTGATGAAATTTTAAAAGAAATATATACACTTCAAGATCAAGGAAAACGCGAACTTGCCTTACGCTATGATTTAACCATTCCATTTGCAAAAGTCGTGGCAATGAATCCGAACATCCGCCTCCCTTTTAAACGGTATGAAATCGGAAAAGTCTTTCGAGATGGGCCCATTAAACAAGGAAGATTTCGTGAGTTCATTCAATGTGACGTTGATATAGTCGGTGTAGAATCTGTCATGGCAGAAGCGGAACTTATGAGTATGGCGTTTGAACTGTTCCGAACGTTAAACTTAGAAGTAACGATCCAATATAATAACCGAAAATTGTTGAACGGTATTCTCCAGTCTATTAACATCCCTACTGAACGAACGAGTGACGTCATTTTATCATTAGACAAAATCGAAAAGATTGGGATTGATGGTGTACGAAAAGATGTACTTGAGCGCGGAATTTCTGAAGAAATGGCTGATACAATATGTAATACCGTTTTATCTTGTCTAAAGCTTTCGATTGATGACTTTAAAGACGCTTTCAATACTCCACTCGTTGCCGATGGAGTAAACGAACTACAACAATTACAGCAATATTTAATCGCTCTCGGAATAAATGAAAATGCTATATTCAATCCATTTTTAGCGCGAGGACTTACAATGTATACAGGTACCGTATATGAAATCTTTTTAAAAGATGGATCGATTACATCTAGTATCGGTAGCGGTGGTCGATACGATAATATTATTGGGGCATTCCGTGGTGATAATATGAGCTATCCAACAGTCGGTATTTCATTCGGCTTAGACGTTATTTACACAGCACTCTCGCAGAAAGAAACAATATCATCTACAGCGGATGTATTTATCATCCCACTCGGGACAGAATTACAATGCTTACAAATTGCCCAGCAATTACGTTCTACAACTTCCTTAAAAGTCGAACTCGAACTAGCAGGCCGCAAATTAAAACGTGCCCTTAATTATGCAAATAAAGAGAATATCCCTTATGTGCTTATTATTGGGGAAGAAGAACTTAGTACAGAAACCGTTATGCTGCGGAATATGAAGGAAGGTAGTGAGGTGAAGGTTCCCCTTTCTTCTTTAAATAGTTATTTATAATACGAACCACCCTCGTTTGGGTGGTTTTTCTATTTTATAGATAACGAAACCATTAGTTAACATAAAACAATTATATCCTACTAAAAATCACAAGTATTTAATATCCAATTACCTATTATTTTTGGTAATATATAGATATTAATTGTTTTAGGAGGATTTACTTTGAAAACTTACATACAAACACTAAAGTGGACTACAGGGATCTATCATCTATTATTACTTCCTTGCTATTATATATTTCCAAGTCTTGTTAATCTAGACTGGATACCTTTACTACTATTGATTGCTTTACATATTACTACTATTTTATTAGCTAACAAAGCAGGCATGAATACGTACGCTCATTATATAGGTATTATCGTTACTCTAGTTGCCTTCTTTCCTTATATAGACGTCGTTCTACATATTATAGCAGCTGTTTTCCTTTTATTAGATGCAGCTTCTACTACTAAAAAGGAAGTTTTTAATTCATAGCAAAATCAACAGCACATCCCCAGAATAGATTCACATGCATTTTAATTACAACCAAAATTTAAGAAAGTAAAAAATAAAAGGTTTCTTCACATATGGAAAACACCTTTTATTTCTACAACTCTTAACTATTATTTTTCGTATTTCTACTCTCCAAAACTTTCTCCATATTATGAGTTGCCCATTCCATCATTAATAGAATCATTGGACGTAGTGATTCACCAAGCTCCGTTAACGAATATTCTACTTTTGGCGGCACTTCACGGTATACTTCACGATGTATAATGCCATCTGCTTCAAGTTCTCTCAGCTGCAGTGTTAACATTCTTTGTGTGATATTAGGTTTTAATCTTTTTAATTCATTAAATCTCTTTGTACCATCTAATAAATGATACAAAATAACCCCTTTCCATTTTCCACCAATAACCTCAACCATAGCTTCCACTGGACAAGAATATTTATTTAAAAATGGGTAATTTATATTATTTTCGTTTGAACAATCCATCATAAGTCCCTTCCCTTACCAATAGTATCTTTTTTGATACTATAACACATAAATGTGCGTACTTGTATCTATGTTACTTTAAAAATATAATTTACTTACAAAAATAAATTAATGAAAAGAGGAACTTTTATGACAAATACAAAACAAATTACAAAAGAGAAAATTATGGAGGCTTTCCATTTCAGACATGCATGTAAAGCGTTCGATCCTATGCAAAAAATTTCAGAAGAAGATTTTCATTTCATTTTAGAAACAGGCAGATTATCCCCTTCTTCTTTCGGATATGAACCTTGGAAATTTGTTGTCGTACAAAATAAAGAAGTAAGAGAAAAACTACAACCATATTCATGGGGCGCTGGTGGTCAACTTGCAACAGCTAGTCACTTTGTCATTGTTCTTTCAAGAAATATTAAAGATATGCATTATGATGCAGAGTATATTAAACATATGATGAACGATATTATTGGATTACCTGAAGACACTCAAAAAATTAGATATGAATTCTTCAAAAAGTTCCAGGAAACAGATTTTAACTTATTACAATCCGATCGTGCTGTATTTGATTGGGCATCTAAGCAAACTTATATTGCTTTAGGTAATATGATGACGAGTGCAGCTCAAATCGGCATTGATTCTTGTCCAATAGAAGGATTTGATAAAGAGAAAATAGATTCTTTACTTCGTCAAGAAGGCATTATCACTGGCGATAATCTTGAAGTATCTGTTATGGTTGCCTTTGGTTACCGTAAAGAAGAGCCAAAGCGTGATAAAACAAGACAAACTATGGATACAATTGTTGAATGGATTAAGTAATATAGCATTCACAAATAAAACTCCTTCTAGCTAAATACTTATTCTATTGAAGAATCAGTTGTTTTTCTAATGTATGAAATTGATTTTTCATGGAAAGATATGTTAGTATGTATACAGTTTGAGCGCTCTATTTTTTAGAGTCGAACAGGAGGAGAATGGATATGTCTGATATTGAAGTTGGCGAAGTGTTTACTCTCAGTGATGAGAATAATGAGGATCAGGAAGTAGAAGTACTCGGAGCGATGGATGTCGAAGGCGCAGAATATATTGCAGTTGCCTTCGTAGAAGACATTCAAACAGAATCTGAGGAAGACATTGATATTTTCTTTTTAAAAGTAGAAGAAGATAATGAGTTTTCATACATTGAAAATGATGAAGAGTTTGATAAAGTATCTGCTGCTTTTGATAAAATTTTGGACGAGCAAGAGCAAGAATAATAAGAATGAAAAACACGAGGGTGGATGCATATCCGCCCTCTTTTTATTTATCCCGCTATTCGCCGGGCAGTAAGACTCCCACCTCAAAATTCGGCAAATGCGGAGGAGTTAGGTGGGAGATCAACTGCCCGTAAAAGCCCGATTGGTGAGGGCTGATAATCAGTGGGGAATGGACAAAACCCCCACTGATTAAAGTTTCACTTTATCACTCACCCAAAGACTTATGCAACAATTCCAGTACATCTTTCAGCACAAATGGCCCCTCTTTTTTCACATGCTCAGCGAATTCAGAAACGAGACGTAATGTTCTTACACTTTCAATCGGATGCTCGCCTGATGCACTTTCAGCAGACAGCATAACAGCGTTCGTTCCGTCCAGTACAGCTTGAAACACATCAGTTACCTCAGCCCTTGTTGGAATAGAATGATCTACCATAGATTGAAGCATTTGTGTTGCTGTAATAACATATGTATTCGTTCGATTACATTCCTGAATCATCATTTTCTGCAAGAGCGGAATAAATTGATACGGTAACTCTACTCCTAAATCCCCCCTTGCAATCATAATTCCGTCTGCTTCTTTACATATATCTTGAAAATTCCCGATCGCTTCCATCGTTTCTATTTTGGCAATTACATTAGGTGACGTTTCTTTGTACTGTTGTATATAATCTCGTATTTCTTTTATATGACTAGGTTTCCGTACGAAAGAACATGCGATAAAATCAACATCCTCTTCTAGAAGAAACTGAATGTCTTTTTTATCTTTCTCTGTAATAGCTGGTAAACTAACGATTGCCCCTGGTAAATTCACCCCTTTATGAGATGAGATATTACCACCTGTTTTCACCTTTGTTTCTATTTTTTCCGTACTTATCTTTTCAACGATTAACTCAACTTCGCCATCGTTAATTAAAATTCTACTTCCAACTTTCACATCATTCGCGATTCCTGCATAATCAACATTTGCTTCTCTATTGCTCCCTGTAACTGGTTGCGTATGTAAAATAAAAGAATCTCCCGCCTGAAGTGTAATTTGTTCTCCTTTTACTTCACCTAACCTTATTTTAGGACCTTGTACATCGCCTAAAATTTTAATAGAATCGTCTAACGATTTCACTAAACGAATGATGTCTTTATGACTTTCATGCGTGCCATGTGATAAATTCAAGCGCACTATTTTCATACCATTGTTTATTAACTGCGCTAACGTTTCTTTATTATGACTTGCTGGCCCAATTGTACAAACTCGATCGATTGTCATTTTTATCACCATCCTTTTTTAGATAAGTTTCCCACATAACCTTAAAAATAACAGAGATCATGTAATGAATAGATTTAAATTTACACGAATTTCATAAAGTTAAACCTGTTTCCCTTGCTAGCTAAGCATTAGAAGATATATTCGATTTTTTGCAAATGAAGAAATGTTGAATCAAAAGTAAAAGAACAGTTAAGTATGGGACAAGTTATTGAGAGTTTCAAAATTCTCATATATTGTATGAATTGAGTTCGAACTCAAAATTAAAAAAGGTGGGAAAATTAGTGAATATGAAAAAATCTTTAACGGTGACAACTTTAGGGTTAGCGGTTTTAGGTTTTGGTTTTACTAATAACGCAAGTGCTTCAGAGGTGGGCACTGCAGACAAGCAGCCCGTTTTGGTTAACAATGATGCTGTTCAATCAGCAAAAACATCTAATGTTCCTAGTTTGACTGTTGCAGCTGCACCTAAGAATGACTCTAATATTAGCGTGTATACTCCCTTTTTTGGTAACCCATATGCAGTTGCTAAATCGAAATCAACTACGATCGAAGACTATATTTATGCAAAAGCAAGAACTTTCAATGGCGATGGCTCATTAGTGAATATGAAAAGTAATAGTGCCAAAAAATCAACTTATGTAAGTGCTACAGCGACCAACACAAGTGTTTATTATGGAGATGATTACGCTATTGGTAATCATACCTATAAATTGAGTGGTTATAATGATGTGAATCACGAAACTAAAGCTTCCTGGTAAGAAAGAGAAAAAAGATATGCATCTTGCATATCTTTTTTCTCTTATATTTTAAATATATTGAGGTGCTATTTATGAAACAAATGTATATTATTATCAGTGTTATACTTATTTCATTAATTATAATTTATGTTTTGTTCCCTACTTCAATCATACAACCACATACATCTCCTAAAGAAAATAAGCGAGAGCAACAAACCAATACTATTTCTTACGGATTGAAGAATACTAAAGGTCAACATATTAATAATGGTAGTAAAATTACTATGGAGAATAATAAAATAAATGTATCGTTATCATTCATACATAATGTTGATGAAGACCGAAAATATGGATTAATTGTCCTAGAAGATTACGAACAAAAACCTTTTAAAATAGAAGAAGCTGCTAATGAAGTATCACACTATTCTTTTGATATGAAACCAAATAGTTCAATTACTACGAGAATCTCTTTACACACTTCTCCTAATGCAAGTGAATTAACCTTTTTAATAATTAAAAAACCTGAATATAAATTAAAAGATAATGACTTAAGTAAAGCGGTTATATTAGAAGAAATTTTAAGTATGCGATACTCAACAAATCCCCCTCAGGAGGGAAGCGAAAAAATAAAACTCACCTTTATAGATCCAAATGCTATTTTAAAAGATGGTCTTTATGAACCATTATTTGTTACGAACAATGAAGAGAACTTACAAACTGTCTTCTCTGATAAAGAAGGCAGACAATTAACCTTATCAAATGGTAATGAAACAAAAGATGAAATGACTTACGCAATCGTGGCATTTAAAGATTGGGAACAAGTTGAAATATTTAATGATAAAAAAGTCGTTTATACTGCGGTCGCACCTGAAACGAGACAAATTTTCAATTTTACATTGCCTTCAGTGGATCAGGAAAGTAATTTTCAGCTCGTCGCTTTTCCATTTCCTTATAAAACTAGCGAAGAAGATTATGTCAGTCAACAAGCATTCGGTTCATTTCGTATCGTAATTGAAAATAAATAGACTTTTACAAAAAATACAAAAAAGCCTACTTCCACAGTAGGCTTTTCAAACTACGAAAGTTTCGTTAATAACTGAGTTAAATCTTTTTTCGTTTTCGTCGTTAATGATTTCATTTTATTAATATCTATCTTTTCTTTCTCCGCTCCTACAATTAACGGATACATACTTTGTCCGATTGTTTTATATTCAGCTGGATGAGATGCTTCTAACTCTTTCTCGATTACATCCCACTTTTCATTAATTTGTTTTCCAAGTTTATTTACTGTTTCTAATTTCGGATTTGCAGCTAATTGCTTGTCTAAACTATCAATCAATGCAGCAACTTCTTTTACATTTGTTTTCACAGCTACGCTTTTCTTCGGATCTTTCGTTGTTTTTCCGTTTGAGTTTGTACTTGTACTTTGATCTGTTGTTTTTCCGCTAGTCGTTTCGTCATTCATTTTTCCTGTCGTCTCTTTTTCTTTTGTTTTCACATTCTCATTTTGAGATGACGTTTTACCGTTACTCTCTGTTCCTGATGATTCTTTCGTATTTTTTGCATCCTTATCTGTTTTTTCATTTGAAGAAGTATTTGTATCTTTTTCAGTATCTTTCGTTATTTTTGACGTCTCATCTGCACTTGTCGTTTTTGATTCTCCTTCATTTTGCGCTGTTACTTGCTCTTTCTTTTCTGTCTCTTTCTCTGCTGAAGGACTACAAGCTGCCATAGTAAGCATTGTACCAATTGTTATCGATGCGATAGCGACCTTTTTCATTTTCATATAAATCCCCCTATGTTTACTTTATTTATCCTCCCCTTTACGATTCGATTTCCCCTTAAAAAATCCCTTTTCACATGAATCACCATCTTTCCGACAGTAATCTTCATAATAATACGTACAAAAACTGATAAACCCATTTGAATATTCGAGTTTCTTCTACTTCATTTTTCTTCTCTGTAGTAAAAGAAAAAGAGTATATTGTCAAATGAATAATTACTATCTTCATATGACGATATACTCTCCTATCAAATTTTTATCTTTCTTGACATTTTATTTAAACAAAAAAATAAAATTTTCTTTTATTTTTTTGTTTCTCAACAATTGTTAACATAATATATTTATGAGTAACCACCGTTCGAATGAATGACTTGCCCCGTAATCCATTTTGCTTCTTCACTTACTAAAAAAGAAATTAAGCGTGCTGCATCTGACGGTTCTCCTACTTTACCTTGTGGGAACTTCCATACTAAATGATGCTTCATTTCCTCTGTAATCCATCCTGTATTCGTCGGTCCTGGATCAACAGCATTCACTGTAATCCCCTTCTCCATCGCAACTGGTGCTACTGATTTTGTAAATGCTTCAATTGCTCCTTTCGTTGCTGCGTATGCTAGTTCATCAGGCATTGGCCCTAGTGACTGTCCTGAAGTAAGGTTAATAATACTTCCATTCGTTTTCAGTGCATAATGTTTTATAAATAATGAACTTAATTGCATAGTAGCGCGGACATTTACTGTATAATGTTTATCTAGCTGTTCTACATTTAATTCTTCAATTCTCGTATGTGTAGAATACGCTGCATTATTAATTAAAATAGATGGATCACCTAAACGTTCTGAGACCATATAAAACAAACGATTTGGCGAATACGACTGCGATAAATTGATTTCTGCCATTTCACATCGAACACCTAAACTTTCAATCTCCTCTTTCAACAAAAAGGGCTCTTTGTCATGCATTCCCCACGGCATCGCTTTATCATACTGAGACCAGTACGTGAAAAAAATGTCTATCCCTTTTTGAGCAAGCACCTTGCATACAGCTGCACCAATTCCATTCAGACGAGTTGCCCCTGTTACAATTGCTATTTTCTTCACCTTTTCTCCTCCATCTATGGATAAATCCCCTGCACGAATACAGAGGATCTATCTTTTTATTCAATATTTGATAATATGCGTTCTGCACCTAATTTTAAAATTTTAATGAAGATATAATTTACAATCGTAAACATTACAAATAAAACGATAAACATAACCCACAGTCCTACTTGAAGGAAGAAGTATAATAGACTTACTCCCGCTACAATAACTAAAGCTATAAAAATATTAGCTAAAAAGTTCCACAAAGTTGTATATCGGCTCTTAAATAATTTCTGCTCTGTATCCCAATGTATATCTGCAGTTTGTGCATCCCAGCGTGTACCAATTAAATTAATTAACAGTAAACCGTTCGCACTTAGTAAAAACCACAGTAACATGAATACAGGAGAAATCCCAGCTACAACTGCCATCGTAATACCGAATACTGCTAAAATAATCACATTAATTAACCAAGCAGTAATTGCTTTCGCAAAAAAGATATCCGAAGCTTTTACAGGTAAATAACGATTCACAAACCAAGAGCTTCCATCACGTGAAAATGATGTTGTTGCGATAACGTTACTTCCCATTAAAAATAACGATGCACAAAGTCCTACACCAATCGCCAATCCTGCTGATTTTGGGTTATCAATATACCCTGTAATCCACTTTAAATTCCCATCTTGCACGAATAAAACAAAGAATAACATAATCGGCATAACGAAAGTTTGTACGATACAATTTAAGAAAAATTGTGGTGTACGGAATAACGTTTTAAATTCTTTTTTCACATACGCTTTCAAATGTGAACTTTGTACCGTTGATTTCTGTAAGCCTTCTGCTGAAATAACCTCTTTTTTTGCTGTACTCGTTGAAAGTCCAATAACCCCTTTTAAATATGTACGCTCTGCAATGTAATAAAACAACACAAAAAATACAAATGAAATAAGTGCAAAGATGATTACGTATAAAGGTCCCTTCCAATTTGCATTTTCTACTAATGCCACTGCTCCAAAATATGTAGTTGGAAAATAGTTTGTCATTTGTACTAGAAGAGAAGATTGGTTGTTCGCAAGGTAATTCGTAATTGCATCTTCAGAAAACGAGCTTTTATTTTTCCACTGTAAAAATACATTAATTCCTACAATAAATAGTATACTGACGATTCCAATAAATATATTTCCTCGGTCTTTATTTTTCGCTATATTTGTATATCTCATAATAACTGTCATCAGTAACGAAGCTAATACTAACGGCACAATCGGGAACAGTAAGTAAATAAAAATCATGTATATGTAATAGGTAATAAATGCGCTACTTTTTAACCCGTACGTAATAAAGATTGGTAATAAAATGAATGAACTCATTACGTATTGTGTAATTAATACCGTTAAAAATTTTGCCGAAATAATCTGGGCTGGTTTCAATGGTAACGGTAATAACATTTCAATGTCATTACTATAGTAAAATACAGTTAAAATGTTCGTTATACTCATTAAAAATACCCATATACTCGCAATCGCAAGTCCCATTGCGATAATCATTCCTGGGTCTTGCCCTAAATGTTTCATACCTTCATACATTCCGTGCGTGATAGAACCAAATATTAAAAATCCTACAAATAAAATGGCTGCAAATGAAAATACATACGCCCATCGCTTCTTCTTATCTGTTATGAAATCTGCATAATTTAATTTCAATAATACTTTCGTTAACGTCCAAATTTTACTCATTGCCCGTCATCTCCAAGAACATTTTTTCAAGTGATTCATTGGATTTAAAATGATCTCTCATTTCATCTAAATTCCCCTTAAACTGAAGATTTCCCTTATTAATAATTGCAACGCGGTCACATATTTTTTCTGCCACTTCTAATACGTGTGTCGAGAAAAATACGATTTTTCCTTTATCCGCATGTTCTCTCATCATTTCTTTTAAAATATATGCAGATTTCGGATCAAGCCCCGTTAACGGTTCATCTAAAATCCATACATCTGGCTCATGCACGAGCACACCAATAATAACGATTTTTTGTCTCATACCGTGCGAGTAACTTTGAATTTGATCCGATAACGCATTGTAAAGATCAAATTTCTTCGCTAAAGACTCGATTCGTTCTTGGCGTACTTCTTTCGGCACTTCATACATATCTGCCATAAAGTTTAAATATTCAATTCCCTTTAATCGTAAAAACATATCTGGGCTATCTGGAACATAACCAAACGTCTTTTTCGCTTCCATCGGATATTTCATAATATCTTTACCGTTAATCGTAATCGTTCCTTTGTCCACACCATGAATACCAGTAATCATCTTAATTGTCGTTGATTTACCCGCGCCATTCGGTCCTAAAAATCCAAAGATTTCTCCGCTAGGCACAGATAAACTTAAATCTTTTACTGCATAGGTAGACCCATTATAACTTTTTGACACATTCGTAATTTCAATCATTCCATCCAATCCTTTCCTTAATTACCAAATAACTATATTAATATTATAGCATACTTCTATTTTTAGATTTTTATATTTTTTCAGTTTTTTAACCTTTAAAATAAATATACACGCCTAATCCAACGATTAAAACGACAGCTAATATAATATAAATCATCGTCAGCCGTTTAATATTCCCTTTTGTCGCTTTACTATAATTCGCATCACCATTTCGCCCAATTAACACCGTCGCCACTACAGTAATGACTACAAGTAATACAACGATCATGATCCCAGTTAACATTCCTTCCTCCCCCCTCCTTACAACCATTTTACAATATTATCCTCTTTATTTCGCAGTATATTTCCTCTTTTTACTATTATTATGAAAAGAATTGGAAAACTATTATTACTATACATTTTTATATGTGATATATTTATAACATAACGTGATTTATTTCTAACACTGAAAGGAGAATCTATCGTGAAAACAACTTGGATAAAATATTTAGGATTTCTCGGTTTCTTCGGTTTCCTCGGCTTTTTTTATGAAAAAGGATTGTTTACTATGTTTTGTTTCTTCTCCTTTTTCACAACGTATAGAACGGTTCAACACGATGAACTATTTGAACAAATCGTCAATAAATCGTGCCGCAATGCATTTATCGTTACATTACTAACGACCGCTATCATTATGTTTATTGAAATGTTATTTCCAAACCCGGCGCTACAAGAGATTGATATCGCTCTTATTTTCAGCACACTCATTCTTACGTTCGGCTTCTCTATGTTCTTTTATGATAAACCTGTTGATGAAATGGAAGATGCGCCATGGCGTTCGTAACGAGAATAAAAGAATACCGTGCCAAATTGAACATGACACAAGAAGATTTAGCGAAAACTGTTGGTGTACGTCGTGAAACGATAAGCCATCTCGAAAAAGGAAAATATAACCCTTCCTTACAACTAGCTCACGATATAGCGAAGGCACTTCATAGTACGATTGATGAGATTTTTATTTTTGAGGATAAATAATGTGAAACTTTAATCAGTGGGGGTTTTCTTCACCCCCCACTGATTATTAGTTGAACCAATCGGACTTTTATGGGCAGCCCGCCCCCCACCTAAATTCTTTGCTTTCGCTGCGTTTTGAGGTAGGGGTCTTACTGCCCATTAAAGTGGGATAAAAAATATCGGCATTCTTTTCACAAAGAATACCGGTATTTTTCATTTATACAACTAATCACCCATACAAAATCGCATGAAATACGCCTAACAATAAATATTGATCCTCTATATAATTCTCATCATATACATTCATCTCAATATCATACATATCTTCCTCAAGACGAATATTCCAATCTGCGATTACATAGCCGTTTCGTAATAACTTTCCAAGCCCAATTGAAGTTTTGTGAACAACATATTCTTCTCCCTTATATGTAAAAGTAAATAAGAAATTTGCATCTAATAACTTTCCGTCACATACAAGTATTTCATGCTCTGCATCATTATTATCGATATACGTTACTAAAATCCTTCTTTGACGCTGCCTACTTACATCCTTTGCAACGACGCGAATATTGTCCTTACTATCCTTTATTTCATAAATGATATTACTACCGACTTTCGGAATAAAGTCTAGCACTTTCATCAACGTATTTTTATAATAGCCCCGTACTGCGCCTACTCTTTCGCTTTCATTATAAACCTCTATTGACGTCGTATCCGCCTTACTATCACACAGTCGCTTGTAAGAAAGCTGCATCATTCGCTCTCCTCTTAAGTACTGATCAAACGTCACAGGATATTCTATCGCGCGCAGTTCCTTATTTAGCTCATTTAAATAACGCCCAACACTTTCTACTAATGCTGTAGTGGATATACGCTCCTTAAGTTCAAATTGCTGCCAACTGGAAGCTACTCTCCACTGATTTTCCTCTTCGTATAAGAATCCAAGAATTACTTCCTCACGATCACTCGTTTCATAATTCAACTGTTCGTTCTGCCCATGTTGCACTTGTTCCATCCACTGTCCTAAATAAATACCAAGCTCTGCAACCTTCATGCACGACTTCTGGAACAGTACGCTGTCACCGACAAGAATCGTTACATCCCCTTCAATAAAGCCATTTGCATAAGCGGCATACCGTGGCTCATCCTTCTGCGGAATACTTTTGTCTAACTCAAATAAAAACGTTAACATTCTTTACTCACCTCTAGTTATTACACCGATCGTACCTATAAATTGAACCCAACTCAAATTATATCGACGATTTTTCCAATATATCTACCGTAACTCAAAATATATCAACGATTTTTTCGATATATCGACGATTCGACAAAGAATATCGACTTATCGACAAATATCAACACATTTAAAATGAAACTACCTTTTCTTCCGCCACTTCTACAATTTCTAAAATTTGTAGCAGGCTCTCCACTTCATAAGTCGGCTTAACACTTGCCCTATTTTCTTTCAAACTTGGATTATACCAACACGTATCAATGCCGTAATCTTCTCCGCCTTTCATATCAGAAGTTAGCGAATCTCCAACCATCAATACACTTGATTTATCAGTAATTCCAAACTTCTCAAATGCATAATCAAAAATCTCACGTGCTGGTTTTTGATGACCAACCTCTTCTGAAATAATAATATGATCAAAGAAATTACATAAAGGCGAATTTCCAATTCTCGATTGTTGCACCTTCGTATATCCATTCGTAATAATACCTAACTTGCAATCTTGTAGTTTCTCACATAATTGTACTGCACCTTCTATAAGATGTACTTCTTTCCCTAAGTTTTCAAGGTATACATCACTAAATTGCTGCGCATCTACTTCTATATTATGCAGTGCAAATAATTGTCTAAATCGATCTACCGCTAATTCACTTAGTGTAATCATTTTATTTTCTAAATCTCTCCATAATCCATTACTAATCTCTTTATAACTTGCAAGATAATCATCATACCCTGTAGGCATGCCAAACTGTACAAACGCGTTATGTAATGCGTTTCTTTCCGTCTCAGGAAAATCTAATAATGTATCATCTACGTCGAATAATATAACTTTGTATTTCATTATGCTCTCCTCAACTAGTACGTTATTTACAACTTTTATTTTCTCATTAATCGTCTCTTAAGTCGAACTTTTTCCCTTTACGAATAATAGCTGTACAGCAATCTTAAAGTTGTTTCAGACACACGAATCATGTTATTCAAAAATAATTAATTGTGAAAATACTATAAATTTGAGATAATTTGGATAATGAATCCAATTTTTAAAAAGGAATACAGGAATAGAAAGGGGCGGAAAGACATAGTAAATTCATGGGGAAGACCTAAAATACAAATCCCAAAAACAAAAAGTGAATGGGTTGGAGATATCATTGGATATTCATTATTCTTTGGATCAATCATTTTTTTGATTATCATTTGGGGAAGATTACCTGAGGAAGTACCCGCACATTATAACGCATATGGGACTGTAGATCGTTGGGGATCAAAGTGGGAACTTTTACTTCTACCAGGAATAGGGGCATTCATACTCCTTCTCATGCAGACTTTAGAAAAGTTTCCAGAAGTTCATAACTATCCAAAAAGATTTAATGAATCGAATGCTAAACAGTTTTATTTAAATAGCAGAAAAATGCTTAATCAATTAAAAAATGTCTGTTTACTTATTTTTGCTTTCATCCAATTTGAAACAATTTCAATAGCTCTAGATTGGAGCGGCGGTTTTGGAAAATTATTTTTACCGATATTATTAATTGGGACAGCTATTCCAATTGTGATAGGAATAATAAAGCAACGAAACATCTCATAATACGAACCGATATTTCGTTATCGAGCTCTTTATGGAACGAAATTATATCAACAATAAGAAAAGGAGGCTAATCCACATCAGCCTCCCGAATTCTTATTTATCCTCTAGCAATAACTCTTTCATTTCCTCTAACGACTCTTTCGTAAAGCCGAGTGCCTTTTCAGCATACGCTTCAACTGAACCGTATTGCTTTTTCAATTCATCAATCGCAGCTTGTAAATATTCAGCACGCGCTTCAAACATTGCACCTAATATTGCTCTACTTTCATCGTTTTGTAATTTTGCACCTAAAAAGGCCATCATTTTTTCATTTAACTTTTCACGGAAACCGTTACTTAGTAAGTAGTCTTCCATTACTGTTTTTTCCGGTACACCTAGTAAAAGTAATAATAGTGCTGATCCAAATCCTGTACGGTCTTTTCCAGCTGTACAGTGGTTTACTAACGGTAAGTTTTCCGGGTTTTGCGCTAAGTTTAAGAAGCTCACAAATGCCTCATTACCACTTACGAAATCTTGATTCATTTTCACAAGATACTCACCCGGCTTCCCTAGCATAGAAAGGTCACCAACTTGGAAAAACTCGTTTATATTTAAATCTTTCGCTAAGTCTTGCATAACTGGTAAGCACACTTGACGAGCGCCTGTAATTTCTGGGTTTGGCTTATGCTTTACCTCAAAGTCTGTACGGTAGTCACAAATTAACTTTAAGCCAGACTTTTGTAAATAGTCGATATCCCACTCTGTTAGTCCTGCTAATTCTTCAGAACGGTACAATTTACCCCATTTTACTTTACGGCCTTCAGTCGTTTCATATCCTCCCATATCACGGAAGTTAAACGCGCCTTGTAATGGCAATCTACGCTCAGCTACTGTCACTGCTTGTCCATTACTTCCAACTAGTCTAAAATATGGACGTTCATTTTCACTCGGGTTTTCAATTGTACATGATGATTCTCCATTTACCGTTGCAAGTAATTCTCCAGTTTCTTCAATATGATCTGGTGAAGTACTCCAATAAATACGAACTTCTTCTATATTATTTTCCCACTTTATATATAGCGTATTGTCTTCATTTCTTTCTACAGTCGCTTGTAACCAATTTCTTTGCTGCTCCATTCTTTCACCAACACTTTCTCGTATAATCGAATCTTTCTTTATTGTATTATAGAAATATCTATTTTGTCGTTCTCATTTTTCTTTTTATCTTACAAACAGGCAAGAAGTTCTTTTACTTGTTCAAAATTTGTACACGGATTCCCGTTAAACAAGTTCAAGAACCTTTTTCACCCTCCTAAACCTTCCTCACATATCGCTCAGTAGAACTTAATAACTGACATCCATTCTTTTCAAAAACATCCTTCATCCACTCATTTTGTACATTTGTCTCGCCAATATAATATGATGCGCCTATTTCTTTTAAGACAAACATTGCTCCTGTAAAGAATACCGTTTCATACCCTTTATTTCGCATATTTGGAGCGACTGCGAAATACATGAGTTTTCCTTCTTCTAACGTCCCCTTTTCAATATGCGGGATTACAATTCCTACCGGCTCTTCACCTACACTCGCTGTTAAACAATGCTCTTTCCATTGCTCACCAATTTCTTGTAGCATCATATTTACAAATTGATCATAAGTGACGTGCTCTTCCGTCATTTCGTTCCAAAGAGAATAAAATGTATCTTCTCCTACTTCTTCAATCAGCTTAAAATCAATTTCACTTCCTACATCTTCTACTTCATATATATCCTTAAACACAATCATGTTTTCAGTAACATATTCAAATAAATACGTTTCAAAACATTTCTTATACACATCGTAATTTGGGCTTTTTGAAGAAATCTCAAAATGTAAGTTTTCTATTCCCTCTTTTTTAGCCTCAGCAACGCAATATTGCATCATTTCCTTTAATTGCTCTTCTGTAAAAGACTCTGCATTATTTTCTTTTATCATGATAGAAGAAGCATTTCTTCTTATTTTAAAATGTTTTTCTAACTGTTCTATAGTCATCATATACTTCCCTCATCTATGTCATACTCGAATTTCTACTTGTTCTCCTTGCATGAGCAGGATTGTCCTTGAATATATAGAATACTAGAAAACATCGCATCTTTAAAGTGCGGAGGAGGTTCTCCATTGGATATTACAACGTTACAACAACAGTTAGAGCTTATACAACAAAATGACTATACGCAACTGCAACATATAGATATAAATGAGTTAACGCTCAATATGCTTCAGTATGTCGGAACGACTGATAGTTACGTTCGTTACCAACTTATATATAAATGCTTTTCCTATTTCATTCATCATGAATTCCTTATGGATGATCAGCTGAAATTACTTCTGCAAACTTGTTTAAGCGATGAGTATTTATATTGTGATATTCACTCCCCACATACAGATGGGGTTTTCACACGTTCTTACACTGTTTCGTTAATCGCGCTAATACTCCAATTCGCTAACTCGCACTACTTTTTCACAGAGGAAGATATTGAAGAAATAAAAAACAAACTCATTTCATATACAAACTTAGAAACGGATTTTCGAGGCTATATTGAAAATAAAGGATGGGCTCATTGTCTTGCCCACGTATCAGATGCCTTTACTGAAATTGTTCACAATTCCTATACGACCTTTGAGTGGTATGAAGAATTAATTCATTGTTTATTAAATAAAATTTTTATCCCATCGGATCTATTTCATAATAATGAAGATGAACGAATTGTTACACCGTTACTATCGATGCTATATCATGATTTTCCGCAAGATGAGTTAATTTCAATTATTTATAAAAAAATAAAAAGGCTACCTCAAATTAGAAAACGCCTTTCACTTAATGAGTATTGTATATTATGTGCCAACATTAAAACCTTTTTACGCACATTATTTTTCAGAACGAAAGATGATCATAACTTAGCCTATACAGCACGTAAAACAGAAAGAATGTTAAAAGAACTTCCTAACTATTATTAACTATAAGGAGAACAACTATGGGTTATATTGAAGATATGAGAAATTTAATAGGAAATCATCCACTTATTTTAATAGGTTCACACGCCATTATATTAAATGAGAAAAATGAAATATTACTGCAGCTACGTACAGATTTTAAGCGCTGGGGTATTATTGGCGGCGCCTTAGAATATAACGAAACGTTAGAAGACGCTTTACAACGAGAAGTATATGAGGAAACTGGACTTTTCATTAAAAATCCAGAACTATTCCGTACATACTCAGGACCAGATCTCTTTCAAATCTATCCAAACGGCGATCAAGTACACGGTGTACTCGTTGTTTATATTTGCCGCGAATTCAATGGCGAACTTGTATGCGACCAAACGGAATCGAAAGAACTACGCTTCTTTCCGCTTGATGAGTTACCTAGTAATCTTCCTCCTGTTATTGAGAGAATTATTAAGGAGTTTCAGCACTCCAATTAAAAAACATTACATATTTTTATAGAAATAAAACAAGCTCATTTCCCATCATGATAACGCGAAATGAGCTTGTTTATGTTAGATTGTTATCTCAATCTGATTTCCTTCAGGGTCGCTTACTACACTTTCATAGTAACCATCCCCTGTAGTACGTGGGCCGTTTAATACAGGGTATCCTGCTTCTCTTAATATATTAGTTAATTCATTCACTTTTTCTTTACTACCTACAGAAAAAGCAATATGCGCATATCCCATTGTTTGTGTTTGTGTATTACCGTCTATCCCTACTTGCCTCATAAGTTCTAGACGCGCTCCACCTTCAAAAGTTATAAAATAAGATTCAAACTGCTTTTTCGGATTGTGATATAAGCTATTTTCTTCACCACCGAAGTACTGTTTATAAAAATCACGCATACCTTCTAAATCATTTACCCAAATTGCTACATGTTCAATTTTCATAATCGACACCTTTTCTTTTACAGTATTCAACCAACAATTTGATATTTAATTTTCTTTACTTGCTCTTATAATCATCAGATCAAGTCCAAGGCTTTTTAATCCATATAAATAATCTTCTTTCCAATCGCTCACTGTTATTTTCGGAATATGTTCCGCTGGAATGTACTTCGGACAAGTTTTTACAATTTGATCTATTACAAATTGGTTCACTTCATCATCACAAAAGATAAAGGCATGCGGGTTAATAATAGCTATACATGTAGCTATTAAACGAGTAATAGCATCTATATTATATTGCTCTGGATTATTTGAATCTCTTACTGCATCTTCACTTCTCAAAGATTGTAAGAAGTTTTTATTATCATACTGTGGAACGAAAGATATCTCCCCTGAGAAAAAGGTACTCCCTCGTACCACATCTCCATTTATCATAATTCCCGCCCCTGGGCCGTTTTGACCTGAATACAAATATACAAGAGATGATTTATCATTATTTCCAGTATTTTTATAATAGCCAAGGACTGCGGCATTCATATCATTTTCTATTACTACAGGTATAGAAAACAGATCCTCCAAATGACTTTTCAAATTAAAATTTTGGAACTTTTCATAACCAGGTATATAAAAAATACGACCATTATCAACCGAACCAGGCACACCAATTGATATAGAGCTTATTTTCGGGAATGTAGCTATAAGACTTTCAATATGTTTAGATAATAGATTTACGCCAGTATCAATTAATACACTTGAAGTACTTCCTTGTTCTTTTACTTCCCCTAAACAGTTAAAAATGGTATAGTTTGTTTCATTTTTCTCTAAAAATATCGCTAATCCTAACATATATTCCGGATTATACGCATATCGTTTCGCTCTTCTTCCGCCACTTGAATCATCTAAACCGACTAAAGTGACTTCACCATCTTGTTTCATATTTTCTATAAATTTACTTATCGTTGGAAAACTAATTTCTAATGTATTACTAAGTTCAACTTTCGTCGCACTTCCTTGCTCTAGAAGAGCCGTACGAATGCCGCGAAAGATCGTCTCTTTAATCGATTTTTGAGTAACAAATTGTTCACTCAAATCGCTCACCACCTTAATCAACATACTTATTAAACACTTTTAATAAGTTGCGTTGACAATATATCATACATCATTTTCTAAAGCAATAGAGATGATATATTTCCGCTGCATGCAATCCTTATTTAGCTCGGTGTATTCTCTCTCGTAATAGACGATACAATTCCAGACAAAAGAACAAATAATAAAACAGCTAGCAAGGCATTACGTATTCCGAATGCTTCCCCAAGTATCCCTAAAAATGGTGGTCCGACTAAAAAGGCTGTATAACCAATGATAGAAACTGCAGCAACATTAGAAGTCGCATTTTCACGGTCATCTCCAGCAGCTGACAGACCAATTGGGAACCCTAGCGCTGCACCAATCCCCCACAGTACTACACCAAATGCTAGAAAATACGAATTACTCCCAAATATTACGATTGAAATTCCTAGAATCGCCATCATAATAGTGGCACGTACGACAGCGACACGACCGAATCGATCAAGGAAATAGCTGCTACACATACGAGTTAACGTCATTGCTAATACAAAAATTGCGTACATAATAGAACCTGCCACTATACTTTGCTCATGTCCATCTACCATCACGATAGGTAGCCAATCATTTGCACTACCTTCTGCAAATGCCATTCCAAGCACAAAAAGACCAATTAAAAGCACCTTTTTTTCCATACGTAAGGAAGTACGCTTCTCTCTCCTTTTGTTCCGCGATTTCTCCTTCTTTCCTGTTCCATGCGGAAGAAAACGATACACCATACATACAAGTAATAGAAACATGACCGAAATCACAAGAAACTGATACAGAATCGGGATGTGAAGCGACGCTGCGACAGAACCACTGAGCGCGCCTACTAAAGTTCCTACACTAAAAAAGCCATGGAATTTCGGAAGAAGAGTTGTTCCTAATTTCTGCTCAATGGAAGAACCTTCTACATTCAATGCGACTTCCGCCAATCCGTAGCCTACTCCAAATACTAGTAAGCTACTAAAAGCCCCCATACTAGAAACAAAATAAATATTTATACCTAAACAAATCAATCCAACAATCATAAAAAACATACTGCCTATAATAACGTCTCTAGCTCCCTTACAGTCAATGAAGCGGCTTGCACTCAGTAAACCAATTATTGAACCAACAGATAGTCCGAACAAAATCCAGCCCATTTCTGCATTTGACACTGCTAACATATCTCGAGTAGCTGCTGTTCTTGAAATCCATGTAGCAAACGCGACACCTGGCAAAGCAAATAAGAGAAAAAGAGCGTTTCGAGAGGCAAGTAATGTCTTTGTATGATTGTCCGCACTATATTTCTCCATATGAAACACCTTTCACATTGTCTATACGATAAGACACCAGTTTATTCATATACCCGTCAAAAACGATTTCTATAAGTCTATCGTTTTAATAACTTTAGCTGGATTACCACCAACAACTACATTATGAGGTACATCTTTTGTCACAACTGCCCCTGAGGCAATTACAGCGTTGTCTCCAATTGAAATACCAGGGTTAATTATAGCTCCCCCGCCAACCCAAACGTTGTTACCAATCTTTACAGGCTTTCCATATTCTTTACCAGAATTCCGTTCCACCGGATGTAAAGGATGAGTGGCCGTATAAATATGGACACCTGGTGCAAACATACAATTATCACCGATTCGTACTTCACAAACGTCCAAAATCACACAATTAAAATTTGCGAAAAAGCTCTTTCCAACATGGATATTGTAGCCGTAATCACAACGAAAATCAGGATTAATTTGGGCTTTCCCATCAGCTGAAGAACCTAAAAGCTGATTTAATAATGTAAAACGTTTTTCATCTCCTGTCTCCATCGCCTCGTTATAAAGGCGTGTTAAACGTTTTGCCTCCACCCTATCAGCCACTAATTCTTCATCCTCCGCAACATACATTTCTCCCGCTAACATCTTTTCTTTCTCTGTTTTCATACAATCCTCTCCCTCGTTATAGAATGAATTACACTTATTAAACAACTTTAATAAGTGACTTTAATTATACTTATTAAACAAGTTTAATAAGTATCCCTATATTAGCATATTTTTTAATATGTGCAACTAATAAGTTTTGAAAGGAAATGTGAATTCTTACTTCACCTAATGATATTACTTGGTGACATTTAACTAATATAATGATTTATCCATTGTTTTTCATTAAAACCGTTGAGACTCATCGTTACATGAAATCCTCTCCTTTAGGCGCTATACTATATGTTTATTAATGAGCAAACCAATATGCAAATCAAGTGTTAATAAAAAAGAGATTGACCCAAAAGTAGCTGAATAACTACTTGGGTTAATCTCTTTCATTTATTATCCTTATTTAACTCTTGAATAAGATCCCTTTTTCCTATTCTATTAGCAAAAGGTATAAAAATAATAAGGACTATTCCGAACATCCCCGCTATTACCGTTACGATAAGTTTGAAATCAAAAAATAAAGATGTACGATCTATTATACTTACCATATAGGTTAATAATATTCCTATAACAGCCCCTAGTACGATTCCAATAAGTACATATAAATTAACTTGCGTCAAAATAACTTGTACAATTCCCTTTTTCTTAACTGTTATTGCTCGTAAAATAGCAAATTCTTTTCTTTTAGATTGAATATTATTTATAAGTGTATTGCATACCCCTAATGTTACACTAAACAAAATTACTACAATAACAACGATGAAGATGGACCACCTTTGCTGAAACATTAAATTAGATTGCTTTAACGATTGAGTATAACTACTTATTTTTAATTGTGGATATTGGCCTTTCAATTTCTTTAATTGCTCCAACGTCTCTCTCTCATTATTTGAACTAATAAATGCACGCTCAAAGGCTGTATAATCTTGTTTATATGTTACATTCCTCCAATCCATGAGTACCGCAGGAGAATTCGGTAGCTCATTAACAATTAACCCAATTTCCACCTTACTAGTCGGTCTAACTTTTTGTTCCTGTTCTGAAAATAGCCCCAATTGAACGATATCACCTACATGAAGTTTATACCGCTCCGCTAACTCTTTTGTAACAATTATACTATTCTCCAAATTTGCTGGTACTTCTGACAGTAACCCTTGCTTTTCCATTTCTTTCAAATCACCTAAACTATAGTCAAAAGTAATATAATTTTTACCTTGCTTTAATTCTGCCAGTGAGTTCGTACTAATTGTACTTGCTCCTTTTACACTACTTATTTCTTTAAATACATTTTGTATATGAGGTAAGGTAATTGTTGAATCATTATTCAAACGATTTTCCACAACAATATGTGTTGGAAATTCGCGTTTTAAATATCTTTCATTATTTTTTTGCATCGTTTTAAATATAGTGGAGCCGAAGACAACTATCACCATCATTGTACTTATCATTAGGATAACAAATGTATTTTTCCTTACTTGCGGAATTACATTTTTAATAGCAACAAATGTATTTCTTCCAAATATTTTTTTCATCATAGGTAGACATGCTATTAATATCGAAGAAAGATAAGTCGGAAATAAAATATATACTCCTAAAACGAGAAATATAGCTCCAATTAATATCACTATCGCCTGCGTATCTCCTGTATTTGCTACAAATCCACCTAAAGCAGTTAAAAATATGCTACTAATTAAAAGGACTTTCCCCATCATACTGCGTGTTTTTTCATTAGAAAAATCGGATTCTTCATTTTCGCGCATAAGCTTTATTGGCAATATTTTCGAACTTCTGTATGAAGGATATAACATAAACACTTCAATAAAAAAGATACTACAAACCATCGTTATAGTTGCTACTTCATAATCGAAATTCATTGATTTAATTTGAAAAGCAAATATATGCTCTAGCCAACTTTGTAAAAAACGGTTACTGATTATAGCTAGTAACAGACCAAATATTCCACCAAAGAAATTAATTACACTACATTGAATAAATATAACTTTAAACATTTGTTTCGTTGTTGCTCCCATTGATCGCATAATAGCAAATTGACTTTTATATTTATATAAAAACACTTCAAAATTAGATATCAATAATAACGCAGTAATAATAAGTATTAATATAGATAAAACGATTATAAAAATATGTAATGATGCTAAGTTCCTTTTTAAAAACTCGTCTTCCTCCGCAATATCGATTCTTAATTCTTTGTCTATTTTATGAATTTGACTAGACAATGCTAATACATCGGCATTCTCTTTTGCTTTTATCAACACATAAGTAGCCTCATTGTGTTTACCTGTTTTTTCATATACGTGCTGTTTCACTGCACCTTCTGATAAAACGAGTATATCCGGAGCTGAACCTCCAGCTTCTATATCAGGTAACACTTCTTTTACTACATAGGATTTATTTTCTATTTCAATCCTTTCCCCAACTTCTACTTGTAAAGTTTCCGCTAATCCATCATTTAATGTTACTTCCTCATTTGATAGATTTTTAGAGAAGTGATATCGACTTTTCGATAACGAATCATTTTGAACACCTACTGTATAAATAGCGGTATTCAATTTATTCACTTGCAAATGATTTACTAATACTTTTGATATGTATTCAATATTTTTTTGTTCTTTAATATTTTGTAGTAAAGATTTATCCATCAACTTATTTTGATCAGGGTTATATCCAACTGATAAATCCATATCTCCATATACATTTTTCACTTCATTTATAACAGACTGTTTCGCATGACTCGAAAATACAACCATCGTAACAATTAGACAAACAGCCAACATAACGCTAACTATAGAGGAAATAGCAGTAAATTTATTCGTCTTAAAAAAGCGTAAACTTAATCCTCGTACTGATTTTATCATTTTGATTTCTCCAGTAATTTTTTAAATTTATCTAAAATGATATTCATATCATTTACTCCATGAGTACACGTATAATCATCAACATTTTCTCCATCATGAAAGAAGAGAACCCGATCTGCATACGTAGCAATGTGAGGATCATGAGTAACAAGAATCATACTTTGATTGAATCTTTGTTTCATATTGACTAGTACTCGTAAAATATCATTAGACGTATTGAAATCTAAATTTCCAGTAGGTTCATCTGCAAGAACAATTGGAGGAGATGTTATTAATGCCCTACCAATTGCAACACGTTGTTGTTGTCCCCCAGAAAGCTGAACTGGTCGATGATTTCTCCAATTTACTAAACCAAGAACATCTAATATTTTATTTGTTTTTTCTCGTATCTCTTCTTCTGAATCAGTTGATAATATGAGGGGTAACGCAATATTTTCTTCTACAGATAAATCCTTTAATAAATGAAATGACTGGAAGATAAATCCTATGTTATCCCGCCTGTACTCCGTCGCATATGGTTCAACAAACATATTTGTAGGCACTTCACCATTTACATAGATAACCCCCTCATCAGGCTTATCTAGAGCACCAAGAATGTTTAGTAATGTACTCTTTCCAGATCCACTCGTTCCCATTATGGCAAGGAGTTCTCCTTTATTTAACTCCAAAGTTACATTTTGTAACGCCCTAACATTTGTATCTATACTCTCATATGTTTTACTTAAATCTTGAACTGCTAACACAACTTCACTCATCATTATTCACCTCAACATTATTAAGTTTTATTCCCTCCACCAAATTAACCTGAATTAAAATTTTTTCTTTTAAATTACTAGGTGGTACAATTTCTGTTCCTATTTGAACTAGCAACATTTTTAATTCGAGAATTGTAACCATTTTTATCCCTCCTCACTCTATATTGGTAACAAATTGGGATTTCGTTCGATTTTTTTTGTAAAAAAATAAGGGAACGCTCAGCGCCCCCTCTCAAATCCAATCCGTTTTTTAATTTCTGCTAAATTTATCTTCGCAATTTCACGCGCCTTCTCAGCACCTTTTTCTAACGCTTCATATAATAAATTCGGCTCATTCATATACATCACATATTTCTCACGAGGTCCAGCTAATTCGCGGTCTACAACGCGAAACAACTCGTTTTTTACATCGCCCCATCCAATACCAGTTTCATACTTTTCACGCATCGACTGTATTTCATCTTCTGTCGCAAATTCTTTATAAATTGTATATAACGTTTCTAGTTCTTTCGGTTCATTCGGAAGTGAGGAGTCTGTTTTGATTTTAAATATTAACTTTCGTAGTTTTTCTTGTTCTGCAAATAATGGGATCACATTTCCGTAACTTTTACTCATCTTCCTTCCATCAAGACCAGGTAAAATGCCACCTTCTTCTTGTATGACATAATCCGGAAGCGTAAATGTTATGCCGAATGTATGATTAAAATATGACGCAATATCACGCGCGATTTCAATATGCTGAATTTGGTCTTTCCCGACTGGTACATGAGTAGCTTGAAATAATAATATGTCAGCTGCCATTAAAATCGGGTACGTATATAATCCCATATTCACTCCAGCATCTACCTCTAACCCTGCTTCTTTATTTTGCTCTACTTTCGCTTTATACGCATGAGCACGGTTCATAAGACCTTTCGGAGTTAGACAAGCTAATATCCAAGCTAGTTCTAAAATCTCTGGCACTTCTGTTTGTCGGTAAAAAATAACATCTTCTCCAAGTCCGAGTGATAACCAAGTAGCTGCTACCTCTTTCGTATAACTACTGAACTTTTCTGAATCATGCACAGCATTTAACGCATGATAATCCGCTATAAAATACAATGCGTTTCCTTCATTATTCTTTGACATTTGCAGCGCAGGTTTAATCGCACCAATATAATTTCCTAGATGCGGATAACCAGTTGGCTTAATTCCTGTTAACATTATTTTTTCACTCACACTAACCCCTCCTTTCTCAAAATAAAAAAGCCCCTCATCCTTAAAAAAGGACGAGAGACTCCCGCGGTACCACCTTAATTAGCTATCATTAATAGCTCACTTCAACTTCTTAACGTGAAGTAACCGTCTTTGCCTACTCATTTCAGCGAGAAGCTCCGGAGCCCATTCCATATTCATCCCTTACTGATTTCCACCACACATCAGCTCTCTGAAAAGTTTCGAATATGTACTCTTCTCTTTCATTGCTTTTCGTTATTTTTTTACAGTTTATCACATTCCCTTTCCAATTAAACCCTAATTTCCTGTTTTATATGGCAGGAATTTTCACCTTGATTGTCTAATAATATATAGGTTTGCAGAAATACTCGAAACAACTTTGGAGGTTTTTTCATGGTAAAATATATATCCATTTTAGGTTCAACGGGATCCATTGGCACATCTGCATTAGATGTCGTTTCCGCTCATCCTGAACATTTTAAAATCGTCGGTTTAACCGCAAATTATAATATCGATCTTCTCGAAAAGCAAATCGAATCGTTTCAGCCTCGTATTGTAAGCGTAGCGACAAAAGAATTAGCGGACACATTGCGTTCTCGTATTTCAACAAATACAAAAATTACATATGGAACTGATGGTTTAATTGAAGTATCTACCCATCCTGATACAAATCTTGTATTAAGTTCAGTTGTCGGTGTTTCAGGTTTACTCCCAACAATTGAAGCATTAAAGGCGAAGAAAGATATCGCCATCGCTAACAAAGAAACTTTAGTTGCAGCTGGACATATCGTAACCGAACTAGCGAAACAAAACGGATGCCGCCTAATTCCTGTCGATAGTGAACATTCAGCTATTTTCCAGTGTTTAAATGGGGAAAATAATAAGGAAATCGAAAAATTAATTGTTACAGCTTCTGGCGGCGCTTTTCGTGATAAAACACGTGAAGAAATGAAAACATTACAAGCGAAGGATGCTTTAAAACACCCAAACTGGTTAATGGGGGCAAAACTAACGATAGATTCTGCCACGTTAATGAATAAAGGGTTTGAAGTGATGGAAGCTAAGTGGCTATTCGATATTCCTTATGAAAAAATTAATGTTATGATTCATAAAGAAAGTATCATTCACTCTTTAGTAGAGTTTATTGATGGATCAGTCATGGCACAGCTCGGTGCCCCTGATATGAGAATGCCGATTCAATATGCATTTCACTACCCTACTCGACTACCTTCATCCTATGAAAAATTAAATTTATTAGAAATTGGTAGTTTGCATTTTGAAAAACCAAATTTAGAGAAGTTCCCCTGTCTACAATACGCATTTGAATGTGGCAAAATTGGCGGTACAACTCCAGCTGTATTAAATGCAGCGAACGAAATTGCAAATGCATTATTTCTTAAAAATGAAATTGCATTTTTCGATATTGAAAAAACAATTTACAATACAGTTGAAGCCCATCATAATGTAAAAGATCCTTCACTCGATGCTATATTAGAAGCTGATCAATGGGCACGCCAATACGCAAATCAATTATTAATAAAAAAGAGCTAAAACAGTTTTATCTGTTTTAGCTCTTTTTTTACGTATTCAACTTAACAAATCTATAACTATGCGTTACTAACACTTTTAATATCGCATATCCTGGAATTGCTAAAATAATCCCCATAATTCCAAATAAATTTCCGGCAGTTAAAATAATAAAAATGATAGTAATTGGGTGAATGTCTAGCTTTTTTCCCATAACTTGCGGAGAAATAAATTTACCTTCTGCTAATTGTACGACCATCATAACGATAATTACTTTTAACACCATTGCTGGCGAGTCAATAAATGCGATAATTAATGCTGGTGTAATTGCAATGATTGGTCCTACGTACGGAACGATATTTACAATCATTGCTAAAATAGCGAGTAATACCGCATATTTAATACCAATAATAAGGTAACCGATTAATAGCATAATACCGATAAACAAGCTAACGATAATTTGTCCTCTAATATACGAGCTAATCGCATAATGCATATCATCTAGTATTCTCATCGCTGCTGGTTGTCTTTGCTCTGAAATAAACTTTAAAAAGTGGTTCGGTAATTGTTCACCATCTTTTAAAAGATAGAACAATATAAACGGAACCATTACAAACGTTAAAACGACCTCTGTAACAGTACTTAAAAATCCAGTTACATTTCCAGTTACTGATGATAGCGACTTCGTAAAATCAACGGTGTAGTCTTTTACCATACTTGCTACATCAATATTTAAATTCTCTTGAATTTTGCCCAGTAAATTACTTTCCCCGAATCTACGTGCTGCTCGTTCAATTTCATGACCGAAATACGGTAAGTTATCTATTAATGCATCAATTTGATCTTTAATAATCGGGATTACTGTTACAACTAAAAATACAAATAATCCTAGTACTATTATATATATAGAAGCGATTGATACGATTCTGGAAACACCTTTCTTTTCTAAAAGCGAAACGAATGGATGCAAAATATAAAATAGCACTCCCGCTAATAATACGGGGAAGAAAATTGTTTTTAAAAAGACGATAAACGGAGTAAAAACAAAAGAAATTTTCGTTAGCAGTAATATGTTAATAAACAATAACGCAAAGCCGAGTAACACCGCTAAATAATTTTGTTCTCTAAAAAACTTTTTCAACTTATCTCTTTTTCTAATATTTAATTTCTCCAATGAAACCACCTCTTCGAATGATGAAAAGCCCTTATTCAGGGCTTTTCATCATGATCTATATCTTTATTTTCTTGCAGCTTTCACTACAAATGATACAATAAGAATTAATACGATTGCACCTAATAATGCTGGCACGACATGAATCCCACCAAATGATGGCCCAAAAGATCCAAATAGCCTACCACCTAATGAAGCACCTAACAAACCTGCGATAATATTTCCAAACATACCACCCGGAAAATTTTTACCCGTTATAGAACCTGCAATTGCACCTATAATAGCACCAACTATTAATGTGATAATCCATCCCATTTTTAGTCCTCCATTTCTATTATAGTGTATTTCTTTTTAATACTAAATTATTATGTAACTATTATAATTATTATATCCAATAAAGAAAAATCTTGTCAAATCTATGAAAATAAAGCCTATAAGGAGGTTTTACCCTATGATTCAAAAATTAATAACAACTTCTCACAACACCGCTACTTCTATTTTAAACATTCAAATACCCGCTTATGAAATTGAGGCAAAATATATAAATAGTACGGCTATTCCTCGTCTTTATGATACTGTAGCCGATATTCAATTATGTGATGAAATTTTTTACGGCTATTTTTATGAAGATACACTTGCTGGGTTTATTTCTTTTAAAATGGATGAAGAGGAAGTTGATATTCATCGTTTAGTAGTATCCCCCGATCATTTTCATAAAGGAATCGCCACAAAACTACTACTTTATGTATTTGACATGTTCTCCCCTTCACAAACATATATTGTACAAACAGGGAAAGAAAATACACCTGCTCTGTCTTTATATAAAAAACATGGATTTATTAAAATAAATGATATTATATTACCTGATGGAGTGGTTTTAACCTCACTAAAAAAATCAGAAAACAATAAACAGTTTGACTAATTAATTTATTTATGTTATCTTTTACTTTATAAAACCTTTTGCTGAGTCCAAATTTTGGAGCGGGGGAACCATTTTTGTAGCCATGCTACTTGGGGCGAATCTTTTTTAAGTAGGGAAACTCTCACTTCCCGAGTCCGACAGCTAACCTCGTAAGCGTAATGGGAGAGGAAGGTGCTTTTTGCCTATGTTACAAAGTGTACCTCCTTAATTATAAATATGGAATCGATACCAATAGACACCTATATTTATAGAAAAGGAGACATGTATAATGTTACGTTTATCTGATCACGCAATAAAAATGATGGAGCAAAGACTTCGACTCGAACAACATCGCACATATCAAGCAAATAAAGTTGTAGATAACTTACATCACAAATACTTCTTT
Organism: Bacillus sp. GW823-FHT06B01; assembly: GCF_058952315.1. Classification (NCBI taxonomy): domain Bacteria; kingdom Bacillati; phylum Bacillota; class Bacilli; order Caryophanales; family Bacillaceae; genus Bacillus; species Bacillus sp. GW823-FHT06B01. The sequence continues at coordinate 313,224 of NZ_JBXAHR010000005.1, read as the reverse complement.
CAACATATTTTTCAACCGAAAAGATAAAGAAAAAAACACAAGGTGTGTCTGTATAGACATTCCTTGTGTTTTTTATATTTCTTATAAAATTCTCACTACATTTAAACTTGCCGTAATCGCACCTGCTATAGTCGTCACATGCCCTACACCTAACGGACCATTTTGTAATACTAACGTGGAATTAGCACTCGTTACATTGACAAGAAGTGTATTTGAAATGGCAGGTTCGATTACTACAGTTGATGTCGTTACGTTTTGTATAAAACTCCCTGTTAGTTGAGCTCCATTTAATAATAATCTGACAGATACTGTCTCATTCCCAGCACTTGCATCTCCTTGAAAATAATAACTTACCAAATATATTCCTGGCGTAGATACGGTAACCGTTGTGGCACTAGTTAAAGATACACCTGTTCCATATACTGTAGATCCACTATTAATTGGAATATTGGCATTGGCTGCAATGGCACTCGTTGATGTAGAAAAGAAATAGCCGCCACCTGTTGATATAGCAGATGATCCAGTTGCTCCTGTTAAACCGGTTGGGCCCGTGACACCTGTTGGGCCTGTTACTCCCGTTCCCCCTGTTGCTCCTGTTATTCCTTGTATTCCTTGGATTCCTGTCGGTCCTGTTGCACCAGTCGCTCCAGTCGCTCCGGTTGATCCGGTTGCTCCCGTCACACCTTGTGGACCTTGAATTCCTTGGATTCCTTGTGGACCTGTTATTCCCGTCGCTCCAGTTGCTCCCGTCGGACCCGTTATCCCCTGTGGGCCTTGGATTCCTTGGATCCCTTGTGGACCCGTTACTCCCGTCGCTCCTGTTGCTCCCGCCTGCCCCGTTACCCCTTGTGGACCTTGGATTCCTTGGATTCCTTGTGGACCAGTTGCTCCCGTAGGTCCTGTTGCCCCGGTTAGACCGGTTGGACCTGTTGATCCGGTTATTCCTTGTATTCCTTGAGGTCCAGTTGGGCCTGTTGGACCAATCGGACCTTGGATTCCTTGCAGACCTTGAATGCCCTGTGGACCCGTTGGACCTTGTATCCCTTGTATTCCCTGAATTCCTTGCGGGCCTGTTGCACCAGTTGGACCTGTTGGACCCTCTGGACCTTGTACTCCTTGTATTCCAGTCGCTCCCGTTGGACCTATATCTCCTTGTGGCCCCTGAATTCCTTGTATACCTTGAGGGCCAGTTGGACCTGTTATTCCACTTAGACCTTGCACTCCTTGTAAACCTTGAGGACCGGTTGGACCGAGTGGACCTTGGATTCCTTGCAGACCTTGTAAGCCTGTTGGGCCAGTTGCTCCCATTACTCCTTGCTCACCTTGTATGCCTTGTATTCCTTGCGGGCCTGCCTGCCCGATTGGACCCTGCGCGCCTTGCACGCCTTGCGGGCCGGTTGGGCCGGTTGCTCCTACCGGTCCCTGTAAACCTTGTAAACCTTGTAAACCGGTTGGGCCTGTTACTCCCATTACACCTTGGGGTCCTTGAATACCTTGATCACCCGTTGGACCTGTTGCCCCCATTGGTCCCTGCACTCCTTGCAAACCCGTTAAACCTGTTGCTCCTGTTGGTCCCTGTACTCCTTGCACTCCTTGAATTCCAGTCGCTCCCGTTGCTCCTGTCGATCCCGTTGCACCAGTTGCTCCCGTCGGACCTGTTGGACCTCCTGGTGATCCTGCTGGACCCGTTGGACCTGTTGGGCCTCCTGGCGGACCTGTTGGACCCGTTGCTCCTGTTGGACCTGTTGCAGATCCCGTTGGACCAGTTACTCCCGCCTGACCTGTCGAGCCGGTTGGACCTGGATCCCCTTGCAAGCCAGTTGCCCCTGTTGGGCCTATTACACCTTGCACCCCTTGAATTCCTTGAGAGCCGGTTGGACCGGTTAGACCCATCTCACCTTGTGGACCTTGTAAACCTTGAATGCCAGTTGCTCCTGTTGGTCCCATCGGCCCTTGTTCCCCTTGTATTCCTTGAGAACCTGTTGGACCAGTTGGACCAATCGGCCCTTGAATGCCTTGTATTCCTGTTACCCCTTGTAAACCACTACTCCCTAAATTACCTTGAACACCTTGTATACCCGTATTTCCAGTTGGACCAGTTGGACCGATTTCTCCTTGCACTCCTTGTATACCTTGTATTCCGGTTGGGCCGGTTAGACCAATTTCTCCTTGCACTCCTTGTATACCTTGTATTCCGGTTGGACCTGTTTCTCCCATTGGTCCAGGTATTCCTTGTATCCCTTGAATACCTGTTGGACCAGTCGAACCCCTTTCGCCTTGTATACCTTGAACACCTTGAATTCCTTGCGGGCCTTGAGGACCCATCGGACCTTGACTACCTTGAGCACCTTGTGGTCCTGTTAAGCCAGTTGGACCAGTTGGGCCAATTTCTCCCTGCACCCCTTGCACTCCTTGAATTCCTGTCGGACCTGTTGGACCAATTGATCCTTGTACGCCTTGTATTCCTTGCGGGCCAGTCGGTCCACCTAAAGAACCTGTCGGACCCGTTGGACCAGTTGGCCCCGTAATACCTGACGCCGGAAAAGGAATAGGTGCTTGAAACTTACTACACTTATCTTGATCCCTCACAAGCATCTCCCCCGTTATAACTAACGTATCAAACTATTTTTAATACATTTAAACTAGCTGTTATCACACCAGATAATGTCGTTACATGCCCAATAGCTAATGGACCATTTTGCAAAGATAAAGTAGCATTTGAAGAAGTAACATTAATGACCATCGTATTCGAAACCGCTGGTTCTAATACAAAAGTACCTCCTGTAACATAAAAAATAAAACTCCCTGCGACTTGCGTTCCATTTAACGTGAGCCTCACGGAAATCGTTTCATTCCCCCCATTTGGATCACCTTGAAAATAATAGCTGACTAAATATATTCCCGGCGTACTTAACGTTACAGTTGTTGCATTTGTTAAACTGACATCAGAACCAAAAACTGTAGCTCCGGAATTAATTGATATTAACGCATTCGCTGCAATTGCACTCGTTGAAGTAGAAAAGAAATAACCACCACTAGGTAAACCAGTCGCCCCTGTTGCACCTGCTATTCCTAAGAAACCTATAACCCCTATACTACCAGTGGCTCCGGTAGGTCCCACAGCTCCAATCGGCCCTTGACTACCTTGCGCCCCGGCTGGCCCTTGACTACCACTAACCCCTGTCATTCCACTTACTCCAGTTGGGCCTTGCAAACCTTGAATACCTTGAGTACCTTGTATTCCAGTTACTCCGGTTGCTCCGGTAGGTCCTGTACTTCCTGTACTTCCTTGTATCCCTATAATCCCTTGAACGCCTCGTATCCCTTGTACTCCGGTCGCCCCTGTTGCTCCGGTCGCTCCTGTTTCTCCTGTTTCACCAATAATTCCAACGTTTCCTTGTGGACCTTGTGGGCCTTGAATACCCTGCGCACCTTGCACGCCTTGTGGGCCCGTTATCCCATCTTCCCCTATATTCCCTTGAGGACCTCTAATTCCTTGCGCACCTGTCGGACCTGTTATTCCTTGTATTCCTTGCATACCTTGAGAGCCTTGCGCTCCTGTTGGGCCTACTATACCTTGTATTCCTTGAGACCCTTGTAAACCAATGGCACCTGCCTGACCTGTTATTCCTTGAACTCCTTGCATACCTTGAGCACCTTGTGGACCAGTCAATCCATTTTCCCCTTGTATTCCTTGAGGTCCTTGCAGCCCTTGAACGCCAGCTGCTCCTGTTTCCCCTCGTATCCCTTGAGGGCCTTGTATACCTTGTGCTCCAGTTGCTCCTGTTTCTCCTCGTATTCCTTGTGGGCCTTGGACTCCTGCCGCTCCTGCCACTCCTGCAGGACCTATTATTCCTTGTAACCCTTGTATTCCTTGTGCCCCTGTTGGACCTGTTACCCCTTGTATACCTTGCACACCTTTAGGACCTTCTGCACCAGTTGGACCAATTTCTCCCTGTGGACCTTGTATGCCTATTGGGCCTTCTACACCGGTTGCTCCTGTTATTCCTTGAAAGCCTTGGGGCCCCTGTGCTCCTTGAAATCCAACTGCTCCAACTACACCTTGAGCTCCTTGCGCTCCTCTTACACCTTGAGGACCAGTTGGACCAGCTATTCCTTGTAACCCTTGCACTCCTATTACACCAGTTCCCCCTGTTACACCACGTTCACCAGTTTCACCCGTTGGACCTGTTGGTCCTCCAGGTGGACCGGGCGGGCCAGATGGACCAGTCACTCCACTAGAGGGACCAATTGGACCGGTTATTCCTGTTGGCCCTCCAGGTGGACCTTCTGCACCTTGTGTACCAGTATATCCGGTTGCTCCTGTTATCCCTCGTATTCCTTTTGGTCCTTGAAAACCTGTGGATCCCCTTACTCCTTGTATCCCTTGTATTCCTTGTGGACCTTGAGGGCCTATTACACCTGTTATCCCCTTTATTCCGCTTATGCCTTGAGGGCCTTGTATTCCAGTAGAACCAGTTGGACCAGTTACACCTTGTATCCCTTGATCACCTTGGTGTCCTTGCTCTCCAGTAATTCCTTGTATTCCTTGTGGACCTTCTTCTCCTTGTATACCTGTAGTTCCGTCCTCCCCTTGTATTCCTTGCGCACCTTGAGGACCTTGTGGACCTGTTACACCTGTAATACCAGCTTCACCTGTCACACCTTGCATTCCTTGTGCTCCCGTTTGTCCTCGTTCGCCTATTTCTCCTTGTATCCCTTGGACGCCTTGTATACCTTGACTACCAGCAGGGCCTGTAATTCCTTGTATTCCTTCTAGTCCTTGTAATCCAATATCGCCAACAGGACCTTGCTCTCCAATTAATCCTTGAGGACCTTGTAAGCCGACTGGACCTGTAATTCCTTGCTCTCCAGTATCACCAATGGCACCTTGTATTCCTTGAGCTCCTATTGTTCCTCGCGAACCTTGTATGCCTTGAATACCTTGAGAGCCTTGTGGACCCGTTGCTCCTATAGGTCCAGTGATTCCCGGAGGCCCGACAGGACCTTCATGCCCTCCAGTTGGACCAGTTGGACCACTATTACCAGTAGGACCCGTTGCTCCTATAAGCGGAAGAGGCAGTGCCACTCCAAATTTTTTGCACTTTCTATGACGACGCACAACAATCCCCCTTCCCCAAAAATAATTACACCTTTTATATGAAATGCATTTTTATAAGAAAAGTACACCTCTGACCTCATTTTTTAAAAAATAAAGAAGCCTATCATTTCATCTATTTGAAATGATAGGCTTCTTTTTATAAAAACACTTTACTTTCTCGCCTTAATAATAAAAGTAGTTGGCACCATTCTCGCTTTATATAATGAATAATATTTCGTAGACGTCTCAGCTCGTTCTCCATCAAACGAGGTCGCTGGCTCAGGCTCTTCTATTCTCTCAATTGTAAATCCCACTCTATTTAACTCATTTATGTATGTACTTATTTTTCTCTTATATAATGTCGCTTGTACATTTTCTCCTTTAAATGTTTCAAACGTAATAGGGGTTTCCTCATGATAAGAAGACTTTAAAGTAATTTCTTCTGTACCATACTGTAAGTTTGAATATATGGGATGCTCCCAGCTAAAAATAAAACTTCCTCCCGGCTTTACATACGAATAAATCAATTCCAACGTTTTTCCTAAATCTGAAGTCCAACCTAATGCATAAATGGAATATACAATATCAAAATACCCTTTCGGAATATCTCCTTCCTCTTCCATTGCTCCACATATTAACTTTGGATTCCAACACTTTAACGTTTCATTCGCTGTTTTAATTTGTTCACTAGAAAGATCAAGACCCCATACTTCCTCTGCCCCATGTTCTGCCATATATTGCAACGAATGCCCACTTCCACATCCAATATCAAGAACCTTTTTATTACTAATTGAATCGAACAAATGAATCTCATCTTCAGACGCGGTATACGGACCATACTTCGGTAAACAATCCACTTGAAAAAAATATGGCGCAACTTTATCCCAGCACTTTTTATTTAAAGTTAACATTTGTGTCCCTTTCATATTCTACATTCCCCCATCCCATTTTCTTCCCCTAATATAAATTACACATTATAACCTGATCTTCCTTTTCTCTTCGCCCGGTAATTTTTCACTTTCGCAATCGTACCGCACGCTCTTCCACCTTCTTCTCCAGCATACATACCGCACCATCTTTTACTTCCATTTCGCGAATGATCATAAAATACCCAGCGACAATCTGGGCATGCTTTTAACCTCCCCCACAAATTTTCTTGAATTGACATTAACACAATGCTTAATACTTTTGTATATACATTCTCTTCGTGCACAGGCTCATATGTAATACCTTTCATACCTTCCTTTACATGTACATGAAATGGGTATTTCTCTAACCACTTTTGCAATGATCCTTCGCCTTCAACCGTTAACCGAATATCTTCTCGAAAACTTTTTAATTCCTCTATCGTATGAAATGGAACCTCTTTATGAAAATATTTTTTCATAAAGAGGTTTATATCCTCTTCTGTTTGCAGCATATCAATTGGCTCTCTCGTATCGTTTGGTATTTTCCATGTATTTAAAAATTCCCGAATATATTCTAATTCATTTGGTGCATTTTGATTCAATTTCATCCACCTTCTTCTTAAAATTTACTTTTTTCTGACTTTATGTATAATTATAATATAAATTAGTTAACCATTAAACAATTTTACTGGTTACAATATTAGGAGGAGTTCTATGAAAAGTTTCTCAATACCGATACGTTTCATGCTTATTTCTTCATTCTTTATGTCTTTTGGGTATTTTGCAGTATACGCATTTTTAGCTATTTATCTATTAAGCTTTCTTCATTTTTCTGCTGTTCAAGTAGGAACAGTGTTGACTGTTATGACAATCACATCAAGAGTTATCCCTTTATTCTCAGGATTAATTGCTGACAAAATAGGCTATATCATCATGATGATAGCCGGATTATTTTTAAGAGGAATCGGATTTATCGCTTTAGGAATATGCTCTGATTTCTATACAATTTCTATTTCTTCTGCACTTATTGGCTTCGGAACGGCATTTTACGAACCTGCTGCGCGCGCCATATTCGGCTCACAACCAGCTCATATGAGAAAAAATTTATTTACATATTTAAACCTTAGTTTTAATTGCGGTGCAATAATCGGACCAATTGCAGGAGGGTTCTTACTCTTACTCAATCCCATCTATGCTTTCTCTCTAACAGGATCACTTATGCTGTTATTCGCTTTTATCTTTTACTTACTTAAAAATCACTTCCAAGTCACTACTGAAAACACGTCTATTACATTTGGAATACAGGCTATCTTACAAAACAAGCCTTTTCTTCTGTTTTCATTTATCATGATTTTCTTCTATATTATGTTTACTCAGCTTACTGTCGCACTTCCACTTCATATGAAAAACATTAGTAATAGCAATCCGCTTGCTACACTCGTTATTACGATAAATGCAATAACAGGCGTCATATTTATGGTATTATTTCGTAAACTATTTCATAAATACAATACACTTTCGATTATTAAATACGGTGTTTTATTAATGAGTTTTTCTTTTTTACTCATTCCTTTATTTCCACACCCATATTGGCTATTTATTTGTGTAATTTTATTTACAATTGGCGAAACACTCGTATTACCTAACGCTGATATCGCTATTGCAAATTACAGTAACGAATCATATACAGCTACTTACTTCGGATTTTATCAACTATCACTCGCATTTGGTTTTATCATCGGTAATTATACCGGTACATCTTTTACAGCCAACTTAAGCGGAATGTATACACCATGGCTTATTTTCGGTGGAATTGGACTTATCGGTTTTATTTCACTACATATTTTAAATATTAAAAAAGGATTCTCTAAAGAAGATATATACCTATGTAATAATACAAAACACCTTTAACACATTACAATTGAGATGGTACCTTTAGACAACCAGCCTATAATAAAAAATTCGACCATCATATGTGACAGTCGAATTTTTTTATTCTTCATATTCAAGATAATTATGTCTTTTACAACCAAACAAATAACAAGCCCCTATATGATAATTTTCAAATTCTAACCCTGGAACATATCCAGATTTGATACGTTCTATCATTTTTTTATAACAATTATTCTCTTCTGTATATTCCTCAATTAACTCTTTCTTATCTTTTTCTGTCCAGTTTTCTTCTACTTCTTCATTCTGAACATCTTCTATTTCTGCTGTTTTCGCTTCGATAGATTCCCGTATAACTTCATTTATACGGGTGAAATTATTAGCTTTATATAAAGCATAAACAAATCTACCAATCCAATTGGGGCTTTTCCAAACTTCTTTATATCCCTTTTCGAACCATTCAATTGCTTCTTTATAGCAATTCAACTCAACATATAAATCTGCTACATGAATTTCTCCTAAAAAATCATCAGATCTCCTGTTAAAAGCATCTAACTTCTCTTTCGCTTCTGTCGTTCGCCCTAAATCAATTAAACATTTTACATAGCTATACATGATATAGTCCGAATCCCCTGCAACTCGCAAGAAAAATTCCGAAGCTTTTTCTAACTCTCCAAGGTTATAATGCGCTACAGCTACATTGTGAAATGCTTCACCCGATGGTTGCATCGAAATAGACTTTTGTAATACTTCTTTCGCTTCTTCCCACTTTTCTTGTTTCGTGTAAATTTCCCCTAAGATGTTATAAGGAAAGTATGAGGAAGGATTCAACTTAACAACTTCTCTTATTAATTCAAGAGCTTTATCATCATCCTCTTCCTCATAAAAGTACATCCAAGCAAGATTATTGAGAGATTGTACACCTCTAGATTCATGTACAGCTCGTTGAAACAGTTCCATTGCTTCCTCATATTTATTTTGTTCAAACATTTCAATTGCCTTCTCGTTAATGTTCAAGTAACTACCTCCGAAGTGAATGAATTCATCTATTCCACATCGTTATTTTAATATGAAAAAATTGTAATTTCTATAAAAATAAGTTCTTTCGCCTGTCTACATGTCATCATGTAGTTGGATAGCCAATTCATAATGATTTTGACAACACTGCTTTCTACAGAAAATATATACCTACTGGAAAGATACTGATTTAAAACAATAAGTAAACTTTTCAAAACCCTTAAATTGGATATACAGCCTGTTTAAATTTACATATTATGGTACAATTAAAAAGAGTGCTAGCTAAACAGTTACGTTCCACACTAGCAGTCTAGCAATGCCAAAATCAAAAATTACTTAAAATTGGGGGATGTTATGAGAAAGAAATTAAGTGCTCTTCTATTCATCGGAATCATATTATCCGGATGTTCAACTATAGCAGAAAATTCTTTAGAAACTGGAAAAGGCAGTATTGAATTATTAACACCGACGATTACAACAAAAGATAACGAATTAGAATTTAAGACTGAAGGCATTGATGAAAATAAAGTGACGTTTATTTATGTCGCCAATAAAAAAGTATTGGAACAAAAAATTAATAATGGCGAATCCTACAAAGTTAACATTAAAGATATCGAGCACGCTCATAGGACAGATTACAAACCAAAAGTTCAACTTTTGCAAACGCAAGATGATCATAAAGATGGAGAGATGGTAACGTTTAAACAAGTTAGATATACAGTTAAAAAAGATTAATTTTATAGGTATTTCCTTATAAATGTAACAAACAAAAATATACTTTTAACAGAGGAGAAATGTAAGGGGTGTTAACATGAAAAAACGATGGATTTCTTGGTGGATCGGTAACATATTTTGGATTATCGTTTTTGGAATATGGGCCGCTATTATTTGGTTACGCGACGTTGATGGTGCTGGTGTTATCCAAACACCCGAAATTAAATCCATATCACTTATCGTTTTATTAATCGCGTTTATCATACCGGTATTTTTTCAAGTTATATGGCTAATCATAAATTTGAGAATGAGTAGAAAAAATAATTATACGATTTAGTTTTTCAATTAACAGATAATTTTTTCATAAAAAAGAGAGGAATCTACATCAAAATAGATTCCTCTCTTTTACATATGGGCTTATACTCCCCTTTTTTACGATGCATGTTCATCTTTCTTCTTCATTAACGCTCTTTTCTTCATCGCCTTCGTTAAATATCCACCTTTAAATGAACGGATTTCATAAGAAGACATAAACGCTTTTGGTGCAATTTCATTAATAATTTCTAACAGTTCTTTTTCTCTAGAACGCTTTGCTACGATATCTAAGCGATAACGTATAGAATTAATACCTTCACCTTCAAATACTGTAACGCCAAATCCAGAGTGACGTAATTCATCTACTAATTCATTACAACGGTCTAGTAAACTAACTTGATACGTAATATAACCAATTGCTAATTTATTCTCTATATAACCGCCTAATAACAGTCCCGCACTAAAGCCAATGACATAGGCAATGATGTTCTTCCAATTTGATAAATCTTGAAACACAATACCTAAACTGACAATGTAAATAGCTCCTTCTAACAATCCAACACCAGCAGCGGATCTTGTTTGATTCTTTACAAGCAAAATCGTACGGATTGTTAAAATGGGAACGTAAATAATTTGAAGCACAAAAATAAGTAACGCTTGTAACATTGGTATCCACCTCTTTCAAAAAGTCTTTTGTCATGATAACATACATAACCTTTAGAAATCGATGGGTTTTTTAATTTTTTTTTATTATTTTTCATACTATTGAAAAACGTAAAAAAGAAGCGTATTATATTTGTCGTTAATTTGATTCCTTTTATCCCGCTTTAATGGGCAGTAAGACCCCTACCTCAAAATCCAGCGAAAGCAAAGAAGTTAGGTGGGGGATCAACTACCCATAAAAGTCCGATTGGTGAAGGCTAATAATCAGTGGGGGATGAAGAAAACCCCCACTGATTAAAGTTTCACTTTATATTATCGCTAAACTAAAAAAGGAACCTCGATTTGGTCCCTTTCATCATAGCTCTATGTTTTTCGAAGCCTGTTCTCTTTGCTTCTCTTCTTCTTTCACTAACTGCACATTTGCATAAGCTAAATTCGCAATCATTAAAAAGTGACCACCTAAAATGCCTGTACCGAATGCCCACATTTCCATTTCATGCTCAATTTCATACATAATAATAGCTCCTAAAATGGCTGCTGCAAATCGGTTTAAAACTCCTAATCCAGGAGCCTTTTCTTTCATTACGATACTTTTCCCGAGTTTCTCCACTCTGCGAGCCAATAACCAAAGGCAATATGCACTTACAGCTAATCCGATACCAAACCCTGTTACTTGTTTTCCAAACGGAGTAATCGTCCACATAAGTAGTAAACCACTAAAGATCGCATACAATTGTAATCGATATACACGTAAGGCTGCTTGAATCAAAATATCCGCTCCTAATTTCACATTTTTTATACTTTAGAAGAAAAGCAGCAACTTACACAGTTGCTGCTTTCTCTTCTTCTTGCTCTTGTTCCATCTTACGAATTTCAACACGTTTAATTTGGTAAGCATCTTTTTCTAACACTTTAAATTCATAACCTTCCGCCTCAACGTGTTGTCCTTCTTCAATTTCATGATTTTGCATCATAATCCAGCCACCAATTGTATCCACATCATCTTCTTCAATGTGTAATCCAAATAAATCTTTCACTTCGGAGATAAGCACTTTTCCATCAACGATTTTATGGTGCTCATTTACATGCTGAATTGGTGGTGCTTCATCTTCATCATATTCGTCACGAATTTCGCCGACGATTTCCTCCAAGATATCTTCAAGCGTTACAATTCCGGCTGTTCCTCCGTACTCATCATATAAAACAGCCATCGGAATTCGCTTCTTCTGCATTTGAAGTAATAAATCGTGAATTGGAGTTGTTTCCATCACTTCAATAATCGGACGCATATACGTGCGAATCGATGATAAATCTTCTTTATCGTTGTTCATATATCGAATAAAGAAATCTTTTACATTGACCATACCGATAATATCATCTTTATCTTCTCCAAAAATCGGATAACGTGTGTATCGTTCATTTTGGATTACTTTCATGTGTTCTTCTACTGAATCTTCCAGGTAGAAACCAATGATTTCTGTTCGCGGTACCATAATCTCTTTTGCAATACGATTATCAAATTCAAAAATGTTATTTACATACTTGTATTCAGCCTGATTAATTTCGCCACTTTCATAGCTATCTGAAAGGATAAGGCGTAATTCTTCCTCTGTATGAGCTACTTCATGTTCTGAAGCCGGTTTTAAACCGAATAAGCCAGTTACAACACGAGCTGAACCGTTTAATACCCAAATAAATGGATACATGACTTTATAGAACATCATTAACGGACCTGCCAATAACAATGTTACTTGTTCAGCCTTTTGAATTGCCATCGTTTTCGGAGCTAATTCCCCTACTACAACGTGTAGATACGTCATTAGCATAAAAGCAAGACCAAATGTTAATACTGATGAGATAGAAGGATTTATGTTCCATTTCTCAAATAACGGGTGTAATAACTTTTCAATTGTCGGTTCACCTAACCAACCTAATCCCATAGCTGTAACTGTAATACCTAATTGACAAGCAGATAAATATTCATCTAAATTTGTTGTTACCTTTTTCGCTGCTAAAGCACCGCGTTTCCCTTCCGCAACAAGCTGATCAATACGACTTGAACGTACCTTTACAATCGCAAACTCTGCTGCTACGAAAAATCCAGTAAATGCGATTAAAATCGCAACCATGACTAAATTAAATATTTCCAATGAATCCCCTTAGTTTAAAAAACTAAGGTGTCCACCTCCTGTATACTATAATGTTTTCTTATTTGTTCATTAGAAAACATAGCCCGATACAAAAATTAAAGAGGTCGGATTTCACTTTTTTCTATAATAATAGAACAAGTGTCTGTATTAAAGCTGTCGTTTGACCAGATAAAGATTTCGATATTTTTTCACGTTGTGAATCAGTCAATCCATCTAAAAGCGGCTTTAACTCCGTTAACTCTGCTTCTAGTCGATGAATATGGTCTGTCACTTCATTCACTTGTTTCGAAACGTGTTCATTGATACCGAGCAGCTTCTTCTTCTCCTCGATTTTCTCTTTAATCTCACAAAGCGGCATATGCATTTCTTTGCACTTCTCAATAAATTGTAATGTCTCAAATGCTGTTTCATCGTAATAGCGATAATTAGATTGAGATCGCTCCGCTTTTAAGATTCCTAGATTCGTATAATAATCAATCGTGCGTTTCGACACGTGAGCCATGAGAGCCAACTGTCCGATTCGATACACCTTCCCAACGATCTTCCCCCCTTGTTTATATTACTACCATCATACAATACATAAACTGTACAGTCAAACGTGACGGTTTATTATTCATAATTTATACAAAATTCCACATGCTATCTAAGTATGTAGTATATTCTCACTCTATAACTCTATCCATATAGTTAGATTACTGTTTTTTCGATATGCCGATACCAAATGTAAAAATGGAATCACACATTCCTTTCAACCTTCCTTAATTTAAAACATATGATAATAATATTGAAATAAAATCATTATTTATGCAACTGGAGGAGATTAAAATCACTAGGACAATTATCTCTCACTTTTATAACGAGGAGTATTTATTACCATGGTGGCTTATGCATCATACAAAAATATTTGATCACGGCATATTAATTAATAGAGGTTCTACAGATCGTTCTGTTGAAATTTGTAAATTATTTGCTCCCAACTGGGAAGTACGAAATTCAAGATTCCTTGATTTCGATCCCACTAATACTGATATTGAGGTGATGGAAATTGAAAGAGAGGTTTCAGGTTGGAAAATGGTATTAAATACTACGGAATTTCTTTGTTGTAACAATATAGAAGAGTTTTTCTCATCACTTCATACGTTAGGCCAAAATATGTATGCGATTAGAATGATTGTCATGATTGATAAGCATAATTACAATTATTCAAAACTAAGATATTCTATTCCATTAGTAGAGCAACGATATCACGGGCTCTTTCCTTATAAACCAGAAATCGGCTGTGCCTGGAGATTTATACACAACCATCTTGACGGCGCATATTTACCAGGCAGACATTTTACGCAGCACCAACCTATCGTTTATAACTCCCCTTCATTCATTTTTAAATTTTATTTTAGCCCTTGGAACGAACATACAAAGGCAAGAAAATTACAAATTACACCTACCCTTTCAAAAGAGGCCGTTCAAATGGGACTTCAAACACAATATGGTCAGTCCTCTGAGGAACTCGAAGTTCGATTTTTACTGCTAACTAAGACGACACAAGATCTACGTAATCACCCTGAGTATCAACAATTATTCCCTAAATTCAAACCTTAATATTTCTCATCCTATCATGTTTCACATATTTTTACGCACTTAGCTAAAAACCATACCATTTGTATTTCATATGAATACTGTATATATTATAAATTTTTATTTTAGGAGGAAAAAATGAAAGCTGTTATTCTTGCAGGTGGATACGGAACAAGGATTGGGGAAGAAACTCATTTAAAACCAAAACCTATGATTGAAATTGGAACAAAACCTATTCTATGGCACATTATGAGTTTGTATAACCATTACGGGATTACTGAATTTATTATTTGCTTAGGCTATAAAGGATATGCAATTAAAGAATTTTTTCTAAATTACAACTTACACATGTCCGATTTCACGATACATTTAAACGACAATACGATTACTAACCATTCTCATCGTATAGAACCATGGAAAGTTACACTGATTAATACCGGTCTAAATACCGAAACAGGTGGACGAGTTAAAAAAATACAAAATTACATCGGGGACGAACCTTTCTGCCTCACTTACGGCGATGGATTAAGTAATGTAAATATAAAAGAACTCATGGCATTTCATAAAAAACACGGCAAAACGGCTACTGTTACAGCCGTACAACCTCCTGGTAGATTCGGTTCTCTCGTCTTAGATAAACAATCTGTAACATCCTTTCAAGAGAAGCCACTAGGTGATGGCGGATGGGTTAACGGTGGATTTTTCGTTTTAAATCCTGATGTTTTCAATTACATTAGTGGAGATACATCTGTTTTTGAAACAGACACTTTAGTTCAGTTAGTAAACAAAAACGAATTGGCTGCATATGAACATACTGGTTTTTGGCATCCGATGGATACATTGCGCGATAAAAATAAATTAGTCGAGCTATGGGAAAGTAATAACGCTCCGTGGAAGGTTTGGTAATATGGCTTCATCATCTTTTTGGAATAAGAAAAAAGTATGCATTACGGGACATACTGGCTTTAAAGGCTCATGGCTCACCCTTTTTTTAAGTTCTTTAGGCGCAGAAGTAGTTGGCTATTCTTCTCATCCCCCATCCTTCCCTAACCTTTTTGAACAAGGTAACGTAGCAAAAGAATGCACATCAATTAAAGGCGATATTACAGATTACGATTCTTTATTCCATGCCCTGAAACAACATAACCCGGACATACTATTTCATTTAGCAGCCCAGCCAATCGTCACCACTTCATACAAAAATCCTATCGAAACATTTAAGACGAATGTTTTAGGTACTGTTCACGTATTAGAAGCGGCAAAACATATAGAAAGTATACGCGGCATCATTAATGTTACAAGTGATAAATGTTATGAAAATGACGGGAGCGGTAACCGGGCATTCGTGGAAACTGACCGGCTAGGAGGTTTCGATCCTTATAGTGCTAGTAAAGCTTGTGCTGAACTAGTTGCAACATCATATCAAAAATCATTCTTTCGCACTAACACTCTGCATCTTGCCTCAGTAAGAGCAGGTAACGTCATCGGCGGTGGTGATTGGGCAGAAGACCGATTATTCCCGGATATCATTCGTGCATATTTACAAGATGGTACATTAAATATTAGAAACAAAAACGCTATTCGCCCGTGGCAACACGTATTAGATCCTTTACATGGCTATATCCTTTTAGCTGAAAAACTTTGGAAAGACGCCGAATGTGCAGCGGCGTGGAATTTCGGCCCGATAAATGAACCTAACAGAACCGTTCATAATGTCATTCAATCTATAATGAAATTATGGAATAAACCACTAACAATCCTTTCTCCTCATACAAACACTCCTTATGAATCACCTATTTTAACACTCGATAGTACAAAAGCAGTAAATAAACTCGGTTGGACTCCTAAGTTATCAACAGGTCACTCTATCGCTTGGACTGTTGATTGGTATAAGAAATATGCATCTGGTGAAAATATGGAATCTTTCACGCGCCAACAAATCGATGCATTCAAAAATTTATAAGGGGGCTATAAAATGGAACTGAAAAAATGCCGTTTTTGCCACTCATTACTAACAAATACTTTTCTAGATTTAGGTGTTTCCCCTCTCGCTAACTCATTTGTAGATCCTGAACACTCATATAAAATGGAACCATTCTATCCGCTGCACACATTTGTTTGTAACTCTTGTTTACTTGTACAATTAGATGAATTTGAATCTCCGCACAACATTTTTCATGACTATTTATACTTCAGCTCTTACTCCTCCAGTTGGCTACTACACGCTAAGCAATATGTAGAAATGGCGATTAAGCGTTTCAACTTAACCAATCATTCGAAAGTGATTGAAATCGCGAGTAACGACGGGTACTTATTACAATACTTTCAAAAAGAACATATCGAAACGTTAGGAATTGAACCAGCAAAAAATGTAGCAGAAATCGCTATTCAAAAAGGAATTCCTACTGAAGTGAATTTTTTCAGCAATGATTTAGCAGAGAAATTACCACAAGCTGATTTAATCGTCGCAAATAACGTATTAGCACACGTCCCGAACTTGCATGATTTTGTTGCAGGTTTAAAAACGTTATTAAAACAAGATGGCACGATAACAATTGAATTCCCGCACTTATTAAATCTCATATCATTTAAACAGTTTGATACGATCTACCATGAACATTTCTCCTATTTCTCACTTATAAGTCTTCAAAAAGTTTTAGCTCATCACCATTTACAAATTGTCGATGTAGAAGAACTTGCAACGCACGGTGGTTCCTTGCGTATTTTTGTAAACCATCATAGTGACTCATCCACTATTCATTCTAGTGTTACAAACTTAATCCAAAAAGAAATAGATCACGGGATAGATACATTAGATTGCTATCTCCTTTTTTCTAAACGCATCGAACAATTGAAAATAAATATTTTAAAGTTTTTTATCGAAGCAAAAGCTTTAAACAAACAAATTATCGGTTACGGTGCTCCTGCTAAAGGAAACACCCTTTTAAATTATTGCGGGATAGGAAAAGAATTTCTAGCTTATACAGTAGATAAAAACCCTCACAAGCAAAATCTCCTTCTACCAGGCACCCGCATTCCAATAAAATCTCCAGAAGAAATTAAACGTACAAAACCCGATTACATTCTCATACTTCCTTGGAATTTAAAAGATGAAATTATGAAAGAATGCTCTTTCATTCGTGAATGGGGCGGCAAATTTTTAGTAACGATTCCAGAAGTTGAGGTGATTGAGCCATGAAAAAAATCCTTGTAACAGGCGGTAGTGGATGGATTGGTAAATATGTTGTAAATTCTCTTATACAAAAGGGCTATGAAGTGCACGCCACCTACAATACAAATAAGCCTTCTCACCTTACTTGCCATTGGCATAAAGTAAACTTACTTTGCGATGAAGAAGTAAAAAAACTCATTTACGACATTAAACCTAGTCATCTCATTCATTTAGCTTGGGAAGCGGTGCCGCCAGCGTGTTACGTATCTATTAATAATTACTATTGGCTTACGTGCAGTATCTCATTGATTCAACACTTCACAACATGCGGTGGAAAGCGAGTCATTGTTGCAGGTACTGGCGCAGAATATGAATGGTTTAACGGCGTACTATTTGAAGATTCACCGCTTCTTTCCTATAAAACACCGTATGCATTATGTAAAAACGCACTACACTCTTGGCTACAAACGTACGCTGAGCAAACCAGCCTCAGCATGTGTTGGGGCCGCATCTTTCATATGTATGGCCCTCACGAACAAGGGAATCGGCTCATTTCTAACATTATCACTTCCTTATTAAAAAATGAGGAAGCACTATGTACACATGGAAAACAATCAAGAGATTTCCTCCATGTGAGCGACGTCGCTGATGCTCTCGTAACAGTATTAGAACATGGCGTTACAGGCACAATCAATATCGCTTCTGGTCAATCTGTACAAATTAAAGAATTAGCTTCTATCATTGCTAAAAAGATAGGAAAAGAATATTTAATTAAACTAGGTGCGATCCCTTTCTCTAAAGATGAACCTTTATTCGTCGGCGTTAATGTAGAACGTTTAAAAACTGAAGTAAACTGGAAACCAACATACGATCTAAATACTGGGATTGAAGAAACAATTTTATGGTGGGAATCATTTATAAAAAAGCATAACGATACGCACCACTAAAACGTAAATCCTTCGTACCTCTCGCTAAATCCTTATACCATTCTTCTAATTTTTCAGGTGTAATAATATGATGTGTTCCCATTCCCCCATGCTTACTAGCTTCAGAAAGAGTCGGGCCAATTTGTAATTTCCTCTTTCTCATCGCATCGTTCCAAGGGCTGAAACCAAACCATGCAATACACGCAAGTGGCGGATAAATCATAGATTCATGTGCAGATAAATGTCTTCCAACCGTATAACTTCCATGTTCATGATTATGAATAAATCTACCTCTTCTCCATAACGGCCAATCTTCTGGTAAATAACCGTGAAATCGCTGTTTCATTAAAGATATTCCAAAGTTAAGGTCCGGATAATTATAGTTAAGATCATCGACCATAATAATCCCTTCCAGCCAATACATCCTCCCTCCCAATTCATTTAGTGATTTCCAAAACTGATTTTTATCTTGCACACAAAGAAACTCAGTCGTATTTAAAATCATTTTCCATCCCTTTACTTCTTGTTCTACCCTCATCACTTCATGATCTGTCGCTAATGCATCAAATTCTGGATTTGCAGAATCTCGTACTTCCCAGTGCGGCGCGAATTTTTTACAAATTTCAACCGAACGATCTGTTGAACCTTTATTAATTAAAATGCCATGATCAAACAGTTTCGTATGATGAGCAAGCCACCACGGTAATAAATACTCTTCGTTATAAAAATGAGAAATAACGGTTGTAGTTATAACAATCTCCTCCTCGTTCTCTATTAATCTACTTTTTCATCCTACTCTTACTATACTTATCAGTTATGTAATTGGTTTCTTATATTTTAAAAATATGTTTTTCTACCATATACTATGCTTTCTTAAACAACGACCATTTCCATTTTCTAAAGAAACATCCCAATAAGCTGAAAATTAAGTTATAATATCATTATAAAATATGAAGGAGGAATGCACTCATGTACTACAACACTTCATTCGAAAACGATCAACCTGTAGGCCGTCTATAAACTAAGGCGGGCATTCATATAACACGTGCACTATGCCTCGTCTTAGGGAACTCATAATACCCTAAAAATAGACGGAGGTACTTTACATGAAACAAACAATTTTAGGAGCTATATGTTTATCATTAGCAGCTAGTATATGGGGCGGTATGTATGTTGTTAGTAAATACGTACTCGACTTTATCCCACCACTGACACTCGTTTGGCTACGCTTTATTATCGCTTTCGTTGTTTTATATTTCATTTTGAAAATAGCTGAGAAAAAGCAAAAGAAAAAAGTAACCATTCACAAAAAAGATTGGCTACTCTTCGCCTGGATTGGATTTATCGGATATTTCATTTCGATTACTTGTCAATTTATCGGAACAAAATTATCTGACGCTCATACAGGCTCTTTAGTAACATCAGCTACACCTGCATTTATGGTTATATTTGCAGCGATCATTTTAAAAGAAAAACTAACCGCTCGTAGACTGCTATCTACTATAATAGCGACAATCGGTGTCATTATCGTAATCGGATGGGATATTGAAATTGGCTCCTATTTTATCGGTACAATTATATTAGTCGGGGCCGCTATTACGTGGGCTTTACTATCCATTTATGTGAAGATTGCTTCAGCTCGATTTTCATCCTTAGTTATTACAACGTACGCCATATTCTTTTCACTCTTTTTCATTACACCTTTTATGATATGGGAACTACAATCAACCTCTATCGAAACAATAAATACGTACGTAATATTAGGCGTAGTATATTTAGGAGTCGTCTCAACGGCAGGTGCCTTTTTCCTTTGGAATAAAGGGTTAGAATTAATGGACGCAAGCATCGGTTCCTTATTTTTCTTCTTCCAACCTATCGTCGGATCATTGCTTGGTTGGTTACTCTTAAATGAGACATTAAATAGTAACTTTTTTATTGGTGGTATTCTTATTATATGTAGTGTTTTCATTACTACTTTTGAAAAGAAATGAAAAAACAGGCAGAGATTCTTAATCTCTGCCTGTTCCACATTCTTTACGCACTCCAATGCGATGGACGGGACAACACTTTCGGTAATTTCGTATGTTTATCCCCTCTCGCTGCATTAATTTGAACTTGCGTCAGAAAAATACTATTTGTGAAATCCGCCCCGCGAATATCTGCATCTCGCAAATCTGCTCCGATAAGATCTGCTCCTCTTAAATCTGCTCCATTTAAGTTAGCCGCAATTAAATAAGCTCCTCTTAAATTTGCTCCTTGTAAATCTTTCTTCTTCAAATTTGCTCCCATAAGGTCTGCTCCGCGGTGACTAATTCGTTTCTTACGCGCGGCATTCATTTCCTTCCAAACTAGCTCACTCGTTTCTAAAAGTAACACATTTACTTCCGCACGGTGTAATGGAATATTTACTTTCATTAACTCGTCCGCATTTAAATTCGAAAGGCGCTCCGTCTCTTCAATTGCTTTACTTAGTTCTTTATGAATCGATTGTGTCGCCTGTAAAAGCATCGCCTCATTCAAATACCACAGTATTTCATGAAGCTGATGCATAACTGGAAAAGCATCGTACATTTTTCTCGCATGCTTAGCATTTTTCCGCCAATCAATCCCGTTAAATGTAACTTGCGAAATCTTCTGCCCAGCACCGAAACACTCAAATACTGTACAACCTTTATAACCTTTTCCTCTAAGGTTTTTATGTATGCTACATTTAAAGTCTGATTGTAAGTTAGAACATGGCTTCCCACCATCTTTATTCACCGCAAAATCTACCGATGCTGCGAACGGTAACGCCACGCAACATAAACCGAAGCATTTTTCGCAGTTTGCTTTTAAATGATCGTTATGATTAGTCAAAATATATACCCCCTGTTGTCTTTTAACTATTTCATAATATTCCAACTGCATGAAATAATCAATTTTAATATAAAAGGGCATCTTTCATTTCAAATCATAAATTTATCATGCAATTTCCTTTCAATTGAAAAAGACAGTTTCTATCTAATGAGTTATAATTAAATTACAAATATTCAAATTAAAAGGAGACTTACTATGGCACTCGAAATGAAAACAAACTGTCAAATTTGCGATCAATCTCTCGAATCAAATTCCGAAGCTTACATTTGCGTGTATGAATGTACATTTTGTGCACCATGTACAGAAGAAAGACAAAACGTTTGCCCAAACTGCGGCGGCGAACTAGTACGTAGACCGAAAAAGAAACAATAAAAAGCAAAGCGATATCGCTTTGCTTTTTTACTGTTTTTGGGATATATAGAAATTCTACCAATCACAAATTAAACGTTCAAAAACTTCACACAAACAGGCTCTGGTACAACAACATCAGATTGTAACAATGTTAACTCACCTGTCGTTTCATTTCTTGAAAATAGCACAAGATTATGTGACTTTTCATTTGTAACAACAAGAAACTTTTCAGTCGGATCTAATACAAAGTCCCTCGGCCAATTTCCTTCTGTAGATGTATGTGCAACAAATGTAAGCTGACCTGAATTTTGATCCACACTGAAAACAGCAATACTATTATGACCGCGATTCGCCGCATACACAAAACGGCCGTCAGAAGAAATATGAATAGCACTTCCTTGACTATTGTCATCAAATTCTTTTGGAACGGTAGAAATATACTGCAACTCTGTAAAGGACCCTTCTTCCGGATGATATGATAATGCAATAACTTCCGAGCTAAGTTCAGTCATGACATAAGCATGCTTTCCGTTCGGGTGAAAAGCAATATGTCTCGGACCACTTCCTGGGTTTACAGACAAGCTATTTACTTCTTTTAACTTACTATCTTTTATTTCATACGTAATGATTTTATCAATCCCTAAATCAACACCAACCACATATTTTTCATCAGAAGTATATCCCGCGTAATGTGCATGTGGTTTTTCTTGTCTTTCTTTATTTGGGCCTGAACCTTCATGTGCCATAATAGATGTGGCAGCGTTTACAGTTCCAGCTTCTTCATTTACTACAAAAGACTCAATTGTTCCTTTATGGTAATTTGCTGTAACTACCGTACCGTTTTCACTATCCACACTAATATGACAAGGAGAAGCCCCTTCTACTACTTGTCTGTTTTGTTCCGTTAGCTCTCCTGTATAACGGTTAATCAAATAAGCAGCTACACCACCAGATTCGCCGTCTTTAACAACGGAATAGAGATATTGATTATTTTTGCTAATCGTTACATATGTAGGGTTATCCAGCTTAGCCGCAAGTGTTACATTACTAACTTTTTGTGCTTCCGTATTTAAAGTAAAAGTATATATCCCTTCACTATTTTCTTTCGTGTACGTTCCAACATATCCAATAAACTCTTTGTTATCCGTCATTTTCATAACCCTCTCCCTATAGTTTTTGTTCATCATACTTCTTACCAAGTTCATAAAACTATTTTTGATTGAAAGAATATCCTAAAAAATCGGAGTACCTCTTTATAAGTTACCATATTTTTCTGCCAAATAGCCTCTAAACCCATTTTTTCTGAAAAGCTGCTATACTTTCATATTCTTCTTCCAAGTGACGGGCCAAACGAATATAGATCGGTATTAATTCTTTATATTTCTCCACACTTTCCATGTTTGGCTCATGATAAAAATTGGCACCTACCATATTAGAAACTACATGTAATGTATTTATTTCACCTAAACTATATAAACCGAGGATAGCTGCTCCTAGACAAGAGCTTTCGAAACTTTTCGGAACGTATACGTCTTGATGAAAAATATCTGCCATCATCTGTCTCCAAAGTTCCGATCTTGCAAAGCCACCTGTCGCTTGAATTTTTTTCGGTTCGCCAATTAGCTCTTTTAAAGCAAGAAGAACTGTATACAAGTTATAAATGATTCCCTCTAAAACAGCACGGATAAGATGCTCTTTCTTATGATGTAGTCCAAGCCCAAAGAAAGACCCCCGCGCATTCGCATTCCATAAAGGAGCTCTTTCTCCTGCTAAATACGGATGAAATAATAAACCATCAGATCCAGGATTAACTTTTGCTGCTATTTCAGTAAGCAATTCATAAGGATCTTTTCCTAAGCGCTTCCCATGCTCAACTTCTAACGCACATAATTGGTCACGAACCCACCTAAAAATCATACCACCATTATTCACCGGTCCACCAATTACCCAAAGGTCCTCAGTTAACGCATAACAAAAAGTCCTACCCTTCGGATCCGTTACAGGATGATCTGTGACAACTCGCACTGCACCGCTCGTACCAATTGTAATAGCAACTACTCCAGGTTCTATTGCATTCACACCTAAATTCGATAGTACCCCATCACTCGCACCGACTATAAAAGGAGTAGTAACAAGTACATTCATCTCTCTTGCAAATTCTTCATCTAATCCTATTAAGGTGTGCGTAGTTGGAACGAGTTTAGAAAGCTTTCCCTCCGAAATTCCTGCAACACGAAGAGCTTCTTCATCCCATTTTAAAGATTTCAAATTGAACATTCCTGTTGCTGATGCTATAGAATAATCAATTACATATTCCTTAAATAACTTATAGAAAACATATTCTTTAATAGAAATGAATTTATAACTATTTGCAAATAAATCAGCATGTTCATTTTTAAGCCAAACTAATTTCGAAAGTGGTGACATAGGATGGGTTGGTGTTCCAGTACGAAGGTAAATTTCATGACCATTCATATCATTCTTTATTTTTTCTGCCCAGCTTGCACTTCTATTATCTGCCCAAGTAATACATCTCGTTAACGGCTTTCCTGCTTCGTCTACAGCAATGACACTATGCATTGCCGAACTAAAAGAAACACAAAGAATATCAACTGGCTGTACATTACTTGATTGTATAGTCTCCTTAATCGTATGTATGACCGCTTGAAAAATCTCTTCTGGATCTTGTTCCGCTGTTTCTGGTGCGGGAGAATATAAAGGATATTCAATCCCATGGCTTGCAATAACAGATCCATCGATCGAAAACAAAACTGCTTTTGTACTAGTTGTCCCAATATCTACACCAATCATATATTTCGAGCTCACTATGTAACCCCTTTCAAATCATTCCTATAACAAAAGAGCACCATGGTGTCTACAAAAAGACGCTCCCTTATGAGAGCTACGTTTTCATAAACTTCACTCTCATAAGGGGATCCTTTTTATAACCATTGTGCTGTTTTGAAAATGCAAGGTGTCTTTTCATATCGCTGCTTTTACGTAATAAGGTGCCAAACTCGAGATTTATTTTAAAGGATGAAGTTACATAGAGATTGGTCCTCTCGTAAAAAAGCAATTTGCGCAAACTTTACTTCCTTATAACTTAGGCGCCTTCGCCCAATCCGCAGCAAATTTTTCAATACCTTGATCTGTTAATGGGTGCATAGCAAGTTGTTCAATTACTTTATAAGGAATTGTTGCAATGTGAGCACCTGCCATTGCTACACGAGTGACATGGTCTGGATGTCTAACAGAAGCCGCAATAATTTGTGTATCTAATTGATGAATATCGAACAATTCAGCTATTTTAGCAACTAATAGCACCCCATCTTCAGAAATATCATCTAGGCGACCTAAAAATGGTGAAACATACGTTGCACCTGCTCTAGCAGCTAAAAGGGCTTGGTTCACAGTGAAAATAAGGGTAACGTTCGTTTTCACACCTTTTTCAGTAAGGTAACGACAAGCTTCTAATCCTGCTAGCGTCATTGGAAGTTTTATCGTGATGTTTTTATCGCCACCGTTAATTTTAATCAGTTGTTCTGCTTGTGCGATCATTTCTTCAGCTGCAACAACATCTGGAGTTACTTCTGCCGAAACAGATTCAACTTTAGGCACTGCCTGACAAATTTCTGCAATACGGTCTTCAAACTTAATGCCCTCTTTCGCTACTAAAGAAGGATTCGTTGTAACGCCAGCTAAAACACCTAGTTTATATGCCTTTTTTATGTCCTCAAGATTTGCAGTATCAATAAAAAACTTCATGATTTATTCCCTCCATTTTTTAACGTTAACGAGTTGTATTATTTCTTTTCTACCGCATGTCCACCAAATTCATTGCGCAGTGCTGCTACAACTTTTCCTGTAAACGTATCATTGTCTAATGAGCGGTAGCGCATTAATAGAGACATTGCGATAACAGGAGTTGCTGTTTGAAGATCTAAAGCTGTTTCTACTGTCCATTTTCCTTCACCAGAAGAATGCATAACACCCTTAATCTCATCCAGTTTGGCATCTTTAGAAAATGCATTTTCAGTTAATTCCATTAACCAAGAGCGAATAACTGAACCGTTGTTCCATACTCTTGATACTTTTTCATAATCGTAGTCAAATTCACTTTTCTCTAGAATTTCAAATCCTTCACCAATAGCAGCCATCATACCGTATTCAATTCCGTTATGAACCATTTTTAAGAAGTGACCGCTACCAGCTTTTCCTGCATATAAGAATCCATTTTCTACAGCTGTATCACGGAAGATAGGTTCAACGATGTCCCAAGCTTCTTGATCTCCTCCGATCATGTAACAAGCTCCATTACGCGCGCCTTCCATTCCGCCAGAAGTTCCTGCATCCATAAAGTGAATGCCATCTTTCTTTAGTTGCTCATATCGGCGAATTGACTCTTTATAATGTGAATTACCAGCTTCAATTAAAATATCTCCTTTTGATAGCAATGGTGTAACTTCATCAATAACAGAATCAACGACAGCGTGTGGTACCATAACCCAAAGAATTCTTGGTGATTGTAATGATTGAACGAGTTCACTTAAGCTAGATACACCTGTAGCACCATACTCTTTCATTTCTTCCACTGCACTCGTATTTAAATCAAATGCTACTACTTCATGTTTATGATCCATTAAATTCTTCCCTAAATTTAATCCCATTTTACCTAAACCAATTAATCCTACTCTCATAATATAATTCCTCCTTGAATTACCTTTCATCATAAATACATGTTAATAAAATGATGAATATCTTTTTGTCATATTGCTTTACTTATAAGGATGTACTTATTTTTTCAATTCCTCATCTAACCACCATTTAAATTCACTTTCTTGTAATAGAGCATGAGCAGCATCCGGACCATACGAGCCAGACTCATATTCATGAAGAGGTAACAAGTTTTCTTCGAATGCTTCAAGGATTGGCTGCACCCATTCCCATGACAATTCAACTTCTCTCCAGTGTGCAAAGAATGTAGAATCTCCGCATATAGCATCATAGATAAGCCTTTCGTAAGCTTCAGGTATTCCCACTCCTGTTTGCTCACAAGTGAAATGAATACGGATCGGTTCAAGCTCTCCATTGTTCAATGGATTTTTACTATTTAATTGGAGTGAAACATTTTCATTTGGACTAATTTCAATGATTAACAAATTAGGCGCTGCATTTGGATTACTATCTTGATACTGCTGTTTTAATGTATTTTTAAACTCAATTACAATACGAGTAGACTTTTCTTTCATTCTTTTTCCTGTTCGTATGTAAAAAGGAACATCAGTCCAAAATGGGTTATCAATCCATAAGCGAGCCGCAACAAATGTATCTGTTGGAGAAGAAGGATTTACTCCTGGCTCCTCTCTATACGCCACAACTTGTTGTCCTTTTATCTCCCCTGAAGCATATTGTCCGCGAATGATATGGTTCTGAACGTCTTCTTTTTTCACTTTACGAAGAGTCTCCATCACTTTTCGTTTTTCCTCACGAATTTCACATGCATTAATCTTTTCCGGCAGATTCATAGCAGTCATCATTAATATTTGCAGCATATGATTTTGAACCATATCGCGAATGGCTCCTGCATGATCATAATATTCTGCCCTTTCTTCTACCCCAACAGTTTCACTAGCTGTTATTTGTACATTCGCTATATGTTCTTTATTCCAAATCGATTGAAGAACAGGATTTGCAAATTCAAGTGCTTCAATATTTTGAACCATCGGTTTACCTAAATAATGATCAATACGGTATATTTCGTCTTCTTCAAACGTTCGACTAAGCTTATCATTCAGCTCTCGGGCAGATGTAAGATCATGACCAAACGGTTTCTCAATCATTAGGCGCTTCCATCCATCTGTTTTATCAAGTCCACTTTCTTTAATGTTTAAAGCAATGGTCTCAAAGAAGTCAGGAGTAACTGAAAGGTAGAACATTCTATTCCCTTGTATATTTTGTTCTTCTTCCCTTTCATGAACTACTTGTAATAACCTTTTATAATCTTCTGGCTTATTCACATCTAACGGACAATAACGAAAATACTCTAAAAAATCTTCTATTTTCGGAGTACCTTCTTCTCTGCGACGAGAAAAAGTTTCTATGGATTCTTTTACTCTTTTTTGAAAATCTAAATGAGATACTTCACGTCTTCCAAGCCCGATAACGGATATTGGCTTTGGAAGCTTTTGATCTCTATATAAGTTATATAGCGCGGGGTAAATTTTCCTTTTCGCTAAATCCCCTGTCGCTCCAAATAAAACAAAGGTCATCGATTCCAATTTCAGTCCTCCTCGTGATGTATAGTCATTGCCAATATAGTAAGAATGCATTGTACAGAAGCTACTACTATTGTTGATCCAATCTTACTTCTTAACTTCTAATTTTTTATATTTGTCGCTTTCTAATTGTCCCCAATATTAATAGTGGCAATTCAAAGCATTTTCCCCACATCCTACTTACTCAGTTATACTTACATAAAATAACTAAATTATAAAAAGTAATTAAGTTATTTTATGTCTATCATATTAACTACATAGATTATTATCGTCAAGGAAAGTGTCTTGAATTAAAGATTTTTCATTTTGTAACATCTTATTAGAAATATGTTCATGAACTGAATAATAAAAAGGAAAAACCGAACATATTCTTGTTCGGTTTTTCCTTTTTATTATTGCTTTAAATGATTTTTAACTGCCCTTATAACTAATTCATGATCTTCTTCTGGTGGTAACCCTGAAACTGTTATCATTCCAATAACTCCTACATCTTTTATTTGCACAGGAACGCAACCACCAAACGCAGCATAATCCGACCTATCTAAAAGATACTTTTCATTATATGGAACACCCGTTATTTCACTTTGTATTTGCATATAATACGAGCTATGATTGTGCAAAGAAACAACTCGTTTTTTACGCTCAATCCACTTCGTATTTTCCTCAGTTGTCCCCGTCATCTTAAAATGAAATAATTGCACACCATTTTTCGCTATATCAACAGCAATCAATTTCCCTTCCTTTTTCGCTGTTTCAACGATAAATAAACCTATTTGCAGTGCATCTTCATTTGTAAAAGAGGAAAATTGAAGTGTTTCCTCCTCTATTAAAATTTGTTTACTTATTTCATTCAAATTTGAAGTACTCATATGTTTATCCCCCTTACTCACTTTATGCCACATTGCTATTTTTAAAATTATGCGACCCTACCGTACGGACTTTTCATATAACTAATAACGTAAAGCGTATTCTTTTCTTCTTGGTGCTATTATGAATTATATTTAACGCACTAAAAATGTATGTCCTCTAGCGCTAAACATTTCGTATAGAAGTTTTCTTCCAGCTACTACTTACAAGCATAAAAAAACCAGTTGCTTAAGCAACTGGTTCACTAAAAGTTTTATCTAGAATATTCATTCAACCAAAGGAATGCTTGTTCATAATCATCGAAAAATTTTACAGATTTTTTTGTATTAGATTGTTGTAAATAATTCAGTATCTCCCCTTCTTCAAGGAGAAAAGCAATTGCCTTACTGTGATTCAAAATCGTTTCATTGAAAAACTTATCTTTCCATACTTTTTGAACAGAAAAATGATCTGGCGTGTACCCTTTTCTATCTACCAGCAATTTGTATTTACGTCCCTCGGAAATGAATTGCTGACAAACCTGCTCGAAGCGATTAAACCATTCATAAACATCATCTGTTTTAATCTTGCCTATAAGACGAGTAACAATTATATCTCCGGAAACCGTTGTACTAATATTCAGTTTACTCAATCTGAAATCATCTCCCTTAGTTACAATTATGCGTGAATCCCTCATAAAATCAATAAGATCAAACTGTAACGCATTAAAAAGGGACAGACTCTCCAAACGGAGAAGTCTGTCCCAAAATCGTTCTATTTTGCATTAGAACTAACAATCGTGAATTAGAATAATGATTTAATACTTGCTAAAACAGTAAGTACACCTACAATAATAACAAATACGTTACTCATTTTCCCTTTGTATTTAGCTAGTACTGGTACTTTTTGAATCGCATACATCGGTAATAGACATAAAATAGCAGCAACTAATGGACCGCTTAGAGAATCAATAAGTCCAAGAATACTTGGATTTGTATAAGCAACAAACCAGCATGATAATACAACAAAAGTAAGGACGATTGTCTTAATTGTTTTTTCTTCAATAACTTTTCCACGTGATTTACCGAACTTAATTATCATGTCACGCATTACTTCAAATGCTCCGATATAATGGCCAAGGAAAGATTTTGTAATAGCCACAAAAGCAATGATTGGAGCTGCAATCGTGATTACAGGTGAATTAAGCTCATTAGCAAGATATGAAAGGATTGATAAGTTTTGCTCTTTTGCCATTTTTAAATCCTCTGGAGTCAAGCTTAATGTACTACTCCAAACGAAGAACATAACTACAGCGAATGTCATGATATAACAAACTTTTTGTATTTGCGCACATTTAGCATCAGTAGCTTCTATTCCATACGTAGCTCTCTGTTTTACAACAAATGATGAAATCATAGGTGAATGATTAAATGAGAATACGATGATTGGTAGAATCAACAGTATCGTTCCAAAATATCCTGTTCCTGTTGAAGCAGTAGAAACAGCTGAAAAGCTAAGCATTGACGTATTCCACTGTGGAATTAAAGATATTGCGATAAAAAGTAGAGAAGCTATGAAAGGATACACTAGCATACTCATGATCTTTACAGTAATATCTTGACCAAAATTCAGTATAGCGATAAGACCAAGAACTAATACAAGTGATAAAATAGCCCTTGGAGGCTCTGGCATGTGCAATTGATGCACGATAAAGCTACTTGCAGTATTTGTAAGCGCAACCGAATACATTAGCACGATTGTATAAATTGAACCGAAATATACGATGTTAAAAATGATACTTGCTTTATTTCCGAAATACTCTCTAATTGTACCTGTGATCCCCTCATCAGCAGAATTAGAAGCGTATATCATTTTAGCAAGTGCCCTATGTGAGTAATACATAACTGGATATGCAAGCAATGTAATTAGTAGTAATGATAATAAACCACCTGAACCTGCATTAATCGGTAAAAAGAGCACCCCTGCTCCAATTGCAGTTCCAAATAGGCTCAATGCCCATGTAGTATCCTGCTTATGCCACTTTTTCGGATCTGCATATTGCTCATTTTCTAGTGCGATATTTTCAGCTTGAACTTCTATTTTCTTTGCAGTATTCCCGTTCATATAATAACTCCCCCTTGTATCTATTCTTGCGTCTCTCTTTATAGCTAACAAATATTCCTTTTTTCGGAAAATGAATTCCTTACAAGTTGCCCCACATTGCAAGTCCTTCATCATAATGAATCCAAATTGAAACATTCGCTAGTTAGCGTCCTAACATAAATGTTAGCGTTCACAAAAAAGTTTACTCGTACTATCCGCTCTTTATATAAAGACCGCTTAAGAGAACAATATTGAATAGACTTCATAAATACGTTGCAACATTTCTAATAACAGTGTATTACTTTTATGGTTTCTCTAAATTACTTGTAACAGTAATTTCAGTTAAACCGGCCTCTCTTCATTTATGAGGCATTTCTTTCTCAATTCTATACATCACTTTAATAGCTTCGGCAGCATTTATGGTATTGATTACACAAGCCACTGAAGCACTTTACATACATTTCGCCTCTAACCACACACCTTTCTTACTAATAATCGCATTTTTTATATTTTCTCCAGAGATCATAAAATTTCTCTCGACGCACTCATTATAACGTGTATATTTATAAAATTAATATTTTTATATTTTCAGAAATATTTAATGGCTATAATTTTACATGGATAATAATTTACAGTTAGCATGCAACCCTTGTTCCTATCGCTTAAAATGGAATTAATCAGCATAAAATACAGTAAAATATTGTTTATTTAAGCTACTCATTTTAAAAATTTATATATATTTCTTTATCGAAAATTTTATTTTAATTTAAAAAAGATATTCTAATAAATAATTAATGTGGTTTAAAAGAATTGTCTTTTTAAATGCACAAACCAATTTTTAGGATATAAATTATAGATATTGCATTCATATACATTTTAACTTGATGGTAACGAGGGAACCGCTAACATTTTTCTAAACGAAAACATAAAATAAGCTGCCCGTATACGGACAGCTTATTTACATCATTCAATCACCACTTTTATTAAAATGCAACAAAAGAGATGATATTATTGCTTATTGCACGATCCAACCTATGAAAAGCGAATAATATAATCTTTAAAATCCCTCATTAACTAGCTCTTTTATCGAGTTTAATTTTGCAGAAAGCTCAATAAACCATTCTTCATCCCCTGTTAATAATGCAAGGTCTATAAGATAAAGGATTTGCTCCTTATTTATTACCTTTGATTCAGGGAGTTTGTTAACGTGTTTACTAAAGAGTAAAATCGCTTCGTTCATTGTGTACTTGTCGTCACGTTTCACAATGCTAACTGTAACTACATCTTCCACTTCATCAAGTGATACAATGTAACCAACTATGAATTCACCCTCATTTGATATTCCACGAACCCAATCTCCCTCTTTTAAAACATGATTATTATTTGACATCATACTTTTTCACCTTCTTATAAATATTTTTTGTACCGATAAAAAAGATATAAAAAACAGCTTAAACTGTATTATTTTTAATTACAGTTTTTTTTTAAGAACTCACGGCTACATAATAATTAAGCCGCTTAACGTTCTTGATTAATAAGGTCAACAACTTCTTTCATTGTATAATTCTTTAAATATTCACCTAGATGTTCTTCCACACCTAAGAAAATAGCAAAAAGAACTTTCCGCATATTCGAACCTACAATACACTGATCATTTGATTCTGGACACTTCGGCTGCAATGTACCTTCAGAGGTTATTTGATAAATATTCCAAAGATTAATTTCACTTAAATCTCGGGCAAAAATAAAACCTCCACCAGTTCCCTCCTTTGATTGTATAAACTTATGTTTTTTTAACAAACTTAGCACTTTTCGAATGCGTACGGGATGAACACCTGCACTTTCTGAAATAGCATTACTTGTTGACATCCGATCTGGCTGTAAAGCTAAATAAGTTAAACTGTGAATGGCCAAGGTAAAGTCGCTGTTCATTGTTGTCCTCCTACGATAAAAAATATGATTTCTCGCTTAGTAACATACTGTAGCCATAAATATTACAGATAGGTTAGTCAAACGTAAAAATATAAGAAGCATGCTTAGCATGAAAAAATAAATCTCTTTATATTCTATCAGAACTCCCCTATATCTCCTAACTTCAATTAACTTTTTAAGTTACAAATCAATTTAAACAGTCCACTGTTTCTTAACTTGTTCTTCTGCCAATTGTTTAATTTGTGTCCAAATCGTATCTTTACTCACAATAACATTTGTATGATAATTTCTATCTTTATAATTAACTGTAACACGTACTTCAATCACTTCTGTT
The DNA here is from genome assembly GCF_058952315.1 of Bacillus sp. GW823-FHT06B01. Lineage (NCBI taxonomy): Bacteria > Bacillati > Bacillota > Bacilli > Caryophanales > Bacillaceae > Bacillus > Bacillus sp. GW823-FHT06B01. The sequence continues at coordinate 280,096 of NZ_JBXAHR010000005.1, read as the reverse complement.
TCCTCCTTTCAAAATATTACTTATTAATTAGCCATTTTTTGCAATTCAATATTCAAAAATGTTCGAACGCTACGCGGTAAAAATTTGCGGATTTCTTCCTCGTTAAAACCAACCTGTAATCTTTTTTCATCCAGCATAATTGGACGACGTAACATTTGAGGATACTCAATTATTAATTTATAAAACTCATTAAGCGAAAGCGCCTCAATATTTATATTTAATTCCTGAAAAGTTTTAGATCTAGTTGAAATAATTTCATTAGCACCCTCTTCAGTTAAACGGAGAATGGATTTAAGCTCATCGACTGTAAGAGAATTTGATACGATATTTTTTTCGGTATAATCAATTTGATGTTCTTCAAGCCATGCTTTTGCTTTTCGGCATGAACTACAGCTTGCTGTCGTATATAAAATCACCATATTTTACACACACTCCTTTACTTTTTAAATTATTATATAGATTATTGAAATGTATTAAAAAAAATTACAGTTTAGAATGAAATACACGTTATATTATTTATTCGAGAATATTTAATTTATCTGTTTTTTACAAACAATAGCAACTCACTTCTAAAAACTATACTGTAATTTTAAACTTTACAGTTCTATTAATCAACTGTTAAGTCTTGGATGCATTCCATTAGCCGAACAAATCATTTTCTTCTGTACGAATGTCCTATAGTGTTACGGCTAACCACTTCTTTAAAGTAAATTTTATCCCGCTATTTGAGTGCACCGCCTCAAAATTTGGCAAGAGCAACAAAGTTAGGTCGAAGTCAGGCTCCCCTTAATAACCCGATTGGTAAGGTCTAATTATATTTCACTTTATTCATTTCTTTCCTACATGTACTACTATGAAATATATTTAGCATAATAAAAGCAACTGCATTGAACACAGCAGCATTGTAGGAAGAAATACGCGGACAAAAAAAGCAAAGCGCGCGCACTTTGCTTCTTACAAAATCCCTTTTAACTTTTTACCAATTAACTTCGCTACATATTCATAACCTTGTCGGCCAAAATGTAAACCGTCTTTTTCATCAGCTGTAATACTATCACCAAAGCATACTAACGTATTCATAAAAACTAAATCTCCTTTTACGTATGAAATAACTTTCCTTCTACCGCCTTAATATATCTTTCAGCAGAACGTTCCACTGCCTCATTGGCATTCTCTTTCACTACTCGGTGAAAAGCATTATATAAACGATTAAACTGTAATGGCTTCACTCGATTCGCCATTTCCTCCACTTTTCTCGCTGGTAATGGAATTAAGTTCGGATAGCTGTACATGAAACTCACCCATTGCTGATCCGCTACAACTTGAATAATATCACCTGTTAATAAAATACCTTTCCCATCATTTCCTTCTTCCCAATGTAATACAGAACCGCCGCTAAAATGTCCTCCGAGACGATGAATAGTAATTCCGTCCGCTAATTGTAAAGACTCGCCAGACCAATAAATAATACGGCTACTCGGGCGTACTACCCACTCTTTATCGTCTTCATGTATATAAATTGGTACATTAAACGTTTCTGCCCATTCTACTTGCGTTGAATAATAATGAGGATGAGATAGTGCTATCGCATCTAACCCGCCCCACTCCTTTATTTTCTCAATTGTCGTTTCATCTAAATAAGTAATACAATCCCATAGTAAACGATACGCTTCCGTTTTTACTACATATCCCGTTTGACCAATCGCAAATTCCGGTTTTGTCGTAATACTATAAAGCCCATTTTCTTCTTCTATCATTTCATTTTTATATGTACCACTCGATTGCAAGTTTTCTAAAGTCGTCCAAGACTGTCCTTTCGGATTCACATATTGTCTCTCCTCATCACAAATAACACAACTTACCGGTTCTTCCACACTCGCTGCATACTGTACGCCGCACGTTGTACAAACGAAATTTTTCATAATATTTCCCCCTACCCCTATATTTTTATCCCGCATTAATGGGCAGTAAGATCTTCACCTCAAAATTCAGCGAAAGCAAAGAAGTTAGGTGGGGAATCAACTGCCCATAAAAGCCCGATTGGTTCAACTAATAATCAGTGGGGGATGAAGCCCCCACTGATTAAAGTTTCACTTTATTAAGCTGATTTTTGTTGATAATGATCTACTTTTTTATTTTCAATTAATAAACCGATTAGAGTCAGTAAGTAGACAACTGTAACTGCCAATGGAATGACAGTAAATCCATTGTCTGCAAAAAGAATCCCGCAAACTGACGTTACGAGTACAGTCCCTACTGACAATACACCATAACTTTTACTTTCATAAATCCATACGTACGGTATAAAATGAACCCCTATTAACATCGCTACTACAAAAGGTAGCCACTCTGGAAATTGAAAATAGGCAAGTAATACAAACGGAATATTTAATACATTTATCCCGCCAATTAATCCAGCTAAAGTCCCTAGCGGATTTCCTTTCGCAAACATGTCAATTTTCAATATAGCAGCTATCATTAAGCCAAAAGGAAATACACAACCCATACCAATTAAATACACCCACACAACTTGTTTTTCTGAAAGAAGAATACCCGTTACACTTGCTACAATCCAAAATAAAATACCAGCTATTATAACTGGAAATCCTCTTTTCGTTCTTTGTGCTAAATCTCTTTTTGCTTCTAGAATGTTCATTTCACTATCTCCCCCAAACTATTTGTACTATAAAGCCGGCTCAATTTCGTCCATCCAATAACGCCAAGCTACTAAGTAATCTTCTAAATCTTTCGGGTGGTGTCTCAAACATGTATCTATACGCAAATATAATCCTATGACTATTTCTTCGTATAAATCTCGTTCTTTTTTATGAAATACACATTGTTTCATCGCAAAATCAATTGCTTCTTTCGTAACATCTTCAGGAGTTGAACAGAACGCATAAATTAAATCATATAAAGGATCTCCAAGGACTGGTAACGGATCAATTACTCCATGTAACTTATTCTGCCGGAATATAAAATTATGAAATCCGAAATCACCATGTAATAAAAAGGGTTGATTTACTCCGGCTTCCCTATTTGCTAGTTTAAGAACCGTTCTATATTCTTCTTCACTTATGTAACATCTTACATTTTCATAAGCTTCCATCACATTTGCAGTTAAAAATTCATTCCAAGATTGAACCGGACTTTCTTTCCACCCCCAGCCTTCTGCCTCTGGAACCATTTTATACTTATTGATAACTTCTTTTACAAGTGTACGAAGCGTACTTCGTTTATATCCTTGTTTACACGAAGTATTACCTTCCAGGAAAGAATACACGAAATATGTATGTAAAGGTTCCTTATACAAAAGCTTTGAAAATAAAGTATTCCCCTCATAAAAAGAAAGAAAATTAGCTTCTTCACGTATTACTTCCGCTTCATTCAGCTTTACTACATATTTTTCGTCCAACAAATATACAGTACTTGTCGTTCCTCCGTTCAACGCTTTTACGCTATTTGGAGCATGTGAAATAACTTTCTCCTTAACTAGTTGTGCAGCAATTATTGAAATGTCCATTCTCTCACCCTTTAATTTCGAAGATCCCCTCAATTCAAAAGACAACTTTACTATTATTTGACAAACGAATAGGAAACCCCTTCCAAAATCTTAATATAACAAAAATTCATTTACTTTTATATTTCAAAAATAAGGAAATACTAACAACAACGTTACATACATATTAGGAGGACAATATGAAACCTGAATTTTTAAAAGCAGTACATGATGCCATTGGAAGTGTCGAACACATTCATATAGAAGAAAGCGGTGCTGACAGCTTACTTATCCATCATGATGATGCACAGCAATTACAACAAGTCGCTAAAACGTTAGAAAACAACAATTTCCGCTCTGCTTTAAGAACAACTGGAGATGCTTCGTATATTGAAGTGTTGAACAGATAATGAAAGTCTGGATGTATTCCGGGCTTTCTTTTTTTATCCCACATTAACGGGCAGTAAGACCCCCACTGATTAAAGTTTCACTTTATATTGAAACTTTAAACTCTTTCACATACACCGCTGTTCCAGCAATATCTATTTGTAATTTCTCATTTTCTACATCTTTCGTTACATATACCGTTACACGGCCATCTTTATTCATTTCCTGTCCTTGTTCAACGATTAATTCCATTTTATGGTCAAAACCTTTCTCCAAATACATCGCATAGTACGCTCCCATTACACCTGAAGCTGTTCCTGTCACTGGATCTTCAATCGTTCCAGCATAAGCCGATGAGAAATGACGCCCATGCATTTGTGCCTGTTCATCATAAGTTTCTAAGCAAACTGGATGAATAGAAGCGTTAGGTATTTCTTTTAATACCGATGGAAACATCTCATTGTTAGGCTTCATTCTCTCACATACATCTAGATTTTTAACCGGTACAATTACAGTCCAGTTTCCTGTACTTCCATATACAATCGGTAAACTTACATCTAAATCATTTACGTCCAAACCAATGCTATGAGCTAATTCTTCTTTTGAACCTGCAAATTCTTTAAACTGAGGTGTAGCCTGCCTCATTTTAATAAAGGTTTCTCCCTTTTCATTTACATCTGTTTGTATTGCTAAAACCCCTGCCTTCGTTTCAATCGTAAAACTTGTTTTCTCTTCTAATAAACCTCTTTCACACAAGGCAAATATTGTTCCAACTGTCCCATGACCACATAAATCTATTTCAAAACGAGGGGTAAAATAGCGAACCTTTAAATCTGCTACTTTTGAAGAAAGAACGAAAGACGTTTCGTTAAATCCAACTTTTTCAGCAATACGCTGCATTTCCCCTGCTGTTAATCCATCCGCCTCTAATACAACACCTGCTGGATTCCCCATATTTGGTTTATTCGTAAATGCATCGTAATGAAATACCTTTATAGTCTTCATTTTCTTTTCTCCTAATCTTCTTCTAATTTTCCAATTGTAATTATGTGTAGCAAACCATTTCATATTCTCCATGAAAACCCAAATAGTCATTCAATACTTATAAAATCGTACTTCACCACTTCAATTCCCCCACACCTGGCTCAATAAACTTCCCTGAAACATCCTCATTTGAATCAATTACCCAATCATATATATTTTGTGCTCCTTCAGCCGGAGTCATATTCGCATCAAAGGCACCGATATCAGTCTTTAATTTTCCTGGGTGAATTGCCGTTACACGAATTCCTTTATTCTCAAACTCTTGTTGTAAACAAAGTGTTAACATATTTTGTGCAGCTTTAGCAATTCGATAGGAATATGAGAACTGTCCTTGCGGAAACTCTTTGTTCGCCATTTTATGTAGTGATCCTAACCGAGAGGACACATTTATTATTCTCGGCTGATCCGATTTAGCTAAAGCCACATATGTACCTTTTACAGCTCGAATTACGCCTAAGCAGTGAATATTAAATAAGTCCGTTAACTCTTCTGAATTTGTATGTAAAATCTCAGTCTCCTTTCCAGTAATTCCAGCGTTATTTATAACTAGATCCATATACTCTGTATATCCCTCGAGCTGGTTCTTAATCTGCTTCGTACTCTCATCAAGTGATAAGTCTGCCAATATAGGAAAACATCTACAACTAAACATTTGCTTCAATTGCGTTACCGTAACCTCAGTTCTAACTAACGGATAAACGATATGCCCATTTTCATGAAATACTTTTACCAACTGTAACCCTAACCCGCGATTTCCCCCTGTAATTAGAACTCTCATATATCCATCTCCTTATTTTTAAAATAAATAAGAAAGTCCATCCATTTACCATTCTCTAAAGAAAACGCCTCTCTCTTGCATTCAAGTGAAAAACCTGTTCTTTCCGCAAGACGAACGGATGGCTCATTATCAACATGTATATGTAATTCAATTCTATGGAAATGAAGACTATTAAAAAATAACGATAACGCAGCTTTTACACTTTCAATACCATATCCATTTTTCCAGTATTGATTATGTATGGAATACCCCATCATCGCCCATTGATAGTCCATACGTAAAATTTTTATAAGCTCTAGCTTCCCAATATTAGCCCCATCTTCTTTACGAAAAATACCTAATACATACATCTCATCTCGATGTGCTGCTTCATCAAAACCTCTTATCCATTCCGTGAACCATTCTTTTGTTGATGATGCCATAACTTGGTGGCCATCGTCATATTTATACTGCGATGGTAGCCTCTTATGAAATCCATCTAACCAACTTTCATAATCATCATTTTGGAACGGACGGATTATGAGCCTCCCTGTCTCTACTTGTAATAACGGTAGATTCATTTATATCTCTTCCTTTTTATTAATGATTGAATATTCTTTATTATCTTACACAAAATACAAAATCTAGTAAATTATTATGTTCTTTACAAACAAAAATCCAGTTATGCTTTGTACATAACTGGATTCCTCATCATCTAATCGCTTTTTATTTTACAAGTACAACTTCTCTTAATTCCCTCTTCAACACTTTCCCTAAAGCATTTTTCGGTAATTCTTTCATAAATACAACTTCTGGTATTTTATAACTTGCTAGTTTCTCTTTACAATGCCGTATAATTTCTTCTTCCGTTAAAGACGTTTGCATATCTTTTACAATATACGCTGTCGGAATCTCTCCCCAAAAGTCATCTGGAACTCCAACTACTGCAACTTCTAAAACACCATGTATTTCATGAATAACATCTTCTACTTGATCTGGATATACGTTGTCACCACCGCGTATAATAACGTCTTTATATCTTCCCATAATATGCAGGAATCCGTCATCATCTATCATGCCCGCATCGCCCATGTTAAACCAATTATCTTTTACTACCTTTTTTGTCGCCTTTTCATTATTCCAATACCCTTTAAACATGTATGGACTTCTTACATGAATCTCACCAACTTCATTTGTTGTTAGTTCATCACCTGTTTCTGGATGAACAATTTTTAACTCTACATGTTTCAAAGTTTTCCCTACAGAAGACATCTTTTCTTTTCCCATCATTGGATGCCATGAAGTTACAACCCAACCTTCTGTACTCCCATATCCTTGCACCATATATATTCCTTTTTCCATATATTTTTGAATAAGTGTTTCTGGCACTTTTGTACCACCACTTTGTGCTACTTTAAAAGTTGAAATGTTACGTTCTTTTTTATTTAGCTCCTCAAGCATGTAGCTATAAACAGCTGGGAACGCAAGCATCGTAGTAATTTTCTCTTCTTCAATCTTATCCCAAATAAGAGCAGGATTCGAATCAGCTAAAAAGATCATCGTAACACCATGATAAATACAATTTAAAATAGAAAGCACTCCACTCATATGAAATAATGGATGCACGGATAAAAAGCGTTCACCTGGTGGAAATTCTCTTTGGCCCGCAATCTCAGAAAAATAATGATGTAAGTTTTTATGTCCAATTACACATGCTTTTGCCTGTCCAGTCGTTCCTGAAGTAAATAAGTAAATCGCATCATCATCTTCATGAACTTCTACGTTCGGTTCTGTAATTGGCTGTTCTTGTAATGTTAATTCAAATGAACCAAATCCTTCTTCAGTCGTTTTAATTACATAAGGAATTTCTTTAACAGCATCAATTTTTAAAGCTTCATGGAACTCTTCATCAATAACTAACACTTTTAATTTTGCTTCTTTTACAATCGTTTCTAACTCATAAGCAGTAAGCTGATGATTTAACGGAATACATACAGCTCCAATTTTTAAACTTGCCATCATAACGCTTGGAAACGGATGATTATTTTTGCATAGTATTCCAATACGATCTCCTCTTTGTACACCGTTATGTAGCAAATAGTGTGCAAGCTGATTTACTCGTTCATTATACTGCTGAAACGAATACCTTTTCTCTCCCCCTACAAGCGCTTCCAAATTTGGTGATTGCATTGCTCTTTTTTGTAATAATTTTTGCATCGTTCTCAAGTAAAACTCCCCTTTATATATATTAGGTTTTTTATTTTACCAGATTAACTATTAATTTACTAAAGATTACACTTAGTGAATGTAAATCCACTAAAAATAGCCATCTACTTAGCAAGTAAATGGCTATTTCCTCTTATATATTAGAATACTCCTTATTCATCACATAGCGCACATACTCCGGTGCACTTTTATCAATCTCTTCATCACTTAATTTATATTCGGCACCATATAAATAAAATGGAGGTATAAATTTCATATCTGTATATAAGCAAGTAGCTTGAAATGGTTTTGTTAACTCATCCATTGTAATTCCGCTATTTTCATAGTCTTTTTCTAATCCACCTATAGAAATAGCTAGACCAAATTCTTTCCCTTTCACTTTGTCTCCTTTTGATCCGTACGCAAATCCATATGTTAATACATCGTCAAACCATTTTTTTAATAATGGTGGTGAACTGTACCAATAAAGCGGAAATTGAAATATATATCTGTCATGTTCTACTAATAGCTTTTGCTCTTCTTCAATATTAAACTCCCAATTCGGTGCCGCTTTATATAATTCATGCACCGTAATTTCATCTGAATATTTCTCAAGTTCTTCAATCCATCTTTTATTGATTTTTGATTTTTCAATATCAGGATGTGCTACAATTACAAGTGTTTTCATCCGTTTCCATCCCCTTTATAAATTAATCAATCCTTTACGTATTAGTATGAATGAGTCACATATAATTGAAAAGTACGTACTTTAAAGTGCTATAGGAACCTTAAAGTACCTGTGGAGGTGTTATATGAATCAAAATGAAGACTGCCCAATTGCAACGACACTCGATGTAATCGGCGGAAAATGGAAAGTTCATATTTTATGTGTTTTGATGGATGGAAAAATGCGAACAAATGAAATCCGACGAGAAATCCCAAACATTACGCAAAAAGTTCTTACACAACAACTTCGGCAACTTGAAGCTGATGGAATTATCCATCGTACTGTATATCAAGAAGTACCACCAAAGGTTGAGTACACAATAAGCGAATACGGGAAATCTTTAATGCAAATTATGGATGAACTATGCGAATGGGGAAAAGATCATCAAATCAAAAGATTACATGACTAAAAAAATCACCAAATTCTTTACATACTAGTGGGAACGGCACATCACTATCAAGCTAACAAAGAGACCCTAATAAGAAAACTTTCAATTTTATAGTCTCTTTAAAATTTAGCTTGATAGTGATACGGCAAGACCCAAATAAAGAAGTCTATGAAGCAAATTAAAAACAACAACAGATACAACTAATGTTAATAAGAAAATTATAGTCTCTGAATGGCTTACTTCATTTTGAAATCTAAACAGTCACCCTTTAAGCCAAGCTTAATAATATCGCTTTTGTACGATTATCCGTTACTTCATAATAAATTTCTAACCCTTTCCGAGTACCTGTAACAACCTTTGTAGCTTTTAGTTTAGATAAATGTTGACTAATTGTACTTTGAGGCATTTGTAATGTTTCATACATTGTCGTTACGTTAATAGGACCTTTTGCAAGCATTATTTTTACTAATGATAAACGGACAGGATGTGCTAATACCTTTAATACTTCAGTGATTTCTTCATACATTTTCATATTTTTTCTCTCCTTTTATATAACTATTAATGATATCCATATATATAATTCGAAAGGATATATGATTTTATGTCCGTCATTTTAAAAAAATATTAAAAAATCTCTTCAGATAGAGGGAATCCTCCCAATTCTATAGATTTCTCTTTCACTCTATATTATTTGATAGAAGCTTTCCTTACTGAGACCCTCTACCGTTGTTCTCTTGCTGGTGCCCATTATTCCCTTGCGATCCTCTTCCGTTGTTTCCTTGCTGATTTCCATTATTCCCTTGCGATCCTCTTCCGTTGTTCTCTTGCTGATTCCCGTTATTCCCTTGCGATCCTCTTCCATTGTTCCCTTGCCCATTTCCATTATTCCCTTGCGATTCTCTTCCGTTGTTTCCTTGCTGATTTCCATTATTCCCTTGAGACCCTCTGCCGTTGTTCTCTTGCTGGTGCCCATTATTCCCTTGCGATTCTCTTCCGTTGTTTTCTTGCTGGTGCCCATTATTCCCTTGAGACCCTCTAACCTTGTTCTCTTGCTGGTGCCCATTATTCCCTTGTGATCCTCTTCCGTTGTTTCCTTGCTGATTTCCATTATTTCTTTGCGATTCTCTTCCGTTATTCTCTTGTTGGTGCCCATTATTCCCTTGCGATTCTCTTCCGTTGTTTCCTTGCTGATTTCCATTAATCCCTTGAGACCCTCTGCCGTTGTTCTCCTGCTGATTCCCATTATTTTCCTTTATTTGCTTCCGCTGTTGTTCCTTAGATTGCTCTTGTTCTATATACTCTTTCTTCTCGTTGCTTTCTTCTTTTACAGGAGGTGTGTCCGATGATGCATCAGAAGATAACTTTTGTTGTTCTTGATTAGATGACGGTGCAGGTGGAGCAAGCGATTTTTTCTTCTCATTCTCTTGTTTTATATAAACGCCCGTTCCAACTCCTGCTTTCTCAGCATCTTCCCGCATTTGCATCGTACTGCTTTGATATTCGACTGTAACATGTTTTATCTCATATTCTTTCTTTAATTCCTGCATAGCCTTTTCCAACTGTGTTTCTAGCGACTTGTCCTTTGCAATAGCCGTTAGCATAACTTGCTTATCATTGGTTAAGTACTTATCCTCTTGACTCTGCTTTATAATAATACGTATCACGTCTTGCAGATGTTTATTTTCCCACCTGTTCATTTCTTGTAAAATACGCCTTCCATCATCATTACAAGCCCGCAAATCTATAACACGAAGATCCTCCGTTACGCTCGCCTCTATACTTGGATTTATATCAACTGAGACATAAGCAAATACTTTTTCTTCTGGTTGATTGTAAAAAAACAGCAATACGCATAGAAAACCAGCAACAATTACTGTTGTAGGCTTTAAGAAAGGTAGTATGGAAAAACGCGACGCTCTTTGTTCTTGTTTGTTAAACGAGATTTCCTCTCCTATCATGTATGGGTGCGCTTTTCTTTTAAATGTAATAAACTCTCCATTTGGAGTCAAAACAACTACGTTATGCTTTTTTATATCCATCACAATTCCTTTATTCATCATGCTTTTCCCCTCTTATATAATCAAGAATGTATGTATAGTTGTTTGCAAAAATAATACTCATCGCAATAATGTATTTTCTATGTCGTTCCAACGTTTTACGACTTACCCTAACAAGTGGTTCAATATGTTTTAGGGGTAATCTTTTCTTACGGAACAGCTCTTCCATCATTTCCTCTTCTTTTATAATAATCTTCACAATTTCTATTAGGTGCTCACGCGTATCACGATGCTTAGGAGATTCTTTAGCAAGCTCTGAAAATGTAATTTTAAACTCAGCTAACACACTTTGAAAATGAAGAATTTCCTCCTTACGGTTACTATTTTCGATTTCTTTCATATACTCCGTAAGCGATACTTGCATTTCTAACATTTCCTCTTGCTCATCTTCTTTTAAAAAGACAAAGTTATGCTTAGACTCCTTGCGTATATAGTCAATTACATCTCTTTTTATAAGAAGATCAGCAAACGCTAGAAAAGATTTCCCTCTTTTATATGAATACTGTTCAATTGCTTCGTTAAACGCAAACAGTCCAATACTATATTCATCATCCTGTTCTGTAATATATCGGCGACAGACAGACGATATGGATTTTCTAATAAAAGGCTGATACTGTACGATAAATGCTTCCTTATCTCCTCCATTGTTTTGTATGTTATATACGATATCTTCTATTTTCGGTTTTCTTAGGATCTTCATTACTAAACTCAACACTAGTAATCTTCCAGCCTCCTTCTGCTTCAAATAGCAAAATGATCACTAAACAAGTGACCATTTAACCACATTTTCTTAGTACTTTTCTTTGGGCTTGTCTACTTGCTATTACTCATATTTTTCGAGGCCGATTTTTTATATGACTATTTTTTCCACTTGTACTAAAGTGAAGTCTGTATTTTGTACTGCTTTCTTGTTTTCTTTTACAATACCACTTGCTCTTTTCTATTTTAGCCGCAATCTTTGAATAACTCTTCGCTATATTTTTGGTAATTTTAGCTTTTTCTTTCATTTATTTTCTTCTACTTTACATATATTCGAAGGAACAAATAATTTTATGGGGGTCAAATTTTTTTTTTTTTTATAAAATAGTTATTTTTTCAAAAATAAAAACCATCAATTGGAAGAAAATCGTTATAACTCCTCCTTATGGTAATTCCTTTGTAAACCTTTTTATTTAAATGTATAATTGTATTAAAAGCCTAAAATTACAGAATTGTATGACGGTGTCATGAAAAGTTTTGGTACGTTAGTAATCTCTACCGTCATTTCAGCAGGCTTAGTGTATTATAATATCGATTCCTTTTATAATAAATTTACATCCGGGAATACATATTACTGGGTAAACGGTATCCTAGCTGCTGAATTCCTTATATCCTTAATTATCAACATAAAAGATATCATCAAGAAAAACTACACAACTTCTGAATCAAATTAAGGAGCCTATTATGGTTCCTTTTTCTATGCAAAATAAAAAAGCAGCTGTTAAGCTACTTTGAATTCTTCTTATCCCCAAATGAAATGATATATATTCTCCCGTTACACGTTCATTAATTCCAGCGACCCTAGCGAATCTCATTAAGTCCGCCCCTAGAAGAAAATACACCGAGATCGTAACTGGTACTTGTGACCACATGAATTGATAAAGCTCATTCATTCTCTGATTCGTCGAAACGATTAAATCATTTACAGGTCCATGATTCCATGCAGAGGTTTGAACTGAAGTGAACGGAAGGTCTTTCTCATTAACCACTATTCTTACCACACTTTGAGTTATGTCCATAACAATCCCATCCACCATTACAGAATTTAGACCTGTTTCTATACTCATATTCTTGATTAATAATAAATGTTTAAGGCAAACCCCTATTTTCATTTCTACTCAAAAATAATTTAAATGATTCTTCTTTATTTCTCAATATAAGGAGCCTTGGATTTTTATTAAAACTCCTGTAGTATATGAACAAAGAGTAAGGTAAGAGTTACTCTTTGCCATTTTAGGAAAGGTTCTGTTGGAAACAACAGGACCTTTTTTCGTAAAGAGATGGTTTTGTTTAATTTCTCACCACTAACCATAAAAATATCTTATAATCGTTATATAATAAATTAAAATAATAGATTAGGAGTAGATCAAATGCCAGTCACACTAGAACTTATTCTTTTCATTCTTCTAGCAATTAGCGCTATTGGCTATTTAGTAAAAGAATTTCAAAAAACTAGGAAAAGAACACTTGGAATTTCACTAGAATTCTTGGTTCTTTTCTGGTCAATATGGAGAATATCGACTATCATAATCTGATTTGTAAAACATGAATTCCTTCGAATAAAAATCAATATTATGTCCATAATGTTAATAGGCTGTATGCCAAAATCCATTTAGTTTTCTCTGTATCTCCTTGTATTGAGCAGTTAGTTTTTGCTAGCTGCTCTTTTATTTATGAAAAAAGATAATTTTTTTATAATGATTCTTCTTTATTTCTCAATATAAGGAGCCTTGGATTTTCATTAAAACTCCTGTAGTATATGAACAAAGAGTAAGGTAAGAGTTACTCTTTGCCATTTTAGGAAAGGTTCTGTTGGAAACAGCGGAACCTTTTTTCGTGATTTAAAGGTACTAAGACAAAAATGAAATATTTACCATGAAGGTAGTTGTTAAATATTTTACGCTTATACAGTATAATGGGATAGTTATTGTGTATTGGCATTAAGAGGAGCGTCCTGATTAAGCGCTTCTCTTTTTTTATAAAATAGCTCCAAATTACTTGGACACATTTACCAGTTTATTCAACACAAATATCATGTTAAAATCCCTTGTGAATACGACATAACTCAACTTGGTGAAGCCCTGTAATATTTTCTGTAGGGCTTCTTTTTTTACAAGCAGTTATTTCATTAAGCTGACTACCTTGTTGTGCAAAATAACGATTTTGTTCACTTTTTTGATACATTTATAAAACATTCATATGTTATCTTCAGTAAGTTCTATTTCCTTTATAATATTGTGTGAAGTATAACAACGAACAAAGCCTAAAAAACTCTAATGAAGTGATGAAAAAAACCTAATTTCTCTACAAAACATTGAGAAATTAGGCTTTTTAATAGAAAAAGTAGCATTCATAAACAATGAATACAGTTTAACTCTTCAATTCTATTTTCACAGATTCATATATTCTTCTAAAGTCAGTTTTTCCTTATATATATTTTCAGCAATATCTCCTACATAGCGAATATGCCAAGGTTCATATGCATAACCCGTAATACTTTCCTTCCCCTTAGGATAACGAATGATAAACCCTGCACGATGCGCGTTTTCTTTCAGCCATTTTCCTTCCTTCGTATTCGCAAAGGATAGCTCTAGTTCATTGTTCGCACTTTTAGAAGAAACATCCATCGTTAACCCTGTTTGATGTTCGCTATGCCCTGGCTTTGCAGAGAAGCGATCCGTATGCTCTTGCCCTTTCTTTTTAACATTGTTGGCATACAGACCTTTTTGATACTCATAGGAACGAAATCCTGAAACAGCATTCAACTGGATCCCATCTTGCTTAGCTAAAAGGAATAGTTTTTCTAATGCTTCCGCTGCTTCTTTACGAAGATGACTCTTTTCTACCGTTCCACTAAATGAGAACGGTACATTTGGTACAACTAAATCCTCTGGCATATAGTCTTCGGGTAAACCATATTCCTTATTAACTACAGCCTGTACACTAGCAAAAGAACTTGCTATCTTATTTGCAGTCCTATTTTGCTTACTATTTTTTTCTTTATTTATGGAGTTTTCACTAGTTTCATGGTTTGTCTTATATGGTTCTTTACCAATAGATATATTGGTGTAAATAATAAAGATACCTAACATTACTACTATACAAGTTAAGGTTCCTACTAATTTAAGTCTCATCATTCATTTCCTTCCTGCAACTCCTACTGTTACTCATTCATCATACTTCAACCATATCAAATC
Organism: Bacillus sp. GW823-FHT06B01; assembly: GCF_058952315.1. Classification (NCBI taxonomy): domain Bacteria; kingdom Bacillati; phylum Bacillota; class Bacilli; order Caryophanales; family Bacillaceae; genus Bacillus; species Bacillus sp. GW823-FHT06B01. The sequence continues at coordinate 265,076 of NZ_JBXAHR010000005.1, read as the reverse complement.
CATATTAATTCCCTGTGAACTTTTCTTCATAACGTATTCCTTAATAGATTGATAGTATATCTTCCCTTTCTTTTGACACCCTTAAAATATCAGCTCTATTCATACATGTAGAAAAATAATCTAAAAATTTGTATAATGGGATAAGAAGTGTAGCATTCTATTATAGAAAGGTCTTGGTATAATGCTAGGTATTGATGTCAAAAAAACAAAAGAAGAGTTAATTATTTCATGGCAATTTGCGGAGGTCACGATTCCATTACGTGATGTAATCGAGGTTACCGAAGATGCTACCTATGCGGGTGTTGAAGAACCAAGTGCAATCCGTATCGGAACAGCATATGGGACAACTGATCGTATATTAATTAGAACTGTAAAACAAAATTATGTATTATTTACTACAAACAAAGTGTCGATTTTAAACGCAATTCACGCGTAACAATGAGTAGATAAACGCGCTTAAACAAAGTTCAAGTGAAATATGAAGGTGCAAAGTCATAGAATTGACTTCGCACCTTTTTTAAAACAATCTATATGAATGAAAATTCCCTTTAACATTTCAGTAAGGCCAAAGCCACTTCTGTCACACCATTCTACTTTGTGTCCCATTTATCTAAATTGAAGAGATAACGCTCTCTTTTTTTGATAAAATTATCTCTATAATGATAGCAGGAAAGGATTTGTTGCTTTATCACGGCAGAAAAAACACAGTTTGTAAAAAAAGAGCATTATATCCCCCAGTTCTCTATGAGACCTTTTGAAATAGCTAAGGGATTTTGTCTCACAGTGAATTTAGAAGCTGACACTTTGGAAGCTAAGGAAAAGAAAACAGGGAATTATTACAACAACTCAAAAATAATCAAATAGATTAAAATACTGTAAATAGAACTAAATTACTAACATAAAAATAAGCACATCCTGTAAAAACAGATGTGCTTATTTTTTAATTTCTATGCATTTTTACGTTTTAAGAAAATTACTCCACCAACAATTAGCAGTAATGCTCCTGCAGCCATAGAGATCCAACTTGTAAGGTCAGCACCTGTTTGCGGTAACCATCCAATTTTAGATTGAACTTCTTTCTTAGGTTGTGGTTGTTCTTTTGGTTGTTCTGAAGTTGGAGTATTTTTATCTTGATGCGGCTGTTCTGGTTTTGGTTGTTCCGGTTTTGGTTGCTCCGGTTTTACTTCTTTAAATTTCACCGTTTGCCCCTTATCTTCGATGTCAACGTGAATAGCTACCAAGACATTATCTTGATACAATTCTTCAAACACTACCACTTCTTTACCTTGTAATGCAGAAGCATTGAATGTGAAATCGAGTGTGATAGAGCCATTTTTCTCTTTTGCAGTAAACTTAGATTCTACTGTTACTTCTTTACCATCAACTAATAATGGTTTTTTTGTTGCTTTATCCATTAGTTTTCCTTTTACTACGTACTCTTTACCCACGATTAAGTCTTTGTATTCCACTTTATCTTGGATTGTTACAGTTTTAGAAGCGTCTAACTCTTTAGAACCATCAGCTTTATTTGTAGCTGTCGTTTTAATAGAAGGCTCTACAAATCGAACTGTTTGACCTACATCGTTAATATCAGCGTGAGTTGCAATTACTTTACCTTCATGCAATACGTCTTCAAACACAACTACTTCTCTTCCTTGCTGTTCAGCACCAACGAAAGTAAAGTCTAATGTTACAAAACCATTCTTTTCTTTTGCAATAAATTTAGTCTCAGCTGTTACTTCTTTACCATCAATTAATAATGGTTCGTTAATAGCTTTGTTCATTAATTTTCCTTTTACAGTGTACTCTTTACCAACAACTAAGTTAGTGTACTCCACTTTATCCTGAATTGTGATAGAATCCTTTGAATGAATCTCTTTTCCACCATCAGCTTTGTTTGTAGCAGTTGTTTTTACTGATGGCTTAACGAACTTAACTGTTTGACCTTTATCATTGATATCAGCATGTGTAGTAACAACTTTTCCGTCTTTCAGTAACTCTTCGAATACTACTACTTCTTTTTCTTCTAAACCAGTTGCATCAAAAGTGAAATCTAGTGTAATAGAACCAGCTGCTTCTTTTGGTGTAAACTTAGTTTCAGCAGTTACTTCTTTACCATTTACAACAAATGGTTTATTAGTCTTTTTATCCATTAATTTACCTTTTAAAGTGTACTCTTTACCTACTTGTAGGTCTTTGTATTCCACTTTATCTTGGATTGTTACAGACTTAGAAGTGTGCATTTCTTTTGTACCATCGGTTTTATCAGTAGCTGTTGTTTTTACTGATGGAATCTTTTCATCTTTGACAATATGTTTAATGATGTGACCATTCTCTTTGATCTCAAAAGAGAATATTTCTTCATTCAATACATAACCTTTTGGTGCAACAGTTTCTTTATATGTGTATTTTCCAAATGGTAACTTTTCAAACTTCGCGATACCTTTATCGTCTGTTTTCCCTTTAACTACTTCTTTTCCTGCTTCATTATAAATAGTAAACTCTGCATTCGGAAGCTTATTGTTTCCATCAGCTACATCAACTTTTGTAATTTCTAGATCACCTTTGATACGATGATTAACTGCTAATAGCTCAATAATTTTTCCGTGTTCCTTTATTTCGAACACAATTGGTTCTGTAATAAGAACGTAACCATTTGGAGAAGCCTTTTCTACAAATGAATATTTACCATACGCTAAATCTTTGACATTAACTTCACCATTTTTATCTGTCTTATATTCCCCAATTACTTTCCCGCTTGCATCTTTTAGCTCGAATACTGCACCTTCTAATTTTTTACTGATATCTTCATTATCTACTTTTAGTAATTTCACAATACCTTTCACTTCTGTATTTTCCACTGTAAAAGTAAGTGTTTTATTGTGCTCTTTAATTTCAAAAGGATACTTTGTTTTATTTCCAATATATCCATTAGGTGTTTTCGTCTCTAAGAAATAATATTTACCATACGTAAGACCATCAACATTTGCAATTCCATTTTCTTTTGTTACTACTTTTTTCGCTTCTTTTCCATCTTCAGTAAAGACCGTGAATTCAACATTAGGCAACATCTTACCTGAATCACTACGTTTTTTTATTTCGATGTTACCTTTTACTTTGTTGTTTACTACTTGAACAGCTCCTATTTCCCCTGTCTTAACTTCAATAGTTTGTGGTTTATCACCTGAAACATAACCTGTTGGTGCTTTAATTTCTTTTACTGTGTAGGTACCAATTGGTAGGTTATTTAATTCTGCAGTACCATCAGCACCCGTCGTTATTTTTCCAACTGATTCATTATTTGCATTAAAGACTTCAAATACTGCACCAGCTAATATTTCTCCATTTTCCCCAACCTTTTTAATTTTTAAAGAACCAGCAGCTTCCCAATTTACTGCAAGGTCACTACTAAGCTTTTCCTCATTTCTTTCTAGTAGCACTGTAGCATTCTGAACAGTATCAGTACCGCGATAAGCAATTGCTTGAACTTTAGTTAAATTTGCAGCAACACTTAGATTAAATTCACCTGTTTTTATATCTTTAGGAATTTGGATACGGAATTTTTCCCCAAGTGAAAGCTGATCTTTCACTTCTCCATTTTCACTAACAATTTTAACTCCATTAGGTGCATTTTTCGCTACTACTTTATAAGAACCACTCTTAGCATTTGTTTGTACTGTGTATAGGTTTGTTTCAAAAAACTCACCCTTTAATTCTGCCTTTTGCTTTTCAGTAGGAATCACATTCATAAAAATATCTTGAGTATCTTCACTTGTATTTGCAGCATTAATAATTGTCTTAGCCGCTTTTTCAACATTTTTATTTTCATGCTTTAATTCATTTACATCAAGTTGACCTAATGCATTCCAAACCGCAAGCTGAGTTGCATAATGTGCTTCATTCTTATTAGCTACTCCCAGTTGTTCTATACTTTTTTGTGGGAAACCATTTAATAGAACCCTATATACTACATTATCTGTTTTTCCCATTTCAGGAAGATCTTCACCATTTGGTGATTTTAAGCCAAGAGTTAAACAATAAGCAATTTGACCGCTTGAATTTTTAATAATTTCAGTTCGGATATCCTTTCCTAAACTGTTGCTATAACTCCAGTTCATTGAATACTTTTCATGCGTCATAACCTCCGCATTTGCCTTCGGTAGAAACACATTAAAGAATAATGCTAGTACTGATAATAATGCAAAAACTCTTTTAACAACTCTTCTCCCCAATTTTAAAACCTCCCTAGATAAAATGAATCTGATGTATTATTTAAATATTTAAAATAATCACAACGAAGATATTTCATATTATAAGACATAAAGTTACAAATATTATATTATTTTTACAAATTATTTATTTTCTCAACATCCACTAAAAATTATAATATTTAAATATTATAATTTTAAAAAGTAACGATATTAGGATACCTTAACAAAATAAGAAACTTGGTAAAATGCTAGAATAACGGTAGTTGGAGTACGGAAACGATTCTTGGCATGAAGGACCACTACAAAGATATTTTAATATGTAAACAGATATTTTCAGATTGAATATATGTATTAATAATGAAATTTTATTGCATTTACACCTGCAATGTTTATATAAAAGGTTGTAAATTATGTTTTTATAGGATTTTTTCTATTAGTTTACTGGAAATTTGCATTATTATGTGACAATAAATATCATTGTATTTAATATAAAATGATATAAAAAAAGGGTATGTAAATAATTATCAGAACTTTCGATTAATTAATTATACTAAAATTAGTATTAAGAATATTAGCAAAAAAAGTAACAACGTTATTACAAAGTTCGAATATTGGTCTAAGTACCCTAGCATCTCAATGGTAACCTCTTGAATACTTTTACGTTTTTAAATAAATTAAAATAACAAAAAAATAATAATTTTTAATTTTTTCTTTGTAATTTAATAAGTTGCATGTTAATATGGCGAAGGTTATAAAATGGATTTCGCCATACACAATGTTTTTTCGGAATATTCACTCCAGAGAAACGTAACTATTTCAGTAATTTGCTTCATCTTTTACCTATACAAGGGCTACTTTCAATTTTTTTGTTCATAAGTAAAAGTAACTTTTTATTCTATCTTCCTCATCGATTTTAATATAAATGGTAAAAAAGCACTTTTTCAAGTGCCCTTCCTTTTCTTTTTTAAAGATAGAAAATCTAATAAAATCAAACACCTAGATTAAACACAGACATAATCCTACTTACAAACTCTCAGAGAGGTATAAACTATGGGAATTCCTACACTATTATTAAATACATTTATTATTATTATTTGTATCCTTAGTTACCAAGTATTTTGGCTAGAACATAAAGAAAAAATGGCATGTAATAATATATTAATTTCTGTACTTTCCTCCATTGCAATTATTTTTTGTATGACTTTTCCTTTTCATTTACACGCTGGGTTCATTTATGATTTACGTTTTATTCCCATTATATTAGTTTTTCTATATGGAAATACAAAGAGCATTATTTGTATTGGAGTTTTATATCTTTCTTATAGATTTTACTTAGGTGGAAGCGGAGTCTTCCCATCATTTATTATCTTTACTATTATTTCTGTTATTACAATCATGTTTCGTTACTTGTCACCTACTTATTTCAAGGAAAAGAAGATATTATTAAGTATTCTACTTATTTTGATATGTACAACTTCCCTTTCTATCTGCGGTATTGTAACGCAAATAGATACAGGTGGTAAAATTGACTCTACTCTCATTGAATTTTTATTCAATTATATAATCATAAATATTTTCACAGTATTATTATCAGTTTATTTAATAGAAGGAATGATCAAGAAATATAAAATAAAAGAAAGAATGCAAAGAGCAGAAAAATTTTATATAGCTAGCGAACTAGCTGCATCGATCGCGCATGAAATTCATAATCCACTGACCACGGTACGTGGATTCACTCAATTACTAAATGAAGATGTGAGTGCTAAGATGTCTCAAGATAAGTACTTAGAAATTATGTTACTTGAAATGCAGCAAATACAATCTACTATTAATAACTATTTATCTTTAACCAAACCACAAAATATTATAAAAGAGGAACTAGATATTAATTACATATTAAATCAAGTGAAAGATAATATTTCACCACTCGCGCTTTCATATAATGTTGAAATAAAACAGCATATTACAACAGATTCCCTTTACATAAATGCTAATCCTGAAAAATTAAAAATATGTCTAACCAACATCATACAAAATGGAATTGAGGCTATGAAAAATGGTGGTGTATTACAAATAAATATACAAAAAATAAAAGATAATATTGTAATTGATATCATTGATACAGGAATAGGAATGTCTTCCCAACAAATAAAACGTATTGCCTTGCCATTTTATTCAACAACAGAAAAAGGTACTGGGCTTGGTACTATGATTGCGTACAGTATTATTAAAGAATTAAACGGAGATATAGAGATAGAAAGTGAACTAGGAAAAGGAACACACTTTTCTATCACTATCCCCTGCTAATATAATAGAAGATTTATTTAAATGATATTATTTTGTGGCTAATATACCCATATAAAAAGAGGACGTAACTATTCGTCCTCTTTTTGTATGGTCCTGGTGCAAAAATGTTAGTTAGAAACATAGAGTAGCAATTTCCTTTTCATTTCTATCAAATTACATTTTTTGAGGTGTGGTCCCCGAAACCCCGAATTATTCACGTACCCCTAGCAAACGAGAGCACTCCCTCTTACGAGAGTAATCCTGTATCTCTTGCTTTTTGCACGGCTTCTTCCCGATTTTTGACTTCTAGCTTGTCATAAAGAGTAGAGGCATAATTTCTAACTGTGTCATTTGATAAGTAAAGTTTCGAAGCAATTGTTTTATAACGGATTCCTTGAGACAAAAGATTCAAAACCTCTAACTCGCGTTTCGTTAAGCCATACTCTTTTCCATCTGACTTCAATTCGACTGACTCTTCCTCATCATTTCCATCCCACATCTTATGGAACAAATCTTGGTCAATCATCGTGCCTCCCCGATAGATGAGGCGAATCGATTCAGCTTTCTTTTCTTTGCTAATACCCTATGAGTCGCTCTTCGATTCTAACTTTTCATCTGTCACACACAGTAGTGTCAAAATGTCATAACTTGTAGGTCGTGTGTATAAAACTAGCCGTACTCCGCTCTATTTTTTATGTCATGCATGAATATGACGAAAGGTCACTAGTTACTATGACTTGCTACTTGCTACACTCGGCTCATACACTAACGAGCTGACAACTCGTTGTGCAAACAAGAAATCTTCAATCTCATAAAGGAGTGTACAAAAATGAAAAAAGTAATCAATAAACTGGGGCTCGTCACAATTCTGCTCACTTCTACAAGCATGATTTCTGCATGTTCACAAGAATCATTAGAAGTTGGAAAATCAAAGTCATCGACACTTGCAACCAATATCAAAATGACGAAGGCACCTAATAACAAAAAAGAAGTAGAATCTTTTGCTGATCCGTTATTCGAAGAAAAAATGAAGAAGTACAATGTGAACGGTTCAAGTTTTGTCGTCGTTCATGATGGAAAGATCGTCATCAATAAAGGGTATGGTTATGCAGATAAAGAAAAGAAGATTCCCGTCAATAAGGACACGGTCTTTCAAATCGCTTCAGTCTCGAAAACTTTTACCACCTTGGCCGTGATGCAACAAGTTGATAAAGGAAAGCTTAAACTAGATCAAGATGTACAACAATATCTCGGTGGATTAAAAATTCCCAATAAAACAGGAAAACCCCTCACCCTGTTTGATATGTTGACCTATACCAGCGGCGTAGACCTGCCCGATATCACCACGCTAATCGGGCCTGAATATGTAAATCAAAATATATCTATTAGGGAATTTCTACCTAAACATATGCCGACAGTGGTACGGCCGCCCGGTGAAGCTTATACGTATGACAACTTTGCATTTTTACTCGCAGGATTTGCAGTGGAGAATGTTACAGGCACATCTTTCTCACGATATATGGAAAAGAATATTTTCAAACCATTAGGCATGAAGTCTACAAGTGTGCGCTTTACACCTGACCTTCTCAAAAGAATGGCTACACATTACGGTCCCACTGGCGATCCTCATCCAATAAATGGGCACGCTCCAACTGATGGACCACAAGGAAGCATTTTGTCCACCGGGGAAGACATGTCAAAGTACATGATTATGCAGCTACAGAATGGAAAGTTTGAAGGTAAAGAAATCGCAAGTAAAAAAAGCATGGATATGATGCATACCTACCAAGTTTTCGCAGATAAGACGATTCCTATTGCGACAGTTGGATTTGAAACATATTTCAATGACCTTGCCAACGGTCAACATGTCGTATTAAAGGGCGGGAATATGCCAGGACATTCTTCATTGATGGTTTTGATACCTGAACAAAAAACCGCATTCTTCATGTCTTACAATAATGATTCTATGATGAGTCGAGAAGTGTATGAAGCGTTCATGGATCATTATTTCCCTGCTCCCAAAGCGGATAAAACAGTATATTTCTCGTTAGAGGAAAAAGAATCCCAAAAATACTTGGGCATGTACCAAAACACACGTGCGTTTGCGATCCGTACCCACTTTACCTATGAGAATGGAACGTTGGTCATGGAAGATGAAACAGCTGGCAAACAAGTCCTGAAAATGATTCACCCTTTGTTGTTTGAGGATCCAGAAGGAAATAAGATTGCTTTCCAAAAAAATGCGGCCGGAGAAATCGCATATTTTTATTACACCAGTCCTAAAGGCCTAGGCATTGTTGCTCAATCTCAGAAAATCAATATCAAACCACCTTTTGCAGACGTCCCGCAAAAGAGTAATTATAGAAGCCATATCGACAATCTTCATGCTTTAAACATCATGGATGCTAAAGCGGATAATCTATTCGATCCGATGGGTACGATGACACAAGGAGAATTTACGGATGCCTTGTTGTTGGCACATGGATGGAACATTTTCCCGGGTCAAGCCGAAGGGATTAAGAAGCAATGTATAGCAGGTATACCAGAATATGACCGCGCGACTCCGATTAGCAGACAAGTTGCAGCAACCATGATTCAAAACTTGAAGCAGATTCAACCTGACCAAACCAATCATGTGAAATTGCTCGAAACTGCGGATGCCTGGGCGGTCCAGTCCATTCAATCCCTTGCCTCACAAGGCATCATAGACCCTGGTACTACCATCAATACTGACGGATCTTTTACCTTCCGTCCGAAGGATTTGTTACTGCGTCAAGAAGCGAGCGCCTTGCTCGATTTGGCTTTTGGCTATTATGCACTGCCTATTAAACAGAAATAAGCATTCACCCAAACATGAATCATGGCAAATGTTTAGGGGGGTATCCCATCAGCATAAAGATAAAGGGTTCTGGTGCAAAGATTGCATCTATTTGAAAGAGGTATATAGATTCCTAATGGAATCTATTCTTATGTAGCCATTCCGAATAGTTGATGAATAAACTTCATTTCATTTTGGACAGACTTGTCCCGTAAAATAAGTTGGCCTTTTTTAATGATATGCATAGCTTCTATTCCTGAAAGAATAGATTTAGCTGTACAAAAAGATTTCAATCCCAACATTGAACGAACTCTCTTTTTAATAAAACGATGATCTTGCTCTACAATGTTATTAAGGTATTTTATGTCTATCAAAACTGACTGAAATATGTTTAAAATTCAGTTCAAAAACTCATGACCAAAAACAAAGTTTTATATCAAACATCAAATACCGTTTATGGAACACTCTTAATGTACGGAAAACCAAGTTTTTAAATAAAAAGTTCCTTAGCGTACGAAATTCGCGTTATGTTGGCGGGACCCCATCGCCATCAAGTTAAGATTTTGAAGTACCCCCTAAACGAAAAAATTCTTTCTCTATAGGGGCACCATATCAAAAAAGAAAATTGTAAGTTTAGACACATTTTAGATACAAAATAACCGATTCCTTATACGTTAAGGGACCGGTTATTTATTTTCCTACTTTTTTAGGGAGGTTTTTCTCGTAATGGTCTTAAATGATTGATTTAAGGTTATAAACTTAAATCATAAATAAAAGATAGAGTAAAAACTATATAAGAAATAAATGTAACGAAAACAAGAAAACATATAAACTGAGCATTAGATACATATTGTTCTATTCTTTTTTTCATTTTAATTAGTATTATTTTTCAGATGTGAAGTATCAATTTGAATTTCACCTTTCCAAGACCCAATTACTTTTCCAATTCTATTTATATTTACATCTAAAGTAAGGGGCTGTTTAAAATCGTCTTTTCCTCCAGTAACTATAACAAATGTAGCAACACCTTCGGGTTTATCATTATCACGAATGCCTACATCATTTAATTTTTTACCTGCTGCCATAAGTTCAAAAGGAAGACGGTCATCTGAATCATGGATAAATGATAGTCTCCCTTCATGTTTAATCTCAGGGTTTTCCTCTTGTTGCCCATTAATTTTACCATCACTTTCGAGCTCTAATCCTGATGTATCAAATTCAAATGGTACTAAACTTCCGTCAGCTTTTTCCATTCTATAATGAACTGATATACGTGAATCTGCGATATATAATTCTTTGAAATGTACAGTAATACCTTGATCTGTAATTTTTTCATCAATAGGAATATATTTACCATTCTTCATCATATCTTGTGTGACACCATTTTCATCTTGTATTCCTTCATTTACAACTTTATCATTTGTAATTGCATCAGAAAAATATGAGGCAACATTTGTAGCCGCTACTTGTACTTGTGGAATCATTGCTGTTGTGAAAAGTGCTGCTGCAGCTACTGCTGTATACATGAAACGTTTTGATTTTTTACTCATGTTTGTAAAGAGTCCCTTCTTCTGTTGTTTTTTGTGATTTATATTAGAAACATTGTCTAGCTTGGAACGACTTTCAAATGTTTTCCATGCTTGTTCTATATCAATTTTGATTTCTTGTGGTGAATTTGCAGATTCTTCATCTAGCATTATGTTTTCCCATTGATTTAATTTACTGATTTCTACTAATAAATCTTGGCATGCTTCACATGTATCTAGGTGCTTTGTGAATTCCTTTCTTATATCATGAGAAAGTTCTCCATCAATATATGTTTGAATAAATCCGATATCATAACATTTCATTTGTTATGCCTCCTCCATTTGTTTATAAATCTTGCGAAATTTCATTTTGGCTCGGACCAATAATGTTCCAATAGAAGATATTTCAATTTGAAGTATTTCTGCAATTTCTTTATATTGAAAACCAGAGAATTTCATTAGTAAAAGGGTTCGTTCTCGATCATTCATTTTATTTAGTATCGTTTGTACCTTTGTAATTTCCTCTTTTCTTATCCAATCATCGTCTAATGATGAAACATTTTGTACTTCATGGTATTGTATTTCTTTATCAATCTTCGCTTGTTGCCTTTTTTCAGATCGCAAATGGTTATAAGCTACATAAGTAGAAGATTTAATCAACCATCCAGGTATGTTTTCAATTACTTTCCAGTCGCTACGATATAATTGTAAAAATACTTCTTGTGCTAACTCTTCAGCGATAGATTGATCTTTAACAATCCATATAATCTGTTTCACAGCATAAGCATAGTACTGCTTAAATAAATCTTCAAAAGGCATATCAGAAGCATGACTTTCTTCATTTTTTATGGTTAACATGTTAGTTTAAACCTCACTTTCAATTTGATGCCTGTATTATAGAGAAACCAGAAAAACGGATTTTGTGACAGTTTTTCTGGTTATTTTTTTATTATGTACTAAAAAAAGCATTCATCTGATTAAAAGATAAATGCCAAAAGGGAAATGAAAACATAAAACTATAACTCTTGCAGTAGTTTTCTATTAATGGGGTACCGCCACATCGCTATCAAGCTAAGAAAAGTAAATACCCCCAGAACGAAATTTTGTGCTAACTTGTAGCAAAAAAGCTCATTTTTTTATTTTGGGGTAATTCGGAATTCTTAAGTTGATGGACATGTGGCGGTACCCCATCACCATCAAGCTAAGAAAAGCAAATACCCGAAAATGAGAAAATTGACGTCTCCAGATTAAAACGTACAATTTTCTCGTTTTGGGGGTATTTTAAAATTTCAACTTGATGATGGGGTATGCCCTACTAAACATAAAGTTCGATTCTCTTTTTATCACTTTTTTTAAAAGTACTCGCTGCAATTGTTTTTCCTATTTTTAATTTTTACTAAACAAAGATAACATTATAGCTTTAACTCTTTAAACACTTTGTTACCTGTATACTAATTTTAGTAAGATATTCCTCCTTATTATTAGTTCTTAATGGATTGTAGAAGTAATCTTCATAGGCATTTCCTTCAATAACATAGCCCTCTGATTTGATAAATTTCGTGATATTGTGGTATGCGGATTCAATATCTTTATAAGATCCTTGGTGATAATATATGACATAAATTCCTCCTGGTTTTGATTGACCTGTTTCTAAATCACTATAACAAAATAAGTGATCTACCTCCTCATATCTTTCTTGAATCAGGCTCTCTCTTGTTATCACAGATCCAATAGGAGCAGGAACAAACAAGCCTATTTGCTTGCTAAAATGTTTTACCCAATCGAAATCGATCATGCTATTTTTCGAATTTACATCGCTTAAGAAAATAGATTTTTTCTGTGTCTTTTGGATATAAACCTTCCCAACTTCAACGTTTTTTCTTTCTTCTTCCATTGAAATAATACCCTTAAAGAAACGACGAATTTGAATTAATTTCTCAATTTCTTCTTCCACCAGAACTGTCTGCTGTTTTGCCATTTCAACAAGTTTGTAAGTGTTGGGAGAATTAAGATATTCTTTTAGTTCCTCAATCGAAACTCCCACTTTCCGAAGAGATTGGAGTGTTGAGAATGTATTAATTTGATCGTAGGTATAATATCGATAACCATTGGGAAGTTTACCGGCAGGTTTAAAAAGATTGATTCTATCATAATAAAACAAGGTGTCTTTTTTCACCCCAAAATAACTAGCAAATTCTCCTGTACTTAAGGTTTTAAGGTTTTTTCTCTCCAAGTTAAAAACTCCTCTTGACTATAGACTAACTCCACACTTCATACTAGCATAAGCAAACGCATGTTAATACAGGAGGTTTTTATTATGGATTATTTTCACCCCCTCGTCTGGCAGCTGCTCGGTGGTACGACCTTCGCCCGCACAGCTAGCTTTATGACGATACCATTTTTAGCACTTTATTTACAAAATGATTTACATGCCTCACCAATTATGATTGGTTTAGCAGTCGGTATTTCACAATTGACTGCGACATTTGGTGGCTTCTTCGGTGGTTTCTTTACTGACCGGTTTGGCCGAAAAAAAATTATCATCATATCGATGTTCTGTTGGAGTATAGTCTTTTATGGCTTTGCATTCGCAAACTCTGTTTGGATATTCGTTCTATGCAATGCTCTCAACGGTATCTGTCGTGCATTTTTTGAACCAGCTTCACAAGCTTTGATGATTGACTATACTGACGAAGATAGGCGTCGTCGCCTATTTTCAATTCGATATACTGCCATCAATTTATCAGCTGTGATCGGCCTTTTGCTCGGTATTGTCATTTCAAAAGCATCATCAATAAGTTTTCCATTCCTTATTACTGCAACGATGTACTTATTGTATGCGATTTTCTTAGTCATCACTTTACGACGTATAGAGGAGCAGAATACGGTCAATGTTACGCAAGATATTGGCGACTTGATGCGTGTTCTTTTACAAGATAGCACACTTATGTTGCTCATTATTGCGAGTGTTATTTGCAATTTCGTATATATGCAAACAGAGGCAACAATGCCACAATTGCTTAATTTAACTATGGCAGACGGAGTAGCATTATATTCAGTTCTAATTGTGATTAATGCTGCAACAATCGTAATTCTTCAATTGCCACTCGGCATTTTAAGCGAAAAAGTAGCAATCAAAACAAGTCTTATTTTCGGGGGCGGACTATTAGCACTTGGTATGTTAATCTTCCACTTCGCTGATAATTGGACACTTTTTATTGTCGGTATGGTTGTGTTCTCACTTGGTGAAATTTTTGTTTTCCCAATGACGAGTGCTATAGTCGAAATGATTGCACCCGCGCATCAAAAAGCAACATATCTTGGTTTTATGCAATTTCAAAACTTAGGTGGCTTCTTAGGCCCAGTGCTTGGTGGCTGGTTGATTATCCATTTTGCACCACAATTGTATTTGGTGATGGTTAGCCTATGCTTAGTAGTTATTATTTGCTACATAGCAGCTTTACGTGGCAAATCATTTCGAATGTCTTAATACAAATAAAAACTGTGACTACATGAGGTACGGTCACATTACCATAAAGCTAAGGTTTCACACTATTCATTAAGCAAAAAAGACGTTATTCTTACTGTAGAATTATAGGAAAGGATGGCGTTTTTTGTATGTCTAATTCTGTATCTGACGACTTACAATTATTTGCACAGGAGATAAAGAGTCTTTTATCCCCAAATACCTTACAGAATCTAGCTAGAGATGTTGGATTTGTACAGCGAACAAGTAAGTATCAAGCACAAGAGTTAGTAGCTTTATGCGTATGGCTAAGCCAAAGTGTAGCAAAAACTTCCTTAACCCAGTTATGTAGTTGTTTAGAAGTATCAACAGAAGTACTCATCAGTCCTGAAGGACTAAATCAAAGATTTAACGCCGCAGCCGTCCAGTTTCTACAACAAGTTTTAGCCAAACTTCTAAACCAAAAGTTATCTTCAGCTAAGCTAATTTCTTCTCCATATACTTCTATTTTCAAGCGTATTCGTATCTTAGATTCAACTGCATTTCAACTCCCGGATGTATTTTCATCGGTTTATCCAGGTGCAGGAGGATGCAGCCATACAGCTGGGATAAAAATTCAGCTTGAGTATGATTTGTTAAGCGGACAGTTCCTACATATTCATACAGGTCCAGGTAAACAACATGATCGCACTTACGGCTCTCTGTGTGCCCCAACTGTGGCAGCGAATGATTTATGTATCCGACATTTAGGTTATTTTCATTTAAAAGACCTTCAATATATACAAGATCAAGAGGTCTACTATATTTCTCGTATCAAGTCGAATACACGTATTTATCAAAAAAATCCTAACCCTGATTATTTTCAAGATGGAAGAATTAAGAAAGGTACAGAGTATATACAGTTAGATATGGAGACGGTAATGAACTCCCTTCAGCCAGGACAAACATGGGAAATAGCTAATGCTTATGTAGGAATGATTGATAAAGTGTCAGCTCGTGTAATTGTCCATCGATTAACAAAACAACAGCAACAAAAACGATTACAAGATCAAGCTGTAAGAGAAAAAAAGAAAGGAATGAAGTATTCTCCTCGTAGTAAACGACTCAGTGGTATCAATGTATATATGACAAACACTTCTACAGATATTGTCCCGATGGGACAGGTACATGACTGGTATTCTTTGCGTTGGCAAATCGAAATTTTATTTAAAACGTGGAAGTCATTCTTTCAAATCCATCATTGTAAAAAGATAAAATCAGAACGATTGGAGTGCCATTTATATGGCCAATTGATTGCCATTCTACTCTGTTCTTCTATCATGTTTCAAATGCGCCAATTGCTCCTCATGAAGAAAAAACGAGAGCTTAGTGAGTATAAAGCCATATATATGATTAAAGACTATTTTCTTCTTCTATTCCAAACTATACAAAAAAACACCCAAGAGCTATCAAAGGTGTTACTCCGCCTGTTCAATCTCCTACAGCAAAACGGGCGGAAATCTCATCGATATGAGAAAAAAACGGTCTTTGATATATTAGGTGTCGTTTACAATTGTACCATGTCTGATAATCAAGCCGCTTAATTCAAAAAAGTGAAACCCGTTAGGGTTTATTTCGTATGCAAATCTTTCAATCACCTACACTTGCCCTTTAGAAAAAGAAACAATCTCGCCTAAAATTGACTTTGCATAAGCTTAGCTTGATAGCGATGGGGTAGCGTCAAATCTCCATCAAATCAAAATCTCATACCACCTCCTGAACGAAAATTTTATGCATGTTGTTCGTATTTATTGTTTGGGGATAAATCGTTCTTTAAGCTTGATGGCGATATGTTGGGCCCTTATATAAAAAAACCACAGTTCACACCAAAACTGTGGTTTTTTGAAGTACAAGGAATTACATGAATCATAAATCACTGTCTAAATTGTACTCCTCATTTATCAATATCTGTATCTAGTTTTCAACTTCGTAACAGAGCTAAGTTTAATTTCTTACAGAATGAAACCAAGGCAATTGTTTAACACATGTATCGCCATAACATATGCAAGGGATCTTTTAGAAATCAGATAAGCAATAGTAAGTATTACCGATCCTGGTAAATAGATAGCAATATCCGAAAGCTGGTTCGTATGAAGAAGTGTAAAAATTATAATTGAAATGATAGATGCAATAGTAGTACCAATATAATGCGAAAAGCGATTTATTAAAATATGACGAAACACAATTTCTTCAAGTATTGGACCCAGAATACCAAATACAAGCAATGTGAATATAAGAGGTGCCCCCGCACCTGCTTCAAGGAGCTGGTCTTGGTTCTCTGGCTGATCAGTTGCTAGAAAACGCATAACAGCCTGTTCTATAATTACCATAAGTAGAACCAACAGAGGAACACTTACTACTTTCAAAATTGTCTTCTCTTTAAAATATGCAAAACTCTCAATAATTTCGTTCTTAAATAAAATTATTCCAACAATAGCAGGTACAGTAAAACCGATGGCACCAAGGGCAAATTCTGATTCAACTAAATTGTAGTTAGTTAAAAGTGATATGCCAAATAATATGAACAAACCAATTTGAAATGGTAAGAACAGTGTTAAAATTACTAGCATAATAAGTTCTTTTTTATTCTTGTTTATAAAGTTCACTTTATTATTCCCCTAATTAAATTAGCTACAATCTTTGATTTTTCTTTCTGCATAAAGTTCTCCTTCCAAATATATTCATACAAGTTAACGAACCGAACCGTTCGGTTCGTTCTGTTCCAGTGTTCAATAATACTATATGTTTCTAGTTTTTTGAACCCTTTTTACAAAGTATTAACAAAAAAATATGTTAAAAACTAAATATATTTTTTTCTCAGTTGCTTATTTACAATCAAATTCCAATAATTGTTAATGATTAATCGTTTATGGAATGGAGTGAAAGTGGGAGTAGCCCGCCCCCTTTAGCTAATCCTATTAATAAAAATTAGATATAATAGTTATATGTTTATACATTAAAATTAACGATATTTTTTACTTCGTCTATGATTTTAGGTGAAATTAGTTGTATAATATGACTGAATTAATCAATTGGTCACATTATAATTGACAGAAAATTCACACGAATGATGTAGCTAATATATTTTAATTAACCTCACACTGTATTGTTTTAGGTTCCTATAAGTTAGGGATTAATAAAATGTTTTTACTTCAAGCTTATTTATACTTACAATAAAAATTCAAGAAAAATCATCTTAAATATTAAGTTCGTTTTATTAGGAGGGCCACAAAGCATGACTAAAGTCGATAAGGTAAAAGAAAAGATTATTGAAACATCTTTATATTTATTTAACACTAATGGGATAACTTACACATCCATCCAGGATATAATGACAGCTACTGAACTATCTAAAGGAGCTATTTATCGTAGATTCAAAAATAAAGAAGAAATTGTCCTTGCTGCCTACGACAAAAGTGGTGAGATTATGTGGGGGCATTTTCATAAAGCAATGGAAAATAAAAAGACAGCAATCGATAAAATCCTTGCCATTTTCCTTATATATCAAGATGCAGCTAATAATCCCCCTATTGCTGGAGGCTGTCCATTGCTTAATAGCGCAATTGAAAGTACAGGAGTATTTCCAGAATTACAAAAAGCAGCAGCAAAGGGTTATGATGATACAGTAATGTTAATGGCTTCTCTCATAAAAGAAGGAATAGAGAAACAAGAACTTAAAGAAGATATGGACATTATATCGCTCGCTTCTTTTCTTACATCTTCAATGGAGGGCGCTATTATGGCAAGTCGAGTATCTAACGATAATATACACCACCAGTATTTTATTGAACAAATAAAACATCATCTTTTCTCTTATTCTAAATAAGTGAGAACTTGTATTTCTTCCATTCAATTTTTATAGCTTAAACTGAATAAACCCCTCACATAAAAAGTATCTTCTATTTATGTGAGGGGTGAATAATTTTTAGCAAAGGGAGCTTTTTAGACGTTGTATATTAGGCATACAACCAACCTGTTTTTCACATACCTCGCCTTTTTATCCTACCCCTAAAATAAAAAAACAGCATTCCTGTCTTTTAAAAAAAGACCTTCAAATTTTTAGATACCCCTACTGTCGACGTTCAAAAGCAAGACGTACAGCAAGCCCCGTTAATACACTTGCCATAAGCCAACGCTGCACTCGTAGCCACGTTGGACGTGTGCCAAACCATGTAGCAATTTTACTTGCTGTAAACACAATTAGAAGGTTGATTATAAAGCTAACAGTGATTTGCGTAAAGCCTAAAACTGCACCTTGTATAAGCAACGATCCCTTCTCAGGATCTTCAAATTGAGGTAACAGTGACACATACAAAATAGCAATCTTTGGATTTAGAAGATTTGTCATAAGTCCCATTATAAATAATTTCCGTGGTGGCTCATTAGAAATAGTACGAGGTTCCATACTAGAAGTAGCACCCGGTTTTATCGAATTCCAGGCGAGCCAAAGCAAGTAAGCAGCACCTGCCCATTTGACTGCTTCGTAGACAGCGGGTACTGCAAGGAATAGAACTGTAAGTCCGAACATTGTTGCGATTATATAAATTACAAATCCGAGCATAATGCCTAAGAGAGAAATAAATCCTGCCATGCGCCCTTGCGTAATGGAACGAGAAATGAGATACATCATATTAGGCCCAGGCGAACAAACCATGCTAAGTGAAACAATTGCAAAAGCTAACAAAGTACTAAAGCTGACCATAACCCTTCCCCCTTTATGTTACAAAAAATTTCCTATTGTACATTTTATCATGATTAAGGAGAGAAAAGATTAATATAAGCCGCTGCAGCTAAAGAATATGATCGGATCGAATGTATGGTAATCATATACTTCTCCTGCTCTTAAAGAGAGCTTTAAAAATAACCTATCCATAGTGATACTACAGCAACTACTAATAAAGCAAAACAAATTGTGATATTTCGAACCCACTTTTGTATATCCTCAAAATACCGCTCTATAAATAAAGCGTAAATATAAACCATAAGAAGTAGAACAATGAAAGTAAAGGAACCCAATTTATCGTTAAATTTTTCATTGGTATATGTGCTTACATGAAGGAATAGAAAAACAAACGCTACCATGAATAGCTCAAATATCCTTTTTTTATTCACCCCGCCACCACCTTACAATAATTCCCTTTTATTCTATTTTAGCAGAACATAATGTGTAGCAGTATATGAATATTATATTCATGTCAAAAAGGCTAACAATTCAAGATTGTTAGCCTCTACTTTCCATATTCGTACCTTTTATCACTTTACTTCCTAACAACCGGGATCCACATTTCACCAAATACTAAGCCGTCTCTTTGCCCCATCTCAACTGTTGTATTTGGCCCACCAACATAAGCAAAATCTTTCGCATCTGGTAAAGCTTGACCGAAGGCGATGCCAGTCAGCTTATTACTTAGCTCTTCAGCCGTTTTGTCTTCCCCTTTCACTACTAAGTATTCTCCCCTCGGAAACTGGATCACTCTAGATTCTTCTTCTATTTGTGCCTCTGTCAAGACACCAGCATAATACATCATCTTGTTATTCACTGCTTCGCTCACAGAAAAAATGTATTCGTTTGTAGCTAGAGCTTTTAAAGTATCCAGCCTTCCATCTTCTTTAACAGCAGACCAAAAATCTTCCTTTTCTTTATTTATTCCAGCAAAGTTTGTATAGTCACTCTTAATTTCAGTTCCAATTCCTAGCACAATAAAGCTATCTTTTTCTTCAATCGTATAATTTTTCATATTCAAAACCTTCCTTTTTTTAAAATGAATCAAATGATTTATCTTTTCATCTGATAAGTTTATAATATCTTTAAATCATGTCAAAAAATGATACTGTTTAGGAGACTCCAATGAAAAAAGTTGAACGGATTAATACAATTATGAGGTATATCAACAACCGCTCCCACTTTACAATTTCTGAAATCATACGAGAATTTAACATATCACGATCGACAGCTATTAGAGACATTAGAGACATTGAAGCTATGGGCATGCCACTTGTTGCTGAAGTTGGGAGAACTGGGGGATATTTTGTTATGCATAATTCTATCCTGCCCGTTGTTCGCTTTACTGATAATGAAGTGAAAGCCCTTTTTATTGCCTTTATGGCTACGAGAAATCAGCAACTTCCCTATTTAAAAAGTCGGCAATCTTTAGCTGAAAAACTATTAGGACTCATCTCAGAAACTCAGCAAGATGACCTCGTTCTTTTAAATCAAATCTTGCTTTTTGAAGGGACTAACCCTCATAATCCCGATCTACTTGAGCTTTCTGACCTCCCCCATCCGATGTTAGAAAAACTCATTCAAATCCTTCTTTTGGATAGACATTTATTGATTACTGTCAAGGAAGAAAAAATCAAGTCTTATCCAATTTACCTATTACACCTTTATCAAGAAAAAAGCCATTGGATCATTGAAGGGTTTGACTTAAAAGAAGAAAAGAAACTACTGTTCCCTGTCGATGACCTCGTCAATATCGAGCCGTACACGACGAAAAAGAGGTTAAATAAGAAACAGATTTTAGAAAAACTCAGTAGGAAGGACGAAGCAATTAACCTTGTACTTGAACTTGGTCCAAAAGCGATTGCCCAGTACAAAAAATACCATCCTTTCAAAGTTTCTATTTCTTATACAAATCCTTACCAATCCACAGCCATTTTAAAAACATTTATCGATGTTCACAATTCCGATGAAGTGACAGAGATAACAAATTGGTTACTTTTCCTAGGGAAAGATATTACAATCAAGGGAATGCCTGAAGAAATATTAAACGATTTACAAGAGCGGTTATGTTTATATTCTCCATAAGCAGTGATCGCTTAAACCCAAAAATATTGAGTTTAATTCGTTACCAGTTGCCCATATTTTTTACCATGAGAGCACAATACATAATAAAAGCACGGAAAACCTTCCCGTGCTTTTTCAAAAATATATATAATTTCGGATGACTTAATTCACTTACCCTAACTGACGTTTAAATGCTTTACTTGCGAAAAAGTAAGAGATGATCATGATACCCACGCACCAAGCAAGTGCAGTCCAAATATCGTTGCCAACAGTCCCTTCATATAATAGGGCGCGAATCGCATTCACGATTGAAGTTACAGGCTGATTCTCAGCAAACGCACGAACAATTTTAGGCATCGTTTCAGTAGGTACAAAGGCCGAACTAATAAATGGAAGAAAAATTAGTGGGTACGAGTAAGCTGTCGCTCCTTCCATAGACTTCGCTTTCAGCCCTGGAATGATAGCTAGCCATGTTAGCGCTAACGTAAACATACCCAGTATTCCCGCTACCGCAAGCCAATCTAGCATATTTGCACTAGAATGAAAACCCATTAAGAGCGCAACAAGAATAACCACCACGATAGTAAGTACATTAGCAACAAGAGAAGTTAAAACGTGAGCCCACAATATTGATGAGCGCTTAATAGGCATCGTAATGAAACGTGCCATCAGCCCACTCTTTACATCCGTAAATAATCGTACAGAAGTATAAGCTACACCGGATGCGATAGCCATTAACAAAATTCCCGGCAATAAATAATTAACGTAGTTATCCGTTCCTGTCTTTATAGCCCCGCCAAATACGTAAACAAATAATAGCATCATCATAATCGGTGTAATCGCTACTGTAATAATTGTATCCGGACTACGCATAATATTACGCATTAAGCGCCCTAGTAATACCCCTGTTTTGCTTTTCATTTACATCTCCTCCTTTTTACCGATAATCGCAAGGAAAATTTCTTCCAACGTCGGCTGCTTCTCGATATACTCTACTTTTGCTGGCGGGAACATCTCTTTCAGTTCAGTAAGAGTACCTGTCGTAATAATTTTTCCGCCATGCAAAATAGCGATACGGTCCGCCAGTTGTTCTGCTTCCTCCAAGTACTGAGTCGTGAGCAAAATCGTTGTGCCGCTGCCGGCAAGTTCCTTGACTGTATCCCACACTTCGATCCGTGCTTCCGGATCAAGTCCAGTCGTTGGTTCGTCTAGAAAAATAACTGCTGGCGCCCCAATCAAACTCATCGCGATATCAAGTCGGCGCTTCATCCCGCCTGAATACTGGTCTGCCCTCTGGTTGGCCGCATCAGTCAGGCTAAATCTTGCAAGTAGATTATCAGCAACTTGTGCCGGATTGGAAACACCACGTAACTTAGCGATCATTATCAAGTTTTCCCTTCCAGTAAGCATGCCGTCTAAAGCTGCGAACTGTCCTGTCAAACTGATGCTTTGACGAACATGATCTGGTTGTCGCTGGACGTCAAAACCGCAAATACTTACTTCACCATCATCTTGTTTCATTAGCGTCGAAAGAATATTGACCGTTGTCGTCTTTCCAGCTCCATTTGAGCCTAGCAGCGCGAAAATTTCACCACGCTGCACCTCAAAATCCACTCCCTTTAAGACTTCTTTATCTTTAAAAGATTTTTTTAACCCTTTTATAGAAATCGCTGCATTGCTCATACTTTTTCCCCCTTATAAAATTAGATTACATACACCCTCTATTTAGTATCACTGATAATCTGTATTACTTAGTACCGGTTTAAAAATATAACTGAATAGCGATGGCGGCAATTCACATTTGTAACCAGCTAATCAGTCGGTATTACTAATTGCATTTATTTTTTTCTCAATTTCTTCATAATACTTTCATTCAAATCTTCACGATACTTGGAGACATACGTTTTAGCGTTTGCCACTAGTTCGTCAGCAAAGGATGCCACGTCCTCCCCAGTAATGTCAAGCACTTGTCTCCCTTCCGCTGCACCTGCTTCAAACAAATCGATTAATTCATACTGTATGTGCAGCATATCCATTCCATTACCCGCCGAGAAATTCCACATGTAGTTTTGAATTTTCTTAAACACAAACTGATAGTCTTCTGGCAGTGCTCCAACACGTGCCATCATCATTTTGTACTCTTTTTTATCACCAATTAATTTTTTAAACATTTCCAACATCTTATTTTCCTCCTTTTTTATAAAGCAGAACAAGAAACTCTCCAAATATGAGCCGGAACATTTTATATTATGAGGCTAGTTTGACTTCAAGACGTTAATTTTTGAAGATACAAAATCCCATTTTTTCCAAAACAATTCAAGCTCCTGACGGCCCTCCTCATTTAATGAATAAAACTTACGAGGCGGTCCCATATCTGATGGTTTCTTTTCAATATTCACAAGCTTTTTCTTTTCTAATCGTACGAGGATAGTATAAACCGTCCCTTCTACGACTTCGGTAAACCCAAGATCATTCAGGTGGCGGGTAATCTCATAGCCATACGTTTCACGGCGACTAATGATTTCCAGCACACACCCTTCCAGTGAACCTTTCAGCATTTCAGTTAAATTTTCCATGTCCTGATCCTCCTTTACCCCCTATTCTGTCTGACTTATATTCAGTATCACAGAGTACTAAGGTGAATTTTTACTGAATAGCTTTTGAGTAAAAACATACTATTCAGTATTACTTATTACAACTACATTGTATGACTGAGTAGTGATGAATGTCAACTGATTTTCAAAATTTTTCTAAAATCCGCTATTACCTATTGTTTACTAAAAATATTTCGAGAAACAACACTACTCTGTATCACCTATTACAACTACATTGTATGACTAAGTAGTTGTAAATGTCAACTCGATTTTTATATTTTTCTAAAATCAACTATTACCTATTAGATGTTCAGTGACAATAAAGTTGGTTAATTTTAGTCTAAAAAATGTAATAACCACCTACTAAATTTAATTGTTGTAGCCTGTAATTTATAAAAATCATAAAATTGGTCAATTCTTCTTCATCTAATGCCCCTTATTGAAAAAAGCAGCTTGCTCCATTCACTAAATTTTCATCCTGTCTTACATAGCTGAATCTGCCTCAACATCTTTTTCACCTAAATTTTGAACAAATCTTAATAGATAACCATCAGGGTCCATAATTAAAAATTCTTTTTGTCCCTTTAATTTAGTATCAGCTCTATACCAATTCTCTTGAATATCAAATTTAATTGGATACTCGTTCTTTTTCAAACTATCATATAGTGGATCAATATCATTTATAATAATTTGAAAATTAATCCCTCTTCCGTAGGGATAAGATAACTCTCCAGTACTCCAATGACCATTTACTTCTTCAATCATAATCTGGCATTCATTTAAAGACAGTAAAGCAAACTTATCCTCTGGTCTTTGATATTCAATTTTAAACAGGAGAATTTCCGAATAGAAATTTAAACTTTGCTCCATATCTGAGACTGATAGCTCTGGTATTAATGCATTGAGTTTGTGCAAAAAAGCTTCCCCCTTTGCTTAAGTTATTGATTATTATATTATAACACTTACTATAAATACTTCTTCCATTAAACTACTTCATTAGTCCTATAAGAAGTAAACAACTTTATTATCTCTACACATTAGAGACAGCCAATTTTCTTTTTGAAGAAATTTCGCCACATACCTATCCCGCCAAGAAAAGAAAATACCCCAAAACAAATATTCTACATTTTTGTTTTGGAGCGCTATAGGTTAGCTCTTCTTCTTAATAAGACAGATCATCCTTTTGTTACGATAACATTATATCCATATCTTCCGCTGCAGTTGTAATTAGTTTTAAACCGAATGTTTCTTGTAATACATCAAGCACGCCAGGTGAAATAAATTCAGGCGCCTTTGGACCGATGCGGATATCTTGAATACCGAGACTAAATAGTCCAAGTAAAATGGCAACCGCTTTTTGTTCAAACCATGATAGGACAATACTAACTGGCAGTTCGTTCACTTCGCATTGAAAAGCATCTGCTAAAGCGGCTGCTATTTTCACTGTTGAAATTGAATTATTGCATTGCCCTAAGTCAATGTAACGCGGAATCTTTGTACCAGGTACAACACCGTAATCCACATCATTAAAGCGGAATTTCCCGCAAGAAGTCGTTAAAATAACTGTTTCTGGTGGAAGTGACGTTGCTAATTCACGATAATATTCTCCGCCTTTTCCTGGTGCATCACAACCTTCGATGACAAAGAAACGCTTAATCTTTCCTTCTTTTACTGCCTCAATAATTTCAGGAGCTAATGATAATACTGTATTATGATGGAACCCTGTTACTAACTGTTCATCCGACTCCATATGTACTTCTGGAAGTTCTAGCGCTTTTTGAATCAATGGTGCAAAATCATCATTTTCAATTTTTTGTACACCCTCTAAACCTGCAATATCATATGAAAAGAATCGATTAGAGTACGACCCTTTAATTGGCATAACACAGTTCGTTGTCGCTAATATAGCACCTGTAAATTTTTCAAAAAGACGTCGTTGATCATACCATGCCTTACCGATGTTTCCTTTTAAATGTTTATATTTTTTCAGCTGCGGATAACCGTGTGCTGGTAACATTTCAGAGTGTGTATAAATATTAATTTCTTTTCCTTCTGTTTGTTTTAATAATTCTTCTAACGCAAATAAATTATGACCAGTAACTACAATTGCCTTACCTTCCACATGGTTTTGCGTAATTTGAACAGGTTCTGGAACACCGAAGCGATTCGTATGTGCCTCATCTAACAACCCCATTACTCGTAAAGCCGATTTCCCTACTTTCATAGCCATATCAATATGTTCTTGTTCATTAAAGTTAGAATTTGTTAATGTCATATACAGTGCTTCTTGCGTCGTAGCATCTACAAATGTATCAGTATACCCTAGCTGAGCAGCATGCGTACGATAAGCTGCAATTCCTTTTAGCCCAAACACAATCGTATCTTGTAAACTTGCAATTGTTTCATTTTTACCGCAAACACCCATCACTTTACATCCACCTGTTTGCGTTTGTTCACATTGATAACAAAACATGATCATCCCACCCTCTCCCAATCATTTCTTACAACCTAAGCATAATACCCATTGAGAAAAAGGGATGTGATATCAATCACAATAATATGTATAAATTTGTGACAACTTATATTGTTTACATAATATTTTTATTGACAAAAAAAACATTACATACCCCTGTTGTTCAAGTTTTCAAATAGCTAGACTATTGCTGAATCACATATTTAACTTTCTAGTTCATAGTACGAAAGAACAATTTCGTACTATAAATCTCTTAAGCAAACAGAAATAGACATATAAAAACGCTATTCTTTCTTTTTATTATGCAACAGAAAGAATAGCTTCTTTTCATTTTGAAGAACTATCAATTTTTTGATTAAATATTTTATGAAAAATCACTTTATTTACAATACATTTACACTATCTTAACATTACTTACATTATTTATATGATATATTTATATAGACACTACTTAAGAAATTTCATGTACATTGTTATCTTTATAATCTCTGATCTGATTGATAAGAGATTATGTTATATTTTCATACCAGGGGTGAATGAGGATGACTGAAACTTTAAAAACACTTATAATGCTCGATATTACTTATGTTGTTATAGCAATTATGACGGTACTGGTATTTGTATACTTGGAATTAAAATCTCAGTAACGTATGCAGGCATAATTGATGGCTTCGCATTTAAATATAGCTAGAAGAAAGCGAGGAGAAAATTGTTTCTCCTCGCTTTTATATTTCCACAGTTTCTTATTTCAACAAATCCAATGTATGTAAAAGCAATCCTTTGTCCCCTACTTCCCCATGACCAGGCACTACTGAATTGATGTTTCCATATCGCTTCAGCACATTCTCAATCGATGCGGACCATTCATTTACATAGGCATCAGCAACGTTCCCTAAATCTTTAGCTTCCGCAGATTTCACTAAACAGCCTCCAGCTAAAATGTTGTATTGTGGTAACCATACGACGATATTATCTTCTGTATGTCCTTTCCCTGGGTAAAATGTTTCTACTTTCATATTTCCAAACTTCAAATTCGTAATCGTTTGTAAATCTCCAAGTGGTTCTTCATATCCACTTTTCTTTGCTAGTTCTGCAGTCAATGCCGTACTATGCGCTTTAATGCCTCTTTCTTTCAATGTTTTAATTCCGCCAATACGATCAGCGTGTGCATGTGTAATAATGACATCTGTTACGCGCTTCTTAAATTTCTTTTCTACCATCTCTATTAATTCCTTCGTTAACTTATCATCCCAAGAAGAATCGACAAGTACTAATCCTTTAGAAGTAGTAAGAACTAGCCCGTTCGAAGGAACTGCTTCTCCGTTAAAATAACCTAACTCCGTATGAACCCATACATTTTTGTTTAACTGAGAAATTGAAATAGTTCCTGCCTCATTTTTTATTACTTTTTGCTCTAGCTTTTGTTCCGCTTGTACAGAAGAAACTGTACTAACAAATTGAGTTATTCCTAGTAAACTAACACATACCCCTAATTTTAATAATGTATTCTTTTTCATTTTCTCCACCCTTTCTTTCAAACGAAATAGTTATTACTTATAATAGACAATTCATCTTATATGTTTGTTCCATCTTTACTTGCATATTTTATGTAAGTAACAAAAAAAAGCGTACAAAATTTTGTACGCTTTAAAACTTAACCTTTTATTCCATAATTCTCAAACTCTTCCTCGTTACCATAAAATACATTCAAATCAATATACTTCTCTTTTCCATTATAACCATTTAATCTCCCGCGGTTCGTGTATTGCCAAAACATCCATTTTCTCTCATCTGATAAACTTGGTTTTGTAAAGACACTACAAATCCATATATCACATTGGGGATACTCATTACCATTCACGTTTTTTATTAATCCTCATTTTTTCTTCAAATGCCTTCTCTAAATCAATTTCTAACTTATTTGCTAAGTCACATACATTCCAAATGACATCAAACATTTCTAAACCAATCTCTCTTTTCGAATCTTGTATTTTATCACGCTTTAATATAACTTCCGCTAATTCACCTAATTCCGCCATCGCATACATCGTACGCTCTTCAATTGTTGTATCTTGAAATCCTTTTTCTTTACTGAAATTTAATACATATCTCTGGAATTCCACAATATTCATACTTAATCTCCCTTCATGATAAATACTCTGTTTTCTATTACACTTATATTTTGTTAAATTATAACATTCATACTATAATTTATTTATAACCCTTTAACGGAGGTGTTTTCAATGACCCTCTTCGCTTCCCCATCATTATTCATACTAGCAATTATTTCATTTGCACTAGCCTATTTCATCGGAGTTAAACAATACACTTGGCTCTTATCAGGATTCAACGAACGCCGTGTGCCAGATAAAGGTAAGTTATCAAAAATAGTTGGTCTTTATAATTTAACTGCCGGTGCTATTGCCACAATTGGTAGTGTCTTCACTACTCCTAATGTCAAAATCTTATTTCCTATCATTATAATTGGCCACGTTATAATCGCTGCTTATGTAAATACACGCATGGTGCATTGAAAAAAGATCACCCAAATGGATGATCTTTTTTATAATTTATCAACATATTGCTTCGCTTCTAGTAAAGAAAACCCAAAAGCCTCTCTTACTCTCTTAACTGCTGTAACTGTTTTTCCTTCTTCCATAAGCTGGCGTAACCCTTTATTAATTTCAGGTTCTCTATCTATAATTCCCATTTCTTTCGTAATTAGCTGTAATCTATCTTCCATCCTCTTTAAACGTGCATCCGTTTTCTTTTCGATTTTATTTAATTTCTCAACAATATAAATAAACCCAAAGACCGCTATCGGTATGATCATCCAAAATCCCATGACTATCCCCCCTATTAGCCTTCATTTGTTTTATTTCACTATCTTATGTAAATTTTACCACGAAACACATTTAATGTATAATAGTAATATACAACACTGTTGATAAAACCTTTTATTTTAGGGGGACACTTTATGAAAAGATTTTTAAATACGTTACTACAATTTGTAGTTCTTTCAATTGCACTACATGTATTATTTGATATCGTTGGCTGGCTTGTTTTCAATGCGCCAATTAAAAACAAAGTAAGCATTATTTCCTTACTAACAACTTCATGGCTTATGTACATGTACCGAGACAAATTTTTTAAAGTATTCACTTCGAATTAACTAAAAGAACTTCATCGATAAAAGATGAAGTTTTTTCTTTTTCTCTCATTCTCTCTATTTATTACTATACAATAGAACTAACATTCTGTCTTTTTAAAGAAAGGAGTCACTATGAACTTAAAAAGTAACACTATATACGAGAAAATGAACCAATATTCCGTTGCAGGTTTAAGCCTTGCCGTTATACGTGATGGTACACTAGACAAAGTCGCTGCTTTTGGAACACTTGAATCTGGAACAACTAGAACTGTCACTACGAATTCTATATTCAACTCTTGTTCAATTAGTAAATTCATCACTACAATGCTCGTACTAACGTTATCAGATCAAGAAATCATATATTTAGATGAAGACGTAAATGATAGACTTACATCTTGGAACATACCTACCAATCTATTTACCTCACAGAAAAAAGTTACATTACGAAATTTATTAAGTCACCAATCTGGAATTATTGATCCTCCTAATAGTTTTGAGCATTATACACTTGCACAAGGGCGACCAAACATGTCCGAAATCCTTGCTGGTAAAACATCATATTGTTCAGTACCGATAGAAATAACTTATAAATCAGAAAATGAATTTCACTACTCTGATGCAAACTTTTGTATTATCGAATTACTGCTTGAAGATATAACTGGAAAACCATTTAACCTTTTACTTGAAGAATATATCTTTCAGCCACTGCAACTGAAAAATAGTATGCTATTCCCTCCTGAAGATATAAGTAAAATAGAGGCCTTTGCTTGTGGACATAATAAGGATGGGATTGTCACAGATGAAAAATATCCATTTTATCCATTCGCAGCTGCTTCAGGTATTTGGACAACACCAACAGACTTATCAGCTTTAGTTATCGAAATCATTCATTCCTTACAAGGAAAGGGCAAACTAAAACTTTCTCAAAAATTAATACAAGATATGCTTTC
Organism: Bacillus sp. GW823-FHT06B01; assembly: GCF_058952315.1. Classification (NCBI taxonomy): domain Bacteria; kingdom Bacillati; phylum Bacillota; class Bacilli; order Caryophanales; family Bacillaceae; genus Bacillus; species Bacillus sp. GW823-FHT06B01. Next base: position 234,775 of record NZ_JBXAHR010000005.1, on the reverse strand, counting down.
TCCTCAAGGTTGCTCAAAATGGACTGGATTAGGTATCTTTCTAAATGATTCTAACGAAGACTTACAAATGCATTCACTTGGATGGGGCGTGGGATTTCAATGCATGCTGATATGCTATCCATACCGAGGTAATGGTGCTGTTATTATGACGAACACTGACGTAGGCGTTCATCAAATGGAAGGGATTATTGGTGACGTCTTAAAAACGTTATCCTTATAATATAAGTAAAGAAGCTGTTCCTTCCAGCTTCTTTACTTATATTACATTTTTCGCAACAATTTTTATATGTTCTGGTGCGATAATCTCTGTTATACTTTCTTGGAAATCTTCCTGCAACATTTCTTCAATATGTTCTAGCTGCACTTCAACATGTGTGCATTCTAAATTATGTATATTTAAAAGTGCATAATGATCTTTTTTCTTAATTACTAAATATTGATTCTCCTCTGTTACAAGTATAGAACCTAATCGTACTCCTAGTAGGCGTTGATCATCAAACTTCACAACCATTCCCCCTTACTTTATATGTAATAAAATAACATTTTATGTAATCTATTCTTTATAAACTATATCATAATTTATTAAAATATAAAGTGAAACTTTAATCAGTGGGGGTTTTGTTCATCCCCCACTGATTATTAGTTGAACCAATCGAGCTTTTACGGGCAGTTGATCCCCACCTAACTTCTTTGCTTTCGCTGGATTTTGAGGTAGGGGTCTTACTGCCCGTTAATGCGGGATAAATATCATATTTCCTTTTACTAAAAACCCCCTATTCTTTTATATATTTCGATACAAAAAACTTTCTCAACATAAAATTAGAATTTTCAGTTTTTATTCTTATAAAAATCTATTATAATTAAGTTAATAAATGTTTGACCTCTCCTAATTCATGTACATATGGATGATCAGTAGTCGCTGCTACTGATCTATTTTTTTGCTCCATATCTCCACGAGTAGTTCATTATTTTATTCGCCAAGCCATTAACTCACCAGGTCAATCTAATAAAGGCTTAGTAGTGCTAATCCTAAACCCTCTCCTCATAAAATATAATTCTATTAAAAAACGGATCAATCACAGTTAATTCCATTGTATCCCACGGTGTGCTCTCTATATCAGGTTTTGCATAGGCATAATCTTTACTTGATAAACTAGTATAATAACTTTTTAACCCCTCTATTTTCACGCGAATCGCACCACCTGGCGAAGCATCCCCATGATGCTCTGATAAATGTATGACAGCATCGTGTAACGAAATTTGCATATATAATGGCATATTTTCCTCATACCGATGTTCCCAATCCAGTTAAATCCTAAAAAATTTAAATAAAATAACTGAGCCTTTTCAATATCAAAAACTCTAAATATAGGTGTAATCATTTATAATTCTCTCCTATTTATAAACATCTGCCGCCAATTCCCTCAAAACATCCACATTTACTACTTCAAAGCAACCATTGTTCTTCTTTATAATCTCTTTATCACAAAAAATATTTAATGTACGTAATAGATGACGATAACTCGTTCCTAACAATTCCGCTGTTTCCGTTAAATTCCCACTAAATACAATTCTATTTCCATGCTGCACCGCTCGTTCCCCTGCTGCTAACATGTAACTCGCAAGTCTATTTTCAAGTGGATATAGTAAATTAATTGTACTATTTTTTGAAAGCCGATTTAACTTATGTGCTAATGATCCGCAAATACACCGTAAAAATTTCGCATCATGAAATAGTTGATTTCTCACTTTCCCTAAAGGTAAACCAACACAATATGAATCTGCCATCACTTGTACGTTTGAAGCTGTCTTTTGAGAATGAATTAACTCCACATCTCCTAACAGCTGCAAACTATCATAAAAGCATAACAATACAGATTTCCCGTTACTTAATGTATTAAACGCTTTCGCTTTTCCTTCAACGAAAAAAAATAAATAATCTATCTCTTCATTCTCTCTACAAATAAACTCATTCTTTTTAAAAAATATTAGTTCCATATACGGTTTCATATCATTACTAAAAAAGGAGTCAATATTATTTTCTTTCATATAATTTGTTAATTTAATAGAATTACATATTTTCTTCATAGTTCCCCCCGCCTTTACAACTACTCCCCATTGTAATCAAAATTTTCCCCTTCCACTATGACATATGTCATAGTAATTCACAATTTCAGCATGATACAGTCATTACAAATATGAAAATTAAAGGGGATATTACATTGTACAACTTTCTTTCTGTCTTTATTGGTGTGCTCATCGCCGTTATGCTTCCATTGAATGGGATTTTATCTGAATTAATTGGCAAGTATACAGCAAGCGTTGTCATTCACCTTGTCGGTTTAATTGCAGTTATTTTCGTTTTAATCATAAACAAAAATAAAATTTATTTTGATAAAAGCATTCCACTTTTTTTATATAGCGCTGGAGCGATTGGGGTATTCACTGTCCTTTTTAATAATATAAGTTTCTCCGTCCTTGGTGCCTCTATTACGATCGCATTAAGTTTACTTGGTCAATCCATTGCTTCCATCGTTATTGATCATTTCGGCTTATTAGGAATGAAAGTTGCAAAGTTTGAAAAGAAAAAACTAATTGGATTATGTTTCATCTCTTCCGGAATTATAATCATGACAATTTATTAATGGGGGCAAGAAAATGTTATATATTACTATCGCTATTTTAGCTGGTGTTTCTATCGTTGTTGCTAGAATTATTAACGCAAATTTAGCAGCGAAAATCGGTAATTGGGAAGGTACGTTTTTTAATTATATTACTGGATTATTTTTCTCTATGTTATTTTTAATTTTCAGTTCAGATTCAATGTACATTCCTAGTCATACGTTGCAATCTATTCCTATCGCTGTTTACTTAGGCGGATTAGTAGGCGTTATCGTCATCTCGTTATCGAACTATATTACACCTAAAATATCAGCATTTTATTTAACGTTACTCATCTTTATCGGACAATTATTTGCGGGGACTATCATTGATTTCATCTTGTCACACGAACTCTCTATAGGAAAGGTTGTCGGTGGCATTTTCGTACTAATCGGACTCACTTACAATTTACTCGTAGATCGTCCTGTTAAAACTGTGCAGAATAACCAAGTTCAATTATAATACTTTACGCTTCCCTATCATATATTAATAGAAAAGCTCTTCATACGAAGTGATAGAGAGGAGAATATTCTATTAAAAAAATCATTTTACTGCTAGGTAGTGCATTGATTATTTTTGGAATCGCATGGTGTTTCAACTCTGGGAAATCTATTCAAGATTTCTATACAGCAAATAAACCAAAGAAGAAAGCTACTATCATTTCAACTCAAAGAGATCCAAATGAGCCCCCTGTCTTTTTAGGAAAACAGGAAATAAAAGATATACATGTCGAGTCAATTAAAACAAAAAAGGATATGTTTCTCACAAAAACAGATGAATTAAAAACATTCATTAACAGTATGGATACCGCCAAAAAAGGGAAATTAACATTAGATGAAGAAGGATCAGATTTAATAGACTGTGATATGTGGATTACTTTCGAGGATGGAACTTATAAAAAATATTTTATATGGGTAGTTGACCATCACAGTAACGAAGTGATGATTGCTCAGCAAGATACTCCTGATGATGTAAACCTTACGTACTATCAATTAAATGAAGATAGTTCTAAAAAAGTTTATAACTTATTCAAAAAAATTATTTAAACGAAAAAGTCATGAGCACATGTGAAGTGAGCTCATGACTTTTTGCACTATATATATTCAGGGAACACTTTACATCCCTTTTCCTGTTCTATATCATGTCCAAAGAAAACAATCGGCTTCTTGTTCATCACAACTTCTTTTAAACGTTTAATTGAAGATAAGGCTAATTCCGAATCAAACCCCGCAAACGGCACTTCATCTTCAAAGTTTTCTTTCGTATAAGATGCATCAATCGTTAATAATACAGGACCGGATTTTTCTGTCTCAATTAATAGCGATTGATGCCCTGGAGTATGGCCTGGTGTATGCAATAATTGAACTCCTGGTACGACTTCATAATCACCTTCAATGATTTTGTAGTTTAAATTCGGCAATATACATTCTTTCAAATATTCTTCGCTATGCTGCGCCGCCTCATATTCAGCACGCTGTACAATGATTGGTGTATTTATAAAAGCGCCATTTCCTCCTGCATGATCAAAATGCAAGTGAGAACTAATAATATAAAGAAGGTCTTTCGGCTCATAACCAACCCGTTTTAAAATATTCACGATTCTATCTTCTTCAGTCATTTTCGGTAAAACCCTCCCTTCGACAAATGTACCGTTAAAAAGACCTTCATTATTAACTGCACTTTCTGGCATACCTGTATCTACTAAAATAGGTCCTTTTTCAGTCTCCAAAAGATAACACCAAACCGGTAAGTCTAATAATTCTCCTGGTGTTAATGTACTATTAACAGACGAATGATCCAACATACAACGACCTGCTGGGACGAAATAAAGCTTCTTTACTGTCATTATGTATCCACCTTTAAATTTAGTTTTGAATAAAACAATACAGTAAAGAATTCCTCTTGCTAGAAATAAACTCCTTCTCACTTTTCATTGTTTCAGCTATTATTTTTGAGTCATTCACAAATTCTCCTTACACTATTAATTATTATTCGTTATTTTTCTAAGAATCCAGGGTAATAAATCAACTGTTTGTATTTTGAAATACGAAAAGGATACACACTTAAACGAAGGTTACATAAAAAAGAACCGACTACCTATATGTTAAAAAAAGGAGTCGGTTCTTTTTTATTTATTATCGCTCTTTATGTGCGACGAGCTGAGATTATAAAAGGTAATATGCTATTGGTTTTTCACTGTAATATTTCCATTATGTGTGTTTAATTTAATTATATTTTCTCCCTTTCCAATAACCGTATTCCCGTTATATTTATTCAGGATATTCGCGCTGCCGTTGGCGACAGAAACATTAAATTGAACATTAGTTGGTTCTTTTTCGGTTTCAATATTAATTTTCCCGTTATGAGTCATAAAATTGAGATTTCGATCCAGTTCATTCGTTTTAAGAGTAAGACTTCCATTTTTAGTTTGTCCATCTATTTCACCTTCAACATGGTCTAGCATTATTCGTCCGTTGTTCGATTTCACATGAATATTTTGTGCCAATACATCTTTGAAATCCATAATTCCATTGTTTGCTTCTGCGATAATTTTTGGCGAATTGATTTCTCTTAATTCAACATGTCCATTGCTTGTATTGATATTAAAATGTGTTGCGTTTAGTTTTTTAGCAGAAACGTAGCCATTATTATTGGAAACTTTTAATGAATCATATTGTTTTTCGGGTAGATACACATTTAATGTTAATGGAGCCAATACTTCAGAAATATTAAAGTTGAACCAGCTCTGTTGTTTTTCTTTATAAGAAATGAGAAGCGTTGAATCTTCCTCATCCGTAGCTAATGTTCTTTTTACGTTTGGATTAACCTCGCCATCTAATTTTACTTTCACGTTACTATCTTTTGTAGGATTGATATTAACACGAACGTTATTTGTATCAATAATGACGCTTGACACATTATTATTATTAACGACCTTTTCTTCTGAAATTGGTACTGCAGCAATTGAACGATAAGTGAATAAACTTCCGATAATACCAATAATGAAAATAATACCTGCAATGATTGAAAGACTCTTTTTATTTATCATGCTTCAAACCACCTTTTACTAATGCTATATTGAACTTTAAATAACGAACAAATCCATTCTTTGCTAGCTTCGTTAAAAATAACATAGCAATAACAATGAAATATCCAAGTCCACAAAGTGCTAAAGAAACAAAAAGATTAAATAGCAAGAATGTATTTGGATGTATAATAGTATCAACTAAAACAAGTAATGGTGCGCCTAAAAATGAGATACCTAGAACCCATCCTGAAAAAATTAATGCCGCTAATGTAATTGCAGGTCCAAGCACGATTAACAAATTAAAAAAACCTAATCCAATTACTGCCCAAATTGCCCGAAAAACATTTCCTGTTGTTGCACTTGCTGTTACTTTCTCAATATGATAATCTGCTAATAACTCTTTGGCGATTTGAGCTGGAGAGCCTAATGAAGTTGCAATTTCTTCTTCACTTTTCCCTTCCTCTAATCCGAAAGTAAAATGTTCTTCATAATCTTTTAAAATATCTGCACGCTCTTTATCAGATAACCTTTTTAGAGATACATTTAATTGTTGTAAAAATTTATCTTTCGTCATTACCTACACCTTCTTTAATTAATTGATTGACACCTTGTGAAAACTCATTCCATTCCTCCAAAAGTTGATACAAATACGTTCTACCTTTATCCGTCAGTGTATAATACTTTCTTGAAGGGCCTTCTGAAGACTCCTGTAAATACGTTGTAAAATATTCTTCCTTAGTTAGCCTTCGAAGAAGAGGATAAACAGACCCTTCTGATATTTCAATTCGATTGGAAATATTTCGAACTAATTCATATCCATAACGGTCTTGCTTATCCAGTAAGACAAGAACACAAAGTTCTAAAACTCCTTTTTTAAATTGTACATTCAATATTCATTCACCCTATTCTAATTGATATCCACTACTGTTTATTATTTAGTACTGTTTTATAACGAATAACTACAAGTATAATATAACACTTGGTATTGTTCATTGCAAGGTACACTGGAAAAATAAGTATACCTCTCATCCGACGCTTATAAAATCAGAGTGATGGGTGTTGCTCGCCAGTTACAAAGTTCTAAATGAAGTTGAAACAGCTCTTTTACAAAATGGAAAGAACTCAACTTTTTTACATAATGACGCTTTACCTACTATAATAAAAGAGTAAATGACTCTTACTTTAATGGAGGGAATACAAATGAAAGCAATTGGTTTACATGAATACTTACCTATTGAAGAAGAAAACAGTTTAATTGATATTGAAGTTGAAAGACCTGTTGCTACAGGAAGAGATATACTTGTTAAAATTAACGCTATTTCCGTTAATCCAGTTGATACAAAAGTTCGCTCTCCGAAAGATAAAAAAGAAGATGTAGCGAAAATACTTGGCTGGGATGCTAGTGGTGTCGTCGTACAAACGGGCGAAGGTTGTACGTTATTTAAAGAAGGCGACGAAGTATTTTACGCTGGAAGCATTACGAGACAAGGTACATATAGTGAATACCACCTAGTTGACGAAAGAATCGTTGGAAAGAAACCAAAAACGTTAAGTGATGCTGAATCTGCAGCACTTCCTTTAACAGCTATCACGGCTTGGGAAGGTTTATTTGAACGTTTAGGTATTGATTATAATAAGAAAGATGAGAATACATTCAAAAACATTTTAATTATTGGTGGCGCTGGTGGTGTTGGCTCGATTGCCATCCAACTTGCAAAATGGGCTGGACTGAATGTAATCACAACTGCATCCCGTAATGAAACGATAAACTGGGTTGAAAAATTTGGTGCCGATTATATTATTAACCATCACCAGCCTTTACAAGATCAAATATTAGAGTTTGGGCTAAAAGACGTAGATTATATTTTCTGCTTAAACAATACAGATCAACATTGGCAAGCAATATGTGACCTCATTAAACCACAAGGAAAAATTTGCTCTATCGTAGAAAATGAACACCCTCTTGAGATGGGTATTTTAAAAAGTAAAAGTGCTACATTCGTTTGGGAGTTTATGTTCACAAAAGCAATGTATGAAACTGGCGATATGGTTACGCAGCACGAACTATTAAATAAAGTAAGCGAACTATTAGATGAAGGTATTTTAAAGACTACATTAAATGAAACACTTTCACCAATTAACGCTGAAAACGTAAAGAAAGCACATGCTCTGCTTGAAAGCGGAAGTACCATTGGGAAAATCGTTTTAGAGAAATTTTAATAGTAAAAAATCCGATTTCCATATGAGAAATCGGATTTTTTACTTTCTTTATTTACTTGAAATCTCTTGATCATTTTGAACATCTAACGGAGGTCGTTTCCCTATTCCGAAAGCATAGAAACTAATTGTGACGATAGCTAAGAAAACAATACCTACAACTAATGAAATACGTGTATCATCGTTAAACCACATTCCGATTAATACCATAATTAAAAAGGCAATTGTCAAATAGTTTGTAACAGGAGCAAATGGCATTTTGAACGGATGATCTTTCATCTCTGCTCCCTTTTCTTTTCTAAAATTAATTTGACTAATTAAAATGACGAACCATGGTACCATACCAGGAAGTACGCTCGCACTATATACATATACGAATAAGTTTTTCGGTGCGATATAACTTAAAACAACACCAACCGCTAAACCGATAATTACGCCAACTGTACCGAATAAAGGTACACCATTTCCAGAAAGTTTCGTGAAATATTTCGGCGCTTGTCCATTTACACCTAACGTATAAAGCATACGGCCCGCACTATAAATACCACTATTACAACCCGACATTGCCGCTGTAATAACAACGAAGTTAATAAGTCCAGCTGCTGCCGTAATACCAACCTTCGCAAAAGTTGCTACGAACGGACTACCAATTGTACTTAATTGATCCCACGGATATACAGTTACAATAACGAAAATAGCACCAATATAGAAAATTAAAATACGCCAAATTGTACTTTGAATCGCTCTTGTAAGTGTCTTCTTCGGGTTTTTCGCTTCACCAGCAGTAATACCAATTAATTCCACACCTTGGTATGCACCAACTACAAGTGATAATGCAAAGAAGAATCCTGAAAAACCACCTGTAAAGAAACCGCCATTTGACCAAAGATTAGATATGCCAATCGCTTCTCCACCGTTACCAATTCCAAAGAAAATAAGTCCAAATCCCGCAATAATCATTAATAGAATCGTAACGATTTTAATCATCGCAAACCAAAATTCAAATTCACCAAATGACTTAACAGAAATTAAGTTAGCTGCGCCAAGAATAACCATTGCGATTACGCCTGGTATCCAAGCTGGTAATTCCGGGAACCAATATTTCATATATGCTCCAACCGCAATAATTTCTGACATCCCAACGATAACCCACTGGAACCAGTTACTCCACGCTGTCATATAGCCAGCTAGCGGATGAATATACTTATGACCGAACGTCGCAAATGAACCTGTACTCGGCTCCATATACAACATTTCACCCATCGCACGCATAATGAAGAAGATAAAAATACCTGCAATTGCATAAGCAAGCATTACTGACGGACCTGTCCATTTAATCGTGCTGGCCGACCCCATAAACAAACCAACACCAATCGTTCCGCCTAAAGCGATCATTTGAATATGACGTGCTTCTAAGCCCCTTTTCAATTCCTTGTTTGCCACTTCACTTCCCCCTCTTAGATGATTCATAGCCGCATTTTAAAACAAGATGCTTTCCCCTAATTCCTTTCGGCCCTGAAAATGATGAAGCAAACGTCATTTTACACTAGCTTTAAAGCTATCCTAAAATCGTTTTTTGCCTCTTACAAAATTCTCAAAACCTTTCATCTTCCAATATTCTATAAATCTTAAAATTACTTACCTTATATTAATTCATTTATCTGAAAAGTTCAATTATTTTTTCGATAAATTATTATACATAAGTCTGATTAATTTTTAACTAAATTAACAATAAAATACATCTATTCAATATGATTCCGGCATGAATATTATTACAGTATAAATAACCGAGGAGAGTATTTCTTCCTAGGTTTCACATCTCATGTACTTCAATCTTTATAGTTGATAACGTAATTTCCCACACGTCCGATTCATATACTAACCAGAAATTTAATATATTAATAAACTACTGATTTCTTTAGTCCAGCCCAATTTTGAGGCAGGAATCTTATTGCCTCAAAACAGCGGGATACAATATAAAAGGGTCTCATTTTTAATGAGACCCTTTTACCATTTCATATTTAAATCGTTTTTGAAGTTTGTTTACCTAAAATAAACACTTTAGTAAACACCATCATGATAACTACTATAGCTAGAAAATAAAGTGGCATCACGAGTAACGAGCCCGTATGCAGCTGACTCATTCCCAAAATTGTCATCGTTACAATTACATAGTACCCTAAGCTAAACAATGCACCTGCTGTACCAATGACATCTTGAAAATCTACTAAAGCTAAACTTAAACAGTTAGGTAATGCTACTCCAATTCCTAATAGCAATATAAACATCGCTATTAAAAATACAATCATATATATTACATTCGCACTTGATCCAACAAACGTAATTACAGATAAAAGGATAGCTCCTCCTGTCATTACGAGACAACCGATATATATAATTTTCTCTGGTTTATAAGTAGTAAGTAGACGTTTTGAAAGTTTCGCTCCAACAATAGAAGCAGACGCAACAACAATTCCTAGAAATCCATACATACTAGGCGATAACTGAAAGTATTCAATAAAGATAAACGGCGCTTCTGCATAATAGCTAAATAAAACACCATTCGTTCCTCCAATTAATAACCCATATGTTACTACTTTCGGATTTGTAATCAACCGTTTAAAAACAGAAAACACATTTATTTTATTCGTTACTGAGTCCGTTTTTGTTTCCGGAAGGGAAACAAACGTATACAGCAAAATTCCGACACTCATAACTACTAAACTTAAAAATACGATTTTAAATCCAAACATTTGATCAAGAAAACCACCAATTAACGGCCCTATCGCTGGTGTAAAAGCAATGACTGCCGAGATTTGAGCAAACATAACATGCCTCTTATGCCCTTCTACACTTTCACGTAAAATCGTTTGTGTAACAACAGAGCCAGCACTTGCTCCAAACGCTTGAATAAAACGACTTAGCAATAAAACTTCAATGGAATTTGCAATAAAGCATAAGAAACTCCCAACGCCATATACGACAATTCCAAATAACATTGCCGGGCGACGGCCAATTATATCTGATAACCATCCAATAAAAAATACACCTAAAGCAAATCCAGCAAAATACACACTAAGTGTTAACTGTACCTCATTATTACTTACATGTAACGCCTTTGAAATATCAGGTAAAGACGGTGTGTAAATCGTTTCACTAATTTGCGGAAATGCGACAAGAATGATCATTAACAAAAGTGATGGTACTGAGACTTTTTTCATTTTTCATACCCTCCTATAACTTTGAAAATCTCAGAAATAAAAAGACTTTCCTTAGCTACGGAACAGGAGGGGCCATTATAGAAATTCGATCATAAAACAACAAAGAAAACACCTCAATTACGTATGTTAATACTTATAGGAGGGTAATATTAACATTAATTTTAATATATACTTTTTCAATTATATTACATATTGCGTTTCTTTTTCTAGTGTTGAGCCTTGGAATCTTTGTTAAAAAGATAACTTGAAGCTACCACCTTTTTATGGAATAATTAGAAATAGTTTGAATTAACAGTTCTAATTTTAAAGCGATAGACTAGCATTTTTAGTGTCGTAAAGCTTGCAAACAGGAGGCCTTTCGTAATGATTGAAATTTTAAGGACAGTAATAAATTTCCTAATCTCTCTATTCTCAGGAGAATTACCAATTGTTTATTATGTGTGGATTATCGCTCTTTTTATCATGCAAATAATCCAGGCTACACTAAGCTATAAGCTCTTTAAAAAGAAAGTCAATTTTAGCACTTATATGTCAACAGAGTTACTCGCTTTTATCATTCTATTATTTGGTGGTATGTTAATATCTAAGTTACTTGCCTACATAATAGACGATCCTACTATTAGTATGACAAATGTAACACATTATTTTATTTCCCTTATCATACTAACTATATTTGTCTCTATTGGCTTTATTAAAGACTTTTTACAATCATCTATTAGTAATAAAAATGTAGCTCTTTTTACCATTTTAGTAGTGTCCTTACTAGCTAGTATACTTTCATTCAAGTTTTTATCACCTTTCATTGCAGGTTCTTTTTCTCTTTCTAAATCTTTTATAGCCACTTTAATTATTGTAGTACTCGGATTCATTGCTGTATTAATTTCTTTAGAGGAAAAGTATGCAGATGAAGAGTAATTCTTGCATTTATAGTTTGAAATTGAGTGTCTATTCTTTTTAGCCGTTTAACTAAAAAAATAACAGTCATTGAATCGAAATTTAAGCAGAAATGAGGAAATACAATTGAGCATTGAACAACAATTATATGATGCAGTGAAAAGTTTAATTGACCAAAGATACCCACACGGTTGGGGCGGAGCTGCAGCAATTCGTGTAGAAGATGGATCCATTTATACAAGTGTGGCCCCTGACGTAATAAACGCTTCAACAGAACTTTGTATGGAAACAGGTGCAATTTTAGAAGCACATAAATTTCATAAGAAAGTTACACATTCTATTTGTCTTGCAAGGGAAAATGAGCATTCTGAATTAAAAGTGTTATCACCTTGTGGTGTATGCCAAGAACGTTTATTTTATTGGGGACCAGAAGTACTATGCGCCATTACAAATCCTAAACAAGATATCATTTTCAAACCGTTAAAAGAATTGCAGCCATACCATTGGAGCGAAGTATATCATGATGAATTCGTAAAAGAATGGAGTACGAGATAAAGTGAAACTTTAATCAGTGTGGGTTTTGTTCATCCCCACTGATTATCAGCCCTCACCAATCGGGCTTTTACGGGCAGTCCGCCTCCACCTACCTTCTTTGCTTTTTCTGAATTTCCAGGTGGTAGGCTTACTGCCCGTTAATGCGGGATAAAGTGAAATCTGCTCGCAAATAGCGGAAATTAAAAGTTATTCACTAAAAAAGCACCGTCACAAATGACGGTGCTTTTTCTATGTAAGAGCTACTAGAAGGTTCCCTTCTAGCCTACTCCCATTTATAAGTCCAAAATTGTTCCAGTTGCAGCCATTTTAATGTTGCTGCATCTTTGTTTTTGATTTTTACGTGTGTTTCTTCTAACATCGCTTCTGTTTGTGAACGATGCGCACCTAGTGCAGCTAATTTATGCTCGAACACTTCACTAATATTATTTACAACATCCGGCTCACCTAATACAGCTTCACGATTTCTCGTAATCGCAACTGCATGAATGGCTGGACGTTCTTCTTTTGGCATACGCGATACAGCGCGAACGACAGCGCGGCCAAATGCATCATGATCTGGATGTACGCCGTGCTCTGGATAAAATGTAATAATTCGAGATGGATTTACTTCTTGAATGATTGCTTCAATTTTATCTGCAACGAAATCAACATCTTCAAATTCTAACGTTTTATCATGGAAACCAAGCATTCTTAAATCTTGAATTCCCATCGCTTCACATGCATCTTTTAATTCTTTTTCACGGATATTTGGAATCGTTTCACGGTTAGCGAATACGTTCTTCCCCATGTTACGTCCCATTTGTCCTAAAGTACCACATGCATACGTTACAGGTACTCCTTGATCTGTTAATAAGCGAATTGTTCCTCCCGCAGCAAATGCTTCGTCATCTGGATGCGGAAATACAACAAGTACATGTCTCTCCATAAGTTTCCCTCCTTCTTACTTAAATGGCGTTAAGCTTAACTCAAGTGCAACTGCTAAGCGACCTTGGTTATCATGCCCTGCAAGTAATAAACGCTCTTTATCGTCTACTTCCCAGTGCGTAATACCTTCTGCATATACCCAGCCATGATCCATTTTTAAACCAACTCGGTATGGATTCGTGCCAGTAATCTTCCCGCGTTCAAAGCGAATAATTGCATTTCGAATGAATGCACCAACCGTCATCATCTTTTCGTTAAAGTGTGACGCATACGCTCCGTTCGTTGTTTCTAAATGAATATATACATCTTTATTTACAAAACGTTCAATTTCATTTTGAATAAGAGAACTATCTTTTACTATTTCCATCGGAATTCACCTCTTTAAACCATTTTACGCAAAAATAATGTAAATTGCTATCTCTATATTAGAGGACAACGCCCACTTTTCCTAATAATTTGCACTGTGTTTTTTATATTTTTTATATGATATGTAAAAAATATATTTTTTCCTTCACTTTGTTAAATAGTTTTCTTTCTTTTTTGAATTTGCTACAATATATTTTATCCCGTATTTATGCAGGGAGTTACATTTTGACAATTGAATACATACTTTAAAGAAGGTGACATGATTGGAACAATCAGCACATGAAGTAGCAAATTGGCAATATTATTTTGCAATTGCCGTATTTTTAATCACGTACGGATTTATTATTTCTGAGAAATTGAATCGTGCTGTAATCGCACTATTCGGCGCTGCTATTATGATTATTTTTGGAGTTGTAGATTTACATACTGCTTTCACATCACATATTCAATGGGAAACGATTACCCTTTTAATTGGGATGATGATTCTCGTACATATTACGAGTCAATCAGGCGTATTTGAATTTGTGGCCATTAAAGCAGCGAAGGCAGCTGGTGGAAAACCAATCCGCATTTTATTATTACTATCCCTATTAACTGCTGTCGGTTCTGCCTTTTTGGACAACGTAACGACCGTTCTACTAATCGTTCCTGTTACACTGTCCATTACACGTATTTTAAAAGTAAACCCTGTTCCTTATTTGATTTCAGAAGTACTATTTTCAAATATAGGTGGAACAGCAACATTAATCGGTGACCCACCGAACATTATGATTGGTTCAGCAAACAAGCATTTAGACTTTAATGCCTTTTTACTTAACTTAGCTCCAATCGTAATCATTATTTCTATCGTGACACTTGGCATTATTTACTTCATGTATCGTAACAAACTAAAAACAACAACTGAGCAAATTAAAATATTAATGGCATTGAACGAAAAAGATTATATTAAAGATCAAAGCCTCCTTTTAAAATCCATTTCAATTTTAGGACTAACTATTTTAGGCTTTGTACTTCATTCGATTATTCATGTAGACGCTGCGGTTATCGCGATGACAGGCGCTACACTTCTTATGCTAATCGGAGTAAAAGAACATGATATTGAAGATGTATTTGCCCACGTTGAATGGGTAACCATTTTCTTCTTCGCTGGATTATTCGTTCTCGTTGGCGGGTTAATTGATATCGGGCTTATTTCTTCACTCGCAAAAGAAGTACTCGACGTAACGAATGGTGATATCGGTTTCGCTGCGATACTTATTTTATGGGTATCAGGCATCGCATCTGCGACAATTGACAATATCCCCTTTGTCGCAACGATGATTCCGCTTATTCAAGATTTAGCTACAGGACTCGGACTATCTGTCGACTCTCCGCAAATCGAAGTACTATGGTGGGCGTTATCACTTGGGGCTTGCTTAGGAGGAAACGGAACATTAATCGGAGCATCCGCAAACGTAGTCGTTGCTGGTATTGCAAAACGTGAAGGACATGCTTTCTCTTATATGGACTTCTTAAAAATTGGTTTACCGTTAACAATCATTGCGCTATTGTTATCACATGCTTACATTTATTTACGTTATTTAATGTAAAAGTTGTATTGCATGAAATTATATCGTCAAATAAAAAAGGTTTGCAGCACTATGCTTCAAACCTTTTTTTCATCACCAAAATATACCGATAATTGCTAACCCACCTAATATCATACCGCCAATTTGTCCGACGATTGTTGGTGATAATTGAACACCTTTTCGTACTTCAACAACCGGTCTTTCGTGCCTTATTTGCTGCACTTCACTTTGAAGTTGATGTACACTTCCATGTAATTCTTTAATTAGTTCCTTTAATTCAGCGACCTCTTCATTTACTGGTTTTGCTTTTTCTAAATTCATTTTGCATAACTCCTTATAAATTCAATCAGTACACTGTAAATTTTCGCCAATTATCATTATATCTCCTGCATACTACATATATAATTTCGAATGTACTTTTTAGTCTTGCATCTCCATCCATTCATCCCACAATATCCCCATAATGATACGATCAAAACACTTCCCATCTCTTTGAACTGCTTCTCTCATACAACCTTCTAACTGAAAACCCATCTTTTTATACAACTCAATAGCAGCTTTATTATAAGAAATAACATCCAGACCGACGCGGTGCAAATTCAATTCATAGAAAGCATATTTTAAGATAAGATGGATCACTTCTCTTCCATATCCCTTCCCTCTATCATTTGCATCTCCTATACCAATTGCCAATAAACCCGTTCTGTTATTCCACTCTATGCCATGAATTGCGACAAAACCAATTAAGCGATCATCTTGAACTGTCCTTACCATAAAAGAAACACTATTCGATCTTCGTCCCTTTAATAGCCCATCACTCGCTATTTCTTGTATTGATTGCGGGAATGCTACATCTGTATCTACGTTTCTTAAATACTCACTATCTTCTTGCCACATAGCCATTACTTCAGCGTCTGCTTCTCTCATAGCTGATAATTTAATCGTTTTATTTCGAAAAAGATTCATTGTCATTTCAAACTCCCCCTTTATTAAATAACGGGGATACTTATTTCAACCTATTTATCCCCTTGTTCCATAAACTGTTTTTTAAATGGGATACTTACAATAAGCGCTGACATTGGCACATCTCCTCTGCATTAAATTACATTCATTGTATAATTTTTCATTTATTCTAACAATAATAAAAGACCCTCAAAATTTAGAGGATCTTCCTAACGACGAATCGATATTATTTCGTAAACATTTTCTCTGCTTCATCCATTGCCATTTTGTTACCTAAAGCAGAATAGTCAAGCCATGGCTGGTCATTAATAATGTATACATGCTTTCCTTTAACAGCTTTTAAGTCTTTCCAAATTGGTGTTTCTTGAAGTTGTTTAAATGCAGCTTTTGCCTTATCGTCTCTATTTACAACAACGAAAATCGCATCTGCATCAAAGTCAGGTAATACTTCTTGTGAAATGACTTCGAAAGGACGGTTTCCATCAATTTTCTCTACACCGTTTGCAGGTTGTAATCCTAAGTCTTGGAACAAAATTGGTCCCATCGGTCTTTTCGTACTAAATACACGTAATTCTTTTGCAGTAACACGAATTGCCATTACTTTTTCGTTATTACCTAATTCTTTATCTATTAAACTTTTTACTCGTTTTGATTGCTCTTCGTAATCTTGAATATATGTATCCGCTTCTTTCTCACGGTTTACAAGTTTACCAACTTGTTTTAACTGATCTCTCCACGTACCTTCATCTAAATTGAAAGAATGTGTTTTTGCAATTTTTTCGTATTTCGCTACATCTTTGCCCGCGTATTTTTCATCCACATAAATGTCAGTTGGCTTCAATTGAAGTAACGCTTCCATATTCGGGTCTGTTACAACACCAAGTTTCTTCGTATCTTTCAACTGCTCTTTTGCATGCGGTAAGAAATCTTTTAAATCTCCTCCAATAACAGAACCTACAGGTGTAATTCCTAATGCCAGTAAATTATTCGTTAAGTGAATGGACATAGAAGCGATTTTCGGATCATTACTTTTTTCAGTTTTTTTCGTTGCCTCTTCATTAGATTTCGTTTGGCCACATGCTGCTAATACTAAAATACACATCACGCTAAATAAAATAGTAAGTTTCTTTTTCATATGTTCTCCTCTTTGAAGTATTTATTTTGTTTTTGTAAGTAAATAAAGAAAATAAGGTGCTCCTAAAGCTGCCACTACTACACCAGCTGGAATAGAATTTGGCTCGAATATAGAACGACCTATCGTATCTGCTAGTACTAAAACAATCATTCCGATAATGCCAGCTAGTGGAAGGAAATGTTGATACGTAGTACCTACTAACTTTCTTGCAATATGCGGAGCAACTAAACCGATAAAACCAATCCCTCCTGCCATCGATACACTCGCGCAAGATAATCCAACCGCTGTAGCTAAAAGGAGTAACCGTTCTTTTTGAACAGAAACACCAAGTCCTGCTGCCACACTATCACCTAGTGACAATGCATTTAACGTTTTAGATTTTAGCCATGCATACGGGGTTAGTATGAAAATCCAAGGTAATAATGCAAGGACATGAATCCAATCCCTTCCCCACACGTTACCAACTAACCATCTAGAAGCGAATGTATATGTCTCATCATTTAACTTGAGAGAGAAAAATAACGAAATTGCACTAAATCCAGCTGAAACAGCAATACCAACGAGAATAAGTCTAATAGGAAGTAAACCTTTTGATCGATCACTCGCAAGTATAATAATTAAAAATGCAGCTAGTATTCCCCCACCAAATGTAAATAACGGTATTAAAATCGATGCATTCTCATTAATAGAATGAAAGAAAGTAACAAATATAATTAGCCCGAAAGATGCACCTGCATGTAATCCTAAAATACCAGGGTCTGCAAGTGCATTACGTGATAATCCTTGTAAAATCGCACCGGAAATCCCAAGGCCAATACCAGCTAACATGGTGATTATAATTCTTGGCATACGATAATCGTATAGCACTGTTGCGCTCTCAAAATCACCATAACCGAAAAGTGTTTGAATTACTTTAAGTGGCGCTATGCTCAGTGTCCCTGTATTTAAACTAATTAAAATGACAGCGATACTAATACAACCAAAAATTGTAGTTACAGTAATAGCTCTCTTTTTATCTGTGTTCAAAAGATCCTTCACTTATAGCTCCCTCCCAACTTTACGTGCTATATAAAGGAAGAACGGGACTCCAACAAGAGCTACCATAATTCCTATCGCGAGTTCTTTAGGAGGGTTTACTGTTCTTGCCCCTAAGTCAGCTAAAACTAATAACATTGCTCCTAATAACGCTGACATAGGAATAATGAGTCGATAATTCACACCAACTAATTTTCTAGCAATATGCGGAATAACGAGTCCTACAAATCCGATAGAACCAACAGCTGAAACAGATACACCTGCAAGAATGACTACTATAATCATCCCTAGTATTCTCGTTCGGTTCGTTTTTACTCCTAAATTCGTAGCGACGTCATCCCCCATTGATATGAGTGAAATAGATCGCCCTATCACTATCGCAAAAAGAACCGTTATAAGAATAATAGGAACTAAAAACTTCAAATGTTCCCACTTAACCCCTGCAACACCACCAGCGTACCAAAACGCTAAATCTTGACTTAAGTCATAATAAATCGCGATACCTGAACTCAACGAATGCAATAGCGCGGCCATAACTGCCCCTGCAATCGTTAACCTCATTGGTGTTAATCCGCCTGATGTTGCTGATCCGATAATAAAAATGAGTACTGTACTTAAAACCGCTCCAATAAAGGAAACAATCATTAAATAGGAATACGGCATATGCGGGAAAAAGGCAAAACTAAGTGCTACTACAAACATCGCACCTGCATTTATACCAAGCACACCTGCATCAGCTAAAGGATTTCGTGTTACCCCTTGCATTACAGCACCAGCGACTGCAAAAGCTGCTCCTACAACTGCTGCGCCAATTACCCTTGGGAGCCTTAATTCATAAATAATTTGGTGCTGCGTTAATTTCGGATTATAATCAAAAACCGCTGCCCATACGGTTTGCAAATGGATATCCTTTGCACCGAATGCAATAGCTAAAAATATAGATCCGATTAAACATAAAATTGTTAAGCTCATAAAACATATGAACTTAATATGTATCCAGCGATTATTGCCAGCATGTACAGCAAACTTATGTAACATGTTTCATTTCATCCTTTATATGCAGTTGTTTTTTATAATTATTTTTAATTTATAATCATTATTGATAATAATTATCATTTTCATTTAGATATTATATCCCCACTTTTTTTAAATAGCAAACTATTTTTTTACTTTGTTAAATATTAAAATACTTTTTACAATTCCTTTCTAAAACTTACAAATACATGAAAAATAAACTACTGGCTTATTTTTTAAATTGTAGTATACTTAGTCATTATTTTGAGTTTTCCAACAAAAACATCGAAGGTGACACAATGTTCTATATAAAACAACTACTACACTTCACTTACAAGCAAGCATTATCTTGCTTATTCCCAGTCGTTATTTTCTTAACACTAGCCCTTTCAAAAATCATTTCTATCCCAGGTCTATACCGCTACGATTTCATACTCATCGTATGTCTTCTTATGCAGTGGATTATGTACAAAACTGGACTTGAAACGAAAGACGAACTAAAAGTAATTACTGTCTTCCATCTCATCGGCCTTCTACTAGAAATATATAAAGTACATCTCGGTTCATGGAGTTATCCGGAAGAAGCATATTCAAAAGTTTTTGGAGTTCCGCTTTACAGTGGTTTTATGTATGCAAGTGTTGCCAGTTACATATGCCAAGCGTGGAGAAGATTACATTTACAAATGCACCATTGGCCGAGTGCTATTTTTGCCGTACCGCTAGGCGCAATGATTTACTTCAATTTTTTCACACATCATTTTCTATATGACTTTAGATGGGTATTAACTTTACTATTATTCATCGTTTTCTTTCGGACATTTGTGGAATTTTCATTACGAGGCGTTACATATAAAATGCCACTCGTTCTTTCATTTTTCCTTATCGGGTTCTTCATTTGGATTGCGGAAAACATCGCAACATTTTTCGGAGCATGGCAATATCCAAATCAGCGGGAAGCGTGGAATCTCGTTCACTTAAGTAAAATTAGCTCATGGTTTTTACTCGTTGTTATTAGCATTATGATTGTTACACAACTCAAACATTTGAAGGAGTCGAAAAAATAATGCTGATTATGTAAAAAATAGTTAGCCCATCACTCATTAGAGAGTGATGGGCTTTTCTACCTTCCTTATTAAAGGAGTTACACATTATGAGCTACTACTAGCAGAAGATGTTGCTGCAGATGAAGCGGCAATCGTTGCCATCATAGCTGCTTGTTGTGCTTGTATGAGGACCTCTATCATTGTTTGTAAACCTGTGTTAGTAGCTTTACTTTCCTCACCTTTCTGACTTACGAACAGTTGAATAGCAATAAGAATATTCGCGTCTGTATGCCAACGGAATAATTTCTCCCCCTGTAATTTTTCAATCAGCGCTTTAATAGAATGAATCTCTTTTTCTCCATCCTCAAGTAACGCTAGTAGCCCTATGGCTGGGTAATGCATCTGTTTCACTTTTACCTTTTCTTTTTTTAACGAGTTCCATATGTTTGTACATGTTGCAACTAACATTTCTTCACGAACATCCTTCTTTAGTGAAAGGATATGACTTAAAAACTGAAGATCATTCCCTTTACGCAAACCAGCTTTCGCTAGTTTCTGATACAGACGTTCCACTCGGTCCATAAGTGTTTCTACATTCTCTGATTGTCCTGCTAGTAAAACTGCAAGTGGGTAATCATTTGTACTTGTAAGAAAAAGGTGATCCTCTTTCATACGTTTATATACTTGCATCGAACGCTGAATGTGCGTGCCATGCTGTTCATTTTCTTCTGTTAAAAGCACAGATGCTGCGAGATAAGTAAATATACTCCGACTAAAACCACCAGCAACCAATTGTTCATATAAATCTAAAAACTTTCGAAAAGCCTTCTTGTAATCTGTAAAGTGAATATCTAAAGTTGCGGCCACCACAAAGCGATGATAAGACTTTAAGTATGAAAACATCCCTACTTGATTTTTAATATAACTACTAATCTCTAAAAAACGTCCGAGATTAAACAATTTATCACTACCTGTATACATAGCAGCAATCATCATACCTGTTCGAGAATCACTCGTTTTCCATTTTAGTTCTCGCTTTAACTGTGTATACGTATGTGTGTATTGCTCCAACTTTTGTTCTAATGTAATCATAGTATTCACCCCTATTTCTAGTTCTTCTCTTTTATTATACTTATATTTCATGCAGGTTTCGCAACCTTAATTCTGTATTATCTTCAATATTTTTCTATTATGTAAAACAAATATAATAACTATTCCTATTTTATCAGTATCAAGATTGCAATTGCTTATGCCCCTTTAAGCTCAACGACAAAAAGGATAGATAATAAATTATCTATCCTTTTTGTCGTTATATTATTTCACAATACAGGTGTAATTTCGTTTTTTACATGCAATTACAACTAAAGAGCTTTAATAATACGTTCCATCGCCTTCATTTGTCCAATATGATCAGCTTCATGATAAAGCATCATACCGTAAAGCTCCCCTACCGTTTCCAATCCTAGGAATGGCTCTGGCAGTTTATTTTCAAATGCTTCTGCTGGAATTTCGTTAATACGTTTCGCTTGTTCTTTTAATTGAGCCGTTAACACTTCTAACGATGGTCCTTCTGTTTTCCATTTAGACGGTCTTGATCCATACCCAAACATACCTGGATATTCAGTTGGTAATTGTTTGAATTCTTTTCCAAACATGAAAACTTCTGCTGCCGTTAATACATGACCGATATGCCAACGAATTGTATTGTTAAAACCTTCTGGCTGCGTATCCACAGTTTTATCGTCTAGCGTCTCCATAAATTTAAGTAATGCCCCGCGCGTTATTTCAAATTGTTTTAAGCCAACTAGTCTATTCATTTGATCGTTCTCCTTCTTCATGTACCATTTATTATGAACTAAAAATGTTCAACTCATTAAAGTTTTACCTTGTTTAATCTATCAGAAACAATGAAGAAATACATCTAATATGCTTAGTAAAAATATTTAAAAGGTTCACCCTAATAAATATAGAATTACCTACTACAAAGTTAGTTTAGTAAATAATAGAGGAGTGTCAATTACATGTTACATATTTTAAAACAACAATATAATCTTATTAGCTCTACAAGAGAAACTCTATTTTCGTTTTTGGAAGAAATCCCATTAGAAAAATTACATAGCACTGTTCCTAATTTCGGGAGCGGTAGCATTATAAAGACACATATTCATGTAGCCGATTGCTATCGATACTGGCTTGGATCATTCGCATTCAAGCAAAAGCGAGCGGATTTTTCATTTGCTAGTGATTATGAAATTGAGCATGCAGATATCACGAAAGTCCGTGCTAGATTTAAGTTAGTAGATGAGACTGTACAACGATTTTTAGATGAATACAATGACCGCTGGCTCGAAAATATAGCAAATGAAGTGAAATGGCAAAAAGAACCTTGGAGTACAACACCGCTATGGCTTTTAACTCATACAGAGACACATGAGTTTCATCATAAAGGACAAATTGTATCAATGGCTCGTCATCTTGGATACAATCCTCCTGATACAGACCTTAGTTAATTCGATTATTTTAACAAATGAACTACTAGAACTGTCGTTAACGTTGTTTATGTATATGGAAAAGCTCTTCATTCTTTTTAATGTTGTTTATAGTTTTACAAATTTTTTTACGGCACAAACTTGTATTATATTTTAATTATGTTTGTGTCGTATTCTTATTAATTAGTTTCACATCCATAAAAAATATATTAATATGTTTCCTTTTATTATTTCAATTACCTAATCAATAAGGGATTCTTTCTTTTCATTATTACTTTACACAAAATAAATACGAAAATTCCGAAAATAAAAGTTGAAAATGCTGGTAACACTTTATCATTTGGCACGTACACACTCCAAAAAGAATTAAGAAGCGCATGGAAAATTAGACACATAAAAATACTTTTAGTTGCGTTATACATTGTAGTTAATAAGAACGATATGGCAATTGTCGTAATTATAAAAGCTATAAAATCCCTTTGAGTTTGATTCGTGCCCGGAATAAACCATAACGGCCAGTGCCAAATAGCCCATATAAAGCTCACAATAATCGTACTAAAAAATGCCGAAAACCTTTTCTGAAGGGCAGGCTGTAAGAATCCTCTCCATCCGATTTCTTCAAGACCACCACCAACGATCATTATTGGAAAACTAAGTAATGCCACGTATAATGGTTTTTGCATCGTTGCTCCACCAAATATTATTGGCAGATAACAACTAATAAAAGCCAAAACAACGATTAGAATATACCATAAAAAATGATACTTAGGATTAACAACATTTTTTATAAACACTCTGAACTCTTCTTTTGATCCATATTTTTTCTTTAAGCTAATTGCAACGATTGCCGGCATAATTCCCCCAAAAACAAATACTATCATCGCTAGCGGTGTACCAAATGTCGTAATGTTAAATTTTATTAAGTTAATTAATAGCCCCCATAGTATCCATGTAAATATTAAAGTGCACATTACATATCGTTTAATTTCTTTCCCCATTTACTTGCCTCCTTTGTTTTAATTACAGCATAAATTTGGATGAAAGAAAATACTTTATGTTAAATTATTCCAAAACACAAAGAAGCATCTATACTCAATTAGATCTTTACAAACAATCCCGCTACCTGCTTTAATTCAGTTGAGGTCTGAAGTTAGAGTCTTACTATTCATTAATCCTGAATAAACAAAGAGCATGCTTTGAAACCCAATCAAAACATGCTCTTTAAATATGCTATCTTAAATTTTTTATAATATGATCAATACCAAATAGTCTCCGCATAATTATATGCGTCACTATTCGGAATAGCATGTTTCCCTTGCGCCTGTGCCTTTCTTGGATCTAAATCATATACCATTGGCGTATAGCATGATGTTTGCCCTTTATTTACAACACCATTTCCTCCAGTACTCCCACAAGTATATGCCTTTCCATCTGTTTTTCTTACGATTCTTGCATCAGCTTCGTTATTATATACTGCTGCACGAGTTACTGTAACTTTTGCCCATGCTGTCTTACACGTCGTGCTAAATTTTAATTCCACATAAGAATTGGAATCAATCCACTTCTTTTCTTTCGTTACTGCGGATTGGTCACAACTATTATAGTAAGGACTTTTCCCATCATATGAATGGTCTTCTGCATATGCTTTATCATTACCAGTCATACTAAACATACTAGTTAAAACGAGCAAAGATAGAAAAAAACATGCGCTTAGCTTTTTTAAAAGTTTCATAGCAATCCGCTCCTTTTTAATAGCGTCCAGTTTTCCCGTAACCATTATTAATCGTCACCGCTTCGGCATCAGCTGTATAACCAAAATCAGCAGTTAAATCAAATACCATTCCTGTATAAGTGCTCGTTTGACCTGTTTTTATTGCTCCATTACCACTATTAGAATCTACTGATTTTTGGAATACACCGTTTTTATATTTATTAATAACGGCGTAAGCATATATTCCCCCAGAAACAGAAGGTGCTGGTTGATCTAAAACAAGCTTAGACCATGCTGCATGACATTTATTACTATAACGTAAATACACTGTCCCTACTTTTTTACTCCCTTCATATACAGCTGTAGACTTTGCATTAAATCCATCTGCATCACACGTTGTACTACCTCCGTATACTTTCGTTGTTGCTGGATTTTTCCCGTCATAATAACTACTTAAATCAGTAGCTGCAAATGTACTTCCTTGAAAACTAAATAATACACCTACACTCACTACACTTAACACACATACTTTCATTAACTTTTTAAACATTGTAAATCTCCTCCTTCAAAATAAGTACGTATCATAAAGACAATCTATCCCCTATGTAAGCCCTCCTTTCATGCTTCCTAGAGGCATCTTACAGAAACGAATAAACGTTGTAAATTCCCTTATAGTTATTGGAATATACGAAGAAATTTACTTATCCGTCTAAGAAAAAAAGTTGAGAAATACACATTTTATTGCATCCTTATTTAAAACATAAAAGAACCGATACTTATTTCACTCAAGCATCGGTTCTTTATACAAAATTGTCATTTTTTCTTTTATATAAATCAAATATTTCTCCACTTAATCCGTTGTAAAAAACTCCCTCGTCACATCAATAAATTGTTGCAGCGGCACTGTCATCCATTTATCTTTATGCCAAGCGATTTGTGTATAAATCGGTGAGATTGCACTTTCTAAATGTAACTCTTCTATCGTCCCTTCTCGTATATCTTTTTCTACTACTATTGCTGGTAAAACTGCTATTCCTAAATCTGCAATAACACATTGTTTAATTGCCTCGACACTAACGAACTCAATTTTATTTGCTGGATACACATCTTCTGTACGAAATAGCTCTTCAAATAAAGTTCGGTACGAGCAACCAAGTTCTGTTAACAAAAGTGTTTCCGTTTCTATATCTTTTATAGAAACGGAAGTTTGCTCGAGTAAATGATGCCCTGAAGCAGCTACTACTTTTAATTCTTCTTTCATAAGCGGCTCCACATGTAAAGCATCTTCTGTTTTACATTCGTCCAAAATAAAGGCAAGATCGACTTTTCCCTCCATCAATTGTTCCTTCACATCTTTATTGGAATGTGCTGGTTTAAATATAAGCTTTATTTGAGGAAATTGCGCTTTAAACCTCTTTAATATAGATGGCAGCCTATATGTACATTGACTCTCTTGCGCACCGATTATTAACGTACCTGCTATTTCCTTATCATCTTTCACAGCCATTTTCGCTTCGTTGCTGAGCGCAATCATCTTGTCGGCATATAGTTGAAACTTCCTACCTGCTTCAGTTAAGAAAAGACGTTTTCCTAATCTTTCAAATAACGGCGTACCTAGCTCAGCTTCTAACGTTTTAATTTGCGCTGTCACACTCGATTGAGCAAAGTTTAATTTCTTCGCAGTTTGCGTAAAATTCAAAGTATCCGCTGCTACTTTAAATGTAATTAATTGTTTTATCTCCATTTATCGTCCCTCTTTTCAATCGATATTTCCGATTGATTTCATCGAAATAATCCTCTTTGTCTATTGATATTTGTATTGTATGATAAAGAGCATCGACAAACAATAAAATGGAGGTATTCCATATGAAAGCACTTTGTTTCGAACAGTTCGGAAACCCAGATGTACTACAATTTAAAGAAATACATGACCCAATCATAAATCCAAATGAAATTCTTATCCGCACGAAAGCAATCGGATTAAACTTCGCTGATATTTATAGACGCCGCGGTGATTATCATCTCGCTGGTAACCCGCCTTATATATTAGGTTATGAAGGCGCCGGCATTGTTGAACAAGTAGGAGCTGACGTTACGAATATTAATCCTGGAGACCGTATCGTATTTGCTGATGTACCTTTTGCAAATGCAGAACTAGTTGCTGTTCCATCGGAGAAAGCAATTAAGCTTCCAGATTCTATCTCTTTTGAAACAGCCGCTTCTGTCTTATTACAAGGATTAACAGCACATTATTTAACGAAAGATAGCTATGAAATAAAACAAGGTGATATAGCTTTAGTACATGCCGCAGCTGGTGGTGTTGGACAACTTCTTATTCAAATCATTAAACTACTAGGCGGAAAGGTAATCGGCCTCACGTCATCAAAAGAAAAAGCACAAATAGCTACATTAGCTGGTGCTGATCACGTATTTTTATATACGGAAGCATGGCCTGCGAAAGTACTTGAAATAACAAACGGTGATGGAGTAAATGTTGTATATGAATCAGTAGGTTCTACACTAGAGGAAAGTTTTAGCGCTACTAAAACTGGTGGTACTGTCGTATTTTACGGAATGGCTGGCGGTAATCCTGCTCCCGTTGATCCGCGTATGCTTATGGATACTTCAAAAACTTTAACTGGCGGAGACCTTTGGAACGTGCTTACATCTTATGAAGAGAGAAAAGAACGCTCCTCTCAATTATTCGAATGGATTACGACCGAAAAATTAAAGATCGCAAGTTCTACTACATTCTCTTTACAAGATGGTGCCCGTGCTCATGAATTATTAGAGAGCCGAAAAAGCACAGGGAAGATTTTATTAATCCCATAATTCATAAAATAAAAAGGAAGCTAGATTTCTCTATCTTCCTTTTCTTATTTTTATATTTCCACACTTTCTTTCCCTTTTGCAACATAACTCATATCTCCAACCGACTCGACTGTGTATGTTCCATTTTGATATATAATCTTCGTCACACTAGCATTTTCTACTCCAAGTTTTGTTTTGCTACTGTCTAACATTTCGATTAAGGTAGTAATCAAAAGCCCATGAACGACAACTAAAACGTTACCGCCACCACTTTTAGTAGATTCTTCACTAATTTTATCAATTTCTGCTTTTATACGCGTAGAAAATAATTCCCAATCTTCCGCCTGTTTTGTAGGGTCTGCTGCTCTAATCAGATTAATCACTTCTTGAATAGAAAACTTCATAAGTTCTTCTGGTGATGTAACGCCCGCAGCTTTTCCAACCATATCCCACATACTTTCAAGTTTTTCACCTTCAAAAATACCAAAATTTAATTCTCGTAAATTTTTTCTTTGCTCTAGTTTCAATTTTGATTGCTCACTATATTTTAATACTAAATTAGCAGTTTCAATCGCTCGGCCACTATCACTACTATATGCACTCATAAAATGAACATCTTTTAATCCCGTTCCTAAATTAGAGGCAACTTCCACACCTTTTTCTACTAACGGAGAGTCTGCCCAACCTTGCGCGCGATGATTCGTATTTAATATTGTTTTACCGTGTCTTGTAACATATAACGTAACTACATTCTCATTGCTATCTGTTTCTCGATTCTTCATTCTTTTCTCTCCCTTTACATTTCTATATCAATTTTACCATCTTAATTATTCATTGAGCAAAATATACGTAAGTGCATTTGTTTAATAAAAAAGCTATCTTTCTGTATATCCCTACAAAAAGATAGCATCTTTTATGATTACATTTTTTTAACCGATACTCCTACTCAGCAAATGCACTCGAATACTCAACAACTCCTTCTACACCTTCAAGAGCATTCCCTCTCAGTTCCATCACCATAAACACTTCATCTGGTACTTCAAATGGTGCTTTTATATTCCACTCACTTGCTTTCTTAAAACCAAATTTCGGATAGTACTCTGGATGGCCTAATACTACAACTGACCCGTATCCAAGGCCTTTTGCTTTTTCTAACGCAGCTACAATAAGTTTACCGCCAATTCCTTTTTTCTGATGGCCCCTAGCAACTGATACTGGCGCAAGCGCTAATGAATCTACAGAAGCTCCATCTTTTTCTATCGTAATTTTCGATAACATAATGTGACCGACTATTTCCTCATCTACCGCAACAATAGATAACTCAGGAACAAACGCATCACATTCTCTAATACGCTTTACAAGTTCATGTTCCTTTTTATCACTATACTCTTCATTTAAAAATACTTCTTTTACAACTTCTTCTGTTTTTCTATAATCGCTTTTTTGTTCTTGCCTAATCGTTACCACTCTATATTACCCTCTATTCTTTCTTATTTCTTTTTGGATTTTACGAAGCGCTTTTTTCGATCCGCGCTCAATATCATGTTGCATTTTTCTTTCTTTATAATCGACAAATAGTGTATTTAAATCGTATCCCTCTGGATATAATTCTTTTGCTGCTACCTCTAAAGTAATACGTTTTACATTTACTTCAACAAATTCACCGTTATAATATACAACGACGTTATAGAAATTATCTATTTCCTTATAGATAATACCAAAATCATCATGATCTAATAAATTTACACGATCGCCGATTTTGTACTCGTAATGATTTTCTCTTTTTTCTTGCACAAGTTTCGGTTTTCTAATTTTACTTTCATTCACTTTTTCTAGCGCATATTCTTTATTTTCCATATACGCTTTCGCTCTTTGTAGTACACGTTCTCTTACATTCATTTTATTCGCAATCCAAAGCGCATTACTTTCACCTGATTTACCGATCACTAATTTATACAGCGGTTCTAGTGTCTCACTATTAAATTGCATTGCTGCGTTCATAAAATCATCGTGCATTTCTGAGAAGCGTTTAATTTCACCGTAATGTGTACTCGCAACTGTAATACATCCCGCAAGATAAAACTCCTCTAAAATAGAGATTGCAAGTGCTGCCCCTTCATTCGGTTCAGTCCCGCTTCCTATTTCATCAAATAATAGCAACGTATTATTGTTTGACATCCTCATAATTTCAGATAGATTTTTCATATGAGATGAAAATGTACTGAGTGCATTTTCGATACTTTGATTATCACCAATATCTACAAACACATTTTCAAAAATAGCAATTTCTGTTTCTTTATCTCCAGCGATGTGCAAGCCTGACATTGTCGCTAAAGTTAACAATCCGATTGTTTTTAATACAATTGTTTTCCCGCCCGCATTCGGTCCTGTAATAATTAAACTACGGTAGTTTTGACCAATTTCAAAGTATAACGGTACTACTTTTCCACTTAAAAGCGGATGCTTACAATTTACTAAACGAATGTAGCCATGATCATTTAATTCCGGCTCTATTCCATCGATTGATTTACTAAACTTCGCTTTTGCAAATACCATATCATACTGACTAATTAATTCCATATTAATTTTTATATGATAAATATTTTCTACTACCATCCCTGATAAAGTCGCTAAAATTTGATACTCTTCCATCGCTTCTTCTGCTTTCAAACTAGCGAGTTCCGCGTTTAACTTTGTAACCGTATGCGGTTCTACAAATACAGTAGAACCTTTAGCAGACGCTTCAACTATACTTCCCGCAACTTGATTTTTATAAGAAGATTTAATTGGAATCGTATACCTATCATCCTTCTTACTAATAAAGAATTCTTGAATATACTTCTTATTTGCACTACTATTTAAAAACTTCGTTAAACGTTCTTTTATTTTCCCTTCTACCGAATCAATGTTATTTCGAATTCGTTTTAGCTCTTTACTAGCAGCTGCATCAATGCTATTTCCTTTAATGGAAAAATTAATTTCCTCTTCAATACTTTTAAATTCAGTCATTGAATTTGCATAAGAAGCTAATACTGGCGCAAAAAATTCTTTATCTAACATAAATTTTTTAATCTTTCTACAGCCACGTAAAAAGTCTGAAACACTTACTAACTCTTCAGGATCTAAAATCATCCCTTTTTCTAATTTTTGAATTGTACTAGCAATATTTGAAATACCGAAAAAAGGAACATGCCCTTCTGCATCTACTATAGCTCGTGCTTCCGTCGTTTCATTCAAGCGATTCCTCACTACTTTTATACTCGTACTCGGTTCTAATTTATTTAATAATTCCTTACCTAATCCACTTACACAATAAGATTTCACTATATCCTTCAATTCGTTATATTGTAATTTTTCAAAAGTCATCGTATTCATTTTGTTTCTCCTCACTATGATTGATTTTTATCATAAATGAAGATACCTACCCATTAGATTCCAATGAGCCCTACACGATTTAATTACCATTTTTATACATTAAAAATATATACAAAAAAGCTGCGGGGATACCGCAGCTTTTACATTTACAAGGCATGTGTAATAACATATGAGGAAATAAGCCATAAAAAACAGATGGCAATCCCATTATTACACGCTTTATAAAGTATTGTAGGTATCTTCATAGGTATCGAAATAAATCCATGACAAAATTAGGGGTATGATATACATAAAAATCCCCTGTTCTTATCCGATTTATTTCATTAAATTTTTCCTATTTAGTACCTACCGCACTCACAAAAAGCACCTCTCATTAATTTATATTATAGTCATTGAAATCTAATTTACTGAAATCATCATACTATATGTTTTGTGAGAAGTAAAGGTGTCATGCTTAATTAATACGCATCTATACATTTAAATATCAAGTCATACACTTGAATTATATCCAACTTTCATTTCACTGCGAAAAAATCAAACAAGTGCCTCCGCTATTGCGAATGTCATTTACTTCCCCTAATACATTTAATATTTATGACAAGCAATCATAGGAGGTTACTATATGAGCGAACAATATATTATTTTACATGGACCTGCTCTTGAACCAGATTTAATTGGCCCCACACTACCACCAATTCCACCATTTATATTCCCTACCGGGCCTACTGGAATCACAGGACCTACCGGTGCGACAGGTTTTACCGGAATTGGAATAACTGGTCCCGCTGGGGGGACAGGGCCTACTGGAATTGGAATAACTGGTCCCACTGGAGCAACAGGTTTAGGGATCCTCCCCGTATTTGGAACAATAACTTCTGAAATAGGTATCGGTTTTTCAGCAGTAGTTAATACAAATGTTAATTTCACCATTCCAGGACCTGTTAGTGGAACTACTCTAAATCCAGTAGACAACTCCATTACAATTAATACTACTGGTGTATACTCAGTATCGTTTTCAATCGTATTTGTGATACAAGCTATTTCGTCTAGTATATTAAATCTTACAATAAACGATTCAATTCAATTCGCAATTGAATCACGAGTTGGTGGTGGTCCTGGGGTAAGAGCTACATCCGCCAGAACTGATCTATTATCTTTAAACCAAGGAGATGTTCTTCGAGTACGAATAAGAGAAGCCACGGGTGACATTATTTATTCCAACGCATCCCTTGTTGTCTCAAAAGTCGACTAGTTCATTTATTAAAATAACGATTTAGGAATGATAACAATATAAAAAGAAGAGGAAAACTTATATTTCAGTCTACCTCTTCTTTTCTATTAACAATTCACTGCTGAACATATATGGAAACTGATCCTCCACTTACATGGAACTGCCCCCATCCATCCTTATTAATTGTTACAGTATTTGTTTGATTACCCGTCATATCGTGCCATACTTCCCCTGCATTATTCTTTCCAACATCCATCCACTTTGATCCTCCCGGTCCATCAGAGATTAATGTCGCTAAACCAGAATTAGCATGTACACTATCACCTTCTCTTGTCCATCCAATCACATCTGGATGGTCTAAATAATCACGCTGCGTACCATATGCAAAGTTTTTTCGTGCTGTCAAAATCGGATCAATTTTATCTTTTAACGCTGGAATTTCATAACTACTATTTCCGCTTGTCCCATAGTAATCACCATAAAAAACTGAAGGATAGCCCTCTGCACGAGTTAAAATAAATGCATATGCCAACGGTTTAAACCACGGACTTACTACAGATTCCAATGACTGACCAGGCTGCGAATCATGATTCTCAACAAGAGTAACTGCGAGTGCAGGATGATTTTGCATTACTGTTCCATTTAAAATATTTCTCATATCATAATTCCCATTTCCTTTTGAAGCATAATGAAAATTGTAATGCAGTGGTGCATCAAATACAGATTGATTATAATTGACTTTCGCTAAATAATTATTTAAAGTTTGGATATCATTTTGCCAATATTCAGCCACCGTAAACATTTCTTTCCCCGTTTGCTGTCTGACATGATTTACCCAATCGCGTAAATATTCATGATCAATATGTTTAACAGCATCTAAACGAAAGCCATCTAAATTTAATTCATTCGCATACCACGTCCCCCAATTTTTCATCTCATTCGCAACATCTGGATGATCAAAATCAAGGTCTGCATACATCAAATAATCATAATTTCCATTCTCACTAGACACTTCCCAGTCCCATGCTTTACCTATACCCCTAAATTTATAAATTCGATTTAATTTCCTTCCTTCATCCCAATCCGTTCCGTCAAAATGATACCATTTCCATTTGAAATTAGAATAAGCATCCCCACGCCCTGGAAAGTTAAACCCTGTCCATGCATTAATTTCATAATCACCTGATACTTCAATATTTCGATTGTTACGGTCTACCTCAACAGCTGTTACAGTTTCAGTATAATCTGCTCCACCTTTATGATTCATAACTACATCACCGTATACATAGATATTTTGCTTATGTAAAGCTTCAATTGCAGATTTCAATTGTGCTTTCGTTCCATATTTTGTTCGTACCGTTTCTTTTTGATTGAATTCCCCTAAGTCATATAAATCATATGCTCCATATCCTACGTCATTTTGCGTAGTTCCTTTATATGCAGGCGGTATCCAGACAGATGTAATTCCCTTTTGAGCTAAATTTCCAGCATCTGAATGCAAGCGGTTCCAATGATTCCCATCATTTGGAGCATACCACTCAAAATACTGCATTAACGTTCCATTGTTAACCGTATCTGCATACGCTTTACTCTCCCCATATATACTAGGTAAAAACAAAACAACCGACAAGCCGACTACTGTTATTTTTTTTAACATATTTAAACCATTCCTCCTTAGAAAACGTTTGCATAGTTTATCGGAATTATTATAATATTCGTTCTACAATTAGTAAAGTAGCAATCTCTCATTCTCCCACATTATTTTTTAGTCTAACTTCACATATTTAACAAATACTTCAAAGTAGTTTTATTTCACATCTTATTTAAGATTGTTTACAATTTATCTATAAAAGCATGACGGAGGGATTTCTATGACCGACTTTCAAGAACAATTTTTTGCACGATTACATATAGAAGAAAAAGACAAAGTTTCATTTGAAGATTTACCTAACATTATGTACGCGATGGCACAAACTGTCCCTTTTGAAAACTTAAATATACTCGAAAACAACTTTACAGAAATATCAAAAGAAAATTTAAAAGAAAAAATTTTAGTAAACAACCGTGGTGGTCTTTGTTATGAACTCAATCCTACTATGTACTACTTCCTTAAAGACGCTGGATTTGATGTTCATCTCGTTTCAGGAACAGTGTACAATGCAGCAAATTGTATATGGGCTGTTGATTCTGGACACATCGCAACTGTTTTAACACATCGTAATGAACTTTATTTAATTGAAGTAGGATTTGGATCATACTTACCTCTTGCTCCTATCCCTTTCTCAGGTGAAGTCATTCACTCCGTTACAGGAGATTATCGTATTCGTAAAGAAATGACCGAAAAAGGAAACTACATGTTAGAGATGCGTAAAAATAATGAGTTTTTGGATCAATCTTCTACTGATGATTGGACGTTAGGCTATGCATTTCATATAGAAGAAGTGAATGAAGAAAAAGTAAATGCGGCACAAAAAATTATTGTTGAACATGAGGGCTCACCATTTAACAAAGTACCTCTTATTGTAAAACTAACTGCAGATGGGCATGCATCTTTAACAAAGGATAGTCTGACAATAGCGAAAAACGGTAAAAAAACGAAAGAAAATGTTACAAATGCGCAATATAAAAATCTTTTACATTCAAAATTCGGAATTACGTTATAATTTTTCAAGCCTTGCCATTTTAGCAAGGCTTTTCATTTTCCGGCAGGGATTTTTTGCAATTTGTTGTATTTCATAGTTATATAGGAATATAACTACATATTTAGAAAGGAAATGATTATGACTGAACTTAAAGATCGACTACAAGTAGATGATAAAGAGAAATGGGATTTAACGGATATTTATCATACAATTGAAGATTGGGAAAGCGATTTTCATAAAATTGAAGTATTAACGAAAGAATTACATGAGTTTAATGGACATATTCACGATGGCAATAGTTTATTAGCCTATTTAACAAAGAGCGAAGAAATTTCTAGCATAATATCTTTAATGTTCGCTTATGCACGATTACAATCTGATCTTGATACGCGCGATACTGACGCTCAATCTCTTGTCGATAAAGTATCACAATTACACGTGAAAGTAAGTGCGGCTAAATCTTTCTTTTCCCCATTCTTACTTAGCGTAGATGAAAACACATTACATTCTTACATAGAAGAAGCAGAAGGCTTACAATATTATAAAGAAGACTTATTTGAATTATACCGTTATAAAAAACACGTATTAAATAAGGACCAAGAAGAGATTTTATCACAAATGGGCGAAGCACTTTCCTCTCCTCAGCATACATACGGCATGTTAAATAATGCAGATATACTATTTGGTGAAATTACAAATGATGATGGAGAAAAAGTAAATTTAACACGCGGAATGTATGCAAAGTTAATAGAAGATGAGAATCGCGAAAAACGTAAGGAAGCCTATAAAGCTTATTACAAACCATACGTTCAATTAAAAAATTCTATCGCTTCTACTTTATCTGCTGCTATTAAAAATAATGTTACTGTTTCAAAGCTAAGAAACTATCCATCAGCTTTAGAAAAATCATTATTTGGCGACATGGTTCCAAAAGAAGTATATGAAAATTTAATTGATACGACGAAAAAAAATATTCAATCACTACATACTTATAATGAACTTCGAAAAGCAAAATTACATGTAGATGAACTACGCCAGTACGATTTGAGCGTTGATTTAGTAACGGGTGTAAAACAAGACATTCCATATGACAAAGCGTTTGACATCATGATTGAATCACTAGCTCCATTAGGTGAAGAATATATTGAAACATTAAAAAGCTTTAAAGATAAACGTTATATTGACGTGAGAGAAACGCCAGGAAAGCGTTCCGGCGCTTATAACTTTGGTGTATACGGTGTTCATCCTTTCATTCTTTTAAATCATCACGATGATTTAAATAGCCTTTTCACTCTTACTCATGAATGTGGACACGGTATGCATACGCACTACTCACACGGATACCAACCAAGAATTTCTGCACACTATACTATTTTTGTTGCAGAAGTCGCTTCTACAGTAAATGAAGTGCTACTAATTCATCATTTATTAAAAGAAGCAAAAGATGCTAATGTACGTAACCATTTAGTAAACCATTTTATCGACAAATTTAAAGGCACTTTCTTTACACAAATTATGTTCGCTGAGTTTGAAAAAATCACACATGAAATGGCGCAGCAAGGTAAACCATTAAATGCTCAAGTCTTTAGCGAAGTTTATGAAAACTTGTTTAGAGAGTATAATGGCGACTCCCTCGTATTTGACGAAGAAGTACAATATGGATGGGCTAGAATACCGCATTTCTATCGTCCATTTTACGTATACAAATATGCAACTGGATTCGCTTCTGCAATCCAAATTGCTGATAAGTTATTGAGCGGCGATCCAAATGCTCAAAAACATTATATTGAATTCCTTAAAGGTGGAAGTTCGGACTATCCATTAAATCTACTGAAAAAAGCTGGTGTTGATTTAACTACGCCAGAACCGATTGAAAGTGCACTAAATCGTTTCAACTCACTTGTTGAAGAGTTTTCAGCATTATAAAAAGCATGCAGAGTATATACTCTGCATGCTTTTTTCTTTTCGGTTACTTTATTCTCAGTCTATTTTCATCACTAATAAACAAATTTGTGTCACATACTCCTCTACTAAACAATCACATTCAGGTCCCTTAATGTAAACCTCATATGGTGACCCCTCTATTACATAACTATTTCTTTCAATCCATTTTTCTAACGCTATATACGCGTAACCTATATAGTCGTAACTTCCATAATGCATAGTAGTAACAATTTGATGCGGATTTAATTTTTTTATTTCGGATCCTTGTACTACGTCTTTATCGTTCTCATACAAAATTGGAATTCTTAATTCAATATCGCTTTCATTCGGGATATACTCTTCATCATAAAAAACTGTAGAAGGCGAACCGACTATTGGAAAATTATGCTTTTGTACCTTTTCATATAAGTCATAAAAATAATCATCCATATCATCTATATTTATTTGTAACCTTTGAGTAATTACCATTATTTCATTTCTCATTCCAATTAATATATCGTAACTTCTATGGCGAGCAATATACAGGCCATTATTCACATTTACCATTTCATTCATTTCTGAAATAACCTGTAAATTTCGCTTCACTTCGTGAGACAACTCTATAATTTGTGCTTGCATATGTTTCACAAACGAGTCTTGATCTGATGACTGCAAAATGATTTTAATTTTTGGTAGAGGGAACTTATACTCTCTTAACTTTTTTATTTCCAACGCTATTTCTAACTGTCCTTGCTCATAATATCTATACCCATTTTCCGGGTTCACATATGCTGGTTTTAATATATCCTCTTTGTCATAATGCCTTAGCATCCGTGTACTCATTTTACAAATCCGTGAAAACTCAGTAATTGTATACATATACTTACCCCTTGAATACATTTTCTTATAAGCTTATTTTAAAACCAATCAAAAATCTTCATTCTGATTGTTCAATCTCCTCATTTTTGAAGGTAATAAATGACGAGGACAATACCACGTTAAACAATTTATTGCACCTCCCATTGTCGATACTTCTCCTACATGAATTTGAATAGCTTGTTTCTCCGTATGCTGTTGAATATATCGTAAAACTTCCCTATCTTTAGCTAATCCAAACTTAGGAACATAAATCGTATCACATGTTTCTAACATATTTATATACAACCCTTTTGCCGATGCTATTTCTTCATCATATTGTCCCTTTTCTGTATATGACGATGGAACAACTATAAATTTAGCTTCTGGCATTTGCTCTTGAATCATCTCTTGAACATTATATCTAAATTCATGATCCCCTAAAAAATCACTAATAAACATCGTATGCTCATCAATAAATTTAACCATTCCGTCTGCATGTGCGAGTACGTCCCCTTCTTCAGCAGGAATAATAATAACTCGGCCCACATCTAAATCCCATTCTAGTTGCTCTATAATTTCTTCTTCCGTCCAATCATCATTATCATCAAATATGCGTTCCGTTACTATAACAGTATCTTTTTTATTCCAAATAAGATTTCCACCGTCTAATATCAATGGAGACTTCACATATTCAAATTCGTTCTTTTTCAACCATTTATTAAATTGTTGATCTAAATATCGCCATTGATCTTTCGGTAAGTAATTCGGTTCATATTTAAATTTAACTAAGTGATTTGTGACAACTGGTGCAACATCTCTTAGCCAAATATCATCATACTCAAAAAAGCTTGTTTGAAAGTCTTGCTCTTCAACAGATAAAGAAACAAGTTGATCAGTAAAAGATTTATGTTCATTTAAGTATTCATTAAAATAAACCAGGTCTTCATAAAATGGACGATAATATTCATTTGATTTATCTGGTATTGCAGTAAAAATAATTCCATTTTGTTTTTGTTCCATATTATTTACCTCGCTTTTTAATAATGGCTGAATAACTAATTTCACTTTGCCAACTATTTCTCTTTCATAACAATTTTCGAAACGTGCACATTTCATGAATGGATTATAGCACGGAGAAATATTATATATTTATATAAAAAATATATCCCTGTAGTTGAGCGGAAAGTTGACTCTTGACGGGATTTTAAAATACAATATTAAAAATTTATATGAAAGTATGAAATTGAATAATAGAATCATAAACCCTATCATTATAAAGCTAGTTAATACTATTTCTTTCAATGCTGTTACTCCTTTTTGGCGAAAAATAAAACATAACAAAATAGGTAAAAGTAACAATGTACCTATTTTGTCCGCATGTTACTAAATTTCAATCAATTACTTCAATTGAATCGGTTGTTGCTGTGTAGCACAATGAATCATGCCACCATTTTTATAAAGCTCCCTCACATCAATACCAACTACTTTACGACCTGGATATAACTTCTGAATCGTATCATTTGCGATTTTATCATTCGGATCATTATAATTAGGCACCAATACCACTGTATTCCCAATATAATAATTAATATACGATCCCTTATAATCGAGAGCTTTTCCATTTTCTAAAATAACTTTCTCTTTACTAAGAGGTAAGTATTCATACTTATATTTCTGCCCTGACGCACTTTTTGCATCTAACAATGTATCCATATCTTTGTTTGACAATCCCCATTCGGCTAGGTCATCTTCTTTCATCGTTACAATGGTAGATTTACCATGAAATTTAGCAAATCCATCAATATGAAAATCAGTAATATCTATATTAGGTACTCCATCTAACCAAATAAAGTTTGTTACTCCAAGGTCACTTATATATTTTTCAATTTCCTTTTCTGATAAATCCGGATTTCTATTTTTATTTGTTACAGCACTCCGAGTTAATAACGCTGTACCGTTGCTGTCTAATTCAATTGCACCGCCTTCAAGGACAAAATTCCCCCAATCAATCCTTTCAATCCCTACTTGTTCACTAACATTTTCACGTACACGAGCATCATTTTTATATGGAGTTTTCTTTCCCCAACCATTAAATGCCGGATCTAATATTTTGAGATTTTTATTATTGTCATAAACAAAAATCGGCCCACTATCTCTTGCCCATACATCATCAGTAGGAGCGATAAAGAAATCAATTTTATCCATATTCAATCCTTTATCTATTAAAAGATTATTGATGCGCTCTTTCTCTTCCTCATCGTATGCAACAATATGGACTTTTTCACCCTCGGTTAAAGCACTTGCCATCTTAACCCAAATCGGTTCAACTTCCTGCTTATACTCTTCACCATATGTGTATTCATGAGGCCATTGCAGCCAAGTACCTTCATGCTTATCTTTTTCATCTGGCATCGTATATTTTCCAACTTTTTTCTGTACCTCTACTTTTTCACTCTCTTTCCCTGTAGCATTTTCATTGTTCCCCTCAAAAGAGCATCCACTAATAATCGTTGTAGATAATGTAGCCATTAAGCAAAACTTTACTATTTTTTTCATTTTGTAAACCTCCTGTTCTTGTCTCCAATAATGTAAAGCTTCACATAGTGTTAAGCTCAAGCTTTTTTATCAATGTAAAATTCACCAATTAATCTTCCTCATAAATTCAATACGAATAGATAAACTTCCCGCAGCAGATTTCCTATATTTAACATTCATATCATTTAACTTCCTAAATAAAATTATTCTACTATTCCCCCTTCATAGTTACTTCTTCGTTGAACATTCAAAAAAAAATCGGTATTGATAAATTCATATCAATACCGATTTAAAAATCATTATTTTGCTTCTATTAAATCACTCGCCATTTTCCTAAACTCTTGATTAAATGCATCATCCATACCATTTTGTACGTTAGAGAATAATATGACAAACGTTTTTTTATCCCAGTTAAAATTATTAAAAGTATTCCACCCTGCCAATACGCCGTGGTTATGATAATAATCTGGATACGTATAGAAACTAAATCCATATTTTCTTGCAGGTGATGCCGTAAACATATCTAATACACTTTGTTTAGATAACAGTTTTCCATCCATTATTGCCTCATCTAATCTTTTCATATCTTCAACAGTCGTATACATTTCACCACACCCATACAACCAGTTCATTTTTAAGCGGGGTGCAGCTATTAATTCATTATCTTTTCTCGTATAACCTTCTGCTAAAAAAATATCTTCTGGGAGAGTCGCCCCCATTCCAGATTCATGCATGCCAGCAGAAGTAAAAATATTTTCTTTGATGTATTCAGCGAGCGGTTTATTCGTAATTTTTTCTACAATATATGCAAGCACCATATAATTATAGTCTGTATATTTCCAGCCTGTCCCTGCAGGAAATTGCAATTTTTGCGCTCCAATCCACGTTACTAACTTTAAACGTGACCCCGCATCCACCCTACCTTGTCCTTGATCTGGCAAGCCGGATGTGTGTGTTAATAGATTTCGTAACGTAATGTTTTTATCTGCCGGAAACGATGGAATATACTTATTTACATTGTCTTCAATATTTAATTTCCCTTTTTCCTTTAGCTGCATAATAGATATTGCAACGACTGTTTTCGTAATTGAACCGATGCGATATTTCGTTCTTGGCGTTGTTACTACTTTATCTTTCACATTCGCATACCCATAACCTTTTCGTAAAATTACATGGTCTTTACTGGCTACAAGAACACTCCCATTAAATCCTTTATCTTTTAAATATTGATCTAGTTTTCCAGCTACAACTTCATAGCGCTTTTTCTCATTTGCATCAACTTCTTGCATATCGCTCTTTTGCTTACTATTCACATTAGAAAATGCCTTTATATCATATTTCTTACCTTTATTTGCATGCATTAGTGCAACGACACTCCCACAAAAAATAGCAAAAATAAAGAAAACAATTAACCATTTCTTTAGCATAATAGGAACCCTCTTTTATCTAGTTTCACTTAACGCGCATCCATTCTATTCTATATATGTTAATTTTCAAATACTTTATAATATTACCTATCTATTATTCACCTAATTAAACTAGATTCCTTTTTCTCATATTCAGTTTTTGGCTACTCTCTATTGTATTTCTTTCTTGTAAAATTTCCACCTTACAATCGGATACACCCTACTATAATTTCAACAGCTTATGTAACATTTGTTACACATAATAAGAAATGGAGTTGTTACGATGAAAAATACCGATAAACACAATCGTTTAAATGATATGATGTTCCATTACAGAGTAACAAAAAATAACATAGTTTTAACTGAATATTACGTAAAATAAATTAAAATATTAAAAGGAAATGATGCTGAAAAATTTTTAAACAAAATAAATCATGCACATAACATAACGATACAAAAAAACAACTCATTATGGCTAAAGTAACAGGTAATTTCAAAAGGGGCAATGAACGTCATTGAAAACGAATCTCATTTATTTTTTGATTATATAACATATAAAATAGAAATGTCGCACATTCGGCATTTCTTTAGAATTTCTTCATAAAAAAT
This sequence comes from Bacillus sp. GW823-FHT06B01, assembly GCF_058952315.1. Classification (NCBI taxonomy): domain Bacteria; kingdom Bacillati; phylum Bacillota; class Bacilli; order Caryophanales; family Bacillaceae; genus Bacillus; species Bacillus sp. GW823-FHT06B01. The sequence continues at coordinate 192,561 of NZ_JBXAHR010000005.1, read as the reverse complement.
TTACATTGCTAACTTTCTTTTATTTTTTGTTTTTACTATATAAACTCACTGCCGAGATGCTTAATAATACCACTATACATAACCACGCATACGTATACCCTTTCTCATCTACAATATAACCATATAAAACAGGTGCAACAATAATCGCAATTTGATTGAATGTAAGTGCCAAACTAACTGTTATTCCAACACATTCTTCACTTGCCAATTCAGCAACTTCGACAATAAAAAGACTAAACCATCCAATCGAAAAGAAACCTAACAATGCGCTTACACCATACAATAATCCACTCGTTACTGTATGTATGCTCATGACTAACAATAGAATCAAACCGATAGAAGCACAGACAGCTATAAATAATGGCGTGCGCCGATTCCCCTTATAAAACAAATCACTACTAGCTGCTAATACAACACGGCCAATCATTCCAGAAAAGAACATCACTGAAAATACTGTTCCAGCTTCAATAGATGTAATGGATTGTTCCCTTACTAAAAATTTCATGAAGTGCCCAACTAACACCATTTGCAATGAAATCATGCAAATACCCGTTATATAAATTGGATACAACTCTTTTTTGCATATCACTACTTTTAGCTGCATCCATAAAGAATTTTTAATATATTCTTTCCTTACATTCTCTTGGACATATGGCTCTTTATAAAACATAAAAAATAATAAACCTCCAATTATACAAATGCATGCCATACTATTTATCGCATAAGTCACATTATATTGTATTGTAAGAAACGGGATTAAAACTCCCGCTAATGCGCCACCAATCGGTATACCAGCTTGCCTTATTCCCATCGCTAATCCACGATTTTCTTTTGGAAACCATTTTAAAATCACTTTACTTCCTCCTGGCTGGGAAACACTATAAAACATTCCTACTAATAAAAGTACAAATAACAGTCCATTAAATCCACTTACTATATTAGTTAGTAAAAGCGAACCTCCTAGCAAAAATGAACTTATAGAAATTAACAACTTTTCATTATATTGATCAAGTAGCCGCCCAACAAAAAGCATACAAAATAATGGTCCAACATTTACAACACTTACTAACAATCCACTCTCCATATTCGTAAGCGCATATTCTTCTTTCCAAAATAACACCAAAACTCCAACACCATACGTTATAAGTGTCGCTGTTGTTTGAACAATCGTCGCAACAATTAACATCATCCACTTATAAGTACTTTTCATCCTTTCTTCGATTAACACAATCATCCCTCCAACCCCTTCCATTGTATGAAAGTTCTGATATCATATAAAATAAATATTCATCATATAATCCATCAAAAAAATTGATACCTTTCGAAGGGATGATACGTGGACATAAAAGATTTAACTGTATTTTACGAAGTTGCGAAGGAAAATAATATTTCTCACGCCGCTAAAAATTTGAACTATGTACAATCAGGCGTAACAATGCGTATGAAACAACTAGAAAATGAATTAGGTGTGCCTTTATTTTACCGTAACGGAAAAGGTGTAACTTTAACTTCTAACGGTGAGATTTTATTAACATACGCTAAACAAATTATCCACTTAATGGATCAATCTATAAAAGCGGTTCAAAGTAATGGAACTGAGCCAAAGGGCACGTTGAAAATCGGATGTACAGAATCTACAACTGCGGTAAGGCTTCCCTCTATATTAACGGCCTACTATGAGAAACACCCAAAAGTCGAATTGATTTTAGAAACAAATACGACCGAACAACTAATTAGGCTAGTGTTAGAAAGAAAACTAGACGGAGCGTTTATAGCTGGCTCTACTCAGCACGCTGAACTTCATACAAGTGTATTTCGTGAAGAAGAATTAGTTCTCATTAGTAAAAAACCTTTACCCTCTCTTACAGACATAGAAGATATGAATTTACTCGCTTTTAGTCAAGGTTGCTATTATAGAAGTTTATTAGAAGACTGGCTTCAAGAAGAAGGCATCTCGCCTAAACGAATATTAGAGTTCGGAACAATTGAAGCAATACTCGCCTGTGTAAAATCAAATATGGGCGTAGCAATTATGATGAAATCAATTTTAAGTGGTCATGCACATAACTTATCATTCAATCCTTTACCTAATAGATTCAAAAAAGTTCCTACTACTTTTATTACTAGGAACGATATATATCAATCAGCTGCATTACAAAAATTTATGGAGATGATTTAACAATGCGCGAAAAGAAAATACGTGGTATGAAACGAAAAACAAACACTATGATTAAACGCATTGAGGAACATACAAAAACGTTCCCTTCTGCTTTCTATAACGATGAATATTGGTATATGCTATTACCAGTTTCCCAATCTTTTATCAATTCATGTAAAATACCTAGAAAAGTAAAACGATTGTGTATACAAACCTTATTAAATCAAGCAAATCATTTAATAAAAATAAAACCGAGCGATATACATACATATCGAGTTGTTGTTTTAATTTCTATAGAAAATTTATGGAGATCGCAAATTATCGTATTTAAAAACGATGACTACTTTCAAAATTTTCCCAATAGAAATAATGAATTTCAAACATGGATTCCTCTTTCAAATGAAATTGATTTTTGGGAAACATGGGGAATTTCAATTTGCCCTACTGCCCAAATGTTGCACTTTCAAGAAGTCATTTATGATGAGAATACAATCGATGAAAAAGAGATTTGGTTTGTTGGAGAGTTATCTTAAAAGGGGAGCTTTCAAATGAAAAGCTTCCCTTTTTTCACTTGACAAAATCGCTATATAATGAATTTATCACTTCACTATATAGGAGGTTTTCAAATGGTAATCCCTAAATATCCTGATGTCCCTAATCTTACGAAAAAACAAATCGATCAAATTACAGAAATCACTTTTCTAAAAGAAATAACACCACAAAAATGTGATGCCATTTTCGTTTTCGGCGGTTCTCATCCTGGCAATTGGCAAACTCCACTAAAAGCTTATCGACAAGGTTTAGGAAATAAAATTATCGTTACAGGTGGTACTAGTTTGCATGGCATGAAACATCCAAGCTGGAATTACGGGAATTTGTCAGAAGCAGAAGTAATTGTACATAAATTAATTGAACATGGCGTACCCAGAGACGCTATCCTATTCGAGACAAATTCCCTCCATTCTATCGCTAATGCAATGGAAGCGAAAAAGATTTTTGATTTCACAAAAATTAATCGGCTACTATTTGTTTGCAAAAGTTTAGGAGCCGGTCGGCAATATAGAGTATTGAAAAAACATCTTCCTAACACTGTTACTTGTATTCCATATACATTTGATACAAGTTTCGATGGCGAGTTTATCATTAATAGATATAATTGGATGGAAAATGAGAAAAGCCGCTCTATGATTTTTGGAGAATACTTGAGAAATATTTGCTACGGTAGAAAAGGTGGCATTGAGCCGCCTGAAAAAGAAGTTCAAGGCTTAGAAGAATATGTATCCTACTACTATAATCTAGCATAATAGAAAAAGGTATACCAAAACGTCGGTATACCTTTTATCCTATCTCACTTATTTTTCTTTTAGTACACTATGTAATCGATCAGGATAATTTGTAAACATTCCTGTAGCACCCCATTTAATTAACAATCGCATATCTAGTTTCTCATTAATTGTATAAGGGTGAATTAACAGACCATTATTTCTAGCCATTTTCATATATGACTCATCAATAATTAGTTCTCCGTTATCATTGCGTAAGTTCGGTCCAATACCAACTGCATACTTTTTAATTTCTTGAAAATCTTCATTTGTTACACTTTTCGGTTCATGTGTAATGCCAGACCATTCAACAATCTCATTGTTTTCATTTGGATAATACCAAAGCAGTTGAACTAACGGAATATTTTTATTCATACTATGAATCTTTGTTAAACTATCTTTACTAAATGATTGAATCATAACACGGCTAGAAGACATGTTTTGACCTACTAAATTATATTTTTTTAATAAAGCCAATAATTTCTCTTCCATTCCTGGATACACATCTGGTGACTTTGTTTCAATGTAATACTTCATGCTTCTTCCGTACTTTTGGAAAATTTCTTCTAGTGTCGGAACCTTTTGACCAACGTACTCTTGCTTAGCCTTTTCTGGATAAGCTTTATTGAACCACGATCCTGCATCTAAGCTTTTTATTTCACTTAATGTTTTATCTCGTACTTCCCCTGTTCCATTTGTAGTACGATCAACTGCTGTATCATGCATTGCAATTAATTGGCCATCCTTAGTTAATTGAATATCTAACTCCAAATAATCCGCTTTCATTTTTTTCACTAAATCATAAGAAGCAAAAGTATGCTCAGGTGCATGTCCACTTGCTCCGCGATGTGCAATATTTAAAAACTTATTCGTATTCCATTCATGCTTCCCTTCTGCTTTCGCATGAACAGCTCCCCCAGCAAAGATACTTCCCATCATAAAGAAAATAACGAACGCGCTAATAATTTTTCTCATCCTTCTAACCCTTCCTACGCTGCAAATTTCAACAAGTTAATGAGATTTACACGAAATAGAAGATATACTTTCATTATTTTTATAAGCTTATATTAAAATTTCAGTCTTACGAATATACTTTCTCTATGTTATTAATATAGAAAACTATTTATTTTCTATAGCCCTCCTTTCCACATGTAACTTCTCTATTGTGTACGGCTCATCCAATAAAAAAAGCCATAAATTATTTAGAGGACACTTCTGTATCCCTAAATAAATTTATGGCTTATCTCAAATATCTCTGGCCTCGATTAACTTGTCGAAATTAATCATACCAAACCTATTAAAATTTGTGAATATTATTTTTTCAGTAAAGTGAGACATATAAGAAAGTATTTCTGTATTTACTTAAAAATCACATAATACATTTCTCATTACCTCTTCCAGCATTACATCTGGATTTACCACTGCTTTTGCCGAATGCCATCCTATAAAGCCATCTGGTCTAATTAATACAGCTCCTCCATTCTCTATCCCATATAATTTTCTGAAAATATCTTCTTGAGCAACAAAATCTCCACTTAAACCAATGCGATACACTTTTATAGTTACTCCTAATGTAGCTGAAACAGTATGTGCTGATTCAGCCCAAGAATCATTTTCTGCTCCAGTAAGCAAAGCAAAATCGTTACCTAATAAATCAAGGACAGAGACTTCTTTCTCCTCATACATTCCAAAAAAATGTGGTGCTCGCGTTCCAGGTCTTCCGTTCAACTCTACGATATCCATTCTATGTGGAGTAGCTGAGTCATCTATTATTGCATCTGAACTATAATGATACCCAACAGTTACAGCTAATCCATCCATATTATTCAAACTGCCTTCCTCTCTACTTGCAGCACGGAACAATAAACTACTCGCATACTCTGTCGTTAATTTTGCAACAGGATATCTCTCTTTATGATATGTTTCTAACAATTTTGGATTTGCTTTCCCTTTTATAACAGCTGCTAATTTCCAAGCTAAGTTATGCGCATCTTGTATTCCTGTATTTGAACCGAATCCTCCAGTTGGGGGCATAATATGTGCTGAATCACCAACTAAAAAAATGCGATTATCTTGAAATTTTGTAGCCGTACTTTCACTCGCCTCCCACGGTAAAACACTTACTATTTTTGACTCGACCTTTGTGTTGCCAATTGCTGTTTGAATAATTTGTTTACAACGTTCTATAGTGAAATCCTCTGGTCGCTCTCCTTTTAATGGATCGTAGGATACATGGTAAATCCATTTTCTTTCGTTATCAACTGGAATAAGCGCACCAAGAACTTCCGGATGAAGTACCATAGAAAAACCAAATGCATCTCCTTGTATAAACTCACTTAAATCCGCTTCAAAATAAATATTCATATAATAGCCACCGATTGTACCTCGTCCCTCAGTACTTACCCCTAGTTGCTCACGTATTTTGCTTTTTGCCCCATCTGCTGCAATTACATAGTCACAATGAATAATACTTTCTTCTTCCGTTTCACGATTCCGAATCGTTGCTATTACTCCGTGCTCATTTTGTTCATAAGAAACTAATTCATGATAAAAAGATACTTCTCCGCCTAATGTTCTCGTTTCTTGTAACATCATCTCTTCTAAAGTAATTTGATAACAAGCTGTTTGTTTTGATGGACTAATCTCTTCTATTTTTCGAAGTAACTTTTCATCGTTTCCATACTGATTCGCCCTCATTTGTGCCAATTCTTCCTTATTCACCTCAGCTATTGTATGAACTGCTATTCTTCCTCGGCAATTTTCTAACGCTTTACCCGCCAATCTAATTCTTTGTTCTAAACCCAATTCTCGAAATAACTCCATCGTACGAAAAGTGATTCCACCTGCTTTCGGGTGAATTGCAGTAGACTGATGCCTTTCAAGCAGTAAATAATTAATGTTATGTTTTGCAAGGAATAGCGCAGATGCTAATCCTGATAATCCTCCCCCAACAATTAAAACTGGTACATCATTCGATTTCATATATTTACCCTCCACATCATTGTTCTGAGCTCAGTGACATAAATATAATCAAAAAAACAACAAAGATATAGACTTATATTTCATTTTAAATTATCATATAGATAGATTACGCCCCAAATTACTTTTACTTTTTCATATATCTATAATCTGCTTGCATTATGCATGTATGAAAGAGTAAAACGAAACAACTCACTTTAGTAAACACCAAAATAATAAAAACACTATAAGCGGTCGTAACCCTATAAGTAGTTATACAGGGTTACGACCGCTTATTTTTTATAAAACCCTTATCCTTTATCTTCTGTAAACAGTATATTATGAAATCATTTTCTATTTTTAAAAATTTTACCATTCTAGTATGTAACCCTTTTCTATCCCCTACCATTATCAACACATAAAATTTCATTCGTCTCGATTTTCTTTCCCAATATTGCAGCTCATACTAGAATCATGTAGCATTACCGTATCGATGTAATGGTTCATCATCTTAAACCTTTCGACTAATTACCAGGAGGTAAAGTGATTGAAATGAATAAACAAGAACAATTAAATGTTATAAAAAAAGATTTTATTGATTCTCAAAAAGTATTATTGGCAATTGGCGATGAAACACGTCAAGCTATTTTGTTAGTTCTCATGAAAACGGAATGTCAAACCGGATTACGTGTAGGAGAAATTACGAAACAAACACACCTTTCTCGACCAGCAGTATCGCATCACCTTAGGATTTTACGAGAAGCCGGTATTATTTTAATGCGAAAAGAAGGTACAAAAAACTTTTATTATATTGATATACGTACAAAATTAAGTTTATTAAAAAATCTTGTATTAAATATTGAAAAGCTATTACACAACTTTTATTGAAATTTGGAGGTATAAGAAATGAAAGCAATGATAATTGATAAATACGGGAAAGTTCCAATGCGTATGGCAGAAGTACCTACTCCTGAAATAAATGAACATGAAGTGCTCGCAGAAATTCATGCAGCTAGTATTAACCCAATTGACTTTAAAATACGTGATGGAAAAGTAAAGATGTTACTTAAATATGAAATGCCCCTAATCCTTGGTAATGATTTTTCCGGTGTCATCGTAAAGGTTGGATCAAAAGTGACTCGTTTTAAAGTTGGTGATGAAATATATGCACGTCCAAGAAAAAATAAAATCGGTACTTTCGCGGAATATATAGCCATTCATGAAGATGATATAGCTTTAAAACCAAAGAATTTAAGTTTTGAGGAAGCAGCGTCGATTCCACTCGTTGGTTTAACATCATATCAAGCACTACATGACATTATGCACTTACAAAAAGGACAAAAAATATTAATTCACGCTGGATCTGGTGGTGTTGGTACTTTCGCAATTCAGTTAGCAAAAATAATGGGTGCCACTGTTACAACGACTGCTAGTGAAGCTGGTGCGAATTTAGTAAAGTCTCTTGGCGCAGATGAAATTATTAATTACAAAACAGAGAATTTTGAAGAAATACTAAAAGATTATGATGCAGTATTTGATACAATCGGCGGGACAACACTTGAAAAATCATTCAATATTATAAAAAGTGGCGGCAACATCGTTTCCGTTTCAGGAATGCCGAATGCTCGTTTCGGTAAAGAATTTGGTTCCGGATTTTTTAAAACACTCTTATTTTCATTAGCAAGTAGAAAACTTACTGCACTTGAAAAAAAGCATAATGTGCAATATTCATTTTTATTTATGAAACCAAGCGGAGATCAATTACGTACTATCGCAAACTATATTGAAGCTGGAAGAATCAAACCGGTAATCGATCGAGTTTTCCCTTTTGAAGATACTCAAAAAGCAATGGAATATTCAGAGGGTGGAAGAGCAAAAGGAAAAATAATCGTAAAAATTAAGTAGTAATAAAAACTCCATTTTTTTAAATGGAGTTTTTATATTTGCTGTTGAATAGACATAGCACACTGAAGTCCTTACAATAGATTTTAAGGGGAAATATCATATTATACTTTTAACTAATTTTACAAAGAATACATACGTACAAATACATAATAAAAAATAAACAAGGAGGAGATAAAATGACTAAAAATAATGAAGCTGGTTGGAATTTAGATAATAGTTATACAACTTTACCACAATCATTTTATACAGAAATCCCCCCTACTCCAGTAAGTTCACCGGAGCTAGTTAAACTAAATCATTCGCTAGCAATATCTCTTGGCTTTAATCCTGAAGAACTGAAGAAAGAAGTCGAAATTGCTATTTTCGCTGGTAATGCACTCCCAGAAGGAGCTCATCCATTAGCACAAGCGTATGCAGGTCATCAATTCGGGCATTTTAATATGTTAGGCGACGGTCGTGCTCTTTTAATTGGCGAACAAATTACTCCTTCAGATAAACGTTTTGACATTCAACTGAAAGGTTCTGGACCTACTCCGTATTCACGCCGTGGTGATGGTCGTGCTGCACTCGGTCCGATGCTACGTGAGTATATTATTAGTGAAGCAATGTATGCACTTGATATTCCAACTACTCGCAGTTTAGCAGTTGTCACAACAGGCGAGCCAACATATCGGGAAACAAAGTTACCTGGAGCAATTTTAACTAGAGTCGCTAGCAGTCATATACGTGTCGGCACATTTCAATATGCTGCTGCTCGTGGTTCTATCGAGGATCTACAATCACTAGCTGACTATACGATAAAAAGACATTATCCAGAAATTGAAGCTCATGAAAACCGATATACTGCATTACTACGAGAAGTCATAAAGAAACAAGCAAGCCTCATCGCTAAATGGCAACTTGTTGGATTTATCCATGGCGTAATGAACACTGACAATATAACGATTAGTGGAGAAACGATTGATTACGGCCCTTGTGCATTTATGGACAATTACGACCAAGGAACTGTATTTAGCTCTATTGATACACAAGGTCGCTACGCATATGGAAATCAACCATATATGGCCGCATGGGACCTGGCGCGACTAGCAGAATCTTTAATACCAATTCTGCATGAAGATGAAGAAGAAGCATTAAAAATTGCTCAAGACGAAATTTCAAAATTTAGCGTACAATATGAAAAACAGTGGTTCATTGGAATGAAAAAGAAATTAGGACTATTTAGCGACGAAGAACAAGATCATTCACTTATTGAGCAACTTTTAAAAATGATGGAGAAATATAAGGCAGATTATACAAATACATTCCGTTCATTAACTCTTGATACGTTAGAAAATACGCCTCTATTCGAAAGTCCAGAATTTAAAGAATGGTACAAACTGTGGCAATCTCGATTAGAAAAACAAGAAGAATCGAAAGAAAATGCCTACGAAATGATGAAAAATAATAACCCATCCATCATCCCAAGGAATCACCGCGTAGAAGAAGCTTTAGAAGCAGCTGTTACAAACGGCGACTATAGCGTAATGGAAAAACTTCTTGAAGCTCTATCAAATCCTTATGCTTATGCTACAGAGCAAGAAGAATACTGCATTCCACCTGCACCGACGAATCGTCCTTATCGTACTTTTTGTGGGACTTGATTGTTTAATCTCTTTTAATGTGCTTTCAATTATTGAAGGCACATTTTTTACATAGGCATAAATTGTACTCCAATCAAACCACACATATATCACTATTCCAATCATATTAATTGATTATCTTCGTGAAAAATGTTGAGAAATATAAGTTTTGCTTTTTAGTATTATTATTTTTGTTATCGTTATTTATAAGAATATTCTAAAAAGGAGGAATCTTCATGTTTACATCCACTAAAAGTGAACAAATCACACAACTATTAAATGAATGGTACATAGAAATCCGTTTAAGACGCATTGATAGCGCAAACCGTTTTAAAGAACAAATAGATAATAAAATCAACATTTTAAAAAACGACTATCCAAAAGGTATACCTGATCAAAACTTATTGCTCTATTATTCTTTACTAAATTTCCGATATAATTATTTAATTGATAACTTAGGCGTCTCTAAAGACAGTTTTAATAAAATTGAGTCGTTTGAAATTCCAACAAATAATTTCTTATCATATTACTATCATTTCTTTAAAGCTATTCACTCAGATGCAATTGGAAACTATATACTAGCGAGAAAACATTATGATAAAGCTGAAGCTTTGCTTCAATACATTCCAGATGAAATTGAAAAAGCAGAGTTCTACTATAAACTAGGATATTCCTACTATGATAATCAGCAAGCACTTCAAGCCATCAAAGAAGTAACAAAAGCTAAAGATATGTTTTCTAATCATCTAGGATATGAAGTGAATGTAGCTTTTTGTGATAACATTTTAGGTTTAGCATGTATAAACTTAAAAGAATGGGAACTTGCTGAAGAACACTTTACAGCTGCAATGAATCAATTCCAAAAAACAGGAGAAGAAAAATTCATTTTAATGGTTCGACATAACTTAGGATGGATGTATTCAAATCAAAATCTTAATGCATTAGCTATTCGTTATCTCTCTGAAGTTATCGAGAAATCCCCAAATCATTATAAAGCTATCTTTGCTAGCGCTTTAGAATACTACAAATTAAAGGAACTTAGCGTCGCAGACGAGCTAATAAAAAGGGGATTAAGTATTAGTAACGAACTAAAACAAGAGGAGTTCCAACATCGCTTTATGATTTTACAAGAACTAAATAACAGTTCACCTGCTAAAACATTTGAAAAAATAGCATTAGCAGGAATTAAATATTTCGAACGCGAAGAATTATATGAAGATGTTCAGGAACAATATGAAACATTGGCAATTAAATTCTATGATGAAAACGAACATTCTGAAGCAAGTAAATATTTTTATATGGCATTACAAGCAAAGAAAAAAGCAAATGCTAAAGGAGGATTAAAATGAAAAAATTACTCTTAAGTTTTATGGGGATCGTTACAATTCTAGCATTTAGTACTGGTATAACAAGTCCAACAAAGTTGGATCATTCTAATACTAAGATACAAAGCCTTTCTGTAGGTGATGGAGGCGGTTGATCTATACATTTTTTCACGCGAAAAAAATGAAGTCATGCATTATCGTATGACTTCATTTTTATTCGTTGAAACTTTTGCTTCTTTTTCTTAGCTCTCTTATTTCATTTACATGACCAAAATCAATAATATATAACTTGTTTTTTCTATCACAACGAATTCCACGTCATCATTCTAGCAATCCCCCTACTCCCCTCACTACCAACTTCCTCAAGTTTCTCTACAACTAATTTTCTTCTTTCTACAGAATGATTTTGACTTAACTTCGCTTTCCCTTCTATTTTATTTATCTTTACTTTAAACCCAACTATTCCCTTACTTAATCCTCCCATATAATTCGGATCTACATCATCAAGTGAATAGGTACTCTTTGGATTTTCATATGTATGTACTAAATCTTGAAGAGAATTTAATAATTCCTGTTCATCTTCAACAATTTCTAATTCACCGTATACATGTACTGCAACGTAATTCCATGTTGGCACTGCATTGTTTGTTTCATACCACGACGGCGATATGTAGCTATGTGGTCCTTGGAATATAGCTAATACTTCTTGATTCCCACTATCTTTCCACTGTTCATTCGGACGCGCGAAGTGGCCATGTAAAGTTAGAGTCTCCCTATTTAATAACAACGGCAAATGCGTTGCATATGGTTCCCCGTTATGTTGAGAAAATAATGTCGCAAAGCTATTTTGTTCTATTATTTCGTACTTCATCTCTTCATCTTGTATTGCGAAATGTTTTGGTATGTACATAAACTCCCTCTTTTCCGCTCTTTTCTATTTTATTTCCTATTATATTTAGTAATTGCATCAATCAACAGGGCCAGTTTGTATTTGTTTTACAATGGCAGCTTTCTAAAAAGAATAGACAGCATGTATTCCATGCCGCCTTAGTTTATTTTCCCTAATATATTTGTAATAAATGCCGTCTTACCTTCACTATAGCTCGCTCTATTTTTCGATTCTCTTGCTAATTCTTTCTTTAATCGTCCATATTCAACAGCAACATCTTCATGTTCACGAAGGTAATCTCGAAACGCTATATGTCTTCTTAACTCTTCGCTATTTTTGTCACACACATACAAATGATGTTCCATCCAAACTGTACTTTCCCCGTTCCATGGAACGAAAGCATCCTTTCTACCAAACGCCTCTCTCCCTTTGAAGCTCCAGTCACCTTGATGATAATACCCTATCGTTTCAAGGCTTTTTACTACTTCAGGAAAAATTTCGTACTCTTCTATTACTATAGCAATATCTAATATTGGTTTTGATACAAGTCCTTTAACAGCTGTACTTCCCACATGTTCAACGGATAAAACAAGTTCTTCCATTGCATCGTTAATAATAGTTTGTAATTTATTGAATTCACTTTCCCATTTGATGTTATATTCTTCGATTGTAATTCTCTGTTTCAATGTATCTCTCTCCCCAAAACAATTTATAACCTTTGAATATGAGTATTCTTAAAATCCGTCTCATATTTCAATCCATATCCAAACATTCGATCCATCCCAATATGTGCTGTCCATATTAACCCAATCATTATAACGGTATCTATCTTAAAATAGACACCTATGATAGCTATGAATATAGATATAATATATGTGTGACATATATTATAAATTTTAGCACCAACATGATTATTTATACTATACGCTAACATTGATAGATCCGGTGCTAAAAGGAATATCAAAAATATAATCCAACTAAATTCATATATCGAATACGTATAAATGGTAGTTAATAAAACAACTAGTCCTTCAAAATGTACAATACGTTTTTGCATTAATTATCATTCCTATTTTTCTATATTTACCGATACATTTTCATCACTAAAAGTATTCTTTGCATTTTTTGACCAGATGGTTGCTAATATCGGCCCTGCAATATTATGCCATACTGCTGCTAATACACTTGGAAGTGCAGCTGCTGCTCCAAAATGTGCTGTTGCCAGCGCAACTCCTAAGCCTGAATTTTGCATTCCTACTTCTATTGAAATAGCTCTTCTTGTCCCTTCGTCTAGTCCAAGTACGAACGCTGTTATATATCCTAGTAAAAAGCCAAATGCATTATGGAGCATCACTGCAATAAAGATAAGCAGGCCTGAAGAAGTAATGCTACTTACATTCGCTGAAACAACTGCAGAAACAATAATAATAATTGCTACAACTGATATGAAAGGGATAACAGTCATTCCTTTCGTAACAGTATTAGGGAAAAATTTCTTCACTACTAATCCTAAAATAATTGGTAGGATAATGACTTGTACGATAGAAAGAAACATAGACATAGCATTCACTGGCATCCATTGTCCCGCAAGTAATAATAAAATAAGAGGTGTAGCAATTGGTGCTAATAACGTTGATAATGACGTCATTGCAATAGACAACGCTAAGTTCCCTTTCGCTAAATAAACCATAACATTTGACGCAGTGCCACCCGGTACTGAACCGAGCAACACTAATCCAGCTGCTAATTCAGCTGGCAGATTCATAACGTAGGCTAGTACGTATGCGACAAGTGGCATAATAATAAACTGAGCACATACACCGATAATAACTGGCAATGGTTTTGTAGCAATGATTTTAAAATCAACAGCTTTTAATGTTAACCCCATACCAAACATAACAACTCCAAGTAAAATTGTTATGTAACTAGTTAACCCAAGAAATGGCCCAGGAATGAAATATGCAATAGCTGCAATACAAATAACCCAAAATGCAAAATACTTTCCAGCTATATTACTTATCGCTTCTAGTACTTTCACCCCATCATCCCCTATCCTTCAGCTGAAAAACTTTATTCGGATTCAAAATATTTTGCGGATCAAGAGCTTTCTTTATTTTTTCCATTACGAGTAATGCCGCCCCATGTTCTTCTTCTTGATACTTCCGTTTTCCGATTCCAACGCCATGTTCTCCCGTACACGTTCCACCTCGTTTAAGAGCATATAAAACGATACTTTCGTTTATTTCGTCCGCCTTTTCCACTTCTTCTTTATCGTTCGGATCAATCATTAAGAGCACGTGGAAATTCCCGTCTCCTACATGACCAAGAATACCACCGACAAGGCCTACTTTATCTAACGTCTCTTTCGCATGTTGGATTGCACCAGCTAATTCTGAAATTGGTACACATACGTCTGTACTCATAAGCTTTTTACCAGGATAGCTATGAACGTAAGAGTATGCTAGATTATGCCGCGCATCCCATAATTTATTTCTCGCCGCAGTTTCCATTTCAAAAGCAACTTCTTTACATTTATGATCAAAAACAATTTCCTTCGTGAATTCAATATCTTGCTTTAGTCCTGCTTCATTACCGTGAAACTCTAAAAACAGTGTAGGTTCTTCTCTGTAACTTGTTTCATTATAATGATTTACTTGTTTCATAGATAATTCATCTACAAGTTCAATTCTCGCAATTGGAATACCCGCTTGTAGTATATTAATCACAGCTTCTATTGCATCATTTATAGTTGGAAACGATGCTCTTGCAGCCATAACATGTTCTGGTATGCCGTATACTTTTAATGTTAACTCTGTAAAGCATCCAAGCGTCCCTTCTGAACCTACGAAAACACCATTTAAATGGTAACCTGATGATGACTTCGCTGCTAAATTTCCAGTATGTATTACTTCCCCATCAGCAAGAACGACTTCTAAATCACGAACTTGATCACGCATTACCCCATACTTAACTGCTGTCGTTCCGCTCGCATTTGTGGCAGCCATTCCACCTAACGTTGCATCTGCACCTGGGTCTACACTAAAAAACAATCCATACTTTTTCAATTCTTTATTCAGCTGAGAGCGAGTCACTCCTGGCTGTACTCTTACAAGGAAATCTTTCTCTCTTATTTCGAGTATTTTATTCATAAGCGAAAAGTCCACTGTAATTCCTTTTTCATATGGAATAACATGTCCCTCTAAACTAGAACCTACCCCAAAAGGAACGACAGGTTTTCCATGCTCACTCGCTACTTTCATTATCCTACTAACCTCTTCAGTCGTTTTCGGAAAAACAACTACATCAGGTAAACTACTAGTATGATAAGATTCGTCTTTACTATGTAACTCTCTTACTGTCGTATTTACAACTACTCGATCTTCGGGAAGTACACCCTTTAATTCATTTACTAAACGCTCTACCGTTATTTCCATCTTACACTCTCCTACTTTCTATAAATTTGAATTACAAAATATGTTAACTATTTTATACATAATAATCCGAAAAATTAAATAATTCAAGTTTTATACATATGCAATTCGTTTCAGACTGTCGAATAAACAAAAAGAACTTGCAATACCTATCGCAAGTTCTTTTCTATAAAACTACATTTTAAATGACTTCTTTATTAACAACATAAACCAAATTAAAGTAACTGCCATCAGCGAATGGGAAAACCCTACAATATAAGTTAACCCATTAAAGTCCGCTCCATTTAACTGAAGAAGCCCTCTTGCGGCCAATGAACCTAACATTAAAATTAATGCGATATTATGTACAACAAACCACTTATTAAAACTTTTCGCTTCATGAAACGCGAATACTTTTGCTAATCCTAAAGCAATTAAAAAGAAGAAAAAGCCAAGTACAAGTGTATGTGTATGCAATAAATTTAACAAAGTAGAGCCTAAAATCCCCTTATACTTTCCATACTCCCTGGCGAAAATTCCTGATAATAAACCGATAATCAAATACGTAAATGATGCATTATATAATTTCTTCATTATGTACCTCCTTGAGTAGAATGTGTAGTGTGTCATATTTAGTAATAATGATAGTTATATAGTAAAAACTCCTAGTCACCTAGGAGTCATTGTATAAGCATCTCACTCTTTACAATCAATTTTAATTATAGGATATCCCTTTATACAAAACAAACGAACTTTATGTGAACAAGCAGAGCATAATGAAAATATGTTGCACTTTTGTATTTCGCAACCCATACTAATTGTTATAACTATTAAAGGTGGTGCAATGGATTGATAGTTCTTGAAACTGAACGACTCGTTCTTCGCTGGTTTGATATAAAAGATGCTCCATTTATTCTTGAATTAGTAAACGATCCTGCATGGATTCAGTTTATTGGTGATAAAAGGATTAAAGACTTAGAAGATGCAAAAAAATACATCTTAAACGGCCCTGTTGATATGTATAACAAAATGGGATTTGGCCTTTACTTAGTTGAACGAAAAAAAGATCTCACTCCACTTGGTATGTGCGGACTTATTAAAAGAGATTCATTAGAAGATGTCGATATCGGCTTTGCCTTTTTAGAGAAATTCCGTTCAAATGGGTATGGCTTTGAATCAGCTTCTGCTGTAATCGAATACGGAGTACAAAAACTAGGACTAAAACGAATTGTAGCAATTACTACTATTGATAACATCAATTCAGGAAAGCTTCTAGAAAAAGTAGGATTTCAGTTCGAAAAGATAATTTCAGACTCAGGAGAAGATTTAAAATTATTCGGGTATAATGCGTAAAAAAGGTCGCCACTCACGGCGACCTTTTTACTATTTCACTTCTACCGTATAATTCCCTGATCCCCCGCCATACTGATACACATGTAAATAATATTTCCCTGGATATGTGTAGTAACTTCCTACTAACTTATTCCCTTCTTGCTGGGCATACGTAACATAATTATTTAAATCTGCTTCTGAATAAAGAACCCAGTTTACTCCGATATTATTTTCCTTCGTTACATTAATTTGTAGGTTTTTCGCAGTTTCCACATTTATTTCAAAGTAATCACTCGTATCACCATTTCCTAAACTAGCACGTAAAACTTGATTTAATTGCAGTTTATTTGCTGTTTGGAATGAATTATTTGGCTCTTTTTCTACACTGTTATCTTCCTTCTTTTGAAGCGTTACATTCGTTGTAACAGTATTCGTTAATCCTTTGTCGTCTGTTACTGTCAATTTTGCAGTGTACGTTCCTTCTTTAGTATACACGTGAGTTGGATTTTGTTCATTACTTACAGTACCATCACCAAACTCCCATTTATAAGCAACAATTTTCCCATCTTCATCTTTTGATCCATCGCTTTTAAACGAAATTGCTTCATTTACATTTCCGTTATATGGACCATTTATAACCGCAACTGGTGCTTTATTCACAGCACCTTCTTCTGTATTCATACCATGGAATACAACATCATATTCAAATTGTCCTGATGCATTCACACGATAATTTACAAAGTAAGCTGTTACTGTTTTATAGCCTGTCCATTCTTTTGCACTTAAACGCTTTAACGTATCATTTACGTGTTGTGTAATTGTTTTCCAGTCTTCATATTCCCCTTTTGCAGTAGTACCCGTATACGTTCCTTGCAGTGTAAATGTATTAAAGAACTGTGATTTATTTTTCTTAACTGATACATTACTTAATTTTGCTTCTGCTGTAATTTCTGTCGCAATATCTGAAACTGGTTTTGGTGCGTGAGTTGCTAAATAATCATCTGATACTAATGGAACATTATATTTCTCTCGGTTATCGACTAACATTTGCATATAGTCTTGATACTCTTTATTTAAATTCGCATCTTTACTTAATGCAGAGCGGTATGCATCATATGCTGTTACATCATTTTTTCTAATAAGATCATGAACTTTGTCAAACATATCATATCTCTTATTATACATATACGATTGTAAAGCGAATGAATAATTATAGAAATCCCACGTTCCATACTTTGCATTTAACGTTCGCTCTGCCGTATAACGTTCTGCTGGATTTGAAGATATTCCCCCTATAATGCTCTTTCTCGGTACAACATTATCCGTTCTCGTTGCCCCCGCAAAAAACTCCGCATTCCCTTCCTCAAACCAAGATAATCTCTCATTCTCATACATCTTACCTTGTCCCCAAAGCCCTGGTACTTCATATCTACCTTGTAAGTAATGAGTAAACTCATGTCGGAACAATTCTTCTAAACTATAAATACTTTCTTCTGGCGTACGTTCATAAGTAAAGAACGTACCTGTTCCTTCTATATAAAGGCCACCGTTATTCGTTTCATATCCGTACAATTGACGATTAAATTGATATTCAGCTGGACTATTATAAATAACCATCGTTAATACATCATCAGGATTTCCTTTTTCTAAAGGTTGATCACTTTCAACTGTACGATGGAATTGTGCCTTCACTTCTTTTGCCGCCCAATATAGACGTTTTACTTTTTCTTCTGCCACTTTATCTCCAGCCTTTAAAACAATTGCCCCATCATCAAACGTATACGTTTTCGGCAAATACTTTTTCTTCCCATCTTCTCGTATTTGATCTAAATTCACAACATTTCCATTTGCATCTTTCCCGCCATAGTTCGTCGCAATTTGCTCAGCGGCTACGAAATATTGTTCTCCTAAATACGGATACATTTTCATTGCGTCCGTTACAACTTGCAATCCTTTCGTTCCTGTACTATGGAACGTACCAAGTCTACCTGTATAATAAATACCATTATTAATTAACCAACCATTCTTCTCTGTCACCGTTCCAATTAAGGCAAAACGACTTAATTCATTAATGTAGCTATCAATTTTTTGGTACCATACTGTGTCTTTCGGTGTTTTTCTCGTATCGTACAAATACGATTGAATGTCGTAATCAACACCTTGCATAATATCGTAAATTGCATTTCCAGCTGAAAGATTGTCTACCAATGTAGAAAAACTATCGTTATATTGTTTAAAAATCTTTGCAGCTGATGTTATCGTTTCCACATCACTCGAAGCATTTCCTATTAATTTTCCATATGATGATACTACTCTATTTTGTTCTAACGTACCGAGTTTGAAATTCGGGTTATTCGCAATCATTTTTAATGCAGGTAAGCATTTATCATGATAGCTCCGCTCATTTAGTTTACTTAATTCTGTATGATAAAATCCTAAATAAAACCCTGAACGTAATACTTCTACTAAAGTCTCAATCCCTTTAGAATCATCTTTCGTATAAGCTTGTCCTTGCTGCTTCAATTTATCAATAATTGCCTGCATCCTACTATCATTTTGATAGAATGCAAGGCTATCCTTATTAAATTGAAATAGACCTGTAATTTGCTCCCAATCAATTGTTACGAGTAGATCTACTAATTGCTGATTGTTTAATTGATTTAATTCAGCAATTGTATAAGTTTTCGCTGCAGCTAATTGCTTACTTTCTTTTTTTACTTCAGGTGGCCTTTGCGACAAATCAGCAAATTGTAGCCTTTTCTCAAAAGACTTATTTTCAAGCACTTTTGATGAATGAGCTAATTCTTGCATTGGCAGTTGTACACCAACTGGCTCCATTTTGAGCACATTCCGATAAGAAACTTGCTCTCCCTTTTTACTTTCTGCCAATGTGCTCCCTTGAAAACTCCCTAACATTAAACTAGCAAAACTTACCCCTACTAACACTTTTTTTGAATAGCCTTTCATGCTCTCCCCTACCTTACATTTTTTAGTGTCCCGCACCATTATTTTACTATTCTTACTTTTTATTCTGTATTGAGAAAAAAATAAGGGAACGTTCACATATGTATCCATACCGCGCAAAATTAACACTTGACTTTATGTGAATTTTATATCAAAAAAGATAGATAATAGCGAAATTCCTGCTATATCTATCCTCGTTTTGAACGCTATGATTTTAACTTTATAAACGTAACTTCCGGTAATGTTTGCATACGCTGAATAAATTCATTCTTTTCTTCTGACGATATATTTTTCAGCTGCATCCCTACCTTATAAACTATTTCTGTACCTCGCTGTAGAGCTTCCACTTCATATGACAGTATTGGAATACCTTTCACTTGTAGAGTTTCTATTATTTGTTGTACCGCCTCATGTTTATTTATACACATTTGCACTGTTATATTTTTCGGAAATAAAAATTGCACCTTAAAAATACGACTCACAATCTCTAAACCAATTAAAACTAGAATCGTCGCTCCAATGCCTACTACATACATGCCAGCGCCAATTGCTAATCCAATTCCTGCTGTAGCCCATAAACCAGCCGCTGTCGTTAACCCTTTCACCGCCTGCTTTTGAATAATAATTGTACCTGCACCTAAAAACCCTACTCCACTTACAACTTGTGCTGCAATACGGCTCGGATCAAGAGCCATATGTTCCTCATTCATAATATCTGAAAAAGCATATTTCGAAACGACCATTATTAATGCACTTCCTACCGCTACTAGGAAATGTGTTTTTAATCCCGCTTCTTTTGATCGAATTTCCCTTTCAATACCGATTATTGCTCCTAACAAACCCGCAACACCGATTCGTATAATCAAATCAAAATTTACACTCACGAGCCTTCCCCCTTTCATTCATTATAGATAGATAAAACAAAAATTATCACACACATCCTTTTATCGATATGAAGGAATTTTGCTAAAATACACTTAATACCCCGCCCGTTTTATGTTAATATTTTAAATATTAACATAAAATAAATAACTTCTAATTTTAAAACTCCACTAATTTTCTAAAAAAACAAAGGTGGATTCCATGAAATGAGGTTGAGAAATTTCGGAAAACGCTTACATTTTAAGCCGTATTTTTTTATACATACTAAATAAATAAAGGAGCTTACTAACAATGAACGTCTCTTTACTTACACCTACTATCGATTTACAAGAAGAATACTTAGATTTTTATAACGAATGGAAAGATAGCGGTGAAACAATGATTCCATGGGTTATCTCAAAAGATCCCTCTAATTTCACGGCAATGATTCAAGAACTTCACGATGCTCATAACGGAATAAACCTCCCTGAATCTTGGGTACCAGATTCTACGTATTGGCTCGTTACAGATCATAATAGAATTGTAGGCGCTGTTAATATACGTCATAGTTTAACCGAACATTTATTTAACGCTGGCGGTCATATCGGTTATGGCATTCGCCCTTCTGAAAGAAGAAAAGGTTATGCCACGAAGTTATTAAAATTATCTCTAGAAAAAACGAAGGAATTAAACATCGAGAAAGTACTTGTCGTTTGTGACGAAGTGAATACAGCTTCTGAAAAAACAATTTTACATAATGGTGGGCTTCGTGATGATGATTTCACTGAGGAAGATGGGAATGTAGTAAGAAGGTTTTGGATTGAGCTATGAAGAAGTCCACCAATAAACATACTCTTGTTATAGAGAAGTATAGTAGAAGTAATGAGCTACAAGTAAAACAACTTATTGATTTATATAATGAAGACTCTTATCTATTTCACTTATTACGAGAGAATAAAACAAAATGTGCGTATATTGCCTACTATAAAAAAGATGTAGTAGGCGTCTTTTTCACGTGGAACAGTAACTTCCATCCATACTGCACATACTTTCGAATGTATACAAATCCGTTCTATTCAGAGCTACACATTGAACAATTTTTATTAAACGAGATTTCAAAAAGAGAAAACTTCAAACTACCATTACAAACCTCTATATGGGAAACATCAGCTCATTTAAAAGCGTTTTTTGAGGAACATAATTTTACGGAAATCCGAAGAACATATATGCCAATATTAGACGTACGAAAAATCATAACTATCGATACAATGCTTCATTCAAATTATGCTGTACAAAGTTTATCAAACATTTTATCCAATAATAGCTTCTTTGAAAAACTAGCCTACGTAGTAAAAACGAATTATGAAGAGACTCACTTAGCAAACCCAGTTGCCTCATTCCCGCTCGAAGCTTGGAAAGAACAGATCTTAGCTGATGATGTGTTACTAGATGGGAGCTTTGTAATAATAGATGAAGAGACTGAAATTATTGCGTACTCTTTCCTCCATACATCAGAAAAGGATAATACGGTAGAACTAGGATGGTGCGGGACTCACAATACAGAAAATGCATCCTTACTGAAACTTCTCGTTTTCAAACAAGCTATGTATGCAAATACACACGGTTATTCTTTCATTCAAGGTGAATTCGATTCAACGAGTATATATGCAATGGAGATATTAAAATCCTTTCCTTTCAATCCTTGTGCTACCTGGATTACGTATCAAAAAGAAATCGGAAGGTAATTATACACCTTCCGACTTCTTTTATGCTGTTTCTATTTCAAACTGTACTGTAATACCACTCGGGTCTACTACAGTAAATCCATTTAAAATCTCATTTATTCCATGTTGTTTTTCTATTAATCTTTCTTTCACTTCATCTAACGCTTCTTTATGCGGCAGTACTATCGTATACACTTTTAATCCAGTTGCATATGCCGGTGGGTGCGGATTATTTACTCCGTTCCACGTATTTGCACCGATATGGTGATGATATCCTCCTGCAGAAATAAATAAGCAGTCATCTTCACGCTGTTGTACTTCAAATCCTACTGTCTCTACATAAAACTCGTGTGACTTCTCTACATCTGCTATTCGTAAATGTACGTGCCCAACGACAGTATTAGCAGGTAATCCATCAACCTCATAATCAACGAGCGTTGCCAGTTCTTTTAAATCTAGCGGCGTACTTCCTCCTGGTCCTTCTCCCCATTGATCACGCGGGCGGTCTGCATAAATTTCTATACCATTTCCCTCTAAGTCCTGTAAATAAAACGCTTCGCTATACGTATGATCACTTGCACTATTAAACCTTGAAATTGGTAAAATTTCATTTGAATATGTATAACGTCCCTCTTGCTCAGCCGGACTATCAATTACATTCTTATTACGAATCACACCAAATAATGCCGACGCAAAAGCCTCACGAGTCGGAACTAAAAAGGCTATATGATATATACCAGTCGTACGCGGCTCTTGCAGTACCCCGTCCTCTAACTTTTCAAGAACAAGTAACGTGTTCTTTCCACCTTTTCCAGATAAATACGCTTTATTCCCCTCTTGCTTAATTACTTCTAAACCTACAACATTCTCGTAAAAAGCAATTTGACGTTCTAAATCTAACACCTTAAATTCAACATGACCAATACGTGTTTTTGGATGAATTTGTACCATGAGTAACTTCATCTCCTTATCCAAATATTTTCCCATTACATATAACCGTTACTATGAAGGATACAACTAAAATCATCCTATGTAAATAAGAAAAGTCAGAATTTACACTTTTTTATATTCATAATAAAAAAGTCACCTCTTCTAACTTTCAGAAAAGGTGACTTTACAAAAACAGTCTGTTCTAATTCTTATCGCATTTTATGTACTTCAGCAACTAACTTTCCGCCCTGAATGCCCATATAAAGTTTCACAGGTGCATCATTCGTGTTTTCAAACACTAAATCTAAGTATGGATATGCAATTGTAGCATCTCTTCCTTGTGGAACGTAACCTACCGTTTTAGAATGTGTCGTTCTCTCTACCATTTTCAAACCAGCTTGATCTGCTGCATTGTATAATGTTGATGATGTTTGACAAACACCACCGCCATATCCATCTACTAACTTACCATCTACAATTTCTTTTCCTAATTGATATCCTTTATCTGGCGTTGTATCACCAATTAATGCATTGAAAGAGAAACTGTCCCCTTTCGCTAATACAACTCCATTTATGCTCGCTGCTGACAAACGAATATTTTCAATACGTCCACCTGTTGAGCCACCTAAATTCGTTTCATATCTACCAATTACCGTGCCACTTCCTTGCGCATCACTTAATGTAGCGGTAGGTTTTTTCTCAACAATAGGTAATTGATATGAAGAATCCCACATACCTACGTTTAATAATTTATTTACTAATTCTTTTTCCATTAATTCATAAGAAGGTTTTCCTTCTTGCCAACTTCCATCAGGTCCTAGACGTGAAGGGACCATCTTTTTGTCAACATTTTTCCCAACTTCCCTAGCAACCTTCTCAACTGATTTTTTAAATTTCGCTTCATCTTCAAAATAACCTAGACTCGACAAATCTAGCTTTTTCACTTCCGTACCTGTACGACCATCTACTAAACTAATAGAATCCTGTACTTCTGCTTTAGCCTCTACCGTGTGGCCACCAATATCACTTACTAATGCAACATCACTTACTTTTGTACCACAGCCACTCACTACAGCTACACATAACACCCCAACTAATATACCCTTTACTTTACGGAACAATATACTCTCCCCTTTTCCCCAATACTACTTTTATGTATTATTTCATTTTTATGTATGTTTTGTTACAATCATTTTACAATATATTTATAAATTGTTACAAGTTATTTTTTACTCTATATAAATTACTCTTTTCTTTTCCAAATGTCTATACATATTTACATAAAAGTTTGAGTTTGATAGAATTGTAACTTTTATGTAACCTCTCCCTATTATCCAGTATATACCATAAAACGAACGAAATTCAAATGTAAAACTCCATATTCGTATTTATAAAAAACATCCTGTGAACATAAATAGGTATTTGCCGTGCCACACTCCGCTTTTACACATACATTATGGTGAATTAACCTATTTTAAAGAAATGGAGGATGTTTTTATGTACCCCTACAATCCATACGATCCATATAACCAAACTGGTTATCAACCTCAATATGATTTACAAGCACAATACCAACAATATATAGATCCAGTAGAACAAGTTAATCCATATGATCAAACTCGACAATTCCAACTTCCAATCTCTTTTCCTGGTGCTGGAAACCGTCAATTAGAAAGACGAGTAAATGAGCTTGAACAAAGAGTACGTCAATTAGAAAACACGGTTGAGCGTCATACACGTAGATTAAACCGCTTAAACCAACGTTTACGTACAGTAGAAAACAGACTGAACATTCCATTTTCAGCATTAGAAGACGGATTTTAATTTCGAAAATAAAAAATATATGAAGGAAGGGGGCTTCCCCTTCCTTATATAAATTGACGAAAGTTTTTTCCATCTCTATACTGATAAGAGTTAATGAAATGAAACAAGGTGATAAATATGGATTTTGAAATAAATTATCTTTCCTTTTATGTTGTACAAGTAGAAGGAAAAGGTGAAGCTGTTGATAAACGCTACAAACATTTTCAAACGTTAGACGCTGAAGAGTATGAAGATAGCTCCTTAAAAGAATTTTTGAATGGTGAATTATTAAAAATTTCAAAGCGAAAAGTAGAACGTCATGCGAAAACAGAACAAGCTCCGACAAAGATCGGTCGCTTCATTGTAGAAGAAGGGCACGAACTTGATTCAAACCCTCATTACAACCTCTTTAATCGCATTCGCTTTGCGGAAACAAAAGAAAACTTCAAAGATATGAGTGAACCTCTCGTTTATACATATCTGGACACAAGCGCTGTACGCGGTGGTGTATTTTTAATTGCGCAAGCAAAACTACGCAAATACTTTGATGATCCATTCGTTTTCGTTATGAAATGTGACTTCGAACCGAAAGTCGCTTCTATTTCAGATGAATCCACACTGATTCGTAACGTTGAAATGGCCATCACAACAAAAAATATGAAATCTATCCAATATCCGTACATGCCTGAAGAAGGTATCGTTGAAGTGGGCGAACTAAAAATTCACCAAGCATCACACGCCCGCTACTTTGAAGACTTCTTAAAATTCGTCGAGTACGAACGCTCTATGCCTGAAATTATGAAAACGCAAGTAATGGACATGGTATACGACCAAATCGAAGATGTATTTGAAGAAGGTACGGAAGAACGCGAACAATTCGACCAAGCAATGGAAGTATGGGCTGCCAGTCCGAAACGCGAAATTATGGAACAATTTTCAACCGAAGAAGTAATGGAAGCTACCGCTCAAATCGTCGAGCATGCTCCTGAAGTGGAATTAAAGCTAAAAGCAGACCATATCTCCGTAAAGGCCCTGCTTGCTGATTTCGGGGATCAAATACATATCGCAAAGGTAAATGACCGGTACGTATTAATGATTGAGGCTGATACACTTACGTTTGAGAAAGGCTTCTCTCCAATTGAGTTTCTGAAGCCAGATGAATTGCAAGATGTGATTGAGCGGATTGAGAATAAGCAACAGTATTCTTATGATCCGAACGGGATTGGATAAAGTGAAACTTTAATCAGTGGGGGTTTTGTTCATCCCCACTGATTATTAGTTGAACCAATCGGGCTTTTACGGGCAGTTGATCCCCCACCTAACTTCGTTGCTTCAGCTGAATTTTAAGGGGGGTCTTACTGCCCGTTAATGCGGGATAAATGCTTCCATATATCTATTTTTACTGAGCGCTGTTAATAAGCGCTCTTTTATTTGGGACATAGTTGACAGTTATATAAAAAAACCGATTCTTCTAAGAATCGGTTTTTCTGCTTTAAAACAAAATATGCTTATTTTTAATCCAAGATGACATTTTTCGCAGGATCCACCAGTAAATGCGTTTCTTGTTGTACAAGTGTATTTCCATTAGAGTAGTCACTATGTATATCGGTAAAATGAAAATTTCACTTCACTACCTCAAATTTATTGTACTCGTAAAAAGATAGTTGAAAACGATATTC
The DNA here is from genome assembly GCF_058952315.1 of Bacillus sp. GW823-FHT06B01. Lineage (NCBI taxonomy): Bacteria > Bacillati > Bacillota > Bacilli > Caryophanales > Bacillaceae > Bacillus > Bacillus sp. GW823-FHT06B01. The sequence continues at coordinate 165,679 of NZ_JBXAHR010000005.1, read as the reverse complement.
TGGATGCTCTCTCACCCAATCGTAAGCTTCTTCTAAAATATCCATTTTGTTTTGTAAGTCATTAAGTTCACTACATTCGTCCCTTTTCTGTTTACACAGAGGGCAGAATCCATTCACTATTTCGGCACTCGTCACCCTAATAGTTTTACTTTCTAAGTCAACTACTAGACGAAGAAGAAGAGAATGCTCTTCTCTTGTAGTCACGGTCATTTCAGCAATCCCATGCTCATCCCAAAAGACTCCGTTTAATTCCATCTGTACGGCGACGTCTTTAATATCCAAGTCTATCACTATCACACCTCCCCTGTATAAAACTCATATTTTACTCTTTAATACACCACGCTTTAAAGATATATTAAGCTTTTCCCAATTCTTCTTCTTTGCTATGGAAGGAAGTGTAATTACTGCTAATAGCGTGGTAAATATTATCCCAAAAACTAAAACTGTTACAATGTTAAAGATTGCTTCCATTTAACTCTACCCTCTTTTATTTCTATGGGCTCTAATTTTATGAATGTATTTAAAAATCCTTACCACACCTTAATTTTCAAAGCAATTATAATGGCCCAATCACAACAAATCAATTCCTATTTAATATGAATACTTTATTCATCCATCAATACAATGACGTTAAATTTATGTAGCTAGAAATAGAGGAGAATGTCATTTAACCTCTACATTCTCCTCCATCTCAGCCAAATATCTAATCTGTCTTTCCGCTTTTCTCACCGCCGTACGAAAATGCTTTTTCAGAAGTTCTACTGTAGCTTCACTTATATAATATCTTTCCGTTATACTTTCCCACGTGTCACTATTTTCAAATGCACTCCAAACGAAAGGACGCTCTGTATTTTTTCTCATTTCTTTAAATACCCATTTTCGCATCTTTTTTTTCGCTTTTTCTGTTAGTTTTCCGTTCTCTACAAGTTCAAGCTCACCATGTCTTTTGTACCGTTTATGAATGTCTCTCTCGCTATATACTTTAAGAAGTATATTCGCTGTATTCTCAGCATCCGCTAAAGCTCGGTGCTGCTTCCCTTCCCACGTTAAACCGAGCTGTTCTACTGCAAATTGTAAACTTGGTGTATGCTCAAATAACTCTTCATACGCTTGGAAAACAAACTTCTGCAAATCAAATTTACTCTCTTTTTCCATACATGGGCATTCTACACCGTATAACGTGCAATCATGAGATAGAAAACGATAATCTTCTCTACCCCATGAAACAAATACAGAGTCTTCTCCGATAAATTGAATAAATTTCTCTATAATTTGCGGGAATTTCTCCACACCAATTAAATCTTCCTTTGTAATTCCCGTTAATTTTGTCGTATGCCGAGTGAGTCGTGCACTCGGCTTTACTAACTCCGAAAATTCTCCAATTACCTTCATTGTACTTGCTTCTATTTTTACAGCTCCAATATCAACTATCTCTGACGGATCTTCTGATTTATACGGCCTGAAATTTCTCTCTATATCGAACACAATAAAATGTGTAGCGTTTTCCAATTTATTTACCTCTTTCTAAATTCCTTTTCACACACATACTCTATTTTCAGTATTTATTTATTCATTCATACACTTTATGCATGAAATACTTCGTCTAATAAACGAAAATTTAATCTCATTATTATATGTACATAGGAGGTTATTCAATAAAAATGCAAAAAAAAGAAGGGCAAGCCCTTCTTTTTTCCGTAATTACTTCTTGTTTACGTTTGTAGCTTGAGGTCCACGGTTACCTTGTTCTACTTCGAAAGTAACTTCTTGACCTTCTTCTAAAGATTTGAAGCCGTCGCCTTGGATAGCTGAGAAATGAACGAATACGTCTTCTCCGCCTTCAACTTCGATGAAACCGAAACCTTTTTCTGCGTTAAACCATTTTACTTTACCGTTTTGCATTTAAAAAATCCTCCTACAATGTACCTATATGTACATATTCATTTTCAACCACTTTACAATAATACTTCAAACATTAAAAAACTGCAACCCCAGAGGAGATTTAACATTGCTATCCTCCTCGGAAGTTACAGCTCATTTAAATCTCTATATTATTAAAAGTAAAATGGTTTAAAGTAACTATATCATATCAATATAATAAAAGTAAAGTTTTTTTTGCTATATAATTTTTTTCTTCCATTGCATCGCTTTTGATTCACCTGATCCAGCTACAACATAACCCTCTTTTTGGTTAACGATGCGCCAGCCATGCCCTTTAACTGAGTCACACACTGTAACAAGTCTTTCTTCTAGAAGTACACGACAAACCGTACTAATCCCCGCCTTATTTTGCGTTGACGTTGTATATAGCACATGTTGATCTACACTCAAGGCTAAATAGCTACTTGCTTTCTGCTCACTTTGACATGTGTGCCAATATGTTTTTTCACTCTCAATACTTTCATCTATTTTACAAAAAGAAATATTCCCGCTAATCCCCTTGCACGATCCACTCGCTGCTACTATATAAGAATTGTGTACAGTCAACGCTGAGATCATCTGATTCATCACGATTTTAATCCTCTTTAATTTACGTGTCTCCAAATTAAAGAGCCAAACACCACCATATTTAGCATGTATTTTCGTACCGATAAATAAGTAATGTTTATATAAAAATAACGATCGAATAGATGGTGCCCCGCCACCATACTCAAGAAATGGATGAATGGTTTCCCATGTCGAACCAAAATCATTAGAACGATACAACGTTTTATCTCCATGAGCAATGACTGTTCCTTGTACATTACTACACACATTCCAACTCGTTGCTTTTGTTGGAAAACGCTGAACCGTCCAGTTCTCTCCGCCATTCATACTACGAATAAAAATCCCTTCGTCACCTACACCATACACTACATTATCTTCGCTATGTAAATCCCTAATTCGTTTTTGAAAACCTTTTAATATTTGTTTCCATTCTCCGTCTCGTTCAATAAATAAGCCATCATATGTAGTAGCTAACATAAGTTTTCCATCTCTTAACTTTGTAATAGCGGTCGCACTTAACATTGTCTCCACGTTGACACTCCCATTCTTAGAACTTCTCAGCAAATGCAATTGCAAAATTACTGCATTTTTCAACATCCTCTTCGTCTTCTGGAGCTAGTTCGATTTTCAATCCTTCTTGCACAAGCTCTGCACCGCGTTCTACAAGTCTTTCTTCAAATATCGTTACCGCTTCACAAAATAGTTCATACGCCGTATCACCTGATCCGAATACCGCTACTTTCTTTCCTGATAAATCTATATTTTCTAAGTCCTCATGGAAATCTTCCGCCTCAAACGGTAATTCACCATCGCCCCACGTATAAGATCCTAAAATGATTCCATCATAGGCTAATAATTCTTCAGCATCCATGCCTTCCATTTCTTGCAATACTACTTCATGATCAAAAGCATCTAAACTAACTTTTATTAAATCAGCAATACTCTCTGTATTTCCTGACATACTTGCATAAGCTATTAAAATTTTTGCCACTTCGGCATCCCCCTCTTACAATAAATGATTCTCATTCTCATTATATTAATAATGAGAATCAATTTCAATTATATTTTTCATTTTTATTTATTCCATACAAAAAAGCACAGATGACTATACAATCACCTGTGCTTTTTTATTACTTTTTAAAAATACCAAACGGCTTTCCAACTGGTAATACAACTTTACCGAAGTGTGTATTTAACACTGCTGCTGCTGAACCATAGAAAGATAATAATGAAATACATAGTTCAGAATACGCTGCTAAATTATGCATTGCATGCGGCATAACACCTAAAGTACTTAATGAAAGACCAATAAATAAGAAATCAATAAGGACGAAAATCATAAATAATACTTTATGTGTTTCCATTGCACCAATTGTCATAAAGATTGTGAAAATCAAATATCCAATAAAGGCTACACCCAGCTGTTTTGAATCTGCAGCTTGTGCTAATTTTTCGCCAAATACTCCAAGTTGAATTAACCAAGTCATTCCAACACCTAACCAAAATAGGCCGTATGCACCGAATGCTGTTGTACCGAACGTATTGTTATGCTTTGCATCGTGAATGCACGCAAAAATTTGTGCAAATCCTCCTAAAAAGATTGCCCACGGTAATACAAGTGAAACGCCATCTGTTAAGCCTAACTTTTGAGATGATGCTACAAGTGTTACCATCGCTAATCCAAATAGACCAATTCCAGATGGATCTGCTGTTGTCATTTTCACATGATGTGTAGTTGTTTGATTGCTCATATAAACCTCCTGATTATAAACATACTCGAATACAATACTTAAATCAGAAGACTATGTCAATGGTTTTTTTTGTATGTTGTCAGACCTTAATTTTTATAATGATTACATATACTTCCGACCACTTCATACGGTTTTATATTCACTTTTTCCAACTCGTGTATCGGCAACCACAACGGAATATAACTCCCTCTATCTTTCAGTTTGAATTCTTCAGCTTTACCACTTCCGAAAACTCCATCTATAATATGGGCATTAAAATAATACTCCGTACCTTTATACTCCACCTTTGCAATCAGATGCTCCACTTCTATATGTACCCCTAATTCTTCATAAATTTCTCGCTTCGTTGCTTCTTCAGCTGTTTCTCCTTCTTCAATTCCTCCGCCTGGAAAAACATAATATGTTTCCCCTTCTCGAGTACGTTTTATAAGAGCAATTTTCCCTTCCTGCACAATGATAGCCCCGCCGCGATTTCTTATCATTTTATTACCTCAATACGAATCGCAACTGTTCCCCACTTTTTTTCTTGTTCTTTCGTATATATTTTGTATGTACTTTCTAGCATTTCCTCTAAACTATCATTTTCACAATCCAATAATTTGTGATCAATTTGTTCGTACATTGTTTTAAAGCTTGCGTATCGTTTTATTTCCGTTACTTTTACAGTCATCATTTCCTCTGTCGTAAGGTTCGTAAATACAATATGATCGCCTTGTTTAATAAGTTGACGTTTTGCATCGTATAAACGTACTTCATATACTTTTTTTCCTAATTGAATTGATTGAAAAGGTTTATTATATAATCCCATTTCGTATATCATTCATTCCACTCCTTTTTATGCATTGCGCCTACTACTATTTTTGTGCATTACCAATTCATACAACACAGTTCGACTTATTCCAAGTTGCATATAATGTTCCATATCCATTACTTGCTTTAGAGAGGATGCTAAATTGGTTATGTTATTTTTAAATCAAAAACCTGAATATAATAAATATGATATTGGTGATTATACTTATAGTAAAGTAGGTCCAACCATTTTTTCTTGGAATGATGAAACAAAATTAAAAATAGGTAAGTTTTGTTCATTAGGAGAAGAAGTCGTTTTTATACTTGGCGGTGAACATCGCGCAGACTGGATAACGACATACCCATTTAATGCATTTTTTAATGAAGGAGCACATATTACGGGTCATCCTTCTTCAAAAGGTGACATCGTAGTCGGCAACGATGTATGGATTGGTTATCAATCCTGCATTTTATCTGGTGTTACAATTGGTAACGGAGCCATTATTGGGGCAAAGAGTGTTGTCACAAAAGACGTACCTCCATATGCAATTGTAGCTGGTAATCCTGCAAAATTTATTCGATATCGTTTCCCGCAAGAAACGATTGACAAACTAGAGAATCTTGCATGGTGGGATTGGGATATTTCTGTAATAAAAGGAGCCATTCCATTTCTACTTTCCAACAAAATCAACGAGTTTTTTACCTCGCCCGAAAATGAATCTATGTGATTAATACAAAAAGAGCATCCTATTCTGAACTGCACCTCCAATTGTTAGACACAGTCTAACAATTGGAGGTGCAGTTTTTCTATGGCTAAATTTACAGCTGATGAAAAAATACAAATCGTTCTACGGTATTTGAACGGAAATGAAAGTTATCGAAAAATGGGTAGAGCGATCGGTATAAGTAACACAATTATTTTGAATTGGGTAAACCAGTATAAACAGAATGGTGTGGAAGCTTTTCTAAAACGTTGTACAAATTACACACAACAATTTAAACTAGACGTACTAAACTTTATGATTGAAAACGGTATGTCCTTATTTGAGACGGCAGCTATTTTTAACATTCCTGCCCCTTCAACGATTTCTGTTTGGAAAAATCACGAGACCAGACGAAGCGCAAGTAGTTTATGAATTAAGGCATAAATATTCGGTGAAGGCACTCGTGGAGCTAGCTAATATTCCACGAAGCACGTATTATAATTTAGTAAAGAAAATGAATCGTCCAGATGTAGATGCCGATTTGAAAGCTGAGATGAAAGCGATTTATGAGGAAAATGAAGGTCGTTATGGTTACCGTCGCATTCGTGATGAATTAACGAATCGTGGTCAGAAAGTGAATCACAAAAAGGTGCAACGCATTATGAAAGAGCTTGGATTAAAGTGTGTTGTGCATATGAAGAAATATAAATCCTATAAAGGAAAAGTCGGTAGAATTGCACCTAATATTTTAGAGCGTAATTTTTATACAGATGCACCGAATCAAAAATAGGTAACGGACATCACAGAGTTTACATTGTTTAGAGAGAAACTGTATGTATCACCTGTATTAGACTTGTATAATGGTGAAATTATTACCTATACAATTGGTTCTAGACCGACGTATTCACTTGTTTCAAAGATGTTAGAGAATGCATTAGAACATTTGCCTGAAAATCACCAACTACTGATGGATTCTGATCAAGAATGACATTATCAAATGAGACAATACGTCCGTACACTTGAATCAAGAGCTATTGTACAGAGCATGTCTCGAAAAGGTAACTGTTACGACAACGCAGTAATAGAGAATTTCTTCAGAATTATGAAGTCGGAGTTCCTCTACATAAAAGAATTTGAAAGTGTAGAGCATTTTAAAATAGAATTAGAAAAATATATAGATTATTATAATACAAAACGGATTAAGGCAGCTTGATAAAATAACCGTGTCTAACTTTTAGGGGTCACTTCATCACTATAAATAGGAGTGCTCGTTTTTATTTTCGTCTATTCCTTTTCGGGCCAAATTTTCGCGTTTGGTTCTAATAACCACTTGTGTTCTTCTTCCATGATACGATCATTCCATGGGTTAATTTGGATTTTTTTTTCAGTTCCTATTGTCATCCTTTTTCATAATTTTCGTATGGTCAAACAATCCACTTGCTGACAAACCGATAATCATTCCTTGAAATATGTTCATTTTGATATCTTGAGACAACAATAAAACACCTAGCATAATGCCAAGCGTCAAATTAAATATTGGAATATATTTTGTTTGCAATCCATTTATTTTTACAATTTGTGATAACCCTACAACAACCCCAATCATGGCCGTAATTTCAATCATTACATACCGCCACCTTTCAAGAGGAAGGTCAGAGCTGCTCCAATTAATCCACCAATAATAAGGCGTAAGATCCATGTTGTATTAGCACTAATCTTATCTAATTGCTTATTGATATTAATAATGTCTTTTTCATTACCTGCTGTCCTCATTTCTAGACCTCTAATCTCTAATCGTATATCTTTAATATCTTGTCTTATTTCCTGAACATCACCTTTCATCTCTTGCAAACCATCCATTATTTCCACCTCTTTCCTACTTCGTATTTAATTAAAAATTAAAAATCTTAATATGCATATACTTGTCTTTTCATCTCATTATTTAATCCCTTCTGGTTTAACGTCCACCTCAATTTGTCCCTCAATAATATCCTCGGTAACTACTTTTGTAGGAACCTCTGTTGCTGGGTTTCCCGTTTTTACAATGGAAACAGTAATTGGACTTCCTCTAAACAGCTCCACGTTGACGTTAAAATTGCTAGCGGTAATAATCCCAAATTATCCACAACGTCATCAATTTCCATAAATTTATTGTCATCACTTGGCATGATTTGATTTAGAATTTGGTTCTGAAATTGATTTTCCTCTGGATGTGTATTTGTCATATCTTCCTCTCCCGTTTTAATTTTGTTTATTGATTTTCTAACAATCTCATTTAGTACGTAAATTTTGCTATGTAGTTTGAAAAATAATATCTTAATTTAATTAAAGGAGTAATATTTACTCTCCGACCCGAAAGAATATTCAGACATTTAATGAGTGCAGTATTTAACAGAAAAACTACCAATTCGGATCACTTACGTCGTAACCTAATATCAAAAATATGTTTCTAGTAAACATATACTATTTTTAAAACACAACGTAGATTGTATACACTTAGTTCAGCTACACTAAAAACAAACGATTTGTGAATTTAAATCTTCTAATTATAAATTTTAATCCCTGTCTATTAGACAGGGATTAGTAGAATAAGAATCAAGCTTTTTATTTAATTAAATACTCCATTATTCGCACATCGTTGTAGAATGTGCACTAAAATTTCCTCTGTCACTTTTCCATGTGGATGTGAGTTCTCATCAATAATTCCTCTTTCTAATCCCCATTTCCATGCATCTCTCGCCCATTCTGATGGCTCTCCATTTTGGTAGCTCACATTAGAGGCGATTGACACTGTACTTCTAGTATCTGAGAATACTTTGTTATTGTATATACGTTGCAGCATGTGTACCAGGATTTCTTCCGTCACTTCTCCATGTGGATGAGAATTTCCATCTACAATTCCTTTTTCTAGTCCCCATTTCCATGCATCTCTCGCCCATTCCGATGGTTGCCCATTTCTATAACTTGTATCAATAGAAACCGATACTACGCTTCCAGTACCTAAGAATACTTTGTTATTGTATACACGCTGTAACATGTGTACTATAATTTCTTCTAAAACTGTTCCATGCGGATGAGAATTTCCATCTACAATTCCTTTTTCTAATCCCCATTTCCATGCATCTTTTGCCCAATCTGATGGCTCTTTATTTTCAGAAGGATCAGGTCCTTTTCCTAAATGGTCTAATGGGTTCACAGCATTACTCTTATTAATATTCCAGCCGCCTTTATGCAGTTCAAAATGTAAGTGTTGGCCACTAGAATCCCCAGTGTTCCCCATAACTCCAATAGTTTGTCCTTGGGTAACAGAATCTCCTACGTTCACCGTTCGAGAACCACTACGCATATGAGCGTATACAGTCTCCCATGTAACTCCATCAATAGTATGCACGATCATAATACATTCACCGTAACTAGATGAAAAATACGAGCGACTAACTTTTCCATTAGCCGCTGCATAAATCGGATGATACCCTGCTTCAGCAAGGTCTATCCCATGGTGATTTGGTCTGCTGCCTCTAAAACCACTTGTTACTCTCGTTGTATCTGTTGGATAAATAAACTTTGCCATACTAATCTTCCTTTCTTTTTTGCACAGTATAATCAAGGTACTTAAATGAGTACCTTCGTTTACTTTTTTATTTGACAAGAATCTTTATAATATGAAAGTCTTATAATTACTTAAATACCCCATTATTTGTACATCGTTGTAGTATGTGTACTAAAATTTCCTCTGTTACTTTTCCATGTGGATGTGAATTCCCATCTATAATTCCTTTTTCTAATCCCCATTTCCATGCATCTCTCGCCCATTCTGATGGCTCTCCATTTTGATAACTTACATTAGTGACAAATGCTCCTGAGCTTCCAGTACCTGAGAATACTTTGTTGTTGTATACACGTTGCAACATGTGTACCAGAATTTCTTCTGTCACTTCTCCATGTGGATGTGAATTTCCATCTACAATCCCTTTTTCTAGACCCCACTTCCATGCGTCTCTCGCCCATTCTGACGGTTCTCCATTCCGGTAACTTGTATCAATAGCGAAGGATACTGCACTTCCAATACCTAAAAATACTTTGTTGTTGTATACACGTTGTAACATGTGTACCAAGATTTCTTCTACTACCGTTCCATGTGGATGTGAATTCCCATCTACAATTCCTTTTTCTAATCCCCACTTCCATGCACTTCTCGCCCACTCTGATGGTTCTTTATTTTCAGAAGGATTAGTTCCCCCATCAAAATCAACATATTGCTTAACAATTTCAGCGTAGAAGAAATTCCCTCCGTTTTTATATCGGTAGCCACCATTGTATGCCACAGCAATAGGATGACTATATCGAATCATTGCGCCAGTGCTATTTCCAAGAGATGGTGCAACAACCGTTTTAGAATACAGATCCGCCACCGGTAATGAATGTTGTTTCTTGTTTGAAGCTAACCAGCGAAGGTAAGCTCGTCCAAAATTATATGATTGAACAATGGCACTTAAATCTGTAATACCATTTTTTTTCGCATCATCAAAAGCTCCTTTTAGATGCTTTACTCCATAATAAATTGAATCTTTAGGATTTTTAATTGTATTCATTGGCCACCCTTGTGATTCACTTGATTGCATAATATCAGGTGTTTTTTCAGAATTCCCGTCACTTTCCACCATAATGATTCCAAGTACGTAAGGAATTAACTCAGGTACTCCTTGTGCAGAACATTCACTTTCTACCATTGATTGCCAACGTAACACTTGTTGTGGCAGATTCTTTGTCGTAACTGAAGCAGCTAATATACTCATTACTAAACATCTCCTTATTTTCCTATTATTTTTGACTAAAAAACTACTGCTTTACTAAATATGACTCTCAGTCAAATACCCATTAATCTATAAGATTACTTCATGTTGCTCACCTTCTTTCACAACAAAAAGAGCAACCATAAAATAGTTGCTCTTTCGTCGAAATCTTATATTACTACTATAAATCACTTTTTCAATACTTTCTGTACACTGCATGTAGCCTACAAAAAGGTAACATTAAACCCCCTCTAAAAACTTGACAATCTTTCTTATTTCAGCATGTTTTCGTCGGATATAGCCTGTACTATAATGCAAGTCAAACGCTATTTGTTCTAAAGTCATTCCATCAACATACTTCATTTTAAGTATTTGATGATCTAATCCAGTAAACTTATTAATTAAAATCTTTAAATCGAACATTTCATTCATCTTATGTCCTAATTCATATTCAATAGCTTCAACACGACCTTCTACCTTAGCACCTTCTGATTCAGTAGTTAATCGTACATGTTGCAAGTCACCACTAGTCCAGCGCTTTAACTCTGCTTTTGATTTGTCTAAGTTAAATTCTATATACGTAATTTCTTCTTCCAGTTTCTGATAATCTTTCATCCAGTCAAGCATCTAATAATCCCCCTACTTTTCTTTAATTAAATTCTGTTTCTTATTAATATCACCAAAGGTAAAGTAACCTTTATTATCCTTTTAATCGAATTCACGAATATTAATTATGATTTATATTTTCTTAGTAAAGCTTTTAATCTCTCACGCTCTTCTTCAATAGTTAACTCATTATTTTGTATAGGCTGCTCTTCTGGAACTTCTTCTTTTTCACGTAGCCATTCTGGTACCAGTTCTTTTCGTTTGGTATACCCTGACCTAGATTGCTTCTTATTCTTACAAAGATCAAACTGTGCATCTAACACAACTACATCATTAATTGTTTTTACTTTTTGACTTTCCCAATTTTTAAGAATTCCACGTACATACCTCCACTTTGGTATATTCTCATCAATTGATCTCTTTACTGCTTCCAAAATTAGTTCACTACCTAATGCTTCGCAAAATTCACCCAGCTCTGCAATAGCTATTTCACTTAACAATATTCCATTCTTCAGCAAAAATTTATAACTTATTTTGAAATCTTCATTTATCAATCTTTGTGGGAGTGATTTTTCCTTATTATCATGATGATGATCCTTATTTTGTGTATCAGTGTTTAGTTTTTTAGTACTTTTTAAATCAGTATTTAGTAGCTTGCGATTTTCCACCAGTAGATTCCCAGCAACAGGATTATCAACAGGTGGGTTTTCCACTGGTGGAAAATCCTCCAATGGGATTTCGTAAATAATAGTCTCCCACCTAACAATTTTGTTTTTTACATCTTTAATAGGAAATCTCTTAATATATCCGTACTCTTTTAATTCTTGCATTCCAGCTCTTAAGCTATTAATACCATCTTTGGCGTGCTGCGATAATTCTTCCCTATAAAACACCCAATCATCTGGAAGTGTAAGTATGTATGCTAATATCCCCTTCGCCTTCCAAGAAAGCCTTTTATCTTTTAAACCCGTATTATTAATAACGGAATAATTATTATCCTTTTTAACTCTAAAAATCCCCATACTATCTACCTCTTCACTATTGTTAAGATCAAATACCTACATTCGAGATTCTGTACTCACTATCAATAACTTCCCCATGATGAAACCTACTTTTTATTCCTTTCAAACCAACACAATATTAAAAAGAACTTTAAGTTCGATTTATTACTAAAAAAAAGAGCATCTATACTCATATCAAAATACTTAGCAATCTTCTTAGCTGTTCCCATTGATGGAGTTCTTTCTTTTTGATCAATCATTCGAATATATCGTTCCGTAACCCCACAATAACCAGCAAGTTCTTTATATAACTTCTTTTCCGGTTCATACATTTTGTTACCAATTAATCCACCTCCGTAAGAACAATTAGTTCTAAATATAGATTAAAGAACTAATTGTTCATTGTCAATGCAAAAAGGAACTTTTTGTGCTAAAATAAATCCAAAGAGAACAATTAGTTTAATTAGAGAGGTGAACAATGTGATAGGAGTTAGAATAAAATCCTTACGAAAAAAAGAAAATTTAACACAAAAACAATTGGCTGAAAAAATTGGAGTATCCCAAAGAATGATAGGCTACTACGAATCAGAAGAAAGATTCCCTCCACATGATGTTCTAACTAAATTAGCGGATTGTTTTTCAGTTTCAGCTGACTATTTACTAGGACGAGCTGTTACGGACGAAACTAAGAAGCAATTAACGCCAAAAGATGAGAAAGACATAGCAAAAAGAATGGAAGAAATAAAAAAAGACCTTCAAGGAGAAGATGGCTTAATGTTCTCTGGTGAACCTATGAGTCAAGAAGCTGTAGAATCACTATTAGATGCAATGGAGTATATTGTAAAACAAACGAAAGTAATCAATAAAAAATACGTGCCTAAGAAATATCGTAAACCAGACGATAACTGATGCGAGCTTAGGAGGGAATACATTGAAATTCGTCATTAGAGATCTAGTCCAACAACTTAGCAACAAATACAACACGACAAACCCCTATGAGCTTGCAGATTACTTAAAAATACATGTACTAACATGGGATTTACATGAAGAAATAAATGGTTTTTATAAATATGAAAAAAGAAATCGTTTCATTGTTATTAATACTAATTTATCTCCATCTATGCAGAGAACTGTTTGTGCTCATGAATTAGGACATGCAGTCCTACATACTCATGCAAATACACCTTTTCTGCGTAAGAATACATTCTTTTCCGTTGACAAATTAGAGATAGAAGCAAATACGTTTGCTGCGCTTTTGTTAATTGACCAAAAGACCATTCAGCCTGGTGATACAAAAGCATGTATAGCATACAAAAATAATATTCCAGTTGAACTCTTAGAATTTTATAAACCTTGCTAAAGGAAAAAAGACATTTTATTTATTAAAAACAAGGAGAAAGCCCCCATTTGAGTGCTTTCTCCTTGTTTTTATAAGTGGACCTTGTAGGACTCGAACCTACGACCGAACGGTTATGAGCCGTTTGCTCTAACCAGCTGAGCTAAAGATCCAGAGCATAAATTTTACTTTATAGGACGTATTCACATATACTACTTCTTTGATCTCAGGTTCCTCAACAAATTTAAGATCGTTCCCGTATAGATTAAAAATCTGGTTCTTTGCATCCTCTTTTGATAGAGTACTAGACTGATTTAAGTCTCCCTGTTGCTGTAAATCTTGAGCACTATCTCCTGAAATGCTTGTAAGTACACCTTCATCAAAATTATTAAGTACTCTTAATATGTTTAAGTTAAAAACAAATCAAGCTATTTATAGCGTAACAAAACATTGAACTCAAGTCATTGAATTTGTATTTCTATATAATAATTGAGTTGCTTATGATATTGAAATTAAATTATTATAGTTATGTTTCAAAAGAATTGGACAAACTAATTCTTAAACTAAATACGGTAAAAGTAGAGGCTTATTTCAATTGCCTAATAGCCTCTTTCCTAAGATCTGTTTCTATATGCTATACTGACTCTTAATTACTTGTAGAAGAAATGATAAAAATAAAGGTTTTTTTATCTATTATTTTGTTTAGTTCTCCTTCAATTAAGTATCTTTCTTTACATTATATTGACTGCTAATCATTATATTATATATTGTAAATATAATGATATAAATAATACCAAGGAGGTTTACAACATGAAAAACATAATGGAACTCCTCAACAATCCATATATTAAATATCCATTAATTGTGATTTCAGCTATAGCTATAATAAAAACAGGTTATGATTTAGGTTCCTTTATTAAAAAATTAAAAATGAGCCCGGTACATACCGGACTCACTTTTATCAAGCTGCCTAATGAAATAACCGTGTCTAACTTTTAGGGGGCACTTCACAAAATGCTCTTTTTGTTTTTATTTCTTATGTTCGTGCAAATGATTACACGGAGAACATTGAAATGGAATTTTCTCTAAGCAATTAAAGTTTGTTTCACAAATTTGTTCGATCGTCGGGACGAACGGTATGACCACAATATTACTTTCTATTATTTGTGTAACAGGCGGTAACACTGTACCTACTTGATGTTCGAAGCGAATACTCGCTTGATTTATATAATTTCCTGAACCACTTGGCGCGCTCTGAACTACTACTTGGAACGAGACTGTGCGTGCTTCACCTGGATTTAAACTTCCTATAAGAAATCCTGATATTGGGTTTACATTTGGCACTGGCGTATTATCAACCGTTACACTTCCAAGGACAAATTGAACACTACTATCTAACATATCTTGAAAACGAATATTTTGTATCGCTGTATCTCCCGTATTTGTAATAACTGTCGTAAACGTAATAACATCTCCTATTGTTGCTGTTTGATGGTCTGCCACTTTTACAACAGTCGTTGAGACATTTTGAGGAATAAACGGGATAACAACTGTATTGCTATCGCCTTCAACTACTACAGGCGGTTCATTTGGATTCACAATTGCAAGCCCACTCGCCGTAGCTGTATTTGTAACTAAGTTATTTATTTGCCCTCCTGTTATTACAACTTGGAAATTAATAATTGCTGCATCATTTGGCTGAAAATCACCTAACGGAATACCTGTATTCGGGTTGGCAAATGGAAAAGGTACATCATTTACCGTTACCGAGCCATTTATAAATAACGTATTCGGATCAATGATATCTGTTAAAACAATATTCGTCACAGGAACTGTACTATCATTTATAACAGCAATTCCGTAAGTGACAACATCTCCTACCATCGCTACTTCAAAATCCGCTCCTTTTGCAACAAATAAGATTGCAGTATTTACCGTTACAATAACTGTATTGCTCGTATCCATCACTGTAACTGGCGGTTCTCCTGGTACTAAAATATATTCTGCTAACGCCCCAGCAAGGTTCACTACTGTACCACCATCTGGAAAACTTGTAATCGTAGCTTCATATGTTACAAGTGCCGTCTCACCCACTGGGATGTCTGGTATCGTAAATCCAGCCTGTGGATTTAACCCTGGTTGCGGAACTCCATTTATCGTTACACTATTTGGAACAAACTCAGCTTCCTGAGATAACACGTCTATAAATTGAACATTCATCGCATCAGCCGTACCAGTATTTAATATACGAACAGTATACGTTACCGTTTCTCCCACTCCAACAATCGGATGATCTACTTCTTTCAGCATATCTAAACTACCTCGATTTACTGGTGTGACTGTCGTATTACTTGAGTTCGTAATTGTAAACGGTGGTTCTCCTGGAATCAATTCGAAATCACCAGCTACTCTCGCTGTATTCATAATGCTACTAGAAGGCGGAATTGCGATTACATTTACTTCAAATGTAATTAATATACTGTCCCCTACTGCAAGATCTGGTAATGAAAAGCCTACAAATGGATCTAAACCTACTTGCGAAATTCCATTTATTTGTACACTTCCAGGAATGAATTCTAAACTAGGTGACGGAACATCGATAAACTGAACATTCGTCGCTAATACCGTTCCCGTATTTGTAACTTGCACACTATAAGTTAACGTATCCCCTAATCGTGTTGCTTGCTTATTTACGGTTTTTATAACATTAAATCTCCCTCTATTTACCCTTGTTATTGTCGTATTACTCGGTTCAGTTACTACAACCGGCGGCTCTCCTGGTACTAAAGTAAAGCTTCCTGTTATATTTGCAACGTTCGTAATGGTTCCTGATGACGGGATGTTTGTAACTGTCGCTTGAAACGTCACGATAACCGTTTCACCAACGGGTATATCTCCAACTCCAAAGCCAGTGATCGGATTTAAATTCGGTTGCGAAATTCCATTTATCGTTACACTATTTGGGACAAATGACGCTCCTACTGAAATCGTATCAATAAACTGAACATCATTTGCTGTTACTGTTCCCGTATTCGTTATTTGAACTGTATACGTTAATACATCTCCAACGAGAGTAGCTGCTCTATTTACTTGTTTAATAACATTAAATCGTCCTCTATTTACAGTTGTGAGCGTCGTGTTACTTGGCTGATTCACTACAATTGGTGGTTCTCCTGGTACTAATATAAAACTTCCTGTAACATTTGCCGTATTGACAATTGTTCCGTTTGATGGAACATTGACAACTGTTACTTGGAATGTAACTTCTACACTTTCACCTGGATTTATATCTGGAAGTGGGAATCCATTATTAGGATTGAATCCAGGTTGTAGCACACCATCTATCGTTACACTATCTGGTACAAATGTAATCGAGGACGGCAATACATCACTATATTGAACATTCGTCGCTACCACTGTACCTGTATTTTGAACTACTGTTGTATATGTGATTGTATCGCCTACTGCAACAACCGGCTGACTTACTGATTTTAAAACATTTAAACCGGGTTCATTAATTTCTGTTAATGTCGTATTACTTGTTATTGTTTCTGTAATAGGCGGCTCTGTTTCACTTACAGCAAATGTAGCTGTAACGTCTACAAAGTTAACAATCGTTCCCCCCTCAGGTATGCTCGTAACCACTTCCTGATATGTGACAAGTACAAAATCATCTACAGGGATATCTGGAACTGTAAAGCCAATGAAAGGATCTAATCCTGGTGCCGGCACCCCATTTATGCTCACACTTCCCGGTACAAATGCTACACCGGCGGAAGTTGTATCTATAAATTTAACATTCGTTGCTGCCACTGTACCGAAATTAAAGATTAATACATCATACGTTAATATTTCTCCAACCGTCGCTACCTCTTTATCGACTAGTTTTAATGGAAATATAGACGCTATATTAATTGTCGTAACTACTAAATTCGTTAATATCGTTTCCGTAATTGGTGGTTCCTGCGGATTTGGTTGTGAAGTAAATGTAACATCTGCATCATTTAATATGACTTCATTATCTGGAATCTCCGTAATCGTCACTTGGAACGTCACAGCAATATTTGCACCTGCATTTAATAACGGACTAACTGGAAATCCTGTTTCTGGATTTAAGCCAAGTTGCTGCCCCCCACCTATCGTTACACTATTTGCTACAAATATCGTTCCTTCTGGTATGACATCTTGAAAGAACACATCTGTAACTGGTATAATTCCTACGTTTGAAATTAGCACAGTATACGTTAATACATCCCCAACCGCTCCAGCAGCAACATCAACTGTTTTTGTTGCTGTTACTTCACCAGGAGGAGGTAACGGTATCGTAACTACTGTCGTATTACTTGAATTGGTTGTTGTTACAGGGGGCTGTAAAGGATTTAATAAAAAAGTGGCTGTTGCAGATGCCGTGTTTAATACGGCTCCGCGCGTGGATGGCGCAACTACTGTTACTTGGAACGTTGCAGTCAATGATGTTCCAGCAGCGATATTAGGAAGCGTAAAACCTATATTTGGATCAAATCCAGGTTGAGGCGTTCCATTTATCGTTACGCTATTTGCTACAAATGTTGTTTCTGGAGCAATTGGATCAATGAAGGAAACATTCGTTGCTGTTACTGTGCCGTTATTTCGAATGACTACAGAATACGTGTAAGTCTCTCCAAGTGCAGCTTGTTGTACAGATGAAGATTTTTGTATATTTAATCGAGCAGTGTTTACTTGTGTCACAACGAAATTACTATTCGTAACAGTCGTTATTGGAGGGTTTGCTGGATTTATAAGAAAACTTGCAGTAACGTTCGATTGGTTTCTTATATTTCCACCGCTCGGAACACTCGTCACTGTAACTTGAAACGTAATCGTAGATGTTTGCCCGACCGGAATATTTGGTACTGGGAAACCTACCATTGGATTCGCGCCTTGCTGAACGACTCCGTTTATCGTCACACTATTTGCTACAAACGCAGCACCAGACGGAATTGGATCTTGAAAAATAATATTCGTTGCAGGAACAGTTCCTGTATTTTGAATGCGAATCGTATACGTTAGCGTATCTCCTATACCTGCTTGGGGTGTATTTACACTCTTCATTACATTAAGTGATCCTACATTCACTCGCGTCACAACAATGTTACTAATCGTTACAATTGTAACTGGTGGCTGGAGAGGACTTACTTGGAAATCAGCAGTTACATTCGCATTATTCGGAAGAACTCTATTTGGTGGTACACTCGTAATCGTCACTTGAAAAGTAACTGTTACCATCCCTCCTACCGGAATGTTAGCAAGTGGAAATCCAATTGTTGGGCTTAAACCTGGCTGAGGTGTTCCATTTATCGTTACACTATTTGCTACAAACGTTGTTCCAGATGGAATTGGATCAACGAATGATACATTTGTCGCTGCTACTGTTCCACTATTTTGTATACGAACTGTATACGTTAACGTATCTCCTACACCTGCTTCAGCAGCGCTTACACTTTTTATTACATTTAATCCTGAAGAATTCACCACTGTCATAACAGTATTACTTGGTACTGTTACAGTTATCGGTGGCTCTGTTGGATTTACAAGAAAATCTCCAGTTACATTCGCATTATTTACGACATTATTTCCTTGGGGAATTTCATCAATTAATACTTCAAACCCAACAATTACACTCGCACCAGTAGGCAAATTATTTAATGGAAATCCAAGTTCTGGATCTGCCCCTTCTTGTAAAACCCCATTAACAACTACACTGTTTTCAATAAATAATGTCCCTTGTGGAATTGAATCTTGAAAAAACACATTTGTAGCTATTACACTACCTGCATTTATGATTTCAATTGTATATACTAAAACATCCCCTACCGTTGCAATATTCGTATTGACTGATTTCACAACTTCAAAGTTCCCTGATTGTACTGTTGTATTCACAACATTACTCGGAACATTGATTGTTACTGGTGGTTCACTCGGATTCACTTGAAAACTCGCTGTTACATTTGCTTGATTTAAAATATCTTCATTTTCTGGATCCTGTACAATTAATACGTCAAATGTGACTACAACTGTTTGAGCCGCAGGAATATTCGGAAGAGAGAATCCTGTATTCGGATTCAATCCACTTTGTGGTACTCCATTAATTGTTACAGAATTTGCAACGAATGAAACAGCGGAAGGAATAGGGTCTTGGAAAAATACATTTGTTAACAGTACGTTTCCTGTATTTTGGACGGCAATTGTGTATGTTAAAGTATCCCCTACCGCCGCTTGCATTGTATTCACTTCTTTTATTACATTTAAACCGCCTGTATTAACTTGTGTCACAACTGTATTCGTTTGTCTATTAATCGTTATCGGTGGCTGATTCGGAATAACGACGAAATTAGCAGACACATTTCCACGATTTGCAATCGTACCTCCTGATGGTGTAGATGTCACTCGTACTTGAAAAGTCACTGTCCTACTTCCGCCAGGAGATATATTCGCTACGGTAAACCCAGTCGCAGGATTTGCCCCAGGTTGTGAAACCCCATCTACAGTCACACTATTTAGGATAAAAGTCGTTCCAATTGGGATTGGATCTTGAAAAATAACATTCGTCGCAAGTACATTCCCAGTATTCTCAATTGTAACGGTGTACGTAAGAACGTCATTAACTGTCGCAAAAGCTCTATCTACTGTTTTTCTCGTTCTTATATCAGCTATATTAATTGTAGTAAATACAGTATTACTTGTCGCTTGGCCTGAAATTGGTTGTTGACCAGGTACTGGAGTAAAGTTAAATGTTACACTCGCACGATTTGGAATTGGATTTACAAGCGGATTAGATGTTACTCGAACTTGAAAACGCACTACCGTCGTTTGCGAAGCATTAATACTTCCTAGATTAATACTACTTGCTGGATTTGCTCCTGGACGTGCTACCCCATTTACCGTGACACTATTTGTTATAAACGTTGTTCCAGCAGGTATACTATCAACAAAAATAACATTATTTGCAGCGACATTCCCATCGTTCGTGACATTCACTGTGTACGTTAATACATCATTAATTGTTGCCGTCTGTAGATCTACAGATTTTTGTAAACTTACATTTGCACGATTTACCGTCGTCTGTACTGTATTTGAAGAAGCTGTACTTGTGATAGGAGGACTTCCAACAAAAGGACGGAATTGGTATGACACCATCGCACGATTTGAAATTGGATTCGGATTCGGGAATGACGTAACTCTCACTTGAAACGTGACAACTCTTTGAGCATTATTCGGTATCGTTCCTAAATTAATTCCACTAGCTGGATTGGCGCTCGGCTGAGTTACTCCACCTACTGTAACACTGCCTGCTATAAACGTAGTTCCATTCGGAATACTATCTTGTAATACAACGTTTTCTGCACTTCCTGTCCCTGTATTCGGAACAGTAATCGTATAGGTAAGAATATCACCTACTGCTGCAACGGTTTTATCAACAGATTTAACAGGATTTATAATTGGCCCTGTCGCATCAATTTGAACACCAAAACCAGCTGCAGCATATCCATCTCCATTTGTAACGAAGCGAACAGTCGCTGACGTTTGATTATTTACTAATGATGACGAGGCATCTACATTCGTAATATCCCATCCTTGTCTTCGGACGGCTAAAGCTATCCCTAACGGCTGATTCAAATTTCCAAAGGTGCCAGTTGTATCTAAATTCCCACTATCATTACAAATTTGTGACTGAAAGAAATTATTTGCAGGATTTCTCGGTCCGAATACAGCAACTGTAGCATTCGCATTCGGCCCAAAGCGAAGTTGATCTCCAACAATGTTAGAATCACCTTCTTGAGCAGTTACGAGCACCCGTCCTGTTACAGCTCCTGTGGCTGGAGTAGCAAATCCTGAAATAGTAGCATCCACTGGTGGTGATGAAGCATCGATAATTTCTTGACCTGCATAAACTGATAAATTCCGAAGTGGCAAACTAGCATTTTGATACACAACCTCAAGTGTCCAACCAGCCGAACGACTAATAGTTGGATCAAATGAAGTTCTTGCAGCTGGCACTGCACCTGTAGTATAAGTTCCTGCCCCACCTGCACTAACAAGATTCGTTACATTGGCAGAGCGCGCATAATAAAACTGGTTCCCTACTGAACCTTGCTGCGCAGTTGCAGGATCTGGTGTAACAGAAAACGTTCCTGCCGGTGTTGTAAATGTAATGTTATCATTTAAAAAAGCTGAAACATCCTCTGTATCGGTCCGGTATGTGCCGGCCCATACTAGTTCTGCGTATAAAATACTACTCCCTGCCGGAAGATTCAAAATTGCACTTGAAGAATTTAATGGCCAGTCATTCGTCGTTCCTGCTGGGAATCCAGGTACTTGGAGCGATGTATTTACCGTTGTAAATACATCAATCGTACCGAAGTTATTATTTGGTGCAGGCGATGTAGGACTTAGTCCTAACGTGTTCCCAGTGAACGTGACGGCACCAGTTACTGTTGTTGTAAAGCGATTCATAAAAGGCACACAATCATCTCATTTCAATTATAGTAAAAAGTGCTCTATACTATAAAATGTAGACAAACTATACAATGTACGTTGTCCAACAAAATTCCACATATATGGAGAGGAGTTTACTACACTATGCGCTACGTTATCATAACAGGAACTTCACAAGGTTTAGGTGAGGCAATCGCCACACAATTATTAGAAGAAAATACAACCGTCATCTCTATTTCTAGAAGAGAAAATAAAGAGCTTACTAAACTCGCAGAACAATATAACAGTCATTGCATTTTTCATTCCTTAGATCTTCAAGATGTACATAAATTAGAAACTAACTTTAACGAAATCATTTCATCCATTCAAGAAGATACTGTATCATCTATTCATTTAATTAATAACGCAGGTACGCTCGCACCCATGAAACCAATAGAAAAAGCTGAGAGCGAGCTTTTCATTACAAACGTTCAAATTAATTTACTTGCACCGATGATTCTTACCTCTACTTTCATGAGATATACGAAAGACTGGAAAGTAGATAAACGTGTTATAAACATTTCATCTGGTGCAGGAAAAAATCCTTATTTTGGATGGGGCGCTTATTGTACAACGAAAGCTGGTGTAAATATGTTTACACAGTGCGTAGCAACCGAAGAAGCAGAAAAAGAATATCCAGTAAAAATCGTCGCTTTTGCACCTGGTGTTGTTGATACAAGTATGCAAGCACAAATTCGTGAAACAAATAAAGAAGACTTCATAAATTTAGACCGCTTCATCGCACTAAAAGAAGAAGGAAAACTACTGTCACCTGAATACGTTGCGAAAGCAATTCGTAGCTTACTAGAAACTGAGAGTTTCCCGCAAGGTGAAGTCATTCGAATTGATGAATAACAAAAAGGCACGCTCTAATAGCGTGCCTTTTCATTTTATTTCTCTAAAAATATAAGTACAGACTCCGCAATTTTTTCATAACCAATTTCTTGATAAATTTTATTAGACGTAGGGTTTGCTAGATCAGTATATAACGTAGTCGTCTTATATCCTTCATCTAACATACGTTGACTAAGTGCAGCGACACAACTAGATGCGTACCCTTTTTTCCGCGCTTCTTTCGGTGTATATACGAAATTAACTGTTATATTGTTTGTAGTTGGTCTCGTTTTTGCAGCTACAGAAACAAGCTTCCCATCTACTTCTAAACCAAATAGACGACGGTTCGTAATTAATGTATGAGCGGTTTGTTTCGCTTCTTCTTTCGTAGTAGGAAGCCTTACATCTTCGCAAAATTGATAAATCCACTGTTCTATTAATGTTAGCTCATCACTACTTACTTCTCGAAATACTCCATCTCCGTTCCACTTTTTCTTCACTTGTTTTAATTCATATATACCTTGCTCCATTGCAACAGTAGTTTTCTTATTTTCTAACACTGCAATCTCTTCCGCTAATTTCTGTACAATTTTCTTATTACCAATTAATCCAGGAACATTTGAATATACTTTCGTTAATTTTTTTGCAAGTTCCACGATATCCTCTTCCGCAATTTCAGACGTAGCAACAATGATTTGTTTCTTTTCTTCTGTTTGAAGAAATACAACTGCAATTTCTTCCTCTTGTTTTGCTACCCCCATAAATATCGGTTGTTGGACCATTTGTAATACACCTAATATGAGATTATTTTCCTGCTCATTCTTTTCTAAAAATGGTGTAACCTCTTCTTTAAAATTAAGAATCTCTTCATATACATGTAATTGAATCATCGACAATCTCTTCCCTCTATTTATAGTTTCATTAAGTATTGGCGATTAATTCATTAAATCCTTCTTTTACGATTCAATACTATGCGAAGTTAACATATTCAAATCAGTTTCAGCTTGTAAAATTCTCTGTTTTTCTTTTTCAAATACCTCTTCTTCTTTTTGAAATGACTCTTTTCGATTTTTAATCATACGCTCCATTTCTTTTTTACTCGGTCCACCGTATACATTTCTTTTTTGAATAAATGCTTCTGGCGATATAATTTCATTCCACTCTTTTTCTAATAAATTCACTTTCAAATTTTCTTGTAAGTATACATTTATGTCTTTGAAATTTAATTCATGTAACTCCTTTTTCTGCTCCAATGACATATTCGCAATCGCACTTGCTGCATGATGTGCATGCCGAAATGGAATGCTATAGTTTTTTGTTAAAACATCTGCGAAATCAGTTATCGTAATTGCATGTTTATAAGAACGACTCTTCAACGTTTCTTCTTCTACTTTCATCGTTCGAATCACTGCATTCATAATACAAAAAACACGAATGGTCTTTTCAATCCCTTTATATAAATACGGCTGCAAATCATCTTCTGTATCGACAATATCACCAAATGGTGTATTATGGATCATTTGAAATACTGTAAATGCTTCTCCTAAAGCGCTACTTGTAATCGCACGGGCATGTTCAATGGAAACTGGATTTCGCTTTTGCGGCATAATGCTACTTATTTGTACATATGGCTTTGCAACAGTAATACCATCATATTCTTTCGTCGCTAATAATAAAAAGTCATGAATCCATCTGCTCGTATTCGTCATAATTACCATAAGTAACGAGCTAACTTCTAATAAATAATCCGCTCCAGCAACAGCATCATATGAGTTCTCAATTACATTTGTAAACCCAAGTAAATTGGCAACTCGCTCTCGTTTAATTGGGAAACTTGTTGTAGAAAGAGCTGCGGCTCCCATTGGAGACTGATTTAAAAGTTTGTACGTTCGTTTCATTCGTTCTAAATCTCTCTGCATCGTATCATAAATCGCTAACGTATAATGACCAAATGTTGTGGGCTGCGCTGGTTGTGTATGTGTATAAGCTGGCATAATCGTTTCTTTATGATCAGCAGCAAGTTGTAGTATACTTTCTTGCAATAATAAATGATGTTCCATTAATCGTAATACATATCGTCTTAAACTCATACGATACATCGTTACACCCATATCATTTCTACTTCTACCAATATGCATATTACTTACAAAATCGCTTTTCGCTTCTTGAGAAATTAAATGCTCCACTAAAAAAAAGAGATCTTCATGCCGCTCTGTATAGAGCAATTGCTCTTCTGGAATTCCTTCTACCTTTTTTAATGCGTGTAGTATAACTTTAGCTTCTTCCTTTTTCATTAAATTTTCTTCAGTCAGCATCGTGATATGCGCTTTATGCACTTGAAACATATCTTTCAATAAGTAATTTCGCTGAAAATGAAATACATGTTGTAATACGCAATCTACATATGTTTTTCCAGGGAAATCAGCGCCTTCACTCTTTATAAACTCTTCTTTACTTTGTTTCATCACCTTTTCCCCTCTCACCTAAGTATTACTACCCATCATACCCAGAGATAGGAAAAAAGTGCTTGTACATAAAGTGAAACTTTAATCAGTGGGGGTTTTCTTCATCCCCACTGATTATCAGCCCTCACCAATCGGACTTTTAGGGGCAGCCCGACCCCCACCTAACTTCTTTGCTTTCGCTGAATTTTGAGGTGGGGGTCTTACTGCCCATTAAAGCGGGATAAAAATAAACTCGATGCTCTCTACACCGAGTTTACTTAATAAAAGTCGCATCATACTTATCACTTTGCAACACTTGGAAATGTAAGTTTGCTAAATGTTTCCGTATTTCTGCACTGTCGTCCTCATTTAAATTATTGGCTAAAAACACTATTTCTGTACAGTTCCCACGTTTATCCATCGCATAAACTGCTTTTGTAACTGTCCATGGTGTATAACCATTCTTTTGCCCTGCATGTCTAAATGTTTTACGATATTTTTTAGCACTCATATCCGTTTCAACGATATTAGCCCACACTTTTTCTTCTGCGTCTGTTAGGCCACCTTTATGATTTGCCTTTTGAAGCAGTACCATATAATCGTTTGCAGAAGCTGCTGGTAATCGATCTGACCAAATTTTATCGTAACGTTCCTCTAAATAAAGAGGTATGTCCTTCTGTAATAATGGTCCCTTCTTTTTTAAGCGCTCATGAATAATCATCGCATATTCACGATATTGCTCTTGAGACATTTCTTTTAATTTTTTCTCTATTTTATATTTCGGAACATGTAATTCTTTATGCAAATATCCAGGGATGTATAAAGATGAAACAATCGGAAATAGCGGCTGATGTGCTGGAAGGGATAAACTTTGTAAATTTCGATTAATATTATCTAACCCTAACACTTCCATTAAATATTCAGCATTCGCATTCGAACTAAACTTAACCATTCCTTTTGCCACTTCTTCTAAAGAAACTGCCCCTTCTGTTATCTTGTCTGTCTTTTGCAAATACCTTTGCCATCTATCTTGTGCACCGCCATCTGTATTCGGCACATAATAACGATTTATATCATTAATAGAAATGAAACTAGACGGATCAATTTTCCCTTCCGTAACTTGTTTCGTATATTCAAGCGCCACAATTAACTTCATCGTACTAGCAACTGGCAATACAACATTTGGATTTACAGAATAAACAACTTTATCGTTTCTCTTCACGAGAAGCGCACTATTTTTTTCATCTTTATGTTCTTCAATAAAGGATGCGATATACTGGGCATCATCATTATTTGAACTCCACACTTTTTTCACTAAAAAATTACCCGATATTAGCAAAACGAAAATACCCACAATCACTGCGCATACTATAGTTTTTTTCAAGTAAAATTCCTCTCCTATTGTATAACTCTTCTCTATCTATCTCTTTCAAACAAAATAATGGAGATGATTATTTTAGTAATCATCTCCATTATTTTAACTTGTATTCTCCTATTATGTCTACGTCATAATTTTCACGAAGTCTTCGAGAAATTTTTTATAGTGCAATGACCAACCAATTCGCACCCAATTCTTTAAGGATTTTGCATCAGGTTGTGGACGGAAATCAGCAATACTTTCTCCCTTTGCAATCCCCACTGTATCTACATCGACACGACGGTACACATAATCCAAAATAGACGGATTCGCCGCAACCATCATTGTAACAACATCATGTACTGGGCTACCTGTTATTTTCGGATTTAACTTTTTATACGCTTTATAATAATACGTAAATATTGGTTCAATTAATTTATTAAAATTCGTTTTAGAGTGTTTCGTAATATATTTCACCATTTCTGGTGTAATAATTGCTTCAGATGTAACGTTAAGTGGCACTAATGTCAAATTCTTGGCATTTTGCATAACTAATTGTGACGCAATCGGATCACCATGAAAATTCGCCTCTGCGACTGGTGTCACATTGCCGGGCATTAAAAAAGCACCACCCATTATATAATATTCTTTCACATACTTCATCATCGGCTTTTCTAAAATAAATGCTGTTGCTAGTGTCGTTGACCTACCAGCATCAACAATGATTAATTCTCCTTTATACTTTTCAAGAATATCAAAAAAAGCACAAAAAGGTTTTATATTTGGCGAAAAAGCTTTTGGAGGTTTAATTGGCCCTAAACCGTCTGCCCCATGAATTTCTGGATAATACGTTGTAACATCTCCGGATAAAGGAATTTTCGCACCATTAATAACAGGTATATCTTCCCGCCCTGCCATTTGCAGCAAATATGCTGCATTACTTGTCGCCTTTTCTTGTGTTACATTTCCATATCCGGTTACAACACCAACAATATCTATATCAGGATGCATAATTCCATACATGATGGCTAAAGAGTCATCAATTCCTGGGTCTCCCAAAAATAACACTTTTTTCATCGACCTCAACTCCATCCCCTCAATTGTTATTAATTTATGAATAACCTTACATATACAGAATAAAAAAGAATAAATTCACACAAAAAAACGTAGTCCTCTATAAGGACTACGTTCTTCCTCTAACCTATACTGTTTTTCTTCACAGCACTCATACTTCCAATGATATAAGCGATAAACGCAAAACAAATTGGGAAGACAACTGTATGTATACCGAACGGATTTGGATAGAAAAGATGAATACACATATATGAGCCTACCCCAACTAAAATAGAGGCAAGCGCTCCTGTTGCATTTCCTTTTCTCCAATATAACCCTAATACGATTGGCCAAATGAATGCTGCTTCTAACCCACCGAAAGAAAATAAATTTAACCATATTAAAAAATCTGGTGGTTTAATTGCTGCTGCATAAACGAGCAGCCCTACGATACCAGTAATCCACAAACTTCCTTTTCTAATCGTACTGTCTGCTGCATCTTTATTTATGTAATTTACGTATATGTCTTTAATAATTGATGAACTTACAAGTAACAATAACGAGTTTACTGTAGACATAATTGCTGCCATTGGCGCAGCTAAGAAAACTCCAGCTAGCCAAGGTGGCAACACTTCCATCGCGAGTAGCGGCATGACTTTATCCGGTACCGTTATCCCCGGAAGTACGACTCGCGCAAATACACCTGTTAAATGCATACCAATCATGATTGTACCTACAACAACCGTTCCAATTATTAACGCTTGGTGCATAGCTTTTGAATTTTTATAAGACATGGCACGCACGCTAATTTGCGGTAACCCAACAACACCAATTCCAATTAAAATCCAAAATGATGTCACATATGATTTCGTTAAACTACCATCCGCTCCGAATGGTGTAATTAAATTTGGATTGATTTGAATAAGCTCCTGCATAATCTTTTCAATTCCACCACCAGCAATGACAGTAGCAATTAAAATGATTGTCGTTCCAACTAACATAATGATTCCTAATAACGTATCTGATAAAGCAACTGCACGAAATCCACCAATTAATACGTACACAAGTACAGAAAAAGTAAATAAAAATAGTGCTGTTGTATAAGATAGACCCGTTAGCGATTCAATTAATCGGCCACCGCCGACCCATTGAGCTACTGTTGCTGAAAATAAGAAGATAATAATACATAACGCAGAAAGTATAACAACTGCTTTATTATTGTATCTTCCCTTTAAATAGTCGATAAGAGTAATGGCTTCCATCTTCCTAGCGATAATTGCAAATTTTTTACCGATAACCGTTAAAACGATATACCCTGTTACAACTTGAATCGCAGATAATAATACCCATCCGAGGCCCATATTGTACGCAATACCTGGACCACCAATAAAGCTACTAGCACTACCGTACGTAGCAATCATTGTCATCGCTAATAATAAACCGCCAAGTTCACGCCCACCAAGAAAATATTCTTGTAAAAATTTATTATTAGCAGTCGCTTGTACGCGTCTTGAAGCATATACACCAATTAAAAATACAACGATAAACGAAATTATCATTGGAATGATTACATACCAATTCATCTATTATTCCTCACTTTTTTCTTCCTCATCGAGTGAAATATCTTGAAATACAAAACGAACAACTAAACTAAGTAAAATAACCATAACGATAAATCCAACGATACAGCTATAAAAAAACCATGCTGGAAAACCGAATACATATGTATATTCACTTGGATTTTCACTACCAAGCCCATAAGCAAATCCGTACCATATTATAAAATTGATAATAGCAAGTCCAAGACCAATTAACGCTTCTCTATGGGCAATTCGAAAGCGTGGATCATCATGATAATTCTTCATTTTCTCCCTCCTCTCACGATGTATTATTGTACCATTGTTCTTCTAGTTTTTCCTACTAGAAAGCAAAAACAAGCAGGATTTTTTATAATCATATAGAAGTTTCTCTTACATTACATATTTTTTACAATTGTAACACAAATGAAATTTGAATTTTCAGTATTTGTTAATTATGATTAAAATTAGAGGCTTTCCATCTAGTTCCCACATCCTTGATTTCGGAATAAACGCCGTCTCGTACTGCGTTTACATTATATTTTCAAGGGGGTTATACAATGAGTCAACTAGCTGTAAATCTTCATGAAAAGGTAGAAAAGTTTCTTCAAGGTACAAAAAAGTTATATGTGAATGGATCTTTTATCGAAAGCGCTTCCGGAAAAACATTTAAAACACCTAACCCAGCAACCGGCGAAACACTTGCCGTCGTTTCTGAAGCTGGTCGAGAAGATATTCATAAAGCTGTCGTTGCAGCTCGCATGGCTTTCGACGAAGGTCCTTGGTCTCGCATGAGCACTGCTGAGCGAAGCCGTCTTATGTACAAGTTAGCTGATTTAATGGAAGAACATAAAGAAGAGCTTGCACAGCTCGAAACGTTAGATAACGGAAAGCCAATCCGTGAAACAATGGCAGCAGACATACCACTTGCAATTGAACATATGCGCTATTATGCTGGCTGGGCTACGAAAATCGTTGGTCAAACAATTCCTGTTTCCGGTGATTATTTTAACTATACACGCCATGAAGCTGTTGGTGTCGTTGGTCAAATTATTCCTTGGAACTTCCCACTTCTTATGGCAATGTGGAAAATGGGAGCGGCGCTTGCTACAGGATGTACAATCGTTTTAAAACCTGCAGAGCAAACTCCACTATCCGCTCTATACTTAGCTGAATTAATTGAAGAAGCTGGGTTCCCGAAAGGTGTTATTAATATCGTTCCTGGATTCGGTGAATCAGCTGGACAGGCTCTTGTTAATCATCCACTCGTTGATAAAATTGCATTTACTGGTTCTACTCCAGTTGGTAAACAAATTATGCGACAAGCATCTGAATCATTAAAACGCGTTACACTTGAGTTAGGCGGTAAATCACCAAATATCATCTTGCCAGATGCTGATTTATCTCGCGCGATTCCTGGTGCACTTTCTGGTGTTATGTTTAACCAAGGACAAGTATGCTCTGCTGGATCACGCTTATTTGTTCCGAAGAAAATGTATGATAATGTCATGGCTGACCTTGTCCTTTACTCTAAAAAATTAAATCAAGGTGCTGGCTTAAGTCCAGAAACTACAATCGGTCCTCTCGTTTCTGAAGAACAACAAAAACGTGTAATGGGCTACATTGAAAAAGGAATTGAAGAAGGTGCTGAAGTACTTTGCGGAGGAAGTAATCCATTCGATCAAGGCTACTTCGTTTCTCCTACAGTATTCGCTGACGTAAATGACGAAATGACGATCGCAAAAGAAGAAATTTTCGGTCCAGTTATTTCTGCAATACCTTTTAACGATATTGATGAAGTAATTGAACGTGCAAATAAATCACAATTCGGCTTAGCGGCTGGTGTGTGGACAGAAAATGTTAAAACAGCACACTATGTTGCAAGTAAAGTACGTGCTGGTACTGTATGGGTAAACTGTTATAACGTCTTTGATGCAGCATCTCCATTTGGAGGATTTAAACAATCCGGTCTTGGCCGTGAAATGGGATCTTACGCATTAAATAACTATACAGAAGTGAAGAGCGTTTGGCTCAACTTAAATTAACGAAAAAAGAACCTGGCCTATCCGGTCAGGTTCTTTTCATTATGTATTCCTTTAAACTTGTAGTCCTCCGCTCACATTCAATACTTCTCCTGTAATATAGGATGCGTATTCTGATGCTAAAAAGGCTGCTGCGTTCGCAATATCTTCTGGCGTTCCAATTCTACCAACTGGAATTGCGCCAACCATCTTTTCTTTCACTTTATCTGGTATCGTTTTTGTCATATCTGTATCCATAAACCCTGGACAAATCGCATTGCACGTAATGCCGAAGCTTCCAACTTCTTTCGCCGCTGTTTTCGTTAAACCTACAACTCCTGCCTTTGTAGCAGCATAATTCGCTTGACCTATGTTTCCTTCTCTACTAATTGAAGATATATTAATAATGCGTCCATACCCTTGTTGTCTCATGTAAAGAAGCGCTGGTTGCATACAATAAAAAACACCTGTTAAATTTACTTGCAGTACTTGTTCCCATGCAGGTTTCTCCATTTTATGTAACATTGCATCTCGCGTAATTCCTGCATTATTTACTAAAATGTGCAGTGTACCAAATGTTTGGACAGCGTATTCAATTAAGGACTTCGCATCATTTTGATTACTCACATCACAACGATACTGCTTCACTTCATATCCTTCATCTGATAATTCACGTGTCGTTTTTTGTAGCTTCTCTTCATTTACATCGCTAATTAATACTTTCGCCCCTAGTTTTGCATAAACCCTTGCAATCTCTTTTCCAATTCCCTGTGCAGCTCCTGTTACTACAGCTGTTTTCCCATTTAAAAACTCCATCCCTATCCCTCATTTCTATTACTTATACTGTATATTTCGGCTCTTTGCTTCCCAATTCCTCTTTGTATAAAAAAGTCTATTTGTGTCAAACTAACTTTGCAACGTCGCATAAAACACAAGGAGATTGTGTCGAATGAACAAAAAAAATTTCAAGCAAAACAAAGCTGCTGATGGCATTGATGTTGAGTTCTCTCGCGAACTCGCTGACCACAATGACTTAGAAGCAAACGCACGTGCAAATGCCGCTGATGCACGTCAAAAACGCCAGTCAACAGAAAAATAAGGAACGCACAACCTTATTCTTTTCAACAGGGACCTACTACCCAACAAAATAAACCGAGAGATATCCTCTCGGTTTATTTTCTATATTTTTTTATATAATGTGCCAAAGTAAGTAGCGGATATATATAGGCATAGCTATGATAACGAATATAAAACCCACCTGGCAAACCTGTTCCGGTAGGATATTTTTCATTCACATAAGGATTCGCAAGCAAATATGAAATACCTTTTCGAATAGCTGGTGTTTCTTCATCATGGTAAGAAATGAGAGCATCTAACGCCCAAGCTGTTTGGGATGGTGTACTAAATGGTAAAGTAACGAACCTTTTTTCCACGCTACTGTGGCACGATTCCCCCCACCCACCATCTTCATGCTGTATATGTTCTAACCATAAAGCTGCTCTTTTCATTGATGGATTGCTAGATGGAATTCCGAGTGACCGTAAACCAGTCATAACAGCCCACGTACCATATATATAACAAATCCCCCATTTCCCATACCATGATCCATTTTCCTCTTGCACATTCATTAACCAATTTATCGCACTTTGTTTTTGTTTCTCAGGCAATTCATTTTGCGCGTATGTCCCGAAAAGCTCTAACACTCTTCCTGTAATATCTGGTGTAGAGGGATCTGTAATCATATCGCTTGCATTTTCGATTGGTAAATTTGCTAATAAATTACTCGTCACACCTTTTTCAAACGCTCCCCAACCACCATCATTATTTTGTAATCCTTTAACCCAATTAACCCCTTTCTTCCAAGCATTATCTACATTTTCGTTCCCTCTACTTCTTGCCAACGCTCTTAGCACAGCTGTTGTATCATCGACATCTGGAATTGTCGTATTCACATCCGAAAAACCCCAACCGCCTGGAGTCAGCGCCGGAGCATGTACGCTCCAATCAGCTTTTTTTGTATGCTGTTTTTTTAATACATACGCTGTTGCATGTTGAATCATCTTATTATCTTTCGAAGCGTGGGCCTCTTGTAACGTATAGCTGAGTAAAGCCGTATCCCATACAGTTGAAGGAGAGTTTTGCAAATGATTCCCTCTTTCCATCTTCCATATATAAGATGTTATCCCTGCTATAGCTTTTTGAATCATCGATGATTGAAGAGAATGTCCTAACGCGAGTAAAGCATAAATCATATAAAATGAGGCAGTTGCGTAACTATATAACGTTCCATTTTCATCAATACGCTCTTTCATAAAACGTTCGACTTCCTCATATCCTTTATGGTGTAAAGAAAGTGGATACGATATAATTTGTTTTACATCACTTAATAACGTTTGAAACAACGGAGACCGCTCCTCCCGAAACCATTCCCCGCCCCCGCCTGCGATATGATTTAAATTTGGCAGTAACTTTTTTCCTACTCGAAATCTTTTATTTAAACAAACCATCATCGGAATTAAATGGATACGTGCTGAGCTACTCAATTCAAATATACTGAGGGCTGAATCATTTTGCAGAAACATAATCGGTGTTGGCAAATGAAAAAGCGAAGGGTATTCATATTCTCCATGAATTGCTAATAAAAACTTCGTCATAAAATGAGCACGCGCCACGCCTCCACGTTCCTTAATAAACATTTCGGCTCGCCTCATATTCGCATCTTCTTTTGTATATTTTTTTGAAGCTAGTAAGGCAGTATAAGATTGAATTGTAGCAGATAAATTGCCACCCACTTCGTCTTCATACAATTTCCATGTTCCTTCATTTGTTTGAAGTGATGCTAATCTTTTTACAAACGGTTCTATCTCTTTATCTCTACCTAATAATTTTAATAAAAAAATCATATGGCAATCTGTTAATGGTGCTCCTTCAAAACAAAACTGCCACGTACCATCTTGCCGTTGCATCGTTTGAAGTGCAGTTGTTCTTCTCGCTATTTCTTCATGCACTTTTTCATATAATAACAAGTTACTCACCCACCCTTTCGAAATCCGTATAACGATATTCAAAAAGGTAGCTAAATATGTATGAAAACAAAGAAAAACAGAACATATAAAATGTTCTGCTCATAAGCAATATCCCACTCCGACAATAATCCCTACTAAAGCACCGACTACTACTTCATACGGTGTATGCCCGACAAGTTCATTTAACTTCTTATATTCTGTTTGTCTACCGTGAAAGAACTCATTCAATATTTTCGCTTGTTTACTAACTGCAAGTCTTACTCCTGAAGCATCATACATAACAATTATTGCAAAGATAGCAGCAATAGCAAATAAGGTACTTTCCACACCTTCCACAACGCCAACACCTGTCGCAAGTGCTGTAACAGTTGAAGCATGAGAACTCGGCATCCCACCTGAAGCGAAAAACTTTGCAAAATCAAATTCACCCGTTTTGAATAATTTAAAGACTACTTTCGTTAATTGTGCTAGAAACCATGAAATTACAGCGGCCATAAGCGGATCATTATGTAAAATTGTTTCCACGTTCTCAGCTCCCTACTGACTATAATGGAAATCTATATAGTATCAGTATAAAGAAAAATGCGTAGAAAATACTACGCATTATGATACTTTTGCTGATTTATTTTTTATAAATTTCGGTTGTTTCTGCACTAAAAACTTTGTTTTCGCTATTGAAAACACAAATAATGCAACCCATATACAGAAAAATGCCATCATATGAGTAGATGTGAAATGTTCACCAAATACGAATACACCTAAAATTAAACTAATCGTTGGTGCAATATATTGTAAAAATCCTACCATATAAAGCGGAATAAGTTGTGCTCCTTTTGCAAAATAAAAAAGTGGTAAAGCTGTAACAATGCCTGCTCCTATTAATAGTAACGTCGATGACATGGAAATAGATCCAAATGAACCGAATCCATGCGCTCCTGTCATAACGAGATAGATAATCGCAAACGGCGTCACTAACATTGTTTCCATCGTAAGACCAATTGTCGCATCATAGTTTAACAATTTTTTTGTTAATCCGTATAATCCAAATGAAAAGGCAAGTGATAAAGAAACCCACGGAATAGATCCGAAACGGACTGTTAAAATGATAACCCCTATTCCAGCTAAACCAACTGCAACATATTGCCAAAAGTTTAACTTTTCCTTTAAAACGACTGTACCAAGTAAAATACTAATAAGCGGATTAATATAATATCCAAGACTTGCTTCAATGACATGATTATGATTAACGGCCCATATGTAGACAAACCAGTTTCCGCTAATCAAGACTGAAGCTATTGTTAATGACATTAATAATTTAGGTCGTTTAAAAAGATTCACGAACTCCCCAATAAACTGACGAAACCTTTTCGTAACACCTAACACAAGTAACATAAAAACGAACGCCCAAACGATGCGGTGTGCTAATATTTCATCTGCTGGAACTTCCTCAACCCATTTCCAATAGATTGGTAGGATTCCCCACATCGTATAAGCACCAGCCGCATATATAATCCCTTTTTTTTGCTGTGCTGATTGACTCCCCATCTTCCCTTTTCTCCTCTTCTCATTTTTCTCCATTATACGGTCCCGCATGCTCACTTTACCAATAATCAATCTGCAATTCTTTCGACATTTCTCATACAGCAAAAAGTAAACATACTGTTATAACGACAAGTAACGGTATACCGAAAACAAATTTCTTTTTATGTGTTTTATGGTGAAACATATACATACCAATCCAAGCACCAACTGCGCCTCCAGCTACCGCTGATAAAAACAACGTACTTTCTGGCGTTCTCCACTGTTTCTTCTTCGCTTTTCGTTTATCAAGCCCCATAAGGCTAAAAGCTATAACGTTAATAATAATAAAATAAATCCATTTCATCGCTTTCTCTCCCTATGAAAAATTCGCTTAATGGTAACATGAAAAAACGATGGAAACAACTGAAGAACTCTTTTTATTAATTAGTTACCTTTATATTTAAATAACCAACTAAAATTGCAGTTAAAGCAATTAAATAGAAAGATATTATGAGCAGAATCTTATATTGCCTTCCCTTCATCCACTACCATATCATCGAAAAAACTTCTCTCAATCTCTTTTTCATCAAAATGCAGAACTACAATTAGTCCTACATATAAAGAAACGAAATTTAGAAACCATTCCCCATTATCATCTTTCTTAGCTAAACATTTAAATATCTCTTGAAATTGCATACGTTCATCTGCAGCAACAACCGGGCGCACACCAAAATATTTCAATACGAAATGTAGGTTCAGCTGCACGGATAATGATAAAATATATTTTAATATCTCCGTATACTCCGCACTATCTTTTTGACTATACAACTTCACAAGCTTTTGATGTAAAGTAGAAATCGATAATTCTTCGTCAGTCACTTTAGTTGCTTCTATCGTTTCAATCATCTTTTTCATATCCATTACATTCACCTCCTCTGCAAAAAAACAAAAGCCAAAGCGTATTTATTTTATAATCAGCAATAATTGAGTATTTCTCATCTCTCGTTCTTCTTCACTAACTAAGTCATACTTTTTTAAAAGATGAAAGATATCATTTAATATTTCCTGTGAATGATTACCTTGCAAAAATCCCTTCAATCCTGTAAAAATCTCTTTAGGCAAAAAACTCTTTTGACTTTCAAGCTTATTCATTACATCTTCCATAGAATGATCGATATTACACGCCATACTAAACTTCCCCCTCTATCCTCTATAAATAATATCCTCCGCTAACGATGTAAACACTTCTCCTACAAGAGACTCTTCATCATATACAGATGAACCATTATTTTCTTCTCGTTTTGCAAAAGGTATTTGTGCAATCACTTCTGTTTGCAATTGTTCTGCAAGCATTTCGCCGCCACCTTTTCCGAAGAGATAATTTTTCGATCCATCTTGTTCTTCATAATAAGCCATATTTTCTACAATCCCTAAAATCTCGTGTTTCGTATGTTTTGCCATAACACCTACTCTAGATGCTACGAATGAAGCTACGTTGTGTGGTGTTGTAACGATAATTTCTTGCGCCTGCGGGATCATTGCTGCAACATCAATAGCTACATCTCCTGTGCCAGGTGGTAAATCAAGAAGTAAATAATCTAATTCCCCCCAGTGCGTATTCGCAAGGAAATTTTGAATCCATTTATTTAACATCGGTCCGCGCCACATAACTGGGTTATTTCCTTCCGTAAAAAATCCCATCGACATAATTTTAACACCGTGACTAACAACTGGAATTGCTGTTTGATCAATCATCGTCGGTTTTTGATTCGTTTCCATCATAGCTGGAATGCTAAAACCATATATATCTGCATCTAATATCCCCACTTTTTTGCCCATACGAGCTAAAGCAGTGGCAAGGTTAATTGTCACCGTTGATTTTCCAACTCCACCTTTACCGCTCGTTACAGTAATAAATCGTATCCCTGAATCAAGGCGAAGCATGCTCGGCATTCCAGTTTCTGTTCTACTATTTTTCTTTAACTTCTCTGTTAGCGCAGCTCGTTCTTCTTGTGTCATAGAACCAAATGTCAAATCTACTTTAGATGCACCAATTGCCTGAAGAGACTCTTCCACATCTTGTTGAATTTTTGCCTTTAATGGACAACCTTGAATCGTTAGCACTACTTCAAGTTTAACCTCTGTTCCATTCATTTGTATATTTCTAACCATATTTAATTCTACAATACTTTTGTGTAACTCCGGATCCTCTACATGTTTTAATGCGTTCATTATTTGTTCTTGAGTAATCATAGAACTCATCCCTTCTCGTATTCGAATTTATATACAACATCTTCTTGGCGAAAAAGCTTATTATCCCCCACTAACGGGCGGGATTAATGCGACTATATCTCCAGCTTTTATCATCTCTTCATCCGTTACAAACTCTTCATTAACAGCCACCATCACTCTATCAAGCGATTGTAAGCAGCAGCTTGCTTTGAGCCATTCTTTTAATTGCTGAACTGTCATTTCTTGCTTTTCTAAAATTACTAGTCGATCCGATCCGACTTCCTCACGTAAATTTGCGAACAATAAAATTGTAATCATCTTCTCATTCTTCCTTCTTCGGTTTTCCATCCGGATATGCCGTATTTTCAATTTGATCTCCAATCCACATCGTTCCATCTTCCCAAAATTCTTTTTTCCAAATTGGGACGATTCGTTTTATACGTTCAATCGCGTATTCATTCGCTTCATACGCTACTTTACGATGCGGTGATGAAACTGCAATAACGACCGCAATGTCCATGATTTCTAACCGCCCTACTCGGTGCGTAATTGCTACTTTTGCGTC
Organism: Bacillus sp. GW823-FHT06B01; assembly: GCF_058952315.1. Classification (NCBI taxonomy): domain Bacteria; kingdom Bacillati; phylum Bacillota; class Bacilli; order Caryophanales; family Bacillaceae; genus Bacillus; species Bacillus sp. GW823-FHT06B01. The sequence goes on along the minus strand of NZ_JBXAHR010000005.1, from coordinate 127,068 downwards.
CGGCCATTTTCCATTAATTTCTTCACCAATTTTCGTAAGTTGTTTTACTGCCATCGGTTTATATGCTTCATACTCTAAATGTAATGTTCGTTTTCCTTTTGTTAACTCTCTCACCGTACCAATAAAAGTTGTAATTGCACCTGCTTCTCTTCTTGCGACTTTATTCGTTACTTCTTCAACTACAATCGGTATATCTACAATCTCAAATAGCGCTTGTCCCATTAGAAACACCTCTCACTTTATAAAATGCCCAAGGCCATTCACTACCTTCGTTATCTTCCAGCAAGAGAACATCTACGAACATATCTTTTTTATAACCTCTCGTACCACCTGGAAGTACAATAAATATATTTGTCTCTGCTAGAGAAGAAACCGAGCTAGATTTATCAAACCCTGACGGATAAGCAATTAATTGCCCTTCGTTATATGTCAGTTTTGCTCGCACAAATCTTGTAAATGGATTTGGTTTTAAAAAATCTTCTCCTAATAACGCTTTTTCTCTTTTTACATGTGCTTTTTCACTAAACATATACGTCCGAATACACGGCCTTACAAATAATTCAAATCCTACGTAACAAGCAGATGGATTTCCTGATAAACCAAATAATAACTTGCCATTTAATTGCGCTACAGTCGTAACACTTCCTGGCCGCATTGCAACTTTATTGAAAAGAACCGATGCACCTAACTTTTCGTAAATAGCTGGTAAATAATCGTAATCCCCTACTGATACACCGCCTGTTGTAATGAGCATATCCACTTGGCTTAACGCTTCTTTTACAGCTGTGAAACATGTATGAAAATCATCGCTAAACTTCCCAAAACATTTTACTCTTCCGCCCGCTCTTCGAATTTGAGACAATATCATATACGTATTACTATTTCGGATTTTCCCTGGCTGTAATGAATCATTTACATCCAGTAATTCACTACCAGTCGCTAACAATCCAATTACAGGCTTTCTCGCCACTGGTACCTCACTATATCCGAACGTAGCAAGAAGAGCTGAAATCCCTGGATGAATGTATGATCCTTTTTTTGCAAGAACCGTTCCTTTACGAGCATCTTCACCTTGAAAAGAAATATTGTCGCCCATTTTGAATGATCGCTTCACTTCCATATAATTGTTGCCAGCTTCCTCATATTGACGAGTCAGCTCTAACATAACAACCGCATCACACCCATTCGGAATTTGTGCTCCCGTCATAATTCGAACCGCTTGAAACGGACCTACTTTCTCATCGAATAGCGATCCTGCGCCAATTTCACCAACTACTTTAAATACAATTGGCGTTTCATAACCCGCTAAATTCGTATCTTCTGCTCTAATAGCAAACCCATCATACGGTGAACGATTGAATGAAGGTACATCATGGTCAGCTACTAAATCCTCCGCTAATATACGTCCGTAAGCTAATTCAATAGGTAGTAGTTCCTTTAATCCCTCATTAGTAAATCCCATTACTTTACGAACAGCTTCTTCAACCGTAATTGGCACTCTTCTTTCCATTATTGACAACCCTTTCTATTAACCGAATACGCGATAATATAATTGTTTCGCTTTCGAAATATCATTTGTACCATGAATGAAAACACGACCATCCCGAAAAATAACGACGCGGTAATCATCTAGTTGGCAAGATAGTAAATACAGATTCCGCTCTACTTTCCCTAGTTTGTTTAATACTTTTTCTATATCGTCAAAATCGTACTTTCTATTTTCTACTGGCCTAATTTGCACTGTATTTCTTCCGCATAAAGCAGCTACCTTCGTTTGGTTTTCGTATGATAAATAAGGATAAGTTCGATTCGAACCGCACGAAGGGCAATCGTCTGTTTTGCTTTTCCCTAGTTTTATAAAATGGTTTTGATTACTCCATATATCAAACATGAAAAATGTTTTTCTAATTGCTGAGAAATCTCCTACTAAAATTTTGAATGCTTCCGCCACTTGATATGCTGCGACAACTTGAACAGTCGGGCTAATAATTCCAGCTGTATCACATGTCACACCTGTAACAGGAACGTTCTTCAGCACACAATGTAAACATGGTGTCTCTTGCGGAATAACCGTATAACTCATACCGTACGATCCAACGCAAGAACCATATACCCAAGGAATATTATGTTTTTGTGATAAATCATTTATTACAAATCGAATATCAAAATTATCTGTTGCATCAATTATTACATCTACATTTTTTAATAGGTCTTCCATATTTTCTGCAACTGCATCCATTACGAAAGCATGTATTTGTACTTCCGAATTAATTTGTTCTAGCCGATTTTTAGCAGCGATTGCTTTCGGTATTTTCTCTCTCACATCTTGTTCAGAGTACAATTGTTGCCTTTGTAAATTACTCCATTCAACGTAGTCACGATCAATAATCGTCAACTTGCCAATACCTGCACGTACGAAACTTTCGGCACTTGCACTTCCTAATGCGCCTGCTCCTACAATTAACACATGTTTATTCCGAATTTTTTCTTGCCCTCTACTCCCAATTGGTTTGAACAACTGTTGTCGTGAATACCGCTCAGCCATTACATATCCTTCCTCTCACGAACTCTATTTCATATTAGAATGTTGTTTTTGATAACAAGCAAAATAAGCAAATCCAACAAATCCAGCTCCCCCAATTACATTTCCGATAAAAACAGGAACAAAATTTCTAGCAAGATCCATCCACGTCAGATGACCTGCAAAAATAACTGCTGAAATAACAAACATATTTGCTACCACTTGCTGAAATCCAATCACTACAAATGCCATAATTGGAATCCAAATTCCGATTATTTTTCCGACAAAATCACTCGTCCCATAAGCGAGCCAAAGCGCCAAACAAACGAGCCAATTACACCCAATTGCTAAAATTAAAGTTCTCCCAAATGATTCATGTAACTTTCCTTCTGCTATCGCTACCGTTTTATTTAAATAATCTCCCTCTGTTAATCCGCCAAGATGACCGAAACAATACGCTACGAAAATAGCTCCTACAAAATTCATGAAAGTAATCCAAACCCAGTTATTTAGCACACTAACCAATGTAATTTTCTTTGCATATAGCGCCATAGATAGTGACATCATATTTCCGGTAATTAATTCTCCTCCTGCTAATACGACGAGCATTAATCCAACAGGGAAAACCGCTCCTCCTAAAACATTGACTAAACTACCCCAGCGCTCAGGTAAATTACCTAAAACACGAATGTTAAGCAAAAAACCTAACGAAATAAACGCTCCTCCTAAAAAACCGAGAATAAGCATTGCTGGCAACGTCTGACTTACTTTTTGAACACCGGCCTCAATTACAAGCTCAGCAATTTGTTCCGGTTTATGAAATGCCATTACCAATTCCTCCATTTTCTCCAAATAAAAAAGCAGCTTCAAAAAACCTCCTCAAAATAAAGGTTTTTGAATGCTGCTTAATTTCTCTGCACATCTTTTACAGAGATATCAATCATCACTTTTACTATAGAATAGAAAATCTACAAACGTTGCATACTTTCCATTTTGTATATACTTCCTCAAAGCGTCACTCTTATATATCAACCACCAATATGTGACATTTCAATTTTAGGCGATCTTTTTTTACTTGTATGACTTAAGCGTTCATCTGAATAACGATCTTCTCGGTTGTTCCATATATCACGTACGATATCTGTTATTTCCTCGTCAGTGTATCCAGATCGAAGTAGTTCCCTCAAGTCATTTCCTTTAGAAGCGAACAAACAAGTATATAATTTTCCCTCTGCAGAAATACGTGCTCTCGTACATGAGGAACAGAAGGAATCTGTTACTGATGAAATAATACCTATCTCTTCTTCATTTCCAATATAACGATAGCGAGTCGCAACTTCACCTGCATAATTTGCTTCTATCCGTTCTAATGGCATAACTTGATGAATGGCATCTACTATCTCTTGTTTCGAGACGACCTCTCTTAATTCCCAACCGTTATAATTCCCAACGTCCATATACTCAATAAAACGAAGAATATGCTTATTTTCCTTAAAGTATTGCGCCATCTGCAAAATATCTTGTTCATTTTTCCCTTTTTGAACGACCATGTTAATTTTAATTTTCATACCAACTTCAGCTGCAGCCTGTATGCCTTCCAGGACCCTTTGCACTTTGCTTCTATTGCCATTCAAATAGAAAAACCGATCTTCTTCTAAGGAATCTAAACTAACTGTCACACGTGATAAACCCGCCTTATATAAATCAGGAGCAAACTTTTTCAGTAGTGATCCATTGGTTGTTAAACCTATATCCTCCACACCCCCTATTTTATTAAGGCGCTCAATAAGCTGCGGAAGTCCTCTTCGAAGTAACGGTTCTCCGCCCGTAATTCGTAACTTTCTTACACCTAAAGAAACAAAAATACGTGTTATCCTTTCAATCTCATCAAAAGATAAAATTTTATCATTAGACAAAAACGAATAATCAGGACCAAATATTTCTTCCGGCATACAATAACGACAGCGGAAATTACAGCGATCAGTAACAGAAATACGTAAATCCTTTAAAGGACGTTGTAGTTTGTCTAATGTGACAGATTTCATATTTATTGCCTCGCTTTTACTTATTTTATATTTAAAACACGCTCCGGATGCGTATATACATTTAAGGATTGATTTCGAATAAACCCTATTGTTGTAATACCTAATTCTTCAGCCAGCTGCAAAGCCAACTCAGTTGGAGCTGATTTTGAAAGTATAATTTCACAACCAATCTTTGCAACTTTCAATAATATTTCCGAAGAAATACGACCACTAAAAACAATGATTTTATCACTTATAGAAATATTATTTTTTAAGCAATAACCGTAAATTTTATCTAACGCATTATGTCTGCCGATATCCATTCGGCTTAAAATAATAGCATTCACATCACACAAAGATGCATTATGAACGCCGCCTGTATGACGAAATGTCTCTGCAGATTGCTGCATTTCTTTCATTAATCGAAAACAGTCTTCTGCAGCAACCTGTACATGTATGCCATTCATTTTTTTCGCGCTTAATGCATCATTTGCAAAAACAAACCCTTGTCTACTCATACCACAGCATGAAGTAATATAACGTTTATTTTGCATTTGTTCGTAATACGGATTCACTTTTTTCGTTGTGACATGTACAAATCCTTCTTTCTCTTGTACCCATATGTCATCAATATCTTCATACTTCCGGATGATTCCTTCAGATGCTAAAAAGCCTATTACCATATCTTCTATATATTCTGGAGTACTAACCATTGTAACAAACTCCTGTCCGTTCATTTTAATCGTGACAGGAAACTCTGTTACAATACTGTCCTCTATATGCTTAAACGCCCCTTGTTCATAACGAAAGATTTCTCTTTCTACCTGTATCGGTTTCACGATCAGTATCCTTCTCTCACGTTATATTTTTATCAAAAACAAATACCGAAACTGCAATATCCTCTTCTACTTTCATATCTGAAAATAAATTCACTAACTTCGCTCCAACAAGTTCCTCCAAATGTTCACGGGAATTCGCAGCATACACTTCTTGAATCATTTTCGTTCTAGCCATATGAACCATTTCCGCACCGTCCATCGTACTTGAAATGAATTTTTCAGTAGGTGTTAAGTTTCCGTAAAGGGTCGCAATCGCCATATTTTCAGCAAAAACAGTATGAATTCGTTCCGGTCCTTTTCCGAAAAGTTCCTTTCGAAGTTTTCGTATCATATCATTAAATTCATGTACTTTTTTTGACATACAATTATACCTCCAAAAAATCCTCATTTTACTTTATTATATATTTTACCAAAATGATCCTTCCGCCCAAAATATTTCGTACAAACATTTGGGCGAAAAGATTCACTTCATGAAGATTATTCGTCTTTTAACCCTTTACCCATACCTTTTAAGAAATGGAGCCCAAACCCGATAGCACGGTTAATGTCTGGGTCTTTCAATACTTTCATAAGATCGAATACCCCTACTTTTTTATTACTCTCTAGATGTTCATTACCTTCTTCTAGTCCTACTAATAAACTACCTATAAGCTTTTTCGTAAGTTCCGGATCAAGTTCTGTTAAAGCACCTGCAGCACCCATCATATTATTAATTAAATTTGTAACAGGTTCACGAGTTACTTGACCAAGAACTATCTTTGCGATTGGTTCTTTCGCCTTTAACATAGAATTTGCAGCTTCTAGCATTCCGATGTCATTTAATTCACCAACAATATTAAACATTTGATTTAAAGCCTCTTCATTATTAGCTAGGAGCTCTTTTAAATCATCTAATTTTTGCTGTTTTATTTCTTCCTCAGTTAATTCTTGTTTTTGAATCATTTTTATAGGTGCAGCCATATTTTTCTCCTCCTACTTATCCGTTAAATGCACATACCCTGGACGTGCCCACTTACGATGTACCTCAATGCCAGCTTGAGGGTGACGTTTTTTATTACGTGGGTTCGCTTTTGGCATCGGATTTGCGCCATCAACTTCTAGCACTTCCATACGCACTTTCGTCTGTTTATAAGCAGGTGTGTTCGTACGTACGTCCACAGCAGGACCTGTTAAGAAATTAATTGCTGTTTCATTATCTGTAGAGTTCATCGGTAAATATAACTCATTCGCTTTTACACGATCTGTTACAAGTGCACGTAATTTTAACGCTCCAAAAGGAGAGATAAGACGAACTAACGAACCTGTTTTCACTCCACGTTCTTTTGCAAGTGCTGGAGAAATTTCAACGAAAACGCCAGGTACTTTCGTTTGAATACCTGTTGATTTATTTGTCATATTTCCTTCATGGAAATGTTCAAGCATACGACCGTTATTAATGTGAAGATCGAACTCTGCTGGGAATTCAGCTGGACGTACCCAATCAGCAATCGCAAAACGAGCTCTTTTATCTGGGAAGTTAAATCCATCTTGGAACAGAAGTGGTGTATTCGTTCCATCAAAACTTCCCCAATGGAAACTATTCCACCCCTCAAGTACTTCATAGTTTGCTTGTGAGAATAGTGGTGATAAACTTGCCATCTCAGCAAAAATTTCACTTGGATGGCTATAATTCCAGTTTGCACCTAATTTATTCGCAATCTCCTGCACAATCCACCAATCTGGCTTCGCATCTCCAAGCGTAGGAAGAACTTGATACAATCTTTGTACACGACGCTCTGTATTTGTGAAAGTACCTTCTTTCTCAAGAGAGGGTGCTGCCGGTAATACAACATCTGCATATTGAGCAGTTTTAGATAAGAAAACGTCTTGTACAACGAAGAAATCAAGGCTTGATAACACTTCATGTACGTGGTTCGCATTAGAGTCTACAAGAGCCATATCCTCTCCGACAAGATACATAGCTTTCATTTTCCCTTCATCAATTGCGTGAAGCATTTCAATATTATTAAGACCTGGTTCACTATTAATTTTCACTCCGTAAGCCATTTCAAATTTCGCACGTTCCATATCGTTCGTAACGTGCTGATATCCAGGAAGCCATCCTGGTAAAGTACCCATATCACAAGCACCTTGTACGTTATTATGACCTCGAAGTGGATATGCCCCAGCACCTGGACGACGATAATTACCTGTTGCAAGCAGTAAGTTTGAAATCGCCGCGGAAGTATCCGATCCACCTGTATTTTGCGTTACTCCCATACCCCAAAGGATACATGTACCATCTGCATCACGAATCATTTCAGCCATTTGAATAAGTGCTTCTTTTGAAATACCAGTCATTTCTTCTGCATATTCAAGTGTATATTCTGTAAGACTCTCTTTAAAATCTTCAAAGAAGTTTACATTCTCATCAATAAATCGTTGATCATGCCAGCCTTGGTCAATCATATATTTCGTAACAGCCATTAACCATACTTGATCTGTTCCTTGTTTTGGACTAATAAAGACGTCTGAACGCTCTGCCATTTCTGTTTTACGAAGATCAGCCACAATTAATTTTTGTCCGTGTAATTTATGCGCACGTTTAATACGCGTAGCTAAAACAGGATGACCTTCTGTCGGGTTACAACCTACAATAATAACAAGACCAGATTTTGCGATATCTTTAATCGTTCCAGCATCTCCGCCCATACCAATTGTACGGAATAATCCGTCTGTCGCTGGCGATTGACAATAACGTGAGCAGTTATCAATATTATTCGTTTCAAATACTTGTCGAGCTAATTTCTGAATTACATAATTGTCTTCATTCGTAATTTTAGATGAAGAAATAAAGCCGACAGCATCTTTACCGTACTCTTCTTTAATCGATCCTAATTTACTTGCAACTACATTTAATGCTTCTTCCCATGTAGATTCAACAAACGTTCCATTTTTACGAATTAAAGGTTTTGTAATTCTTTCTTTAGAATTTACGAAATCCCAACCGAATTTCCCTTTTACACAAGTAGAAATTGCGTTAACTGGCGCATCAGAAGAAGGTTGTACTTTAAGGATTTTACGCCCTTTCGTCCACACTTCAAATGAACAACCTACACCACAAAATGTACAAACTGTTTTCGTTTTCTTCGTACGAGTATCACGCATGGCCGCTTCCACTTCTGATACCGCAAAAATGCCGCTATATCCAGGCTCAACTTCTTTAATTAAATCTACCATCGGTTCAAGAATATCTGGTTTTAATCCCGTCATAAATCCAGCTTCACCGAGCATCGTTTTCTCCATTAAAGCGTTACAAGGACAAATGGTTACACATTGACCACAGCTCACGCATGAAGAATCATTAATATTTACTCCTTCATCCCAAATAACTCGTGGACGTTCCGCTTCCCAGTCTATTGATAACGTTTCATTTACTTGTAAGTTTTGACACACCTCAACACATTGACCGCATGCAATACATTGATTAGGATCGTAGCGATAAAATGGATGCGTCATATCAACTTCACTTGCATCTACTTTTGGTTCATAAGGATATTTTTGATGTTCAATCTCCATTAATTCTGCTGTATTATGCAGTTTACAGTTCCCATTATTGTTGTCACATACTGTACAGTATAATAAATGATTTTCTAGTAACCGATCCATTGCCTCTGTTTGTGCTTCTTTGGCATGAGCAGAATTACGTTCAATGTTCATACCTTCTGTCACTACTGCCGAACAAGAGCGCACTAACTTTCCGTCAACCTCTACAATACAAGTGTCACATGTTTGAATAGGATCTACTTCTGGCACGTAACAAATTTGCGGATGTTCAATCCCGTTCTCATTAATAACACCCAATATCGTTGAACCAGGCTCCGCTGTATACTTTTTTCCGTCAATTGTAATATGAACCATGTTGTTATTCATGGTCTTTCCCCCTTTTTGAGAATAAAAAAAACTCCACCACGAAAATATACGCACCACATTTCGGCACGTTATTATCATGGTGGAGTAGTTTATTAGCACATCTTGCTAAAATACCAATCCATTTATTCATAAATAAAACGATAGATTCATAACAGGTCATATCACGATTCCATCTTTAACACTATAATTATAGCGTTAAAGATGGAAATATACAATATAAAATTTAAACTACGCATATGTCAGCACGGAACTATCCATAATAACCCATATAAAACATAACAAGGAGTAAGCAAACAAATGGGGTCTTTTAATAAATGGATACGTGGTGAAAAATCTTTCTCTGCACAAGAACAAGCTGATCACCTTTTAAATAAATCTATCTCTTCCTCTCTTTCCCTTAATCTAAAGCACTTGTCCAAACTTTTTAGCGGTATTCCAGAATTAATTACACGTACTTTTCCGTTAAAAAACGGAAAAGAAGCTGCAATTATATATATGGAAGGACTTGTAGACAAAACCGTTATTAACATTGATATTCTTCGCCCTCTCCTATTTAAAGAGTGGAATGAAGTTGATTGTTGGGAATCCTCAGTTACAGTCGGGAATATAAAGAAAGTTCAGCAGTGGTCCGACATTGAACATTCCCTTTTACATGGGAAAAGCATTTTATTTATAAATGGACAACTTACAGCATTAGAACTAGATACGCAATCGGCGCCAAAAAGAAGTATTGAAGAACCTACAACAGAAACTGCTATAAAAAGCTCCCACGAAGGATTTAATGAAGTAGCGAGCGACAGTCTTGCACTTATTCGTCGATATATTCCAAATCGCGAATTGAAAGTGAAGGAATTCACTGTTGGTGAACGAGCTACTTCAAAGGTTTTTTTGCTGTACTTAGCAGATGTTGCAAACGAAGACGTTGTACAAGAAATGGCATGCCGTATCGAATCAATCAAAGTGGATGCCATTATTACTACCGGAGAATTAGAAGGGTTTGTTGAAGATAATTCCTATACTCTCTTTCCGCAATTATCAATAACCGAACGCCCTGATACAACGGCCCATCACATTTTGGATGGACGAATTGCTGTTGTTGTAGACCGCTCACCCGGCGTATTAATTGGACCTATGACCTTTTCATCTTTTTTTCAGACGATAGATGATTACAGCTTCCGGCCAATGATTCCATCTTTCATACGACTACTTCGTTTTACCGGACTATTTATTGCAATATTTGCTCCAGCTCTTTATATTGCTATGATTTCCTTTCATTATGAAGTGATTCCACTTAAATTATTGTTAACAATTGGAGAATCTCGAGCTAAAATTCCTTTCCCCCCCATATTAGAAGCACTTTTGATGGAACTAGTACTTGAAATGCTCCGCGAAGCTGCGGTTCGGCTTCCTGGTCCCGTTGGACAAACGATTGGAGTCGTAGGAGGGATTGTCATTGGACAAGCTGCTGTCCAAGCAGGAATAGTAAGTAATGTTATGGTTATCGTCGTATCTATTACTGCAGTCGCTTCTTTTATCATCCCTAACATGGAAATGTCAGCAGGAATTCGACTTCTTCGCTTTCCAATGATGATAACCGCTTCTTTGTTTGGGGTCATTGGAATTATGGTCGGGATGGCAGTTATCATCATCCATATTCTTTCTATGGAATCACTTGGTGTTCCTTATGGTAGTCCTTTTTCTCCGTCATTTGCTTCAGATTTAAAAGACATTCTTGTACGTTTACCATGGAAACTAATGAAGAAACGACCACTATCCCTCAACTTAAAACAAGAGAATCGACAACGCGATATAGAAGAAACGGAGGAAGATAAGTGACAAAGCGTGCAAAGAGGGAGATTAGTTTATTTCAATACATTTTAACGATTAGTGGTGTTCAAGTAGGGTTCGGTGTACTTACACTGCCACGTGAAGTTGCGCAAGGGGCGAATACAGATGGCTGGATGTCTATTATAATAGGATGCGCTATCACTACTTTAGTCAGTCTATGTATTGTAAAAATTATGGAAAAACATCCCGGATATACTTTACTTGATGTGCTAACTCGTTATCTTGGGAAGTGGCTAGGAAGAGTAGGAATGATTTTTTGGATTTTATATGCTGTTCTTGCAGCTGTATCCTTAATTTTTTCCCTCTTATACGTTATTCACATTTGGATTTTACCTAGATCTCCAATGTTTTTAATCATGATGTTATTATCTATCCCAATGGTTATGCTCGCATGTAAAGGTGTTCTTATTATTAGCCGCTATGCTGTTTTTACTGTCTTATTTACACTCTGGATGCCATTGCTCTTATTTATCCCACTTAAAGACGGGCATTGGGTTTATCTGCTTCCTCTCCTTAAAGAGGGATGGCTACCAGTTTTCAACACCGTAAAATCAACTATTATTGCCTTTCTCGGATTTGAGTTTGCATTTGTCCTTTATCCTTATCTCAGTAATAAATCATCTGCAAAAAAAGGAATCGTTATTGCAAATATGATTACTTTATTCGTTTACCTGCAAGTTACGTTCGTTTCTTTCGTTTATTTTAGCCCAGATGGTATAACTAAGTTTTTATGGCCCACTCTTTCTCTTGTTACACCATTTCACTTTTCATTTCTGGAACGGTTTGAAATTATCTTTTTGTCATTTTATCTCTTCATTATTTTTGATTCTTGCATTCCTTATATTTTTACTGCCTCAGATGGAATCAATCAGTTACTTAACAAAAAAGGGAGTTCATTACCTATTTGGTTTTTATTATTCGGGTGTGTTTTCGTTTTATGTTTTTATATCCCATCCTCGTATCAAATAAGTGCATTGCGGGAATTTTGGGGAACTGCAAGTTATTTTATCGTTTTTCTATTCCCAGTCGTATTTCTCTTATACATGACACTTTATCAGCATTGGAAAAGGAGAAAAATTTAAATGAGACGCTTTATTTTCACTATATTTTGCTTTCTCATAACCTTTTTAACAGGATGTGGAGGAGATCGGCTCGACTTAGAAAAACAATCCATTTCATTAATTTACGGGTTTGATACAAAAGCAAAAGGAAAATTAATTGTATACCACGTAAACCCTATTTTTAATGAAGATGTGGAGAAAAAATACGAAACTCATGAAGCGACAGTACATACCCCTCGAGAAGCAAAAGCAACATTTAATAGTTCAAGTAGCGGTTTAGTATCTACAGAAAAGTTACAACTCATTTTATTTAGTACGAAATTTTTAAAACAAGAAGGAGCTATGTCTTACCTTGATGTTTGGTATCGCGACCCTAAAAATACTGGAAATATGCGCATGGTTGCAGTAGACGGTCCAATCTCTTCAATTATATATAATAATTTTAAAGATAAGCCTGCACTTCCTGAATATTTAACAGATTTAATTAATACGAACAAACTATACAATCGAACCGCGTTTACGACATTCCATGAATTCCATAGGCAAACTTTTAATAAAGGTATAACACCTGCTATCTCAGAAATAAAAAAAGGTAAAAAAGATATTCTCGTTACCGGCTCTGCATTATTAACTTCTCGCGGAATCTATAAAATGTCTTTAAATCGATATGAAAGTGCCCTTCTTCTTCTATTACAAAAGAAAGCGAATATACCCGTTTCACTTACACTGAAAATCCCTTCTCATTCAGTTGAAAGTAATAGTCATCTAAAAGATACAGACGGCGACGACTTCGTAACAATAAATGTTCTTAGCATGAATCGTGACATTCACACAGGCTATAACGATAACCACTTCAAATTTAATATTGCAATGAATTTTAAAGTTTCCGTATCTGAACTTACATTCAACATGGATATAGACAAAGGTAGAAAGAAAATAACTTCACTTATTACAAAACAACTAAACAAAGATTTAAACAATTTAATCCACAAAATTCAAAAACAGCAACTTGATCCATTCGGGTTTGGTGATTATGCGAGAGCATTTCAATATAAAGAATGGAAAACGGTTGAAGACGATTGGCCGAGTGCCTTTTCAAAGTCTAATGTGAAAGTAGCACCTACTATTAAAATTTTAGAGAACGGGATTATTAAATAAAAAAAACACGCTACTTGCTCTTATACGTGTAAAGAGTAAGTAGCGTGTTATCATTTTTATTTTGAAGCTTCCTATGCAGTTACGCTTCTGTTTCTGGTTCTTCGTTTTCCGCCTGTTCCAATCTTTGCTGCTCCGCAAGTTCGGCTGAAATCATTCCATAATAAATTTCTGGATACAATCCAAATATTTGATATACACTTCCTAAAAACGGCATCGGAATCCCTCTTTTCTAAAGTTGTATTGCCACTTTTAAGGATTCCCTTTTCATTCATTATACATTCGTTTTTGGCGTTTCTTCTTCATCATGAACGCTTAATAAATTTTGCCACTTTTTATAAGGAGCACTATTTGGATCTACATAACCTTTCGCGTACGAACGATCCCACAATTGTTTAATAAACATTTCTTTCTCTTTCTTTGCAACCATATCGGCACCTGTACCGTAATAGTTTTGGAAATATAACTCAATTTCGTCAAGGAATAATCTTAATAATTCATCAGAAGTTTCTTCTAACGTTGGATCATATTTCGCTTCACGGTCATACATTAAAATCATATCTAAAATATTATGGACATGCTCTTTACGAAGCCATCTAATATCTTGAGCACCTAATACGAACGGATGTGTATATAAATGTCCGCCCTGTATCATAGCTTTTTCTTGTTCTTCTTCAAATCTGGACAAGATGTTTTCATAAATAAACGGATTATGAAGCAATGCTCTGTGTAATTTATAACTTTCACTTGAAATATTTTTTCCCATCGACTGAATTAAGAAGCTACGTCCAACACCGTTATATTGATACACGAACTGGCCATCAACAGCAACTAAACTAATCCAACGATACATATACGCGTATAGAAGAGCGCGATTACATTTATCGTAATCCAACTTCGTTTGCGTTGCATTTAAGTCTGGCATGAAAGCTGGCAAGTGCCAATATTTATCTAAATGCGGCGTTAAACTAGATTTTTTACTATTCAACTTGTTCACACGGCGATAGTAAGACTGAAAATAATCACCTTTATCATTCATAAATCCATTTGCAATATGTCCTGACGACAGCTTAGGAAAGTCTTGTAGTGATAAACCGTAATGCGCACGATAACAAATGACTTCAAATGGCGAAAAAGCTTCATGTACTGTATCTTTTTCTTTAAACATTTCTTGAATTAATTCCTCTTGCAATTCTTTCTTTAAAGATGGATGTATACCCCAATATTGTAATTCCCTATGATGGGAAACTTTCGGAACGAATGGACTTGCTAAATGGAATAAGTCTTCAATTTTTTCACGGACGTATTCATCACGATCACGCTTCTTATAATCCGCCTCTTTTCGTAACGCCTCAACGATATTCAGCTCTAATTTATCACGATAGCGTATTTGTAATTCATCGTAGCAATAACTTAGTATGTGCTCACGATAAAAATCTTCTACTTTTTTCGATTGAATCTCTTCTGTTTTTGCATCCCGGCAATATTCCCCGTATAAACTCATATAAATTTCCGCAGATATATCTTTCGGTAACACTCCCAAATTTAAATGTTGCTGCATATCTTGCCATATCTTTTCTTGCAATTTCTCTTCAGCTAATACGTATACATTCGTTGGGTTTGTTTTCCCTTCAAATTCCTTGCTTCGTTTTTGAATTTCGAACAATAAATTTTCACGTGTTTCGTATAAATTATCAAAAAACCTTTCCCAATATTGAATCATTTTATTAACCGCTTGATATAGCGATTGATAAACGAGTTCTAATAGCATTTCTTTACGATACTCGTTTAATTTGTGTACGTACTGCGTTACAATATCTTCAAATTCTTTTTTAAATAAACGCTGCTGATTATTAATCATTTTTCCAAACCAGCCTTGTTGCTGCGCGATTTCTACCCGGCGAACAGCTGTTACCGTTCCATCAATATTACTCACATTAAATTTCTTATCGTAGTTTTGAATTAAATTGCGCTTTTGTTCATTATTTTCATGTAGTCGATTCATTTTCTCGACTAACTGCTTTCGAATTTCATACAACATAAAACGAGCTGATACTGGATGAACAGGATCCGTTTTCTTTAAAAACCATGTATTTAATTGATAGGACTGCCCTTCAGAACCACTTGGTGCAAAACGGTCTGATTCAATCATGTCATACAATAGTGTCGTTACATGCTCATGTACGCGGCTCGGAATCGCATACGCATATAAACGAACCGCATGATCCACCCTTGCTACTTCACCTTTCATTTGCTCCATCATTTTCAGTTTAGCAGCCGAAATTTTACACTCGTGCTGCAGTCGGTTTAATTCCTCATCTTTTTGCACCGTACGCTGTACATAACTTTCTACAGCCTCTAAAAACAGTTTAGATTTCGCAACACCGACCTTACCGCCCTCTGCTCCTTCACGCGTTTCATTGTACATTTGTCTATAAAAAATATGAGCCTGTTCTGGACGGGTAGCAAGATGTTCTAAGTCTTCTAAATAACTTTTCCCACGCTCTGGCTTTTCACGTTGCATCCCGCGTTTGACGTCTTGGTCATATCTTTGCTTCTTTTCTTGAAACAGTTGATCTAAATGCAGCCAAGACTCATCTAAACCTTGCACAGCCCATTTTAAAGCACAATATTTTAACACGTGCTCATACGGATAAATAATCTTTGCCGTTCCTGCCCCGCAATATCGTCCTTTCCCACTTGATTCTGCTAATTGCTGAATTTGATTATCTTCCTGTGCAAAATGATTTGCAGACATCGGACTAAATAACTGTAAATAAATCGTATTTGCCATTTGCTCCATATAATCTGATAAATTGTGCAGATGGTGTCCATGTAGATTTTCGTAATCGTATAGGAAACAATAATTGTATGGTAAATGATGTTGTTTAATCGTATGATTCGTTCTTCCGTCTTCATCTACTTGATCAGGTCGATATTCTAATTCAATCGTCACACCGCCACGTTTTGATAATTCTCCAGTGGAACCGAGTGTAATGGCATGTAATTCTTTTAACGAGGCATAGCCGTTTGCTTGCACCGTTTCAAACTCTTTCGCACTAACCGTTCTCGTCTTAACTAAAACATCCGGCATTAAAAACGCACCACGTATTAAAATGTTGTGATGCTGCAGTTTTTTCCGAAGCATTTCACGTAAATATAATGCAATTTGTAGAAACATCCCTGAACCTGTTCCGCCCGCTAGTGATGTTACGATAATGACACGCACTCCATATTCCGTTTGATCGCTTGTAACCGGAAAAATCTTCTCGATTTCTTGCCAAAAGGATGTCAATTTATCTTCTTTCATCGCAGCAAGTAACGCTAAACGGGAAATGACGCGTAACTGTCCTGCCCCTTCTGTCAGTGGTTTATCAAGTATAGTCGGGTCCATCGGAAACCACTCTGGAATCGTTGGATCTCCTGCAATATACTCTCTTGGCGTTTTACTAGAACTCGTTTGCGTCTTAAACTTTCGAATATGATCAAATTTACTCAATGTATTCACATCTGTATCAAATACGTGCATTGCTACCTTTTTTCGGCGCTCCTCAGGTAGCCTTTCATATATTTGATGTGTCACAGTACTACCGATTCCACCTAAACCAATTAATATCGTTGGAACTTGTAACGTCATGTGAACCACCTTCCTATTCTTGCTTGTTTGAAAAGAGGGGAGAAAGATAAGACTCCCTCCTTTTCCCTATCTACTATTCACACTCATATTTGTAAATTTCTTTACCATACCCTCTATCAATTACTAAAAGTTCATTTGGATATAACGTCTTATGTTCCATTCCAACCTCATCTTCTGTTATAAACATCCCATCAATAATCATTCCTACTACTTGTGACTCTTTCGCTACAAATATTGATTTCGATCCTTTCTTTGCTATAAACGTAACGGATTGCACAGTCTTTCTTTCTGCCCTAAACGGAATGCCAAAATAATGTTTCCACCATTTATTTTTAAGTAATTCTGGCTCAGATTGATATAACCAATCTTTCGCTACCTCTTGATCCCATTCGTAATACAATAGTGCTTTTCGGTGAAATCTTGGACGAACAATCCATCCTAAAACGATTATTCCTACTACTAACAATAATAAAGTGATAGGAATAACAAACTTAAAAATAAGCGCATATTTTTCATAGAACGGTGCGTTTTGAATATGAAGTGATATATTTTTCTTTACTTCTTGTAATTTTGAATCTTGCACTACGATGGTAGCTTCTACGGTGCCGGTATCTGTAAAATTGAATGTGTCGGAGTAATGGGGGCGAGGATAAATATAAATTTGATTATCCTGTTGTTTTATTTCATAGTTGATTGATTGTTTAGATGTGACACCAGTAGATTTTAATAGTTTCTTTACAGCTTCTTCTGTCATCGGCTTACCATCTAACTGTGGTTGTATAATAAACGGTTTACTATTCTCTAAATTCGTTACTTTTTCCTCATAATCTTTCGTAATAGTTTGCAATGATAATTTTGGTTTTTCAGTTACTTCGATTTTAAATTCCTTCGTCTGTCTGTAAAACCCCTTTATGTTCATATGAACTTTCCCGCGCACTAACCCTTTATCGATCTTCGTTTCGTAGTAAAATACATGTTTTTTATCGTTCCACTTCATCGGATACTGTTTTCCGTCTATTTCTACTTCTGACTGAAAATATGAAGACTGAATTGGTAATTCCGTAGGCTTCGCTTCAATAACAGCAGTAACACCTTCGTACATTTTCTCCACATTTTTTTGACTACTATCGTCTTTGTCATAAGTAGAAACAGTATAGTTAAGCGCCGGTTCAACTAGTACTTGTAATCCTTCTTTCTCAATATCTCGATCCACTTCTATCGTATACGTTCCTGGTTTAATAACTTCCTGATTTTCCGTACTTATATGAACTATATTTCCGAATAATTTCGCTTCTCCTGGTGCATGTATGGAATAAGAAGATTGTAATTGTAACGGTTTAGAAATTTGTGTGACCTGATAATTAGACAAAGAAGGCGATTGCCGTACAAGCGTCATACGCTTTAACGGGAATGGTGTTGTAATCTCTACTTTCTTTCCTACTACTTTCGTTTTTACAATCGATTCAACCGAGGAGAACGGATCACGATTTGCAACTAATGCTGCCACTTGATTGACGCTTTTTACAATACCATCCTCTCCACTAGATGGCATCGTAACGCCATTTATCTCTTTCTTCCATATTTCTTTAAACGTATTTAGTTGTGCCTTTTCTTGCTGCCCTAAATCCTCTTCCATCGTAATTAAAATTGGATGTAAAGATATCTTTTTTGCATCCATTTCTTTCTTAAACTGTGCTAGCTTCTTTGTAATTTGTTCTTTTCCGCCAATCTTATCTTTCTCTAAATCATTAAATGCCCCGTCAGTTAAGACAATAAGCCAAAATTCACGTTTTCCATCTATATCTGCTTCCTTTTTTATAGATTGCATCGCCGTCTCTACTGCGCTAAACGGAGTATTTAAATACGTTTTCCATGCTCCAATTCCCTCAATTTCTGTTTGTCTCTTATCCTTCGTTAACGAAATGTTTAATGGATCATTCGGCTTGCTCATTGGAACATAAGAGAATTTATCTTTTTCATCTAATAGCGCAACTAAACTTTGCAAAGCATAATTGGCATATTTCCAGCGATCGTTATTTCTCATGCTGCCCGAATCATCATATACAAGTGAAACGACCCTTTCCTTTGCCTCCTCTCCTTTTGCAAAAGTCCAAAAAGGATGTAACCATATAAATAGAAACAACATGAATGTGGCACAAATTCGAATTTTCATGATGAGGCTTCGCCACCTTTGTAGACAAATTCCTATGTTTAAATTTATGAGAGGATACAAGATATATGACTTGTATTTCAGGACAACAAGCGCACCATAACTTTATTATGTAAACAGTTATATAATAAAGTTATGATTCCTTCTAGCATTTTCTATCCGATAATATAAGTAAAAAAAGCCTGTTTAAGCTCTACACTTAAACAGACTTTTCCTACTTTTTATATTGAAAACAAGCATCAAAAAGTTTGATTTTAAATTAACACATCACTTCAATTGTAAATCCACCAGGTGCTTCCACATAAAACGTATACGCATGTGCATGCTTAGGAGGTTCGACCAAAAAGCCATCCTCCTTCAATCTTTGATTCATCTTATTTACTTGTTCTTCACTTTCTTGAGGAAACCCTACATGAAATGTTTGTGGATAATGTACGTCTTTCCCTTTCATTAATTTTAATATAAACCCATCATTATCACGCAAAACTGCAAAGCCATTTCCCCTTGTTCCGCTACAAGTTAAACCAAAATATTTTTCTAAAAACTCTCTAGTAGCTACTACATCTGAAACTGTTAAATTAAGATGTTTAATTTTCAAACCGCCACCTTCTTTCTTAATTTTCTAACATTTTACCACATAAAGTGAAGGCTATTACAGGTAGTTAATCCCCTACCTAACTTCTTTGCTTCCGCTGAATTTTGAGGTGGGGGTCTTACTGCCCACAAATAGCGGGACAAATAAAAAACACGCCTTTCACAGCGTGTTTCATTGCTTCACATACACTTCAACAACCGGATTTTCTTTATTATCCGCATGCAAGCGTAAATTCTCTTCACTTGTACTATAAATACTAGCTAATAACATAATCGTTAACACATTAGGCGTTTTTGCATCGCTTCCGTATTTTCTTTCAAGTGCTTCCTTGTATTCAAACTCCAAATCCCCCTGCACGTATGTATACACTTCAAAGCCATCTTCTAAATTGCAAACTACTGTATCAATTATATCTGCCCCTACTTGCTTCTTCATTTCTTCTCGCAATGCTTCAATAAATTCTTCCCACGGTACTTCGTATGTCTGAAACTGATCTGTAGATTTCATGCCTTTTTCCTCCTTATATATCCTTCTCCTATATTTCCCCTTTCCTATAACAATTATGATAGATAGGACATTCGTACAAGCCGCACTTGTCCCCCTTACATATCGTATTACTGTAATGGGGAAGGAGGAAAAAACATGCATAGACAAAAATGTTACGATACGTGCCAACGTTATTTCGGTAAAGTCGTTCGAATTGAAGATCGTGATGGTCGCATTCATTTAGGCAAAATAATTGATGTGACAAACAGCTCTGTATGGATTGAACCAGTGCAACAGCGCTCATCTTTTGATACAGGATTTGGATACTATGACGCATATGCAAACGGTGGCTGTGACCTTTGTGGGGGCCTTAGCAGATGTGATAGTTGCGGATTTGGTTGTGGTGGTGGATTCAGCGGCTGTGGATGTGGCGGTCGTGGTTGCGGTAGTTGTGGTGGCTGGGGCGGCGGCGGCTGGGGCGTTGAACTCGGATTTGGTTTCATCTTCGGAATTACATTAGCTGCACTATTTTTCATTTAACATAGTAAAGAGTTGACTAGCTTTAGTCAACTCTCTTTCTTTATTTTTCACATATAAAAATACGATGTCCTAAAATATGTTGGTACATAAGTCGTACATTTTCATGCTGTACCCATGCCTCATATAATTCATTTGGAATATGCGAGGATACATTCCATTCTGGCTCTTCTATATAGCCCGAGATTGTTTCTGCAATTGTACCACCGCCAGCAATTGTAATTCTTTTAAAATTTGCTTTCTGAAATAATTGTACCCATTCACTCTCAGTTAATAGTTCTTTCATCCCGTATAACTGGGCAATCTTTTCTTCCTCACTCTTCTCAATGTGCCTATCAATAATCATTTCAATGACAACAAGCTTGCCCTCCTTCTGTAATACACGATAGCACTCCGAGATAACCCTTTCTTTCTCTGTAAAAGCGAGTATCGATTCTCCGAGTACGAACTCAAATGAATCATGCAAACAAGGTAATTGCTCTACACTTCCTTCAATTAATTGAATATCTATTCCTTCAAACGACCATCTATCTTTCGCCTTTTGAATCATAATCTCATTCTTTTCAACCGCCGTTACTTTATAACCACATTCTTTTGTCATATATGCCGCTGTTTTCCCCGTACCGCACCCTATCTCAAGGACATTCGCTCCAAATCTAAAAGGTAGTTGCTCCAACAATTGTTTTGTTAACGTAAAACCACCAGGATGAGCACTTCCTATTCCGTAATAAGCTAGGAAATCGATGTAAGTATTTCGTTCCATGGGATTCTCCCTTTTTTATTTTATATATTCGGGGAAGAAATAAAAGTGCATAGAAAAAGCATTTTCAATCGCTCTAATACCGCAACTTGAAAATGCTTTTTCTTTTATCCTGCTATTTGCTGGGCAGCCTAATTAAAGTTTCACTTTATTATTTCTCTTCAATATATGCCCATTTGAAGCTATATTCCGGACTAATATTATGTTTCACAATTCCCTTTATATTTGGTTTCATAACATATGATTTAGCACTTTGATATAAAGGTACAAGCGCTACATCTTCCTCAAGTAACAATTTCTCTGCCTTCCCTAACTCTGTCCAACGTTTTTTTGCATCAGCCATCCATTCTGTCTTACTTTTAGTAATAATGTCATCATATTTTGAATCTGAGTAGCTCATCTGGTTCTGAGAATTTGTCGTTTCAAACATATCAAGATACGTCATTGGATCCGCGTAATCTGGATTCCAGCCACCATATGAAAAATCATAATCTTGGTCTGATTCTAATTTTAGCTTTTGCTTAAATGGTTGCAGTTTAATATTTACTGTCACGCCTTTTAGATTTTTTTCAACTTGATCTTTTACATACTCCCCAACTTTTTTCGCATTACCAGTATCATAATTTAACAGTTCAATTGTTACTTGATCTTTTCCAAGTTCTTTTTTCGCTTCTTCCCAAGCTGCTGCTGCCTTTTTAGTGTCTTGTTTTAAACCATTCTTGAACGTTTCTGCGAAATCTTTACCATCTGGTCCACTCGCTAAACCTTTTGGTACTAAGTAATCCACTGGTTTTGAACCATCATTTAAAATGACATTCGCTAAAGCTTTCTTATCAATGGATAATGCAATTGCTTCACGTAGTTTTTTGCTCTTTAACGGTGTATCTTGCCCACCACGCTTTTGATTTAAACGTAAGTAAAACGTACTTGTTTCCGAATATGCGCCAAACTCCTCTTTATTATTTCTATACTTATCAACAAACTCTCCTGATAAAAGTGCGAAATCAATTGCACCTGTATCATACAAATTTACTCTAGTAGCTGGTTCTTTTACTACACTATAGTTAATTTCTTCTAGTTTTACAGTCTTTTTGTCCCAATACTGATCATTTTTCTTTAATTTCCAGCCTTGCTCATGTTTCCAATCAGTAAGAACGAACGGTCCGTTATATACTGTTGTATCAGACTCTAAACCGAATTTATTCCCTTTTTCTTTTACAAACTTTTCATTTAATGGATAGTATGACGCAAATGCCATTAAGTTCAAGAAATATGGTACTGGTCTTTCTAATTCCACTTCAAGCGTATAATCATCTACCGCTTTTACACCTAATGTAGAAACTTCTGCTTTTCCTTGATTAATTGTTTCTGCATTTTTAATATAGTAAGCAATAAATGCATACTCAGCAGCTGTTTTTGGATCTACTAGACGTTGCCATGCAAATACGAAATCTTTCGCTGTTACTGGATCACCATTTGACCATTTTGCATCTTTCCGTAATTTAAATGTATATTTTTTACCATCCTCGCTTTTTGTGCTAGATTCTGCTACAGCTGGGATTGGCTTATTATCTTTATCAAGACGATATAAACCTTCCATCGTATTCCCTAAAATTTGTGCGCCAAGTGTATCTGTACTTTTTGAAGTATCCATCGTCGGAATTTCATTCGTTTCAGTACGATTTAACACTTGCTTTGCCGCATATTTAATATCAGATTTCTTCTCTTCTCCACCATTATTAGATGTCGTTGTCGTTTTCTTCTCCCCACCAGAAGATCCAGAACAAGCTGTTAACGCCATACTCATCGCTAAAACTGGCGCTACAACCGCCGTGAGCTTTTTCATCTTTTTCTTCATTCTTGTACCCTCCCCAATTATATGTACGAAACTAACTTTGAGAGATTTCCAATTTAAATTATCAGAAAATTATTACTAATTATCATTCTACTAATTTTTCACGATTTGTAAAGTATTTTTAAAGAATATTCGTAATAATTAATTTATTTAAATCAATAACAATCTATTACTACTATACGAATTCTCCCCCATCTACTATATGTAAGTACCACTTTTCTTATTCTTCTCTATTTATTTAAATTTAATTGAATAGTAAAAGAGCGTTTAAAAAATAAATAATATATTTTTCAAACGCTCTTTTTTCTTATTTCCCTTCCGTTACATACGCCCACTTAAAGCTATATTCTGGACTGATGTTATGTTTCACAATTCCTTTAACATTCGGTTTCATTACATACGCTCTTCCTGTTTGATATAAAGGAACTAGCCCAGCATCTTCTTCAAGGAATAGTTTTTCAGCTTTTCCTAACGTTTCCCAACGTTTCTTCGCATCACCCATTAATTCATTACCTGCTTTTGATACCATATCATCATATTTGGCATTTGAATAACTCATTTGGTTATATGGGCTCTTAGATTCAAACATATCAATAAATGTCATTGGATCCGCATAGTCTGGACTCCAACCTGCATAAGAAATTTCATAATCTTGTGCAGTCTCTAATTTTAATTTTTGCTTAAACGGCTGAATTTTTGTATTAATTGTTACACCTTTTAAATTTTTCTCAATTTGATCTTTAACATAATCAGCAATCTTTTTCGCAGTTCCATCATCATAACTTAGTAATTCAATTGTAACTTGATCTTTTCCAAGTTCTTTTTTCGCTGCTTCCCACGCTGCTGCACCTTTTTTCGGATCATATTTCAGACCATTTTTAAATGTATCTTGGAAATCTTTACCGTCTGGTCCTGTCGCAAGTCCTTTTGGTACTAATTGATCTGTTGCTTTTGAACCATTATTTAAAATAACATTTGCTAAACCTTTTTTATCAACTGATAATGCGATTGCTTCACGAAGTTTTTTGCTCTTTAACGGCGTATCTTGTCCGTTACGCTTTTGATTTAAACGTAAGAAGAATGTACTTGATTCTGCATACTCGCCATATTCTTCTTTGTTCGATTTATATTTATCTACAAACTCTCCTGATAGTAGTGTGAAATCAATTGATCCTGTATCATATAAGTTTACTTTCGTCGCAACTTCTTTTACTACACTATAGTTAATTTCATCTAATTTCACAGTCTTCTTATCCCAATACTTATCATTTTTCTTTAGCTGCCATCCTTGTTCATGTTTCCATGAAGACATCACGAACGGCCCGTTATACACCGTTGTATCTGCTTCTAAACCGTACTTATCGCCTTTTTCTTTTACGAATTTTTCATTTAACGGATAGTATGACGGGAATGCTAGTAAATTTAAGAAGTATGGTACTGGCTTTTCTAATTCTACTTCTAGCGTATAATCATCTACCGCTTTTGCTCCTAAATCTGTAAGAGGTTTTTCACCTTTATTAATTGCTTCTGCATTTTTAATATAGTAAGCAATAAACGCATATTCTGCAGCAGTATTTTTATCGAGTAAGCGTTGCCATCCGTATACGAAATCTTTCGCTGTTACAGGGTCACCGTTCGACCATTTTGCATCTTTACGTAATTTGAATGTATATTTTTTGCCATCCTCGCTTTTCGTACTAGATTCTGCAGCAGCAGGAATTGGCTTATTATCTTTATCAAGACGGTATAATCCTTCCATCGTGTTTCCTAAAATTTGCGCCCCTAGCGTATCAGTAGATTTAGACGTATCCATCGTCGGAATTTCCTGTTGTTCTGTACGATTTAACACTTGTTTTGCTGCGTATTTAATTTCGGATTTGTTCTCTTCCCCACCACCACTAGACGTCGTACTTGATTTCTTCTCCCCACCAGATCCAGAACACGCTGTCAACGCCATACTCATCGCTAAAACTGGCGCTACAACCGCCGTGAACTTTTTCATCTTTTTCTTCATTTTTGTACCCTCCCCAATTATATGTACGAAACTAGATTTGAGTAATTTCCTAATAATTAGTTATCAGAAAATTCTTATTAATTAATATTCTACTATTTTTTCTGGTTTTGTAAAGTTATTTTTAAAATATTCTAAAAATTATTCTTTTCACAATAGAAACCTTATATTCATTACTTTTTACATTTAATTTCATAATAAAAAGCATTCCAAAAGTAAAGAATCTACCTTTGGAATGCTCTATTATTTTATCCTTCTATTGTGGACAGCGAGATTCTCAATGCAAGAATAAGATAAGGAACTTGCATATATCCACTTAAAGATAAAACCACTATTTAAAAATTATTTTCCATCTTTTTCAGTCATGTATGCCCACTTGAAGCTATACTCTGGGCTAATGTTATGGTGAACGATGCCTTTTGCATTTGGTTTTTGAACGTATGCATCACCACGTTGGTATAAAGGTACAAGTGCTACATCTTGCTCAAGAAGTAATTTCTCAGCTTTTCCGAGCTCTTCCCAACGTTTCTTCGCGTCACCCATTAATTCTCCACCAGCTTTTTTAATCATATCATCATATTTTGAATCAGCGAAGCTCATTTGGTTATGAGAATGATTAGACTGGAACATATCTAAGAATGTCATTGGGTCAGCGTAGTCAGGTCCCCAACCAGCAAATGATATATCATAGTCTTGCTCTGTTTCTAATTTCAGCTTTTGTTTGAATGGCTGAAGTTTAATATTAACAGTTACACCTTTTAAGTTTTTCTCAATTTGATCTTTTACATATTCCCCAACTTTTTTCGCATTACCAGTGTCATAGTTTAATAGCTCAATTGTAACTTGGTCTTTCCCAAGCTCTTTTTTCGCTTCATTCCATGCAGCTGCTGCTTTTTTCGCATCTGGTTTAATACCATTTTTAAATGTTTCTTGGAAGTCTTTACCGTCTGGTCCAGTTGCTAATCCTTTCGGTACTAAGAAGTCCGCAGGCTTAGATCCATCATTTAAAATAACGTTTGATAAATTCTTTTTATCGATTGATAATGCGATTGCTTCACGTAATTTTTGGCTCTTTAACGGTGTATCTTGTCCACCACGTTTTTGATTCATACGTAAGAAGTAAGTACTTACTTGTGAGTATGAACCAAACTCTTCTTTATTGTTTCTATACTTATCAACGAATTCACCTGTTAATAGCGCGAAATCAATTGCATTTGTATCATATAAGTTTACTCTTGTAGCTACTTCTTTTACTACACTATAATTGATTTCATCTAGTTTTACAGTCTTTTTATCCCAATATTGATCGTTTTTCTTTAGTTTCCAGCCTTGCTCATGTTTCCAATCAGTAAGAACGAACGGTCCGTTATATACTGTTGTATCAGACTCTAAACCGTATTTATCTCCTTTTTCTTTTACGAACTTCTCATTTAACGGATAGTATGATGGGAATGCTACTAAGTTTAAGAAGTATGGTACTGCTTGTTCTAATTCAACTTCTAAAGTAAGGTCATCTACTGCCTTTACTCCTAGTTCAGTTACAGGTTTTTCCCCTTTATTAACCGCTTCTGCATTTTTAATTGGGAATGCAATGAATGCATACTCAGCAGCTGTTTTTGGATCTAATAAACGTTGCCATGCATATACGAAATCTTTCGCTGTTACTGGATCACCATTTGACCATTTTGCATCTTTACGTAATTTGAATGTATATTTTTTACCATCCTCACTCTTCGTGCTTGACTCTGCCGCAGCTGGGATTGGTTTGTTATCTTTATCTAATCGATATAAACCTTCCATTGTGTTCCCTAAAATTTGAGAACCTAATGTATCAGTATTTTTAGAAGTATCCATTGTTGGAATCTCATTTGTTTCTGTACGATTTAGCACTTGTTTCGCTGCTAATTTTTCTTCTGATTTGCTATCTCCGCCAGAGCTAGAATTTGTGCTTGTTTTCTTATCTCCGCCTGATGTAGAACATGCTGTCAATGCCATACTCATTGCTAAAACTGGTGCTACAACTGCTGTTAGTTTTTTGATTTTTTTCTTTTTCACTTTCTGTACCCTCCCTAATTCTTAACGCTCTCATTTAAGAATTTTCTGATAATTCTGTTTTTCTTTATATATTTATCAGAAGATTCTTATTAACTATTATTCTACTAATTTTTTGAGTTTTGTAAAGTGTTATTATTGAAAATTTTTAAAAAATTATTTTTTTACAGTAATATTCATAAAAATTCCATAATCTTTCGAAACACTATATCTCATTGAATTCTATGTATTGATTTAATAACCTTTATATCCCTCCACTATAAAACACTTGTAAATTATTGTTAATAAATAATGTATATCGTAACAAACCTCTTTTCTACAAAAATAAAAAAGTCAGCTTTGCTGACTTTTTTATCCGACCATTTTCTCTTTTTTCATTTCCTCTATTACTCTCGTATACTTCTCTTCATCAAATTCATTTTCACTTTTTGCAACAACTACAGTCGCAATACCGTTACCAATTAAATTGACGATAGCACGTGCTTCTGACATGAAACGATCTACATCAAGTAATAGCGCTAACCCTTCTAACGGGATAACATTCATTGCAGATAAAGTAGATGCTAGTACTATAAAACCTCCACCTGTTACTGCTGCTGCCCCTTTAGATGTAACTAATAAAATAGCTATTATAGTTAATTGTTGACCTAGTGAAAGATCGACGTGAAAAACTTGAGCTAAAAATATAGTTGCCATCGATAAATAAATCGTCGTTCCATCTAAATTAAAAGAGTAACCTGTCGGAATGACTAAACCTACTACTGGCTTAGAACACCCGAAGTCTTCCATCTTTGTCATCATTCGCGGCAGTACTGATTCTGATGATGATGTCCCTAGAACAATAAGTAATTCTTCTTTAATATGTGCTAAATATTTCCACAAGCTAAATTTGTACAGTTTACAAATAAAATTTAAAACAATAAAAACGAATAATGCCATTGTCGTATACACAAATCATTAGTTTAACAAGTGGTATTAACGTACTTAAACCATATTTACCAATTGTAAACGCCATTCCACCGAATGCTCCAACTGGTGCTAACTTCATAACAATAGATAAAATATTAAAAAATACTTTCGATAATCTTTCAAAAAAGTCGATAACAGGTTGTCCATTTTTCCCGAGCATCGTTAACCCTGCACCGAATAAAATGGAGAAGAACAGAACTTGTAAAATATCACCTTTTGCAAATGCTTCAAACATGTTAGACGGCACAATATGTAAAAAGAAATCCATCCACTGCATTTCTTGCCCGCTTTGTACATATTGTGAAACATCTCCGCCCTTTAGTTTCGAAGGATCTAATCCATCTCCGGGACGTACAACATTCGCTACGATGATACCAATAAGTAAAGCCGCTGTTGTAACGATTTCAAAATATAATAGTGCCTTCCCACCAACACGACCTACCTTTTTCATACTTCCCATACTTGCAATACCAAGCACAATCGTTAAAAAGATTATCGGTGCAATAACCATTTTAATCATATTGATGAATGTTTCACCAATTGGCTTCTTCTCTTGTCCAACACTAGGCCAAATTGCCCCTACTGCAATACCACAAATAATTGCTAATGATGTATTTTATGTAATATCCCCCCTGGTATTTAACTTAAATCACATCATTATGTTATACTATCATCCATAACTTGAAAATAGTATATAATATTTGAATTTAAATGTCATACTATTAAACGTAATAAAAAAGCAGACATTATGCCTGCTTTAATTCTCCTCAATCTGCTTTTCACTTAATCCTAGATGTGTTCTAAGCGTATTACTCAAACTCTGTAGATCTTTTTTATTAGGGTTATAATAATATACACGTTGCCCATTTGGACCGTTAGGTAAATATAAATCATCTCCGCCTAATTGAATCTTTTCAACTGAACCATTTAAACCGTATTTATAAAAAGATAAAATATCATCCATTACTAAATTTGTTTTAAAATCGCCGTCAATCGCCTCAACTATTTTTTCTAGCTTCGTAATCGAGCCTACACTTTTTAATTTACTTAACATCGCTTCAATAACAAGTTGTTGGCGCTGACCTCTCATTGCATCACTATCAATATGACGCGTTCTTGCCAGTGCAAGTGCTTCTTCCCCTGTTAATTTTTGTAGTCCTTTTTTCAAATGGATTGCGTCAGGTTCATCTTTACTATTTTGCTCCGTAAATTCAACTGGGACATTTACTTCAATTCCATCTAATCCATCAACAATTTTAGTAAATGAATTAAAATTAAACTTCACAAAATAATCAACAGGCACTTGTAACAACTTTTCTACTGCTTCCACTGAAGCTTGCGGTCCTCCATCTTTACCATTTTTAACGAAACCACTTCCATATGCATGCGTTATTTTATCTTTTTTCTTTTCAACTGGAACATATGTATATGTATCACGTGGTATGCTCGTTAATTTCACTGTCTTATCATCTTTATTAAAAGTAGCTAACAGTAGTGCATCTGTATGGAAAGCACCATTATACTCCTTTTGTCGTTCTTGATTTTCATCAATTCCCATAATTAAAAGTGAAACATTGTTTGCAATTGGCTTTACAGTTTCCTCACGTAAATGTGATTTTTCACCACGCGCTAAATTTAAACTAGACTTTTGTACGAGATTAGAAGTTTTCATATACACATAAGCACCATATCCCACTCCGCCAAATAGTAATACTACTAACAATACACTTATTATCATTGTCTTCTTATATTTTCTTTTATTTTTCTTTTCTCTTGAAGAAGAGGTATTCTCCATATATTTCCCCCCGTTTTCTATTCATCTAATATGTTTTTCAATTTTTCATACTTAGCGCTATCCTTTTGAAATACATTCTCTTTCAATCCTTTATTTATTTGTATCCATTCAGTCGTAATCGAATATTGAATCATACCTTCGTGGAAACTAAGGAACTTTAGCATAATCCCCGTATTTTTCTCTACAACCATTTCAAATTTCCCTCTTAAATCTTCAGATGTACTTACAGGCATTTCTATATTTATTGTCCCTTCTATTTTGTAGCAATCAAGTCCAAGATACTTCGTTTCTTTATAATTCCAATCTTTATATCGAATTAATAGCTCAGCAAATTCTGATTGCATACTATACTTCGCAAATCCCACATATTCGTCATCATATCGTTTCTTTTCACCTGATTTTCTCAATAATCTTTCCGTAGGATTTAATTTTAATAGTTCATAGTTTCTTTCCCTCGGGCTCCATTTTGTCTCTCTATATGTATACTTCTCATCATCAAATTCTTTTTTCTTGCCCTCGTTATATATAATTGTTCGTTTTTTCGTTAGCTTATCTTCTTTCGAAGAGATACCTCTTTGTCGCTCCGTATCAAGCGCATATTTGTATGTTGTAGCAATTCTTGACGAACTAGAATATTCCTCAAATTGTCCTGAAATATTTTTAAAATGATCAATGGAATCCAGCATCTTTTCATGAATCTTTTCTTTATCTGGATAGTTTACGTTCGATTTTATTTCTTCTTCATTTTCATAATCAGAAAACGCCTTTTTCTTTACATATTCAAATACCCCACCATTTTGAGCAAAAATTTGATCAGAAAACTCCGACATAGACACAATGGACAGTGTTAGAACCGCAGCACTTATAGCCATCATATAAACTTTGTAACCTTTCTTTTTTACCGGAAGATTATGTAGTGTACGATTAATCTTTTCATTTAACTCTGGTGGTACTATAACATTCTCTTCTTTTATTCTCTTTTTTATTTTCTCATCAAATAATTTTTCGTTATCCATCCTATACACCCCCTATTCCATCTTTAATCGCTTTTCCAATTGTTCCCTCGCGCGTGACAATCTCGATTTCACTGTTCCTTTTGGCACTTCTAAAAGCTTCGCTATACTTTCTTGATTCATATCTTCATAATAAAAAAGCACCGTTACAGCTCTTAACTCTTCATGTAATGATTGAATCGCATTACACAAATCTATATCTTCATACTGATCATAAGCACTCATATTGTAATCATTTTCTTCTATTACCATTATCTTTTTGTATGATCTAATAATGTTGTTACACTCATTTATCAAAATTCGAATTAACCAAGTTTGAAAAAACTCTTCTTTCTTTAATTTTTTTATATTTTCATAGGCTTTTAAAATTGTTGCCTGTATCGCATCCTCTATATTTGTCTCATCGCGTAACATAGCCTTTGCAATGCGATACATCTTCACTTTTTCTGTATGTATAAGCGCCATAAACGCTTCATGATCACCTTTTTTCGCTAAAGAAACATCGGTTTCTTCTTTTACAATCATTTTATATAAAGGGATTACTTTCACAATTGCTCCTCCTGTTTCATCCTCACTTCAAATTTAACTTTACATGTATTAGACGGATGAGCCTAGAAAAAGGTTCATTTTTTGAATATTTCCATAAAAAAAGGTAAACATTCTTCATGTTTACCTTTACTCAGATGTAATTCTAAGGAAATATCCATCTGGATCGACAACTTTAAATCCCCGCATCTCCCACGGATAAGTTTGAATTTCTTCTTGTATTGTGCATCGCTTCTCTTTACAACGTTCATATACTTCTTCAATCCGATTGACAACAATAATTAGTTCAAAGCCATTCCCCTTCATGTCTTTTCGATTGTAAAAATAGTGATTTTCACTCAATGTTGAATCAGTAGCTAGTAACAGAGAGAACTGATCGTGATTAAAGCGTGCTGCATGCATACTTCTTTTATACAACTGTAAACCAATTACTTCTTCATAAAACAATAATGACTTCTCAATATCATTTACATATAGCTTAACCCGGAACAAATGATTCATTCGTTTCCTCCTCATCAAAAAAGCCCACTCTATCAGTGGACTTTCTACTTTATAACGGTAAATCCCTCTTCCTAAACACTACAATTGCTACTATGAAAATACAAAGGGCTCCAGCAGTTAAACCTATACTCACTGGCCATATATTATACGTTCCCTCAGCAATTTCTTTCGGACGAAATAGCGTAAATAATGATATATTTCTCATCCACTCTAACTTATCGCTTAATTTACCTACCATGTCCGTTACGAAAAATAAAATAGTTAAACTTGCTGAGTAGCTAAGTGCCTTTCTTTCGTCATTACATATACAAGAAAAGAAAAATGAATACGCACTAACGACTAAAAATATTAACCCACCGACTATATTTATCTTCAGGAATAATTCTTTATTTAAGTTATTATCTTGTAGAAACCACTCTGCACCTACTATACCCGCTACATACGTAACAGTTACTATGATTAGTAGCCCTAATACGAGAATAGCCGCTTGCGTGATTGCAATTTGCACTCTAGATACAGGTGTTGCTAGCAAGTATGCCATCGCTCCTTTATCTACATGACGAGCAATTAAATGCGTTGCAACTGTTACACAAAAAATTGTTAATATGATAATAAACAATAGACTATAATATTCGCCAGCTAAAAAATCCATTACGTTTTGAATCGGACTTTCCATTCCAACAATTTTTTTCACACTATCAGGCATAGCACTTATTAATTCATTTAACCCTTTCGCTGATACCATTGAAGGGAAGATCCAAATTAATAACCATAAATATAGAGCTGCACCAGTTGCATAACTCAAAATACTTTTTTGTGTTTCTTTCAAACTAGCTAAAAACAATTGCTTATTCATGCTTTACCCCTTCTTTCTTATCGTAATAATGCATAAATAAATGTTCTAAATCCATTACTCTCGTTTGAAGCGCCGTTACATTATAGTTTGAAAGTGTTTGTAAAACAGTTTGATAGTTTCCTTGCACAATAATCGATGCTTCTCTACCTTTCACCGCTTCAAATTGCAAATTACATTGTGTAAGAGATTCAATCTCTTCTTGCGATGATACGGTTACATCTATTACCTGTCGTCTCAAGCTTTGTAAATCATGAATATTTTCAACCGTTACAAGGCGACCATCTTTAATTATAGCCACTCTGTCACAAGTTCTCTCAATCTCAGTAAAAATGTGCGATGACATAAGGATTGTTTTCCCTCTTTGCTTTTCTTCTAATATTAAATCGATAAACACTTGCTGCATAAGTGGATCGAGTCCTGATGTTGGTTCATCTAAAATTAACACTTCTGGATCATGCATAAAAGCAGCAACAATTCCTACTTTTTGCTTCATTCCTTTAGACATTTTTCGAATCGGTGTTTTCACATCAAATTGTAGACGTTCTATTAATTCATCTCGTCTTTTCGTATCCTTTAACCCGCGCATTCCTTGCATTAACTTTAAAAAATCTAATCCGTTCATTCCTTCAATAAAAGAAATTTCACCTGGCAGATAACCAACTTTCCTTTGGATTTTCGCCGCTTCATTCCAACAATCTAATCCAAAAATTGTCGCTTTACCAGCTGTTGGTTTTATAAATCCCATTAAATTACGAATTGTTGTGGATTTCCCAGCACCATTTGGTCCTAAGTAACCAAATACTTCCCCTTCTTTTACATCAAATGTAATATGAAACAAACCTTTTCCATTTGAAAACTGTTTTGTGACATTTTGAACTGAAATCATAATTCCACCTCATTTTTTGAAATATTTAATATGTGATATTTCAAAATTATTGTACTCCTCATCTTTCATATTCGCAACAACTTTTTGAAATTTTTATATGTCCATATTTCAAAATTATTGTTTTCCATTAATTTTTCTTGTATATTTTAATTGAGGTGATTGCATTGAACGGCTTTGAAAAAGTGAAAGAAAAGAAAAAACGTGCCATTAAAGAGGCAGCCTTCTTATTATTTTCAGAACGTGGATTTAATGAAGTGAAAATAGAACATATTGCAAAAGAAGCAAACGTTTCTCAAGTTACCATTTATAATCATTTCGGAAGTAAAGATGCGTTATTTAGAGAACTTATACAAGAATTTATCATATCTGAATTTCAATATTATAAAGATCTTGCAGAGGACAAATTACCTTTTCATGAGATGATGCAAAAAATGATTGTAAGAAAAATGAATACTGGTGGGTTATTTCAGCCGGATATGTTACTACAAATGATGCAAAGAGATGAAGAGCTCCGAGAGTTTATTTATAGTTATCAAAACGAAAAAATCCTGCCTTGGTATTTAGAAATATTAGAACAAGCACAGCAAAAAAATGAAATTAACCCTCACCTTACTAAAGAAATGATGTTACTATACATTCAAATGTTCACTAAACTAGGTGATGATTTCGGGGCTCAGCTTCTTGAAGGAGATCGTGAAAAACATATACAAGATATCGTTACGATGTTCTTTTATGGACTGTCCGTCCCTGAAAAATAATTGTTTCTAAAAACAAGTAAAATCACCAAAAAGCCCTTTGGATATTTAAATCTCAAGGGCTTTTTCATATCAAATAAATAGCTAAAACTAACTTTATCTTAAAGAAGTTAAATGCTGCTTTATAGATAACACCTTATTATAGATTAACTCTTTTAGCATAACAGGCTGAATCGAGATAATCGTTTCACCGAAATTCAGAAAATAGTTCGAGATAAAATCAACTTCTTGTTTATTAAAATAGCCTGTTATAATATAATTTTCATTTTTCTTTTGCATCCTCATGGAAGGGTAATTCTCTTTATCAAAAATGTCTTTTCCTTTTTGATTAACAATGACACTAAAATCCGTTGCATCAGGCTTCCTGTGAAAATTAGTAAGATAACTTAATAATTCTTCAAGGTTTTTTGGATGAATATTACTTGTTTCCACAATAGAAAGAATTTTATCACATCTAATTATTTGAACATGATTTGTCTCAAAATTAAAGATTTTAGCATACCACTGGCCAAATTTAGATTCTATTCGAATAAATTGTGCGACCAAGGCTTTCTCCTCATCTTTTTTTAAATATGTTACATGATAAACTCGCTCAGCAAAAATCCCCTGCAAAATTTCTTTTAAGAACGGACTAAAATTACTATGATTTGTTACTTCAAAAGAAAGCGTTCGTTCCATAATTGAAATATTTTTACGCACATTATCAGGTAATACATGTTTAAATTTATTTTCAAGCGCAATACTTTCTACATTAAATGGTTTTGTCTTGTATCCATTTAGCGTAAGAATCGAAAAGTATAACGCATACATTTCATCCACACTAAAATAAATTGGCGATAACACACTATTTTCTATAATTTTATAACTTCCATTTCTACCCAGTTCGGAATATATTGGTACACCTATTTCTTCCAATGATTGAATATCTCGCAACGCGGTACTTTTAGAAATATCATATCTAGCCATTAAATCTTTTAAATTAAAATATCTTTTATTATTCAAGAAAATAAGCATATCATTTATTCGTTCCGTTTTTTTCATATTTCCCTCCTAAAAAGGTGTCATGTATTGAAACCTTTTTAGTCTATATTATAATTATTAACTAAGAAAGGAGTTATATATTTATGACATTAGAAATAGCTATTTTTCTTTCAATGAATGGGCAAGCAAAGGAGGCAATTAATTTTTACACACGTAATTTAGAAGCTACGCAGTTAATGATTGTTACGTATGGAGAACTGGCCAAAAGAGATAGTTCTTTTAAAATTACAAGTGAAAATAAAGATCATATTGCTCACTCTGTTTTACAAATTGGGAATACAAAGCTAATGATAGCAGAAGATACAATGAAGCCTAATGAACGTTATAACGTTGGAAATAACATGTCACTTTGCATTCAAAGCGCTAATTTAGAAGAAATACAAAGGTTTTATAATAATTTAATTTCTGATAAGCATGTGAAGATAATCTCTCCGCTAGAAAAAAATATATTTAGTGAAGCATATGGGATTATTGAAGATCCTTACGGCATACAAATCCAGTTAATGTATGACAAACGATTAAACTAAATAATTATCCATATTCACATATTCCTAATAAAAAAGACACGAAATTCGTGTCTTTTTTACTTTACAGTGATGACTCTACCGGTTTCACTACTTTCAATCGCTAATTGAATAAGTCGAATAACTTCTAAGCCTTCTTGTGCTGTTACAGGTGGTTTCTCACCATTTACTATACTATCTCTTACACCTTTATAATACATGTCATAACAGCCAACTTCTGTTGGAATACGCTCTAGCTTTTCTTCCGTATGTAAAGTAGCAAAATTCTCTTCAGCATCTAATCCATAACCGTTATCGCCTGGCTTCATTCCATTTTTTAATTGTTCTTCCTGTGAATCCATACCGTATTTCACGATAGAACCTTTATCTCCATGCAGTGTAAAGTGTGGACCTTCTTGCTTTACGTAACTGCTACTATGTAAAGTGACACGTTTAACACCGTAGTGAAGTATAACATGGAAGTAATCATCAATTTCTGCACCTGGTCGTTGTTTGATTACATCTGCACTTATCGCATCTGGTTTCCCAAATAATGATAATGCTTGGTCAATTAAATGCGATCCTAAATCATACAGTATACCTGATCCTGGTAAATTCTTTTCTCTCCAGCGATCACGTACATTCGGGCGAAAACGATCGAAATGCGCTTCATATGTGTATAGATTCCCTATTCTATTTTCTTCTAACAATTTCTTTATCGTTAAGAAATCATTATCAAAACGGCGATTATGATACACGCTTAACACCACATTATGTTGTTTTGCTAATGAAATTAGTTCTTCGCCTTCTTCAATTGAAACAACGAATGGCTTCTCCACAACTACATGCTTACCATGTAAAATTGCTTCTTTTACATATGGAAAATGAGTTGTATTCGGTGAAGTAATGACCACTAAGTCAATATCAGCACGATTTACTAATTCCTCAATTGTGCCAACAACTTCAGCATTTGGTAATGCTTGCCTCACTAGTTCTTCTTTTGAAGATAAAATAGCACGAATATCATATTCTTCTATCGTTTGTAATAATGGGATGTGAAATGTTGTACTAGAAAATCCAAATCCTACAATGCCTACACCTATTTTTTCCATGTTGCTCCTCCATCTGTCCCGCTTTAACGGACAGTAAGATTCCTACCTCAAAATTCAGCGAAAGCAAAGAAATTAGTTGAGGAATCAACTGCTCGTAAAAGTCCGATTGATTAAAGTTTCACTTTATGAGAACGATTTCATTCAGTTATTATAACAAGATTATTATTATTTACATAATAATTTGCCTAGAAAAAGCATCTTGCCATTATTCATAGCAAGATGCTTTTTTACTCCGGTCGTTTTTTTGTCCACGTTTCAATAACTTCACCAGTATCATTAACATCTAGTACTAAACTACCGTTACTATACCGGTCTTTATTTCGATACGCTTTCGGGTCAATTTCTTCTACAATATGTTTCTCAGTCTTCATATATACTAGTTCATCATCTCGAACAATTTCAATACCGACAATACGGTATGGATTACGTTTTAACTCTTTAAAAATAACAAGGCCTCGCTTCGCCCTCGTTGATTTCTCAATTTCTGATGCTTTTAGACGTTTTACAGCACCTCGCTGCGTAACAAGAATAAGTTGATCTTTGTCACCATTTAACGGTTTACCAGAAGCGACATAATCATCTTCTTTTAAGTTAATTGCTTTTACACCAGCGGCCCTTACACCGACTGGACTTACTTCATCTTCATGAAAAATAAGTGCATATGCACCATAAGTTGCAAGAACAATATCACTCGTTCCATCTGTTGCAAATATATCTACAACATAATCATCTTTTTTCAAATTCACAGCGACGAACGCTCTTGAATAACGCTGAACTTTATATTGATTTAATTCTGTTTTCTTAATCATACCATTTCGTGTAACAAATACGATAAATCGTTTTTCTTCTTCAAAGTTCGGTACGACGGTCGCCCAAATAATCATTTCATCCCGCTCGAGTGAAACGAGATTCGCAACGTGTTGACCTAAATCTTTCCAACGAATTTCTGGCATTTCATATACTGGCAGATATATATAGTTTCCTTTATTCGTAAATAAGAGGACTGTCTCTGTCGTATTCGTATCGAATCGCTCCAGTAAGATGTCACCCTCTTTCATACCGAAGTCTTTTCCGTTCGATGCATTATGTGAACGCCAACCTGTTCGCTTCACATATCCTTCTTTCGTTACAGTAACGATGACATCTTCCTGCGGAATCATAACTTCCACATCGATTTTAATTTCCTCAATTTGTTCTTCAATAATAGCACGGCGATCATCACTATATGTTTTCTTGACTCTCTTCAAATCTGTTTTAATAACTTGAAGAAGTCTTTTTTCACTTTGTAAAATTGACTGTAACTCTATAATCTTCTTATTAAGCTCGTCTGCTTCTTGTTCTAGCGCCGTAATATCTGTATTCGTTAAACGATATAGTTGCAGCGAAACAATTGCTTCTGATTGCGCTTCTGTAAATCCAAATTTCGTACTTAAATTATCTTTTGCATTACGTTTATCTTTAGAAGCACGGATTGTTTCAATCACTTCATCTAAAATCGATAATGCTTTCTTTAAACCTTCTACAATATGTTGACGGTTTTCTGCTTTTCTTAATTCATATTGTGAGCGTCTCGTAACAACTTCTTTTTGATGCCCAATATACGCATCCAAAATCTTAGGTAATGTCATAAGTGTCGGACGACGATTATTTATCGCTACCATATTAAAGTTATATGGAATTTGTAAATCTGTGTTCTTATATAAATAATTTAAAATACCTTCAGCATTTACTTCTTTTTTTAACTCTACAACGATGCGAAGACCTGTACGATCTGTCTCATCACGTACTTCAGCAATTCCATCTAGTTTTTTATCTAGACGTAATTCATCCATTTTTTTAACAAGGTTCGCTTTATTTACTTCATACGGAATTTCTGTAATAACGATTTGTTGCTTCCCACCACGGATCGTTTCAACTTCCGCTTTTCCCCGAATAATAATTTTACCTTTTCCTGTTTCATACGCTTTTTTAATACCATCAATCCCTTGAATAATACCACCCGTGGGGAAATCTGGTCCTTTCATAACTGTTAATAAATCATCAACAGTACTATTCGGCTTATCAATACGCATCATCGTCGCATCAATTACTTCCCCAAGGTGATGCGGAGGAATTTCTGTTGCATAACCAGCTGAAATTCCTGTCGATCCGTTCACTAGTAAGTTCGGGAACATCGCTGGAAGTACAACAGGTTCTTCACTCGTATCATCGAAGTTTGACACGAATTCTACTGTTTCTTTATCGAGATCACGCAATAACTCAGATGCGATTGGTGATAATCGTGCTTCCGTATAACGCATTGCCGCTGCTGGATCGCCATCCACACTACCATTATTACCATGCATTTCAACTAAAACATTACGTACTTTCCAAGTTTGACTTAAACGTACCATCGCCTCATATACAGAGGAATCACCGTGTGGATGGTAGTTACCGATAACATTACCAACTGTTTTAGCTGATTTACGAAATGCTTTATCATG
The DNA here is from genome assembly GCF_058952315.1 of Bacillus sp. GW823-FHT06B01. Lineage (NCBI taxonomy): Bacteria > Bacillati > Bacillota > Bacilli > Caryophanales > Bacillaceae > Bacillus > Bacillus sp. GW823-FHT06B01. The sequence goes on along the minus strand of NZ_JBXAHR010000005.1, from coordinate 87,145 downwards.
TACATTTCCTTCTACATACATAGAATATAAAATACGTCTTTGTACCGGTTTTAAACCGTCACGCGCATCTGGAAGCGCGCGATCTTGAATAATATATTTACTATAACGTGCAAAGCGGTCACCTAACACGTCTTCAAGCGGGAGGTCATGAAACTTCTCTGCCTGCATGTTATTCCACCTCCGTCTCCATAATCATTTCATTTTCTAAAATATTTCCTTCTTCTTGCATACCAAATTGTACATTTCGTTCGATCCATTTACGGCGAGGTTCTACTTTATCACCCATCAATGTCGTAACTCGGCGCTCCGCTCTTGATGCATCGTCAATTTTCACACGAATCAACGTACGTGTTTCAGGATTCATCGTCGTTTCCCATAATTGATCGGCATTCATTTCGCCAAGTCCTTTATAGCGCTGCAGCATGTAGCCTTTACCGACCTTTTTTGTTACACCATCTAATTCTTCATCAGACCATGCATACTCAATCACTTCACTCTTACCTTTTCCTTTACTTACTTTGTATAAAGGAGGAAGTGCAATAAATACTTTGCCAGCTTCGATAAGTGGTTTCATATATCTGTAGAAAAACGTTAGTAACAATACTTGAATGTGCGCACCATCTGTATCAGCATCGGTCATAATTACAATTTTATCGTAGTTAATATCTTCAACAGCGAATTCATTCCCTACACCACCGCCAATAGCGTAAATGATTGTATTAATTTCTTCATTTTTAAAGATATCAGCAAGTTTTGCTTTTTCTGTATTGATTACTTTACCACGTAACGGTAATACCGCTTGGAAACGTCGGTCTCGACCTTGTTTCGCTGAACCACCCGCAGAGTCACCCTCTACTAGGTACAGTTCATTTTTTTGCGGGTTACGTGATTGTGCTGGTGTTAACTTACCACTTAATGTACCTTCTGATTTCTTTTTCTTTTTACCAGTACGCGCTTCTTCTCTCGCTTTACGAGCAGCCTCACGTGCCTGCGCTGCTTTAACTGCCTTTCTCACAAGAAGTGTAGCAACATCCGGGTTTTCTTCTAAAAAGTAAGCTAAATGCTCAGATACAACTGCATCAATTGAAGAACGAGCTTCACTTGTACCAAGTTTCCCTTTCGTTTGCCCTTCAAACTGAAGTACTTCTTCTGGTACACGTACAGAAACGATAGCCGCTACACCTTCACGAATATCTGTACCTTCTAAGTTTTTATCTTTTTCTTTTAATAACGATACTTTACGAGCATACTCATTGAACACACGTGTCATTGCTGTCTTAAACCCAGCTTCGTGTGTTCCACCATCTTTTGTACGTACATTATTTACAAACGAAAGAATATTTTCTGAGTAGCCATCGTTAAATTGAAAAGCTAGCTCTGCCTCAATTCCATTTTGTTCACCAGTAAAATATACAACCGGATGGATTGAATCTTTTTCTTCATTTAAGTATGAAACGAAAGCTTCGATTCCTGTTTCATAATGAAAGACATCTTCTAAATCATTTCGCTCATCTTTTATTGAGATTTTCATCCCTTTTAATAAGAATGCAGATTCACGTAATCTTTCACATAATGTTTCGTAATTATAATTTGTTGTGCTGAAAATCGTTGTATCTGGTTTAAAATGTATTGTCGTACCAGACTCTTTCGTCTTCCCGATCTTTTCCAGTGTCGTTGCAGGAATACCACCATTTTCAAAGCGTTGTTCATAAATATTTCCGTCACGTTTAATCGTCACTACTAACCATTCTGACAAGGCATTTACAACTGATGCCCCAACACCGTGTAAACCTCCACTTGTTTTATAGCCACCTTGACCAAACTTACCACCGGCATGAAGTACAGTTAAAATAACTTCAGGTGTAGGTTTCCCAAGTTTATGCATTCCCGTAGGCATTCCTCGCCCTTTATCAATAACGCTAATACTATTATCTTTATGTATTACGACAGAAATTTCGTCGCCAAATCCCGCTAACGCTTCATCAACGGAGTTATCTACTATTTCATATACTAAATGATGCAATCCACGGCTATCCGTACTCCCGATATACATACCCGGGCGTTTTCGAACGGCTTCAAGTCCTTCTAGCACTTGAATTGCATCTTCATTATATTGGAACTGATGCTTTGCCAAACTCCTTGCCCCTTTCCTAATCAAATCAGAACATATGTTTCTATTATAGAATAACGCCTCGACTATAGTTTTGGCAAGTTATCTTATCTCTTTTATATACCATTTTCAATAGAAAAATCCTTGTTTTTTCACAAGGATTCCTCTAGGCTACTATTTCAGAAAAATAATCGTTTGTCAACGAGAAATGGATATGTATGCCAAGATTATACATTCCAAACCTTTATCATGATCCAAATGATCAATATCCAAAATGGGATAACAAGTAACAATCCCCACAAACAGCCTTTAAAAAATCTCATGATGAACACCTCGTTCATCGGCCCTACTTATTTATAACGAGGGCTGAATCAATCTTTCTCTCTTTAAAACCTATACTATTTTGTCATCGCATGTTCTACTTTAATGCAACGATCCATTATTACAGTATAGCCTTTTTCTTGCAAAAGTTTATATGTATCTTCATCTTGTACTCCTAATTGTGCCCAAAAAACATCTGCATCAATCTCTACAAACTCTTTCGCAACATCCATTAAAAATTCTGAACGACGGAATACATTTACAATATCAACATGTTCCCTAATATCCTTTAGTGAAGAAACTGCTTTTTCTCCAAGCACCTCATCTACTGTTGGGTTTACTGGAATAATGCGATACCCAGCATCTTGCATTGCTTTTGAAACCATATACGATGTACGTTCTGGCTTATCCGATAATCCAACAACTGCAATCGTTTTGCTTTTCTTTAATACTTCACCAATTTCCGTACGAGTTGGGTTTTCAATTGTCATAATTTATCCCTCCTATTCCTTTAGTATAGCCGATAAAGAAAGTCTCTTTCAATATGAAAGAGACTTTCTTTTATTTCAATTATTGATTCTTTGTAGCTGAATTATCTGCTAAAGTAGCTGTTTTCGTCATTTTTTGACCGTTACGATAGAATGTAACTTCTACTTTCTCGCCTACTTTTTTCTTTTCATATAAATATTTACGGAATTGAAGTGAATTTTCTACTTTTTGATTATCTAATGATACTACAATATCATATTGCTCTAAACCAGCTTTTTCTGCAGGTGATATTGGGTAAATTTTACCTAATACAACGCCGTTTGTTACTTCTTTCGGTACTTTCAATTGATTTACTGCATAAGCTTGCACATCTTCTAATGAAACGACACCTACTCCAAGAGCTGGACGTTTCACTACTCCGTCTTTTTCAAGTGATTCAATAACTGGCTTTGCAATATTAATTGGAATAGCAAATCCAATTCCTTCAACTTCTTGTTGTGCAATTTTACTTGAATTAATCCCAATTATTTCACCATTTTGGTTAAACAACGCACCACCACTATTACCTGGGTTAATTGCTGCATCTGTTTGAATAACTTGAGCATTCCAATCTGCACGCTTATCGCCATCGATATCTACTGGAATTTCACGTTCTTTGCTACTAATAATACCTTCCGTTACACTTCCATCAAACCCTAGTGGGTTACCAATTGCAATCGCTTTTTCACCCGCACGAAGTTTACTTGAATCACCTAAAGTGGCAACTTTATTTACATTAGATCCATCAATTTCTACAACCGCTAAATCTAACCAAGGGTCTTTCCCTACAAGTTTTGCATCTACCTTTTTACCATCACTTAGTTTTACAGCAAGTTTATTCGCTCCATCTACTACATGGTTGTTCGTTACAATATACGCTTTATTTCCTGCTTTTTTATAAATAACACCCGATCCTGAGCCAGCTTGTTGCTCTTGGCCTGTCGGTTGCATTGCAAATGGATCAACACTTTGTTGCATATTAATAACACCTACAACAACATCTTTCGCGCCTTCAATCATACCAGGTAAATCAGTTTCATTTTTTGCTTTATTGACAACAGGAACTACAGTACCTTCAACTTTTGAATCCGAACTGAATGATGATACAGCCGCTCCATTATTTTGAGCCCATGGCATATATGGTGCCGCAAAACTAATTGTGACAGCCCCAACTACAGCTCCGACTAAACCTGTGAAAAAATAACCTTTTTTACTACCTGATTTTCTCACTTCTCTCGTTTCACTATGCTCTTCATTTAAATTTGGTCCGTCGTAATATCCCATGTTTACTTCCCCTCTCTGGTGAATTCGTATTTTCAGTATAGTCACGTTTTGTGTCCTTCTTGTGAACTCATCGTGAAATCCAATTAAAAAAATACTCTTATCTAACATTGTAGACAAGAAAAGTATTTTTTGTACATTCCACCTACAAAAGAGAGTATAAATTTGCTATATCCCAAAGCTAAAGCGCATAGTAATTTAAAGGTTATTCTTCAAATTTGTAACCCACTCGAATAACAGTACCGATATGCTTCGCTTTATCTCCTAGCTTATTTCGTAGTTTTTTAATATGAGTATCAACCGTTCGGTCATCACCGTAGTAATCATATCCCCATAACTGATCTAATAAATGTTGACGTGACAACACAATTCCTTTGTTCTCCATTAAATAAACAAGAAGTTCAAATTCCTTATGTGTCAATATAATTTCTTCTCCATCTACTAAAACGGTTCTAGATAGACGATTCACTTCTATTCCAGCTAAAGACATAGCATTTTCTTCCGCTACTCCTACCACGCCATCCGCACGCTTCAATAATGTCTTCGCGCGAGCTACTAACACTTTCGGGCTGAAAGGTTTCGTTACATACTCATCTGCACCTAATTCGAACCCTAGTAATGTATCATCCTCATCCGAACGTGCTGTCAACATAATGATTGGTACTGCTGATTCTTTTCTAATTCGTCTACAAACAGACCATCCATCTATTTCTGGTAACATTATATCTAACATAATTAAATCAATTTCATGCTCTGCAAATAATTCTAACGCTTTTTTTCCATCTTCTGCTTCGATTACTTCAAAGCCTTCATTACGAAAATAATCACTAACGATTTCACGTAATCTTCTTTCATCTTCAACTAGTAATACTGTTTTATTCATATCATCTATCCCGCCTTTTTACTCTTTCAATCGAATAATACGTTGATTGGAGCTTCCGCGAAATGGAAGTGTTAAATCTTTTTTCTCGATTTCAAATCTTCCATCGACTAAAACATCCCCATAATGTAACAACTCTATCATATCATTATTTTGAGAACTCTGTATCTCTTCTAACGTATAACCTGTATACATCCAAAGATTTTTTTTCAAGTCTTTCACAGCTTTTGCTACTTTTTTCACTTCAGCAGCTTGAAAAAATGGATCTCCACCTGAAAATGTTACATCAGTTAATGAATTACTTGCAATCTCTTTCACAATTTCTACTACTGTCATTTCAGTTCCATTACAAATATTCCACGATTTCGGATTATGGCAACCGAAACAACGATGCGGACAGCCCGCAAAAAACACGACTGTCCGCAACCCTTCTCCATCTACTACACTATCATGAATGATATTCATCACTTTCATTGATGCTTCACCCGATCCATCTCTTCACTACGTTTTGCACTATTCCACTTCGACATATCTCCTACAAGATAGCCTGTAATACGGCGAATTCTTTCTATATTAGCCTCGTCTTCATTTCCGCAACTTGGGCATTCATTTCCAATAACTCCGTGATAACTGCAGCACTTACAACGGTCAACAGGATGATTAATTGAACCGTATCCAACGCCATGATCTGCCATCGCTCGTACAATTTGTTTTAACGCCTGTTTGTTATGCATAGCTGCTCCGTCTAGCTCAATATACGTAATATGTCCCCCATTACATAGGGCATGGAAAGGTCCTTCTAAACGAATTTTATTTATCGCTTGAATGCTATAGTAAACTGGGATATGGAATGAATTCGTATAATAATTATGGTTCGTTATACCGCTAATCACACCAAATTCTTCTCTATCTTTTTTCACAAACTTCCCTGATAACCCTTCTGCAGGAGTTGCAATTACTGAGAAATTCAGTTCATGTTCTTCCGTCGCTTTATCCATTCTATCTCTCATAAAGGAAATGATTTCATACCCGAGTTTCCATGATTCTTCATCTTCTCCATGATGCTTTCCTGTTAAAGCTACTAAGCACTCCGCAAGACCGATAAAACCAAGACTTAACGTCCCTTGCTTTAAAATGGATGCTACAGAATCTTCAGGCTGTAAATTCTCTCCACCGCGCCATACACCTTGTGAATATAAAAATCGAAAATCTCTTGCTCGCTTCGTACATTGATACTCAAATCTCTCTAATAATTGCTTAATTCCTAAGTCTAGGTAATAATTTAACGCTTCAAAAAATGCTTCTTTTGAACCACTAATTAACGCTAATTTCACTAAGTTGATAGACGTAAATGATAAATTGCCTCTTCCAATCGCTGTTTCTTCTCCATGTATGTTAGACATAACACGGGTACGACATCCCATATAACATACTTCACTTTCCGGTCTTCCGTTATAATGCACTGCATTAAATGGCGCATCTAAAAATGAAAAGTTAGGGAATAATCGTTCCGCCGTTGTCTCTAACGCTAATTCAAATAAATCATAGTTCGGATCACATTCTTCAAAGTTCACACCTTTTTTCATTTTAAAAATTTGAATCGGAAAAATTGGTGTTTCTCCTTTACCAAGACCAGCTTGTGTCGCTTTTAAAAGTTGTCTAACTAATAACCGTCCCTCTTTTGATGTGTCTGTTCCATAATTAATAGAAATAAACGGTACTTGTCCCCCGCCCCTACTGTGCATACTATTTGAATTATGAACGAAAGCTTCACACGCCTGATACGTATCATTTTCTGTTTCTTCCCATGCAAATTCTTCTATTTGTTCTTTCGTAAGCGGATATGACTGTAATCGTTTCTTATGTCTCGCTACTGTTTTTCTCACATATGGAGCTAAATCAATATCAAAGAGTGCAAATGATTGACCACCGTGCTGCATATTTTGATTCGCTTGAAAAATAATAGACGAAAGAGCCAATGCACTTTTAATATCCTGCGGTTGTCTCATATGCCCATGTCCGGTATGAAAACCGTCCGCAAGCATTTGCGCTAACGGAATTTGCGAACAAGTCGTCGTTCCTGTCGCATAAAAATCTAAGTCATGTGGATATAATATATTTTGATTTATCGCTTTTTTCACTTGATCTGACAATAAATTTTCAACTGCATAATATTTCGCACTCTCTGATGCGAACGTTCCCATTACTCCCATTGGAGAGCGACCATCTACATTTGCATTTTCTTGCATTAAATCTTGCTCACTACCGTGGACAATCGTCTCAAACACTCTCATTAATTCTTCTCCACGTACATTTCGTTGTAACATTTATAACCCTCCACCAATATGTTGTTGTCTTTTGATTAAAATGTTACTACATATAGTCTTGGTGTTTCTGTGAGAAATGTAACATTCCTGTGAAATTTTTTTCACGAAATAATGAATTTTTCATTTACAAAAAAGAAATGTGCTCTTTACAAATGTATGGTACAATATACGGGAAAAACTCTTTTTACCCTTTATCAACACATTTGAATAAAGGAGACTGAACTTATGGTTATTACATATCTTTTATTTATCGTTGCCTACTTACTTGGCTCGATTCCATTCGCACTAGTCGTTGGGAAAATCGGCTACGGAATCGATATTCGTGAGCATGGAAGCGGTAATCTAGGCGGGACAAATACATTCCGCACACTAGGGAAAAAAGCAGGTTTTATCGTTACAATTGCTGACATTTTAAAAGGTACATTAGCAACAAGTCTACCGCTTATTTTCGGTTTAGATGTTCACCCACTATGGTTCGGATTAGCAGCTGTTCTTGGACATGTGTATCCGATTTTCGCGAAATTCCGTGGTGGTAAAGCTGTTGCAACTTCTGCTGGCGTGCTATTATGCTACTCTCCAGTTGTTTTTGCAATATTAGCTGTTGTCTTTTTCAGCCTTTTATTTACAACAAGATACGTATCACTTTCTTCTATGGTAACAGCCGTCGTTGCTGTTATTGCATCCATTGTTAGCGGGGATAAAATCTTCATTATTGCGATGTGTTTATTAGCAGGTATGGTTATTTATAAACACCGTGCAAATATCGGACGAATTATAAATAAAACTGAACCGAAAGCAAACTTTTCAAAAAAGCAAAAATAAGATCGTAACCCACATAACGCAAAAAGAAAACGTGAAGCATATTAATAGCGTCTTTTTGCGTTATTTTTTATACTAAAGAAAAAGCAACATAATTTGGAGGAACTATACATGAATCTTTCCGTAACAAAAGAAGCAGCACAATGGTATAAAAACGAATTAAACTTACAATCGGGTGAAACACTACGCCTTTTCGTACAATACGGCGGTTGCAGTACTGTGCAAAAAGGACTTTCTTTAGGTATTCGTAAAGATGATCCTGCACATCCTGCTGTTCAAACTCAAGAAGAAGGTATTAACTTCTTTATTGAAGGCGATGATGAGTGGTTCTTCGATGGACATAATTTAGCTGTTACCTTTAACGACGGTGATGATTTCCCGCAATTTAATTATGAAAAATAAAAAAACGTGGCTTCTGCCACGCTTTTTTATTTTTTCTTAATTTCCTCATATTTCGCATACCACTCAGGATATAACTTTTTAAATGATACGGGCCTGAACCCTTCTTTTTTCGCGCAAATATTCGTCGTACTTGCAGTAATACAAAGTTCACCTTCACCGTTATATATTTCATAACCATATACAACGCGAAGCGGACTAACAGTATCAATCCACGTTTTCACAATTGCTTTTTCTCCGTAACGCATCGCTTTACGATATGAAATTTGCAAATCTAACACAGGAGAAATAATTCCCTCTTTCTCCATTTCAACATATGAAAATCCTAAATCTTGTATAAGTTTCGTGCGACCTAGTTCAAGCCACACCAAATAGTTTGAATGGTAAACAACACCCATTTGATCTGTTTCCGCATAACGGATTTCAACTTCATGTTCTGCTACAAACATATGTATTCGCCTTCTTTCACTTCTGCTACCTTGCATACATTTAATCATAATACAGTGACATCAAAAATAAAATAAAAACAGTGAATCTTTTACTGAAAGGAGCAAGCATATGATTCAAATTGTAACTGTTCGTAGCGGTGATAGCGTATATAGCTTGGCATCAAAGTACGGATCAACACCTGACGAAATAGTAAAGGACAATGGACTAAATCCAGCTGAAACACTCGTTGTAGGTCAGGCACTGATCGTTAATACGAAAGGGAATAATTATTATGTACAGCCTGGCGATAGCCTATATCGAATCTCTCAAACATATAACGTACCTCTCGCTAGTTTAGCTAAGGTCAATAACTTATCTTTAAAATCCATTCTTCATGTTGGACAGCAATTATATATACCAAAAGGGACAAAACGCGCAGTAGAATCCATCGCTTATTTACAACCTTCAACAATACCAATAAAAGAAAGTTTAGTTAACGCTACGCGTGCCATTAATCCATTTTTAACATATTTGGCTTACTTCAGTTTCGAGGCAAAAAGAGATGGTACGTTAAAAGAACCAACTGAAACAGCTAAAATCGCTAATATTGCAACGCAAGGCAAAACCATCCCGATGCTCGTTATTACAAATATTGAAAATGGAAATTTCAGTGCCGATCTGACATCGGTTATTTTACGCGATGCATCGATTCAAAACAAATTTATTACTAACATTTTACAAACAGCTGAGAAGTACGGTATGCGAGACATTCATTTTGATTTCGAGAGTGTAGCACCTGAAGATCGCGAAGCGTATAATCGTTTTTTACGAAATGTAAAAACACGCTTACCTAACGGATACACATTGAGTACAACGCTTGTACCGAAAACAAGTTCAAATCAAAAGGGAAAATTTTTCGAAGCTCACGATTATAAAGCACAAGGGCAAATTGTTGATTTCGTCGTCATTATGACATATGACTGGGGTTGGCAAGGCGGGCCACCGATGGCTATTTCTCCTATCGGTCCTGTAAAAGAAGTACTTCAATATGCAAAATCTCAAATGCCTCCCCAAAAAATTATGATGGGACAAAACTTATACGGATTCGATTGGAAACTTCCGTTCAAACAAGGCAATCCGCCTGCAAAAGCAATTAGCTCTGTCGCAGCTGTCGCACTAGCTCGTAAATACAATGTCCCCATCCGCTATGATTTCACAGCTCAAGCTCCTCATTTTAATTATTTTGATGAAAATGGTGTTCAACACGAAGTTTGGTTTGAAGATTCACGGTCTGTTCAAAGCAAATTCAATTTAATGAAAGAACAAGGTATAGGCGGTATTAGTTACTGGAAGATTGGCTTACCATTCCCGCAAAATTGGCGTTTACTCGTTGAAAATTTTACGATTACGAAAAAGGGCTGACATAAGTCAGCCCTTTTTGACTATTAAAAATCCTTCACAAAAAGAAGAATGACAACATTCTCCCTTTTTTAACCGTTATCAACAATCGGTTGTTTGCCTGTTTGGTCTTGCATTTGCTTCCCTTTATTGCCACCAGCTTTTTTTGATTGTGTTCCAATATGATTCGGTGCAAAGTCTTTTGAATTCTTTTTCGGATTACCCATTACTATCGCCTCCTTAACACTAGTATCGTACTAGTGTTAAGAATTATTCAGCTTGCTTAAAAAGTTGCATTTCATAACGTTTTTCAATACGCTCTTCAATGCGATCGATTGCATCACGATCACTTAATAATTGTTGTTTATTTTCTTTCACAAGTTCGTCAAATGATTTACGGCGACTTCTTCTCATGCTGTTCACCCTCTCTCCTTCGCATTCTTACTATACATAGTATGAGCAAATGAAAAACTCTTTAATCAGATTTGTAAGAAAATTTTATGTTTTAGTATTCCTAAAAAAACTCCGTGCACAACTTCTTGTACACGGAGTTTTTTTATACCATTATATTTAAATATTCTTTTAGCTTTTCATCTGCATTCATTTCACTTTGTTTATACTCACTTAGCGCTTGCAGTACGAAATCATACTGTCCTAAAATATAACTTTCTAATTTCAGGACATCCTCTAAGCTATTAAGCATAATTCTCGTATTACCAACTTCACTTTTTAACGCGGGTTCACAATTTAAACTCGTACATATTTCTTTCACATCATCTTCTAATATCTCTGTTAATACGTATTTCTTTCGCCCTTTTACTTTTACTCTCATAACTGGATAAAAAGCTTTTATATCTAAATAGCTTCCTACATTCATACAACGAATCCATTCGATATCACGTTTATTTCGTACAAGTATCTTTTTTACTGCTTCATATACTACGGTTTCATCAAGTACTTCTGTATTCGATTTCCTGTTTGTTTCTTCTTCAATAGATGCACATTTTTGATAAACAGCTGCACAAGTAATACAATCATCAAATGCATTATGAGAACTTAAACGAATGCCAAGCATTCGCTTTAACGTTTCAAGTTTATGATTAGGTGCGTGCTTCATATATTTCTTCGCTAAAAACACAGTATCAATCACTTTATTTTGAGGTTCAGGCAGCCCAAGCATGTTTACATTACTTTTTAAAAAACGCATATCAAAAGATGCATTATGAGCGACAATAACATTTGTATGTAAAAATGCTAAAAATAAAGGTAATACTTCTTCAATCGTCGGTGCATCTGAAACACGATAATTTGTAATACCTGTTAAACTCGTTATTCGGTCCGGAATTGAACGCTCTGGATTCACATAGGAAACAAATTGATCTACTAGTTCATGATTACGATATTTCACTGCTGCTACTTGAATAATTTTATCATTATAAGGGTTAAATCCTGTTGTTTCAAAATCAATTACAACATAATCTAACGGTAAGGATACATTCCCCACTCCAAACACTCCTTTACCTCTAAACGTTTATATTTCTTTTATCATAACATGCTGCTATCACTACGTGAAAAAGAAAAGGCAGAAATGGTAACTTTCCACCTCTACCTTTTCACCATTATTTTAATTTAGCAATCCGTTTCTCCATCTCTTTTTGCGTCATCGGTCCAATAAACTTATCTTGAATGACACCTTTCGTATCTATAAAATACGAAGTTGGAATCGTAATTACTTTATACGCTGTTGTCACATCAATGTTCTTGTCCAATAAAATAGGAAAAGTAATTCCTTTTTCTTTTGCAAAATTGCTTACCTTTTCTACTCCCCCGCCCTTTTCTGAAGGCGTATAATTTATTGCTAAAATTTCTACATTTTCTTTATGTTCTTTATAGAAAGCCTCCATATCCGGCATTTCTTGCTGGCAAGGTCCACACCACGTTGCCCAAAAGTTTAAAATCACTTTCTTTCCTTTCAGATCTGATAACTTTACATTCGTTCCATCTAACTTCGTTAATTCAAAGTTTGGCGCACTCTTCCCTATTTCGATACCATTACTTGCAATCATCTCTTTCATAGCAGCTTCACTTTTTTCTTGCTCCCCTTGTACCGCCTGGTCTTTTTTACCAAACTGTTCATAAGCTGCATACCCCGCTAAACAAAGTAACACTACAATAATCGTAAGCTTCCGCCACATTTTATATCACCCTAACGTATTTATCTTCTTATTAACCTAATTACCCAAATACTATATACCTTATTTTAGCTTATACGGACAAGCTTGGAAATATTCACAGTCAAAATAATTAGAATATTCTTATTTAAAGTGAAGTTTTTTCCTTTTTATCATATAATTAGAAAAACAGATGAGGTGTTTTATCTTCTTATTGACCCACTTACCTATTTATTCTCGTAGTTATATAACCTTCAGCAAAGGGGGATTGTTTATGAATTCATTCGAAAAAACAACATTATATATTCTTAGTTTTCTTTTATACCCAATCGGCATTATTACATGGATCATTTCACTCTTTAGTAAAGATTTTGAAAAAAAGAAAGTAGGGCGTATTTGTCTCTACGTCTCTCTAGTCTCATTCGTCCTTTTCTTAATTCTCGGAATTGCAACTTTCCTTATGACTGCTACTTTTAACGTTGATCTGAATCACTCCGAATCTATCGAGTATCAAATAAATGATGCTGAATAAAGATAAGAGCACTGCTCTTATCTTTATTCATATCTCTGTAAAAACGAATGACTATTTATTAATTTTTCAGGACTTCCACATGCAACAATACTTCCTTCTCTCATTATAACAACACGATCTGCTAGTATCGCTTTCTCTACATCATGTGTTGCCACAATTCTCGTGACCTCTCTTCCTAATCCTTCTATCATATTCCAAACAGTTTCTTGGTTGCTCGGATCTAATCCCGCAGTCGGTTCATCTAAAATAATAAGATTCGGATTTGAAACAATAGCACGTAATAATGCAAGACGTTTTCTTTCTCCTCCAGAAAATTCTTCACCACTTTTATGTAGTACAGTTTGAACCCCTTCAGGCAACTTCCTAATAATGGATGTTCCATTTACTAGTTCAATATTTTTTTCTAACTGGTGTTCTATATACTCTTCACCGAAATACATATTTTCTTTTACTGTCGTCCGAAAGAAACGAGGTTCTTGCCACACTGTCTTCATACGAGCCTCATTACCATAATAAACAACGCTACCGTTAGATGGTTTATACAAACCTGTCATTAATTTTAAAAGCGTTGTTTTTCCTGCACCACTTTCTCCTACAATCATAACGAATTCACCAGGATTAATTTGCAAATCAATATTATGAATTCTGCATTTCTCTTCATTACTCTCCTGAAATGAAACATTTGTTACCGTCATCCCCATCGCTCTTTCTACCTTACTATTTGCCACTCGTTTATCTAAAAAGGAAAAAACTCTATTTGCCGAAGCGACTGCAACTTGTGTCATCATTAATAAATCGCCAACGTAGCGGACTGGAAAAAAGAGCATTTCAATTGTGGCTAACACAGCAACAATTGAACCAACTTCCATTTCCCCCTTCATTATTTTCTGCGCGCCTATAATGAGAACAACAATATATGCCCCTGTTTCAATCACGGTTCCAACTACTCCAATGCAATGTTGCATCATCGTCTTCTTTACTTCTGTTTTATAAGATTGTGCCGTTACTCCCTTAAATAAGCGAATGGCCCATTTTTCTTTTTCCAAACTACGTAAATCTTGTGCTCCTTTTACAAACTGTGACACCATCTCTACAACACTTGATTGATTTCTTTGAGCAATGCTGGCGATATTTCTTACCTTTTTCCCCATCAACATCGGAACCGTTGCACTTAAAAATAAAAACGGAGCTACCCACAATATGAACTTTATATCTATATGTTGTAGTGCTATGATTGCGCCAATAAATTGGGCAATAGCGTGTATATATTCTATTAATATAGATCCATATAATCTGACCCAGTTCGGAATATCAGACACAACTAATGTCTCTAACTCTCCTCCCTTAATCTTCTCACTCTCTTCAAACGGTAATGAGAAGAAATGACGCAATACATCTATACGCTTCTCTCGTAATATTCGCTGACTCGCTTTTGAACTTACATAATCAAATGAAAGATTGTTCACCCACATCAACAAGCGGCTAGCTGCAAACAAAGTAATGTAAAGATACACCTCCTTTAACTCTCGTTGAATAAGGTTATCTACAATTAATCCCATGAATAGTGGACGAGATAAATTTAAAATAGCAGCAAAGCATCCACTACAGACAGCTGCTATTACTAATAATTTTTCTTTCTGTAACGGTAACAATATTCTTTTATATTCTTTCATGATGTTCCCTCCATTTTTATAGTAAAAAGAAAGGGATGAAACCAAATGGTTTCATCCCTTTCCATAAAATAAGGAAGCTAACAGCTGTTAGCTTCCTTATCGTTCATTTCAATTATTTAATTTGACACTTTAGACTCTTCAATTTTCTCACGAAGAACCATTTGCAGAATACCACCGTGACGGTAGTAGTCAATTTCTACTTCACTATCGAAACGAGCTACTACTTCAAATTGTTTTTCGTTGCCATCTGCATCAGTTGCAACTACTTTTACAAGATCGCGTGGTCTAACTGTTTTGTCAATTTGAATTTCAAATGACTCATTACCAACAAGACCTAACGTTTCAGCGCTTTCGCCATCTTTAAATTGAAGTGGTAATACACCCATTAATACTAAGTTACTACGGTGAATACGTTCGAAGCTTTCTGCGATTACTGCTTTAATACCTAATAAGTTTGTACCTTTCGCAGCCCAGTCACGAGAACTTCCCATACCGTAATCTTTACCAGCAATAACTAGAAGGCCTGTGCCATCTTCTTTATATTTCATAGCAGCATCATAGATTGATGTTACCTCACCAGTTGGCCAATATGTTGTGTATCCGCCTTCTGTTCCTGGTGCGATTTGGTTTTTAATACGGATGTTCGCGAATGTACCACGCATCATAACTTCGTGGTTACCACGACGAGAACCGTAAGAGTTAAAGTCAACAGGTTGTACGCCGTTTTCTAATAAGTAGCGTCCTGCTGGTGTATGCTTACCAATTGAACCTGCTGGTGAAATATGGTCTGTCGTTACAGAGTCCCCAAATTTACCAACTATGCGTAAATCTGATAACGTTTCAACTTCACCTGGCTCTTTAGATAATCCTTCAAAGAACGGTGGGTTTTGAATATAAGTTGAATCATTATCCCAAGTATATAAAGCTTCATTTGAAGTTTGGATTTCATTCCAGCGCTCATTGCTGTTAAATACTTGTGCATATTCTTTCTTGAACAGTTCAGATGTAACAACGTTTTGAACTACATCTTCAATTTCTTTAGCTGATGGCCAAATGTCGTTGAAGTAAACAGCATTGCCATTTGCATCTTTACCGATTGCATCATTTTTCAGGTCAATATCAACAGTACCTGCAAGTGCATATGCCACAACAAGTGGTGGTGATGCTAAGTAGTTTGCTTTTACAAGTGGATGAATACGACCTTCAAAGTTACGGTTACCAGATAAAACAGATGTTACTAATAAATCGTTTGCTGCGATTGCTTCTTCTAATTCCTCTGCTAACGGACCAGAGTTACCGATACAAGTCGTACAACCGTAACCAACTGTTTGGAAACCTAATTGATCTAAATATGTTGTTAAACCTGATTTATCTAAGTATTCAGTAACAACTTTAGATCCTGGTGCTAATGATGTTTTTACGTACTCAGGTACTACAAGCCCTTTTTCAATTGCTTTCTTCGCAACTAGACCTGCCCCAATTAATACGTATGGGTTTGATGTATTTGTACAGCTTGTAATTGCAGCGATTGCAATTGCACCTGTTTTCATCGTTACTTCTTTATCTTCTAATGTAACCTTCACTTCTTTATCGAACTCTTGCTCATTAAATCCAAGTCCTTGTGTTCCAACTGGTGCTACAACAGCTTTATGGAACGCATCTTTCATATCTGAAAGTGGAATTAAATCTTGTGGGCGTTTCGGTCCAGAAAGGTTAGATTCGATTGTATTTAAATCAATTTCAACAAGATCAGTGTAAATTGGATCTTTGCTGTCTGCTGTATAGAATAGACCATTTGCTTTACAGTATTCTTCAACAATGCGAATTTGCTCTTCATCTCTACCTGTTAAACGTAAGTATTCTAATGAAATATCGTCAATTGGGAAGAATCCACAAGTTGCACCGTATTCTGGTGCCATATTTGAAATTGTTGCACGGTCAGCTAAAGGCATGCTCTTTAGCCCATTACCGAAGAACTCAACGAATTTACCAACTACACCTTTTTGACGTAATACTTGTGTTACTTTTAATGCAACGTCAGTTGCTGTAGTACCACTTGGAAGTGTACCAGTTAATTTCACACCGATTACTTCAGGTACTGGGAAGTATGAAGGCTGTCCAAGCATTCCTGCTTCCGCTTCTATACCACCAACGCCCCATCCAAGAACGCCGATACCGTTAATCATTGTTGTATGTGAGTCTGTTCCAACTAATGAATCTGGGTATGCAACTAAGTCACCTTCAGCATTTTTCACAGCATGAACAACTGGTGCTAAATATTCAAGGTTTACTTGGTGTACAATACCTGTAGCTGGTGGCACTGCGCGATAGTTATCAAATGATTTTTGTGCCCAGCTTAAAAATTTATAACGTTCTTCATTACGTTTAAACTCTAAGTCCATGTTGAATGCAAGCGCGTCTGCCGTACCCGCTCTATCAACCTGTACAGAGTGGTCAATTACAAGGTCTACAGTAATTTCCGGATTAATTTTATCAGGATCCCCGCCCATATCTGCCATTGCTTTACGAAGCGAAGCCAAATCTACAACAGCTGGTACACCAGTGAAATCTTGTAAAATTACACGAGATGGTTTAAATGGAACATCGATATCTTGCACATCTTTCGTTCCCCATTTCGCTAAATTTGTAACATGCTCTTCTGTAATTACACGTCCGTCTACTTGACGAAGTACTGATTCAAGTAAAACTTTCACGGAATATGGTAATTGAGATACGTTGCCAACCCCTGCGTTTTCAAGCGCTTTCAAATCATAATAATGATACGTTTTTCCATCTAATTCAAAAGTTGCACGTGATTGAAATGGATTATGTTTGACCATTATGTTTCCCCCCTGTTAAACGTGACTAAGTTGTCTGAATATAAAATGTAGACAAACTTTTCAATACCTTACGATAATATCTTATTACAACTTTCTAAATAAGTAAATAATAAGAAACTTATAGATTATCATAAGTTTTCTTTATGTTCCTAAATTTGAATAGTGTTCACGCTCCTTATGAATACTATTACCATAAAGTAAAGTGCTCTATTAGTGCTTTACTTACAGTTCATACATACTATGAACTGCTCATCATTCAACATACAAAAAAAGTTATAGAGGTGAAATAAAATGGGTAAAAGAAAAGCAAATCATACTATTTCAGGAATGAATGCGGCATCTGCACGAGGACAAGGTGCTGGTTATAATGAAGAATTTGCAAACGAGCCTTTAACTCCAGCAGAGCGACAAAATAATAAAAAACGTAAAAAGAACCAGTAACGAAAAATCCCAAAAGGTCCACTTCCTTTTGGGATTTTTTCTAATGTTTATAACGTAGTAATTCTGAAACCGTTACAAATCGATATCCTTGTTTTTTCAGCTCAGGTAAAATTTTTGCTAATGCTGCTACTGTTTGACTACGATCATTTCCTCCATCATGTAACAATACGATATCTCCACTTTTAGCATTTTTCACTACATGATTTACAATGGATTCAACCCCTGGATTTGCCCAATCACGCGGGTCTTGATGCCACGACCATAGAACAGTTTGATAACCTGCTTCTTTCGCTGTTTTAAATACAGCATCGTTAATATATCCGCCAGGTGGACGGAATAGTAAAGGTTCTTTCACCCATTTTTCGAAAAATTTCTTTCCATCTAAAATATCATGTTCTAATTTTTCATCCGATGAATTACTCGCATATAAATGATTCATCGTATGATTTCCAATTTCATGTCCCTCTTTTAACACTTGTTTCACTAAATATGGATTACGCTGAACTCGAAATCCAATCATAAAAAATGTTGCTTCTGCTTTATATTGACGTAATAAATGTAAAACTTGCGGTGTATAAGTTGGATCTGGGCCATCATCAAATGTAATGGCAATAATCTTTTCATTATTAGGTACTTCCCACGTTACATAGCCAGTTGGTTCTAGCTCTTTTCTGAGCAACATTTTCGCTTCCACTTTTTCAACTTGAAATATATGTACTGCGCATAATAAACAAAAAACGAATAGAAAAATCTTCTGTTTTAGCATAACGTTCGTCAAAGTAATAAGGTTGTCGAATACACAACAATCTCATTTACTTTTCTAATTGATCTACATTTCGCATAATGTTTTGGAGATTATTTTCGTATTGCTCAAGTTGTGGGCGTTGTGTTTCAGAAGCTACCTCTAACGCATTTTGAATTTGTTCATACGCTTCCTGAACCTCTTGGCGTAACTCTTTTAAATCATGACCGTAGTTTGGATCATTTTTTACAATGTTATTAAATGCGTTTTCTGCTTGTGTAACTCCTTGCTGCGCTGCTTGAAAAGCTTGTTGTTTATCTTTATGATATGGCATTATATAATCCCCTTTCCATAATAGTTAGTCCCATTTATCTTTACCTTTTTTTCTAAAAACATTCTCGTATAAATTTGCAAACTTCTCTCATTCTAAAGAGAAAGAGGAGGTGTCACATACAATGGGAAAAAACAATCGTGAAGCGAAAGAAAAAAAGGGACAACCTGAACCATTAAGCGGATCTCATAAAGTAAAAAACCGTAACCATTCACGCCAAAAAAATCATGCACATCATGATATGTAAAACAAAAGGCTCACACTAGCTACCTTTGCCGCATACAATGTTTATATTTTTTCATTTATTCTTCACCCCTACTTCATTCATGCATAACATAGTATGAATTGAGATTTTACGGAGGGTGTCTTACATGGGCAAGAAAAAGAAGGATTGTCTTTTTCATGTTGATGGTTTCGAAGAATGGATGGATCAATTTTGTTCTGATTCTTGTAGTAACTTTAGTTTCCCAAATCAAATTCATATTGACCTTTGTGAAACTGAACAAGAATACATTTTGGAAACAGATGTACCAAATGTATCCGAACAAAATGTAGTTATTAAAAAGATGGAGACAGGCCTAAATATTTGTATACTTCATAAAAATATTTCTTTGCAGCGGATCATCCCTTTACCCGCTACTATTATTTATAAAAAGATGCTAGCCTGCTTAGAGAATGGATATTTAGCCATTCATATTTCCAAAAATGAAGTTGCTAATAAACATGAAGAAAAAGTTCTTTTTCAAATTGAGAAGTAAAATAAAGTAAAGCTTTAATCAGTGGGTTCTTACTGCCCGCAAATAGCGGGATAAATACAAAAATAAGCCCCAGTCATCTGCTGGGGCTTATTTTATTTCGCATGTAATTCTAAATTACAATTTTTATCATATCTTTTTTTCAATAAACCTTTTGTAACTAAAAGTACAGGAAATGCTACAGTTGAAATTATAGCTAGCGCTGAAAAGACAATAAATCCATTTTGATACCCGTAGTAATCGAGAAGTACTCCCCCAAGCCACGGACCAATTACTGCTCCAATTCCTGAAAACCCCATCGCTCCAAAATAGGTTCCTTTTAAATGCGAGACAGCTATATCATCTATAAACACATCCGTCATGGAAAACATGAGAACTTCTCCAATTGTAAAAATAATTGTGCAGACAGCAGCACCTAGCGTAGATTCTACTATTCCAAATCCAAACAATCCTCCGCTCACAAATAAGGTTCCCACCATAATAGATACTAACGGTGTATACTTTTTACATATTTGAATAACAGGGTATTGAATTACGACTACAACAATCGCATTTAAAGCTAACATATACGAAAACAATGTCACTCCATCCTGAAATATATGTGCATTTGCAAAATATTGAGATACTGTTGTCGTTAAGTGTGAAAAGCCACAATTACTCAAAATAATACCGACTAAAGCAACTAAAAATACGACATCCTTTCGCAATATACGAACTGCATTTAACATTGTGACAGGCTTTTCTGTATTCACTTTCTTTTTTTCAATTGGATACTTCTTAAATTGGAACGCTAATATAGCTGTATATAGAATATATACTCCAGCTGCTACTAAAAAAGGAATTGTAGATTTTGCACTTCCAATCTGTAATCCGACAAGTGGGCCAATCGCTACTCCAACATTTATTGCACCGTAACGCAAATTATATACGAGTAAACGATACTCTGGTTTCGTTAAATCTGATAATAATGCTCTTGATGTCGGCTCAAAAAAAGACCGACATAATCCATTCAAAGCATTTAATAAAAAGAAACTTAAAATATGATTTGCAAGTGAAAAACCTATAAATACAAACACCCAAGCAACCATGGACCATATTATAATCATGTTTCGGCCGAATCGATCCGATAAATTCCCTCCAATAAAACTAGCAAACACTCCAACAAGTGCACTCGTTCCTATAATAGCACCCGTCATTCCAGCTGATACGCCTTTAACAGTCGTTAAATAAATTGCTAAAAAAGGAATACTCATTGACGTGGCGAATCTCGCAAATAAAGTCCCTATTATAATTGTCATTCCTAATGGATGAATATTTTGTAACTTCCCCTTCATCGTTAAACCTACTCTCCCTGTTCTTACATAAAAAAAGAAAGCAAAGAACCTGCTTTCTTTCCCTTTTTATATTTGAGCTGTTGATACCCGAGCTGTTCTCGTTATATCCATATCTATGCCATATGTAAACTGTAATTCTTTACAAACATCTTTAATTAAAATTGCAACATTATACTTCTCATTAAATTGTAAAACGATATTTTCTACTTCTTCATATGTATACTTATACTCCCCTGTAATGACACTTTTTAAATCAAAGCATTCATTTACACAAAGTTGCACAAGCAGCTGATCATATTTCTCTATTACATCTTCTTTCTTCCACAGTACCTCTTTTACATATAACCGATCAAACTTCACACTTTCTCGATTACAATCCGTTAAAATCCGGGCCATTTCATTTAATTCTCGATACAATTCAGAAATATTTTTGCTTAAACTAAGTAGTTTATCTACGCCGTTTTCATATAACATATTCATTCCACCCCCGCATTTTCTTCTTATTATAGCAAGAAAATTCTAAAAAAAGTTTCTTTCTTCTGAAATATTAGGAAACTATTCTCGATTGCTTTACAATGAAACTAGTGAACACGAAAGGGGAAAGAAAATTGGAGCAAAAATTATATTACACTGACGCTTATAAAAAAGACTTTACTACGAAAGTCATAAAGCAAGATTATGATAAAAACGGTAACTTATACGTTGTTTTAAATGAAACAGCATTTTATCCGACAGGTGGCGGGCAGCCCCATGATACTGGAACTTTAAATGGAATTGCTGTACTCGATGTTGAAGAAGTCAATGACGAAATCC
This sequence comes from Bacillus sp. GW823-FHT06B01, assembly GCF_058952315.1. Lineage (NCBI taxonomy): Bacteria > Bacillati > Bacillota > Bacilli > Caryophanales > Bacillaceae > Bacillus > Bacillus sp. GW823-FHT06B01. The sequence continues at coordinate 65,021 of NZ_JBXAHR010000005.1, read as the reverse complement.
GCCACTTCATTACCGAACAATTACATACAGAAGAAGTAGAAGGTAAAATTAATTGGGAGCGCCGTTTTGATCATATGCAGCAACATGCGGCTCAGCACATTTTATCTGCTGCTTTTTGGGACCATTTTAACATACCTACGATTGGATTCCATCTTGGTAAAGAAACGGTAACAATCGATTTAGAAACAGAAAATCTTCATGCAGAAACGGTTGAAGAAGCGGTACAAATTGCAAAAAAAATTGTTTTTGAAAACCATCCAATCCGCATCGAGTGGATGAACTTAGAAGAAGCGAAAACATTACCCCTTCGTAAAGAACCGACTATGACAGAAAATATACGCGTTGTTATTATCGAAAACTTTGATTATAACGGCTGTGGCGGAACACACCCGAAACGTACAGGTGAAGTAGGTCCTATTCAAGTACTAGGATGGGAGCGTAATAAAGGCGGCATACGATTAACGTTTATAGCTGGCTGGCGCACACTAAAACTTATGGGGCAACAGCAACAAATTATAAAGGATGTTTCTAAACAATTAAACAGTAGCGAGAGTGATATTCCAGCAAAAGTAGCACAACTTCTTACTTCTCAAAAAGAAAATGAAAAAGCAATACAAACAATGAATGAAAAATTATTATTTGCAGAGGCAAACGAACTACTTCAACAGCCTTCAGAAAAACATACCGGTATACTTATTTCTAAAGTATTTACAAATCGTTCTATGCAAGAAATCGCAAAGCTTTCTGCCATTATTACAGAACAACAAGAGCATGCCATTACATATTTCGTTATTGAAAATGAGGACAAACTACAATGCATCCTCGCTTGTGGAAAAACAGTCACGCTCGATATGAATGCTCTTTTAAAAGAGGCACTTCCTACAATTGAAGGAAAAGGTGGCGGAAATAAAAAGAGTGCTCGCGGTGGCGGAAAAGCGGTTATGACCGGGGACGAATTTTTAAATCAACTCGTTTCTTCTTTACAGTCAGAAGTGTAAAACATGTTTATGAAGGATAGCTAACTGCTATCCTTCAACTATATTTACAAACCTATATTTTGTTTCAAGCCTTGATAACTCCATGCACTTGCAAAACCTTCACTTATAAGAGTTATAAAAGTTTCCGAAAAACCATATTGACTTAAATCTTTAATCGGTACCATTTGCACATCTTGAATTGGATTATAATCAAACTCATTAGAAGGTAGCGTAATTTCACCTTCAATCCTTTCAAGCAGAAACGTAATATGTAATAAAGATGGACTAGCATCTGGTTTATCACAAACATAGAGTAGATTCTTAATTTTAACTTCTAATCCTGTTTCTTCTCTCATTTCTCGAATCATCGCTTCTTCTAACGTTTCACCATTCTCTACCCTTCCCCCAGGTAAAGACCAATTGCGATTAGCAACTTTTTGCTTTACTAGCAATACTTTTTCATCTTCAATTAAAATTCCCGTAACACGAACTTGCATTACACTTTCCATATGTAATCTCCTCTTCCCGTTATATTTACAAATTAACCCTTCCACAAAAAGAACATACGTTTTATAATTAAAGAAAATTATGGAAGAAAGAAGTTGTTACATCTATGCGTCCACCTTTAACAAAGTCTATATCACTTGAAGATTTCCAAAACTTTTATTGGTTAAAAGCAGAACTCCAAACATTTTGTCGTGAGCATGGTTTGCCAGCTAGTGGCTCTAAGATTGAAATAACCGAGCGTATCTCACATTATTTACATACTGGTAAAATATTAAAAAACAGCTCTAGTCAAAAGGTGAGTAAAGCTTCCCTCTCTTATAAAGAACTTTCTCTTCAAACGATTATTACTAACAATCACCGCTGCAGCGAAGATGTTCGTGCTTTTTTCAAAGAAAAAATCGGAGCAAACTTCCGCTTTACAGTAGCTCTTCAAAAGTTTTTTAAAGAGAATGTCGGAAAAACATATGAAGACGCGCTAACGTTTTGGTATGAAGAAAACGAACGAAAAAAAGATCCTACATACAAAACAACTATTAGCGCGCAGTTTGAATACAATCGTTTCACTCGCGACTTTTTCGAAGATCCAAATAACAAAGGGAAATCAAAAGCTGATGCTATCGCTGCTTGGAATGAAATAAAAGCAAAACCTGGTAGCAATGCTTATGTTCCTCAAAAAGTAGAAAACTAGTCCCTTTCTAGTTTTCCACTTTCTCAAATAATAGCGCAAGCCCTATTCCACCACCAATTCCTAACGTCGCAATTCCATATTTCATATGCTCTCTTTTCGCTTGATAAAACAAATGTGTCACAAGCATAGCTCCAGATGCACCGTACGGATGACCTAGCGCAATTGCACCACCATTTATATTTAATTTTTCGAAAGGAATTTGTAACTCCTTTGCACAAGCAACAACCTTTGAAGCAAATGCTTCATTTATTTCAAAATAATCGATGTCCTCTACTTTCATATTCATTTCATTTAATAATTTGTTCACCGCAAATATCGGACCAGTCCCCGGAAGATTTGGAGCCACTCCAACTACAGCACTACGAACGAAACGAAGTACAGGCTTATATCCTAATTTTCGGGCTTGCCCCTCTTCCATTACAAGAACGGCACATGCCCCATCATTTACACCGCACGAATTACCTGCCGTTACTGTACCATTTTGTAAAAATGCGGGCTTAGTTCTTTTAATCATTCTTTCATACTTCATTTCTCGTTTTATAGACTCATCTAAAGATCCATTAAAAGAAAGTATTTCATCTTGTAAATATCCATTTTCTACTGCTTGCAGTGTCCGTTTATAACTAAGGCAAGCATACTCGTCTTGCATTTCTCGCGTTATATTATAACGCTCTGCAACATATTCAGCTGCCACTCCCATATTAGGATCACCAATTGTTTCTGGTGAAAATCGCGCTCTATTTTGAAAAGGTGATGTACTTGTACTCTCTACTCCTCCTGCAATATAACAATTACCTGCGCCGCCTTGAATGAAATGACATGCAGTACGAATCGCTTCCAATCCGGCACCACATTGCCGGTCAATCGTTACACCAGGAATATGATAGCCAAGTCCTGCTTCTAAAGCAGATAATCTCGCAACATTCCCTCCCGGCCCCACAATATTCCCTAATATGACATCGTCTATTTCTCTCTCAATTCCTTTACTTAAAAACGTAAGAAGCGGCGTTACTAATTGGTGAACTTCATAATCTTTCAACATCCCATTCTTCTTACCAATAGGTGTCCTTTTTGCTTCTACAATAACCGCTCTATTCATATATTTTCTCCAGGTTTTCAATCATATTTTTTGCTGCAATACGAGCGATTTTCCCGCTATTTGTATACGGTATTTCATCTACAAAATGCCATTCTTTCGGTATTTTAAACGAGGATAATCGTTGTAAGCAAAAACTTTTTAATTGTTGCTTCGTAGCACTTCCTTTTACGATGGCGACAGGTTTTTCACCCCAATAACTATCTTTCACGCCAACTACAACTATTTCATCAACAGCTGTATGTTCATGTAATACACTTTCTATTTCTTCTGGGAAAATATTAATTCCTCCAAATAAAATCATATTCTTCTCTCTACCTACTATATATATAAAGCCTTCTTCATCTTCATAACCTACATCTCGCACTGTCATCCAGCCATCCGCAGTCAACTCTGGAACTAAAACCTTATCCAATATGTAGCCCATAAAAAACTGATCACTTTTCACATAAACAGTTCCTATCTCGCCTTTCTGTACTTCTTCTCCTGCTTCGTTACATATTCGAACTTGCACATTGTGACAAGGTTTTCCTACTGAATTTGGCCTTCTATCACTCTCTTCATCAACTAGTGCTGTTACAAAACTTAGTTCCGATGCACCGTAAAATTCATATTTTTGCGCATAAGGAAATATAATCTTTATTTTTTCTTTCGCTTCAGCTTCCCATTTCGCTCCTGACGAAATAATTTTCATTCCATTTTCTATTACTCTATTTTCTTTATATAAAGATTCTAGCATTGTCGGAACTGTATACATGACCGAAACGTGTTCCGTTTCTAACTTATCCAGCACTTGATCTGGAATAAACTTTTTCATAATATGCACCGTTTGCCCTACATATAATGCACTTATTGCACCGTATAAAAAAAGAGAATGAACGAGCGTCCCAGCTATTAAAATAGAATCTTCTTTTTTCATATGGAAGTCATGTATATTGCAATCAAAACTATGAATCCACGATTGTTGTGCACGTAAAAATGCTTTTGCCTTTCCAGTCGATCCTGATGTAAATCCCATATAAAACGGAGCATTTTGTACACTTTCTACAGGATTATATGTAGGAAGATAGTTCTCTATCATTCTTTTCCACTCATCAATTTCAATTACTCTTCCTTCTTCATCCGGTAGATCATTTACCTTATATCGCTCTGTCACAATCATAGCCGGGTTACTGATCGCAATTCTTTCTTTGAGCTCATCCTCTTTCCACTTTATATCTAACGGCACACAAACCCATCCGGCCATAGCAGCACCAGCAAATAGTTGTAAAAACTCCATACTATTTTCTAATACAATTGCTATCGTTTTATTCTGCGATTCTTTTTCATTCAACCAGTTTGCTACTTTACATACTGACTCAAACCATTCTTTAAATGTTAATACTCGATCATTTTCCTTTATTGCTATTTTATTTGTTTGTAAAGAGGCATACTTTTTATATTCTTTTGTAATCCCCATTTGAGACGTCCTTTCTTTACAAAATAATAAAAAGAAACACGCAATGAACGTGTTTCTTCTCTTTCTTATCCCGCATTTGTATATTTCCCACTCTTGAGAGCAGGCGTAATAATATGTTTCAATGAACGATGTAATTTCGTTACAAGAATTGCTGCTATAATCGCTTTTATGCAATCACCTGGTAAAAATACAGCACTTACTTTCATCGTCTGCCATATAGAAACATCCATAAAGAAAGCTTGTACAATAATACCAAATACATAAACTACGAAAATACCACCAATTATATTAATACATAATACCTTTATTATAGAAACTTCACGTAAACGCTCAATTAAATAACCAATGACAAACGCTCCAACGATATAACCAAGTAAATATCCTGCACTTGGCCCAACAAATACGCCTGGACCACCGCGTCCACCAGCAAGTAATGGTGCTCCAACTCCAACTATAAGTAAGAAAATAAGCTGACTTAACGCACCAAGACGTGATCCTAACAATCCACCAGCAAGCATAACACCGAGTGATTGTAATGTAATCGGAACTGGTGTAATAGCAAGAGCAATTGGAGGTATTAACCCTAACACTCCCATAATAGAACTAAATAAAGCGACGAAAACTAAGTTTTTTGTATTCATATTTGCTTCTCCTATTTGTAAACTTAAAATGATTTTCAGATAACATATTATAGGAGTTATATTATCTTTCTATTTAGTCTTTGTCAACTTGTTTTAAATATAGGTTTACAAATATTTTTTCAATTATTTCTCTTTATGCAAATGCTCAAGTTCTTTCCGAAGCGCCTGTTTTAAAAACTTCCCAACAGATGTTTTCGGTATTTCTTCCATAAATACAATATCATCTGGTAACCACCACTTCGCAAACTGTGGCTTTAAAAACTCATATATTTCTTCTTTTGTTACTGTACTATTTTTCTTTTGAACGACGCAGGCAATTGGTCGCTCTTGCCACTGCGGATGAGGAACGGCAACGACAGCTGCTTCAAATATAGCATCATGTGCCATTAATGCATTTTCAAGGTCAACTGAAGAAATCCACTCACCTCCGCTTTTAATAACATCTTTCGTACGGTCAACAATTTTCACGCAGCCTTCCTCGTCAACCGTAACGACATCTCCTGTATATAACCAACCATCACGAAAACCTTCGACAGTACGTTCATCGTTATAATAACTTTCAGCGATCCATGGTGCTCGTAAACATAGTTCTCCCATTTCCGTACCATCCCACTTCACTTCACCGTTTGTACCGACTACTTTCATCTCCACACCAGGGACAAGATACCCTTGTTTTGAGCGGATTTCTAATTGCTCTTCATATGATAATTCTGTTTCATAACTTTTTAAACGTGCAAGTGTTACGAGTGGGCTTGTTTCAGTCATACCATATGCATGTACGAAAGGAACATTATATTTTTGCTCAAATGCTTTAATAACGCTTTTCGGTGCAGCAGCACCACCGCATAATATTCTCGTTATACTAGATAAATCGTAACTATTATTTTCTAACTCTTGTAATACACCGAGCCAAATTGTCGGCACACCTGCTGCTATCGTTACTTTTTCAGCTTGAATCATCTCTAATAAAATTTTTGGAGTAAACATTGGTCCTGGCAGTACTTGTTTAGTTCCAAACCAAGTAGCTGCAAAAGGGAGCCCCCAAGCGTTCACATGGAACATCGGTACAATTGCCATCGCCGCATCACTTTCCGATAAAGCAGCTGTATCCGCTAAACCGAGTGCCATACAATGTAATACAGTACTACGATGCGTATATACAACACCTTTTGGGTTTCCTGTAGTCGCTGACGTATAACACATACCAGCAGGTGTATTTTCATCAATATCTTTTACAAATTGGAAAGTTGGATCGCCTTCTTCTAATAGCTTTTCATAATGATATACAGGTTCTAGCGTAGTATTGGGAAGTTCATCTTTATCAGTCATAATAATGTAGGCTTGTACAGTTGATAATTGTGATTGAATATTTTCAACAAGTGGTACGAGATCTTCATCTATAAGTAGAATTCGATCTTCTGCGTGCTGAATAATGTATGAAATATGTTGAGGAGATAAACGAATATTAATTGTGTGTAAAACGGAAGCAATACCAGGAATAGCAAAATACGCTTCCACATGTCGATGATGATTCCACGCTAACGTTCCTATACGCTCGCCTTCTTTAATCCCAAGCTTTTGTAACGCACTAGAAAGCCTTCTCGTCCTTTCACCTAACTGCTTATACGTTAACGTCGTAACTGTATCATGTGTCCGTGAAACAATTTCTTTCTTTGAAAACAGTTTTTCTGCTCTTTCCATCATAGAACTAATTGTTAACGGTACATTCATCATCATATTGGTTATATCCCCCTTTAAAGCGTTTTCATTTTGTTCATTATAACAGATTTCTACAAGTGATTACGACATTTTTCCGTATTTTCTGAATTATTCCTTTGGAAATAATTCAGAAAATATTAAGAAAAAACATACTAAAACTCCTTCTTACGATATATAAATACCGAAATAACAAAAGAAAAGATATATATGATAACGCCAAATATTGTATATAGAATTGAAACGTATACAGATAAATTTAAATTTGATATTGGAAATTGTTCTATTAGATAGCCAATTACACTTTGTAATCCGAAATAAGTAACAAGTCCCCCGCATGCGCCTCCAATTGTAATAACATCAGATTTTTCTGCTCCAAAAACATACAGGAGTGGATAGGCTATCGCTCCGGCATTAAGAATGATGAACGTCCCTAAAGAAACACTATTAAATATACCATCATCAATTGGTGTATCTGAAATGAAACCATGTACATAAAATATGCCATATGATAATACAGTACCAATAATTACAACTAAAAAATAGAAAAGGTAGTGACTTTGTACAATGTTATTTCTAGTAACCGGTAAAGTAAGTACATACTTTTCATAACCTGACTTACTCTCATATTTAATAACTTCAAGTGCAGGAATCGCAGCAAAAAAGATAATAAACGTAGCAATTAAACGGTACATTGAAGCATCACCAAAATAAAAAACGAATCCTGCTCCTAATATCGCTATTCCCATGAACATAAAGAAAGTTCGATACACTAGATAATAGTTTGTCAATAATAAACCTCTCATTTATTTTTCACTCCTCGTTAATAAGACACTCATTTCTTCTATCGAAATGGTTCTATGAGCAATCCCATTTGGTAGTTTATGCACATCTGATACAAGTACATTGAAATAAGAACCATTATTCCTTTTCACCACAACTATATCTTTGTTAATTAAAGTTAGTTGTTCCTCATCAACATCTACAATGGCATACTTGTCCAAAACCTTATTCTTTTCTTCATTCAATAAAATTTCTCCATCTTTTATAATGATAAGATGGCTAGCTATTTTTTCTACATCACTCATAATATGAGAAGAAAGTAGTATACCACCATTACTTTTACTCACAAAACTTTTTAATTCCTCCAACACCTCCTCCCTAGATGAAGGATCGAGACCTCCCGTCGCTTCATCTAGAATTAATAATTTTGCATTATGTGACAGCGCAACAGCTATAGTTAGTTTCATTGACATTCCACGCGAGAATTTACCTACTTTCTCATTAGTAGGTAAAGAGAAAGAATGAACTAATCGGTAAAAATTTTCTCTATCCCAAGAGTCAAACATCTTTTCAAAAACTTTGTTTAGTTGCTTTATCGTAAGATGAGCCGGTAGATTCATAGCATCAAATACGACTCCTATCTTTTCCTTAATCTTGGCATCTTTATTTATATTTTCTTTACCAAATATTTTTACTGTACCATTATCTTTAGAAATTAATTGTAATACTGTTTTAAAGGTTGTTGATTTCCCAGCTCCATTGTTACCAATGAATCCAACAATTGATCCAGACCGCACATTGAAGGAAACATCTCTTAAAACAACTTTATTTCCAAATGATTTACTTAAATTTTCAATTTCTAGAAGATTTGACATCATTACACTCCTATCTTAACTTTTAATAAAAATATGTTTTCTCCTATTAAAAATTATCCACTTTTTCTCTCACTTTCTTTTTCAGTTTAAAAATAAGACGATTACTATATTCTTTATTTTCTACTAAAATTCGATACGCCTCTAATACTCCTAACATACGAACAAAAAGATAAACTCCGATAGCAATAAGTACAACACAATAAGGGTGATACTGTACTAATTCTCCTGAAGTGATATGCTTTTTCTCAAACAAAAACGGGATTGCGCCTGCGGCTATAAAACAAAATCCAATGATCATTACTGCCGCATACTTTTTCTTAATAATTGCATATCTTTTTGTCAATTCTTTTAGAAAGTTTTGATCAAATAGTAGTTCTTCTTTTTTCAATACATTGTATCGACTCTCTTCTATCGTTGCCGGTACCATCATTGCTCCAATTCCAAGAACAGCAATGATAATGACAAGGAATGTCGACATTGTTGCATCTTCCTTAAATAATAAATACGGTATTGTAGATAAAATAAGCAAACTAAATCCTAACGCAATATATTTAGAAATTTTTTGTCCATATACTATATACCCTTCTGCCATTTCCTTACTTACGTAATAACCATCCACATTTTCATTACTTTGCTCAGCAGTTTCTTTTAATAAATAGTCGAGTGATACTTCAAATACATTTCCAATCATTATTAACTTTTCAGTTTCAGGAAAACCTTGACCGTTTTCCCATTTACTAACCGCTTGCCTTGTTGTGTTTAATTTTTCAGCTAATGCTTCTTGAGAAAGGCCCTTTTCCTTTCTTAATTTAAAAAGCTTTTCACCAAATCCCATATGTGTGTCCCCCTTTGTTTTCTTAACTAAATTGTATGTAAACATTACCCTTATCTCTATCTTCCTGCAGTTGCACTTTGTCAACTTATGGTTGCGATTGTGTTATATAGCCGTTTTCTATACGATTTAGCTAGTTTTCTTCTATGATTATGGCGTTAATAAAATACCCTCTCCCAATAACCAATTATAACAATTAAAGGTAATTACTGTTACAAAAAAAAAAAAAAACTCCCTTATTCATTTAAAGGAGTTTTCGATATGAAGTATTCCAATAAGGGTTAATTTGTCTTCCCCATATTGATTCACAATTTCTTCTATACATTTTTGTATGTCGTGCAACGATTAATAAGCATCCCACACAGTATATGTTGTTATCTCTTTATATAAAGACATACTCATATATATATATATGTAAAATATTACTCCTCTAACTTCCCTAATAAAAACACTTCTCCATAATTATAACGGCTTCTGCTTAAACTTTTCATAATGTCGTACTTTTAATAAAAGGATATTCCCGCAATCTGTACAAATATAAGCATCTACTGGTGAAGATGTGAACATCGTCTCCTTTTTCCGTATTTGTGCATAACCGACAAACTCCCCTTCTCCTATGTTATGAGAACCACAATTAGAGCATGTCTGCACGTCTTCCTGTTTCATGAGAGCACCACCTTTAATCTGTTTCCACTCCCTTCGACAGTTCACTTCCATTTCCCTTCCAAAAAACCTCTTATTCTCTTACATTTCAACAGGAATCTCCGAACAAACATCGTATATGTACTATGAAATATATTTATTGACGGAGGAATATTATGAGTACAATTATGACACTCAATGCAGCTCAAGAAATTGAAAACGCAGAAATACATATGCTCTCTTCTAGACTACAAGCACTACAAGCGTTAGCTGAAAATCCAATGCAAATACAAATGAAAAAGTTCGGGAATGCCACTGCCTTTTCATCAAAAATAATTTTTGGTCCTGCTTTTAACACAGTAAAAGGCGTTACCTTTACAAATACAGATGAGATAGATGAAATCGTCTCTTATTATCAATCGCTACAAATCCCTTGTCGTTTTGAAATTACACCCGCTCAAGGTACAGCTGAATTATTTCAATACTTATCTCAAAAAGGATTTTACCAATCCAGCTTCCATACCGCTTTATATAGTATACCGAGAGAAGATCCATCCCTACTTACTTCTAACATTTCAGTACGCCAACTAAAAGAAAATGAATTTCATATTTTTGCAGACATATATGTACGTGGATTTAACATGCCACCCTTTACAAAAGATGGCGTACGCCAAAATAACGAAATTCTCTACAATAAACCTGGCTGGCATTTTTTCATAGCCGAAGTTCAAAATACTCCTGCAGGCATTGGTGTCCTGTATATAAATAATGGGATTGCTTCATTAGCTGCTTCTGCTACTTTGCCAGAATTTCAGCGTAAAGGCTGTCATACTGCCTTAATTCAAAAACGAATAGAAAAAGCTCTAGCGAAAAACTGTCATTTAATAGTCGGACAAGCAAGGTTCGGTAGCGGAAGTCAAAATAATATGGAACGTGCCCATATGAAAATTGCTTATACAAAATCAATATGGACTGCAAAAGACATGTAATTTACATGCTTTCTCTTCTCATTACAATTTTATACATTTCATGACAATTCCTTTTCTATCCTATTAATCATTTGAATATTCAAACTAGATTTGTTACGCTATTACTAGATACATCGTTCAACTTGCAATATGAAAAGAGAATTCTAATCAAACTACAAGGAGGAGAAATGTATGACTAAGAATGATCATGGTTTAAAGGAAAAAGTAGAAGGTGCCATTGATAAAGTAAAAGGTGAAGTAAAAGAAGTTGTCGGGAAAGTAACTGACAATAAGAAATTACAAGCTGAAGGAAAATGGGATAAAGTGAAAGGCACTGCTAAAGATACGGTTGGTAATGTAAAAGAAAAAGTTCATGAATATAAGGAACATAAATAAAAAAACACGTTAGATGTATTTCCATCTAACGTGTTTTTTTATTTTATAAAATTTTATCTTTACTTTATATACATAATGAACCAAATGACATACAATATATTTTTATTTCTCTATACTCTTTGTAAGCGGTTCTTTAAAGGCATTTCTATTCCACACAGCAAAAACAATAAGAGAAATAATAAAGAATACAACAAGACATATACCCAAATAATCAAAATTAACTACCTGTATGAGATTCCAAAACGGGCCCTGTAAATTATAGCTTTCAATAAGCAAAGATAATAGTTGATAACCCCCTATTAAAAAAGCCGTTATAACAGATATTGAGGTAATTAATACGTTATATGAATTTCTTATTCGACTATTTTCCATTGCCCACTTATAATTCGTATTCATGAATGTACTATCTAATGTATCCATCAATGACATTCCTGCAGCAAACAAAATGGGAAAAGCAAATATGCTTACAAGCGGGATAGATTGACTTGTTGCAGTTACTGTAGAAAGAGCAATTAATCCGATTTCACTTGCTGTATCAAAACCAAGACCAAATAAAAAACCGATTATATACAATTGCTTTTGACTATCAATAAACGTAAATAAGCGTTGCGTGAAACGGTATATAAATCCTAAGTTCTCTGGCTGCTTATCCTCTTTGCTTCGTAACACTTTAATAAGATACAACAGATTGGTAAGACCGATAATAATAAGAAATGTACTAGAAACAATTGTTCCGATAATACCGCCTATAGTAGAAAAACTCTCCATTCCATGTTTTGCTGTTTTTCCAATTAAAGCAATTAATACGATCATCACAAATACTACAGTAGAGTGTCCTAATGAGAAGTAAAACCCCACCCCCTGTGAGTTTTTACCTTTTTCAATTAATTTTCGAACAGTATTATCAATTGCGACAATATGATCACTATCAAACGCATGACGCAATCCTAAAGAATATGCAATAATAGCCATTCCAATTATGCTATTACCTTTATACAGTGCAGGTAATAATAAGAGAATTCCGAGCACATGAAGAAATATAATAATAACAAAAAAATTAGTTGCTTTTTTCAGTTCACTTTTCCACATAGTTACTAACCCTTTCTACTTTAGATTGAATACTCTTGAAAAAGAAAAGTGCCATAATAAAAACTACAATCGTTATAATAGTCACTAAAATAATTACAAAATCATTTAACATGCCTGTATGATTTGTAAGTTTTAACAGGGCTGGTATCGTTGCAGTAATCCAAGATTCAATGAAGCAAACAATCCCTACATAAATATGAATCTTCTTTTTCAACCCATCTTGCAGGAAAAATAAAAACCAAAGGAACGCCCAAAAAAACCAAATTATTGTACTTTGTAGACTTCCACTCTCATGTAATTGATTCACTATTCCCATAACTGTTGCAATAATAGCAACCCAAAGAGAATAGTAACCTACACCTGAAGAATCAAGTTTTAATATATTCGTAAGGCCAACATATAAATAAGTAAAACCAAATAAAAAAATAGTTCCATTAGATAGGATAGTCCACTCATCAGATTGACTTCCTCTAAATAATAAATATAATGGTGTCAAAGTTTGTAATGCCCCTACAAATAAATTGAAGTACCCTACACTTTTGCTATCAATGAGTTTAAAAGCTGCTAGTGCATTCATAAATAGAACTGCACCGACAAATAATAATCCCACATTAGTCATAGTATCCCCTTCTCCTACTTAATATTTTCGATAGGATGTTAATTCTTCATGTAGACAATTCTCTCTAACAAAACGATGACACTGAAAAAATATAGACTCCATATCCTCTGTATTATGACTAAGTATGCGTATGACAAAACCTTTACATGGCGTAGAAGATATTCCAATCTTCATATTATTAGTGTTAGAAAGCGAAGTTTTCAATGCTGCAATTAAATCATTTGTAATGTTCTCATTAATAACTATGAAAGTACCATAATGGGAATATTGATTTAATATTCCCATTTGATCTAACGACTCTTTTAAAGGGTTTAACAATAGATGATCATAAACTACAAGTTTGTTTTCCATATATATTTTTGTTAGCGAATCAAAATACTGGTATGTGAACTTCTCCATATTTGGAGACCAACCAGGCGTAACTGAATCGCATAAAATCAATGTAGAATTATTTTGCATATATATATTTGCTTTTTGCTTATATGCTGCATCCTTGTACATAATTAACGGGTCTGGTAAATACTCCATAACAGCATTTTCACCAATATAAACATTCAATTCTTGCAAAGCATAACTATTTGGAGTCTTGTAAACTTTCGTTGCTGATTGGCTTGTTATATATGTTTTCGCATCTTCATGAACATTTATATTTATAGAATAGAAATCTCCTTTTAAATAACCTCCACCAGAATTCATGATATAGTAATATGCTCTACCATAATCGTCCAAATATATTGGCTGTGTTACTTTTAAGGCATCTTTATGATAAACCTTAATAGGTACCGTTTTATGTCTCTTTTCCATCACATCAATGCTTAAGACACCTGTAGGGGCTTTCATTTCTTCAATCCTTCTAACATGATGTTTTGTCGCATCCAATTTATTAATCCCTGTAAACCTTCTTCATCCTTCAAATTTGTAAAAAAATATGGTTTATTATGTCGGTAATTTTTCGTATCCTGCTCCATAACTCCAAGATCAGCCCCTACATAAGGTGCCAAATCCGTTTTATTAATAACAAATACATCAGATTTGATCATTCCTTGTCCACCTTTACGAGGAATCTTTTCTCCTTGTGCCACATCGATAATATAAATCGAAAAATCCACTAGCTCTGGACTAAATGTGGCAGCTAAATTATCCCCCCCACTTTCAATAAAAATAATATCTAAATTACTATGTCTAATCATGAGCTCTTCAATTGCTTCAAAATTCATAGAAGCATCCTCTCGAATTGCTGTATGTGGACACCCTCCTGTCTCTACACCAATAATTCTATCTTCTGGCAAAACACCTGTTTTCAATAAAATCTTTGCATCTTCTTTCGTATAAATATCGTTTGTAATCGCTGCAATTTCATAATCTGTATTTAAATATTTTGTTAACTTTTCAACTAACATTGTTTTCCCAGCACCTACCGGGCCACCAATACCAATTTTAATAGGCTTTATCATTTTATTTTTCCTCCCTATGACATGAAGACTCTTATATTCACATCTTCATGTTGCATTTGATTTATTTCGAATTCAGGATCATTCAATCCAAAATCCTCTAATGAAAGCATTTGAATTCTATCAATAGATTCACAGATCAATTCATGGCATTCTTGTAATAGTTTTTGACCATCTGTTTGTCCAAGAGGAATGGCTCTCACACCATTTTGAATAATGCCTCCAACACTTGAATATAAGAAAACTAAGAGCGTTTCTTCTATTGTCATTTTCAATTCCGCCCCTAATATTCCGTATACGATACTAGGATGTCCTTGTAATCTATTACAAAAAATATTTTCTTTGTACACATTTAAATTTGCAAATGAAAACAATTCACAACACAACTTAGAGGTGCTTTTACTAATCATTCTATTTGCTTTTCTACATTCAAAGGGCAATGTTTGTGCCGTTATTAATTCATCTAAAAATGTAATTTTCTTATCATCATTATTCTTAATGGCTTCGTAAGTATATTTGCAAATTAAGCCGTCCGTGTGTGTTAATTGCACTTTTACATATCGATTAATCCATTTGAAAAATTCTCCTTTATTTGTAACTTGTCCCTCTTGAATAAATGTTTCTAATCCAAAAGAGTGACTAAAACTTCCTGTTGGGAAATTCGAATCACTAATTTGGAGTAGGTTAAGTAGGTTAAATATGTTTGTGTGAAGCATGCTTGAACGGTTTTGGTAATACTCTATTTTCTTTTTGATAAGGAACACCTTCCTTTTTGAGTAACTCTTCTACTAAGTAGTCGTTCGCCAAAATCATACACCCTTCATCGAATTGTGCTGGCAAATGTCTATTTCCTAAGTTATGCGCAATAATCCCCATTTCTTTTATTGACGTTGGAGTAATTACAATTACCTCTTCTGGTAACACTTCAATATATACAATACGATGTTCATCCTCATATAAAATATCACCGTTCTTTAATGTTTCCCCATTATCTAAAGACACTCCAATTTCAAAACCAGATTCTGAAAATAATTTCTGAACCCTCTTCAGTAAAAGTTCACTAGAAATCAATATTTTATCAAG
The DNA here is from genome assembly GCF_058952315.1 of Bacillus sp. GW823-FHT06B01. Lineage (NCBI taxonomy): Bacteria > Bacillati > Bacillota > Bacilli > Caryophanales > Bacillaceae > Bacillus > Bacillus sp. GW823-FHT06B01. Next base: position 49,199 of record NZ_JBXAHR010000005.1, on the reverse strand, counting down.
ATGCTTTTTTGTATTTGAAAAATCATTCATATTGCATACGTTGTTATTAATTTTTTCAATAATCATTTTATCTCCCCCGTTATATCAAAATAAAAAATATCTTTGAGCCATAGGTAATACGTCTACTGCTTCACACGTAATAACTTGTCCATCAACTTTAACTTCATATGTCTGCGGATCTACTTCCATTTCTGGTGTTGCATTATTCAGCTTCATATCTTGCTTAGAAATCTCTCTCGTATTTTTAACAGGTAATACAACTTTATTTAAACCTAATTTTTCTTTAATATTATTCTCGTAAGCTGCTTTGGATACAAATGTAATCGAACTTGACTGTACTGCTTTTCCATATGCACCAAACATCTTTTTTTCATAATATGGTTGTGGTGTAGGGATCGAAGCATTCTCGTCTCCCATTAATGCCATCACTACCATCCCGTTTTTCAAAACCATATCTGGCTTAACACCGAAAAATTGGGGATCCCATATTACAAGGTCTGCATACTTTCCTACTTCAATAGAGCCAACATATTCTGAAATCCCATGTGTAATAGCTGGATTAATTGTATACTTAGCTATATAACGTTGAATTCTATTATTATCGTTATATTCTTTATCTCCCTCTAAACTACCAATCTGCTTTTTCATTTTATCGGCGGTTTGCCAATTGCGAATAATAACCTCTCCAACCCTTCCCATCGCCTGTGAGTCAGAGCTAATCATGCTGAAAACCCCTAAATCTTGCAAAATATCCTCTGCCGCGATTGTTTCTTTTCGAATCCTTGAATCTGCAAACATTACATCTTCCGGAATATTCGCTTTTAAATGATGACATACCATAAGCATATCTAAATGTTCATCCAGCGTATTCACTGTATATGGTAAGGTCGGGTTCGTTGAAGAAGGTAAAATATTATTCAGTGCAGCAATCTTTATAATATCTGGTGCATGCCCACCTCCAGCTCCTTCAGTGTGGTACGTATGAATAACACGATTATCAATAGCTTTTATCGTTTCTTCCACAAAACCACATTCATTTAACGTATCCGTATGAATAGCGACTTGAATATCATATTTATCAGCAATCTGTAACGAGTGATTAATCGCTGAAGAAGTCGCTCCCCAATCTTCATGGATCTTTAATCCGATAGCTCCTGCAAATATTTGTTCTTCCAGGGCAGGTAAACTTGAGCTATTTCCTTTCCCTAAAAATCCAAGATTTATAGGGAAAGCTTCTGCTGCTTCTAGCATCTTTCTTAAATTCCAAGATCCAGGCGTTATTGTAGTTGCCTTAGTACCCTCTGCTGGTCCCGTTCCCCCACCAATTAAAGTTGTTATACCTGAAGCTAATGCTGTATCAATTTGTTGTGGGGATATGAAGTGCACGTGTGTATCAATACCTCCAGCTGTAACGATTTTTCGCTCACCAGAAATTACTTCCGTTGATGTTCCAATGATGATATCAATATTATCCATAACTGAAGGATTACCACTCTTACCAATTGCTGAAATCTTTCCATCTTTTATACCAATATCTGCTTTATATACTCCTGTATAATCAATAATAATTGCATTGGTAATAACAACATCCACAACACCCTGTTCCCTTGTAAGTTGCGAATTTTGTCCCATACCATCCCTAATTGATTTTCCTCCACCAAAGACAGCTTCATCACCATATACGGTGTAATTTCGATCAATATGTGCGAATAATTGTGTATCCGCTAAACGAATAGAATCTCCTGTAGTTGGACCATATAAATCAGCATATTGTTTACGTGACATCTTAAAACTCATGCTATCTCCCTCTTTTTTTGTAAGATTGAATATCGCCATCCACTTTATTTTTAAATCCATATACTTCTTGCTTCCCTGAGTATGGAACTAATTCAATCGTTTTTTCATCCCCAGGCTCGAATCTTACCGCTGTACCCGCTGGAATATTTAAATGTTGTCCAATTGCTACACTACGATTGAACTTTAACGCCTCATTCACTTCATAAAAGTGGTAATGAGATCCAATTTGAATCGGTCTATCTCCCTGATTTAACACCTTAACTTCCGTTACTTTTTTATTTTCATTACATACTATGTCTTCTTTCGCAAGGATATATTGCCCTGGAATCATCTCATTCACTTCCTTTAATGAATTGGTTGATGAATAGTTACTAATTTTGTTCCATCAGGAAAAGTTGCCTCAACTTGAATATCTGATATCATGTCTGCAATACCATCCATAACATCTTCAGCACTTAAAATGGTTTTTCCAAGCTCCATTAATTCCGCTACATTTTTACCATCTCTTGCTCCTTCCAAAATTTCATACGTAATAATAGCGATACTTTCTGGATAGTTTAACTTAAGCCCCCTCTCCTTTCGTCGATAAGCTAAATCAGCCGCAACAACTACTAGCAGTTTATCAATTTCTCTTGGCGTTAATCTCATTACACTCTTCCTTTCTGAAGTATTTTAAAACTAAGAATATTCTAAAAATAAATAGTGTACTTCCAATGTCCTTTCCGTGTTTTCTCCATGTTTTTTTGCTATCAATCAAATAAAAAAAGAGCCCATCGGCTCTTTTTACTTCCCTTCATTCTTCTCTAACACATACAAATCTTCTTCAATATTAGATAGTTTCTCTGTTACAAGCTTTCTAGCATCTCCAATCGCTTGATTGTATGCAAATGGCCCTACTAATTTAATCATTTCTTCTATTAAACGCTCTGCTTGGAAACGCCCAATTTCATCTAAATCTTCTTCAACGAAAAATTGCTGAATTTGTGCTACTAGCTCTTCTTTTTTATCATTTGGTATTTTTATATTCATCATCATTTGTTACTCCTCTATATTTAAGTTAATCCGTTTCTTAACTCTACCATAGAAAAACGCTTTCCAGGACAACTTTTTGTAACGCCTTCTAGCTCCCTATGACCGAGTATATTTTCTTTCTTTATAGCAAACTGCTTCATAAACATTTTACATAAAAAATATAATGCATTCATTTGTGCGGTAGTTGGATCATATTTATCAAAATTACCCGTCATACATATTCCAATTGTATCCCTATTATTATCTTTCGCATGTGCTCCAATATGTAAACCTCGCCCTTCGACTACAGTTCCATCTTCTTCAATAAAATAATTGTAACCGATCCCGCTCCACCCTCTTATTTTTTGATGAAATTCATGTGTTTTATACACATCCCATCCATCTTCGGATGTATGGTGGATAATCAGTTTATTAACTTTCTCTAAAGGAACTAATTCGTCTTGAAATGCTAGATTTGCACATTTAATTTCCATATGAATTGCCTCCTCTTAAAAATCAATCATTATAATTGTTTTATCATCTGGTCTTATTCTCTTTTCCCCTTCTAACTCTTCGATAATTGCTACATATTCACTTATACTATTCTTTCTTATATATGCAACAGTTTGTTCGAGTGACCAATCTGGGTGGAATAATCCGTCTGAACAAATAAAAATCCCGTTCACTTCATCTATATGTAATTCACCATGTTGTAAATAATGTATTGCTTCTTTCATTCCATTTGCAACGGAATACCCACCCTGCATATTTGCAAGATAACGATTGTATTTTAACTGTTCTCGTACATCTTGAAAAACATGTTCTTCTGGTACAGATAACCCTTTTTTACGATCTTCTTCTCTCTTCTTTTTTGCTCGTTTACTAATTCCTTCAACTGTGTCTTTCGTTAATACTTGCATTGTTCCATTTTGAAGTATTGCGACAATCATACAGTCCCCTAACTGTGCGTATTCCATTTTCTCACCATCTATTTGAACTGCCGCAATACATGTGCACCACAAATGCTCTTTTTTTCTCGTATCTACTTCATACTCTAACATTTTGCTTTGCAATGCTTCATTTGCTTTTGCAACAGCAACTTGCAAACTATGATTTTCACGTAATGAAGCAAAATAACTTGCAAATAAATGCGAAGCGATGTATGCTCCATTATGTCCCTTTTCATCACGAAACGGGACGAGCGGTGTTGCACCATCACATACACCATACATCTTTTTTTCTTCATTACAAAAATAAGAATCCTCACATTCTTGCTTCAACGGGCTTTTCTGTTGATACGTTTTTACCTTCATATCTGTATCCCCTTTCAAATAATAAAACACTCGAATTATTTTGATTAATCTAATTTTCCGAAATAAACTGTTTTTACCCAAAACTTTCAATATCATATATAATCTTGAAATAATATGAATTTTTTAGTGAAGGACGGGAAAGAGATGGTCAGATTTCTTGGTGTTATTATTGGTTCTATTATTATTGCGATTGCATTTAATCTTTTCCTTATCCCCCACAAAATTTTAAGTAGTGGAATTGGCGGAATTGCTATTATTTTAGGAATTGTAACTCCTGTAAACACGGGTATTATTAACTTTGTATTAAACTTACCTATCCTTATTCTAGGATACATAGGTCTTGGAAAAAAAGTAATTTTTAACACGATTATCTCTGTTATTGTATTATCTGTTGCATTATACTATGTTCCAGTAAAAGTCGTAGCAACAGACCCACTTTTATCATCTATCTTTGGTGGTGTCATTGCCGGAGCTGGTATCGGCCTTGTTTTTAACTGTAATGGATCAACTGGTGGATTTGATATTATCGGTATGCTATTGTCTCGAAAAAGAGACATTAAACTTGGTGGATTCCTTATTATTTTAAATGCAGTCGTTGTAATAATTGCAGGATTCTTCTTCACTTGGGATGTTGCTCTTACAAGCTTACTTTCAATTTATGTAACTGGTAAAGTGATCGATGCTATTCATACGAAACATCGAAAGGTTACACTTATGATTGTAACAAATGAAGCAGAAAAAATGAAAAAACAACTCCTTTCAACTGTTGTACGTGGAATTACATTACTTGATGGCGAAGGTGCTTATTCCAGCGAAAAAAAACGTGTACTTATGACCGTCGTTTCTCGTGAAGAATTAGCAAGTATGAAATTAACAATTTCCGAAATTGACCCTCATGCATTCGTTAACATTACCGAAACGGTTGAAGTATTAGGATTGTTTAGAAAAGGTTAAAAAACTAGGTGGATTCCCACCTAGTTTTTATTTTCCATAAATTCAATTCGATTTCCGAACGGATCTGACACATAAAACCTAATTACATCTAGCCGTGCATGATCATCTATTACTTCAATACCTTGTTTTATTAATTCTTGTTTAAATTCATCAATTTTTAAAACATAAAAAGCTGGATGCGCCTTTTTAGCTGGGGTGAAGTTTTGCTCAACTCCAATATGAATCTCTTGATTTCCACACTTAAACCAGCACCCACCACGCTTCTTTAATTCCTCCGGCTTCGGTATTTCCTCCATACCTATTTTTCCACCATAAAACGCTCGTGCTTCTTCTTCACATCCTACAGGCGCAGCTACTTGTACATGATCGATACCTTGAATATAATGTCTCATTTTCTTTCCCCCTCTTCTACCCTAATGTTATAAAGAAAACCTACTTTTGTAACTTACAAAAGAGTTATAAAACAATATAAGCTCCCCTTATTACCACCTTGTACTCACTTTGCAAAAAATAAAGAAAACAAAATTTATTATATAACTTCCATTTTTTATAGAAATACACATTACATCTATATTATAGTTATGAATAGACAAATCTTTTTAGATGCTATTTGTACGGAGGAACTATTATGAGTCGTAAAAAATATTCATCAACTCAAAGAAAACGTCATCCGAACATTTCTAGACGTTTGCGAAACCATATACAAAATCGTTCATTAACAGAAATGTACGCATCTCTGTTCGAACACAATCCTGATAGTATTATTTCATTAAATTTAGAGGGAGTTATACTACATATAAATCCTTCTGCCGAAAGAATATTAGGTTACAATTCTTTAGAATTAGAACAGAAAAATATTACCTCTATTTTAGAAGCTCATATTTCTGAGCAAGTATTACAAAATATAAAGAATACTGGAGCGGATAATCAACAAGAGTATATCTTATCAATTTATCATAAAAATGGATTCTTATTAGACGTCGTGACAAAACTAGTTCCTATTTTTGTCCAAAATCGTCTAACTGGCGTATATGCCATTATGAAGCCTCTTGAAAAATCAGAAAGAATTGAGAATATGCTAAAAGAAAGTGAGAAGAGGTTACGTACATTAGTGAACTCCATGCCTGCGTTTGTTATATTTAAGGATCATGAAGGACGCTGGCTTGAAGCAAATGACTACGCACTTTCTTGTTTCAATTTCCACCATGTACCTTATCATGGGAAAAAAGATAGTGAACTCATTCAATATAACGAAGCGTACCGAGAAGCTTTTTTACATTGTGAAGAAGTCGACGAACTAGCATGGCAACAAAGACAAATTCTTCATGGCGAGGAATTTATTATTCATAGAGATGATTTCGATCTAATCTTAAGTATATCGAAAGTTCCACTTTATCATCCTGACGGCTCCCGTAAAGGTCTTATCGTAATGGGAAGAGATGTTACCGAGCTAAAAGAAACGGAAAAGTTATTACGAAAATCAGAAAAGCTCGCAGTAGTCGGACAACTGACAGCTGGAATTGCCCATGAAATTCGAAATCCACTCACTTCTCTAAAAGGTTTTCTAACATTGCTACTCCCTGAAATAAATGAGGAGCAGAAATGGTATATCGATGTTATGTTAAGTGAGATTTCACAAATGGAATCTATCACGAGTCAATTTATGGCGATGTCTAAACCACAAGTATTATCTATCCAAACTTGTAACATACAAGCTTTAATTGAAGAGGTAGTTACATTTATTTTACCAACAGCTATTATGCATAGTGTTCATATCATTATGGATCATTTTGATTACAAACATGATATTCAATGTGATGGTAACCAATTAAAACAAGTTTTTATAAATATATTAAAAAATGCGATAGAAGCAATGCCAAATGGCGGAAATATTTACATCCAAACAAAACCATTAGATGATACCTTTATTTTAATACGGATTATCGATGAAGGTTGTGGTATCCCAGAAGAACGTATCTCTCGTTTAGGCGAACCATTTTATAGTTTAAAAGAAAAGGGAACAGGACTAGGATTAATGATGTGTTACAAAATAATTGAAGAACATCATGGTAAATTACACATTTCAAGCGAGTTAGATAAAGGTACGATCGTTGATATTCAACTTCCGCTTTCTTCATCTCATCTTGCAATTCAGTCGTAAAAAAAGAAGTATCTGCTAATTGTTAGCAGATACTTCTTTTTTTACTTTTATAATACTGTATTGACATACCATTCTTTTGCTTTTTCTACTTCACCCATCGTTAATTGATGTCCTCTATTTTCCCAATGCATTGTAACAGTAGCGTTTGCATTCTCTAATAGTACCTTCAATTCCTCTGACTCCGCTGATGAACAAATCGGGTCATTTGTCCCAGCAGCGATAAATACGGATTTCCCTGCTAAATTAGGCAATTGTGTTCCTCTTCTAGGTACCATTGGGTGATGAAGGACAGCACCTTTTAATGCATTTTCGTAATGGAATAATAAGCTTGCAGCAATGTTTGCTCCATTTGAATAACCGATAGCTACAATATTATTTCTATCAAATTCATATGTTTTTGCAGCTTCATCTAAAAACTCATTTAATTCCTTCGTACGGAAAATCAAATCCTCTTCATCAAAAATGCCTTCTGCTAATCGGCGGAAGAAACGTGGCATGCCTTGTTCTAATACATTTCCCCTAACACTTAATACAGATGCTTCTGGATCAATTATTTCTGCAAGTGGTAATAAATCTAATTCATTACCTCCTGTACCATGAAGTAATAACAACACTGGTTTTGACGTATCTTTTCCTTTTTGAAAAACATGTTTCATCATAATCCTTTTCCCCTTTCAATCACTTTAATCTAAATTTCTCACTTCAAATGGTAAAAGTGTTTGTTCAATTTGTTTTCTATGTGGTTCATATTGCTCTGGTAACTTTAATTCCTCACCCATCGTCTCTAACGATTCGTCATGAGCGAAACCAGGAGGGTCTGTTGCAATTTCAAATAAAATTTCCCCGTGTTCTCTAAAATAAATTGCGTTAAAATAATTGCGATCTTGTACAGGAGTTACGTGGTATCCAAAACGAGACACATGTTCTTTCCAATCGAGTTGATCATCATCGTTAGTCGCTCTCCAAGCAATATGGTGGACTGTACCAACACCCATTTGGCCACGCCCGATTGTCGATAGCCTCAAGTCTATAATATTCCCAATATCAGCAGAAGAACGGAATCGAACGAATTCACCTTCTTCTCCAATTTTCTCAAGACCCATAACATGCTCTAACAATTCAGCTGTTTTTTGAGGTTGTGCAGATAAAAGAACAGCACCGCCAAATCCTTTAATTGCTACTTCTGGCGTAACTTCTCCAAAAGTCCAATTATTTAATTCGCCTTCTTCTCTTTCTACTAATTCTATATGCAAACCATGTGGATCATCAAATTCTAAATACTGCTCTCCAAATCGAGTCATTTTTGTATACGAAATATCGAATTTTTCTAATCTATTTTCCCAAAACTCCATTGCGCCCTTTGGTACGACATAAGACGTAATGCCTACTTGACCGTCACCAATAATTCCTTGACGAGCACCTGCCCATGGGAAAAACGTAATAATTGTTCCAGGCTTTCCTCCTTCATTACCAAAATAAAGATGGTACGTGCCTGGATCATCAAAATTCACTGTTTGTTTCACTAAACGTAAACCTAACACACCAGCATAAAAATCTACATTTTCTTGTGGGTGTCCTACGATTGCTGTAATGTGATGAATTCCCATCGTTTTCTTTTCCATTTTCTCCGCCCCTTTTTATTTCATTTTAAAAACTTGTATACATTAAAATTCATTATTCATTTTGTCCATACTGCAAAGTAAAATCCATCGTTATAATTTTATCTTTAATTCGAGATATAAGCTGTGAAATTACGCATTATCTTCTATATCACTGAATTAATCTCGAATTCGAGATAATTTCAAAAAAATATTTACTCTATCTGAAATCTTTATTCGGAAATAAATTATCTTGAACTCGAAATTTATTATAAGTTACTTACTTTTAGTTGTCAACAAGTTATTTATTTTCATTTTAAATCAAAAGAGAGTAAATGCTAGTTATCATTTACTCTCTTCGCTAATTATTTCGTTTCCTCTTCCAACACTGCTTCCATCTCATTAAATTCACGATGAATTGCTTTCACTGGTTCTTTCGTTAATAAACTTACAACAATAACAGCTAATAAGCTACAGAAGAATCCAGGTACCATTTCATACATAGTGGCTTTTAAACTTGGAATTTGTACCCAAGTAATAACAACTACTGCACCTACAATCATCCCAGCAAGAACGCCCCATTTGTTCGTTCTCTTCCAATATAAACTTAATAAAATAGCGGGTCCGAATGCTGAACCAAATCCTGCCCAAGCATAACCGACAAGTGTTAAAATTGTATCACTTGGATGATATGCTAAAACAATTGCAATCATAGCTACTACTAATACTGACAGTCTACCGATAAATACAAGTTCTTTATCACTTGCGTCCCGACGGAAAAATGTTTTATAGAAATCTTCCGTTACTGCACTTGAAATAACAAGTAATTGCGAGGAAATACTACTCATAATCGAAGCCAAAATAGCTGATAGTAAAAACCCAGTAATGTACGGATGGAATAAAATATTTGAGAATGTTACAAAGACCATTTCTGGGTCTTGTAATGTCTCATTATTTTTAGCGTAATAAGCAATACCAATTAGACCAGTAAGCATTGCACCTATAATTGAAATCGTCATCCAACCAATACCGATTCTACGAGAAGTTTTTAAATCTTTAATAGAGGTAATTGCCATAAAGCGAACAATAATATGCGGTTGCCCAAAATACCCAAGACCCCATGCTAAAAATGAAATAATACCAAAAATTGTAGTCCCTTTAAACATATCTAAACGCGATGCATCAACTTGCTTAATCGTATTGAATGTTTCTGTTACACCGCCCACATCTGTAAAAGCAACAATTGGTACTAATACAAGCGCAATAAACATAATACATCCTTGCACAAAGTCGGTCCAACTTACTGCTAAAAAGCCACCGAATAGTGTATAAGCAACTACGACACCGACAGTTACAAATAAACCAATTTTGTAATCAAGGTTGAAAGAGTTTTCAAACAAGCGCCCACCTGATACTAAACCAGCCGACGCATAAAATGTGAAAAATACTAAAATGACGATAGCGGAGACAAAACGAAGTATTTTCGTACGATCTTTAAATCGATTCTCTAAAAAGTCTGGAATCGTAATTGAATCATTTGCCACTTCTGTATACGTTCGCAAACGCGGGGCAAGAATTAAATAGTTTGCATAAGCACCTATCAATAACCCTATCGCAATCCATACACTAGATAATCCTGTTGCATACATCGCACCAGGTAATCCCATTAGCATCCAACCACTCATGTCAGAAGCACCAGCTGATAAAGCTGTAACTGCTGGACCGAGTCCCCTTCCGCCTAACATATAATCTGATAAATCGGATGTCTTCTTATAAGACCAATAACCGATATACAACATACCTGCCATATAAATAGCAAGCGAAACCATAATCTCAATCTTCACCAAATCTCTCCCTTAGTTACATAAGCCATTCAAAATTTCGAAAAATGACTTTTTCTATTTTCTTGTTTTCACTTATGGTTCCCTACCTTAACAAACATTTTTTGTTCTTTCAAGTGAACAAGCCCTTTTCACTACATGTGAAAACCTTTATAAACGCCTTTATCCCAGTGGATTACCCCGGTTTTAAAATAAATTAAAGTGAAAATATTCAAAAAATAAAATACCGTTTTTTTCACACCTTATTTTCATTCACTTATCAGACAAATTTTAAAAGAAAAAAGCCATACGAATGTATGACTTTTAACTTATTGGCATTGCAATTTTCTCTTTCTCTACATATACTTTACGAAATTTCATATAGCAACCAATGCGCCAAGGTACTATATAACGAACTGCAAGAGTGTAAAAAAGAATACCGATTGACTTTGGATCTAAACCTTGCAAATGTCTTCTAAAATAAGCACGTAAAAGAACGATAACTAAAAATGTAGCAATAAAAGCGATACTTTTTTTTGCATAAATATGACCATCTTCTCTGATTTCATATCCACTTAAAATAATAAGTGGAATTGATAATAACAGTCCAATTCCAGCAGCTATACCAATTTGCCAAACAGCAAGTTGTATCGGTGTAGCATATAAAGAAAAACCTGGTAATAAAAAGAATAATGGCAATAGTAGTCGTCTTCCTTTATTTTTAATTGGGCGATTCATAGAACGCATACGCCTAAATATAACGAGCCCTATGACGAGTAAAAAAATTGTAATACTGTATGAACCTTGCTGCAAGTGAATCTCTCCCTAAAAATAGTCATTTTTAAAAATACTCCCCTATTATACTCCTAATTTTTCCAAACGATATGATTATTCCTCTGAAAAATCTTACATATTAAATATACTTTTAGGTTTGATTTACTATAGGAAACAATTCCGAAAGAGGAACTACTCTTCCCATCTCATCTTTAAACACAATATGCTCTCTCGTTAAATGACGCGGACTCTTTACTCCCGCTGCTGCCGCAAGTGAAAACAAACTATATCTCATACTTATTATATAGTTCATGACCCGCCACTTCTTCTCATACGGATCTAACGCTTTTTGATAATGAGGATTCGTCGTCGCCACACCAGACGGACATTGCCCAGAATTACATTGAAGCGCCATTATGCAGCCACTTGCCATCATAAAACCGCGGGCTGAATTTACAGCATCTGCGCCAATAGCTAAAGCAATTGCCACTTTATCTGGTGTAATTAATTTCCCCGAGGCAAAAACTTTGAATTTGTCCCGAACATCATAATGATTCGCTGTATCAATACATGTCAGTAACGCTGGAATAAGCGGCATCCCCATACTATCTGCCATCGATTTATACGTTGCACCTGATCCACCTTCTGAACCATCAACTGTAATGAAATCTGGATAGATGTTTAACTCTTTCATCGATTTGAATAAATCTTCCAACGGCTCTTGCTGTCCAATTACAATCTTCATCCCAACTGGTTTACCGCCGTTTTCTTGCAAACGTTGAATAAAATAAAGTGTATCTACTGCATTCTTTAAAAATGGAAATCGATTCGGTGAATTAATCGTTTCTCCTTCTCGCACATTCCGAACAGAAGCAATTTTCTCATTTACTTTTTGTCCCTCTAGATGACCACCACGTATTTTCGCACCTTGCCCAAATTTCAATTCGAATGCTTTAATATTGCTTTCTTTTGCTTTCTCCATAAATTTCTCCATTGAAAAATTACCATCCTCGTCACGATATCCAAATAATCCTGGACCAATTTGCGCAACGATATTTGCACCTGTATGTAAATGTTCTGGAATAACGCCACCTTCACCAGTATTAATCCACGATCCGCCAGCCATCTTCGCACCAAACCCGCTCGCTAAAATATAATTTTCGCCAATCGCACCGTAAGAAGTCGCAGATGCCCCAAACATGCCATGTAGCTTCCACGGATATTTGCGGTTTTCACCGACGATAATTGCATCATCTTCTTCATATAACCAAAGATTCGTTGTATCCGCTGTCAATTTTTCTCTTCGTGAAAATAACCCTTCTTTATGAATCACATACTTTTTCCCTTCACGTTCTTGCGTTACATTCACACTTAATTCATCTGTTAATTTAGGAAATAATGTATTAGCGATATAATATCCAGATGCATCAAAATCTCGTTTTGATCCAAAACCGAGTATTTCTGAACGGTATTTTGCTAGAAACATTACACTTTGAAAATCATAACGTGAAAAGGGCTTTCCATCCGTATCATGATCAAACCAATATTGCCTAAATTCCGGCCCTATCTTTTCAAGTAAATAACGCATCCTTCCTAAGTATGGATGTAACTTTAATATAGAATGATGCGTCCGTTTTTTAATAAAAAATGTAATAATAAAAAAAATGATTAATAGTAACATCAATAAGAGCAATATACTAATAATAACGAGTAGCGTTTCACTCATCCCGCTTCCTCCTATGAAAATCCATAATAAAAGGAGAACACCTGATGTGTTCTCCTTTTATCTTTATTCAAATTAATGTAGCAAGATGCTCTTTCGCATCATATTCAACTAAACTTTCAGCATTTTTAATTCGATGAACAAAATCTGGATTAGCAATTAAAGGTCTTCCGAATGCCGCTACATCAATCGTTCCTTCTCGCAACGCTTCTTCAGCTTCTTTCGGATTTAAATTCCCTACTCCTACGATCGTACCATCCCAATATTTTCTTACTAATTGATGAAAATTCTTTCCGTCAGCAATGACTGCCGTATAATTCATTGTTGAAGGGTGAATCATCGTTAATCCAACTTCTTTGAACATATTTACAAACGTTTCAATTGCAAGCTCAGGGTTTTCCCACATATAAGTTGGATTATCACCTTTGAAAGCAGAGAAGCGAAGAAGTGTTTTATCAGCCCCAACAGCTTTTATTACAGCCTCCGTTACTTCTTTCATAAACGTTAGCCTTTGCTTTAAATCTCCGCCGTATTTATCAGTACGCTTATTTGCGAAATCATAAGTAAATTGATCGATTAAATATCCGTGTGCACCGTGTATTTCTACTCCATCGAATCCAGCTTCGATCGCGTTTTTCGCAGCTTGTGCGTATTGACCAATCACCTCTTGTATTTCTTCTAACGTCATTGCTTCTGGCGTGTCGAACGGTTTACGAAAACGCGGAACATTTCCCACTGCAGCGATAGCAGACGGTGCTTGTGGCATTTGCCCACCAATTATCTCGTGATGACTCATACGGCCAACATGCCATATTTGAGCAATAATCGTTCCACCTTCTTTATGTACTGCCTCTGTAACAGGCTTCCACGAATCGATTTGCTCTTGTGTATAAATCCCTGGTACTCCTGGATTTCCTTTTGCTCTTGGGCTAATGACGATTCCCTCTGTAATAATTAAGCCAACTCCATCAGCTGCACGTTTTCTATAGTACTCGACTACATCAGTACCAACGATTCCTGTTTCATGATTCGCGAAACATCTCGTCATCGGTGCCATTGCTATGCGATTACGAAGAGACCAAGATCCAATTTGAATCGAGTCAAATAACCTCGTTTCTTCAATATTTTCAAAAGAACCCCAATCATTTATATTTGTTCCTTCATAAATACTTGCTGCTTTATTATTTGAACTTGTCATTTTTCTTCCCCCTAAAAAATTCTTACTATAATCGCATCATACTTACTTTTAGATAGTAACGTCAATTTATACGCCTTTACCATCAAACATTCGCATATCAAAAAAACAGAATGATACAAATAAAAAAAGGTTTCCTAGGAAGGAAACCTTTTTTAGTTTACCGTATATGGATGACAACACGTTTATCTCTTTTATATAAAGAAAATAAACAATTATAATCTCTTCACATATAAAAAACTTTAACAATAGAAGTGAGAGTGGTTCAGTATCCTTCTAAAAATAATAACTTATAAACCTAAAACAATGAAAGCCCTACCTCTCTTTCATCCTTACGGCTCCTCGTCCGTGCCAGTGTGAATCAGGATTGCAAAAATCAAGTAACTATTCTATCGAAGTGTTTAATTAAACTTCGAATATTCGTAAAGAATTAAAAAATAAAAATGGATTTGATTGTAGTAACAACAAAAGAGGTTAATGCTCTAAAAGTGGTTTGAAAGAGTTGAATGTCTTTGAAATGATTAATTCTCTATAATTATGTTCCCAAAAAATTCAAAACCTTTTTTGGGATCTAATACATTATTTGTAATGAATCTTAACAAAAGCTTTTTATTTGACTTTCTGTGATACCTTCAATTAATCCCAGTTCACTAATCAAAAATTCGTGTGCGTTATCTAACATTTTCTTTTCGCTTGCATTAAGTGCTTTTTCTTTCTGCATACGTAATAAATCACGTACAACTTCAGCACCTTCTTGTATTTTACCCGTCTTTATTTTATCAGTGTTCAATTTATACCTTTGTTTCCACGTAAGTAATCTATCAGATTCTCCATGTTGAAAAATATCCAATATGTGTGCTATTGCCGTTATATCCGTGACTGGTCGTATATTTGAGCTCAATATTCTCCCTGCCGGAATCATTACTTCCATATTACTACCCGACATTTTTATAACATAATATTGTTGTTTTTCTCCTGTGATTTCCTTCTCTTCTATGGCTTTAATTATACCTGCTCCCTGCATTGGATAAACAATGTTATCGCCAATTTGAAACAAATAATCCACCTCCATATATGGTAACCTTCTCAATCTTAACACACAATCAATTTTTTAGCAAAATTTTTATTTTATCATAAAATTATTTTTAATGTCAATCCTTTCGAACTAAGAAAATAATTTCGTCAAATATCATTAAAAACCCGCAATCTTATTAACTTTTCCGCACATATATACATTCTAATTTCACCTTCTCTTTTTACATAAAAACACATTACTACATATAAATAGTAATGTGTTTTTTATACGGAATCGTTAAACATTCCCTATTAATTTCACGCCTATACACTAACCTGCTTACGTACTGTCTCTCTCGCTAAAAGAAAACTCATAATCACTTGCGCAGCTACTCGACTTGTCATATCTCTGAAATCAAGGGTTGGATCAATTTCTACTATATCCATCCCTTGAACGAGCGGTTCTTTACCAAGAAATTCAATCGCATCAAGTAACGTCATACTATCCATTCCGCCAGGACCAATTGCTGGACAACCTGGTGCAAATGCTTGATCTAGTACATCCATATCAAGAGAAATGTAAATAGAAGTCACGCCTTGCTTTCTTAATACTTCAATACTTTCTGTGATAATATCTTTGATTTGTCGCTCTCGTACATCTTTCATTGTATACACTGTCACGCCATGTTCTTTTGCATATTCATGGTACGCTCGTGCATTTGAAAAATTACGAATTCCGATTTGAATGAGTTGTTTTCCTGTAATGACATCATTTTCTAATAAACTACGGAACGGTGTCCCATTTGATGGGCCACCATCATCTAAATTACGTAAATCATGATGGGCATCAAATTGAATAACGCCGACCTTCCCTTTACTATTTGCAAACCCTGTTATACTCGGAAAGCTAATCGAATGGTCACCACCAAGAACGATTGGTATCATGTTCGGATTTACTTTCGTTACATGACTAACTGTTTTCGCAATTCGCTTATGACTTTCTTTTATATCCGTCACATGCATCGTAATATCGCCGCAATCATATAAGACACTTTCTTTCATATCATGTTCTTCTGTAATTGCGTACGTGCTATATGCATCTAACATTGCACGAATTGTTTTTGGTGCAAAACTTGCTCCCGAATGACTAATAGATGGTTTAGAAAGGGGTGCTCCAATTAAGGCAGCACCGAATATTTCCAAGCCTTCCTCCCAATCTTTAATCATCTCACTCCATTTCGTCACTTCACGATCGATAAACTTTGCATTTTTCTTTAAATAGTGGCCGTGCTCCACGATTGTTCACCTCTTGTATATGCGATATTACCATTCTTCCATACTGTATTTACATGACTTACGCCGTAATGATACGGTACGTAAGCATAATTGTAAGCATCCCATAGAACTAAATCTGCCTTGCGACCAACTCTAATTTTCCCAGCTACATCACCACGATTAATTGCGTAAGAAGAGTTAACTGTTACTGCATTCCAAACTTCTTCTGGTGTCATTTTCAGCTTGAGCATTGCAATGCTCATAATAAGCTGAATGTTCTCAGTTGGACAACTACCTGGGTTAAAGTCTGTAGCCAAAGCAACTGCAACACCTTCATCAATCATTTTACGTCCACGAGCAAAGCTTTCTTTATTTAAATAGAAAGTTGTTCCTGGTAATAAAGTCGCTACTGTATTAGAATTTGCAAGCATTTCAATTCCTTTATCAGAAGCGCCAACTAAATGGTCCGCTGATGCTGCACCAATTTCAGCCGCTGCTTCCGCGCCACCAAGAGGATCAATTTCATCTGCATGAATTTTCACATCAAACCCAAGCTCTTTCGCTTTTAATAAAAACTCTTTTGACTCTTCAACAGAGAACACACCTGTTTCACAGAAAATATCAACGAATTCAGCTAATTGCTTCTCTTTCATTTCTGGTAGTAAGTCTAACATCCATTGTAAAAATTCTTTCGATCTACCTTTATACTCTTTCGGAACTGCGTGAGCACCTAAAAATGTGGAAACTAAATCAATCGAGTGCTCTTTTTGTAATTGTGCAGTTGCCTCTAATTGTTTCCATTCCGTCTCATCATCTAATCCGTAACCACTCTTCGCTTCTACAGTTGTAACTCCGAAAGATAGCATACGGTCTAAATGGAATTTCGCTTTTTGAACAAGTTCTTCTTTCGACGCCTTTTTCGTTGCATTTACAGTTGAAAGAATACCTCCGCCTTGTTCTAAAATTTCTAAGTACGGAACTCCTTGTAATTTTAATGCGATTTCATTTTCACGAGATCCACCAAATACAAGGTGAGTATGCGGATCAACAAGACCAGGAGAAACCATTTTTCCGCCGCAATCAATAACTTCTTTCGCTTGTAATCCTTTAGCTTCTTCCACTGTTCCAACGAAAGTAATTACGCCGTTTTCAATTCCAACCACACCATTTTCGATAACAGGAAGCGTGTTCATCGCTTCCCGTCTTAACAAGCCATCTTCTTGATCCATTGTTAGTAATTGACCGATATTTATTAGTAAAGTGTCCAGCATGTTTTCTCCTCCTTATTTCATCATCGGAATGTTAACGCCTTTTTCTTTCGCCGTTTCTACAGCTAAGTCATATCCTGCATCAACATGACGAACAACACCCATACCAGGGTCAGAAGTTAATACGCGCTCAATACGTTTTGCTGCTGCTTCTGTTCCATCTGCAACGATAACCATTCCAGCGTGAAGTGAATAACCCATACCAACGCCACCACCGTGGTGAACAGATACCCAACTCGCACCGTTTACACTATTAATTAATGCATTTAAAATTGGCCAGTCTGCTACTGCATCACTACCGTCTTTCATCGCTTCTGTTTCACGGTTTGGAGATGCTACTGATCCGCAATCTAAATGGTCACGACCGATAACGATTGGTGCTGATAATTCACCATTTGCCACCATTTCATTAATAATGCGACCAAATTTCGCGCGCTCACCGTAACCTAACCAACAAATACGAGATGGAAGGCCTTGGAACTCAACTTGCTGACGAGCCATACGAATCCAGTTACATAAATGCTCATTATCCGCAAACTCACGTAATATTACTTCGTCTGTTTTATAAATATCTTCTGGATCACCAGAAAGTGCTACCCAGCGGAATGGTCCTTTTCCTTCGCAGAATAATGGACGGATAAATGCTGGAACGAATCCTGGGAAATCGAATGCATTTTTCAAACCTTCATCGAAAGCAACTTGGCGAATGTTATTTCCGTAATCAAATGTAATTGCGCCTTTTTCTTGCATAGCAAGCATTGCTTCTACATGTTTTGTCATGCTTTCTTTTGATAATTGTACGTAACGTTCTGGATCTTCTTCACGAAGTTTCGCTGCTTCTTCTAATGTGAAACCTACTGGAATATAACCGTTTAATGGATCATGAGCAGATGTTTGATCCGTAACTAAATCTGGCGTAATATTGCGCTTCACTAGTTCTGGTAAAATCTCTGCCGCATTTCCTAATAAACCAATTGAAATTGGTTCTTTCTTCTCTTTATACTCGTTCGCAACCGTTAATGCTTCTTCTAATGATTCTGTATACATATCACAGTATCTCTTTTCAATACGACGATCGATGCTGCGCTTATCAACATCAATAGCAATGACAACACCGCCGTTCATCGTTACAGCAAGAGGTTGTGCACCACCCATACCACCTAAGCCAGCAGTAAGTGTTACTGTACCTTTTAATGAACCATCGAAATGTTGACGTGCCGCTTCTCCAAACGTTTCATATGTTCCTTGTAAAATACCTTGTGTTCCAATGTAAATCCAGCTACCTGCTGTCATTTGTCCGTACATCATAAGACCTTTTTTCTCTAGTTCACGGAAGTGATCCCAGTTCGCCCATTTTGGTACTAAGTTTGAGTTCGCTAAAAGAACGCGAGGTGCATCTTCATGCGATTTAAAGATTGCAACTGGTTTTCCTGATTGAACAAGTAATGTTTCATCGCTTTCTAACGTTTTTAATGAATCTACAATCGCATGGTAGCTTTCCCAGTTACGAGCTGCACGGCCAATTCCGCCATATACAACTAATTCTTCTGGTTTTTCAGCAACTTCAGGATCTAAATTATTCATTAACATACGAAGTGCAGCTTCTTGAACCCACCCTTTCGTTTGTAATTCAGTACCTCTTGGCGCGCGAATTGTTTGTTTAACTTTTTCCATTTCAATCTCTCCCTTTTCTCATTTTATAGTGCTGCGTTTACATCTAATCTTTCTTTTATCGAATAATTCGTTTTTAACCAGTGCGTAATATTTTCAATATCCGTTGAGAATATGCGATCATTTGTAATAGAAGGTACTTGTTGACGGCCTTGATGGTAGAAGCTCTTCGTCACTGTACTCATGTTTTCAATACCGCGATATTCTGCTGCTTGCATCGCACAAATCATCTCAATTGAAAGAACACGTCTTACATTTTGAATAATTTGATGTGCATGGCGTGAAGCGATTGTTCCCATACTTACGTGATCTTCTTGGTTAGCTGATGACGGAATTGAATCAACACTCGCTGGATGTGCTAACGTTTTATTTTCAGAAACAAGTGACGCTGCAGCGTATTGCATAATCATTGCACCAGACTGAAGTCCTGGTTCTGGACTTAAAAATGGAGGTAAATCATTTAATTGCGGATTTACTAAACGCTCGATACGACGCTCTGAAATATTTGCAAGTTCCGCCATTCCTACTTTTAAGAAGTCCATCGCAAACGCAATCGGTTGACCATGGAAATTCCCACCCGAAATTACTTTTTCTCCGCCATCAAAGATTAGCGGATTATCTGTTGCTGCATTCATTTCAATTTCTAATTTTTCTTTCACATAATTTAAAACTTGCCAAGAAGCACCGTGTACTTGTGGGATACAACGAAGTGAATATGCATCCTGTACTCGTAGTTCTCCTTGTTTTGTTGTTAATTTACTATCATGAAGGATGTTACGAATTCTGCTCGCTACTTCCACTTGCTCTTTATAACCACGTGCTTTATGAACATTTTCATCAAATGCATCAATAATGCCTTGTAATCCTTCAATTGTCATCGAAGCAATGAATTCAGCTTGATACGCCATTGCTTCTGCTTCTATATAAGAAAGAACTCCTTGCGCTGTCATCGCCTGCGTACCATTAATTAATGCAAGCCCTTCTTTCGCTTCAAGTTCAATCGGTTCAAGCCCTTCTTCTGTAAGAGCAACCATCGCATGAACGCGTTTCCCCTTATAGAACACTTCACCTTCGCCTAATAATACAAGCGCAAGATGAGATAAAGGTGCTAAATCGCCACTCGCACCAAGTGACCCTTGTTGCGGAACGACTGGGTGAATTTTACGATTTACAAACTCAAGAAGCATATTTACAACAAGTGGTCTAACACCAGATACTCCTTTAAGCATCGTGTTCGCTCGTAAAATTAACATACCGCGTGATACTTCTTCAGGGAACGGATCACCTATACCGCATGCATGTGACTGAATTAAATTGTGTTGAAGTGCCTTTACATCATCTTTTTGAATAAGCACATCACTGAACTTTCCAAATCCAGTTGTAATACCGTAAACGACTTTTCCGTCCTCTACAATTTTCTCAACAACTTCGCGGCACTCCGCCACCTTTTGCATACTATTTGGACAAGCTGTTACACCTTCCCCTTCAAGTAACAACCTCTTCATTTCTTCAATTGTCAATGTGTGTCCTGTTAACATAATCATTCTTTTTCCTCCTTAAAAAGGCAAAAGGGGACCTTATCTTTTTAAGACAGACTTCTGTCCCAAAAAGTAAGGCCCCCTTCTAACTAATAGACTATGGGCAAATCATATGTGATTAATTCCTAAACCAATCGCCTCATGCTCAGATCCTTTTACAGGTGCACCAATCGTTCCATATAATGCAACAGCAACCCATTCGCCTTCTTTTTTTCCGTCGTATGGTCTACCGCGCACAATCGCAAAGCGAAGTCCTACTGTACGAAGAACGTCTGCTAACTGAATTTGACCTCTCGTCACTCCGTACAAAGCTTCCATAATTGCATGATAAAGTGCATGTGTTTCTCTGTAAACATCTGTTTCAATAACTTGGGTGCTCTTAGCCGCTGTTTCCATTGCTGCTACAACTTTTTGCGAATTCATCGAACCAACTTTCCCCGTACAATACTTCCAACCTTTCGGAATAGATAATACAGGGCTTTCATTCGCATCCGCAAGTGCCAACAACATGGCCATACGACCAATTCGATGTGTTCCTTGAAGAAGCATGTGACTCTCTCATTTCTTTAATTATTTGAATATTTCTTAATTTAAGAATATATGAAAACGGTTAAATCGTCAATAGTTTAAACTCACATTCGAACAATTTTTTCATCCCCTCCATTTGTGTACACAAATTATTTACACGAATTTTTCAGGCGTGCTATAGTCTCACTAACAGATGCAAAGGGGCGATATTTCAATGACGAAGCGAAAAGATATTCATTTTCGAATTGAAGAAAAATTACTTGAAAGGTTTGAATCTGCACTCCATTACGAAGGGTTAAAGAAAACCGACGTATTAACACACGCGATTCAGCAATTTTGCACGAAGGTGGAATGTGAAAAAATGAATGATGTAAAACGCCAATATAACGTAAGCAACCATTTACAAACACGTATCGATACGCATAAACATTACGAAGAAAAACAAGTAAATTTAGATGAACTCGTCATGGAACATTTGCAACTTCAAGGAGAAGAAAAAATATTAGAGGTTGGGTGTGCTAATGGAAATTTTCTTTCCCTTTTACAAACTAACGGTCATAAAGGTCAACTAACCGGTTTTGATCAATCAAAAACGATGCTTTCTGAAGCTGCAATAAAGAATAGCATAATTGAATGGAAACTAGGTGATGCTGGTAAACTTCCTTTTGAAGCTAATTGCTATGACTGGGTCATCGCAAGACATATGTTATATCACATGAAAGATGTCGAAAAAACAGTTCAAGGATTCCATAAAGTAATTCGTCCCGGAGGCTCACTTTTAGCTACAACAAATTCTGACGTTACATTACCTCATATAGTTGAAATGTGTAACCGCATGTTAGACGCATTTAATTTACCGAAAACAACATCATCAGTCACTCCATTTTGTTTAGAAAATGGTAAAGAGATATTACAGTCTGTTTTTCCAACTGTTGAAGAAACAGTTATTCATAATGCTCTCGTTTTTCATCATGCTACTCCGATTGTAAGCTATATTTCTAGCATGTTTCCATCGCTAAATATACCTGATAATACATATCTTCACGCCGAAATGAAGGAATGGCTAAAAAAAGAAGTAGAAAATGAATTGTCACTTCATAACGGTATATGGCGCGACCCGAAAACGTTAGCCATTTATCGATGTCAAAAAGAAAAAAGCTAGCAAATGCTAGCTTTTACACATTCTCAGGCAAAAGCTCCTCCATCATCACATTCCCCTTACCACTGTAAAAATTTATATTATGTTCGTTTGTTACTCCAAAATAAGAGGCAATCGCTATTCCGAATGGTACGAAAGCATGTCCTTGTGCAGTAATAATATTTGAGTGTTGTACAACTTCTTTATATACAAAATTTTCTACTGGAAAACAATCTAACTTTTGATAATCTATAGTCGCTGTATAAGAAATCCCTTTAAATAAACCTGCTCTTGCTAACGCATACGGTCCAGCACAAATCGCAGCTACTAATTTTTGTTTTTCAGAAAATTGGCGAATGACTGAAAAGAGAATATCTGCGTCTTTCATATGTACTTCGTCTCCCCCTGGAATGATAATCCCCTCATATTCATCTACACGCACTTCACTTAATTCTATATGCGGTTGTACTTGCAAGCCTGTTTCACTTATAATCAACCCTTTTGTTAAGCCCGCAGTAATGATTTCATATTTCTTTTTCAGCAATGCTGTCGCTACTGTAATTTCAAACTCCGCAAATGTTGGGTATACGAATAATAATATTTTTTTCATAGTCCTTTCTCCTTTAACCAGCCCATAAAATATGCTTCTAACTCATCCACTGTTAATGTATTCGTGTCCACATAAGTTATAGGAAATTGTTTATACCATTCTTTTTCGGTTTCGACTAATTTAAATTGCTCCTCAAATGTACTTCGATTTCTTGTTCTATCATTATTTTTTCTATCATATACATTCTTTTTCGTGACATCTAAATAAAAAATCGCATCTGAACGACATTCTCTTAATTTATATAATTCATCTTTTAATTCAGTTTCCATACCCCACTCTTCCCCTATAATCGTTGGATAAAAGAGTGTATAAAATTCAATATCTTCTGGTCCGCGATCAAAAATCACGACTGAATCTTTCACATTTTGAAACTCCTTTATTTTTGCTTCCATAAACATTTTTTGATTTATAATAAATCCTTCTTTTGAATTCATATCCAAATTTAATTGTTTTCGCTTTTCTACAATTGGATATGGATTTTCATATATAACTGAAAGCCCACATCGCTCTAACCTTTTAGCCAATGTTGTTTTTCCGCTTGCCATCGATCCTTGGAGTGAAATTACATATGCCATTCCTCTCATTCCCTTGCA
Source organism: Bacillus sp. GW823-FHT06B01 (assembly GCF_058952315.1). Classification (NCBI taxonomy): domain Bacteria; kingdom Bacillati; phylum Bacillota; class Bacilli; order Caryophanales; family Bacillaceae; genus Bacillus; species Bacillus sp. GW823-FHT06B01. The sequence goes on along the minus strand of NZ_JBXAHR010000005.1, from coordinate 25,218 downwards.
TTTTAGTATATCTATAATATACAGAATTTTAAAAACCATCAACAGAATATATATCACCTTGTTTCTTATTCTTATCTAACTTATAATAAAAATAGAGATTATGACGGACGCATCAATAATGTAAGCTTGGAAATCCAAGCTTACATTATTTTTTGCTTTCCCTTTTCTAATAAAAAGAGTATACTAGTTTAGAACGTATGTTCTTAATGATTACATACAGTAAGGAGATAGAACAATGGTATACGATACAAAAGCGATTTCTTGGAATGAGTCTTTAAAACAACTTCAACGCCGCTATACAAACAAACAAGTTGATCGAAAAGAATTTGAAGATATTGAACTGATGGAATTCTTCCGCGATAACGACTACATTTCTTTACCTACACATATAAGCGGCCTATCAACAGCACGTTTTACTTCTTACTCTATTTTTACAACTGAAGATAAAGATCGTAAAGTTGGCACATTAATCATTGAATATGTAGAAGATGATAATAATAATTTATGTGTTGAACAACTATACTTTGTTTAAATGATAACGCTTGGTCAAAATGACCAAGCGTTCTTGCTTTCTATGAATATCACTGTTTATAATATGAATAAAAGAAAACCGCAATCATTAAGGGGGGATAAGCTTGCTCGAAGGATGGTTCAGTTGGTTCATAGTGCTATGGACTGTTATTTTATTAGGACTTATGTCTATCGGTGGATACTTTATGTTCAGAAAATTCCTAAAACGATTACCTAAAGAAGATGGTATGTCCATTTTAGATTGGGAAGAGCACTATATTAATAAAACTAGACATTTATGGGATGAAGAACAAAAACAATTGTTAGAAGAGCTCGTAAGTCCTGTTCCAGAACTATTTCGCGATGTCGCTAAATCAAAAATTGCTGGCAAAATTGGAGAACTGGCATTACAAGAAAAAGCCTCTCAAATTACACAAGATTTAATTATTAAAGGATATATTATTGCTACACCAAAACGCGACCATAAATTTTTAGTTAAAAAACTACAAGAAAAAGAGATTGATTATTCTCATTATGAATCTTTACTGACAAAATCCTCCTCATAAAAAAAGATTGCTAGATTATAGCAATCTTTTTTAACTTACAGTTACAGATTTTACGGCTGTTAATCTAGCTTCTGCCAAGTCTATTTGTAATCCGACCGCACTTGTATAAATCGTATCCCCTGTACCTGTAATATTTACTTGTGTAGATGTCGTATTTGGCGCAATAGAACCTGTTGCATTTACATTTGTAATATCAAATTCAGCTCTCGCATCTGCCTTTGTAGTAGTTCCAGAAAAATTCCGATCTGCAAAACTTCCAATTGTATTTAAATCCCCATTAATATCATTTACTTGCCCTCTAAAAAAGTTTCCCGACGGATTATTCGGTCCCGTTAATGTTACAGAGTTCAATTGAAAGTTATCCCCTGTAAAGTTCGGATCGCCATTTACTGCCATTACAAAAGCTCTTGCTGTCACTGTCCCTGCAGCTGGTGTAAAAAATCCAGAAAGGGTTTGTGGTGTACCTGATAATAAAAAGCCTGGAAATAAACTCACATTTCTCATTGGATAGGAGGAATCACGATAAACTACAATTAAAGACCATCCAGCACCATAACCGACTGGCTGACGCGTAGGTAATCTTGTTACACTATACCTCCCTGCTGCTCGATTTGGTAATCCTTGTAGTAAAGATGTTACGTCTGCTGCTCGATTATAAACATTGGCTATGAAAGGTAAATTCGTCCCTCCTGATGACCATGCTGAATTTATTGTCACTTGTGTACTCGTTCCATCAGGCGTAACTAAATTTGGTGGATTCGCATCAACAACAGCGGTTGTAACAAGCGTATCCAACCCACCTGACCAAACAAGTAATGCAAAATCCACAACCGCCGTAGCAGGAACAATAGTAGTTGACGGATTTAATTCAGCCCATGAACCATCTAGCGTCCAATCATTCGTCGTACCTCCAAATGTATTTGGATCTGTTGAAGAAGGAACCCCTCCAAAAGTTAAGTCAGTATTCATTGAAACTGTTAATCCAGGTGAATCCGTTGTTGTCCGTTTTATCGTTCAAGTAACAGCAGAGCCACGAAACGGTCTCATTCGAAATACCGCCCGCATTCGCTATACACTTAGACCTGATCCTACTAAACCACCGATTCCTGTTGATGAGACTTCGGAACCAAATATTATTCCGTTTATCGGTCCATTCGTCTCGCCAAATTTAAATTGTTTCTTTAATGGGGAACGTTTTATACGCCGCGGCTGGGACAGAAGATGTTAACAATATAAATAAAAAGACAGCGTCAAAAAACGCTGTCTTTTTATTTTATACATATACAGTTTTTAAGTTAGTTTCATATCTTTTTCATTATAAAAACCATCTTCTTTTTCCATTTCCTTCTGTAATTTCGTAAAGGAACGGTACATAGCAATTCTCCATGACACAATCATCGCGAACGCCAGTAAGAAGAACATGCCACTAAGTTGTCCTAAATCAAGAGATTGACTTAAGTATGTTTTAAATACAATCCGCACGACAAGTAATCCAATTAATATAAAAACAAATGCTTTTGAACGCTTCAAATAAATCTCTTGTCCTCTAATTTCAAATTTAGATGTTTTAATAAGAAAAATAGAGAAAAACAAACCGACGCCAATTGCTTCTAACATTTCTGCTGGAGTTAATCGAAATTCAGGAAAAACAAACATCAACGCTCCCGTGCTCATAAAAAATGGTGGAAGTATAATTTTTTTCAATGTTGCCGGTTTCTTAGCTGCTTTTAAACGAATAAACATCGCACCAACAGCCATACAAACAGCAACGATACTGGATAAAACAACTATGTTCATATTTTCTCATCCTTTTTTGTGGCTATATGCAAAATATACTTTCATTATATGCTTTTCCGTTAGTATTTCCAACATTTTCACAGAATAATACTAAAAACCGGTAAAACCACCAAATAAACTTGAGAAATATACGATAATTTTCGTCATCCAGTTAAAATATAGGAAGATACCCATGACAATCATAACGTATCCCCCGATTTTCATGAATTTCATACTATTTCTTTTAATCCAAGACATTTTCGTAATAAAGAATGATAGCACGAAAAATGGGATAGCAAACCCAAGTATGTATGCTATCATATAAATCATTGCTGATTCTGGATTTGTTGCTGCTAATCCAATGACAGACACTAAAATAGGTCCAGTACAAGGCGTCCACCCTGCAGCAAAGGCCAATCCAATTAGAACGGATCCAAAATAGCCACTCGGACGATTTTTAAACGTAAATTTGCGGTCTTGCATTAAAAACTTCGGCTTAAACACACCGACAATAATAAGACCGAACACGATGATAAATATACCACCTAACTGTCTAATTAAATCTTTATAATTTGTAAAGATGCCTCCAATAAAACTTGTACCAAACCCAATTGCAATAAATATAATTGAAAATCCAAGTAAGAAAAACGCTGTATGTATCATACTTCTTTTACGAAGCATTGCATTTTCTTCTTTCAACTCAGAAACCGACATACCTGTTATGTACGATAAAAATGCCGGATAAAGCGGTAAGCAACATGGGGAAATAAATGATAAAAATCCAGCACCAAACGCTAAAAAAATACTAATATCTTGCATGATTCCACTCCTCTCCTTACATATTGTAGCAAAAACACATAAAAATAGTATGAACAATTCGTGAACTCACTTTAACAACGTGATAATAAGAAAAACTACCCTTACAAACAGTTTCTAATAAAACGTTTTCATTTCCTTCTATTATATAGAACAATCTCAATTGGACTACGAAACTTCTCTAATTGTTATTAACATAACAAAGGTAACATAGTTTCTCAAATGATTAGCACACTATAATGGACTACCGTTCTATCTCCCTAAAAAATATTTTTTTCAAATGCTGTCTTTATACAATACGAAGCTGATTTTACAATACTTTTATTATTACTAATTTCAAGATTATGCATAAATATCATACTTTTATTATTATTCTATAAAATGTCATACTTTTCTTTTATTTGACCCTTCATTTTTAATTTTGTATACTTCCCTCTAGTTATATATATCCGTTAGGAACAATTTCATATAGATGGGAGGAATTTTTCATGCTTCGTTATTCTCTTTTAGTTTTATTAGGAGCGTGTAGTTATGGGATTTTAGCTATTTTCGTTAAACTTGCCTATGCAGACGGGTTTTCACTTGGAGAGGTAATTGGCAGCCAATATTTGTTCGGTTGGATTATTTTGCTTGCTATTACTCTTCTATTTTCTAGACATCGTGTTCCATTAAAACAAGCGTTAATTTTATTCGTTGCAGGTACATCTGCAAGTTTTACTGGAATTTTTTATTATGCTTCATTAAAAACTGTACCAGCATCTATTGCAATTATACTTTTATTCCAATTCGTTTGGGTCGGAATTATTATTGAAGCAGTCGTAACAAAAACATTACCTTCAAGAGAAAAGGTTATTTCCGTTATTTTCTTACTTGCAGGTACATTTTTATCAAGTGGTTTACTAGAGAAATCAGCAGGTGATTTCGATATGACTGGAATCATACTAGGTTTATTATCTGCTGTTACATTCGCAACATACATTTTCGTGAGCGGAAAAGTTGCTGTTGAAGTACCTTCATTACCGCGCGGTGTTCTCTTAATGACTGGCGCTTTAACTTTAGTAATGATCGTATTCCCGCCAACATTTATTTTTAGCGGTGCAATTTCTGAAGGACTTTGGAAATACGGTTTAGGATTAGGAACATTTAGTATCGTTATTCCTTCTATCGCCTTTACAATCGGTATTCCAAAGATCGGTTCTGGCTTAGCGACTATTCTTGGTGCAGCAGAACTACCAGTTACAACAATTATGTCTGTATTCGTTTTAAAAGAAGCGGTGCTATCTTCACAATGGATCGGTGTATCACTTATTTTAATCGGTATTGCAATCCCGCAAATTGCCTATGCAATGCGTGGACGTTATCGTAAACATCATACACACAAAAAATTGGCAGCATAAAACGAGAGAGGATTTTCATTTGAGAATCCTCTCTTTTCTTATTGTATACTTAATGTAAATACTTTATTTAAGAAAGAAGGCATTATACGTGGCAGCAAATCTAGAGCAATTAACTGAGATGCTAATTTCTATTCGTCGAAATTTACATGAGCATCCAGAATTATCATACGAAGAATTTGAAACGACGAAGACTATAAAAAATTGGTTAGAAGAGAAAAACATTACGATTATAAATTCTAGTTTAGAAACAGGCGTTATTGCTGAAATTTCAGGGAATAATAGCGGACCAATTATAGCAATCCGTGCTGATATTGATGCCCTTCCTATTCAAGAAGAAACAAATTTACCGTACGCTTCAAAAATTCCCGGTAAAATGCATGCTTGTGGGCATGATTTTCATACAGCTGCTATTATAGGTGCCGCTTATTTATTAAAAGAAAAAGAATCTTCTCTTAGCGGAACTGTACGCTTTATATTCCAACCAGCTGAAGAAAGTAGCAATGGTGCTTGCAAAGTAATTGAAGCCGGGCATTTACATGGCGTGCAAGCGATTTTCGGTATGCATAATAAACCTGATTTACCAGTAGGTACAATCGGTATTAAAGATGGTCCACTGATGGCCGGGGTCGATCGATTTGAAATTGAAATTCACGGAGTTGGTACACATGCAGCTGTACCAGATGCTGGGGTAGACCCTATTGTCGCGTCCTCTCAAATCGTGATGGCACTCCAAACAATTGTAAGCCGAAATATAAGCTCTTCACATAATGCCGTCGTCAGTGTCACAAACATCCATTCAGGAAATACGTGGAACGTAATTCCTGAAAAAGCAACGCTGGAAGGAACTGTACGTACATTCCAAACTGAAACACGTGAAAAGATTCCAGCTCTCATGAAACGTATTATTCAAGGGGTTTCTGATGCATTAGGTGTAAAAACAGAATTTCGTTTTTATGCAGGTCCTCCTGCTGTTCAGAACGATACATCTTTAACAAACTTATCCTCTCAAGTTGCTGAAAAAATGAATTTAAATATCATCTCTCCTACCCCGTCGATGGCCGGAGAAGATTTTTCTTTTTATCAACAAGAAATACCTGGTTCATTCGTTTTTATGGGAACGAGTGGTACACATGAATGGCATCATCCAGCTTTTACAGTAGATGAGCAAGCATTACCTATAAGTGCAGAATACTTCGCTTTGTTAGCTGAAAAAGCACTTAAACAATTTGCATAAAAAAGAGCCGTTAAGAAATACTTAACGGCTCCTTTTTTATTAAGTTAAATCACGTTTTAAAAATACTGTATAGGAAATGCTTAAAAATACAAATAAATATAGTAATAACATACATGAAGCAAATGGGAATGTTACTCCATCAATAAAACTTCCATTCTTTGAAATACTGTATAAATCTGTGTTTGCTGGCAATAAATATTTCGCCCAATCATATCTAGTTGCTGCTAATAATGCAATATTTCCTGATAAAGCAAGAAATAGTGAAATACCAATCGCGCCTCCACTAGATCTTGTTAAGACAGAAATCATAAATGCAAACGCTGCGTACACAATGGTCGGCAACCACGATAAAATATAATACTTACTAGCTTCCACAAAAATATTTTGTTTTATAATATTTCCATCTTGGAAAATAAGCTCGCTCCATGCAGGCTGTTGGAATTTATAAATAACAAGTCCACATAAAGTGGAGAAAATCATATTAAATATAAACAATAACGCTGCAAATATCACAATTGCTAAAAATTTAGCTGTCAAAATTTTAAATCGACTCGCTGGTCGTATCGTTAAAAATTTATATGTTCCCCAGCTATATTCATTCGCAAAAATTGTACTTGCATACACGAGGATAAATGGGAGCAATATTGGAAATACGATAAAACCTGTATCTCTCATGAAAGAAAGCGGAGAACTGCTTGCCGGTGCTGTATCTGTATCTAAATGCTTCATCTTAAGCTGATATTCCTTTACAAGCTCGTCCCCAGATCGTTCCGCTAAAATAGCTTCTTTTTTCATGCCTAGCTTTTTCTCAATTTCTACAGTTCGTTCTGTATAATCGGCTTTCCATCCTTTTGTTTCCGGTTCTAAATACTTTACCGTAACCCATCCTAATCCAATTATTAATACTGCAATAACTGCAAAGGGAATAATCGTTCGCTTTCGCTTAAATATTTTATACAGTTCGTTATACACTAAATTAAACAATATCTTTTCCCCCTGTTAATTCTAAAAATTGCTCTTCTAACGTTTTTCTTTCTTCATATACACGATACACTTGAATATTTTTCTCAAGCAATGTACGAATAACATTTGGGATTTCTTCATCTTTTACAGTAATAAGTAGATCATTACCTTTTATTAAAACATCTTGGTCTAACATTTCTGCTGCTTTATTCGCATCATCTACACGTATACGGATTGTCTCCATCTCTTCTCTTTGATTATGCTGAATATTTTGCGTCGCCACATATTCTCCATGCTGAATAATGATAACTCTATCACACATTAATTCAACTTCTGAAAGTAAGTGACTAGATACAAGTACCGCTTTTCCTTGTTCATGTGCAATTTTCTTTATGTACATTCTCATTTCATGTATTCCACTAGGATCTAATCCATTCGTTGGTTCATCTAATATTAATACATCTGGATCGTGAATAAGCGCTTGAGCAATTCCTAAACGTTGTCTCATGCCGAGTGAATATGCTTTTACTTTACGGTCAATTACTTGTCCCATTCCTAACAATTTCACTACTTCATCGATACGTTCTTCGGTCACATTACCATTCATTCGTCCGAAATATGTTAAATTTTCATAGCCGCTCAAAAAAGGATAAAATTCAGGTGTCTCAATTACCGCTCCAATTTTCGCAGCGGTTTTTTCAAATTGCTGTTTCACAGATTGACCATCAATCCATACTTCACCTTCTGTCATACGGATCATACCAACCATCATTCTCATTAAAGTCGTTTTTCCAGCACCATTTGGTCCGAGCAAGCCAACTACTTCACCCTTTTTAACTTCGAAACTAATATTTTCTACAAGTGTCTTTGAACCGATTCGCTTCGTTAACCGCTCAACCTTTACAATTGATTGTTCATTTGTCATACTATACAACCTTTCCTTCCCATTCTTTGTCAGGTCTTTACACTGTAACATGATTATTTTTATGTGTAAAATAAGAAAAGGCATGATTTCTCATGCCTTTTCCTTAAATTAAAACGAATTTTCATCTTGTAAACTTTGAACAAATCGAAAACATTGCATCATCGATAATAGGACGACCACAATCATAATTATACTAACAACTACTATTGCATATATTGTAATCGGTGCACTATTTATCCCTTGTATTCCTGCTATTTTCATAAAGATAATCGTAAATAATTTCAAAAATAACATCCCATTCACTAATCCAAAAACAAACGCTGCTCCATAAATAAATAATTGCTCCTGACATAATAAACATAGTACGTCATTTCTCTTCCTACTCTCTGCTACATAAGATTTAATTTCCTCTTCCCTCACTTGCAGAAGAGAAAACGTTATTTTATATGTAGTAAAAATACAAATAAAAATGAATACAATAAACAGCATGTAAAAGCTCATTTGAAATAAAAGTGTAGTCTCTAATTTCCCAATAGCTCCTTCATTAAATTGGAGCGATATCATAAAAAATAAAATCATAGTACTCATAGCAACCCACATGAATTGCTTCATCCTTTTGGCAGCAAATGTTCTTATATTTTTTCTCACTAACTGACATAAAGACATATGTTCTTCCCCTACCTTACTTCATACCATACTCATTCTATACTACTAGTGTATAAAAATATGACATTTTAAACATCGCACTACAATCTGAATTTTTTCTAAGTCTTTAGTCCTAGAAAATAAAATGGAAAATAAATCATATTCAGAATATAATTGTAAAAAGGAGGGGGTTGCATGCGCATAAAATTACTATCAATCTTATTTTTATTATTTCTCACAAGTTGTAGCTCACTTAAAAACAATGAGATCACCATTGTTGAGCCATACAAATTAACAGAAGAGCAATCTTCTATTTTACAAATGACTCCTTTTCAAGAAGGAGACAGCATGTTTTATAACGTTACCCTAAAAAATGAAAAAGATGAAATACATGCTACAATTGATTATTATCAAAATGGTAAAAAAACAAAAGTAATTGCGAATATAGCTACCTCCCATTTTCAAAAAAAGAAAGTAAAGCTTTCTTTTTTACCACCTCAATTCCAACTCGATAAAGATGTACAAGTGCAAAAACATTGGTATGTTAATATTGAAGGTAGTTCCATGCTCGCTCCTGAAGAAGCACCTCCAATCATAAATAGCTCTACCTCTACTACTCTTCAATCTGCTATAAACTTAACATACAATCAAAAGACGACTTTAGCGGCTATAATAAAAACGAATAAAGAAACCGTAAGAATTCCAATGCTTGAGGAAAAAACTGCTATTGACCAACTATTACAAGAAAACGAACATGTTTATCTCTTTAGTATAGAACTAAAAAAAGAACACTAAAGCGGAAATGCAATTATATTGCATTTCCGCTTTAGTGTTTAATGAGGTGTAATTTTTAACAAATTAATTAATCTCATCCTCAACTTCTATTCTTTTCTTCTCTCTTGCAATTTTCAAAAACTCTAAAAGTTCTGGATTAGTATTCATTTTTTTGTACGCTACTGACATTTCTGCAACAAAATTAGAATCACATAACTCTTTATATACGACTTCGGTTTTATACAATTTATTCGCCGATACAGGTATTACCGTAATTCCGATTCCTGCCGCTACAAGTCCCATAACTGTTTGATATTCCGTTGCTTCTTGTACAATGTGTGGACTAAATCCTACGTCGCGGCAAAGTGATAAAATTGTATCGTATAACGCTGGCCATACCGGTCTCGTAATAAATACGAACGGTTCGTCTCTTAAATCTTCAATATGTATTTCATCCTTTTCAGCAAGTGGATGTGCCTTCGGTAAACATAACGTACAAGAAAGCTTTTGAATTGGTTCTAACTCTAGTAATTGCGTTGGAATTGGCGGACGCAAAAAGCCAATATCAATACGGTTATCGTGAAGTGCATGCACCTGATCCGGTGTTGACAGTTCATGTAATGCAACAGACACTCTGGGAAATTTCTTTCTATACTCCCTTACGATAGATGGTAAAATATCATATATCGCCGCACCTACAAAACCAATTGAAAGTGATCCCACTTCTCCCCTTTGGGCACTTTGTGCAACTTCTACTGCTTTATCAATTTGTTCGAACGCTTTTTTTACTTCTTTTAAAAACATTTCTCCAGCTTCTGTTAATTCAACTTTTCTCTTTGTTCTTGAAAATAACATAACTCCCATTTCTTTTTCTAATTGCTGAATTTGTTGACTAAGCGGTGGTTGTGTCATTTGTAAACGAGCAGCTGCTCGTCCAAAGTGTAACTCCTCTGCCACTACAACAAAATATTGCAAATGCCGTAATTCCATTTTGGACACCCTTTTCACTTTCAATTAATATATCTAATATATTAATAACATATAATTTATATATTAGACAAATTTTTCGAATGAACGTATAGTAGAAATTGTTAATTCTTTTTTACAATTTTTATGTAAAAAAAGAAAGAGGTGGGTACTGTATGAAATGGTGGAAATTAAGCGGACAAATTTTATTATTATTTTGTTTCGCTTGGACAGGTGAATGGATTGCAAAACAGGCACACCTCCCAGTTCCAGGAAGTATACTCGGTATTTTTTTATTGTTAATTTCATTAAAATTTAACCTAGTGAAAAAAGAGTGGGTACAGGACGGAGCAGACTTTTTATTAAAAGAACTTATTTTATTTTTCATTCCTTCTGCAGTCGCTGTCATACGCTACAAAGATACACTATCACAATATGGAATCGATCTCATTTTAATTATTATGATTAGTACACTTTGTGTCACTCTCGCTACAGGACTCCTAACAGAATTGCTACTAAAGCGGAAAGGATCCGTGCAATGATCGGCTTTCTTTGTTTACTATTAACACTATTCACATATTGGATATCGAAGAAAATGTATCAACGCTGGAATTGGAGCTTACTTTCTCCTCTTCTCGTCTGCCCTATTATTTTAATTGCTTTATTACTCGGACTAGACACACCTTATGAAACATATGAAACAGGTGGTCAATGGTTAACAGAATTATTAAAGCCTGCAACAGTTGCTTTCGCATGGCCAATCTATAAATACTTTGATTTACTCAAGAAACATGGAATAGCTATTTTACTTAATGTCATTGTCGGTTCATTTTTATCAGTTATTACTTCAGCACTACTAGCTAATTATTTTCAAATTGATTCATCGTTAGAACATAGTTTAGCGCCTCATATTGTAACGACACCAATTGCAATGGCCATTTCAGAAATGATTGGTGGTATGTCACAATTAACAGCAGTATTTGTTGTTTTAACTGCGTTAACAGGAGCATTGCTCGGACCTGCTCTCATACGTATATGCCGTATTAAAACAGCGCTCGCAAAAGGCATTATGTTAGGCACGAGCGCAAATGGAACCGGTACATCAAAAGCATTCGAAATCGGCCCTGTAGAAGGAACCATCGCAAGTTTATCTATGCTTTTAACAGCAGGAGCTAGTTTAGTTATCGTTCCGCTTTTCTTGTCGTGGATACATTGAAAAAGCAAGTGTTTAAACACTCGCTTTTTTATTTATATATTTATTTAAAACCTCATAATCCTCCGGGAAAGATAGCGTTAATTCCTTCATTTCATCTATCCTCTTCCAAGCAATTTCATGTATTAACTCATCAGGATCTTGGATTTTCATACTACCGCCTATTTTTTTAACGACATAATAATAAACGTATACAGGAACCCCGTATGTAATACCCTCTTTTTCGTATATTTTATTTACAACTTCCACATTGTAACCTGTTTCTTCCCAAACTTCTCGAATACAACATTCTTCTAGTGTCTCTCCCTTTTCAAGCCCTCCACTTGGAACAGACCATCTTTTTTCTTCACCCTTTTGCCCTTGCAACACCATTAAAACTTCATTTTTTTCATTTATACATACTGCTGCACAACCTATCCATCTTTCCATATACATCCCTCCCCTACAAAAATTCACCTTCTTTATCATTTTCTCCTTGAAAAAAGAGGAAAAAAGTAAACTAATGACGAAAAATCACATTAACTTCATAGACAATCCCTTCTTAGAAATTAAAAACGGAAGGATGAAAATATGATTTCTAAATATGTTGTGGAATGTGTCTTTTGTGAAGAAAATCGAAAACCACGCCAAGCTATCGTAACAGTTCCCGCCACTACTCAGCTACTAGCCATTGAAAAAGTGCGTGCGGAATGTAAACGTCGTTTCGGAAAAGCTTTATTATTGCAAACAGAAATTAAAGAAGAAATAACTTTTGAACAAAAAGAAAGCCGACCATAAATTGGTCAGCTTTCTTATCCGATCATATTTTCTCATGAAGATTAGGGGCATCCTCTTTAAGGATCGGGATTTTCCCATTATGTACGTTCCATAATGGTCATCGAACAATATATTTCTATGCAATTAATTATTGAATAGAATAGGGCAAAACTTGTTCGCATTTTTAGAAAAGGGATAGGGATATAATTCAAGTAGTACTTCGAATACTCGAACTTTACACTCATTATATTAAAGTAAATCCTTTTATATGGGAAATATGAATTACTTACATAATTCATTCGTAAAATATATTAATAGTTTGCTATATTAATTTTATCCCGCTATTTGTAAGCAGTAACCCCCTACTTATTATAATTTCACTTTATTCCATCAATAGCATACATCCAGCTAAAACCGGTGTCATAATCATCGAAAACCTCAAAAGCATTCGCGGTGCATAATTTGTAAACTTCGCGCCAATATATGCCCCTAACATGGTCCCAATTAATACTTGCAATAACAATATATAATCTAAATATCCTTCCGAACTATATCCTAGCCCGCCTCCAATTGCAATCGGTAATATAACAAGCATCGTTGTCCCTACAGATTGCTGAATCGTTAGTCCCAATAGAACCATTAATCCAAGTTGAATAAACGGTGCAGAACCAATCCCAAATGAACCAGCCATCATTCCAGTAACTAATCCAAGGCATACACATTTCAACAAGTAGTTCATGGAAAACTCTTTATGCTTATATAAAGATGACTGTTCTTTGTTTTGGAACATAATTAATTTAATAAACATAAAAATTGCCGATAAAAATAACATCCCAGCTGTAAACCAATGAAGAAGATGTGCTGGTATAAGTGAACCAAATTTAGAACCAATATAAGAGCCAATTGCGCCAAATCCCCCAACAATCCCTCCTATAATAAGTGCAACATTGCCTTCACGGTAATGACTGACAACACCTGATAATGTCGTAAACGCCATTGCAGTTAAAGATGTTGCAAGAGCAACATGAATAGGAATATGGAATACTAAAGTGAGTATCGCGATAATAAACCCAGCTCCTCCAGCTCCAACAAATCCTAATAAAATACCCATTACTAACATTGTTATAATAATTGCCACAGACTTTCCCTCCAGTAACACAATTATCCATCATATTTATCCTTACATACAAATAAAAAGCATCCTAAACGGATGCTTTTTATTTCAATGATATGTACTTAATCTTGATTAATCAAAATAACCGCTGGACCAGCGACTACTACTCCAGCTACTTCTATCTTTTCAAATTCCTTTACTGTAATAGATATAACTCCTTCTCTTTCCATCAATTCTTTACTCAGGACATCAGTCGGGATTGCTTTCACCGTCTTACCCCCTTTTCATTTATACAATATGATAAAGTGAAACTTTCATCAGTGGTTTTTTTGTCCGTACTTATTAATTATTAACCCTCAGCAATCGGGCGAATAATCACCCAATGCATCTATATATATGCATCACCTCCGCTTTCATTCCTTATTCCACTCAAAAACCTTCTCCCCCTTCCGTGACATATTGAAAAATAAAAAAGAAGCTATAACATATAGCTTCCCTCCACGTTTCTTTAATCTTTATGCACCGTATATTCCATGACTTTACCATCTCTATCAAATTGTAAAACAAGCTGTTCGCTATCTATTGGAATAAAGCCACGTTCAGTCCCAAGATAATACAAAGTGATAACTCCTTCTTCCCCACTTCTCGTTTCCGTTGGAGCTCCTAACAATTGTGTAATTTCTTCATTTGATTTCCCTATTAATTTATATTTTTGTAATAGATCATCTACCATATGTACCCGTTTATCTGCATGATTTAACCATCTATTTTGATTAAACTTTAATGTATATTCATTTACACTTAGTTGTACAGTGCACACTATTAATGGTATAAGTGCTACTATTAATCCCCCCAACATTTGCTTCTTTTCTTCATTACGATTTTTAGAAACATATAAAATAGCCCTTTGAATCATGACTAATAAAACAAATGGTATGAATACTACAAAAATGCTCCTTACACTTAAGGGTATATGGACCATATCAATGACGAATATAAATACAATGTACATTACTATATACAAACAAAAATAGACATACACAATGCCACGCAGCATATCGTTCAGAAAGATCTCCCCTTTTAACTCACTATATAATTCATCCGGCTAATCATTTCTTGAATCTGTTCTAATTCTTGCACTGTATATACTACTTTCCCTGCTAATATTTCATTTCTAAAGAACGTTACAATTTGCTCCCGATCTTTTAATCTAGGTGTTTCCTCACTAGAAAGGTCTACTATTGCTTTTCCATTTTTATTATAAAAATATACAACTGGTTTTACCTTTTCTTTTATACTATTAGCCTGCATTTCTTTCAAACCACTGTATAAAATTTGAGATAGTTTCTTCGCCCTATATACTGGATTCCCTTCATTTTTCACTTGTATAGTTGACGAATCTTTACCTACTATATATTCAAATGTCTCTTCTTTTTCAACTTCTTGTTGATACTTACCCATCTCATCAATCATAAATGTATATATACCAGCATTTTCTTTCGTTAAACCATGAATTAATTTCTCTTCCCATTCTTTCGTCTCAAGTAGATAAATACCAGTTTTGCACAAGATGAGATGATGGATTCGATTATCGTTTATTTCACTATTATTTTTAATAAAAACATTCGGCATGATTTGAATTTCAGCATCTAATATGATGCCTTGCTCTATGAATCCTCGTTTCATATAATGTAATGTTTCGTACGTATTCATTTCAGCGCCGTTTTTAGTATATTCTCGTAGATTTGCAATTAATTTTTGAAACATATGTATTTCGTTATTATGTTTATTTTGCATTTCACTACGTTCTTTACTATGCTGCACAGCTAATTGATTTTTCATCATACGCATATTTTCAATTTCTCTATTTGCACTTACTTGTAAATCATTGTATTTTTTCTGTTCCATATTTTTTAAATTATTTTGTTGTTCTTTATGCTCTATCACCGTAGCTGCAATTTCATTTTTATACGTTTCAATCGCTTGTTTCTTTTCAAATTCTACTTGCTGACTCTCTGATTCTAACTGTTTATTTTTATAAAACAGCACAAATACTACAGCTAATAATATTAAAACCGCACCTATTAGCACATAATTCATATTTTTACCCCTTTATTTCATTTTCGATTATTTTTTATAAATATATCTACTATAGTATACTATGGTTTCGATATAGACTTTGCAAAAGTTGTATATTTTTAATAAAAGGCACCTCTGACGGGGCACCTTTTATTTTCACTCTATTGTACACCATACTGAATATAACTTGGATCGTAGTATATCCATTGATTTGTCCCTAAGCAAAGCCATCCATCTTGCTTACTCCATACTCGATACGATTCACCATGATGTAACTGTCTTATAACATTTCCATTTAATGATGGAGCATCACGCAAATTTACATTATCACCAGTAATAGTCGCCACATAATGTTTATACTGAATATAACTCGGATCATTATATACCCACTGATTTGTCCCTAAACAAAGCCATCCATCTTGTTCTCCCCAAACTTCATATGTTTCGCCACGATTCAATTGGCGAATTACACTAGACTGCAAAGATGGTCCACTTCTCAAATTCACATTATCTCCATTAATTATAGCAACCCCATACACTGGAGTTGCATTATTAGGCGGGGAAACATTACCTCCACCACTTGCTCCATTCCCTTTTAAAGCTTCTAATGAAACTGCAGCTGATACATCACAATTTCCTACGCCTGAAATTTGTCCAGAATCTGTGTACTGCCACGCTGTCCACGCTGTCCATCCACCAGCATCAGCAGGCGGTGTACTCGAGTATTTAGCAATCCAAAGCGGTATATCACTTAATCCGCTAATTCCGAACTCATTAATATACCAAACTCCTGTATATAACATTACATCTTTTCCAGTAGCCTGTTTCACATAATTTATGAAGTTTCTTGCCCAATTCGATATAGCGTTACCAGTTAAATTACTGTTGCTCGGATCTGTTGGTGATTCTAAATCCAGAACTGGCATTAAGTCTGTCTGGTTATTTTGTAATATACTCACAAAATATTTCGCCTCTGAAATTGCATCATTTTGTTCTGGGCGTGCAAAATGGTATGCACCAATTAATACATTCGCATTTCGTGCTGCTTGTACATTCTTAGTAAAAGTAGGATCAATGTAGTTTACACCTTCTGTCGCTTTTGCATACGCCGCTGAAATACCCGATCCCTTCACTGCATTCCAATCAATGTTTCCTTCCCAATGAGACACATCGATAAACGTAATATTTGAACTAGATCTACCTTGCATATAAAAGCTCCTATCAATTTTTTTCATTTCGTATACATACAATATGTACAACTTTAATAAAAGGTCACGACGTTTATACTATAGATATTGAGAGCAAACATATTTTATAAGCAAAGTAAAAAGGCCTTATAATTACAAGGCCTTTTGTAAACTTCCTTTATTTTGTAGTAAATACATATTATAATACAACCCTTGCTCACTCAGTAATTCTTGATGTGTTCCTCTTTCTACTATTTCTCCATCATGCATAACAAAGATTTGATCTGCATCTTGAATTGTAGATAATCTGTGTGCAATTGCTATAGTCGTTCTCCCTTTTCGCATTTGCTGTAATGCTGTTTGGATCGCATCTTCTGTTTCTGTATCAATATTAGCTGTTGCTTCATCTAATACTAATACTTTCGGATTCGTTGCTATCGTTCTAGCAAAAGCAATTAATTGTCGTTGACCACTAGAAAATGCAGCTCCTCTTTCTACTACTTCCGTTTCATACTGCTCTGGTAATTTTTCAATAAACGTATTCGCTTGCACAAATTGTGCCGCTTCTTTTACTTCTTCATCCGTAATTTCTTCATTGTACATACGAATATTTTGTTTTACATTTCCCGCAAATAAAAATGCATCTTGCAATACGAGTCCTATTTTCTTTCTAATTTCTCTTTCTTCAAATTTCTCTAAATCTACACCATCTATTACAATATTTCCGGACTTAATACTATAAAATCGCATTAACAAATTCATAATAGTACTTTTTCCGCTACCAGTGTGCCCAACGAAAGCAACTGTTTGCCCTTGTTTCACGTGGAAAGATACATTTTTTAAAACATCACGTTTTCCATCATACGAAAAAGTAACATTTTTAAATTCAATTTCTCCATTAACAACTTGAGGATTTCCATTCCCTTTTTGAACTGGAGCTAAATCTTTCTCATCCATTAAATGAAATACACGTGATGATGAAACAAGTGCCTGTTGGAAAAATGATAATTTCATCATCATCTCATTTACAGGCTGGAAGAAACGATGTATATAGTTAACAAACGCATATAAGACACCTACTTCAACAGGACTCTTCAAAGCATCAATTCCAAATAAACCAAGTACTAACGCAATAGCCACAATATGAACTAAATCAGTTGCTGGACGTAAAAGTAACGCGTCTAACTTTAACGTCCGTCGCCCTGCACTATAATGTTTATTATTCACTTCTTCAAACTCTTTTCTCATACGCTTTTCTTGCCTGAACACTTGAACAATATTCATTCCTTGAATGGACTCATTCAACTTTGCATTTAACACGCTTAATTGATTACGTACTTCTAAATAAAAGGCTGCACTCTTCCGGCGATATAGCACCATAATTGCAAACATTATCGGAATTAATACGAGAGAAAATAGAGCTAGTTTTACATTTAATAAAAACATTGCTACTAAAATACCTATTAAAAAGACTACATTTTTGACAAATGTGGATAATACACTGACATAAAAATCTTTAATTGCTTCCGTATCATTTGTTATGCGCGATACAAGCGTACCAATCGGCGTACGATCAAAGAAACTTAATGACAACTTTTGAACATGATTATATACTTCAACACGCATATCTTGAACAATTTTAAAAGCGATATTTTGAAAATACAATAAGTCTAAATAAGTAAATAATACTTTTAATAAGTGAGCAATAAGATACACTACAAATAGAGTAACAAGTGCTGATTGATCAAAGTTACGTGGTACTAAATGTTCATCAAGAAATTGTTTAATTAAAAAAGGACCCATCATTTCAGTTACAGTTGCACCAACTAAAAAGATAAATGCTAAAGATAGTAACCTTTTATATGGCTTCATATAAGAAAGTAATCTACTTAAATCACTCCGCTTCTTCTCGGTCATCATACGCCTCCTTTCTCGACTAATGCTTCTAACTGCTGGCTCTCGTACATTTCTTTATACCAACCGTTTTCTTTCATTAATTGTTCATGTGTACCTCGTTGCACAATTCTGCCTTCATCCACAACAAGTATAAGATTGGCATGTTGAATTGCACTTAAACGATGAGCAGTAATAATCGTTGTTTTTCCTGCTCTTTCCCTCTTTAATGCATTTAAAATCGTTTCTTCTGTTTTTGCATCTACCGCTGATAAACAATCATCTAAAATTAAAATTTCCGCATTCGTTAATAAAGCACGTGCAATAGAGATTCTCTGTTTTTGACCTCCAGATAACGAAACGCCTCTTTCTCCTACTACCGTTTCATATCCTTCTGAAAATTGGAGGATGTCATTATGAATACAAGCAATCTCTGCAGCGCGGGTTATTTCATTATATGTAGCATCCGCCTTTCCGAAGGCAATATTCTCCCCAATACTCGCTGAAAATAAAAAATGATCTTGCGGCACGTATGAAATGGCAGAACGGACACCGTAAAGTGTTACATCGCGAATATCCCGCTCCCCAACTTTTAATTCACCACTAAAATGATCATACTCACGGATTAAACATTTTAATAAAGTCGTTTTCCCTGCTCCTGTACGTCCGACAACGCCTAGTGTCTCACCCTTCTTCAAATCAAAGTGAACATCTATTAGCTGTAACAGTTCATTTTTCTTATATGAAAATGAATCGACCGCAAATGTAACATCACCGCTTGCTACTTTATGTACAGCATCTTCTCTATTTACTACATCTGATTTTTGCGAGAGAATTTTTTCTACCCGGTCATACGAAGCACGCCCACGCTCCATAATATTAAACAACCATCCAAAGGCTAACATTGGCCAAACGAGGGTACCTAAATACGTTGTAAATGTAACGAGATCACCTACAGTTAATTCACCCCTCACAACTAATACTGACCCGTAACACACTGCAATTAAAAAAGAAAATCCAACGATAAGAGAGATTGTTGGATCAAACAACGAATCAATACGTGCGACTAACATATTTTTATGTACAACATCTTCTGATTTTTTTCGAAATGCTTGTAAATCTTCTTTCTCTTGTCCAAGTGATCGAATTACCTTCATCCCACTCATACTCTCTTGCACTTTATCATTGATTTCTGAAAACGATTGCTGCGCTTTATGAAACCTTTTATGTAATAACGTTCCATAATAATTTGTCGAAATCGCTACAATCGGCATTGGAATTAAGCTTAACAATGTTAACTTCCAACTAATTGTAAAACCCATCGCTACGAGTACACATCCCCCAACCGCTAATGAATCAACAAGTGTTAAAACGCCCGATCCAGCAGTTTGTTGAATCGCCTGAATATCATTAGTCGCATGCGCCATCAAATCACCCGTACGACGTGATTGATAGAAAGATGGGCTCATCCTTGTAAAATGTTCATATAAATTCTTTCGTAATTGACGGGCTAGTTTTAACGAAGATCCAAAAATCATAATACGCCATAAATAACGTAATATGTACATAGTAATCCCTACAACTACTAACAGAATAACCCACTTCAACAATTTTTCAGATGTTAATGTTCCATTATTAATTTCATCTACTACAATACCTAGTACTTTCGGAGCTACAAGTTCAAGAAGCGCGACACCAAATAACATAATAATTCCGATTATGTACGCTCGTTTTTCTTGTTTAAAAAACCACGCTAAATTAATAAATACCTTCATTTTTATCCTCCTCCCTTAAAATGAGCGATGTTTTCAGTTTACCAAAAATACTGAATTTTTAAAAGTTTCAAACTACATAACTAACAAAAAGAAAAGACACTCTTAACGAGTGTCTTTTAGCGCTTATTTCGTTTGTTGCTTATTCATCGCGCTCATCATTTGATTGATTTTCTTTTGGGAAGGTTTTTGTCCCATTTGCATCATCATCATTTTTAACATTTGTTCATTAATTGGTGGATTTTTTTCTAAGTAGTTCATCATGTATTTGCGGGCAATGAAAAATCCTAACGCCACGCCTGCTACTAGTGCTACTACGCCCACTAGAATACCTAACCAAATTGGCATATATTTTCCTCCTTCATGTTGTCTACCTTACAGTGTACTAAAACCTTTTCAATAAGACAAGATACAATTCGACATTTTTTACACATATGTTCGTACTTGTTTTAGAGGATTCAGCCATCCGTACTTTGTATTTTCATAATCCATAGCTAAAAATGTTAATTCACACTTTCTTAACACCTCAAAGAAAGTCGTTTCCATAGAAACGTTTCCAGAGGTATTCATGCGAATATAGTGCGGTTTCACCATTATTTCGCCGTATTCCGCTCCTGTATAAAGTGTATGTGTATGATGTGTTCGATCATATTTACCAAGAACGCGCAAAGCTTGTTCTAATTTATGGTGAATTTTCATTACTTGTAATGGCATCGTTATATACATCATTTGTTTATATAACACTTTTTTCTCCGAAAGGGACCCAGATTCTGAAAATCTAGCAAATAAATCAAAAAACAAATATTCACGACCAAAGTAAGCTTTCGCAATATCCTCTTGAATTAAATACAATTCATACGTTTTCATCTTTCGCCTCCCAATCTGGACAACCTTTTCCCTTCATTATATAGAAGAAATTTTGCAATGATTGTCTGACTGCGGAGAGATAAAAAACTTTTTCTGTCGAAAAAACTCATTTACATAGAAAAATCTCTCCATGCCGGAGAGATTTTTCTAAAATCATTAAAGCATTTCTTTTACTTTACGAACAACGTTCTCTACAGTAAATCCATATTCTTCCATAATCTTCTCGCCAGGAGCAGAAGCACCGAATGTATCGATACCTAACACATCTCCGTCAAGACCTACGTAACGGTGCCATCCGAATGTAGCACCCATTTCGATTGCGAAACGTTTTGTTACTGCTTTTGGTAATACAGATTCTTTGTACTCAGCTGTTTGAGCTTCAAAGCGATCCATAGATGGCATGCTGACAACAGCTGCGTCAACGCCGTCTACTGCTAACGCTTTTTGCGCTTCAACAGCTAGACTTACTTCAGATCCAGATGCAAGTAAGATTACATCAGCTGTTTCTTTCTTGCTTGCAGAAACTACATATGCACCTTTTGCTACTTTTTCATACGTATCGTCTTTTGCACCTTCTAATGTTGGAAGGTCTTGACGAGTTAATACTAAAGCAGTTGGTTTGTTTGTAGATTCTAGAGCTAGTCTCCAAGCTGCAACAGATTCGTTACCATCAGCTGGACGAATAACAGATACATTTGGCATAGCACGTAGCGCTGCTAATTGCTCGATTGGTTCATGTGTTGGACCATCTTCACCAACAGCGATACTGTCGTGTGTGAATACATACGTTACTGGCAATTGCATTAATGCTGCAAGACGAATTGCTGGACGTAAGTAGTCAGAGAATACGAAGAACGTACCACCGTAAGTTTTTAAACCGCCATGTAGTGCAATACCGTTCATTGCTGCACCCATTGCGAACTCACGTACACCGTACCAAATGTTTTTTCCGCTGTAATCATCTCTTGTAAAGTCTTTTTCGTTATTCATGTATGTTTTGTTAGAACCAGCAAGGTCAGCAGATCCACCAAAGAATGATGGTACAGACTCTGCAATTGCATTAATTACAGCACCTGAAGAATTACGAGTTGCTGCTTTTGATCCTAATTCATAAGTTGGTAAGTTTTGCTCCCAACCTTCTGGAAGAAGACCATTCATTGCCGCTTGTAATTCGTTTGCTAATTCTGGGTATGCTTGTGCATATTCACCTAGCATAGTGTTCCACGCTGCTTGCGCAGTTTCACCAACATCTTGTACAGTTTTACGGAAGTTGTCATATACTTCTTCTGCTACATGGAAGTCTTGCTCAGCAGTCCAAGCATATGCTTCTTTCGTTAATTTTGTTTCGTCTACACCAAGTGGAGAACCATGTGAAGCTGATTTTCCTGATTTGTTTGGAGAACCGAAACCAATTGTCGTTCTTACTTCAATTAGCGTTGGGCGTTTTTCGTCAGCTTTCGCTTCTTCAATTGCCTTCGCGATAGCTTCAATATCGTTTCCATCCTCAACACGGATTACTTGCCATCCGTATGCTTTGTAACGATCTTCTACACTTTCAGAGAATGAACGATTTAAATCGCCATCTAATGAAATATCATTTGAATCGTAAAGCACAACAAGACGACCTAATTGTAAATGAGCAGCTAATGAAGATGCTTCAGCAGAAACGCCTTCCATTAAATCTCCATCACCACAAATAGCGTATGTATGATGATCTACTACATTATACGCATCACGGTTATATTTAGCTGCTAAATGTCTTTCAGCCATTGCCATACCTACAGCAGTTGCAATACCTTGTCCAAGTGGACCAGTAGTTGCGTCTACACCTGCTGTATGACCGTACTCAGGATGTCCTGGAGTTTTGCTTCCCCATTGGCGGAAGTTCTTTAAGTCATCCATTGTTACATCATAACCAGATAGGTGAAGTAGGCTGTATAGTAACATTGAACCATGACCTGCAGATAATACGAAACGATCACGGTTAAACCACGTTGGGTTATTTGGATTGTGTTTCATAAATTGAGTCCATAATGTATAAGCCATTGGTGCTGCACCCATTGGCATTCCTGGGTGACCAGAGTTTGCTTTTTCAATCGCATCGATGGATAATGTGCGAATCGTGTTGATAGAAAGTTGTTCGATTGAATGTGACATGCTATTCTTCCCTTCGCTTATATTAGTAAACGTTTTATACATTTATATGATAGCTTCCCACGCAAGATTATACAACATGTATCGACAAATATGTTGATATTTTTTTGGTTTTTCATAAAAAAATCAATGATTTCGGTAATGTATGGGTATTCAATATGACATACTTTTTCATTGTTTTTATTTTAAAAAGAAAGAGAATTATCTGTATATTTATTCATCATTTTCAAATTCCATAATGCAAAATATATCCTTCCCCATTTTTCACTCTGCAAAGCAAACGAATAAAAGAATTTAAATCTTGGCATAATTTATCTCGATCAAATACGTATCTTTCATATTCTCCATCAGTATTATTATCATTTTCCCATTGAAACTGCCCTGTCAGTTCGATTGTTTCTGGCGCTAGAGAAAACATGTTAACTAGCGAACAAAATAACTGTTCTGCTATCACTGCCCCTTGCTGTTCTATTTTCGTAATACCATAATAGTGAATTCCAAATCCTTCTGCTCTTTTCGCTGGATAATAGGTCGGAATCCAATGGGTAAAATCTAATAGATATACGATTAGCTCATCACTTAATACAACACACTCATCTATCGTTGCCTCTTCTTTATATAGAAAACAAAGTTCAATCCAATCTATACCTATAAAATCCAACCCCTTTTTTTCATTCGAAACAAATACAAACTCGTGCTGTAAAGCCAAATTATCCCCCCTATTGCTCACATTTATTATTCTTATTATATAAAAAAGCACCTTTTATAGGTGCTTAAAATAAATTATACAATTTTCTTCCGTATCGAACTTGAAATAAAGTCAATGATAATGACCATTAAAATGATGCCTAATAAAATAATTCCCACACGAGACCAATTGCGTGAACTCAGTGCAAAAATTAACGGTGTCCCAATCCCACCTGCTCCAATAACACCTAAAATGGCAGCGGATCGTACATTAATTTCGAACCTGTATAACGTATACGATAGAAAATCCGGTAATACTTGTGGCAGTACTGCATACCAAAGTATTTGAAAGCGATTTGCGCCTGTTGCTATTAACGCCTCCGTCGGTCCCTTATCTATATTTTCAATTCCTTCTGAATATAATTTCCCTAACATGCCAATAGAGTGTAATCCTAGAGCTAGAACTCCAGCAAACGAGCCTGGCCCAACGGCTTTTATAAATAAAAGTGCCATAACTAATTCCGGAAATGTACGAACAAAACTAAGTACAAACTTCCCAGTTCCTGAAGTTAATTTTCCACTGCTCATATTCGTTGCCGCCAAAAAAGCGAATGGAACAGATAAAAAGGCAGAAATAAATGTACCTAATATCGCAATTGCCAACGTATCAATTAAGCCATGTAATAAATCTTCACCATCTGGCAAAGATACATACGACCAATCTGGATTCAATACACCTGTCATAATTGCTTTTGTAATTTCTCCTGCCGTATCCTTTATTCCGATACGATAAACTTAACTAAATCTATACAATTCAATCAAATTTACACAAGTTAGTGCTTCAAAGTGTTCTCGCAGCCCCAAAGGGACGAGGGGTATAACACTCCACACGAGGCAGTATCGTTACCTCCTATTATCAAGCAT
>NZ_JBXAHR010000004.1:470310-584061 GCF_058952315.1 Bacillus sp. GW823-FHT06B01 | reverse complement strand
GGATCAAACTCTCCAATAAAGTTAGTTTGTCTAGCATCTAAAAATAAAAATTGACGTTTCACGTTGTTTGTTTCGTTCAGTTTTCAAAGAACTACTTGGTCGCTCATTTGCGACTTCCTTATGTTAACATCTTCGTTTTTCGATGTCAACTAAGTTTTTCAATTTCTTTTTTGTCGTTTTCTGCGTTTCCGCATCAGCGACGGTTATTAATATATCATGGTGAAATTCGAAATGCAACACCTTTTATAAACTTTTTTTTAGATCACCCTAATTTCTTTGTTAATATCATATACTTAAACGAAATATCTCTTTCATGTATACATAATTCCTACATATATTCTATATAAAGTAACTCTATCAAAAGCGTTTCTTTCTATAATAAATGTTTTATTTATATACCATATCATACAAGGAGGAATATATATGGACTATGCCGATTTATTAATCAAACTAGGTCTCTCGGCTATTTTAGGGTTCGCTATCGGTTTAGAGCGCGAATTAAAACGAAAACCACTTGGTTTAAAAACTTGTTTAGTTATTTCTATCATTAGTTGCCTCCTGACGATTGTTTCTATTAAAGCGGCTTACAATTTACCACATACCGATCATATGAATATGGATCCACTTCGACTTGCCGCTCAAATTGTATCAGGAATCGGTTTTTTAGGTGCCGGTGTTATTTTACGAAGAGGAAACGATAGCATTGCAGGACTAACGACTGCTGCTATGATTTGGGGTGCTTCTGGTATTGGTATTGCTGTTGGGGCTGGATTCTATATCGAAGCGATTTTCGGAATGTGTTTCCTTATGATTAGCGTTGAACTTATACCATTAGCAATGAAATTTGTAGGACCGAGATCATTTCGTCAACGTGATATCGCAGTAAAACTTGTTGTGCGAAATATGGACAATATCCCAATTGTAATTGAAGAAATAAAAGAAATGGATATAAAAGTTAAGAATATGAAGCTCAAAACATTGGAGAATGGCTCTCACTATTTACATTTGAAATTATCTATCGATCAAAAAAGGCATACCGCTGATGTTTACTACGCCCTCCAGCATCTTGAAAGTGTCCAACAAACTGAATTAGAAAGTATGTAATGTAAAACAAACTCTCTTTTAAATTAGAGAGTTTTTCTTTTTTCTATAATGGTAACAATGAATGTAGTCCTGCAAAGTAAGGAGGAATAAGAGTTTGAAATCCCGTCCAAATTTAGTAGATACATTTCGTGATTCCATTATTTTTCGTTTAGTTTGCTTTATTGTTTTACTTACTGCTTTTTCTGGCTTCCTTATACATAGATTAGAGCCATCGCACTTCACCACATGGTTTGATGGAGTTTGGTGGTCAATCGTTACCATTTTCACCGTTGGCTATGGTGACTTTGCCCCGCATACACTAATAGGCAAACTTATCGGTATGGGTATTATTTTATTTGGAACCGGTTTTTGTTCTTATTATATGGTTCTGTTCGCCACTGATATGATTAATAAACAATATATGAAAATTAAAGGAGAAGAAGCCGCTACCTCTAACGGTCATATGATTATCGTGGGTTGGAATGAACGGGCAAAACATGTTGTAAAACAAATGCACATCTTACAACCGAACCTTGATATCGTTTTAATTGATGAAACACTTTCTTTACTTCCAAAACCATTTCATCATTTAGAATTTATAAAGGGGTGCCCGCATCACGATCAAACTTTATTAAAAGCTAATATTACAACAGCTCACACTATATTAATAACAGCTGATAAAGAAAAAAATGAAAGCTTAGCAGATACACAGTCCATTTTAAATATTTTAACTGCAAAAGGTCTCAATCCAAACATTCACTGCATCGCTGAACTTCTTACTTCTGAACAAATACAAAATGCAACTAGAGCTGGTGTATCAGAAATTATAGAAGGAAATAAATTAACGAGCTACGTATTTACCGCTTCTCTTTTATTCCCTTCCATTTCAGGCGTACTATTCTCACTTTACGATGAAATCTCTGATAACAAATTACAACTGATGGAGCTTTATCCTTCCTGCACTGGACAAACTTTTGCAAATTGTAGCTATACTCTTTTAAAGCAAAATATTCTCTTACTAGGTATAAAACGCGACGAACAATATATGATTAATCCAGTCCATTCCTTTGTTCTCATTGAAAGCGACATACTCATTGTTATTCACCATTAAGAAAATGTTTTTCTAGTTCCTGCATGAGCACTTTCCCAATATTGATATATTTTCTTTTTACATCTCCGTCTGGATCTTTCGGCTCAGCAAATTGATCCATCCCACTCGTTCCAGCCGTTAAAGTATTTACGTGATCATCTAGTTCGTCTTGATATACGTGCGAAAGAATATACGGCGTTTCCAGACGGACTATTACACCAGGCACATCTAATTCGCCATTCACTGCTGTAAATGGCACTCGCAGAAATTGATAGCCATCTTCTTCATCGATTTTGTAATCAAAGCATCCTTTATCGTAATCCCAATTGCCACCAATGTTATACCCAAGTGGCTTCATTATCTCTTCTAACTTATATAACGCATATGTACGTCCTTCTAAATTTGATTGAATCGGAATCAAGCCCATCCCTCCTAGACTTTTTCTTTAGCATACCCACTCTAGTTTCAATATACCGATGGACTTTTCGATAAAATAATAAAAAGCGACCGGATTCCGGTCGCTTTTTATTATTTTAAACGCTCTTCTAATTCTGCTTTTAACTTTTCAAATCCTGGTTTACCAAGTAAAGCAAACATGTTTTTCTTGTATGCTTCTACTCCTGGTTGGTCGAATGGATTTACGCCTAATAAGTAGCCGCTCATCGCACATGCTTTTTCGAAGAAGTATACAAGGTAACCGAATGTGTACTCATTTAATTCAGGGATATTTACGATTAAGTTTGGTACGCCACCATCGCTATGTGCAAGTAATGTACCTTCGTATGCTTTCGTGTTTACGAAGTCTACAGTTTCACCAGCAAGGTAGTTTAATCCATCTAAATCGTTTTCTTCTGATTCAATTGTTAGTTCATGTGTAGATTTACCTACTTTCAGAACTGTTTCGAATAAGTCACGACGACCTTCTTGAACGTATTGACCTAATGAGTGTAAGTCAGTTGAGAAGTTTGCTGAAGATGGGAAAATACCTTTTTGATCTTTCCCTTCACTTTCACCAAATAACTGTTTCCACCATTCAGAGAAGTATTGAAGTGCCGGCTCATAGTTAACAAGCATTTCAATTGTTTTTCCTTTATTGTATAAAGCGTTACGAACTACTGCGTATTGGTAAGCTGGGTTTTCTTCTAGTTCTGATGCACCAAAGTCATCATGACCAGCAGCTGCACCTTTCATCATCTCTTCAATATTTAAGCCACTTACTGCGATTGGTAATAAACCAACTGGCGTTAATACAGAGAAACGTCCTCCAACATCATCTGGAATAACGAATGTTTCGTAACCTTCGTTATCAGCTAATGTTTTTAATGCACCACGTGCTTTATCTGTCGTTGCATAAATACGTTTGCGAGCTTCTGCTTTTCCATACTTTTCTTCTAATAACTTACGGAAAATACGGAATGCTAGTGCCGGCTCTGTTGTTGTACCTGATTTGGAAATAACGTTAATAGAGAAGTCTTTACCTTCTAATACGTCCATTAAATCTTTCATGTAAGTGGAGCTAATGTTTTGTCCAACAAATAGCACTTGTGGAGTTTTACGTTGTTCTTTAGATAGCGTGTTGTAGAAAGAATGGTTTAACATTTCAATTGCTGCACGTGCTCCTAGGTAAGAACCACCGATACCTACAACAAGTAAAATGTCAGAGTCATTTTTAATTTTTTCTGCGCATTTTTGAATGCGAGCAAATTCTTCTTTGTCATATTGAAGCGGAAGGTCTACCCACCCAAGGAAATCGTTCCCAGCTCCAGTTTTTTCGTGGATTGCATGATGTGTTACTTTCACTGCATCACGTAAATAAGTGATTTCATGTTCACCGATGAAGGATAACGCTTTAGAATAGTCGAACGTTACATGTGTACTCATCTTTTTCCCTCCAATAATGTATATGTATTTCTGTATTCACTTTAGCGAAACTGAAGTTGTAAATCAAGCGATTCAACCATTGTAAACGTAACCAATATATATTTTTTAGAAAAAGTTCATTTTTTGCATAAAAATTCGCATTTTTCGGTATAGATGTATATACATCCTTTTTCTTATATTTTTTATGTATAAAAACAACATAACTACGCCATTCTATAAAGGAGTTAATTAACTCATCGCTTGTTCACGCTTCACAATTAAGGGGGGCTTTTTCATGAGTACTCTGCAACGTATCGCATTAGTCTTTACTGTAATTGGCGCTGTGAACTGGGGACTAATCGGGTTCTTCCAGTTTGACTTAGTGGCAGCCATTTTCGGTGGACAAAATTCAGCTCTTTCCCGTATTATTTACGGCATCGTCGGTATTTCTGGGCTTATCAATCTTGGTTTACTCTTTAAACCATCAGAAAATCTTGGCACTCACCCAGAAACGAACGAAATCCACTAGTCAGTATGTCTTTATTTCACCTCCGACATACGAATATGATTGCATGCAATCATATTTGCAAATATATATCATAAGACAAAGTAAAAGAGGAACGCTCATATGCGCTCCTCTTTTACTTTGTTAACTCGGACTCTTCAATCCATTCGGTTAGCTTTTCTCGCAGCGTATTAAATCCGTTCTCAGATGGATTCGGTATAAGGATCCGCCCTTGTTTTCTTCTCGCCGCTTTTAACGATAAACTCATTTTTCTGTGTTCTTCATCAATTGAAAGTACTTTTACTTCTACTGTATCGCCGACTTTTAAAAAGTCATGAATATCCTTTACATATCCATTTGTAATTTCAGATATATGCACAAGCCCTTGTGTTTCTGCATCTAACGCTACAAATGCTCCGTAATCTTGAATCCCAGTCACTTTCCCTGTTACAACCACTCCAGTTGTATATTGTTCTGACATATGAAACACTCCCATACGTTACCATTTTCTCTACAATTGTAGATAGTAAAGCAGATGATTTATTGTTAAATATCCGATTAGTTAGTACGTACCCTAAGTAAAGCTACTCAGGATATGCATACCTTATATTAGTAAATTATACCACTATGACAGAACTCATTCAAAATTAACGAAAAATTTCCTAGAGTACGTATAATTTTCTAATATTGGGATAGAATACTAACACATGGCTTTCTAGTATTCCCCCCCTTTTATGGACAAAACGTATTATGTTTTGTCCTTTTTTTATTTTCTATAAACCGTTCCATTCTCTTCATTGCTTCCATAAGTTGTTCAAGCGATGTTGCATACGAGCAACGAATAAATCCTTCACCACTTTCGCCAAATACACTTCCAGGTACAACAGCCACCTTTTCTTCTAATAATAACTGTTCTGCAAATTCTGCCGAAGATAGTCCAGTTGAAGAAATAGAAGGAAAGACATAAAATGCTCCGCCCGGCACATGACACGTTAAACCCATTTCATTAAACGATGTCGTCATAAAATTACGGCGTTTCTTATAACTATCTCTCATCCGAATTACTTCATCATTCCCCGCGCGTAACGCTTCGAGTGCTGCGAACTGAGACATTGTCGGTGCACACATCATGGAATATTGATGAATTTTAAGCATTAATTCCGAAAATTGAACAGGAGCTGCAATCATACCGAGGCGCCATCCTGTCATTGCAAACCCTTTTGAAAATCCCGAAATTAAAATTGTATGCTCGCGCATATTTTTAATACTCGCGAAACTTGTATATACTTCGTCGTATACAAGCTCTGCATAAATTTCATCAGATAATACGATTAAATTGTACTTCTCAACAATCACTGCTATTTCTTCAAGCTCGGATTTATTTAACATTGCACCTGTTGGGTTATTTGGTGAACAAAGCAAAATTGCCTTTGTTTTCGCTGTAATAGCTGCTTCAATTTGTTTTGGTTGTACTTTAAACTCGTTTTCTAAAGTCGTTGCCACAGGGACCGGAACTCCTCCAGCTAATGTCACAAGCGGTGCATAAGAAACGAAACTTGGTTCAATAATGAGTACTTCATCATCAGGATTTATAATGGCGCGCATCGCTACATCTAACGCCTGACTCGCTCCAACTGTAACAATGATTTCATCGTTCGGATCATAAAATACTGCAAATTGTTTTTTTAGATACTTTGCTATTTCTTGGCGCAGTTCCAATAATCCTGCATTTGCTGTATATGACGTATATCCTTGTTCTAAAGAACGGATGCATGCTTGCCTTACATTCCAAGGTGTAACAAAGTCAGGCTCTCCTACTCCAAGAGAAATAACACCTTTCATATTTGCTGCTAAATCGAAAAACTTTCGAATACCAGATGGTTGTAAAGATTCTGCCGTTCTAGATAGTTCAAATTGCTTCATGGTGTCACCACAATGCGCTTATCATCATCGTTTTTTTCGTAAATAATTCCCTCATGTTTATACTTTTTCAAAATGAAATGCGTTGTTGTAGAAACAACAGATTCAATTGTTGCTAATTTCTCAGAAACAAACATCGCTACTTCTCCCATTGTCTTTCCTTCTAATGTAATAGAAAGATCGTATGTCCCTGACATTAAATACACAGATTTCACTTCTGAATAACGATAAATTTGTTCAGCAACCGCATCGAACCCAACGCCGCGCTTTGGCGTAACTTTCACATCGATCATCGCCGTTAAACCTGTATGTTCTTTTACCTTCGTCCAATCGATATGTGTTACATAATCCACAATAATCTTTTCCGCTTCTAATTTTTCAACCATCTTCTTTACTTCTTCTACTTCTATATTTAACAGCTTCGCTAATGTATCTACAGATAATCGACTACTTTTTTCAAGACAAGCTAATAATTCTAATTCTTTTTCTGTCACCATATAAATCATCCTTCCTTTTCAGTTGTGTCTAAATTATACAAATACCCTTTCCAGTTTGAAAAGAAGATTTTTTTAGTGAATTATGTCAAAATAAAGTGAAACTTTAATTCATGGAAAGGTTCACCCCATGGATTATTAGCCCACACCAATCGGGCTTTTACGAGCAGTTGATCTCCCACCTCACTTCTTTGCCTCAACCGTCTTTTTAGGTGGGAGTCTTACTGCTCGTTAAAGCGGGGGAAAGTGAAACTTTAATCAGGGGGAAAATGCGTGATAAAGCGAAAGGGGATGGAACCGTGAAACCAAAAGTTTATATTGCTGAACCAGTTCCAACATTTGTAGAAAACTATTTATCAGAACACTGTGATTATGAAAAATGGGAGCAAAATGAGAAGGTACCTCGTGATGTCCTATTGGAGAAAATACAAAATAAAGATGGCTTATTAAATTTCGGATCTGCTATTAATGAAGAATTATTAAATGTAGCTCCTAACTTAAAAGTAGTGAGCAACATTTCTGTCGGTTACGATAATTTTGATTTACAAGCGATGGAAAAGCGCAATGTCATTGGAACGAATACACCATATGTATTAGATGATACAGTAGCGGACCTTGTTTTCGCTCTTATGTTATCTGCTGGTCGCCGCGTCTGCGAACTCGACTCCTACGTGAAAAATGGTGAATGGAACGCCGAAATCGGAAAAGAGCACTTCGGGCTGGATGTACACCATAGTACAATCGGTATTATCGGAATGGGACGAATTGGAGAAGCCGTTGCAAAACGAGCGAAATTCGGATTTGATATGAATGTTCTGTATTATAACCGTCGCCGTAAAGAAGAAGCTGAACAAAAATTCGATGCTACATATTGTGATTTACAGACGTTACTCAAACAATCTGATTTTATTGTTCTTCTTACTCCATTAACAGATGAAACGTATCATCTTATCGGAGAAAAGGAATTTTCATTAATGAAAGAAACAGCAATCTTCATTAATGCCTCTCGCGGAAAAACAGTAGATGAAGAAGCGTTAATACATGCGTTAACAGAAAAGAAAATCTTTGCAGCAGGCATTGATACTTTTACACAAGAGCCGATTCAAAAAGATAATCCGCTCTTATCATTACAAAATGTTGTGACTTTACCACACATCGGATCTGCAACATTAAAAACTAGGCAGCAAATGGCTATGACAGCCGCTGAAAATTTAGTTGCAGTGTTACAAGGAAAAACACCGCCTAATATTGTTCGTGGATAATGATGAATAAGCAAAAGGCAAGATGACATCGTCATCTTGCCTTTTTTTGTTAACATATTTTTTTCTGCCTTGGAGATGATATGAACAAAAATCAATGGAGTGACAAAAAATGAATCACGAATATACTTGTCCTTATTTCACTTTTTCCACTCGCGGCACTACTATTCATTACGAGTTGTATGAACATGACAACAAAACGGAACGTCCTACTTTCGTACTCGTTCACGGCTTTTTATCTTCCTCATTCAGTTACCGCCGCCTCATTCCTTTATTATCGAAAGCAGGAACAGTACTAGCTCTTGATTTGCCACCGTTCGGAAAAAGTGATAAGTCTCATCTCTTTAAGTATTCTTATCATAATTTAGCAACGGTTATTATTGATTTAATTGAACATTTATCTCTCTCAAATATTGTGTTAGTTGGGCATTCTATGGGTGGACAAATTTCTCTCTATGTAAACCGTATACGCCCTGAATTAATCTCAAAGACAATTTTACTATGCAGCTCTAGCTATTTAGCACGCGCAACCTTACCTTTACTGTACTCTTCTTATTTACCGTTCTTTCATTTATACGTAAAGAACTGGATTATACGGCGCGGGATTGTTCATAACTTAATGAATGTCGTTCATGATCACTCATTAATTGACGATGAAATGAAGGAAGGTTACTCCGCTCCTTTTTATGACAACCGTATATTCCCTGCTTTAACTCGTATGATAAGAGACCGTGAAGGTGATTTATCTTCAACTGAATTACAAAAAATCGAAACACCTACACTACTCATTTGGGGTGAAAAAGATCGTGTGGTCCCTGTACATGTAGGTCATCGGCTACACAAAGATTTACCAAATTCGAAATTTATTTCTTACGAAAACACAGGACATTTACTACCTGAAGAAAAGCCTGAACTTGTTTATGAAGAAATTATCGCTTTTTCTGCACAATAATATAAAGTGAAACTTTAATCAGTGGGGGGCTTCATCCTCCACTGATTATTAGTTGAACCAATCGGGCATTTACGGGCAGTGGATCTCCCCCTAACTTCTTTGCTCTACCCGAATTTTGAGGTGGGAGTTTTACTGCCCGTTAATGCGGGGCAGAAGGCTGTCGGAAATTCCGACAGCCTACAATGAACAACTTCCGCCTTCTTTTATTACAAGTAATTCCACAGCTAACTTCTCACATTTTCCAAGCGCAGGTACTTCCTCAAAAGACATAAAGTATATATGTTGAATCTTTTTTGCGATGTATTTTGGATCGTCGAACACACTTACGACGTTCACAACATCGCTCGCTTCTGTTTCATAAAACTCCGGTCCCATTTGAAACGGATCCCAATTCTTCACAACCTCTATCATCTTTTCATATGTACCCATTCGCTTCCCGCCTTTTCACTTTTTAATGCTTTTCTTTATCCTATCACATCAGCTATTCTATAAGAAGAGAGAGAACTTTCATAACTTAACGGTTTACAGAAGAAGGGGGCAAACTTATGCAACTATTTCATAAAACAGTCAATCGACGTGGAACTCATAGTACGAAATGGGATACGTATAAAAACGAAGAACTTCTCCATGCTTGGATTGCTGATATGGATTTTGAAGTACCACAACCAATTCAGACTGCTTTAAAGAAACGTATCGAGCATCCTATTTTCGGCTATACACTTCCTCCCGAAAATATTGGAGATATTATTTGTAACTGGACAAAAAAACAGTACAACTGGGATATTCAAAAAGATTGGATTGTCTTTAGCGCGGGAATCGTTCCAGCTCTTAGTGCGAGCATACAGGCCTTCACAAAGGAACACGAATCCGTTCTCGTACAACCACCTATTTATCCCCCATTTTTCGAAATGGTCACAACAAACAACAGACAATTATGCTTGAGTCCTTTACAGAAACAAAATGATACATATACGATAGACTTTGATCATTTAGAAAAGCAATTTCAACAAGGGGTCAAACTCATGCTTCTTTGTAGTCCTCACAATCCAATCGGGCGTGTTTGGTCAAAAGAGGAACTTACACAACTTGGCACGTTATGTACAAAATATAATGTAATCGTTGTCGCAGATGAAATTCATTCCGATATTATTTACGGAGATCGTACGCATACACCGTTCGCTTCCTTATCTGAAGAATTAGCAGCGCGCACGATTACTTGTATGGCTCCGAGTAAAACATTTAATATCGCTGGATTACAGGCATCGATTATTATCATTCCAAACGAAAAACTCCGTCAAACCTTTATATCTATCCAATATAGACAAGGTTTCCACGGATTAAATACATTTGCCTATACAGCGATGCAAAGTGCCTATACAGAATGTAATGATTGGCTACATGAAATTCGATTATATATAGAAGATAACGCTCAATTCGCTTGTAAATATATTAAAAATCACATACCCGCTCTTTCTGTAACGAAACCAGAAGGTAGCTTTTTATTATGGATTGATTGCTCCCGCCTACAGCTTTCTCAAAATGAACGCACTGCATTACTTGAGGAAAAAGGGAAAATCATCGTTGAACCTGGTGAGAAATACGGATTAGGCGGCGAAGAACATATTCGAATTAACATCGGCTGTCCAAGATCTGTCTTAGAAGAAATTTTAAATAGACTGCGCCATACGTTTTCAGAATAAGAAAGGAGGTAATTCGGGAAAACCTCCTTTATCAATATCTTTTCAAATACGTTTCACAAAAAAAGCTACCATGCACGGTAGCTTTTACTTTTTCTTCATATCCGATGCTTTTTTTACAATGACACCACAAGCAATTCGATCACCGGATTTACCTGTCGGTTGTGTCATACCATCATCAGCGTTCTCTGTAATAATAATAGACGCTCCATCTTTTCTATGAATCGTCGTTTTTCCTTCTTCAAGCGTTATATGCGGCGCATCGATTTCTGCTTTAATTTTTCCAGAACCATCTGCAATTACGTTCGGTAAATCACCATTTTCTGCACCTTTCGGATTAAGAAGACCATGCTTTTTATTATCAGGATTAAAATGATTCCCAGATGATTCAAATCGTGGTGCTTTACACTCACCAATTTCGTGTACATGTATGCCGTGCGGGCCAGGTGCGAAACCTTCCCCTTTAACCGTAATTTTCACTCCGCTTGTTTGCTGCACTACTTTTGCAGTCCCCACTTCATCGCCTGAAGCATTATGTAATTTCACGTCAATTTCTTTCGGCTTTCCTTGGTCACAACCTGCCATCAGAAATAATAAACAACAACTGAAAAAAAGCCGTTTTTGCATTCTATTCCCTCCAAAATATATTCTGCCCTTAGATTGTCCGAGCATAGAGGGAAACATACAAAAATGAGTTACTGTTTCTTTTCCGCTAACAGTTTTTCTTCAACTTTCTGTAACCGCTCCGCTTCTCGTTTTGATACACGAATGAACATACGCCACGTAGCAACGGCACCAATGATAAATAGAACGCAAACAATCCCTGGAATAATATATTCTGTTTTATCTTCCGGAAAATATAAAGGCATCATATTGAACACTCCTTATGTTTGGATTGAAAAACATCAGAATTTTCTGTTATATATCTTTAAATTATAGTTGAACCGATTCATATTCTCAAGGGGGCGTTCCGAAAGAGAAGGATTTCTTTGACTCCTTCGCACACTTTCCTTACTATAAACTTGAGGTGAAAAATATGAGAGAAACATTTGAAATTGGCGAAATCGTTACTGGTATTTATAAAACTGGCAAATACATCGGCGAAGTTACAAATAGCCGTCCTGGCAGTTACGTCGTAAAAGTGTTAGCTGTTTTAAAACATCCGGTGCAAGGTGACTTACATAACGTAAAACAAGCTGACGTACCATTTTTCCATGAAAGACGCGCTTTAGCTTTCCGTGAACAGACGAACATTCCGGAGCAAATGGTGAAGAAATATGAAGGAGAAATTCCAGAGTATACAGAGTCACTCAAATTAGCATTGGAAACTCAAATGAATTCATTTTCTGAAGATGATTCACCTTTTGCGGTTCGTAGTCTAGCAACATTAGAACAGTTAAAAAAAGACTACAAACTTTAAAAAAACAAAACGACCAAATTACATACTGTGCAATTTGGTCGTTACTGTGTACTCACTTTCTTTAACACTTTTGAAAAATCAACTAGTTCTCCTAACGTTGGAGGTGCTGGTTTCACTAAATACTCTTTATCTTTTTCTACTAACTTAAAAATATTATACGTCGTCATCGCATCATCTAGCGCACAATGATGCTTACCCGTCCCTGCTTTTCCATATGCCTCAATTGCTTTCCACAATCCTGTTTGATTTCTCTCTCCAAAAAACTTCTTATACTCAA
Source organism: Bacillus sp. GW823-FHT06B01 (assembly GCF_058952315.1). Lineage (NCBI taxonomy): Bacteria > Bacillati > Bacillota > Bacilli > Caryophanales > Bacillaceae > Bacillus > Bacillus sp. GW823-FHT06B01. The sequence continues at coordinate 571,504 of NZ_JBXAHR010000004.1, read as the reverse complement.
GTGATAAATCACGACACTGTCCTAAGAACGGAAAGTCTACTCTTGCCATTTCACAATTATGCTTCAACACTTTCATATCCATATTTCCCCACGTAACAATGGTTGGTTTACATCTCCTTTCATATTCTGCAAGTTTTTCAACAAGTTCTGGAAACGAAATTCCTTTATCTACGACTTCTTGTTTAATTCCTAAAAATTTCTTACATCGATCCGTTAAAGAAGGAAAAGTTTTCGGCCTAACATGAGCTGAATACGTGTCTTCTACCTTACAGCCAACAACCGAAACGAGTCCTACCTCAATAATTTCCGGGAAAAATCCTTTTGGTTTTTTTCTGTGCTGGGGCATCGTAAACTCAAAATCCAAAAATAAAAATCGTTGTTCATCCATACGATCCCTTCCTTATCATCTTTGTCATTCCTTTCTATTTGACACTCCTACACGAACAAGCTCGAATGCTAATTCCATTTTAAATATTCAGATTGGATGTATCTTATATATATGTCAAATGCCCACAAATATTTTTAAAAATAAGAAAAAATGACCGATGCAGAAAATATGACAAAATACCCCCTCTCATTTACATCCTCCATTTTTCTACTTTATAATGACTTTATGTGTGTTTCTTTGGGAACATTTTTGACACACTAAGAAAAGTGAATGAAAGGAGATGAGAGTTTTGCACGAAACAACGCAAGAGCTCGCAAACTGGCAGTATTATTTTGCTATCGCAGTCTTTTTAATTACATATGCCATTATTATTTCAGAAAAAATTAATCGCGCTGTCATCGCACTTCTTGGTGCAGCACTCATGGTAATTATGGGGGTCGTTGATTTACACAACGCCTTTACGAAACATATTGAATGGGGGACGATTACGCTACTCATCGGTATGATGATTCTGGTGAACATTACGAGTAAATCGGGTGTCTTCCAATACGTTGCCATTAAAGCAGCAAAAGGGGCGCAAGGAAATCCAATTAAAATTTTAATTTCACTTTCCTTACTTACTGCGCTTGGTTCCGCATTTTTAGATAACGTTACAACTGTACTTCTTGTTGTTCCAGTTACTTTATCTATTACGCGCATACTGCAAGTAAATCCTGTTCCTTATTTACTTTCTGAAATTATTTTTTCAAACATTGGAGGAACAGCAACATTAATTGGTGATCCACCTAACATTATGATTGGTTCTGCAAATAAGCATTTAGATTTCAATGCGTTCTTATTCAACTTAGCACCTATCGTAATCATTATTATTGCTGTTACAGCGACAATACTTTACTTCATGTACCGTAAACAATTAATTGCTGATCCTGTACAAGTTAAAAAATTAATGAGTTTAGATGAAAAACAATACATTAAAGATCCAGTATTAATGAAAAAATCTTTAACCGTACTTGGACTTACAATCGTAGGTTTCATGACTCATTCGATCTTCCATGTTGATGCAGCTATCATCGCTTTAACTGGTGCTACTGTACTTATGCTAATCGGTGTGAAAGAACATGAAATTGAAGAAGTATTCGCAAGTGTAGAGTGGGTAACAATCTTCTTCTTCGCGGGACTATTCGTACTCGTTGGAGGACTTATCGATATCGGGCTTATCAAAATGTTAGCTCAAAAAGTAATTGGAATAACAGGCGGAGATGTTTCTTACGCATCTATCCTTATTTTATGGGTATCTGGTATCGCCTCTGCAACAATTGATAACATTCCATTCGTTGCAACAATGATCCCACTTATTAACGATATGGCAGTTGGGCTAGGTTTATCACCTTCTGACGCACAAATCGACGTATTATGGTGGGCATTAGCATTAGGTGCTTGTCTAGGTGGAAACGGAACATTAATCGGAGCTTCTGCTAACGTAATTGTTGCAGGTATCGCAAGTCGTGAGGGCCATAAATTTAGCTACATGGAATTCCTTAAAGTCGGCTTCCCAATTATGATCGTTTCATTAATCATTTCTCATATTTATATTTATTTACGCTACCTTATGTAGTAGAAAAAGGGTTGTCACATGTGACAGCCCTTTTTCTTGTTCAATACAATTATATGAATGATTTTTCAAATATCCCTACTCGTTATACCTTACCGGCTCATTCCGAATAATGAACAAGTGAATCGGTAAGAAAACCGAAAATGTGATTGTATGAATAATCGTAAACAATATAGAATTCGTTCCGTATCTATCTAAAATTGCGTAGATAAGATAAATAGACAGCACAATCGATACAGCTGTTGCTAATAAATATAGAATTGGTACGAAGTTAAAAATGAAACATGCGACATATATGCCGAATACTTTCCATCCTGCTTCTTCTTTTAAGAAATCCGGTAATTTGTCTTTTGCTAAATCACCCCATATCTTACTATTTAAAAAAGGAATAAACGCAAGAGCACCATCCGTTGCACCATCATTTTTCGCCATCGTATACAGTGCAAAAGCCGTTAATAAATACGCAATAATTGCCCAAATCAATACAACAAGAATAAACGCAAAACTAAGAGCAAAGAAACCTGCTAGTACGCCTTGATCTTCCATCTTATCCTCTCCTCTCTACTCTCAACATATTTCATTCCATTGCAAGTTATGTTTTAAAATTTATCCAAACTCTCTGTATAATAATAGGAGCGAGATAATAAGAGAGGAGAACGTACTTATGCATCCATTTGTACAAGCATTACAAGAGCATTTCACAGCCCATAAAAATCCTGAAAAAGCAGAACCGATGGCACGTTATATGAAAAACCACTTCCCATTTCTCGGTATTCAAACACCTGAAAGAAGACAGTTATTAAAAGACGTTATCCAAATACACACTCTTCCAGATCAAAAAGATTTTCAAATTATCGTACGTGAACTTTGGGATTTACCAGAACGTGAATTTCAAGCGGCTGCACTCGATATTATGCAAAAATATAAAAAGCATATAAATGAAACGCATATCCCGTTTTTAGAAGAACTCATTGTAACAAAATCTTGGTGGGATTCTGTCGATAGCATCGTCCCTACATTTTTAGGGAATATCTTTTTAAAACATCCGGAATTAATTTCTGCCTATATTCCAAAATGGATTGCATCAGACAACATATGGTTACAACGCGCCGCTATTTTATTCCAGCTAAAATATAAACAAAAGATGGACGAAGAACTTCTTTTCTGGATTATTGGACAACTACATTCTTCAAAAGAATTTTTCATTCAAAAAGCGATTGGCTGGATCCTTCGGGAGTATGCAAAAACGAAGCCCGATGTCGTTTGGGAATACGTGCAAAATAACGAGCTTGCTCCCCTTAGTAAACGTGAAGCAATTAAGCACATTAAACAAAATTACGGAATAAATAACGAAAAAACAGGCGAGACTCTATCATAGATAGACGCGTTCCTCTATTGAGATTTAAAAAAGAACGTGTTAGAATATGTTCATTATTATTAATATAAGTAGCGATGACGGACTTATAAGTACTTGCACAAAAGCGATTCAGGGATAGTGAAAGCCTGAAGCCGCAAGGAAACGGCAGTCCCGAGCAATACGTGATAAAGTGGATGCACCTGTTGTGTATCAACTAGGGTGGAACCGCGGGCAAACGCTCGTCCCTAGGCAATTAAGCCTTGGGATGAGCGTTTTTTTATGTTTTCAAAGCATATACCGCTCGTTTCACTAGTATCTGAGCACGTCATCGCCAATACGTTAACTTTCAAAAGGAGGATTTTATTATGTATTCAATGGAACAAGTTGTAAACTTAGCGAAACATCGCGGTTTTGTTTTCCCTGGTTCTGAAATTTACGGTGGTCTTGCAAACACTTGGGATTACGGTCCACTTGGAATCGAATTAAAAAATAACGTTAAAAAAGCTTGGTGGAAAAAATTCATTCAAGAATCTCCATACAACGTTGGTTTAGACGCAGCTATTTTAATGAACCCAAAAACTTGGATCGCTTCTGGTCACGTTGGTAACTTCAACGATCCAATGATCGACTGTAAAAAATGTAAAGCGCGTCACCGTGCTGACAAATTAATTGAAGATGCACTAGATGCAAAAGGCATCGAAATGGTTGTTGATGGTCTTACTTTCGACCAAATGGCTGACTTAATGAAAGAACATGAAGTAAAATGTCCTGATTGCGGTAGTGAAGAGTTCACTGAAATCCGTCAGTTCAACTTAATGTTCAAAACATTCCAAGGTGTTACAGAGTCTAGCACAAACGAAATCTTCCTTCGTCCTGAAACAGCACAAGGTATTTTCGTAAACTTTAAAAACGTACAACGCTCTATGCGTAAAAAGCTTCCATTTGGTATTGGCCAAATCGGTAAGAGTTTCCGTAACGAAATCACGCCTGGTAACTTCACATTCCGTACACGTGAATTCGAACAAATGGAACTTGAATTCTTCTGTAAGCCTGGTGAAGATTTAGAATGGTTCGCATTCTGGCGTGAAACTTGTAAGAACTGGTTACTTTCACTTGGTATGACTGAAGAAAGCATGCGTCTTCGTGACCACGGTGAAGAGGAATTATCTCACTACAGTAACGCAACAACTGATATTGAATTTAGATTCCCATTCGGTTGGGGCGAACTATGGGGCGTAGCATCTCGTACAGACTTCGATTTAAAACGTCACATGGAACACTCTAATGAAGACTTTAACTATATCGATCCACAAACGAATGAGCGTTACGTACCGTACTGCATCGAGCCATCTTTAGGTGCTGACCGTGTAACATTAGCATTCTTATGTGATGCATATGAAGAAGAGCAATTAGAAAACGATTCTCGTACAGTTCTTCGTTTCCATCCTGCTTTAGCACCATACAAAGCAGCTATCTTACCATTATCTAAAAAGCTATCTGAAGGTGCTACTGAAGTATTCGCAGAATTAGCTAAAGACTTCATGGTAGACTTTGACGAAACTGGTTCTATCGGTAAACGTTACCGTCGTCAAGACGAAATCGGTACACCATTCTGTATCACTTACGACTTCGACTCAGTTGAAGACAAAGCTGTTACAGTACGTGACCGTGACACAATGGAACAAGTTCGTATGCCAATTAGCGAGCTAAAAGGCTTCTTAGAGAAAAAAATCCAGTTCTAATTATAAAAAAGAGGCGCTCTATTGAGCCGCCTCTTTTTACTTTTCACGTTTTTCTTTAATTGCTACTGTACATCTTGATATACATAGTAAATCATCATTCTCATCAATAATACGTACATCCCAAACCATCGTTGAATGTCCTCTATGTATCGGTGTTCCGATCGCTGTTACAATCCCATCTTTCTTTGAGCGAATGTGATTTGCATTAATTTCTAGACCGAAACAAATACATTTCTCTTGATCAATTAAATTGTATGAACCAACACTTGCTACTGTTTCCGCTAATGCAAGAGATGCACCGCCGTGTAAAAAACCAAACGGCTGATGCGTACGCTCATCAACAGGCATCGTAGCAACCACCTTATCTTCTGTCATCTCTAACAACTCAATTCCAAGTGAATCCATTAAAGTTTTTCCCATATCGTTTCCTCCTTCTCTTACTTTAATTGAATGTATAATTTTACCTATTTATTTTCAAACTACTTATAACACTTATATAAGGAGGTTTCACCTAAATGAAACAGAAATTTTGTATATTACTGCTTATGTTCTCCTTGCTGACTATTGTACCAAATTGTGCACTAGCAGCCAAAGCATCCAACCTGACAATCGATGTTCAGACTGTAACACAAAAAGGTAAGAAACCTTATATAGAATATCAAATTAACAGACCTTCTTTTCACAATTTTTCCGATTCTAAATTTCAAAATAAGCTCAATTTCTATTACAAAAAATCTACTGACAAATTTAAAACCAAATTAGAAAAAGACGCAAAAAAATATTATAAAGAAACGGAAGGATCTAGCACACCTTTTCATCCGTACGTGGCGAATGTTGATTATAAAGTTTCCTTAAATAAACCACCCTTACTCAGCCTATATTTGAATTACTATCAATATACAGGCGGAGCACACGGTCTTTATACGTGGAAGGCAAACACATTTGATTTAAATGAAAAAAAGTTACTACGCTTAGATGATTTATTTCAACAAGAAGATAAATATAAAGAAGTAATCCTCGCTGAGATCGTAAGACAAATTAAACAAAATGAAGGCATTTATTTTCCCGATGCAACTGAAAAGGTCATGAGCACGAAAAAGTTCCACTTCTTTTTAGAACCAGACAATCTCGTCATTTATTTCCCTTTATATGAGATTGCTCCTTATTCAAGCGGAATTCCTCAATTTCGTATTCCGTATACGTTGCTAAGAGATTATTTGAAGCCTTCTTATCAAAATATTTTGATTGACAACAAGTAAATATTTTCGCTACGATAATGTTAACCTGAAAACAACAGGAGGTTAACATTATGAGAAGATTTCATGTTTTAGATTTAGCATTAGCTGCCATGTTCGTCGCTCTTATGGCCATTGGTGCAAATATTGTCTCTTGGGCACCATTCCTGCAAGTGGCGGGCATCCCATTATCTATGCAACCATTTTTCGCAATTTTAGCAGGGCTTCTTCTTGGAAGTAGACTTGGCGCATTATCAATGACTGTGTATATGCTCGTTGGCTTAGCTGGTGCACCAATCTTCGCTAACTTCAAAGCTGGATTTGGAGCACTTTTAGATCCTACTGGTGGTTTTATTATTGCATTTATTATCGTTGCTTACGTATCCGGAAAACTAGTAGAACAAAAAGAACGACCAACATTCAGTACATTTGCAATTGCCTCTTTCACAGGAATCATTTTAACTTATATTATCGGTACTACTTATATGTACGGGGCAGTCAATTTCTTTATGGGTGGTAATATGAGTTATAAAGCTGCTTGGATGATTATGATGTGGTTTGCAGTAAAAGATATTGCATTTACAATTATCGGTGCTATTATCGCACCTCGCATATACTATGCTGTACGCCGTTCTGCTTATCGAAACAGTCACTTCGTTTCATAAGTTGTTTTTTTGATATTTGCATGGGATACCGTTTCCCTTGATTATTATTCCCCTTCCCTAATCGGGTTTTTATTACGTACTAAAGAGGCTATCCTTCTATTGGAAGATAGCCTCTTTTTTCATATGGTTAGCACTTTCTATTCTTCATATATATTTGATTTTTAGATACAAATAAATTATGCTTGAAAAAGAATTAAACTAAAGTAAGGATTTGATTATAGATGGGGAGAGAATCCTCTCAAGAACATACAAAAAGATTTCTCATAGTAACACTATTTTTTACGCTTGGGACAGCTTTAGGAAAGCTACTTGGCTTTGCAAAAGAAATCACACTTGGAGCTTATTTCGGTACAAACCATGCCGTTGATGCATACGTTGTAGCTTTAAATATACCAACTATTGTTTTTACTGGTATCACAGGGGCCTTCGCCTTTTCTTTCATTCCTATCTTTATGGAGTTAAAGGGAAAGGATTCCCTTAAAGCATATCGATTTATGAATAACTTTTTAAACATTGTTCTACTTATTTTTTTCATTCCGCTTTTGCTCATTGAACTACAGCCGAACTTATTTATTTCAATATTTGCAAATGGGCTCCCAGAGCAAACAGCTTTATTATCAGCTTACCTATTACAAATCATTTTCCCAACTGTATTCTGTACATTCATGATTGATATTTTTAATGCTTATTTGAACAGTTTACATAAATTTCGCATTACAAGCATGCAATGGGTTGTATTAAATGGTATTACCCTTATTATATTTGTTTCCCTTGTTAATTGGATTGGAATTTACGCACTCGCATTAGGCGTTATTATCGGAAACATTGTACAAAATACACTTGTTTATTTTGCTTCTAAGCGCGAGGGGTATCGCTATCGATTTGTAATCGATTGGAAAGACCCTTCTTTAAAAACGATGATTAAGTTGAGTATTCCTGCTTTCATTACAAGTATGTCTATTCAAATTAATCTACTTGTGGATCGTACACTAGTATCTGGATTAGAAGAAGGATCTATTGCAGCCCTTAATTATTCCCAAAAATTATACTTCATTCCTCTTGGATTAATCGCTGCTCCAGTCTTAACAGTTATGTATCCTAAATTTGTCGGTTATGTAACTGACTCAAAATGGAAAGATTTCGTAAATTTAATGGAAACGAATATAAAAGTATTATTATATTTATTTATTCCCGTTTTTATTTATTTTACCTTTTTTACAGAACAAATTGTCAAAGTTGTTTATAACTATGGTGAATTCGGGAAAGATTCTATTATGATGACAGCAACTGCATTGCAATTTTATGCGCTAGCCGCTCTCATGCAACCTTTAAAAGATTTACTTGATCGTTTACTATTTTCTTTAAAATTGAATCGATATATTATGTACGCATCAATTTTTTCCATGATTATAAATGTTATATTATGTATTATACTCGTTAACAAAATGGGCTTAGCTGGTGCAGCTCTATCTACGTCAATAGCATCGGCTAGTACAGTAATCATACTATTGTGGATGTTCCAAAAATTCATGAAAGAGAAAGAAGCAGTAAACTTGTACTACGGTGGCTTTTTATTCAAATGCATTGTGGCATCCTTTATTAGCTTGTTTACTTCCAAGCTGATGCTTCATTTTACACATGATACAAAGTTGCTTATTTTATTAGCAATAGCGATTGGCGCCATCGTTTACTTATTAGTCACTTACATGTTAAAGATTAAAGAACTACAACAATTGCTATCGCTATTTTTAGGTAAAAGGAATGATATAAATGAATAAAATTATGTACCTTTTGAATTATGTTGGGGATGGTGGATCAGAAAAATACGTCCTAGATTTAATTCAATCTATGGATCCAGAATGTTGTATTCTTGTATATTCTACTCCTGGTCCTTTCTTACATAAGTTTGAAGCATTAAATATACCCATATATCAAATAGAAATGAAACACCCTTTTGATATAAAAACTGCATGGAAACTAAAAGAAATAATTGCAAAAGAGCAAGTAGATATTGTTCACGCACAATTTTTACGTGAAAATTATATTGCAATTTTAGCAAAGTTATTAGGGGCATCCATCCGTGTCATTTGGACATACCATGTGGATGTCCCCATGTCACTTCCTTTAAAATGGTGCAATAATATATTCACTCGTTATAATGACACCATCATTTGTATTTCACAGTTTATGAAACAGCAACTCCTTCAAAAAGGAGTTCGAAAAGATAAATTAAAAATAATTTATAATGGCTTAGAGGATCCTTATTTAAACAATTTACCCTCTGTTCATAAACCGATGAAAATCGCTGTAATTGGAAGGTTAAGCGAAGAAAAAGGACAACCATTTTTAATACACAGCTTACAAAAACTAAAAACAAAATTCCCTTCTTTACAATGGCACTGTAACATTATTGGAGATGGTCCATTAAAAACTCAATTAGAAGACTTAGTGACTGCTTTACAATTAAATGATTCCGTTTCTTTATTAGGTTTTCGAGATGACATTATTAAAGAATATAGTGCACACGATATCATCGTAATTCCTTCTAAAAATGAGGGGCTATCCTACGTAGCAATTGAAGCGATTGCTATGAAAAAGCCTGTGATTGCGACAAATATTGGCGGATTACCAGAAGTTATTGTTCCAAATCAATCTGGTATTTCTATACCATATGGAGATGTCGAACAATTGGCAACTGCACTGGCAACATTATTACAAGATGACAAACTCTACTATTCTTTAGCAGAATGCGGACGCGAATATTATTTACAACATTTCACCTTCTCTAAAATGATAGAAGAGGTGAAACATATTTACCGCATACCATCATCATGTTAAAGGGGCTTAATATATTATGATTCAGCTAAATCGATTTCACTATATTACTTTAAGTATTTTCCTTATTATAGTAGGATTAATATTTTCAGCAACTTATACCGGGCTATTCATTTCGGCATTATTAGCAATAACTGCCTTTCGAGATGAAAAGCTCGGTATTGCTTATTTACTATTATTTATTCCAATGCGCCCCTTTTTAACTGCCTACAATGCAGGGTTTAAATTTATTGGGATTTTCATTATTCTCGCTTTATTATGCAAAATCATTTTGCAATATCGAAATACTGCTTCAAAACTATTTACATTTCATTATTTTGAAATCGCATATTTCCTATTTTGTTTATTCGGAGCGATTGTAGGATTAATTAACAATGTATCTTTAGCAGCAATAATTATGCAGTTACATACCCTTTTACTATACTATTTTGTATTCTATATCGTCTCTCGATTGTCATTCACCCGAGATGATTTCATATTGTTTGCAAAAGTAACTTTCGTGGCTGCAATTATCATTTCGATTCAAGGCTTAATTGAAAAAATTTCTCTCCGTAGTATGCTACTACCGGAGGTATGGAAAAATCTCGATCTAGCTCCTACTAATAAAATTCGTATATATGGTATGGCTGGTGGCCCAAATGAACTTGCACTTTATTTAATAATTGCATTTATTATTTCTTTATATTTGTTAAAAAATGCTTCCATAAGAATGAAGTACATACTCTATGTAGGGCTAACAATTATCGCGACAACTTTATGGTTAACCTATTCACGCGGAGCATTTTTAGCGTTAATAACCTTTGGAGTGCTTTATATCATTATCCATCGTAATATACCGTATTGGAAAGCATTAATCCCTATAATACTCATCTCATTTATATGCGCTACTGGAATCTCTCTTATGACAAACTATTTAGAAGGAGATGCTCTAGGTGCAAAACGCTTTTCAGAAGCACTATCAGAAGACACATTAGAATTAAGTAAGCAAGACGGTCGAATATATTATGTACAGAAAGCATTAGAAATCTTCCGTGACAAACCAATTACCGGATATGGTTTCGGTACATTCGGTGATGCAGCTACTCAAACACACTCGTCACCAATTTATAAATCGTATAATATTACATGGAATTTTTATTCTGACAACCAATACATCCAAATTCTAGCGGAAACAGGACTTATCGGAGTCATTTTATGTTCGATATTTGCATATGGAATTTTAAGTGCTTTCTGGAAACTAAGAAGAAATTCAATATTTAGTCCCATTCTCTTATGTTTATTTGTTGGTGCTATTATAGGAAGTGCCTTTTATAACATATTAGAGAATGCCGTCTTCATGATGTATTTCTTCCTCATTACGGGATGTATATATAATAAAAAAGGACTACTGAAATAATCAGTAGTCCTTTTTTATTATATTTTCTTCTGTTTCCTTGATACAATAAAAGCGCCTAATAGTGTGATAACAAAAGTAATAAACGAAACAATTGCTCCCATTACAAATCCTGGGGAAGTATACTTTAATTCAATTGTATGCGTTCCTTTTTCTAAATCTAATCCAAGGAATGCATCATTTAATTTAAGTAACTTAGCTTCTTTACCATCAACTGTTGCCTTCCAGCCTTTATCATATGGAATAGATAGGAATAAATAGTTATCTTCCTTCACATCAATTTTTCCTGATACCGTGCGACTTGTGTAATTCTTTACATCAAATGACTGTTGTTTCAGTACATTTATTCGCTTATCAAATGCTTCTACATCAAGTCCATAGAATAATTGTTGTTCCATCTCAATGGAATGACTACTTCCTTTGACTTCAACTTCAACCTTGACTTTTTCATTATCAAAATATCCTAAATCTAAAATACCATTGTTCCAATAGTAACGAGGATATTCAGTGAATTTTTTACCAAGTGATTTTCCATTTACATATACTTTTGTAATATCAGTTGGTTCCACACGTAATTTTGTATACAATTGTTGCTTACCTTTTACATCAACTGTATATTTAATACTTGCTTTTTGTCCACCCTGCTGTTTAACCAATTCGATTGGCTTTTGATTTGTTTGAGCTATTTTTTCGGTTTCAGCCTGTAGCTCTTTTTTCGTTTTCTCGCTCGTTTCCACAACTGCTAAATTATTATATTCTACAGAAAGTGGGTTTAACGGTTGATAGTAACTAACTTGTTGCCCATCTAATTTACCAATCAATTCGTTTTGCTTCTCAAAGGAATTTGTATAGTTGATTCTTTGTACTTTCAACTTGTCTTTTCCTTTAACATCAAATTCATCTTTATTTACCATGTATCCGAACGAAAGCGCATTTTTATTCTCATATACATAATTGCTTCCAACATGATCGATTTCAGACCATCCGTATTTATTTAAAGGTTGATCAGAAATCATATATTTTACACCAAACAAGGCATCAGTAGAGAGAATCCCTTTACCATTTTGTAAAATTAATGCCTCTAGATATCCATAACCTAAATCTTGCATGTATAAATTCAAGTGACCATTTGCCACAGAATTGAAGTGTGTTACGCCCTTATATCCAAAGCGTAGCGCATCATTCCATGTAACACCTCTTGTCGTTTCCATTCGATAAAGTCCCTTGTCCTGCTCGGCTACTTTCTGAATGGTCTCTTCATATTTTGGATACGGCGAAGCATATTCTTGACGATTAATATATCCGTATTCATAGCCCATTAACTTAACCATGTATACTGTATTAGTTGCTACATCTAGCCCTACTATAGCTAATAAAGCCAAAGAGATAATTGCTTTATTTTTTCGCAAGCGAACTTTTCCAAATAACAATAATGCATACATAATGATTAAAAAGGCATTAATTACAATCTTATTTGACTGCATATAACTTGGAGCTACTTTTCCTAATAATAGCAGCATAAATATATTAAACAATACAACCTTTTTTAAAGCTGGTATTAATTCCTCTTCGAATACCATAAACGTTCGAACTGCTACATAAATGAGTACAAAGGAGAATGTAAATGAATAACGATACGGGAAATTCGTTGGTGGCTCAAAACCATGCCAAGCAATATTTAAAAACGGAATTTCAAAAGAAAGGATTAGGAATAACAGTACGCTTCCATATACAATCTTTTCTTTCAATGAAATTCTCTTTGTAATAAAGAATAATGGAATGAGTAATACAGTTAAAACACCTGCATAAACGTTCGGCATTCCATTTACTGTCGTATCAATTACGCCATTAAAGAATCGTGCATAAAAATCAAAAGGATCAAAATTAAATGCTGTAGAGAATGGAATCTTAGTACGTTCAACAAAGTTGCTCTTTAAATCCATGTATGTTGGTAGCGTAATAAATGCAGACATTCCACCTGCCAATCCTGTTCCAAGACAGAACCATACGAACCTTTGCATTAATAATTTTATATTTCGAATATCGTAAAGCACACAATAACGTGCTACAAAATAGATAAATGTAAAAATCCCTACCATAAAGGAAATATAAAAATTCGTAATAAATGTAAGTGCTAAACTAAATGTGAATAACACCCATTTTTTTTCTGCAACTAGCTTTTCAACACCTAACATAATAAGTGGTAGTAAATAAATAGCATCTAACCACATTACACAGAAAGAATATACTGTTACAAATGACATTAAAGCATAAAAAGTTGAGAATAGCGCAATAGCAATTTCACGACGCTTCATCATATGACTTAAATAATACGTCATTGTAAAACCAGCTAATCCTGTTTTTAATAACGTCATTAACATAATCGCTTCTGGAATATGCGAACGATCAAACAGGAGAATAAGTAGTGAAAAAGGACTAGCTAAATAATAAGCAAATACTCCAATGAAGTTTAACCCCATTCCACCTTCCCAGCTATAAAATATACTTTTTCCATTTTTAAACACATCATATAAATACGTGTAAAACTGCACATATTGTGTGTGTAAATCCGTTACAAGGATTGATTTTTCTCCAAACGGTGCAATACCCAGTAAAATAAAAATGACACCATAAATAGAAAAAGGAAGTAAAAAAGCAAAAGTATATAAAAACTTCTTTTTCTTAAACAAATCTAACAGCACTTGCATTATACTCCTCCATATCATTCTTCATTAATCATTTATTACCAAATTTTATGTATAAAAAACAATAGCCGGCATAGAGCCAAGCCATTGTTTTTTATATATTTTGACCGTTTTCTATATCGGTCTTCTTTTTAAAAATAATATATTTACTCGCAAAATAATTTACAACCACAACAATAACGTTTGCAATAATTTTCGCTACTAAATCATTCATACCTAGCCATTCAATTAAAACAATCATGGATGCGATATCAATGAAATACGATACAATACGGAATCCCATAAAGTAGACAAACTCTTTTACTACATGAGCAAAACTTGTTTGTTGACTGTTAAATACATACTTCTTATTTGTAATATACGCAAACAGTACCGATACAATCCAAGCAATTGTTGTTGCTATTTTGTAATCCATTCCAATTAACGTTGCACAAATAAAATACGTCACAATGTTGATTAACGTCGTTAAACCACCGAAAAGTAAATAGTTAAAGATTTCTTTCGCTTTATTATTCACACTTCTAATCCCCTAGTGATTTGATTTTACTTTACGATCTTCTACGCTGTATAATTTCGCCGTTTTTTGATCGCCATCGATATTCGTTACTTTATCATCATTATATTCATCTACAAAATATAGCGGACGTTGTTTTGTTTCATTGAAGATACGTCCTAAATATTCCCCAATAATACCGATAGAAATTAACTGTACACCACCGATGAATAGAATAGCTGTCATCATAGATGGATATCCACTTACTGATTCACCATACATTAGCGTCTTAATAATAATCCAAATCATATAGATAAAAGCTAAGAATGAAACAGTAAATCCCATGAACGATGCAAGGCGCAATGGCGCTGTTGTAAAGGATGTAATTCCTTCAATAGCAAGATCCATTAGTTTGAAATAGTTCCACTTTGTTTCACCTGCAGCACGAGGATCACGATCGAATAAAATTTCTTTCTTATTATAACCAATCCAGCTAAACATCCCTTTTGTATAACGCTGCGTTTCACGAATTTTCTTTAATGCCTCAACACAACGACGGTCTAGTAAACGAAAATCACCTGTATTTTCTTGGATCGGAATTCTTGTTGTTTTCTTTAGCAAGCTATAAAATTTACCAGCTGTCCATTTCTTCGCCCATGATTCACCTGAACGAGAACGACGTTTTGCATAAATATCATCATACCCTTGCTCCCAGTACTTGATCATTTCAGGGATTAATTCTGGTGGATCTTGTAAATCAGCATCAATGATAATTACTGCATCTCCAATTGCATGATCAAGACCCGCAATCATTGCTGTTTCTTTTCCAAAATTTCGTGATAAGTCTACATACGAAATACGCTTATCATTCATTCTAAATTCCTTAATAATATCTAACGTGCGGTCTTTACTTCCGTCGTTAACAAACAAAATTTCAAAGTTATAATTTGGAATGCCTTGAAATACCCCTGTTAAACGACTATATAATTGATCTAATACCTCTTCTTCATTATACGCCGGTACCAATATAGTAATAGTCTTCAAAAAAGGTGCTCCTTTCTTTTTCAAGCCTGCTCATAAAGAACATCTTATAAGCACAGATTAGACATAGTAAACTGGATGTTTATCTTAGAATACCTCTTTCTCCAATTCACTATGTCTAACCTCACATATTTATAAATAAGTTAATTTTTCACAGTATTTTTTTGTCCGTTCACAATTTCTTCCATAATCGCTAATAAATCATCTTTTAACTCTTCATGTTGTAACGCCATTTCGATTGTTGTTTGAATAAAGCCTAGCTTCTCTCCAACATCATAACGCTTTCCTTCAAAATCGTATGCGAACACACGTTGAATTTCGTTTAGCTTTTGGATTGCATCTGTTAATTGAATTTCACCGCCAGCACCAATATCCTGCTCTTCTAAGAAGCGGAATATTTCTGGTGTTAACACATAGCGTCCCATAATTGCTAAGTTTGAAGGTGCCTCACCTGGAGCCGGTTTTTCAACAAATTGCTTCACTTGATAACGGCGACCCTCTTTTTCTAATGGGTCAATAATACCATAGCGATGCGTTTCATTTTCTGGAACAGTTTGCACACCGATCACAGATGAAAGTGTATGCTCATACTCATCGATAAGCTGTTTTAAACAAGGTTTTTCAGCTTGTACAATGTCATCACCAAGAAGAACAGCAAATGGCTCATCGCCGATGAACTTACGAGCACACCATACTGCATGTCCTAAACCTTGTGGTTCTTTTTGACGAATATAGTGAATATCTACCATTTTCGAAGATGCTTGTACTTTTTCAAGTAACTCATATTTTTTCTTCTCTAATAAGTTTTGTTCTAATTCAAATGCATTGTCGAAATGATCTTCAATCGCACGTTTTCCTTTTCCTGTAACGATAATGATATCTTCAATACCAGCCGCTACAGCTTCTTCAACGATATATTGGATTGTTGGTTTATCAACAATTGGTAACATTTCTTTAGGCTGTGCCTTTGTAGCTGGTAAAAAACGTGTCCCAAGACCAGCTGCAGGAATAATAGCTTTTCTTACTTTTTTCATGCCTATAACCTCTTTCTCTCATCTTTGGTATATATTCGCATTTGTCCAAGCAGTAGTTATTTTTATTATTTTTCCCTTATCAAACCATATTTATGGGATACATTCTTATCCAAATGAGTATAACTTTTATACTATATATCTATCAATTTTCTTATTAAACTAAAGTTTTTTACATGTTAACTTCTTCACTAACTGCAAAAGACACTTCGTACAAATTCTACATGATTGTCTCTTTATTCGTCAAGGTTACTTATTAATCTCTCATGTGCTTCTCCTTATTCTCTACTCATGAGCCCTTTTATTTACTGTATCCTTCGTACAATCGGTCCTAAAAAGCGTAGCAAATCTGACAAATATGCACTTATTTCCTTTTGCAAAAAAGCTAAATAGATGCATGTTAATAAACATGTGAAAGGCCACGTAAATATACATCTTTAAAATTATATAATTTAATTTTTTCACCATAACAATTTCAAATTATACGTAAACTTTTACTAAAATCTATTTTTTATTTTGAATATAGTAACGATCTAATAATACATAAAACAGGAATAACATGGCTATGAAGTAACTCATTCCTTCTGGTGAATCCATCAAAATATTGATTGAAACCGCTGTAACAACTACATGCCATACACTTTTTGCATCTAGACTAATGCTATACATTACATTACCATCTACGAATTCTTCTATTAATGAATTGTTAAATATATGTGAAAGTACATATACGATTACAATGATCATTAATACAGGATAATGTACTTCAACAACAGGTGAGAATAACAGCATAAGCGCTGTAACGAGGACAAACTCCAACGAGCTATCTTTTTTACATTTTCTAATAACTAGAAATGTAATTGCTAATAGTATTATGACATACACAAGGTGAGTTATACTCATTGAATCGTGTGGGAAATATGTCTTTAATACTCCTTTAAATGAGCTATCCCAAGGTGCTCCACCATGCATTTCATTAATTTCATTTACAACAAACAAATCTTTTGTTACATATTCCCAAGCTACATTCCATCCAACTATAGCAATGGTAATCCCTGATGTAACAATCGTTGTAACCACAGCACTTAAAAACACCTTCCACTCTTTCTTATATAGGAAGTATACAAGAAAAATACCCGGTAGTAATTTAAAGCTAGTAGCAAAAACAATCGGAATCCCTGCCAACCACTTATGTTTAGATTGATAAAAATAATATGTTAAACATAATAAAAAGAAGATTAAACGATTGGATTGTCCCCAATAAAAATCAGCAAATACTGGATAAATAATAATAGCCGCAGAAAACAAGAGATACTTTACCCCTTTTGCTCTTCCTTTATACGCAGCTTGTATTACTAAACATACACCCAATATGAATAATATACTATTGAACATGGTCCATAAAAGGCGCGCTTTTTCATAAGGAAATGCTGCGAACCACGAAAGAAATACAGCAAACTGTGGTGGATACATATAGTATCCTAGTGCACCTTTTGTTTCACCATATAGTTGACGAAATGTCTCCATTTGATGGTCCAAATTATACATCATGCTTATGGCATTATCATTCCAAATTGTATGAAATGCATAGTAAAAGAAATGATAATCATCAAACATCCACCCTAACATTGCAGGCTCTTTATAAAGTGGCCATAGGACTTGATATCCTAGCGAGTACCCAATTGCCCCTAGCAAACATATTAAGGAGATAACCTTAAACATTTTCTCGCTTATTTTTATATTTACCATTTATTCTCCTCCAAAACATTATTATGAGACCCATAAAGGAGGTGACATAAGAAAAGCAGAAATCCAGTATATTTCTGCTTCGCTTATACAACCTATTTAATTATACAGTTACTTTCTGTTTTTCTTCTTTTTCTTTATGAGTTAATAATTCTTGCTGCATTTTTTCATTTTCATGCTGATAAATAGCTATAACTTGCGTCAATTCTTTAATTCGAATGGAAGATCTCGAAACTACAACAGTTAAGAAAAATAAAACACATGTTACAAAAAGAAATCCCAAAAAGAATAGCGCATTTATCGGTGTAGCAACTCCCAATAAATGTGAAACCACATCAATTGATTTTGGGAAAATCCCAATCATTAAAATACCGATTAACACTCCATACCATGTTAATACATATTTCAATTCCAATTTTTCTTTACGGACTAGGTTTGTAAAAATAATTAATCCTACTATAACTCCTAAAATAATTAATATTTGAAGGCGAATTGTCACGAAGCATTCTCCTTTCTTTTAGGTTTTAATCGATCAATTGTAATCGCAAGTGTTACTTTAATCATATAGTAAATGGCTTTGTAATTTACTATTGAAGATGTCCCACCCATTCTTTCTCGCATAAGTACTGGAACTTCTTTTACTTCATAATTGTTTCTAATTACAGCAACAATACTTTCCGGCTCTGGATAGTCTTTTGGATAGTACTCACAAAATTCATTAATAATTTTACGATTTACCATTCTAAATCCAGAAGTCGCATCCGTTATTCTTTTTCCAGATACAATTTTGATTAATTTTTCAAAGAAACGAATCCCAACTCTTCTAGTAAATGAAGACTGGAATCCTTCTTTATTAATAAAACGTGAGCCAATAACCATATCTGCTCTCGTATCTTCCATTTCTTTAAGAAGGGCTCCTAAATAGGCCGCATCATGTTGTCCATCACCATCAAATTGTACCGCAACATCATATCCATGGCGCTGAGCATACTTATAACCAGTCTGCATGCCTCCACCAATTCCTAAATTGATCGGTAAACTTACATAATTAAAATTATTATCTTTACATATTTGCTCTGTATCATCTTTTGAGCAATCATTGATAATAACATAATCAAAATCTGGAGCATTCTTCTCTATATCCTCTACAACGTGTATTAAGTTCGTTGATTCATTGTAAGCAGGAATAATAATCAGCTTCTTTTTTAACAATTGGAATCCCTCACTCCACTAATTTTAATAAAAATATCCTAGCATAAACACATTTGCATACAATAGCATACAACATGCTAATCTGGCTGAGCGTTGCGCTGTTAACTCTGAGTGTTGTTTCACATTCATTCTTTCATTAAAGATGAACAATACAATTGGAATGACAGGTAAGAAATATCTTCCTTGTAAACCACTAATGAAATCTGTACCAACTTCAGACCATGTTAAATATAAGCTTAACATAACTAGCCCAACTACACTTACAATTGTGAGTATAAAGACTGCATAATCGAACTTACGTAATTTAAATCCATCTTCGCTATAATCAAAAATGACTGTCATTACAAGTCCTACCATACTAATAAGCACAATACCACTCATTAAATGAGTTACCCATCCAACTTGATTTAGCATGTTCATCCACATGCTCATTCCACTTTCAAATGTTCCAAAAAAAGCTTTTATTACTTCAACTGGATGCTCTAGTATAAACTTCAATTGACCAACAGGATTAATTTTTTCATTTGGATTAATAGTTCCCACAAATTTCATTACGAATAGGTTCCAAGAACTCATTATTAAACCTGGTATTCCTGCCAGTAATAAAAATGACATAACACCTTGCATTTTTGTAAGGAATAAATCCCTTCCAATAAACGCAAAAATCAAGAATGATAACGGCCAATACGTAAATTTACATAATACTATTAGGATTAATAAAACAATTGGAATAATAAAATCTTTAATTCCTAACGTATTCTTTTCAGAACGCATAAGCTTCTGCAACATTACAGCAATAAACAGGTAATTTAACCCCATCAGTATTGCATCTGCTGAAAACGACGCACCCAATGATACAAACAATGGAAATGCCGCTAAAAATGCTAACGTATTTTTCAACCTTGGAATAATTTTTATCGCAAGAGCACTCAAAGCAATATACACAGCTAAATTAAAAATCCTTCCTAACATTAGCGCACTAAAAGCTTTTAGCCCCAATATATTAGCAATAATTAAGCCAAGAGCTTGTGGAATATAAGGAATTGGTGTATAAACAGCTGTTGTGGGTTGCTCTACAAAATTCGTTTTATCTGCAAATGTATAGGTATCCCAAATATCACTCTTAGCCCTATCGTATCTTTCGCCATTTGCCAATAACCCATAAGTTGTTTCAAATTGATTCGGGCGTGGCATATCATCAATATTCTCTGGTAAGTTAACGCCCACTTTATCTCCCTGTTTTGTAGAGAGAAGATTCCCTAAGCTAATATCATACGCTTTTGCAAAATGGAAGTTTTCATCAGTTGCCTCAAAGAGTGGATTATTGAAACTGAACATAACCCCCATTATTCCGGTAACAACGACAAAATTTTTAACTGTGTTATTACCAATAAGGAATAAAGCTAATAAAGTAGCTAATGCAGTAACAACTGCTTTTCCAACCTTAAACCAATCAAGTTGATCATATGCTACCTTTGCAGCTATCGCTTGTCCACTTTCTTCTTTACCATTAACAGTCAGTTTTTCATCTGGAGACAATGATGCCCCTGTACGAATAGTAACTTTTTCGCCATTTTCAGCTTCTACTATTTTTACTTTCAAGACAGCATCTTTATTTATGTCTTTTTCAATAGGAATTATAATACTGCTCTTAAAATGAGGATCCTTAATATATTTTTCTCCGCCCCATGTTTTTAAATCGACTCTTTCTTTACTCACGATTTTCCCTTTAGCCGAGAGCTCATACTCTAACACAGCGTTTTTATGATAACTTTCACTTGTAAGAGGTAACAGCAAATGCTTTGGGTTTTCACCTGCAAAATGAATCTCTTGACGCACTTCTTCACCTTGCGCTAAATCAATCATCTTATATTTGCTATAAACAAGACTCTTATTTACAGTGTGTATAGGCCCCGTCAAAAACACATATAAAACTGCACAAAAAACTACAAAAAAAGATAAAAATATCTTTTTTCTTCCTATCATGCTACAAACACCTCGATTATATTATTTTCTAAATATCGGCACACAGTAGATGCACAAAAAATGACTTTTACTGAATGCAAAACACAATAATACCTATAATAATAATCAGATTTCCAAATATCTTCCTTTTAGTTATTTTTTCACCAAGAAAATACCAACTGAATATTAAAATAAAAATATAACTAAGCGATTCAATAACAGGCGCTTGTTTTAATGGAACACCTTTCAAGGCAATTACATTTAATCCAGCGTTAATTACAAATAAAGAATATCCTACAATTACGTAGCGATTTACATATTCTTTCCACTTTGTATCATAATTCGATAATGTTGCCTTCTTTAATAAAATTTGCGAATAGTTTGCTAAAACAACTCCAAAAATGTAAAGCAACACAAATTTATTCATCTTTTACCACCACGACAATCCCTATAATAATAATGACTGCACCAACCAAATTATTCCATTTTATTGTATCACCGAAGAACACCACTGACCATAATAGTCCCCATAAAATAATGACTCCTCGATGGGAATACGCTTTAGATATTTCAAATGGTTTAATAACTTGCTGCCAAATAATTGCGTATCCAAATAAAAGAATTACAAGAATCATGTAGGCAATAAAAAAAGAAATTGATCCAACTGAAAAGTTTGCCGCCCATTTCATATACACCATTATGATAGAGTATAAAAAAAAGGCAACATGTAAAAATATATAATGCTTCATTGATGCTTTCATACACTCAACTCTCTTTTTTTAAAATTGATAGTTATATCATTACTTTTTTACAAATTGCCATTTTTAGTTTATATACACACGAAACAAATTTTAACATAATTAATCCAAAATTTCATTCTGAACTTAATTAAATGCATTTACCGATTGTGCCCAATTTGTGACAATAAAACCAACTACTGATAAAAATTCGAACAAGAAAATTCACTCCAAGTTTCCAAAAAAAAAAAGCATGAGCATCTAACGCTCATGCTTTTTTAATATATTATTGAACTCGGTTCATAATATCATTCTTTATACTTTCAAGTTTTTCTTCACTATGTTGTAGCGTACTTCCCTGCACCCCAAAATAAAATTTGATTTTAGGTTCTGTCCCAGACGGACGTAAACAGAACCAAGAACCATCCTCAAGGTAATACTTTAACACATTTGATTTTGGTAAATGTATTTCCTCTGTTCCATCCCCTATAATTTTTGTTCTCAAGCTTGCTTTATAATCTTCAGCAATTGTAACTTTTAAACCAGCTACTTCTACAGGACAATTTCCACGGAATGTTGTCATCAAGTTTTGAATTTGTTCTGCGCCATCTTTTCCTTTTAAGGTCAATGACACAAGCCCCTCACGGAAATAACCATGTTTTTCAAACACTTCAAGCAATCCATCATACAATGTCTTTCCTTGCGCCTTATAATATGCTGCAACCTCACATGCGAATAAAACAGATTGAACAGCATCTTTATCACGACAGAATGGCTTAATTAAATAACCATAACTTTCCTCATAACCAAATTGGAAACTATACTGTCCACTTTCTTCATATTGCTTAATTTTTTCTCCAATAAATTTAAATCCAGTTAACGTATCAACTGTATCTAAACCGTATGCTTTCGCAATTGTACGACCAATTTCAGACGTTACGATTGTTTTTAAAACAACACCGTTTTCTGGAAGAGTTCCGTTTTCTTTCTTTTGAGATAGTAAGTAATCAAGCATTAATGCACCTGTTTGGTTACCAGTTAACACTTGGAACTCACCATCGTGATTGCGAACTGCTACTCCTAGACGGTCTGCGTCAGGATCTGTTGCGATTAATACATCTGCACCAACTTTTTCACCATCACGAATTGCATACTCAAACGCCGCGTGCTCTTCTGGATTCGGTGATTTTACTGTAGAGAAGTTCGGATCTGGTAACTCTTGCTCTTTTACAACCGTTACATCTGTAAATCCAACTTCTTTTAAACCACGGCGCACAGAAACATTTGATGTTCCGTGTAATGGTGTAAAGACGATCTTTAAGTCCTTACCAACTTTTTGCACCATTTCTTTATTAATAATGACATTGTTCAATTCTGCTGCATATGCATCATCTACTTCTTGTCCAATAATATGTAATAAACCGCCAGCTTTTAATTTCTCTACGTCAGCTACTTCAACTGTTAACTCATCTTCTACTGCATTTACGTAGCTAATTAACTCATCAGCTTCTTTTGGAGGCAATTGTCCACCATCTTCACCGTATACTTTATATCCGTTATATTCAGGCGGATTATGACTTGCCGTAAGAACGATTCCACTTACTGTATGTAAATGACGAACTGCGAAAGAAAGCACTGGCGTTGGGCGTAAGCTTTCAAACACGTATGTTTTAATACCATGTGCACCAAGTGTTGCAGCTACTTCCATTGCAAACTCTGGAGATTTATGACGAGAATCATATGCAACAACAACACCACGTGCTTTTGCTTCCTCTCCTTGTTTCTCAATAAATTGAGCTAAACCTTCTGTCGCCTTACGTACTGTATATACGTTCAAACGGTTTGTTCCAGCACCAAGTTCACCACGCATACCGCCTGTACCAAATTCTAAATTTTTGTAGAAACTGTCTTCAATTTTCTTTACATCTTGTTTCATTTCCTCTAACTCTTGTTTTAACTCTATATCCAAACTAACAAATGTATTCCAGCGTTCATATTCTTTTTTCCATTCCATTTTAAATTCTCTCCTCTCAATCAAACACAATTTAATTATATGGTGAAAATGATATTTTCCTCAATACTATATTTAATACTCACAAAAACTTTTACATTAAATGTATAAAACAGCACCCATTATGAATACTTTTTGTATAAATTGAAAAGCTATACATAAATAAATATATTCTCGAATAAGGTGAGGTACAATGCAAGAATGGGCGCTTAAACCAGAAATACAACAACATATCCAAGAGATTATCAAAGATATTTCCCTTGCACTTCAAGATATGCAAAGCACATTAGAGAACAATGATAAATGCCTTTTATGTAAAGTCGAAGATATACATAAGTTACTATTACAAATTCAATCAACAACCGCTTCTTACTATCTCAAAACATATTTATCACCATATACAGATTGCTATATCCAACTATTAACTGCAATCAGGCAATTATCTCAAAAACGCCATGGAGCTCTTATTATTATAGAAAGAGAAAAATCATTAGAAGCATATATCCAATCTGGTATAGAAATTCAGGCTCATTTAACAGTTCCGTTACTAGAATCTATTTTTTACCCTGGAAACTCACTTCATGACGGTGCTGTTCTTGTAAATAATAACCATATTATATCAGCAGCAAATATACTACCCTTATCGCAACAAACTTTGACATCCAATCGAAAGTTAGGAACACGTCACCGCGCAGCAATTGGACTCTCTGAAGTCAGTGATGCACTTATTTTTGTTGTATCTGAGGAAACTGGTATAACGTCATTTGCCTTAGATGGAACCTTATATACATTTTCATTATGAAACATATAATACACTTATATTTCCTCGCATAGCAGGAATTTTCTTTCTGCTAATTGAAGTGTTTGGGAACAGGGAGGCGATATGCTAGCCATGAAGAACATATTACAGCAATTTATTACAATACTCTTCGTATGCTTCACTTTTACAGGTTGCATCGATACGAATAATTCGAAAGACATTTCCTATCAAAATCAAGAAACAGAAAAAGGCATAAAAAAGGCAGTTTGGAATCAACTATCCAATCAAGAAAAGCAATATATTATCGGTGATTGGGAAAATGCAACAATGATCAAAACAATATTGCATAAACATAATAGCCGTCAATTTAATGAAGAATATGAAGGGAGAAGTGTCTACCTCGTGCATTTCCCATCTGATACGTCCTATCCCAAAAACGTTGAAGTGTACGTCGATATCGATACAAATAAAATTGTCGGATATAATCAATAAACTATTAAAAAATGACCTTCGAACGAATCTACGATTCATTTGGAGGTCATTTTCTTCGGATCAAACTACAGGATAAATGTTTAAAACAAAATAATAATTTATATGGAAAATCTTCATAAAAATATTCAGTTATCAAAAACTTACTTCTCATAGTAATAACAATGCAATTATCTTCTTTGCTATTATTTCATTTATGATTGCTTATAAGTTGTAACAACCATTCACCTTTATCTTTTTGCTTATTCTCCATCACTAAACCTTTCAACAAACGTTGCAAGTGTACGTACCATTGCACCTGTTGCCCCGGCCGGCCCTAAATCATGCGCTCCTGACGTTTCAGATGTTCCAGCGATGTCTAAGTGTACCCAAGGTGTACCTTCAGCAAATTCACCTAGGAATGTACCTGCCATAACCGCATGTCCTTCACGGCCTGGTGAGTTATTTAAATCAGCAAACTTACTGTTTCGAACGCGTTCTTTATCACGATCAAAAATCGGTAATTGCCAAATTGATTCATCCGTTTCCATAGAAGCTTCTAGCACTTGCTCAAACAACTCTTCATTGTTTGTCATTGCGCCTGTCGTATGATTTCCAAGTGCAACAATTACACCGCCTGTTAATGTCGCAACATCAATAAGGTAGTTTGCACCTAGTTTTTTCGCATACGTAATACCGTCCGCTAACGCAAGGCGACCTTCTGCATCTGTATTTAATACTTCAATTGTTTTTCCGCTCATAGATGTAATTACATCGTCTGGCTTAAATGCTGTACCACTTACAACGTTATCAGTTGATGGAATAACAGCGATCACATTTTGCTCTGGGCGAAGTTCACCGATAATTTCCATCGCACCTAATACAGCAGCAGCACCGCCCATATCACCTTTCATACCGACCATGCCTTCACGTGGTTTTAAAGAATAACCACCTGTATCGTATGTAATTCCTTTTCCAACAAATCCAATGACATCTGTCCACTCTTCTTTTCCTTTATAAATAAGAGCAATCATTTTTGGCGGCTCTGTACTACCTTGGTTTACTGCAAGTAACGCACCCATACCAAGATCTTCCATCTCTTCTTTCTCAAGAACTTTATAATCCATATCATACTTTTCCGCTAACTCAACAGCATACTCAGCAAGCTTCGTCGCTGTTAATACGTTTGGTGGCATATTTACAAGTGTACGAGCCGAATTTGTTGCGCGTCCATGCACGTAGCCAACTGTTAATGCAGCTTCAATTTCCTGTGCATCTTCCGCTGTAATAGCCGTGAACTTCTCTAACTCTACACGATCCTTTTTATCTGATTTATACGTTTGTAATTCATATGTACCAAGACCTTGTACTTCTGCCGCTATATGAGCTACATCAATCACATCTAATTTCTCTGTTACGAAAGAATCAAGTAAGATTGCTGCATCTTGTACTTTTGCTGCTTGTAACGTTTTAAACGCCTTACCAAGAGCCGCACGTAACGTTTCTGTCGTATAAGATTCTTTCTTTCCTAAACCAACGAAATAATAACGTTTCACATTTGTTTTCCCTAAACTATGTACTTTCGAAATAGCTTTCTTCTTAGTAGAAAGTTCTTTCTCTTCTAATAAAACTTGTAAGTGTCCTTCAAATGCTTTGTCCAGTTCTTGTACAAAACTACTCGTTTTCTCTTCTTCAAATAAGGCAACAATAACCGCTTCGTGGCTTGCTAATTCTTTTTGTACTTGAAACATGTTCAGACCCCCTAAATTTCTCTACTCTACCTTTATTATAACTTTATTTTCGATAAAATGCGACAATTCTAACTTCTGTTGCATCCTATATAAAGTGAACCTTTAATCAGTGGTGTTTTTCTTCATCCCCCACTGATTATTAGCCTTCACCAATCGGACTTTTACGGGTAGCCCGCCCCCCGCCTAATTTCTTTGCTTTCGCTGAATTTTGAGGTGGGGTTTTACTGCCCACAAATAGCGGGGTAATCCATCTTTCTTCCATTTCTTCTATTATCAAATAAAAAAGTCTAGCGTAATTACCACTAGACTATCTTTGTTTTAAATATTGCCCACGAAACACTTGCATCGTTTCGTCTTGATTTAACATCGTTAACTCTTCTTCTGAAAACTTACCATTTCCAACTTTCACTACATACACATTCACTTTTTTCTTACCCCATTGGCTATAAACATCTTTCACCGTATCATAATACAGATCAAGACGGTTTCCTTTTATTGCACCGCCCTTATCAGCTACTACACCGTACCCATAACCTGGTACGAATAGAATCGTTCCAATTGGGAATACGCGTAAGTCCGCAGCGATTGTGGAATATAAATCCCTTTTCACCTTAACTCCTGAATATGTAATACCATACTCCGGATGTCCCGGTCTCTTACCAGTTGACTCAATTCCCGACGTATAACCTGTTGCAGTCATTTCAATTGAACGATATTTAGACCAGTCGTTTGCCTGCTCTAAAGCATTTATCACTTCTTTACTCGGAGCAACATTTCTCTTAACTTCTGCTGCATGTACTTCTTTTGCACTCGTTCCCTCATATTTCTTTACAATCTCTAATAAAGAAACTCCTGTGAAAGCATTCCATGTTACGCATAATGCGGATACAAGTAAACAAGTCATCATAATGCGAATACAATATCGTTTTAACATTTTTATATTCCACACTCCTTCATCGTTAATCATTCCCTATACGATGAAGGAATATGCAAAAAATAATCCCCAAATGAATTGGAGATTAAAACATTTGATATCCGCTTTTCCGAAGTTTCTTAATGACAATTCCGGCTAAAGCAGCACCTACTAATCCAGTAGATAGAATAAACACATCTGCCTGCCCTAAATGCGATACACTTGTCCCAAATGAAGAGAATGTTTCTTTCGGCTTTGAAAAATAATCCCACACACTCGCCTTATTAATAATAAGTATACAAACAATTGGATACACAATAACCATTACCCATGTCGCTCGCAATATCATGTTGAGTAAAAATCCAATTCCAAAAAACAAAATGAAAAATAACATCATTGAAATAAGTAGTACTGGTATACTCACTCTTTCTCCCTCTCCTTCGCATGCGCCGTAAATACATGATAGGCTGTATAACCAAATTGCTCTCCTGGATCTAATGTTTTGTTCATCTCAAGATGTAGTTCTGATCTTCCTTCAAACAAATATTTGATAAGTAGCGACGTATTTGGATCGTCCGCAATCGTATCTGGATGTAAAAATGCTACTTCAGACAATTCCTTCTCCTGTACAATAATGTTTTCTCCTTCAGGCTCCAAAAGGAAAATAATCATATTATCACTAATCTCATTGCGAATCACGCCCGATCGAACACCAATGATCCCCTTCACATGAGCGACGATACCTGTCTCTTCTAACACTTCACGTTTCACAGCTTCATCAACCGTCTCACCTTCATTTACAAAACCAGCCGGCAATGACCATTTCCCCTTTAATCCACTATATTTTTTCTTAACGAACAGCCACCTGCCATCTTTTGTAGCTACTAAGCCACCAACAGCTAGCCATACTTTCCCTCGCTTCTCCATGATGTAATACCCTCCTCTACTAGAACGGACAGAATATTCTTTCTTTTTTATATATTATACTATATTTTTAAAATGAAAAAAGCAGAAACAGCTCTTAGCCGTTTCTGCTTTTTCTATTATATATTAAAAGAACTTTAATTTACCTTTTTTAAGAACTAATAAAGGTCCACCTAATAAGAATAGGTAACGGTTATCGATAACTTTCTTCATGAAGGAAGCTTTCCAACCTGTTAACTTTTTGCCCATAACAACGCCCATTGCATCGTCATGACCTAAAGAACATACAGATCCTTTATTGTCGAATGCGAATTTTTTCATTTCGCCTTTACCACGAACTAACACAGTTAAGTTGTGTGCAATGTTGTAACCTTCTTGAATTGCGATTTGTGCCGTTGGTGGGTATGGACGATTAATTTCTTCGTTAATGATTAACGCTGCGTCACCAACCATAAATACATCTTCGTATCCTGGAGCGTGCATGTACTCATCAACTTTTACACGTCCGCGCATTGCTTCAAAGCCAGACTCTTCTACAATACCGTTACCACGAACACCCGCAGCCCAAACTACTGTTTCAGACTTAATTAATTCAGTATCATCGCCGTTTGCAACGATAATACCTTCTTCAGTTGCTTCTTTAATTGCTGTACCGATGCGGAATTCTACACCTTTTTTCTCAAGTTGTTTTACAGCGTATTCTACTAATGCCGGATCGAAACCTGGAAGTGCTGTTGGAGCAGCTTCTACACAGATAATACGTGCTTTTTCACGTGGTACATTGTACTCTTTGCAAAGTTCAGGAACACGGTTTGCAAGCTCACCTACGTACTCGATACCAGTAAATCCAGCACCACCAACAACGATTGTTACTAACTCATCGCGCTTTTCAGTTGCATATTTAGCGAAACTAGCTTCCATATGCTCACGAATTTCACGAGTTGCATTAATGTTAGCAATTGAGAATGCATGCTCTTTTAATCCTGTAATTCCGAATGTTTCTGATTCGAAACCAAGACCGATCACTAAGTAGTCATACTCTAGCTCGCCGTCTTTTAAGATGATGCGTTTTTCAGCAGCTTTAATTTCTACTACTGTGTCTTGTACAAAGTTCACTTTATTTGTATCAATAACGTCTTGAATATCTAGACAGATTTTTTCATCTTGTAATGTACCAGCTGCGCTCTCATGTAACCAAGTCGCTTGGTAGTGATAGCTGTTGTTGTTTACTAACGTAATTTCAGCTTCATTTACAGATAATGCTTTTTGCAGACGAACAGTCGTAATCATCCCGCCATAACCTGCACCTAAAACTACGATTTTTGGAGTCTTCACCAAATCACAACCCTTTTCTTTATATAATAGTAATGAAAAATAATACCAAGTACTAAAAACTATATTTGTCAAGAATGTGGAATTTATCACATTCTATATCATAACAAAACGCAGTCAAAAAATCGTACGAATTTTGTCATAGAAATTTAACATAATACTTCCCTATATTAGTCGGTTTTATTCCAGAATTCAAGCGTCTGGCGAATTATCAATATTTTAAAATAACATAGCGTTTTCAAGGGTTTTTCAGCCTTTTTTTCATGTATTTTCCTTTCACCATATTTTATACAATTAAAAAAGCATCTATGCGAAAACTTACACACAATTCAGTCGTTTTCAGAAGTATTATGAACTCAAATATGCTATCATTTATTTGAAAGTGTCATCATTTGCAGGATTTTCGTGTACATATGAACAATATATGAAATCAATATCAAAATTCCATCTATAGGGGGAATGAAAGTGACAGAAAATCAAAAGGTTTACGACATAACGATTATTGGTGGTGGTCCAACAGGGCTGTTCACAGCATTTTATGGCGGTATGAGACAAGCAAGTGTAAAAATCATTGAAAGCTTACCTCAACTTGGAGGACAATTATCCGCACTCTACCCTGAAAAATACATTTATGATGTAGCTGGATTCCCGAAAGTGCGCGCACAAGAACTAGTTGATAACTTAAAAGAGCAAATGAAGAAATTTGATCCAACCGTTTGTTTAGAAGAAGCTGTTGATACGCTTGAGAAACAAGCTGACGGTATATTTAAACTTGTTACGAATAAGCAAACTCACTATTCTAAATCAGTTATTATTACTGCTGGCAATGGTGCTTTCCAACCACGCCGCTTAGAATTAGAAGGTACAGCAAAGTATGAAAAGAAAAACTTACATTATTTCGTTGATGATATGAATAAATTTGCTGGTAAGCGCGTCGTAGTATTTGGCGGCGGCGACTCAGCTGTTGATTGGACAATGATGTTAGAGCCGATCGCTGAAAAAGTTACAATCGTTCATCGCCGTGATAAGTTCCGTGCACATGAACATAGCGTAGAAAGCTTAATGAATTCTCGTGCAGAAGTAAGCACACCGTACATACCAGTAGAACTCATTGGTGATGACAACATTGAACAAGTCGTTCTTCAGCATATAAAAACAGAAGAAAAAATTATCATCGATGTGGATGATGTCATCGTAAACTACGGCTTCGTTTCCTCTCTTGGCCCAATTAAAAACTGGGGCTTAGATATACAAAAAAACAGCATTCTCGTGAACTCGAAAATGGAAACAAATATTCCTGGCATATATGCTGCTGGTGACATTTGTACATATGAAGGAAAAGTAAAACTCATTGCTTGCGGCTTCGGTGAAGCACCAACAGCAGTAAACAATGCAAAAGCTTACTTCGATCCAAACGCAAAACTTCAACCGATGCACAGCTCAAGTATGTTTTAATATAGAAATGAAAAGAACTCCTTTTACGTGAAGGAGTTCTTTTGTTATTGTGCTACCGTACCCTTCCAAAATATGTTACAATAAATAAGAACAAACGTTCCATTTGATAAGGGGGATATTTTAAAATGAAAGAACCTATTATAGTAAAAAAAGAAGCTTTCCAAGCAATCGGCGTTTCGATTACGACGACAAATGAAATAGAGGCATCTACTGAAGGAAAAATTCCAGGGCTTTGGAACCAATACTTCCAAGAACAAATGATGCATCACATCCCAAATCAACAAACGAAAGAAACATTCGCGTTCTACTCAAATTACGAATCAGATGAAACTGGTACATATCAATTTACGATCGGTATGCCCGTTTCTTCATTAGAAGACGCACCTGAAAATATGACAACTTTAACAATACCTGCTGCTACATATGCGATATTTACAACGAGAAAGGGACCAGTTGCTGAAGTCGTTTGTGAGGCTTGGGAATATATTTGGCAATGGTCAAAAGAAAACAAACGTGCTTTTACAACAGACTTTGAGCTTTATGATGAAAAAGCAACAGATCCAACCAACGGACAATTGGATATTTATATTGCATTAGCCTGAACGACAAAAAAGAAGATACCATTTGGTATCTTCTTTTTTGTCGTTAAATAACCACTGTGCAAACCCAACATTATTGTCTACAATGAAAAAGTGCAGTATAGAAATATTAGAAACTGTATAAAACGATTGTTAATAGGTTTTTTAGTTTAAATTTGTCACATAGAAAGGAAGCAATATGGAGGAACTACAACAAAATAAATCTGCTTTAAAAGAAAATGCGAAACCATTATTAAAAAATACGAATTTCCTTTTCCTTTGGGCAGCTACTCTTTTTTCAAGTTTTGCTTTAGCCTTTTTTACTTTTTCACAAACGTGGTACATAGCAAAAACATTAAACCTTGAGGCTTCACTCGGTGTTGTTTTCGTAGCTCTTAGTGTTCCAAGGCTTATTTTTATGATTATCGGCGGTGCTGTAGCTGATAAATTCCCGAAAAAAAACATTATGTTTTATTCTAATATTATTCGTGCTATTCTCGTCGCAACCATCCTTACATGGTTCATCGTAGGTGATGTAACACTATATACATTTGCTTTATTCGCTTTATTCTTTGGGCTTGCTGATGCTTTTTTCTGGTCAGCTGATGGATCTATCTTACCTGAACTTGTAGAAAAAAGCCGTTTAACACAAGCAAATTCACTTACACAAATGACAAACCAAGCATCGGTCATCTTAGGCCCTGTACTTGGCGGAATTCTTATCAAATTTACGAACTATGAAACGATCTTTTCGATCACGATTTTATTACTGATCATCGCAGCCATACTCGTTCAAAAAATACAATTTACGATGCCAGAACAGCAAAATACAGACAAAGGCATGTTCACTTCTATTAAAGAAGGCATCTTATATGTAAAGGAATCACCATTCCTTTCAACCTTCCTTATTTGTAGTGCCTTTTTAAACTTATTTTTAATCGGTCCGATGCAAGTCGGTTTCCCGCTTTTTGTTAAAAATGTTCTGCACGGTGACTCGCTTCAGTTTAGTTACTTAGAAGCATCTGTAGGAGGCGGAATGGCGATAGGCGCTGTCATTGTCGGTTTAAAAAATATTAATCGTAGACGCGGTCTATTTTGCATTATCATGATGCTACTGTCTGGTGTATTCTTCTTATCCATCAACTTTAGCACCGTACTTTGGCAAGCATTATTAGCTGGCATTTTTTACGGTATTACAATTGCAATGGCTATCGTTCCGCTTATGGCGATGATTCAATCGACAGTAAAAGAAGAAATGATGGGACGCGTAATGAGTTTACTTATGCTCTCATCAATGGGCTTTATCCCGCTTTCTTATGCATTCACATCAATCGCACTTGCAATAGGAATTCCAATCGTAACCGTTATGAAAAGCGGTGCAATCGCCGTTATCGTCTTCGTACTCTTTGTAGCGATTCGTGTTCCAGTTGTAAGGAAGTTTGATTAACTACTTGGAGTCATGTGTTATACGCATGGCTCCTTTTTAAACGGATCAAATAACTGTATCCCCTTACTTCTTCTCACAGCTGCTCCCCATTCTAATCCAACCTCTAAAAATAGATCCCGCACTGTACTGTATAAAAGAGCCTTCACATTTTTACGGATTTCCCCGTATTTATACGCTCTCACAACACTCTTCACTCGCCAAATGAAGTTTCCATACACTTCGTCATCAGCTAATATTTGCTCCAGTAAAACACCTTGCTCTAGTAACCCGCTCTTTTTATATGCAAGTTCCACCTTACTCCAAAATATATTAATCTTTTTCGGATTACGCGTCATCGGCACAAGTGCGTATATAAAAGGCTTCGGTATATCGTGACGGCAATACGTCTCATCAAGTTCGTACGTTTCTTTTCTATTCTCTTTTATTTGTGGAATGTTTTTAAAAAGAATTGTTTCCCCCTCATATTTTTGCTCCTTTTTACTACAGCCATCTGCACGATCCTCACTTTCACATGCGGACAGTTTCATACGGTCATCCATGCGGTCAATTGCAGATGTAAGAAATACATATAAGTTCGCACTATATCCACCGCGCTTATGTCTTTCTTTTGTCGCAACACGCTTTATAATTCCTAGTTCCTCTAATTTTGCAATTGAACGGCGTACTGTACGAATACTTTTTCCAACATTTGTAGCAATCGTCTCCATTAACGGACAAGCAACTCCCACTGTTTTCTGTTTCTCATTCACTGCATACTTTCCTAAAAAATGAATAATAATAACATCCGTTTTATTCAATTGAAATCGATAGCACTTCAAAACTTGTTTTTGGTATGTATTAAACTCTTCTTTACTTCGAAATTCACTATATGGTTTCATTAAATTATATAAGCTTCCCATTTTTATCACCTCATTTATAGGTAAGAAGCAGGAAGAGAAATTGGCGTGATATTTAATATTTTTTAGTGGAGATGAAAATATGATCGTAATTAGCGCTTGTTTAGGTGGTATCGCTTGTCGGTATGATGGAAATGACAATCTCGTTTCAAAAATAGAGGAGTTATTACAAAGAGAAGATACCTTACTTGTTTGCCCTGAAGTATTAGGAGGATTGCCAACACCTCGTCCCTCAGCTGAAATTATTGGCGGGAATGGCGATGACGTTTTGGATGGAAAAGCAAAAGTGATGACAAAAGACGGTGAAGATGTCACAGAAGCATTTGTAAATGGCGCTTATAAAGCTCTAGAACAAATGAAAGGTTTACATCCTGAATATATTATTTTGAAAGAACGCAGTCCATCTTGTGGTAGTTCAACGATTTACACCGGAGAGTTTAACGGCAATAAACAAATTGGTTACGGGGTAACAACTGCTTTACTCAAAAGACATGGATTTAAAGTCATTTCAGAAGAGGATTTTGAGAATATAAAAAGGAATTGACCCTGTTCGTCAATTCCTTTTTTCTTTCTTATTTTGCACCTAGTTTTTCTTTCACTTTCGCAGGAAGCTCATCTTTCTTTACTTCTTCCCAAGCTGATACACCTTTTTTATCTGAATAGTATACACGTAAGAATGCATCTTTACGAAGATTTTTTTGAGCATTAAATTCTAATTCTTTTTCTTTTCCGTCTTTATCAAACCCTTTTAATTTATACTCAAAATGTTTGTATGGCTCTCCGTTATCAGACTTACCATTATACTCTTTTCCATCTACTGTAATTTGAACATAATACTCGTCTTTACCCATACGATTTAAATCACAGCCAACTAATAGGCTTGCAAATACAACTAAAATACTAAAAAGTGCAATATATCTTTTCATTTCCTTCACCTCATGTGTTTTTCTTATATTGTTATCTTAAAGCCTAAGCTTTAAAGAAGAAATTCAAAAACATGACATGAACATTACACTTTTGTAAGATAATAATTATTTCTTCACTTTAGAAGCCGTCATCCCATCACCAATTGGAATGAGTACGGATTCTAAACTTGGATGAGTTGCTACTACTTCATTAAACTTCTTCATAACTTCTGTATAACGTTTTTGTTTCGCACTTTCATCAGCTACACTACCACCAGCTAAAACATTATCTGTAACAATTACAGCACCTGGATTAGCAAGCTCAATA
This sequence comes from Bacillus sp. GW823-FHT06B01, assembly GCF_058952315.1. Taxonomy (NCBI): domain Bacteria; kingdom Bacillati; phylum Bacillota; class Bacilli; order Caryophanales; family Bacillaceae; genus Bacillus; species Bacillus sp. GW823-FHT06B01. The sequence continues at coordinate 535,579 of NZ_JBXAHR010000004.1, read as the reverse complement.
CAGTACGTTAAATAATTTTCATAATTCTCCTTATCGGCATCGATAAAGAAGAAATCAAACCGCTTATTACTTGTGACTAATTTCTCAAGACTTTGTAAAGCAGCACCAGTCATATACGACACTTGTTTTCCAAATCCCGCTTTATGTAAATTACGATGCGCTACCTCTGCGTATTTCTCTTCTAGTTCAAGTGAAGTTAACGTACCTTCTTCTCCAAAACCTCTCGCAAGACAAATGCCACTATACCCACCTAATGCACCTATTTCTAATACATCTTTTGCTCCAGAAATGGAAACTAACATCGTTAAAAGTTTCCCCGAAGAAGGTGATACCGATATCGGCGGCATTTCGTTTTCTTTTATGGAAGCAATCACTTCATCCAAAAGAGCATCTTGATCACAAAACACTGAATCGATATAACGATTAATTTGTTTCATCAGATGCAGTCCCTTGCTCTAGATTTGCCTTCTCATCTAACGTAGGCGCTTCTTCTGTTTCACTCTCATGTATTTCAAATAGTTGTGTAAATTCATTAATAACCATATCAATTGCCTTTAATTCCCCGATTAAAATTTGCTGAATTGACTGGAATTCTGGCTCACTTAACTGTTGTTTAATTGTCGCTCGTTTCAAATTCATCATTTCTAAAAAGGCAATTGCTCTCCCGCGGCGAAATGTTTTCGGTCCGCGATGATGCGATCCATCTCTCCCTTTATGACGCTCACCACGGTGGTGTCCTTCTTTCATGAACTTATCTTTTCTCATTTCAAATCCCCCTTTGTATACAAATGTATACGTTTATTTCGTTAATCAAAATTGTATACGTTTGTATACGAAATGTCAAAACAAAAGAAAAACCGCTAATTAAAAAGGAATCATTTAACTCCTTTCTAAGTAGCGTTTTCGTTTTCAATATGTGAAAAGGGATTCCTAAATGATGAATGGAATATATATTTATTGTTTTCTAGCTTTTGAGAGGAGAAATAATATGAATCCTATTTTATTAGATGTTCCGTTACAAATAGAAACAGACAGACTCATTCTTCGGGCACCACTTCAAGCTGGTGAAGGAAATGTAGTACACCAAGCTATTAAAGATTCAATTAGTGAATTAAAACAATGGCTGCTTTTATTCCAGTCAATTCCTACTGTTGAAGAAACGGAAATTCTCCTGAGAAATGCGCATATAGATTTTTTGAAAAGAGAAAGCTTCCGCTATCTTATCTATCATAAGGAGACAAATGATTTTATTGGAACTGCTAGCCTTCACGCAATTGATTGGAAGGTTTCTAAATGTGAAATTGGATACTGGATTAACACGCAATTTGGTGGCAATGGATATATGACAGAAACAGTAAGTGCGTTAATAAACCTTGGATTTCAGTTATTCAAATTTAGAAGGATTGAAATACGATGTGAATGTAATAACACGAAAAGTCGTGCGATTCCTGAAAAACTAGGTTTTGAGCTTGAAGGGATATTACGTAATGAAGATCTTTCAGCTGACGGTAAACAACTAATTGATACTTGCATCTTTGCAAAGATAAATTAGATTTTAAAATTCATTGTGCAACATATCTTAAGGTCGGTTTCTAAATTTGGAAGGCGACGTTTTGATTTTTTACGACAAAAGAAAAGACCTCCTTAACGATTTTATTTCATCGCTAAAAAGGTCTTTCTCTATTTCTGCTAAAAACTTAGCACTCTTCTGGCTTACCAGCATTCGTCGCTGTACGGAAAGATGATCCACATCCGCATGATGCGATTGCGTTTGGATTGTCGATTGTGAATCCGCCGCCAAGCATAGATTGTTTATAATCAATTTTTACTCCTTTAACAATTGGAGCACTTTCTTTATCGATAACAAATTCAACACCGAAAAATTCAAGAACTGTGTCGTCTTCTTTTGGTTCTACTTCAAATCCTAATCCGTAAGAAAGGCCAGTACATCCGCCGCCATGTACAGCAAGGCGCACGTACTTCTCTCCATCTTCAGCATCTTTTAACATATCTTTAATTTGAAAAGCTGCTTGTTCTGTTACTTCAATCATGAAATACACCATCCTTTCTGTTCTCATTCTATTATACATCTTTACGCTTCTATCTTGTACTCATACACTCCGCGGCAAATTACTTCCGCTGGTCCTTTCATTAACACATTGCCTTCTTCTGTCCATGCAATCATTAAATCGCCGCCAGCTAAATGAACTGTAATTTCCTTACCACGTTCCATCTTTCCATTTAAAATAGAGGCTACAACCGCAGCACACGCTCCTGTTCCGCAAGCTTGTGTTACACCAGATCCACGTTCCCAAACACGGAAGTTCATCTCCGCATCATTCAAAATCTCGATGAATTCAACATTTACTCGCTCTGGAAACATTTCATGTGTCTCCAGAACTGGACCAAGTGTTGTAAGAGGTGCTTGCTCTACATCATCAACAAAAATAACCGCATGCGGATTCCCCATTGAAACAGCTGTAAATGCGTAACGATGATTATTGTATAAGAAGTTTTCACGAATAAATGGTGTTTCACCTTCACCAAGCATCGGTATTTCTGCACGTATTAAACGCGGTGCTCCCATATCGATTTTCGCTAATGTAACTTTCCCTTCTTCTACCGTTACTTCCGCCGTTACAATACCAGCTAACGTTTCAATTGTGAAAACTGTTTCTTCTACTAGTTTATGCTCATACGCATATTTCGCTACGCAGCGTAAACCGTTACCACAGCTCTTTCCTTCTGAACCATCATTATTAAACATGCGCATTTTCACCGGAGCTACGTCAGATGGACAAATTAAAATCATTCCATCTGCTCCAATACCAGTATTAATATTAGAAACCTTTTCCGCCACAAGAACTAAATCTTCTTCAGGAATTTGTTCTTCAAACATATTTACATATATATAACTATTGCCAAGACCATGCATTTTTGTAAAAGAAAATTGGCTCATTTGTATTCACTCCAAAAATAGTTTGTTATTTTAAGTATAAAATGCATGCTTTTAGAACACAATATGAATGTCCCCCGTTTCTCATATTTGACAACATTTGGCGATGAGCCATTCTTGCACAAATTGTGTAAGAAAAAAGCCCTTCTACAAGGGCCTTTTTTATTTACATACAATATTATCCTCCCCCGCGAAAGAAGATTTTATCTAATAGAAAAAGGTGCTGCTGATTGCAACACCTTAAAACATTGGATTTTCATCCAAATACTCATATACATTATGGACAAGTTCTTCTACTGTAGCACCTTGTACGACTTCACCATTTACAAGTGCAAACGGCCCTTCAAAACAAATACCACAATATCCTAAACAACCATATTCCATTACATCTAAATTCGGATCTTTTTCTAATTTCTCTAAAGCTGCTTGTGAACCACTCGCAAGGTTACCTACACAAAATTCAATTAATGGTTTAATCAAAATTCTCCCCCCTGTACTACAAAACAAATTACCTTCTGACTATCTATAAGAAGAAAACTAAGCTGTCTCTTGTTGTTTTCGTTATATATTCTAAACTATTTAGTTACTTCACTATTTCACTTCAAAGTAGATGGACTTATTTTATATAACATGCTACTTGCAATGAAATGGTAACTACAAAGGCAAAACAGTTTACTTTACTTTTCTTCTTATTGTACAACAGAGTATTCATTCATGCATTGTTATTTGTTCACAAATTCGATATAATTTGATTGAGTAAAGTCGAAATATTTTATTAATATAAAATTGTGTGATTAGGGGATATTTCAACAGAAAAGGGGTAATCCATCATGAAACACCTCGTAATACTGGGTGGCGGCTACGGGGGAATGAGAATTCTACAGCGGCTACTTCCAAGCAACCAACTTCCAGATGATGTACAAGTGACATTAATCGACAAAGTACCATACCATTGCTTCAAAACTGAATATTATGCATTAGTTGCGGGTACTATTTCAGAAACACATATTCGTATACCGTTTCCCGAGCACCCACGCCTCAATATTCAATACGGCACAATAACAAATATTGATCTCGAAGAAAAAGCTGTTCATCTCGATGGCGGCGAAGCGATCCCATATGATGATTTAATTATCGGTCTTGGCTGTGAGGATAAATATCATAACGTTCCTGGGGCGAAGGAATATACACATAGCCTACAATCGATTGAACAAACACGTAAGACATATGAACAATTAAATAGTCTAGAACCAAACGCAACAGTAGCTGTCGTTGGTGCTGGATTAAGTGGCGTTGAAGTTGCAAGTGAACTTCGCGAAAGCCGTTCTGATTTAAAAATTCACTTATTTGATCGAAAAGATAGAATTCTATTCCCATATCCAGAGAAATTAAGTAGATACGTAGAAGAATGGTTCGTAAAACATAAGGTTACTATTATACGAAACTCTAACATTACAAAAGTAGAACCAAATATTGTGTACAACCACGATGAACCACTTGAATGTGATGCAATCGTCTGGACAGCTGGTATTCAAGCAAATGAAGTTGTTCGAAACCTTCCAGTTGAACAAGATGGTAGCGGACGGGTTGTTTTAACAAAATATCACAATATTCCAAATAACGAGCACGTGTATGTTGTAGGAGATTGCGCAGCACTTCCACACGCTCCATCTGCACAACTTGCTGAAGGTCAAGGAGAACAAATTGTCCAAATATTATTAAAACGTTGGAATAATGAACCACTTCCTGACGAACTACCTGTAATTAAATTAAAAGGTGTTCTCGGCTCTCTTGGTAAGAAGCACGGCTTCGGTTTACTAGCAAACCAACCATTAATGGGACGTGTACCGAGATTATTAAAATCCGGTCTTCTTTGGATGTACAAATATCATAAAGGTTAATACTTTACAGGCTGTCTACTATGTAGGCAGCCTCTTTGCATCAGTTTTTAAAAATTATCAGACACATCTTTCTCAATATGAATAATGATTTATTTTTCATTTTTATATTAAAAACTACCGATAAACAGTGTATGCTATTCATAAGTTGTTTTATTATTTCCTTTAAGACCGAAGTCATTCGGTCTTATTTTTTATGTTGTAAATACTTTTACAGGAGGTATTCCATTTCACTTATGAACTTAACGAAACTAAACGATCGAATAGAAGCGAAGAAGAAAGAATTGATCTATCTCGTTGAAAAGTACGGATTCACTCATGATAAAGTGATTTCTTTCAGCCAAGAATTAGATCGTTTACTTAACTTATTAATAGAACTCAAGACGAAGAAAAAACGTTGCTCTTTATAACCATTTCCCCCTCTTTTTTTGATACGATAGAACTAGAATCAGAAAGGAGCCATCTATGTTTATATTAAAAGACGTTACATATAAAGATATACTACAAATTCCTTATTTACAGATTCAAAAAGAAAAAATCACATGTATTATCGGTGAGAGTGGGAGCGGAAAAAGTACATTGCTCCGCATGCTAAATGATTTGCAATCTCCAACATCCGGTACAATTGAATATAACGGAAAACAAATTTCCGATTATCCTCCAATTCAATTACGACGTGACGTAGTCATGCTTGGACAAACGCCACCTATTTTTGATGGAACGATTAAAGACAATCTATTAATGGGACTTCGTTTTTCTGAAAAACCATTTCCAAATGACGATGCCTTGCGAAGCGCATTAACGACTGTTAGCTTAGAAAAAAAATTAGAAGACAACGCTGATTCATTATCAGGCGGAGAAAAACAACGACTTGCTTTTGCACGTATCGTACTTATGGATCCACCTGTTTATTTATTAGATGAACCAACCTCGGCACTAGATAGCGATACAGAACGCCGCGTTATGAAACAATTTACTATGCTAGCAAGAGAAAAGAAAAAAACAGTTATCTTCATTACACACTCACAACAACTTCCAGAAGAAATTGCAGACGATATTATTGAGATTAGTAAAGAAAACGGTGCAACTAGAAAGGAAGTGCTCTCTGTTGAAGGGCGTTATTGAACTCCAAATTTGGCAACTTGCAGCTGCCTATATTTTCATTCTTATTTTAATTGGACTTGTAAAATTAAAAGGAATACCTCGCGAAAAACAAATCGCGCTCGCAACATTCCGTATGACGATTCAGCTCGTACTTGTTGCATATGTCCTTACATACGTATTTGAAAATAGTAATCCATTTTATACAATTGCTCTTATTACTTCTATTACTACCTTTGCAATTTTTAATATTTATAAACGGGTTAACATCCCAATGTCTAAAGAATTAAAACGAGTAGCCGCCCTTTCCATGGTCGCCGGATCAATTGGGCCACTTCTACTATTTATCTTTGTTATTATCGGTCATGACCCTTGGTATGCTCCGCAATATATCGTTCCGATTACGGGAATGTTAGTCGGGAATGCGATGACAGGCGTTTCTCTCGGTGCAAATACGTTCTTAAATAATATGAAATCGCAAAGAGGTCAAATTGAAGGTGCACTTATGCTCGGCGCAACACCGAAAGAAGCTGCTGCTCCGCTCATTCGAGACGCTTTTGACTCTGCTATTTTACCAACAATCAATTCTATGGTCGGAATGGGGATTATAAGCTTACCAGGCATGATGACTGGTCAAATCTTATCTGGTGTATCACCATTTACAGCCATTCAATATCAAATTGCTATCATACTTGGTATTTCAGGAAGCACTGCTTTTGCTGTTATTATCTTCTTACAGCTTGGATATAAAACATTCTTTAATAAGCGGTGTCAGTTGAAAGAGATTGACTATGCTGCGAAGTGAATCGTAACTCTCGCTTGGTAAATGATGCACCGTTCTCGGTGAGTGAAATTATATCGACGATTTTTCGAATATATCTATCATAACTCAAAATATATCGACGATTTTTGAAATATATCGGCGATTCGACAAGGAATATCGACTTACCGACAAAAAATGACATAATAAAAAGAGGAGGCCTATTCGCCTCCTCTTTTACTTACGCCTTCTTCACGAACTGTGATTTTAATTTCATAGCTCCGAAACCGTCGATTTTGCAATCGATATCGTGATCGCCATCAACTAGACGGATACTTTTTACTTTCGTACCGATCTTCACAACTGAAGAAGTTCCTTTTACTTTTAAATCTTTAATGACAGTAACAGCGTCGCCATCTTGAAGAACGTTTCCGTTCGCATCTTTTACAACTTTTGCACCATCATTATTTTCAGTTTCTGCTTCTTGGCCCCACTCATGAGCACATTCTGGACATACGAAAAGAACGCCATCCTCATACGTATATTCTGAATTACATTTTGGACAATTAGGTAAAGTAGCCATAAATTCATTTCCTCCGTTCATTATTTATACGTAAAAATCAAAATTGATGTTTACATCTCGATAAATAAAATTTGTATAGCATTTCTTTATAGTGCCATAGTCTCACGTTATTGACAACCCTACCTCAAATTCTCATTTTTTATTGTATTTTACAAATTTTTAATTCGTATGGTGTTTCCAATAAAAAAGAAGAACCTTCACAAGATCCTTCTTTTCAAAATGAACGAGTTCTCACTAGAACCCCCAACCATTCTCTTCAATATAAAATTGATACTCTTCCAACTCTTCTTCACTTATCTTCTTATTATTCTCGTATACCTCTTGCCACTCGAAATAATCTTCAGCGAAATAAACAGCAAATTTAATTTTTACGTTTTTCTTCTCCGTATAATCATAACCGGTAAATTCTACTACATCATAATCTTTTTCTTTCGTTACAAGCTTCCACGTTGGATTATCCGTCATAATCTCTAAAGTAAATCCTTCATCACTTGCACGAACAACGTTTTTTATATTTGGTTCAGTTCGTAAAAAGGAGAGTCCGAACATAGCTCCACCAAATACTAGCGCCACTATAACTTGTACACCAATCATGCGAGCCAAGCTAGCGCCACCCTTTGATTGTAAGTAATACGCCTTCTCATGATCAGGCATATTTTCTTCCTTATGTAAAATACGGACAGCGTGCTTATAATATAAACGGTTTCCTTGCCATCCAGTAAATATCATCATTCCTAATTGAAAAACTAGACCAATTGATAAAAAAATCCCATCTGGAATATCTATAAAAGGAGTTACAAATATACTAGGTACCGCCAGTAACGTAAGTATAATAAACAACTTATACATTTTACGATAAGCTAACCAAAAAACTGGGAAGAAAAAGGCTACCCAATTCCAAGTATTTCCTTGCGCTGGATTTTCTATCTTTCCCCACTTAAAGTCATAATACGCCGTATTCTTTTGAACGACTGTATGTAACTGTTGCGGAGAAATTGTTTCTTGTAAAACAGTGTCCCTCACGTACATCATCCTTTTCTCATTTCTACATACGTGTATTTTATAGAAATAAAAAGAAGGAATCTAACAAAAAGTACATATATTTCATAAAAATGAACGAAAATCGAATATATTCCAACAATTATCCGTTTATTATTTCATATTACTTTTAAATATATTAGAATATTTATGAATGATACGTTTAATACACTAAGTTAAACTTTTTATATATTTAATACTAAAAATGTTTCACATGAAACTATCCATATTTCGTATTACCTTTCCTCTACACAGTACATGTAAATCCATTTCTACAAAATACGAAAGACGCCCTTTTCAAAAAGGCGTCTTTTTACAGTTGAAAATTTACTAATATAAAAAATGCATTATTTAATAAATGAATCCCCCATGGGACGAGTAAGTTATTTGTTTTCTTATACGTATAAGCTAAACATATACCACCACCAAAAATATATAAAACACTCCCTACTGTAAGGGGATGACCTAAAGTAAAGATAACAGCACTTATAACGGCACTACTAAGTGTAGAAAAGCGCTGAGATAATTTCGTGAAAAACATCCCCCGAAATAAAAGTTCTTCCCAAATTGGTGCAAAAGTGGTGAGTACAACTACGTATAAAATGATTTCACTTTTAGTAGGCTTTATTACTATATTAGATTCATTCACACGAAGCCCATGTGGTAAAACTAAATTTAATACTGCAAGATATATAAGTAGTACAATCATCGTCATTACTATCGTTACATAATGTTTTAAATTATTAAACTGCATTGATTTTACTAACTGTACACAGCAATTTCTTGCTGGTGCATATATTAAAATAATAGTAAGAAATGTTAAAGGTGGAATAAGATGATCTACATACCATGGATATAAGGAAGAGTCATATATAATGTTCAAAAAACCAATTCCATACATTACCCCAAAAATAATTATTATCATGCTAATTACTTCGCGCATACTTATTGCTACATTCTTTTCTTCATAAGTAGCTAATTCTGTATTCATCCTATCCCCTCCAGTATAATTAAACCTTTTAATCCATTATATACCATTCTCAATACAAAAACCGACGATACAATTTACTGTATCGTCGGTTTTTCCCCTACCATTTCTCTCTACATGTTTCAATTAAATGCAATAAGTACTTCCTCGTCATATCTGCCCTTCTCCACCTTGAGAGCATTCGCTTTTCTTTTGGATTTTGCCGTATTCTCGCTACTTCTTTTAATAAAAGCTCCCATTCTTCCCCTGAACGTTCTAACAAGTATTGCAATCCACTATCTTTTGATACGATTGTTTTATGATCTAGTGTATATAAAATACGGCCCATCGTAACGACAGCTGATTCTACCCACTCTTCTATGAAAAATAAATACGGCTGCTTCGCTTTTTCACTCCAGTACTGTTCTACGTTATATTTCATCGTATTGACTACATCGTCCCACTTTATTTGAAACGGAAGATCTTCCGCTTCTTTCCCGGTAACTGTAATACCTTGATTTTTTAACGTCCACCATGTGACCGCATTAATATCCCAATGACCTACATTCGCTTTACCATCTGCACAATACACGTATTCATTCATTTCATCATTGTATTTCCCTAAATCAGCAAGCGGAATATACATACCATCCATTCTCTTACCTAACGTACTACCACTAATTTTCTTATGAAGTTCGACAAGTTGCTGTTTTTCAGCTTCATTCACGGAATCACTTATTACTGTAATAAAATCAACATCGCTCGTTTCTCCATGAAATGCACCGAGTGCGATGGATCCGTAAATATATACCCCGACTATTTTCTCATCTAAAAAAATTTCTTTTAATTCTATTGTGTACCGCTCCATTAACTGTTGTACTTCCGTTGGTAACGCATGCTTCACTCCATTTTGCACATCTATCCCTCCAATAAAAAAAGCCTTCGCAAATTCGCAAAGGCTTCCTGTTTTATAAATATTTCTCGATTTCTTCGTAAACATCCTTCAAACGAGGATTTCCTTCTCCAACAATTTCCCCATTTACAAGAACGACCGGATAAAATAAATCTTCTTCCACTACGCGCTCTGCGAATGCTTTTTTATCTTCATCTTCTTGTTCTTCTTGAAAATCAATATACTCGAAATTAAATTTATTTTCTTGTCCTTCATATTTACGACCAATCGCCGCTTGTAGCCACTCAAATGTTTCTGTTGAAGATGGCATTCCAACGCAGCTCGCACAAATTACTTTCGTCCCATACACTTGCACATTAACCATTTCTTCTCCCCCACTTCTTGTTTCAACAGTATATTCAGATGTCTTAGTACATAAGCACATCATTTTACAAACTTATTCCATACCCCTATACTGAAAAAACACGTTGTAAACATGATAAAAAATTTCGACATTAAAACAAGAACAGAAAAAATAGATTTTCCCCTCTATCTTGATTATAATAAAACTGATGAAAGGAGTCGATAAAAATGGAAAACCCACATATGGAAGAACAAGTACTAGAAGTATTAGATAAATTACGTCCATTCTTACTTCGCGATGGCGGAGACGTTGAATTAGTAGACATTGAAGAAGGTATTGTAAAATTACGCCTTATGGGTGCTTGCGGAAGCTGCCCAAGTTCTACAATCACACTAAAAGCTGGTATCGAACGCGCATTACTAGAAGAAGTACCAGGCGTTATTGAAGTAGAACAAGTATTTTAATTAAAAGCGGAAGCGGCTCGTTCAAAACAGGAGGTCATTGGAGCTCCTGACGAAGAGGCGCTTTTTGCCTCACAGGAAGGCGCGAAATGGCCGACTGTTCTAGCCGCTGGAGCTGGATATTAATCTAAAAGCGGAAGCGGCTCGTTCAGAATGTAAGGAGGATGGAGCTTTTGACATAGAGGCGCTTTTTGCCTCGGCGGAAGAAGCGAAGCCACCGAACATTTTAGCCGCTGGAGCTAGATATTAATCTAAAAGCGGAAGCGGCTCGTTCAAAATCGCTTCCTAGAAAGAGACCCATTTGGGTCTCTTTTTTTATTCAAAAAACACTTCTCCTTTAACATCATAAAACAAAATTGGAAATCCTTCTCAAAAAGTGAGATAATTAATACTATAGAATCGTTCACACATATAAAAGTAAAAAACATAGGGGGACGACACATGCCAAAAATGGGGAACACTTTCTTAACAATTCAAGAACTAGAAAAGAAAAAAGAGTATTTATTAGACCTTTCATCCGTTATACCAACATGGAATGCAAGTTATCAATTTTTATTTAAAGAAATTCAGCAAGAATTATTGAGTAAAGTAAATGAAAAAATCGAAAGACATCAATTCATTTTAAATATATGTGCAGATCAACAGGTAGGGGCATAATGTATTACATACAATTGTGATATATAAAAAAGAGACCTTAATCGGTCTCTTTTTTATATTTTAAGATAGCCAATCTAATTTCCTAATCCCTAACTTATCGACTGGTAAACGAAGTGAGCCATAAAAGTGCTTCATAAATTGCTCAGAGCGGTTCACATCGTGTAAAATGGCTTCTAAGCGATCTCTATATATGCTTTTTTGTTCTTCATTTCCTGTTTGGTAATATCGTTCGACTGTTTCAAAGTAGTGAAGCGGAAACAGGAGCCTTGCAAATAATAGGCGCCAACCAAATGAGGATAGCGAATAATTCCGTTCATAATCTGTAACAAATTGAACGATTGTTTGCTCCCAGTCTTTCTTTTTTTCTATCATCATATAGCGAATTAATTCTGCCATATCTCGAGTTGGGTGATCATACACCCAATCGAAAGGAAGTTTGAGACGCTTCGTTTGATGCCATAATAAAGGTGTGAATCGTTCTTGGCAAATTGTTGCTGCATCAGTCAGTTGCGGCGTATCATCCATCTCTGTATCGACAACATACTGAATTGCATTTTCTGCAACTCCTAAGTAATACGGGAAGGATTCAATAAACAATTGATCGAATACGTCTGTAGGGTGGTTCATCACTTGTGATTGCCAAAACTTTTCTAATTGATCGAGCCTTTTTTCCCATAACGCTTTCCATTCGCCTATGCGGCTTAATTGCTCGATTTCTTCTGGAAAGAATGCACCTCGTTTATGGAATATAGAAAGCTCACTTCCTAATGATGTAGCATGTCGTTCTAACGCACGCATACCTTTTAATAAGCAGTAATTTTGTTCTTCTATCTCACTTACATAGTACCCGTGTATAGTCGGAACGAAAGTCGCTACAGTTATATCCCCTTGCTGGTTCATATAATCACTGAGCTTTTTCATCTCTACAAGTACTTCTTCCTCCATTTCTCCAATTGGAACAAGTACATAAATTTTGTTGCGAATCCAAAAGCTTTTATAGGGGCCAAGGGGGATTAATTCTTTAACATGCATATGATAATGCTCATAAATATGATGAATCATCGCAGTCGCCACCTATGGTTTTTCTTTATATATATGAGCTTGTGCTCGCCTTTCATTCCTATGCACATGATAAAGCAACGAAACGTATACAAATACTAAAAAGAAAAAAAGGTGATAAACATGAAAGAATCAAATCAACTACAAGAAAGAGCATTACAACTATTACAAGAACGTGGTGTAACAATTGACGATATTGCTGAGCTTGTTCATTTTCTTCAAAAAAAATATCATCCAAATTTAGAGATGTCAGAATGCCGTTATAACGTTGAGCGTGTATTATCAAAACGTGAAGTACAAAACGCACTGATTACTGGTATCGAACTCGATGTCCTTGCTGAAAAAGGAATGTTAAGTGAGCCGTTACAAGATATCGTAAAACGTGATGAAGGCTTATACGGAATTGATGAAGTGATCGCACTTTCTATCGTTAATGTGTACGGCTCTATCGGTTTCACGAACTTTGGATATATCGATAAATTAAAACCTGGTATTTTAGAATTCTTAAATGATAAATCATCTGGAAAGGTGCACACATTCCTTGATGATATCGTTGGCGGGATCGCTGCCGCTGCTTCAAGCCGTTTAGCACACAGAGCTGAGCATTCGGAATAATAAAACATGAAAGACCGTCAGTTTCATACTGACGGTCTTTCATATTCCATGAGCATAAATTCTCTTCCGCGACTCAAAAAAATAGGACCTTGCTGAAAACCTATGTTTTTATATAGCGTAATCGCTCTTGTATTAAATGTCGCTACACTAAGTCGGAACGTTTTTGGCTTATATTCTTTCGCAGCAAACGCTATCCCAGCTTGAAAAAACATTTTTCCCAGCCCTTTCCCTGTTAACGATGGCTTCATGCCAAGTCCGATATCAATTACATCTTCTCCACCATATAAATGAGCATCTCTTCCACCTGGTACTTGTGCATTTTCCCCAAAACAAAAATAGCCGATAAACTCTCCCTTATCGTCACAACAGCCATAATATGTCCCATCTAATAATTCTTCTATTACTTCTTCCTCTCCTGAAAAACTATATAAATTATAAGGTTCTTCGTACTTCCACGTATTTATCTCATTTGCTTCTGCTACCGTTAACTTGTGTATATTCATCCTTCTCTCCCCTAATCAAATATTCTATATATACTCATTCATTTTTCGCGCCTCATTTCCCTCTAATTGGAATATGCATAATTACATACGCACACCTATGAAACAAATGGTACAATTTATTTGAATCGCTGTTGCTACACTTCTTGATCAAAGAAAAGGCGTTAAAACGGATATTAGCGCCTTATCAAACTCAAGCAATTGGCACATTTTGTAATCATGAAAGACACTCAAAAGAGTGTCTTTTTTTTATACCTCACAAGGACTTACTCATTTCAAAATATACACACATAAAATAATGTAACTCTTACATGCATGAACCCTTTTCTCAAAGTTTTGAAGTAGACTCAAAATAAAAAAAGCACTCTTGGCTAGAGTGCTTTTTACTTTCAAATAAGGAGGTTACATAATATGGATAGTACTCTCGTATTTAATTTCGGCATTGGTATTGTCATCATTTTATTTGTTTTCTTTGTTCTTTGTATGAGTGGGGTATAGAAAGACGATTTTTGCCGTCTTTTTATACATATGTATCATTTGACTTCCGCAAAAGAAGTAACCATAATTGTTACATAAATAAAAAACTATTCACATATCCACAAATAGGAGGCAGAACAATGAAACATGTAATCGTTTATGCACACCCAAATACAGAAAGCTTCAACCATGCGATTTTAGAAACTGTAAAACATGAGTTAGAAGGAAAAGGTCATGAAGTACGCGTTCGCGATCTATACGAATTAAACTTCGATCCAGTATTAGGCGCTTCCGATTTCATCTCATTTTCTCAAGGAAACACACCAGAAGATATTAAAGAAGAACAAGAGCATATCTCTTGGGCTGATAGCATTACATTTATTTACCCAGTTTGGTGGGCGGGTCTTCCTGCTATTTTAAAAGGATACGTTGACCGTGTATTTAGTCACGGCTTCGCTTATGCTTACGGTGAAAACGGTATTGAAAAGTTATTAAGCGGTAAAAAGGGCTTATTATTATCTACAATGGGAAATTCGAAAGAAGCATACACAGCAGGCGGTATGTTTGACGCAATGAAGAAAACAGCGGATGTTGGTATTTTTGAATTTACAGGCATTGAAACAATTGAGCATACATTCTATACGAGTGTTCCGTCTGTGGATGACAGTGTGCGTAAGGAATATCTTGAAGAGGTAAAAGAAGTAGTAAATCGTGCGTTTTAAATAAAATTATATCAGCGATTTTTTAAATATATCGGCGTAACTCAGATTATATCGGCGATTTTTTAAATATATCAGCGCAAATCAGATTATATCAGCGATTTTCTAGATATATCGACTTACCGACAAAAATCGACGCGATTCACAACTGATTATTAGCCCACACAAATCGGGTTGCTCGCAAATAACCAGAAAAAGGCTGTTCCCAAATTTGGAACAGCCTTTCTTCATTACATCTTCTCAATCCACTCCGTCAAGTTATGCACAACTTGCGTTGGTTGTACTTCATATTCTGTTAACTTCTCCACAGTTGTGACTCCAGTGTGGACAAGAAGCGTATGCATGCCAGCATTTATTCCCGCTAAAATGTCTGTATCATAGTTATCCCCAACCATTAATGCTTCATTTTTTTCTATACCAAGCACTTTTAGAGCTTGTTCCATAATGATTGATTCTGGTTTTCCAATAAAGATTGGATCTACGCCTGTTGATACGGCTACAACTGATGTTAATGAACCGTTACCTGGTAATAATCCGCGCTCAGTCGGAATGGCAATGTCTCCATTTGTAGAAATAAACGTTGCGCCGTTACGTACAGCCAGACAAGCTTTTGCTAATTTTTCATATGTGATGTCACGATCTAAACCAACAACAACGAAATCAGGATTTTCATCCACAAGTTCAAATCCTTTTTCCACAAGTGCATCATGTAAGCCTTCTTCACCAATCATATATACAGTTGCGTCTTGTTTACGTTCATAAATGAAGTTCGCTGTCGCCATACTCGTTGTGAATACTTGCTCTGCTTTCGCTGGAATATCGAAACGAACAAGTTTTTCTGCCACTTGTTCTGGTTTACGCGTTGAGTTATTCGTAACGAATAAATAAGGAATGCCGCGCTCTCCTAATGCTTTTACGAAGTCGCTCGCTTCTTCAATTTGTTCTTCTCCGCGATACATCGTACCGTCTAAGTCAATTAAGTAACCTTTATACATCATTATGTCTCTCCTTCTATGCTAACGTTCTCACCTATCATACCACTCTTATATTACCCGCTTTTCAAAAAGAAAAAAACGCTTTACCTTAAAGCGCCCCATAACGTTCATTTTTTCTCTTTTACTTGGTAAGAACAACTACAATCGCCCTCACACATGTTTGCTAACGTCTTTACATCTGCTCCTGCAAATAAACGATTGTACATCTCTTTTTCATCTTCACATACTTGCGGGAATCTCTCTGCAATTTCTTTTAACGGACAGTTTTGTTTTTCAATTACGAAAGAGTTCTCTCCATCTCTCTTTATTTGAACCATATAACCATTTTTCTCTTGCATAGCTGCTATCTCTTGCACTTTATATGCTAAATTCTTTTGATTACTCACTCGCTTTTGCAACTGTTCTTCCATTCGCTTCGTTCTCTCTGTTAAAACGTAACGAAGTATTTTTTCATCACCCATTCGAGCTAAATCTTCTAGCATATCAATCGCAAATTGCTTATACTCCTTCGGGAATGTATCTTCTCCCTTTTCACTTAATCCATATAAATAAGTTGGTCTTCCGACATGTTGTCTTACCATCTTAGAATAAATGAAACCATCTTTCTCAAGATTACTTAAATGTCTTCGGATCGCCATTTCTGTAATCTCTAAAACGTCAGCTAGTTCCGCTACTGTGTGCTCTCCCTTAACTTTCAACAATTGTACAATTTCATCTTTCGTCGTACGTGCTTCCCCCATGCTTAACCCTTCTCCCTTCTCCCTTTTCCCTTTTCCCTTTACTTTCTCACATACAATATAAGATCCCCAAAAGGCAGTTCCGGGGATCTTATAAGCATAATTATTCTGGTACAAATGCAGATACAGGTCCTAATTCTTTCTCTAAATAACTGCGAATATTTGCTGGGTATTTCTCTACCACTGCAATATGTTTTTGAATCGTCTTATATAATTCATCATGATTCATTTGAATATAATCTTGCGTAAGCATTTTTCGAAGAAGGATAATTTCTTTCATTCCTTGTCCTTCTTCTGCACTTATCACTCGCTCGTCCATCAAAATATCGATAATATCTTCATAACTTCCTGGATCGCGCATAATAAATCCATCAATCATCGCATTCCCTACATCTAATACACAATCAATAATTAGATGAGCTATACGTTCTAATGCGTAAAATTCAAACTCGGTTTCATATATCTTTTTCTCTTGAAATGTACTTGTTGCTCGTTCTAAACATACTAGCATTTGTTCTATTTTCTTTCTGTCTACAAAATACATGAATGTCACCTACCTGGAAATTAAAGCATTTACATTTTAATTGTAACGCTTTCTTCTGAAAAAATCGACAATTTTTCGAATTCACCTTTTCTCCGTTATTTGTTATAGTTATATTTGTATGATTTTTGAAATTGGAGGAATGGAATCTTGGAACGTGAACTCGCACTAGAAATTGTCCGTGTAACAGAAGCAGCAGCATTAGCATCCGCACAGTGGATGGGCCGCGGAAAGAAAAACGAAGCAGATGATGCAGCAACTACAGCAATGCGTGATATGTTTGATTCGGTAAACATGGCAGGTACAGTTGTAATCGGTGAAGGAGAACTTGATGAAGCACCGATGTTGTATATTGGTGAAGAACTAGGAACAGGTAACGGTCCAGAAGTAGACATCGCCGTTGACCCATTAGAAGGTACAAACATCGTTGCAAAAGGTCTTGCAAATGCAATGGCAGTTATCGCAATCGCAGATAAAGGAAACCTTCTTCATGCTCCTGATATGTACATGGAAAAAATCGCGGTTGGTCCAAAAGCAGCTGGTAAAATTAGCTTAGATGATCCAATTGAAAAAACAATTGAAATTGTAGCAGAAGCTAACAATAAAAAGATTCGTGATCTAACAGTTATCGTGCAAGAACGTGAACGTCATCAAGGTATTATTGACCGTGTTCGTGCAAAAGGTGCACGCGTAAAATTATTTGGTGATGGTGATGTTGGTGCGTCAATCGCAACAGCACTACCTGGAACGGGTATTGATTTATTCGTTGGTATTGGCGGAGCTCCAGAAGGTGTTATTTCTGCAGCAGCATTAAAATGCCTTGAAGGTGAAATGCAAGCTCGCTTAGTTCCAATGAACGAAGAAGAAGAAGCTCGTTGTCGTGAAATGGGATTAGAAGATCCTCGTCAACTTCTTATGTTAGATGACTTAGTATCTGGGGATGATGCAATCTTCTCAGCAACTGGTGTATCTGCTGGTGAGTTATTAGACGGTGTTAAATTCCTTGGCGGAGATTTAGCTGAAACATATTCTATCGTTATGCGTTACAAAACAAGAACGGTACGATTCATTAAAACGCATCACCATTTAGATCATAAACCACACTTAAACTTAGATATTTAATAAAGGAGCCATGTGTATGGAAGAACGTTTCTTTCTGTACGACGATACAGTCGCTACAAGAACTCGTTTCGTTAGCTTTATGGGAGAAAATGAGCGTCATGATTTAGCGCTTTTATACTCCGATCGTCATTACGGTAAAACAATTGTCCTTGATATACAGCGCAATAGATTTGCAATCATCGGTCCTGACGATTTAAACGAACCAGGCTACTTAGAGCATGCATTTTCTATGACTGAAGAAATTGCAGAAGAATTACGCTCATTTTTATTTGAACTTATATAATTTATCGTATACACCAGCTATTTTAGCTGGTGTTTTTCACTTCAAGAGTTTTGAATTTTCAATCTTCTGTGTTATTATTAAGAATAAATCTATTTGGATAGAAAGGACGTTATCTACGTATGCCAACAACTACTTTGTAATGGACCAGCAATTGGATAGCATTACTCTCAAAAAAGCACCATGCTTTTTCAAGGGAGTAATCTGCCCATTCCCATTACAAAGGAACGTAACGCATCTGTAGTATGATGTTTACGGAGGTTCCTCTTTGGGGAACCTCCTTTTATTTTTGTCTATTTCTCATGTCTTCATACTACAAGACATCCAAATAGCTGTATTACGTTTCTTTGCCACTACTATAAGAGGTGAAGAAAAATGCAGAAAGTACAACTTTCTTGGAGTTTATATGAAAATGAACAAAACACAATCGAAAAGTATTGTAAAAATTGCAGACGCACTACCCTATTTACTGACACGAATATTCGTAGGCATAACGCCAACGGAAAAAATATATATCGTTTTGCCATTTATAAATGTCCGAAAGATCATACGTGGAACCAAAAACTTCGTATTTATAAATCATTTACTGATCATGTGGAAACAGTCGACATGAATACGCAAGATCAAACAGAAACAACTACTACCATTTCCATTACACATCATAAAGAAAGTGGCGTAGCTGAAATTACAATCGTATTAGATATCGTTTTCGGTTCCCACCGAATCGATAAAGCTTTATCCACATATATTTCTGACTGGAGCCGTACACGCATTGTGGATAAAATTAAAAATGGGGATATTCAATTGAACGGACAACAAATGAAACCAAATGCAATACTTTCTGAAGGTGATCATATCTCGATTTGTTTATAAGCGAAAATATGCAAAAAATCCTCTTACAATCGTAAGAGGATTTTTTTATTTCTTCACTTTTCGTAATACGAAGTGTGCACAACCAAAGTTACAGTACTCGTATAAATACTCCGTTAACGTACTAATTTTCGTATCATATGTCGAACGTTGATTACTATCATCAAAGAAACCGCGCAATCTAAGTTGCTCATAACCCCAGTCCCCAACGATATAATCATATTTATTTAAAATTTCTGCATAACGCTCTTTAAATGCTTCTTCACTAAAACCGTCACGAAAGTTTTTAATTACTTCGTACTGCACATTATTAATGCTCACCGTAGCATGCATCTCTTGCTCTTGCTTTTGCTCCATCATTAACTTCCTCTCTAAGCATTCTTCTTTTTATCGTATCACAAAGCATACCAACCAACAATTTCAAATACAAAAAATTGAAAATTAGTGCATGCTATGGAGAAGGAGGTGATACATCGTGAAAAAACAAATTATACTCTCTCTCCTCACTCTTTCCTTATTTGCAGGCTGTCAATCATCTAATAAAGCCGAAATGGAACGTGAAGAAGGAAGTCGTGTTCTTGTTTCCAATAAAAACGACATGTATCATACGGAAAATACAAACACAAGATTAACGAGAGTCGGTTATTCATCTAAACAAAAACATGAAGTATCTAACAAACAAGTAGGAGCCATTAACCGTGAGAAAGTCGCTGAAATGATTACAAGCATGACAGTCAAACTTCCTGACGTTACAAACGCTGCTACGCTCGTTACCGATGATGAAGTATTTGTTGTATACCGTGCAAACACAACGGATCCAAAACTCGTAGCGGATCAAGTATATAAAGCTGCTTTGTCCATCGTCCCTCGCTATTATAAAGCATATGTATCAACAGACCAAAAGTTGATTTCTCAAATTCAAGGCCTTCAATCAGGTAGCTTAAATGATACAGAATATACACAGAGCCTCGACATGCTAAAGCGAGAAATGAGCAAAAATCCTCATTTAAACAATACGGGGGATCAGACTTTGAATGATATGATTAAAAAATAAAGAAGATGGAGAAAACCTCCACCTTCTTTATTTTTGACTATTTCTTACGATCCGCATAAACCGCCATCGCATCACACATAAACTGTGCTAAACCTTCACCAAACTTATCGATATTTTTCGTGAAGCGCTCATCAGCGACGTACATTTGACCGAGTCCTTTAAAAGCATCTAGTGAATATTCTCCAAAGTTTTGCAAGTAATCGTACCATACTTTGATAGATGCCTGCGCCTCTTTAGAATCTGGTGCACCGTGTCTCAATGCCGCTAAATTTCTATAAATAGTATTAAACTCTTCTTGGTTGTCTTTTGACATACCTTTTGCATATTCGTTCGCTTTATCTACAGCTGCGTCTCCCCATCTTTCACGTGCTTCTTCTTCATATGGGTTATGGCTGAAATCGAATCCTTCAAATTTCTCTTTATTCGTCATTTCAATCTCTCCTTTTGTATGCTGAATTGTTTTATCAATCGTCGCAATCACTTTATCTAACCTTGCACGCTTTTCAAGAAGCATTTTCTTATGAAGCTGTAGCGCTTCTTCGCGATCAAATGACGGACTCATGATAATTTCTTTAATTTTCTTCAAAGGGAAGCCTAGCTCTTTAAAAAATAAAATTTGCTGCAATGTCTCTAAATTTTCATTGGAATACAGACGATATCCAGACTCTGTCGTCTCGTCTGGGGTTAATAACCCAATTTCATCGTAATGATGCAGTGTGCGCACACTAATTCCAACTAAATTAGCTACTTCTTTTACCTTCATTGTCATGTGTATCTCCCCCTTAATACATACGATAAAGTATGACGCAACGTTAGAGTCAATAAGTAAATTCATTTTTTGTTAAAAGTTTCATCTCCACTATATTTCATGCATAATAGATATGTACATATATTAGAAAGCGGTGAAAGTATGGTTTCAAGTACGGTAATTGCCAGTATCACAATTCAACTTGTGATTTCGATTCTGGTACCTATTATTGCGTTTGTTTATTTCCGTAAAAAATATAATATTAATTGGAAAGTGGTCGGCGTTGGTGTTCTTATCTTTATTGGATTTACCCAAATTCTCGAAACACCGTTCCACCTATTTATGCGTGGTAATCCAGCAATCGCTCCATTTTTAGAAAATCCGTTTGTCTTTGCAATTTATGGCGGACTAACTGCTGGTATTTTTGAAGAATTAGGACGCTTCGTTGCCTTCTTCTTCCTACTAAAAAAATATCTAGAATATAAAGATGGCTTCGCTTATGGAATTGGTCACGGCGGGATTGAATCCATTTTAGTTGGCGGATTCTCTGCATTACAGACACTTATATTCGCTAATGCTATTAACAATGGTAGCTTCGCTCAAATGGCAGAAAAACTACCACAATTAAATCTTGTAAAGGATATGTTAATAGAACAACCTGCTTATTTATACTTCCTTGGCAGCTTGGAAAGAATTATGGCTCTTGTATTGCAAATTGCCTTTACAATGCTTGTCTTATACGCAGTAAAACAGAAGAAATATATCTTCCTTGTTTACGCTATATTATTCCACGCATTTGTAGACTTTTTCGCGGCACTTTATCAAACAAAAACAATTAACATCTTTGTTGCAGAAGGAATTACCCTTCTCTTCACAATTGGTGCTGTTATTCTTATTCGTAAAATGAAAGAGAAATTAATGAATGTACCGGCGTAAAAATAACCCACCAGTTGGTGGGTTATTTTTTATATGGATTATCATAATGATGATAGCTTTTTCCCCCTTGCAACTCCCTCCTTGTTTCTGCATCTATAACAATGTACTTATAAACCTCTTCTACTTCATTTTGAGAAAAGGAAGCAAAAAAATAAACTTGGCGATCAGGGTGAATAAAAAAATCTTGAAGCACCACTTCACCCCGGCAACCCACGGCTGTTTTTTGCCTGAAAGAAAATTCTTCATCGGGCACTTCTTTAAATAAAATCTTTTTCCGAACGCTATATGTTGCATTGTTGTATTCTTTATAGATTTTCTTATCTAACTGTTCGTAAAACACATCCTCACTCACAAACGATTTATTTCGATTGCTTGGATAATTTAATTTTTGATTGGATTCTGCATATGTTGTGGACAAGTGTATAAAAAAACAAAGACCGAATATAATACATATCATTTTTTTCATCATTACACCTCAATTATTCATTTATCCACATTACTTTTCCACATATTTAGATCAATATGCCGTTTCCAATAAAAAGGAATTTTTTCCACATTTGTCGAAGTATATAGCGTCAACTTGAAAGATGGGGATGAATTATGAAGAAATTGATTGTAATACGACATTGTTCAGCAACTGGACAAGAACGTGATGCCGAATTAACGATTGCAGGAAAAAATCAAGCAAACACTCTTGCTACATTCATCTTAGAAAACCAACCACAAATAGATCATATTATTTCAAGCCCATTTGTGCGAGCTATCGATTCTATTCGGCCCTATGCGCTTCAAGCTAACTTGTCTATCCAAGAAGATGAACGATTAGCTGAACGCATATTAAGCGACGTTCCAATGGATGATTGGTTGCAAAAACTAGAATCTACTTTTACAAATATAGATATTGCCTTTTCAGGCGGAGAGTCAACAAAACAAGCGACGGATCGAGCTATATCACTTATCCAAGACGTTTTAAAGTTAAACCATACTACAACACTACTCGTTACACACGGCAACTTACTTACGCTCATTTTAAAGCACTTTGATCATACGATTGGCTTTAATGAATGGAGAGCTTTAACGAATCCTGATATTTACGAAATTACACTCGATACACAATGCATCCTAAAACGATTATGGGGAGCACCGTCCAAGTAATATCTCTTTCCAACACATTCAGTTGACGCCACGAGAAGAAACTGTACTAACAATAGAAAGGGGTATCACTCCATATGTACGAAGATGTACTTGCTTTACTACATAAAACAAATGCTTCTTACGAAAAGTTTGAACACGAACCAGTACTCGATTATGAAACAGATCGTATCGTACGTGAAAGGCTTGGCTTACACGGCACTCCAAGTAAAAGCTTATTTTTAAAATCAAAGTCTGGAGATTATTACGTATTTTTCACGTTAGAGGGCACAAGGCTCAACCGAGGAGAGATGAAAGAAATAACAGGAGAAAGCTTATCTCTCTGTTCTCCTGATGAGCTAAGAGAAGAAACAGGCTGTACTCCAGGATGTGTAGCTCCTTTCGGTTATTCACAACATGTAACGATTATTGTGGATAGCGCTATTTATGCTTACGATAAAATTTTAATTACACCTGGTGTACCTGAATTTACAATTGAATTATCCACAGAGGAATTAAAGAAAATCTTATTAACATGCCCAAATACTGTTTTAGAATATAAACAAAAAGAGAGCCAATGATTAGCTCTCTTTTTTCATTATTTTGCTTCTGCTACTTTTTCTTTTGCAGAACGTACTTGCTCGTCCGCATGGTAAGAAGAACGCACAAGTGGGCCAGCTTCACAGTGGCTAAAGCCTTTGCTAAGTGCAATTTCTTTAAGCTCTGCAAATTCTGCTGGTGGGTAATATTTAAGAACTGGTAAATGCTTCTTAGATGGTTGTAGGTATTGTCCAAGAGTTAAAATATCCACATTGTTTGCACGTAAGTCATCCATTGCTTCAATTAAATCTTCTCTCGTTTCACCTAAGCCCACCATAATGCTCGATTTAGTTGGAATATCAGGCTGCATTTCTTTCGCTCGACGTAAAAACTCTAATGAACGGTCATATTTTGCTCTAGCGCGAACTCGGTTAGATAATCGACGTACTGTTTCAATGTTATGGTTTAAAATATCTGGTTTTGCATCCATTAACATTTTTAAGTTTTCTTCTACTCCACCCATGTCAGATGGTAATACTTCGATTGACGTAAATGGATTTTTGCGACGAACAGCGCGTACTGTTTCAGCAAAAACAGCTGCTCCCCCGTCTTTTAAATCATCACGTGCAACCGCTGTTATAACAACGTGCTTTAAGCCCATTTGTACTACAGAATCTGCTACGCGTTCTGGCTCTTGTAAATCAAGCTCAGTTGGTAAGCCTGTTTTAACCGCACAAAAACGACAAGCACGTGTACAAACCGCACCTAAAATCATAAATGTTGCTGTTTTCCTTACAGCCCAGCATTCATGAATATTCGGACATTTTGCTTCTTCACAAACTGTATGAAGATTCTTAGAACGCATCATTTTCTTCAAGCCTGTATAGTTTTCATTCGTGTTTAACTTAATTTTCAACCATTCGGGCTTGCGCTTATATTCTGTTTGTTTTGTCATGGTTATCAACTCCGCACAATATGAAATAGTTTACCGTGTTCGCTTCTTTCAATGTAACATATCTATTCTAACGTATGAAAGCGATTTGCTCAAATGAAGATTCTAAGATTTTTTCCAATCGTTCCCTATAATGAAATACTCCGTATATCCCACACTAAAAAGAGTGATGTTGTGAAAGGAGTCTATTTCATGCTTCGAAAAATTTCTCTTTTGCTTTCGATTTGCTTTCTTCTCCACCAAAACATCGCTTACGGTGAAGATAATCAGCAAAGCATATACGAAAAGCGCATGGCACTATATAAAGAAACAGAGCAATCTTCAGGCATTCCGTGGTATTACTTAGCTGCAATGGATCAATACGAAAGAAATATACGGAGCGTAAGAAAAGACATTCCGAAAAAACCAGATGCCATCATTTCCCTTTATTTCAAACCAGAAATATGGGCTGGACCCGTTAATGGTAACGACACTCTCCCTCATACAATTTCTTTATTTGGCGGATTGGGTTTAGATGGTGACAAAGATGGATTTGCAAACGCAAATAACGATCGTGATCTTCTGCATACAGCAGCAACGATTTTAAAGAAACAAGGAACGTCCGAAGACCGTATTCACATTATGCTTTGGGAATATTATAGACGTGCGAAAACAGTTGATTTAATTACCGAATACGCCGGAATTTATAAACATTATGGGCGTATTAATTTAGAAGGAAATGCTTTTCCTCTTCCGATTCGTAGTGACCATAGCTACCGTAGTACTTTCGGTGCTGGAAGAAGTTTCGG
This sequence comes from Bacillus sp. GW823-FHT06B01, assembly GCF_058952315.1. Taxonomy (NCBI): domain Bacteria; kingdom Bacillati; phylum Bacillota; class Bacilli; order Caryophanales; family Bacillaceae; genus Bacillus; species Bacillus sp. GW823-FHT06B01. Next base: position 509,838 of record NZ_JBXAHR010000004.1, on the reverse strand, counting down.
GGGAAGAAGAGTTCATGAAGGAACCGATATTTTTGCTGGCTATGGCGTACCAGTAAGATCCACTTGCTATGGCATTATTGAAACAAAAGGTTGGAATCGTCTTGGCGGATGGCGCATCGGCATTCGTGACCTTCATAATAATTACCATTATTACGCTCATTTAGGTGGATTCTCAAAAGAAATACAGCTTGGACAAATTGTCGAGCCTGGAAAAGTAATCGGATTTGTCGGTAGCACCGGTTACGGCCCTCCCGGCACAGCTGGAAAATTCCCGCCCCACCTACATTTCGGCATGTATAAAGACAATGGTTATACAGAATGGGCTTTCGATCCATACATGCATTTAAGTCTTTGGGAGCGAAAAGAACGCACGAATACAAAGCGATAACCGTAGCAATATGCTACGGTTATTTTTTTAATTCGGCTAACTATCCGTTTTCTTTTTATCAGGTACAACAACACTCCCGCTTCCATAATAAGTAGGTACTTCCCCTTGAACAATGCGCGTTGCAATCGGAACGTCTTGTTTTACCTTTATTTCTTTCGTATGAAATGGAATAATTACTTGCAACGTAACTTCCATCTCCATAATAATTTGAATCGCTGTCGTATTGATCCCGTGCGGTTCAATTTTTTGTTTAATATCCGTATTCACATGACCAATCGTCGTGAAATCAATTGGAATATCGGGACCTATATTTCCAAGAAGCGCATTATCCGTTACACGACCAAAAGGAACTGCCATCGTTGCTCCATTTTTTTCAGAAATACCTAGCCCCTTCAAATCACCTTGTTCTACTTGCTGTAAATATTTTTCTATGTATGTGGTCGTTGACGTTACGATTTCATTTACTTGCTTCGTATTTAAATTAATTGTGGATACTTTTCCGTTTTTATCATTTTGTACTTTCATTAATGAATCGACATCAAACCCTTCATTAATTCTATCTTTTACCGCCTTCGTCATAACCGCTGTCGCCATTTTATGTGTCTCTACTTCCCCATATTTAAGTAATGTCGGCTGAATGCTTTTATTCACAATCCATAATCCTTGCACGAGTAATATGACAAAAAGAATAAACGACATAAGCAGTATGTGCCGAAAGGAAATTGGTCCCCTTCGAAACCGCGAATTTTTCGAACGAAATATACTCATAAAAAAACCTCCTTCTTATATCATTTCTATGCAAGAAGGAGGGACGATATATGCTTATCTCATTTTTAATAATGCTTCTTTTCCGATTGTGCCTGCCGTAATACCTAATGCTTCGGCCTCAATCGTTACTGATTCTAGCGGCGCTTCAAGAAGTTGTTCAATCGTTCTTACACCAACCGCACGGCCAGCAATAATTCCTCGATCACCTAACTTCTCATTTAAAAGACCTACATCTAATGCACCGCACATAATATATCCTTTATCGCTCATTACAGCTAGCAAATTTGTCTTTGGAAGTTTGACGCTAACCGCAATAAACGTATAATTATCGATTATAATTGGCTCTACATTAACCATAGTTCACACTCCTCTCTTTCTTATCTGTATGACAAGAGAAAAATGAGTGTTACAAGTTAACTAGCCTATAGTTTGACGGAAGATGTATGAGTTATCAACACGTCTGTTAACACATCTCTGAGTAACTCTGGCATATAATATTGTTTGTCAGAAAGTGTGGATAGCTCTGGGTATAAGTATCCGAATGTAAACATATCAATCGTTCCTACCGTATATATACGATCTAATTCCAGCGATTCCCCGTTAATCAATACGTCTTCCAGTAAAATTTTATTCCCAGGAATCATATCTGGAATGACTTCGACACCAGCGTAAATCATTTTCCCCATCACTTTTCCACGAAATCCGAATCCTTTTACCTCAAGGTTCTCCATATTCGGGCGACGTGCTTTCAAAATAACTTCTCTTAACGTTTTCCCCGGCACTTTTAATAAACATGGATTAATTGGATGTGGACAAATTCTGTGAATATCTCCGCGCGTCACAACACCTTCATTTAATCCCTCTAATAGCACACCAGCGTTCACCATTCCAATTTCTGCATCGCACCACGTTTTCAGCGCACTTGCTAACATGTGCGAAAATACCGTCTCATGAAACCAATTGACCGGTAATGATTCCTTTAAATGAACGACAGGCTCTGCCATAATATGTTTACTTTCTTCCTGTAGCAATTCAATTGTGGATAACGGTTTGCTATAAGCACCTAAACGTTCTGTCTTAATCGCTCTACCGTCCTTTTTCAACAGCTTCTTCGTCTCTTTATCCACAGTAAGCTGAACGTGCCCAACGTAACGTCCCCACTTTTCACAACAACAAAGTAAAGTATTATTCATAAGAATGCCACGCTCAAATAAATGGTGCGTATGTGCACCTAAAATAACATCTATATCATAATGCTCTGCCATATACTCATCCATGCTTTTTCCAAGATGAGAAAGGACAACGGTAATATGAGCCTCATCTCGCACTTCTTCTAAAATAGACTCTAAATGGATAAGCGGATCTTCAATATGCCAATCGAGCATATGATAAAACTCTGGGTACGCTACTGTTAGTCCGATAAAGGCAATCGTAATTCCATCTGTCGTTGTATGTAATTTATAAGGCTTTGCCCACTCCGGACGTACACCTTCTTTTTCAAATAAATTCGCAACGAGCACCTCAAATCCAGCATCATCATATAGACGATTCAAATGCTCCTTCGCTAACGTAATTCCTTCATTATTTCCGATTGTTACATAATCATATAACGCCTCATTCAAAAGCTTCGTATTGCCAAGTCCATTCGTCGCTTCCGAAATACTATGAAAACGATCCACATGATCGCCGATATCAACCGTCAAAACGGTCTCTCCCGCTTCCTGTCTTCGCTTTTTCTCCCCTTGTACAAACCGAGAAATTTGCGGCCAATTTTCAAAATGACTATGTATATCGTTTGTATGATAAAGGTGGATGATTGTTTCTTTATTTATATTCAGAGAAAAAACCTCCTCTCAGTTCCTTACTGCCATTTACGCTACACGTACGCAATAATCCTGTAAATACTTTTCGTCTTTTCTTGCTATTTTACATTGTACTCGCATTATAAGAAAAAGCCAAAGGTTGCCCTTTTAATATGAGAAATTTTATTTTTTCAAATCTGTGGATTAGTCAGAGGGGCGACATTTGTCAGTAAGTTTGTTGGGCGGCTTGGCGAAGAGTGTTTTACCAACTCCTATATGGAGGATTATTCTACATATATACCTTGTAATACGACATATGTCGTGTTACAATTTCCTCATAAGGTGGTGAACCATAAAATGGATAAAGAGATATTAAAAGGAAGTATTGATATTTTACTTCTCTCCATCATTAAACAACACGATACGTACGGATATGAAATTATTCAAAAGCTAAAAGAAAACAGCAACGATCTATACACGATGAGCCAAGGTACACTCTATCCAGCACTCAAACGTATGGAACAAAAGGATTTAATCAATTCCTACTGGGGTGAATCTGAAACTGGTATGAAACGAAAGTTTTATCGCATTACTACGAGCGGAAAGAAAATTTTAGAAGAAAAACTAACAGCGTGGGATTCAGTTACAGCTCTTATTAAAACTTGTCAGAAAGGAGCTTTAAATTAATGACGATTGAAGAATACATAACGAGTATTGTTCAAAAAACAAACCTAGCGCAATCTGATAGAGACGAACTATACTTCGAAATTTATGATCATCTTACAAGTTTAAAACAAGAATTTCTCGATCAAGGAAAATCTGAAGAAGAAGCTACTACATTAGCCATTCAAAACTTCGGAGAAGCCTCTACTTTAGGAACTGAAATTGAAAAAGCGATGCAATCTTCTACGCAAAAATATGTACAGTGGATTGGTTGGGGATTATTTTTACCGTATTCATTTGTTTTATTATTTAAACTGTTGCTCGGGAGGCCAGCTTTTTACTTTGGTAATCTGAAGTACTTCTTTGAAACAGGTGACTGGCATTCTATACACGGTGGGTTAATAAACTTAATTCCACTCAAAAGTACAATCCGCTATTTAAGTGGATTCGATCCTACTCATTTACTAGATCCTTATAATATAGAAATCATACTTATGAATACATTAGGGAACGTCATCATATTTATCCCATTTGGATTCCTTCTGCCGTTATTATTTAAACAAATAAACAATGTAAAAATGGCATCAAAAATTTTCATTAAGTTTATTTTATTAATTGAATCATTACAACTCCTTACTTTTACTGGTGTTTTCGATATTGATGACATCATATTGAATATGTTAGGTGCTTTAATTGGGTATGGTTCTTTCATTGGGATGAAACATATTTGGGAGCGTATTAAATCTGTGGATAAGGTGGATACGATATAGGTTCGGGGTATACAGCCTGTTCTTCCTGTCGTAATTTGTTGATAAGTCGATATATTTAATTAAACACCGACTGGATAGCCCAGCCTGCCCTGAACTGACCTAAACTGAACCCAATCAAGCACAACATAAAAAAGCGCCCTGCATAGCAGGGCGCTTTCTTCATACATATATTATCCAGTTCCAGCGGCTAGAATGTTCGGTGGCTTCACTTCTTCCTATGAGGCAAAAAGCGCCTCTACGTCAGAAGCTCCATCCCCCTCACATTCTGAACGAGCCGCTTCCACTTTAAATATTAACCGATAGAACCTTCCATCTCAAACTTGATTAGGCGGTTCATTTCAACTGCGTATTCCATTGGAAGTTCGCGAGTGAATGGCTCGATGAAGCCCATTACGATCATTTCTGTAGCTTCTTGCTCAGAAATACCGCGGCTCATTAGGTAGAATAATTGTTCTTCTGATACTTTCGATACTTTCGCTTCGTGTTCAAGTGAAACGTAATCGTTTTTGATTTCGTTGTAAGGAATTGTATCAGATGTAGATTGGTTATCCATGATTAACGTGTCACACTCGATGTTAGAGCGAGAGTTTTTCGCTTTTGGTCCGAATTGTACGATACCACGGTAAGTTACTTTACCACCATGCTTCGCAATCGATTTAGAAACGATTGTTGAAGACGTGTTTGGTGCTAAGTGAATCATTTTCGCACCAGCATCTTGATGTTGGCCTTTACCAGCAATCGCGATAGATAATGTTAAACCACGAGCGCCTTCGCCTTTTAAGATAACTGCTGGGTATTTCATCGTTAATTTAGATCCGATATTACCGTCAATCCATTCCATCGTTGCGTTTTCTTCACAAACCGCACGTTTTGTAACTAGGTTGTATACGTTGTTCGCCCAGTTTTGGATTGTTGTATAACGGCAATATGCATCTTTCTTAATGATGATTTCTACTACCGCACTGTGAAGTGAGTTAGTCGTGTAAACAGGTGCTGTACAACCTTCTACGTAGTGTACGTGTGCGCCTTCGTCTACGATGATAAGCGTACGCTCGAATTGTCCCATATTTTCAGAGTTAATACGGAAGTACGCTTGAAGTGGTGTATCCACTTTAATACCTTTTGGAACGTAGATGAATGATCCACCAGACCAAACTGCAGAGTTTAATGCAGAGAATTTGTTGTCTGTTGGTGGGATTACTTTTCCGAAATGCTCACGGAAAATATCTTCGTTCTCTTTTAATGCGCTATCTGTATCTTTGAAGACGATTCCTAGAGCTTCTAGGTCTTCTTTCATGTTGTGATATACAACTTCAGATTCGTACTGTGCAGATACACCAGCTAAATATTTTTGCTCCGCTTCAGGAATACCTAATTTATCAAATGTCGCTTTAATTTCCTCAGGTACTTCATCCCAAGACTTCTCAGATTTCTCAGATGGTTTTACGTAGTACGTAATTTCATCGAAATCTAAGTCGTTTAAGTCGCCGCCCCATTGTGGCATTGGCATTTCATAGAACTTATCCAGTGATTTTAAACGGAAGTCTAACATCCACTGTGGTTCTTCTTTCATACGTGAAATCTCTTCAACGATTTCTTTTGTTAAACCGCGTCCAGCACGGAAAATCGAAACGTCTTTGTCTTTGAAACCATATTTATAATCGCCGATATCTGGCAGTTGCTTCGCCATGTTGGTGTGTCCCTCCTTAGATAACCTCGTTTTTAGGAACCTTTAACATTACTTATCTTCGTTTAAGCCCTTTTCTAACGCTTTCCACGCTAATGTTGCACATTTAATACGTGCAGGGAACTTGCATACGCCTTGTAATGCTTCAATATCTCCTAAATCAATGCTGTCATCGTACTCTTTTCCTAGCATCATGTCAGAGAAAATTTTAGAAAGCTGAAGTGCCTCTTCAATTTTCTTACCTTTTACTGCTTGTGTCATCATCGAAGCTGAAGACATTGAGATAGAACACCCTTCTCCTTCAAACTTCGCCTCTTGTACAATACCTTCTTCTACTTTCATCGTAAGTTGAATACGATCGCCGCAAGTTGGATTGTTCAAGTTAACAGTAACACTATCTTCTAACACGCCATTGTTACGAGGATTCTTATAATGATCCATAATAACTTGACGGTATAACGTATCTAAATTATTAAATGACATTTGTGAAATACTCCTTTGTCTTGATTAGTGATTCAACAAATGTATCAATTTCTTCTTTTGTATTATATAAATAGAAGCTCGCACGTGCTGTAGAAGAAGCTTTCAGCCACTTCATAAGCGGTTGTGCACAGTGGTGTCCTGCGCGAACCGCAATGCCTTCTACATCTAATACAGTTGCTACATCATGAGGATGTACGTCTTCAATATTAAATGTAACAAGACCAGCGCGATGCTTTGGACCGTAAATTGTAACGCCATCTACTTCTGATAGTCTTTCTAAAGCATATTGCGCTAATTCATGTTCATGCTTTTCAATATTATGAAGACCGATTTCTTCTAGGAAATCAATTGCCGCACCAAGTCCGATTGCATTACCGATAATCGGTGTACCTGCTTCAAACTTCCACGGAAGCTCTTTCCAAGTAGATTCTTGTAAATCTACGAAATCAATCATTTCACCGCCAAATTCAATTGGCTCCATATTGTTCAGCAATTCTTTTTTACCATATAATACGCCGATACCTGTAGGTCCGCACATCTTATGAGCAGATAATGCGTAGAAATCACAGTTTAAATCTTGTACATCCACTTTCATATGAGGTGCACTTTGTGCTCCATCAACGATCATGATTGCACCGTTTTCGTGTGCGATTGCTCCGATTTCTTTTACCGGGTTAATCGTTCCAAGTACGTTTGATACTTGCATAATAGAAACGATTTTTGTATTCGGTGTAACTGTTTGACGAACATCTTCTAAAGAAATTGTACCGTCTGGTTGAAGCGGAAGGTATTTTAAAGTTGCACCAGTTTTCTTCGCAACTTGCTGCCACGGAATGATGTTACTATGGTGCTCCATGTAAGAAATAACGATTTCATCGCCTTCTTTTACATTTTCAAGACCATAGCTAGCCGCTACTGTATTTAATGCAGTTGTCGTTCCGCGCGTGAAAATAATCTCTTCCATTGATTTCGCGTTAATAAACTTGCGAACTTTCTCGCGTGCACCTTCATACGCGTCGGTAGCTTTCGTACCGAGCGTATGAACACCACGATGCACGTTAGAATTATACTCTTTATAGTAACGTTCTAACGTTTCAATGACTTGAATTGGTTTTTGAGAAGTTGCTGCACTATCGAAATATACAAGTTGTTTGCCGTTCACTTTTTGATCAAGAATTGGAAACTGTTTGCGTATTTCATGAATATTCATTAGCGAACTTTCCTTTCAATTACCTCAACAAGCTGTGCTTTTACTCCTTCAATTGGAAGCTCATTTACTACAGGTGCTAAGAATCCATGGATGACTAAACGTTCTGCTTCGCGTTTTGGAATACCACGGCTCATCAAGTAGTATAATTGGTACGGATCTACGCGGCCTACTGAAGCTGCGTGACCTGCCATTACATCATCTTCGTCGATTAAAAGAATTGGGTTTGCATCACCGCGAGCTTTTTCATCTAACATAAGAACGCGAGAAGATTGTTGTGCATTTGATTTAGATGCACCGTGTTCAATCTTACCAATTCCGTTAAAGATAGATGTTGCACTATCTTTTTGTACACCGTGTTTTAAAATCCAACCTTCAGAGTGTTTACCGAAGTGAACAACTTTAGTTGTAAAGTTTTGTGTTTGGTTACCACGACCAATTGTTACTGTTTTCGTATCAGCATATGATCCGTCGCCCATTAAATTCGTAACGTTCTCTGAAATTGTGTTTCCGTCATTCATAAGGCCTAGAGCCCAATCAATGCGGCCGTCGCGTCCAACAATTCCGCGGCGGTTAACGTAAGTTGTTACGTCTTTTGCTAATAGATCAACCGCACCAAATTTAACTTGTGCGCCTTGTTCCACGATTACTTCTGCTACGATATTTGCAATACCTTTAGCATTTTCATTTGCAACGTAGTTTTCTACATAAGTTGCAGTACTGTTCGCATCAGCTACGAATAATACGTGGTTATATACGTTAGCTTCTTCGCCGTCTACTAAGAATACAGCTTGAAGTGGAGTTTCAAGAACAACGTTTTTCGGAACATATACAAATGCACCGCCGTTGATTAATGCAGCATGAAGTGCAGTTAAACGATGCTCGTCTACCTTCACGCCGTCTTTCATTAAATACTTTTGTAATAGTTCAGCATGCTCTGTTGCAGCTGTTACGATGTCTGTAAAAATAACACCTTTTTCTTTTGCTTCGTCTGCTAAAGAAACGAATGCAGTTGTACCAGTACGTTGTACTAATACGCTGTTATTTTCATCGATTAAGTTTTTCACTGCTTCTGGAAGCTCTGTTAAAGAACTTACAGGCTCTTGCTTAGCAGCGTCGCCTTTTCCGATAAAGTCCCATTTTTCAATTTTCGTTTTATCAGGCGTTGGCATTGGAAGTTCAGTTGCTTGTGCAAGAGCTTGTAAGCGGAACTCAGTCAACCAAGCAGCTTCGTTTACTTCGCTTGCGCGTTGACGGATTGTTTCTTGATCGAAAGGTAATGTACCGATTGTCATGTTTATGCTCCTCTCTTACGCTTCTTGCTCTGTTGTTTCGTCTTCAATACCTAATTCTTTTTTAATCCAGTCATAACCTTCAGCTTCTAGACGTTGTGCAAGCTCAGGACCACCAGATTTAACGATACGACCGTTCATCATAACGTGAACGAAGTCTGGAGTGATGTAGTTTAATAAACGTTGGTAATGCGTAATCATTAGGCAACCGAACTCTTCGCCGCGCATTTGGTTAATACCTTTAGATACAACTTTTAATGCATCGATATCAAGACCTGAGTCGATTTCATCTAAGATTGCGATTTTTGGCTCAATCATCATTAATTGAAGGATTTCGTTACGCTTTTTCTCTCCACCAGAGAAACCTTCGTTTAAGTAACGTTGTGCCATTTCTGGATCCATTTCTAGGAATTCCATGTTTTTATCTAATGTACGGATAAATTTCATAAGAGAAATTTCATCGCCCTCTTCACGACGTGCATTAATTGCAGAACGTAAGAAGTCAGCGTTTGTTACTCCGCTAATTTCACTTGGATATTGCATTGCTAGAAATAGACCTGCTTGTGCGCGCTCGTCTACTTCCATTTCTAATACATCTTCACCGTCGATGATGATGCTACCTTCTGTTACTTCATACTTTGGGTGACCCATAATCGCAGAAGATAAAGTTGATTTACCTGTTCCGTTAGGTCCCATAATTGCGTGGATTTCTCCACCTTTTACTTCAAGGTTTACACCTTTTAAAATTTCTTTGCCATCAATTGATACGTGTAAGTCTTTAACCGTTAATGTAGAACCAGCCATCTCAATACCTCCATTAATCCTATATATACATTTTAAAAATTCCTAAAACGTTCATATTCTCATTTTATTCTCATTCTAATCTTATATCAAATAAAATGATATCGCAAACGACGAAAAAAAGTAACAATTTTTTCACAAATGTATATAAGTATTTCCCTTGCATCCTTATATAATACACCTTTCTTCTTATTTATATAAAGAAAAAAGGACTGTAAATTTCCCAGTCCTTTCCTTGTGTTTATTCACTTACCGGAAGTACAGCACCTTTATATTCTTTATTAATAAAGTCTTGAATTTCTTTTGAATGCAATACTTCTACTAATTCTTTAATTTCTTTTTTCTTCTCGTTACCTTTACGAACTGCAATAATATTTGCATACGGAGAGTCTGATCCTTCAATCGCAATTGCATCCTTTGCTGGATTTAATTTCGCATCAATTGCATAGTTTGAATTAATGAATAAAGCATCACCTTCATTATTTTCATACAGCTTTGGTGACAATCCAGGCTCTACATCTGTTTTAAACTTTAAGTTTTTCGGATTTTCTACAACATCTTTTACTGTCGCTTTAACAACATCTACACCGTCTTTTAATTTAATAACGCCGCCTTTTTGTAACAATGCGAGCATACGGCCACGCTCCGCTACGTTATTACTCATAATAACTGTTCCGCCATCTGGCAATTCTTTTAAACTTTTATATTTCTTAGAATAAATGCCCATTGGCTCTAAATGGATTTTTCCTGCGTTTACAATTTTATATCCCTTTTCTTGAATTTCTTTATCTAAGTAAGGAATGTGTTGGAAGTAGTTCGCATCAATTTCCTTATCCGCTAACGCTTTATTCGGCAAAACATAATCCTGGAACTTTTTAATCTCTAATTTAATGCCCTTTTTCTCTAGTATCGGCTGTGCCTTTTCTAAAATAACAGCGTGCGGCACGTTAGAAGCTCCCACAACAAGCTTATTCTCTTCTTTCCCTCCGCAAGCAGCTAATGTAAATACAGACAGTGCTGTAACAACTGACAGTAGAATCTTTTTCATATGATGTCCCCTTCTCCCCTATAGTTATGTAGTTATAAAAAAGGGCCGGCATACACCAGCCCTTTTCAGCAATTATTCTTTTACAGGAACAACCGCTCCTTTATATTCTTTATTAATAAAGTCTTCAATTTCTTTAGAATGCAATACTTCTACAAGCTCTTTAATCGCTTTTTTATCTTTATCACCTTTGCGAACCACTAATACGTTTGCGTACGGAGAATCATCGCCTTCAATTGCAATTGCATCTTTTTCTGGATTTAATTTCGCATCAATTGCATAGTTCGAGTTAATTAAAACAGCGTCGCCTTCTTTATTGTTATACACTTGTGGTAATAAACCAGGCTCAATATCCGTTTTAAACTTTAAGTTTTTCGGATTATCTGCAATATCTTTTGGAGTTGCACTAACTGGATCTACTCCGTCTTTAATTTTTAAAATGCCTTCTTTTTGTAAAATTGCTAAACCACGTCCATGGTCAGTAACGGAATTACTCATAATAATTGTCGCCCCGTCCGGAAGTTCTTTTAAGCTCTTATATTTTTGAGAGTATACACCAATTGGCTCTAAATGAATTTTCCCTGCTATTTCAAAATCATATTTTTTATCTTTAATTTCTTTTTCTAAATATGGAATGTGCTGGAAGTAGTTTGCATCTAAATCCTTATCCGCTAACGATTTATTTGGTAATACGTAGTCTTGGAATTTTTTAATTTCTAATTCAATTCCTTTTTTCTCTAATAAAGGTTTAGCCTTTTCTAAAATTTCAGCGTGCGGTACGTTAGAAGCCCCCACAACTAGTTTTGTTTCATCTTTATCTTTCCCGCCACAAGCAGCTAACCCAAAAATTGAAGTTGAAATAAGTGCTGTAAGTAATAATTTTTTCATTTGAAACATCCTCCCGTTTTTTATTATCGTTTATCTATTCGAGTCGTTAAACTATCACCAATCCACTGAATGAAAAATACAACTAGTAATACACAAATTGTCGCAACGATTGTTACATCGTTATTTCCTCGCTGGAATCCTTCTAAATAAGCAAGTGTTCCAAGGCCACCAGCACCAACAACTCCCGCCATCGCTGTATAGCCTACTAAAGCAATTGTCGTAACAGTAATACCAGATACTAATGCTGGTAACGATTCTGGAATTAACACTTTCAAAATAATTGTGCTTGTTTTTGCTCCCATTGCTTTCGAAGCTTCAATTACACCTTTATCAATTTCACGAAGCGCAATTTCAACCATTCTCGCGTAAAATGGTGCCGCTCCAATAATTAAAGCTGGAAGTGCTGCACTCGCTCCAAGAATTGTTCCAAGCAGAATCTTTGTGAATGGGATTAATAAAATGATTAAAATGATGAACGGTATCGAGCGGAAAATGTTTACGAACGCTCCAATCCCCGTGTTAACCGCTTTGTTTTCCCATAAATTATCTTTCGCTGTCATAAAGAGTAACAATCCTAAAATTAGTCCTAATACAAATGTGGCAAGAGCTGCGATTGCCGTCATATATAACGTTTCACCAGTTGCTTCTAACATTTGATTCCAATCAACATTTGCGATTAACTTATCCATGTGCAATCACCTCCAGCTCTACTTGATCTTGATGTATTCCCTCTATTGCTTGCTGAATCGCTGTTTCCTCACCATTTAAATGAACAACTAAACTACCGTAAGAGCCGTTATTTGTTTGGGCGATGTTTCCTTGCAAAATGCTAACTTCTATATCACTGCGTTGCATTAATCTTTGAAGTACTGGTCTTTCTACAGCTTCACCGATAAACTGCAAACGAACTACTTTACCATCTGGATACTTTTCAATTAAACTTTCAATCGTTTCATTTGTATCTTCAGAATCCGTTAACTGCTGTACAAATCGCTTTGTAATGTCTTTCTGCGGATTGCGGAATACATCAAGTACTGGACCCGTTTCTACAATCTTCCCTTTCTCCATTACCGCCACTCGATTACAAATCTTTCGAATCACGTGCATCTCGTGTGTAATGAGTACAATTGTTAAACCGAGACGCTTATTAATATCTAATAATAAATCTAAAATTTGATCTGTCGTTTCTGGATCAAGAGCTGACGTTGCTTCATCACATAAAAGCACTTGCGGGTTGTTAGCTAACGCTCTTGCAATCCCAACACGTTGCTTTTGTCCTCCGCTTAACTGAGATGGATACGCGTCCCCTCTTCCTTCTAATCCAACAAGATGAATTAACTCGTCGACGCGTTTTCTTCTCTTCGCCTTATCGACACCTGCAATTTCAAGTGGGAACTCGATATTTTCGCGTACAGTTCGTGACCAAAGTAAATTGAAGTGCTGAAAAATCATTCCAATTTCTTGCCTTGCCTTACGAAGTTCACTCCCTGTAATTGCTGAAATCACACGATTTGCAATTGTAATTTGGCCAGAAGTTGGTTTCTCTAACTGATTGAATAATCTGATTAAAGAACTTTTCCCAGCGCCACTATATCCGATAACACCAAATATTTCACCTTTGTCTATTTTTAAATTGGCATTATCTACAGCAGTGACATCACCGCTTTTTGCTTTATATATTTTCTTTACATTTTCTAACAAGATCATGATGTTCACCCCTTTTTTTGTTTAAAAAGCGTAAGCGGCTCGTTTAGAACAAGAGGACGCCCGAATCCCTGACGTAGAGGCGCTTTTTGCCTCATAGGAAGGGATGAAACGACCGACTGTTCTAGCCGCTGAAGCTAGATTTTTGGTCGACTCCGCAATTTTTTATGTTTAATGCGTGTAGTCCACCGTTATCACTACTTTTATTATTTGAATGTCCTCCACATTCAAACAATAAAAAAACCTTTCCGCTTTAGAGAAGCAGAAAGGTTTATATGCGTATATAACAACATTATCCCTCTCTCTCATCTCTCAAAGCATTTGCTTTGCAGGAATTGGCACCATTTCAACATAAGTTGACGGTTGCCGGGCTTCACAGGGCACAGTCCCTCCACCTCTCTTGATAAGAGAAATCAGATTACATTTTCGTCTGATTTGTAATTTATGAAATTGTCTATATTTTATGAATTGAATTGTATCAATATCCATACGCCATGTCAACAGAAATTTTCGTAAAAAAAGAAACTTCAGACTTTTAAGCACCCACTGACATCGGTTTACATATATGAAACATCGATTCGACTAATAGCATCGTTCGATACGTTCCTGAATATTGTACACGTCCATCGTTCATTAATGTTTGCAATCGTACATTTCCGTTCACCAATTGTTTTACATCTTCCTCATCTACACAAACGATTTGCTCCGTTCCTCTTTCCTCATGTAGCAGCTCTATATAATCTCTTGAAATTTGTAACGAACAACTTTCATCTCCAAAGCGGAAATTAACAGTTTTTTCTCCTTGTCTTAAAAGCGGCTCTAAATGATATTGACCATTAGCGTAATTTACAAATGATTGCAGCAAAGAATATAATTTCACCCTAAATCACATCCTTCATATCACTTTCTATTACACATACCATTCCCTCTCACTAAAGAGCAATCCTGTTACTTTCGCTCGACAAATACTGTAACCACCCTGCATCTCGACATATTTCCCGAGAAATATGTCGAGGCGGCAAAAACTTTGCCGCCTACTTTAATTCCGTATATAAATATTCAACCGAATGAAATGCATATATCTTCTTCATGAGTGTCCCATTTTCAAAAACAAGTAAACACGGTACACTTTCGATTCCATACTCTTTCGCTAAATGCGGAGCATAATTTAAATCTAACATTCCAATTTTCAAGTCTTCAATTGTCATCTCAACAACTGTTAACATCTTTTTTGCTAATTGGCATGTTCCACACATTGGAGTATATACATATAACACTGTTTTTTCTTCGTTCTCTATTAGGGCTGTAGCTTCGGCTCCTGTCCAATCAATCACTTCTATCATTCCTTACCGTAAATATTCTGTATAAACGTCAATGTCAGCTCCCCATAATACATTTGCTAAGTGTGAAGATGGCGCAGTTGCCACTTCTCGGTACGAGCGATCAATGTAAATATGCTCTGCTTGCGGAAATTCTTTTCGAAATTGCTTCCTTAACTTTTCTCCAGCATCATCAGCATCCACTAGTACATACACTTCCTTATCAAAAAACTGATCAATGAGCTCATCCATTTTCGATAAACCAATTGTACCATTTGTACAAACAATTTCCACCGGTTCACGAATAATAGATTCAATCTTTCTTCTATCTGATTTACCTTCTACAATAATGACTTTTTCTACATAAATCATATGTCATCACCCGATCACCATATACTATACAACCTTTAACTTAGTATATAGTATATTCGTTATTTTCATGTTGTTTCCTGTTTATTTTTGCAAAAGAAAAGCAGAAGCGGCTTGCTTAGAACAAGAGGGCATTGGAGCTTCTGACGTAAAGGCGCTTTTTGCCTTGCAGGAAGCAGCGAAGCCACCGAGCAATCTAGCCGCTGGAGCTGGATCACAAAGAAAAGCGCAAGCGGCTCGTTCAGATTGTGAGGGGGATGGAGCTTCTGACGTAAAGGCGCTTTTTGCCTTGTAGGAAGAAGCGAAGCCACCGAACAATCTAGCCGCTGGAGCTGAACAATAAAAAATTAAACGAAATCGTTTTTTCAAAAAACACTCTCCTACACGATAATTAGTATATGATTCTACGTTCATTATTTTACACAAAATAAAAAAGGACAGCACAAAGGCTGTCCTTTAGTCGACTATAATTAGTCTTGGTTTGTCATTTCTGCATATTTTTCTGCAGTTAATAACTTCTCAACTTGGCTTGCATCAGAAAGTTCAACTTTAACCATCCATGCACCCTCGTATGGAGATTCGTTAACAAGTTCTGGTTGGTCACTTAATTCTTCGTTTACTGCTACAACTTTACCACTTACAGGTGCGTATAACTCAGAAACTGTTTTAACAGATTCTACGCTTCCGAATGGCTCGTCAGCTTCGATTGTTGCACCTACTTCAGGAAGTTCAACGAATACGATATCGCCTAGCTCACCTTGTGCAAAGTGAGTAATACCGATAACAACTTCATTACCTTCAGTTTTTACCCATTCGTGTTCTTCAGAGTAACGTAAATTATTTGGAATGCTCATGACTGTACCTCCAGTGAATGTATTAATTATGTAAAAATACCTTATTGGTACTTTTTCCACACACTTTCAAACTGCTCTTCGTTAAAACCAAGTGTTACATTCGTTCCATTTGTTACGATTGGACGTTTAATCAACATGCCATCAGATGCTAAAAGTTCGTACATTTCGTCTTCACTTGCATCCTTTAACTTATCTTTCAGACCAAGTTCGCGGTAACGCATTCCACTTGTATTAAAGAATTTTTTTAATGGTAATTCACTTTTTTCATGTAAATTACGTAAATCTTCTTTTGACGGTGGATTTTCAACAATATGAATCATCTCATATGCTACATCGTTTGCCTCAAACCATTTCTTTGCTTTTTGACATGTGCCACACTTTGGATATGAATAAAATGTTACTGTCATAAATTCACCTACTTTTTTACTAACCTTTACCTTTATCATATAGAAAACGTTTTATTATTTCAAACGATTATTCGCTAAACTTTTACTTATTTCGTGATAAATTTTAATAATCCTGCGAATTTTCCTTATTTTCCCGCCATTTGTTAAGAAAAAAATAAATATATAATTTTTTTAGATTTTTCTCTCATTCTGTACCGAACGTATATATTAAACAAGCGTTTGATTAATTTCTTATTTTTCGTTGTTAACCTTTGAACTGCATTGATCCTTTCTTACCGAACATACATCTTAAACAAACGTTTGATTAATTTCCTATTTCCCTTTGTTCACCCTTGAGCTGCATCGATTTCTTCCTACCGAACATACATCTTAAACAAACGTTTATTTAACCATTTCAGCCTATAGTCACAAAACCTGGAAACAATCTAAATGACAAAAGCTTACAGATAAAAGGAACTAACGATTTTGACCGTAGTAGTGAGCCCGCAAGAAAGTTATTAAACCTATCATCAATAAAGCCAAAGTAACTGCTCCTGAGAATATGAAATTCAAATTACTGACTGAAATATAAAAAGAAGTACCCTTGATTAGAGACAGAGGTAATTCTTTTTTTATCATGAATCTAAAGGTAAACGTATCCTTTATTAAAGTAGAAATGTATACTTTTCTACTTTTTCGTAGTTTATTCAAAATCTTTGCGGAACCGCCACTAGCTCATTTACATAATTATCGTTAGGTGAAGTTAATTATATTTTTCTACGCACTAAATAAAAAGCTAAGGAACCCATAATAATAGGTGCAACTAAACTAGAAGAATATGCACTAGTAATAGTAAAAAGAGAGAGTATAAATATATAGATAAGAGCTAGTCCAATAAATACAGGAATTCCAAATCGAAACTTCCTACATTGTTTTATGTTCCTGTATAACATTTCTCCAATTAGGCAAGCTATAAGATCTAATATGCTACCAAATATAATGAGAATTACCATGAATCCTAATATGTTAGGTAAATCATTCTCGTAAGAATAACTAGGATCAGAAATATACGGTATCAAGAACCATATGATAATAAAAGTAAGCAGGCTTGCAGCATAACTAATTAAAAATTTCCCCAACGTAATCATCCTCATAATTTTCTAATATTATCTTCATTGTATGACATAATGTCCTATTATTAATAGCAAGACTACCTTCCACGAAATTGCTAATTGCATGAAATAAAAAAGACGCATTTAAATTGATGCGTCTTTTGGCGATGTTTCTTTTGTGAAATCATATAAAGCAATCGCGCCTAAAATAACCAATATACCTTCAGGAGCATCCAATAAAACAGTTCTCCAAGTTTCTGATATTACCCATTTAATACCTGCTGCTGATTCAAGATATACTTGAAAATAACCAATTGTAAAATCAATTCCCCATAAACATACAAGTAATGTTAGACCAAACCGAATTAATTTCTTGTTTTTAAACATGTAACACCTCTCAAAATTCATTGGATATTTCTGTTTTCAGTTCTTTATATACAAAAATCCCTATATTTAATTTTAACATGCAAAATATCCAAATAAATACAATATGCACATTTGCATATTTCATGAATATTTAGGAATTACTGTTAATAAAAACCCCCTACTAGTGTAGGAGAAAATAGCTTTAGCAATCCCAACAAGTAATCGCATAAACAACGAAATCATTTGAACCACTATATAGACAATCCCAGCCCTTGAAATAAGGGGAAATCCCTGTTCCTGGCTACCTACCATAATGAATAGCCCGCCGCATAACGCTACAGCGGACGTGATAGAACCAACAGGTAAGAAATTACTGCAAAGAAAAAGCCATGTATACACATGACTTTCATAGCATAATCACTTCTATATTCAATAGAAATTAAAGTGAATTAAATTTCTTTACTTTTAAAGGAATAGATATTACATATAAATCTATAGCATAAGTAATAATCAAAATCCTTTTTCCTTCATCAGCAAATTTTGCTTGCAGAAACTTTTCTGAAACTTTCCTTTTTCCCCATCTCTTTGGAAGATATCCGAATCCTAAGAACATAATAATAGCCCGATACTCATTAACTTAACTACTTTTCTTTTTTCCATGATATTTCAAATTCTCCACCATGTTCTTCTGTTATAATTTTAACTTTATATGTATCATCTTTAGACACTTTAATATTATTTTTATTGTTTCCACTAGTAACTTCCAATATTGTATTATCATTTGAATCTAAAACATAAGCCTTTATGGTTCCTTGTTTAGTTTTATCAGTAAAAGAAAAGATCCAATTCTCCCCTTTTTTAACTTTCCTATCTTGAGTTGCATATCCAGTAAATTTCCTATAGTCCCCAGATATACTACCAGATACGCTATCTGAAGAACCATGAACCTTACCACCAACAATCGTTCCCTCTCTTGTAAAACAACCACTAAGAACCACCAAACATAGAACAAATAATAATGTGTTTTTAATAGTTTTCAACATCATTCCCCCTTATCCTCACAATAAATATCCTCTTATTTACATTTTTTCTTTCATAAAGAAAAATGGACCTATGACCCAGTAAATAACATGATGAATGTTGACAATCCCCTTGTTAGAGTATCATATAAAAAATAAAAAGGAGTAATAAGCAATGAATATTAAAATAGTGGATATATCAGACAAATTATTAGATGGATATAAAGTTTTAGTTCAAGTAGATAGCAATCAATTTATCGCTGAGTGGGATGGCGATAAGCCAGAAAAACACGAAAACTATAATGTAGAAATACATATAGATAATGAATTTATATGGAATACAAATATAACCTTTTCAGATAAAAATGCAAATGCAATAATTCAGAATAGTAAAGGCTTCAAAGTAATTGCTAAGCTAGATTATAACAGTGAGGATAGCTTAGCAACACTAAATATCTACGATAGTATAATACTAATTAATGTAGAAGGAATCGAGCAAGATATAGCAAATGAATGGGTAGAAATGCAGTGCACTTCAATTAAGATATTTAATACTAATTTTTAACAGAAACCTATTACATAACTATGGCATAGTCGTTATGATGTAGTGAGATATAGAAAGAGTAAACGAGTATATAAATAAACATGTTTATATGCATATGAATATCCTACTGCAATTCCTGCTCAAGCAGACGCCACTAACCATACCGTAGCCACTCATAACCGCAAGTTCAATCTCAACAGGAACGATTATTGGCCATAATAAAGCTAAAACTGCTTGCATACCTGCCCACAAACCAATACCAATCGCAAAGGGAGATGTGGAACTAACATTATCACCCCTTGATAAAACGAACTAATACTGGATGCACTTCATTAAAACTTTATAATAAAATCCGCAATAGCTGATATAAAATTATAAATCGGTATCATTACATCTCGCATACGTTGTAAAGCTTGCTTGAACTTCTCAATCATATTTTTATCTGTGCTTCTGCATAAAAAATAAGAAGCCTCTTATACAGGCTCCTTCATCATCTATTCAAATAATCTGCGATGGTTTGAAATACGACAATATACATATTATGAATACTTTCTTCTGTATTTCCGCCATTAGACAAACCGACTGCCCATTGTTGTCCCTCACCACTTCCGATATTTGCAAAGCCTTGCGTATACATAGCATTTACATCTTTTCGTGCACTGTTATACTCTATCCCCTTTGTAATAAACGTTGAATATGATTTATCTTGCAAACCGATAAAAAATACTGGTTTCTTTAGCGATGAAAATACATTTTTATACTGCTCTGTTGAGGCTTCTTGAAAGTGATCTTTCATTATTAAAAAACCATCCACTTCCTTAGACTTCTTTTCCAGTTCCTCTAACTTTATTTCCTCAAACTTTATATTCCTAAACGTATCTTTCGGCTTTTCTCCAATAACTCCAATTACGAGTGCTCTTCCGTTATATTCTAATTTCTCTCCTTCTTTATCCTTTGCACACCCAGCACTCACTAGGCATATCAATATAAAAAATAAGAAATACGATAAACGCTTCATATAGCACCCTCCCCTTCTTTTCAGTCAAGTGACAAAAACGTAAGGTGAATTCAAGAAAATGTAAGTAAAATCGATAGCTCAAATGACGTTTCTATATTATAATCAATTGAATTTACTTACATTACTAAACATAGGAGATTATCATGAAGAAATTTAAACTTTCATCTTTTCTTCCGTTAAGTTATATACTTCTACTCGTACTCGTAAGTCCCCTTTACGATGTATTAAATAAATCGGCTGTTCACGCAGTAGATGTCACAACTGTAGTAGATGATTGGATTCCATTTGTGAAAGCATTTATTATTCCTTATTTACTTTGGTTTCCTTACTTATACGGCGCACTTATTTATTATTGCTTTGCGGATCGAAAACAATATTATGTCACTTTAAGTAGTATAATTCTTGGAAAACTTGCTTGTTTTTCTATTTATTATTTTTGGCAAACAACTGTACCACGTCCAACAGTCGTTGGATCCGACGTATTTTCCGAACTAGTCCGCTATATTTATAGTATCGACCAACCGGTAAACTGTTTCCCTAGCATTCACGTTCTTACTACCTTTGTGATTATGCTAGCTGCCTTTAAACGTAGAGAACAACATGCTTTTGAATATTATATTCTTACCTTCTTCGGTACGCTTATTATTTTATCAACGCTATTTACGAAGCAACACGCATTTGTAGACGCCATTTCTGGAATGACGCTTGCAAGCATACTTTACTTCGGCGTTCAGCTTTTATTAGCAAAAGAAACTGTACGTGTTCCAGTAAAACAAAATTACAAAATGTAAAAAGCAGACTGTGGCTTCCAGTCTGCTTTTCTCTATATAAAAGGAGATTTTCAATTTAAGATTGCGGTACAGTCATATCACCAGAGTGAATACGACCTGCTTTTTTAAGAGCAATGTAAAGTATATAAGAAACAGCTACTGGAATGATGATATAAGTGATGACCATCGCCGGGACAACTTCCCATCCTTCGCTAGAAATTAAATTAATTGGTGCGATAAGAGAACTTAATCCAAGACCTGCAATTTCTTTTCCTGCTTCTAGTTGAAAAATTAATGCGGATACTGGACCAACTATAGCACTGGCGACGACAGTTGGGACGAGAATCATTGGATTTTTAGTGATATTTGGCAACTGCACTTTCGGAGTACAAAGCGCTTGAGCTAATATGCCGCCTAAATTATTTTCTTTCGCTGAGATTACAGAGAATCCGATAAACTGAGCAACGCAGCCTGCAAGAGCAGCACCACCTGCAACACCGTCTAAGCTAAGTGCGATCGCTAACGCAGCTGATGAAGCGGGAGAGATAAGTAATAGTCCCCAAACGACTGCAATGACGATAGAAGCGATGAACGGGCTACCAGCTGAGCTATCTTTAATGAATGCTCCAACTGTATTTAACACAGGAGTAATATTATGAGACAACCAAATACCAACTAAACCAGAACCTAATATTGCCGCAAATGGAACGAGCATCATATCTAACGCAGTTTTTCCACTTAAACGTTTACCAATATATACAGCTAAAGTCGCTGTTAATAATGCACCGATTGGCTCACCTGTTTTAATAATTAGACCTGCTTCAGTAATTGAAATGGATCCGGCACCAATCGCTCCAGCTACCATAGCCGAGAAGATTACAAGACCATTTGCACCGAGCATAAAGGCAATTCCGGCACCAATGGCTGGTGCCATAAGTGATTTTGCAACAACTCCGATTGTAATCAGCAATGGAATATCAACAATTCTTCCTATATTTTCGATTAGTAAACCAATTCCAAGGGATACGAAAATACCTTGTGCGATTCCAGCAGATGCTTTAAATACACGAGACATTATATATTCCTTCATTTGTTTCACCTTCTCCTATAAGTTAGTAACCAATTGTTTTCATATAATCACGTAAAATATCGTTTGATTTTGCGAATCGAGATTCTTCATCCTCTGTTAAATTGAGTTCTACAATTTCTCTTATACCGTCTCTAGTAATAATAGCTGGTACTCCTGTACAAATATCATATTCACCGTACTCACCATCTAAAATGGCTGATACAGCAATGACACGGTGATCATCATTAAAGATTGAGCTTGCAATATATGCTAGAGAATTTCCGATTCCGTAATAAGTAGTTCCTTTACGTTTATAAATTTCCCAGCCAGCTTTTGCAGTCTTCTCAACAATCTCATCTAAATCTATTTCACCAAATTTGTCTTTTTTCTCTTCTAAAATTTGCAGAATTGGCTTTCCACCAACAGTTACGTGAGACCAAGCAACCATTTGAGAATCACCATGTTCTCCTAATGAATACCCATGAATACTACGAGGATCTACATGTAACATTTCAGATAAAATTGTTCTTAAGCGAGAAGAATCTAGTGATGTACCAGTACCGATTACGCGATTTCTAGGTAATCCAGATAATTTCCACACCTCATATGTAATAATATCAACTGGGTTCGATGCAAGTAAGAAAATACCATCAAATCCACTTTCCATTACACCACTAACAACACTTTCCATAATCTTCGCACTCGCTCCTAAAGTATCTAAGCGACTTTGCCCTGGTTTTGGTGCTGGCCCTGCTGTAATAATAACAATGTCCATATCTTTGCAGTCTTCATAGCTTCCTGCATATACTTTTGTTCTTGTATTTGTAAAGTTAATACAATGTGATAAATCCATTGCTTCCCCAACTGCACGTTCATGATTTATATCAATTAATAATAGCTCTTCGCAAATGCCTTGATTGACAATGGAATATGCACAACTTGATCCAACTAATCCAGTACCGATAATTGCAATTTTTCTTGTATGTCTTTTCATAGCAATCTCTCCTAATTGATCATATAATCTATTTCTTTTGTTCTTTACACCCCTAATTATAGAGATTCCCACGATAGAAACCATGGATACTTTGTGAAATATTGAACAAAGTTTTTGTCCTTTTTGTGAATTGTTATATTCCATTTTCGTCATATTTGTTACAACTGGAAAAATATTTATTATGTATTTATTGACATATATAAAGTGAAGCATTAATCAGTGGGGTTTTACCGCCCAGTAAATAGCGGGACAAAACAAAAAACGAGCGACTTCATTCGCTCGTTTTTTCATCCCATTATTCCGCACTTAATTGACCTTTTAATTGCTGTACAATCATTGGGTTAGCAGGTGCTGCCGGTTTGTAATAACTCTTTTGCTTTGCGTACTCATACATATTACGTTGGCGCATTTCATCTTGATTACGAATTTGAATTAACGTTTGGTGTAACTGTTCATTATCAGACTGAGCAATATAATTTGCATAGCTTGTTAAACTTGCATTTAATCCTGCTAAATAATCATTTACCATATCTTTTTCATTCATCTTTCTCTTCCTCCTATCCTAGGAAAGTCATTAATTGCTGTTTCGTATTTCGTGCATCTTGTGCATCTTTTTGTAGCATTTGTTTCAGTTGTGGATCCGTACACGTCTGTGCATACTGCTCCAACTTGTTAATAATTGTTGCGTGTCCACCAATTAAATGACGTAAGTTTTCTACTTCAAGCTCTGTTAAATTTTGCATAGAATACTCCTACCTTTCTTTATTCGTTCACTGTTAGTATTTAGCTATTTTTTGATTGTATACATAAATTAACTTTTTCACGTGCATACAAAATAAAAGATGAATAGCTAAGCCATTCATCTTTTATACTAGTTATGTATTCATTTTTATAGAGATACGATCATACTTATACTCACAAGTAAGTTCCATACAATGTGTAAAATAATACTAGGTATAATAGATTGCGTCTTTTTGTATAACATTGCAAATACCATTCCCATAATCGTTGCCGTAATTAGAAGACCTCCATGAAGAATTCCAAAAATGAAGGAAGAAATAATGATACCAACTAAAAAATTATATTTCTTTTCTAAAAATCGATATAAAATACCTCGAAATAGAATTTCTTCTTTAATCGGTGTAATGATAGCAACACTTAACACATATATAATACTTTGTATGCTATTTTGAAGCCCTAAACTCCCTAATTGTTTCTTTTGTTCTGCTGCACTTTCAAAACTAAACACATGTAACATTAAATATTGTGATAACGCAATGACAATAAAACCAATTAATAGATATAAATATGTCTTCCCATTCTTCAAAACGGATAAATCCCAAATATATTTAATAAAATGAAGAACTGGTTTATAAGCTAATAAAACGATGGCAACAACAGCTGCATCAAATAAGAGTAAATAATATCCTTCTAAATTAGTACTTAATACTTCTTCTCCATAAATCTCAAAGGCTAAACCAAGGAATAATCCTCCTAGGAGTGAAATCCCTATAATCATTGCTATCGTTACAAATAGATTTTTATATGTTATATTCTCTATTTTTCTTTCCACACTATACGCTTCTAACACTGTTTTACTCACAGTATCCCTCCAGTTATTCTCATTTATCTTAATAAAACCCTTTAATTGAAATATAAAGATAATATAACAAAATTTCCAAAAAGAATAATATGCAATTTTACATATTATGAAAACTTTATATTTTATAGTTTTAGGAATAGGATTGCTATGCAATAATTATTATATGAAATTTCAAAAAACACTTCCTATCCACCATAACCCTCGCATCATATAAAATTTATTAGTTAAAGGAGCAATAAACATGAAAACACATGACTTCCTTACAGAAATCCAGAAGGGCTCTGAGCCTAGTCCATATCAAGATCCTATTGCATTTATTTTCGTTTTCCTTTCCGTAGCCATATACACATTTTTCAAACCTGCAAAATAATATCATTTAATGAGAAAAAAACTACCATTCTTTTGGAATCATATGCACTAAAAAACCTTAGAATCGCTTCTAAGGTTTTTAGTTGCCTCGCTTCTTATTTAATTTCTCATTACATGTAATCCTTTAATAAACGTTTCCAATAATACATGTAAACTTGTATCTAAATCTATTGGCAAACCAAATCCACCCTGCTGTTCAATCGACGCAAATCCATGACAAATACTTCTGAATCCGCGTGTCGCATGAAGTGCATTCTCTCCTTCTAATCCGTACTGTTGTAAAACCTGAAGACAAAGCTTTACAATTTCGTCACCTGCTTTTCTTACTTCTTCATCTCGTAAAAAGGTTGCTTCATACAGCCCAGGATGTTTTCGGACAAATGCTACATATGCTTCTCCTAATGCATGAATTGCTTCATCCATATGTTTATCCTCAGCCGCTTCTTCCAGTTTGTTATGCAGCTGTTTTATTCCGTAAATACCGAGATTTTTCCGTACATCTTGTAACCCTTTTACATGATTGTATAGCGAAGGTGAACGTATCCCTAACCTTTGCGCTAATGAAGCTAACGTTACTTCTTGTATTCCATTTGTATCTGCAATTTCTGCCGCTGTTTCTACAATTTTCGGTAATGTAAGTCCGATTCTCGGTGACATAAATTAACCCTCTTTCCTACTTTCTATATTCCGCTTCGCTTCCTTAATAGCAAGCTCTATGACAGCCCCTGGATCCTTTATCATTTTTCCATGTCCTGCCGCAAGCAAGGAAGGTTCATATTCGCTTAGCTTCTCTGCACTTTGTAATGATATTTCTTTGCTCCACGTTGCCATCGCAGGAAACGGAAACCAAAATTTCATTTGTCCCGAAACAGCCATACCTCCTCTTGTTTGGAAGGCATCCCCGACAATAAGAGCTTTATTTCGTACATCAAGAAGCGACATGGAGCCTGGCGTATGTCCCGGCGTCATAATCGCAAGAAGCGATCCAACTCGGTCGCCATCTTCCAATAAAACATCAGGTACCGTTTTTACCTTTTTAGGTACACCGCCTTTTATCGGTATATTCGGTTCATCCTTTTGTAACGTCGTATCTCCTTCTAAAAGCTTTGCGTCCCGTTTAGAAATATAGACTGGAACATGCGGAAGTACTTCCTTTAATGCGTCTAATGCACCGATGTGATCATCATGCGCATGTGTTAATACAATCTTAGTAATTGGTTTTCCTATTTTCTCAGCCGCCTGTAAAATCCCTTTTGCGCTATATGGCAAAGCCGCATCAATTAAAGTTAAACCATCTTCTTCCTCGACAAAGTAACAATTCACAGGAAACACTCTTGGCAAAAATGACAATTGATATACCGTTTTTTCATGTATCACTCTCATATTTCCAGCTCCCTTTTCACTAAAACTAATACCGTTAGTTTTATTATACTAATGGCATTAGTTTTATGTCACTAAAAATTTCTTTTTTTCAAAAAAAAAAAGAACAGTAGCCGTATAAACGACTACTGTTCTTTAAAGATATTAAACTGTGTAACGCTCATCTTCTAAAATTTTCGCAGCGATTTCACGTTTCTTCGGAATTACATTAAGTGGTGTGTGGCGAGTTAATTTACGTAATGATGATAACATCATGCGCAGCATGTCGCCGTTTTCAACTGCGATAAGTGTTTCTTTCGCATCTGCTTCGATTTCGTTGAATGCTTCTTGACAGAATACTTCAGTGTATAACACTTTTTGTTTATTCTTTTCAAGACCAGTTGTTTTAATTGCTTTTTCTGTACGAAGAACAGCTGACTCCATTGCGTATAGGTTGCTTACGATGTCAGCGATATTCACAAGAATTTCTTGCTCTTTATCTAATGCTTTACCGTATTTTTGAGCAGCTAATCCAGCTACCATTAAGCCGATTTTCTTCGCGTTAGTTACTAAATATTTTTGAAGTGCTAATGGCTCATCGCCTACTTCTTCTGGCATCATCATCATTAACTCTTCTTGTAATTTTTGTGCTTTTTGAAGAAGTGGTAATTCACCTTTCATCGCTTTACGTAAGAACGTACCTGGTACGATTAGGCGGTTAATTTCGTTCGTTCCTTCGAAAATACGGTTAATACGAGAATCGCGGTACATTCTTTCAATCTCGTACTCTGCCATAAATCCGTAACCACCGTGAATTTGAACACCTTCATCTACTGTATAATCTAGTACTTCAGAACCGAATACTTTGTTTAAAGAGCACTCGATTGCATATTCAGCGATAGAAGCTGCTACTGCTTTACCGTCCTTTACTTCCTCTTCAGATAATGTGCTCATGCGGCTTTCGAATAAACCTACTGTACGGTATACAGAGCTTTCAGCTGCATATGTTTTCGCTGCCATGTTCGCAAGTTTCTCTTGAATTAATGGGAAGCGAGCGATTGGTTGTTTGAACTGTTGACGTTGGTTTGCATATTGTGCTGAAATTTCTACTGCACGTTTCGCAGATCCAACTGTACCAACACCTAATTTATAACGGCCGATATTTAAAATGTTGAACGCGATAATATGACCTTTACCGATTTCACCAAGTAAGTTTTCTTTCGGTACTAATGCATCTTCTAAAATTAAAGTACGAGTTGATGAACATTTAATACCCATTTTCTTTTCTTCTGGGCTTGTAGATACGCCAGCATACTCTTTCTCTACGATAAATGCTGAGAAGTGCTCTCCATCAATTTTTGCGTATACGATAAATACATCAGCAAATGCAGAGTTTGTAATCCATTGTTTTTCACCGTTTAATACGTAATGTGTACCTTCTGCATTTAAACGTGCAGTTGTTTTTGCGCCTAATGCGTCAGATCCTGAACCTGGCTCAGTTAATGCGTATGCCGCTAATTTTTCACCAGTTGCAAGTAGTGGTAAATACTTTTTCTTTTGCTCTTCGTTACCAAATAATACGATTGGTAATGACCCGATACCTACGTGAGCACCGTGAGTAATTGCAAAGCCACCAGCGCGAGAGAATTTCTCTGCGATTAACGCTGAGCTTACTTTATCAAGACCAATTCCACCGTACTCTTCTGGTACGTCAGCGCCTAATAAACCAAGTTCCCCAGCTTCTTTTAAAAGACGAACAGAACGATCAAACTCGTGTTGCTCTAAATATTCAAGCTCTGGAAGAACTTCATTCACAATAAAGTCCTCTGTCGTTTTTGCAATCATTTTATGCTCAGATGAAAAATCCTCTGGCGTAAACACTTGATCAATCGTAATCTCATCAACTAAAAAGCTACCGCCTTTAACCGCATTTCCTACTGTTTTTTCCATGAAAATTTCCTCCTTCATATTTTCATAAGCCGCTTCTTCCTTTTTGAAAGAAGCTGGCTCTCAATTTTATTTTTTATAAACCTTTGTTGCTTCCATTCTTTGCTTTAGTGTCCTCTCGTTCTGAGCAAGCCACTTCCACTTTTTATAGTAATTCAAACACTCCTGCTGCTCCCATTCCGCCGCCGATACACATTGTTACGATACCGAATTGTTGGTTGCGGCGTTTCATTTCGTGAATAAGAGATAGTGTTAGTTTTGCTCCTGTACAGCCAAGTGGATGTCCAAGTGCGATTGCACCGCCGTTTACGTTTACTTTTTCTTCATCTAAACCAAGCTCACGAATAACTTGGATTGATTGAGAAGCGAATGCTTCATTTAGTTCGAATAGGCCGATATCAGATAGCTCTAAACCAGCTAATTTTAACGCCTTTGGAATTGCAGCGATTGGACCAATTCCCATTACTTCTGGTGGTACGCCAGCTACTGCAAATGAACGGAATTTCGCAAGTGGTTTCATGCCATCACTCACTGCTTTTTCACGATCCATTAATAGTACAGCTGCTGCACCGTCACTCATTTGTGAAGAGTTACCAGCTGTTACAGAACCACGAACGTTAAATGCTGGACGTAATTTACCTAAAATGTCTAGCGACGTTTCTGCTCTTACACCTTCGTCTTGCGCGAAAATGATTGTTTCTTCTTGCAGTTTATTGTTTGATCCAACAGTACGTAACGTTACATCTACAGATACTGTTTCATCAGCAAAGTTCCCTACAGCTAATGCTTTCGCAGCACGTTGATGACTTCTTACTGCAAATGCATCTTGTTCTTCACGAGAAATTCCATATTTCACAGCAACTTGCTCTGCTGTATGTCCCATACCCATATAATATTCTGGAGCTGCTTCTACAAGGCGACTATTCGGACGAACAACGTGTCCCATCATCGGAACTAAACTCATTGATTCCGCTCCGCCTGATAATACAGCTTCCGAGTGACCAAGCATAATGCGCTCTGCTCCGTAAGCGATACTTTGTAAACCTGAAGAACAGTAACGGTTAATTGTAATAGCTGGAACATCGTAAGAAAGTCCTGCTAGTCCGCCGATATTACGAGCCATATTTAACCCTTGCTCTGCTTCTGGCATTGCACAACCGAAAATTAAATCGTCGATTGGTCCTTCATAATTCGCACGCTTTAACGTTTCCTTTACTACTAACGCCCCTAGATCGTCAGGACGAACTGTTTTTAATGAACCCCTCTTTGCTTTTCCAATTGGTGTTCTTGCTCCCGCAACAATGACAGCTTCTCTCATGAACGATATCTCCCCTCGTTATTAGTTACGTAATGGCTTTCCTTTTACAAGCATGTGCTGCATTCTTGCTTGTGATTTCATCTCACTTACTAAGCTAATAAATGCTTCACGTTCTACATCTAATAAATACTGCTCATCAACTTCTGTTCCGTACGGTACTTTTCCGCCCGCAATGACATATGCAAGTTTCTTCGCAATGTGAAGATCATGTTCAGAAATGTAACCTGATAAATGCATTGCTTCTGCACCAAGTACAAGAGTTGCATATCCTGTTTCACCAACAACTGGTATCTTTTTACGGATTGGTGCTTTATAGCCAGCTTCATATAAAGCAAGTGCTTTTTGTTTCGCATCATATAGTAAGTGATCACCATTCACACTAATACCGTCTTTATCGCCTAAGAAGTTGTTCGATACAGCTTCTTGTGCCGATGTAGAAACTTTCGCCATCGCTACAGATTCGAATACTTTATTCGCAACTTTTTGCAGATCAAACTCTACACCATTTGGCATTTTATTTAAGTGTTTAATGTATAGCTCTTTATTACCGCCTCCGCCAGGGATTAAGCCAACACCAACTTCTACTAAGCCCATATACGTTTCGCTAGAAGCTTGAATGCTAGCTGCTGGTAAACAAACTTCTGTACCTCCGCCAAGCGTCATACCATATGGTGCTGCTACAACTGGCTTAGAAGAATATTTAATTTTCGTCATTGCATCTTGGAAGTTTTTCACAACCAACTCAATTTCAAAGTAGTTGTCATCTTGTGCTTCCATTAAGATCATTGCTAAGTTCGCACCAACGCAGAAGTTCTTCGATTGGTTACCGATAACAAGACCTTTATAATTCTTTTCTACTTCATCAACAGCGTAGTTAATCATTTGCGTAATATCCATACCGATTGCATTGCTCTTCGAATGGAATTCTAAGCAAAGGATACCGTCGCCTAAATCGATTAAGCTCGCTCCGCTATTTTTCTTTAATACGCCATTTTTCGCTTTTAATTGTTTAAGAGAAATTGCCTTTTTATTACGTTCGATTAGCTTATATTCGCCATTATCGTAATAGTAGCTATCTCCGTTATCATGTTTGTAGAAAGTAGTGAAACCTTTCTCTATCATTTCTTTCACCCAAGTCGGAACAACTACGCCGTCTTCTTCCATCTTTTGAACGGACTTTTCAACGCCGATTGCATCCCAAACTTCAAATGGCCCTTGCTCCCAGCCGAAGCCCCACTTCATCGCTTGGTCAATTGCAACGATATCGTCAGCAATTTCTTTATGAAGTTTTGCAGAGTATAAAAGAGTTGGTGTGATGATGTTCCATAACAACTCTCCTGCGCGGTCTTTCGCGTATACAAGCGCTTTCAATTTATTCGATAAACCTTTTTCTTGTTTACTTAACTCGATAGATGTAGCTTTTAATTTTTTGCGAGCTTCGTACTCCATCGTTTCAGGATTTAATTCTAAAATTTCTTTTCCTTGTTTTAAGAAGAATCCTTGACCTGTTTTGCTTCCAAGCCATTTTTTATCAAGCATGTCATGCATAAATGCTGGTACTTTAAATACATCACGCTCTTCTTCTTGTACGTTTTCATATACGTTATTTGCAACGTGTACGAATGTATCTAACCCAACAACATCTAATGTACGGAACGTTGCGCTCTTCGGACGACCAATAAGTGGGCCTGTTACAGAATCAACTTCCCCAATGCTATAGCCGCGTTTTATCATCTCTTGAAGAGTTACTAATAAACCGTACGTACCGATGCGGTTTCCAATAAAGTTTGGTGTGTCTTTTGCGATAACAACGCCTTTTCCAAGAACGTCTTCGCCAAATAGTTTCATGAAGCTTAATACTTGTGGATCTGTTTCTTTCGTCGGTATTACCTCTAGAAGTTTTAAATATCGTGGTGGGTTAAAAAAGTGTGTGCCTAAGAAGTGCTTCTGGAAGTCGTCTGAACGACCTTCTGCCATTTTTTCTACTGAAATGCCTGACGTATTCGAGCTTACAATAGAACCCGGTTTACGAACAGCATCTACTTTTTCAAATAGTTTCTTTTTAATATCTAAGTTTTCAACTACTACTTCAATAATCCAATCTACATCAGCTAGACGCTCAAGATCATCTTCTAAGTTACCTGCTTCAATCAGTGCTAAATTTCCTTTCACTGTCAGAGGAGCTGGTTTTTGCTTTAATAGTTTTTGCACAGCCGTATTACTAAAACGATTTCTTACACTTTTATGTTCTAATGTAAGTCCCTTCGCTTCCTCTTCTTTTGTTAGCGCAGGTGGTACAATATCAAGCAATAATGTCGGAATACCAATATTAGCTAAGTGTGCCGCAATTCCTGAACCCATTACGCCTGAACCTAGAACAGCAGCCTTTTTAATTTGGAACATCCATTTCTCCCCCTATTCTTGAATGAATGCTCATTCAATTTTTCGACATAAGTCGCAATCAATGAGTGAGCCTCTACTAATAAATATATGATACAGTTTGAATTTTCGCAATATATTTATTGATAAAATTTTCTGAAATAAATATTTTTCTTTCATTTGGCTATGCTATACATGTGTATTTTCTTCATTAAAATGCACTTTTCCTTTTTATAATCTGACGAAACTGGAGGAATATATATGGCAAAACTTAAGAAGAACCCTTCAAAGGCTGGAATTAGCGCAGCAAGCGTAACCGGAAATGCAGGTCCTCATAATCACGGTGTGGAAAAGGGCCGTCAAGGTAATAACCAACAATATAAGAAGCATAATATGGGCGAAAAATAACGGTATATTTTTGGGCAGAAAACGTGGCATAATGGGTAATGGCTGCTTTTTCTGCCCAATTTATTTGTACATATGGAAAACAAAAGAGGGAACGATGATGAAACGAACAATAGTTATGATTGTAATGATTGCTACACTATTTACAGGGATGATTTTCTTCTCTTATGCACAAAGGCAACAAGCTGTAAGAGCGGATCAACCTAACATTACTGGGCAATATGGCATTACAATCGATGCAGACACAGGTGAAATTTTGTATGGGAAACGGGAAGACGAACGCTCTTATCCGGCTAGTATAGGGAAAATGATGACTACCTTACTCTTACTAGAGAATGTAAAAGAAAATGAAGAAATTACAGTTACAGAGAACGCAATTAAAACAGAAAGTCAAAGTAAGAAAATTAAACTTCGTGCCGGGGAAAAGTTAAAGCGGGATGAGGCATTAAAGCTTATGCTTATCATTAGTGCAGACCCGATAGCTGAATCCATTGCAGAACATATCGCAGGATCAAAAAATGAATTTGTAAAAATGATGAATGCTAGAGCGAAAGAACTTGGTACAAAGCATGCGACTTTCAAAAACGCAAGTGGTGCTGATGCACTTGGAAATAAAGTATCGCCATATGACATTGCTATGATTACGAAAGAAGCATTAAAGTACCCAGTTGTTTTAGAATATATGAATTCAACACGTACAACTCTACATACTTCAGAACGATCTCCAAACATCGCAAACTATGGACGAGAAGAACTATATGACGATCCATATGCAATTGGAAGTAAAAGCGGTCTATCCGCACTCGGAAAATATACGGTCGTAACAGTGGATGAAAAAGACGGTAAACGCGTCATTAATGTTGTATTATCTTCTACTCGCACGCAGCTATATCCTGATACAAAGAAAATGGCACATTACGCATTTCAGCAATTAAAATAACCAAGGAGTATTTTCTCCTTGGTTATTTTTTAACCATACCTTTTAACACGAACGCAACGTTTGCTGGACGCTCTGCTAGACGACGCATGAAGTAGCCATACCAGTCATTTCCATAAGGCACATAAACACGCATTTTGTAACCTTCTTTTACTAGCTCAAGTTGACGCTCATTACGAATACCATATAACATCTGGAATTCAAATTGGTCTCTTGGAATGTTGTGTTCTTCAGCAAGTTTTTTTGTATATTCAATAATCGCTTCATCATGTGAAGCAATCGCAGTATAATTTCCATTTAATAAGTGCATTTTAATAATTTTTTTATAGTTATCATCTACATCTTTCTTCTCCGGGAACGCTACCTCTTCAGGTTCTTTATAAGCTCCTTTTACAAGACGTAAATTAGGACTATAAGCATTTAATTCTTCCATATCTTTTTCTGTACGATATAAGTAAGCTTGAATAACTGTACCAATATTATCGTACTCAGATTTTAACTGTTTAAAGATATCAATTGTCTTTCCGCAGCGTGTATAGTCTTCCATATCAATGGTAACAAACACACCATTTTCTTTTGCAGCTTCTAAAATACGGCGCATGTTGTTCATTACGATTTCATCAGAGATATCTAATCCCATAGAAGTCATTTTTAAAGAAAGCTGCGAATCAAGACCTTCTCTTCCAATTGCACGGATTGCTTCAATCGATTGGTTAGCCATTTCATTTGCTTCCGCTTCATTATCAACGAATTCCCCTAAATAATCGATTGTTACACAAAGTCCTTGCTTGTTCAATTGTTTAATAGCTGCTGTCGCTAATTCAATTGTCTCCCCTGCGACAAAGCGACCTGCACCAAAGCGTAAACCGTACTTTTTAGCCAGTTTTGTTAGCGCTTTATTTTTTGACAAGAAAAGAAACGAATTTCGCATTAATTGTTCCATGTAATTCACCCCTATGACTGTAATTTATCTGTTTTTTACCCCTCTTCAAAATTATATCATTGTTTAAAATTATTGGATACAAATAATTATTTAGATAATTTATAAAATACTATAAAAACATTTAAAAACCTATATTCTCGCTTATAAATATGCAGGGAATATTTTTCGACATTTAGAAAAAACGAATTTACTAGGCACAAAATAAGCATGTCGAAAATATTCGACATGCTTATAAAACCCTTTATATTCCATGTAAATTATATAAGGATATTAATACAGAAAACTTGAGATTATATTTACCTCAAGTTTTTTATTGCTCATTTCTCTTCTCTTCATTCAACTTTTTAATATCTGTAATTAACTGTACCATCTCTTCTTTCGCATCAGGATATGTCTCATTCCAATGCTTCACTAAAGCCGGCATCGTCTTCGCTATGTAAGAATACAGTGCCCACTTCTGCACCTGTTCTTTTCTCTCTTCATTGCTCTCTCCAAGTAATAGTTCCGTGTATTTTTCTAGTAACCCGTCAAATTGTTCATTAAACTTTTCACTCATCTTATCTACCTCCTATATGAAAAAAGCAGCGAAAATCGCTGCTTTTCCTTATAATTTTGATCGAACAGAGTTTAATTTCTTTTCCATCGTGCTTACTTTATCACGACGATCATCGATACGAATTGTTGTTGCAACGCGCTGTGCACCTTTCGTATATGGAACTTCATGCATTTGTTGAATTACTTCTAGAATGACAGGAAGATCTCCTTCAATTACTGTATTCATTGGTGTTAATTGATACTTCACGCGATCTGCATTTTTCTCTAGCACCTTTTGTACTTCTGCTACATATTCACTAACACTTGGATTACCAGTTCCTACTGGAATAATCGATACGTCAACAATTGCCATAGTAGTCTTCCTCCTATAATTGCTTCTTATATATCCATTGTCTATTTTACCGAAATACTCATCATTTTACTAATTTGTTATTCCTCTATTTTAAACTGCTCAACCAATCTTTCTAAGTCTCTCATATGCTCCGTCAAATTTTCCATCGTATGAGCTACCTTTTCTAGATGACTCACTTGAGATTCAGTTGCAGCATTTACTTCTTCCGAAACAGCTGCGCTTTCTTGACTTGTACTAGCAATTGTATGCATTACCGTTGTAATTTCTCCTTGCTCGTAACCGATGTTATGTACCTCTTCTACAATTTGTTCGACTGAAGTACTAATTGTATTTACAACTGACATAATTGTGCGGAATTCCGTTTCTGCCTCTGTCGTAACTTTATTTTGTATATCTGCAATATCTTTTAATTTACTTACAACCTCTACAACTCGTTTTACCTCTACTTGTACATCGCCAATCATCGTTGCGATTTCTCCTGTCGCCTCTTTCGATTGTTCCGCTAACTTTCGAACTTCTTCGGCAACAACAGCAAAGCCTTTACCTTGTTCCCCTGCACGCGCCGCCTCAATCGAAGCATTTAAAGCAAGTAAATTCGTTTGATCCGAAATACCTTTTATAAGCTCTACAACATTTTGAATCGATCCAACTCTTTGCTCTAACTTTCCGGATGCCTCTTCTGTATGAACAACAATCGAAGATGATTGGCCCCTTGTACGAACTAAATTACGCATCGTATTTAATCCTTGCTTAGATGCCTCTTCAGCTTTGCCAGCCACGTCTTTTATGTCACCGACTGAATTATTCATTTGTTCCACTGACTGCGCCATATTCTCGAGTTGCTCTGAAACTTCATCTACACTATTAGCAAGAGTGGACGCTCCTCCGCTCACATCATCCATTGCACCTGATACTTCTCTACTAGCTTCTACAGTTTCATTCGTTAAATAATGTAGATTATTCGTTGATTGTTGCACTGTTGATACACTATTTTTAATTTTACTTACCATTTCATTCATTTGCTCAACCATATGATTAAAATGGTTCGTCAACTCTCCAACTTCATCCTTACTTGTCACTTTCATTTGCAACGTTAAATCACCTTCTGCTACTTTTTGAACGTGATTCGTTAATAGTTGCAACGGTCTTGCTAATCTTCTTGAGAACAAGTATGAAGCTATGATTCCAACTAATAAGCTAATACAAGCCATTATAATGACTGTATTTCTCGTACTATTTAATAGCCCATCAATCGTTTCTTTCGGATAAAAAATTCCTATTTTCCATTTCATCAAATCAAATGACTGACTATAAACAACTACATCTTCACCTTTTAATGTAGTGACAGCATATTTTGTTACCTCTTTATTTAAACTCTTCACAAGTGGCTCTTTCGAAACATCTTTCCCTATTTTCTCTGGATAAACGAGAGCCATATTTTTATCATTTATAATAAACATTTCTCCGCCATTATTGTATTGAATATTATGAAGTAACTTCTGAATTGTTCCGAGCGATACATCCATCGCAACAACACCTAATACAGATCCATCTTGAGCTGTAATTGCTTTAGAAACTCCCACACTTAACTTACCTGTTGCAATTTCATACATAGGTTGTCCCCAATGAACCTTTTTCACATCAGCTTCTGAGTCTTTATACCATTGTCTTGTCGTTGGATCATATCCTTCTGGCACTTGTCCACCTTCAGCAAGATTGGCACTTAATGTTTTTTTATCTTTCGTACCAATATATAAGTCTAAAATGCCAGGATGATTCTTTTTGTACTCCGAAAACTCTTTCGTCAAAAAGGCTTCTTCTTCTGGAGTAACTCCGTCTTGAAGTATATTACGAACCATCTCACTGTTCGCATAATATCCCATATCTTCATCCGTTCTTTGAACAAATGTCGTAAGTTGCTCTGTCACAAGATCCATCGTATTTTGAGAATACTGGTCTAAGGAGCGCACTTCCTTCTCTTTCTGTAATTGATACATAGCTGTACCTAATATTACGAACATCATAGAAATAAGTACCGAAAATACTACCGCAATTTTTAAACGTAAACTTCTTAACATCTTCCCCCAAGCATTCCCTTCTCGTTGTATTATAATCGTATTAATCACTATATTAAGTATAATGGATAAAATTAAAAAATTGAAACTAATTCTCATTTCAATCTGATTAGACAACTGACTACCACTTGTGCAAAAACAAATAGTTCATTATCCTTAAAATATAATCTCATTCGTTCGGAGGGAACTATGTTACAAAAATTCGGTTTCTCACAATATGAAAGCCAAGCTTACGAAGTTGTCGTATCAAGCAACGAACCATTAGATGCTACAACGATCGTGAAGCATTCTGGTGTCCCAAAAGCAAAAATATATGAAGTGCTTGCACGCCTAATCGATAAAGGAATGGTAATGGATTCCGTTTCAGAGAAGAAAAAGATGTATACAGCATTACCACTCAAGCTGGCAATTGAAAAATTAACGACAGAATTTCAATCCAATATTAAAGAATTAGAGACAACTATATCGAAAAAATCATTTACAGATGACCGTGTGTGGAGCTTAAAAATGCAATCTTCTATTCGAGTTCAAAGTAAAGACCTCATCGAAAGTGCAAAAGAATCAATTCGCATTTCAGCTTGGAATGATACTCTTTTAGAATATCTTCCGTTATTAGAAGAAAAGGCAAAACAAGGGGTCAAAACCGAGTCCCTTATAGTTGGAAACGTAGAAACAAACTTAGAAAACATGCATTTTCTAATCCCAGCTGAAGAGCCTAATGCGCTAGAGCGCTACTTACTACTCATCGTTGACGACCGTGAAATTTTATTTGCTGGTGTAGAGCAAGAGTCATGGCAAGCAATGAAAACAATGTCACAACCTTTCGTAAAGTTCTTTACAGAATTTTTCTATCATGACGTTGCACTTGCGAAGATTACCCAGAAACACCATGATCTCTTTATGGAAGATGAGGAAATTAAGAGTTTGTTGATGAAGTTGAGATACTAAAAAACGCCTCTATTACAAGGCGTTTTTTTCTACATTTCTTTTCTATTTTTCATCCTTAACACATAAGCACCCGCAATAATAAAACCAATTCCTAAAACGAATAAAGCGGTAAATTCATTGCCGACGCCGCCAGTAGCTGGTAAACGCACTTCATTATGAGTATTATGTTGTTGCATCGGCTTCACATCAGCGGAAGGTTTCACTTCTCCACTCGGTGTTGGCTTATTTGGCTTAGAAGGAAGTGATGCCTTTTCTTCTTTCTTATTTTTCACAATATGTTTAATAATTTGTCCATCCTCTTTTATTTCAAATGCGAATGTCTCTTCATTTATTACATATCCATTTGGTGCTATTGTTTCTTTATACGTGTACTTACCGTATGGTAGTTTAAATTTCCCTACACCTTTTTCATCCGTTTTCCCTTTTACTACTTCTTTCCCTTGTTCGTTGTAGATTGTAAACTCTGCATTTGGCAGTTTCGTATTCCCATCCGCTACATCTACTTTCGTTATTTCTAAATCACCTTCTACTTTCTTATCTTGAACGATATGTTTAATAATTTTGCCATTCTCTTTTATTTCAAATGCGAATGTCTCTTCATTTATTACATATCCATTCGGTGCTATTGTTTCTTTATACGTGTACTTTCCGTATGGTAGTTTAAATTTCGCTATACCTTGCTCATTTGTTTTTCCTTTTACTACTTCTTTTCCCTGTTCATTATAAATTGTAAACTCTGCATTTGGTAACTTCGTATTCCCATCCGCTACATCTACTTTTGTTATTTCTAGTTCACCTTCTACTTTTTTATCTTGAACGATATGTTTAATAATTTCTCCATTCTCTTTTATTTCAAATGCAAACGTCTCTTCACTTATTACATATCCATTCGGTGCTATTGTTTCTTTATACGTGTACTTTCCGTACGGTAGTTTAAATTTCGCTACACCTTTTTCATCCGTTTTCCCTTTTACTACTTCTTTCCCTTGTTCGTTGTAGATTGTAAACTCTGCATTTGGT
>NZ_JBXAHR010000004.1:174895-470212 GCF_058952315.1 Bacillus sp. GW823-FHT06B01 | reverse complement strand
CGCTACACCTTTTTCATCCGTTTTCCCTTTTACTACTTCTTTCCCTTGTTCGTTGTAGATTGTAAACTCTGCATTTGGTAATTTTGTATTCCCATCCGCTATATTTACTTTCGTTATTTCTAGTTCACCTTTTATATTTTCATTTTTCAACTCTAATACAGCAGTTTCACCAGTTTTCACTTCAATTTTTTTAATACTTCCGTCTAACACATATCCAGCTGGCGCTTGAATTTCTTTGACGCTATATATACCGATTGGAAGATTCCCTAGCTCCGCAATCCCCTTATCATTAGTCGTGACATTTTGTTTAAAGTTTTCATTAGAAACTTCAAACACCGCCCCTTTTAATAATTCCTTTTTTTCTCCTAATTTCATAATCTTTAAAGAGCCTACTGATTCCCAATTTACAACTAAATCTGTACTGATTTTCTCACTATTTCTTTGTAACAATACCGTTGTATTTTGAACTTTTTCCGACCCTTTAAAAGCTATTGCTTGTAAATTTGTTAAATTAGACTTTACTTTCATTTTAAAATTACCACTACTCATATTTTTCGGGATTAAAATTTTAAATTTTTCGTTAATTGATAATATACTTTTCTCTTCTCCATTTTCATTTACAATTCGAAGCCCTTTAGGAGCACCTTCAGGAAGTATTGTATAAGAGCCAGAAACTGCATTTGTTTGCACTGCATAAAATCCTGTTTCTAAATAATCACCTTTTTGTGTAGCAGTTTGTGGATCTACAGGATTAACTTTAAAAAATACATCTTGTGATCCTGTTTCTTGTTTTGAAGCCTCTACTAAACGCTTCATAAGATTATGTACTCGTTCATTTTTTGCAACTAAATCTTCTACCGTTAATTCATTTGCTGCAATCCATACCGCTAATTGTGTAGCATAATGCGCTTCTTCCGTTGTCGCTACACCTAATTCAGATGGGCTTTTTTGAGGATATCCGTTCAATAAAACACGGTATACAGAATCAGATGTTTTCCCCATCTCAGGCAAATCATCCCCATTGGGTGAACGTAAATCAGGCGTTAAACAATACGCAATACTACCCGAAGCCGTTTTAATTATTTCGGTCTTTATTTCACGCTGTTTCGACTTACTATAGCTCCAATCCATCTTATATGTTTCTCTGTTCATTACTTCTGCCTTTACTTGTGGCATTGCAATTCCTAATAAAATAATAAGAGCACTTAAAAAACTAAACCATTTTCCTACCATCTTTCGTTTCATTCTCTCCACCACCATATGTAAATTTCTGTATGAAGCAATCTTACTGTTTCATTGTACTTATAGTAAAAAAAGAGAATAGGTGGTTTTTTTGTAGTATCTTGTCGAATTGTTGAGAAAGTTCCAAAGTAATAAGCAACTTTAAAATTATTTGCTCTCATGCTGCTATTGACAAATGAATATTACATATTTTAAATTTTCAAACATAATAAAAAAGCACTTTATCCCACTTTAATGGGCAGTAAGACCCCCACCTCAAATTCAGCGAAAGCAAAGAAGTTAGGTAGGGGTC
The DNA here is from genome assembly GCF_058952315.1 of Bacillus sp. GW823-FHT06B01. NCBI lineage: Bacteria > Bacillati > Bacillota > Bacilli > Caryophanales > Bacillaceae > Bacillus > Bacillus sp. GW823-FHT06B01. Next base: position 468,678 of record NZ_JBXAHR010000004.1, on the reverse strand, counting down.
GGGCTGCCCATTAAAGTCCGATTGGTTCAACTAATAATCAGTGGGGGATGAAGAAAACCCCCACTGATTAAAGTTTCACTTTATAAGTGCCTTCATAACTTATGAGAAACAAATTTTAAACGAATATATATTACTTATCTTTTTCTTTTATCTCCATTAACAACTTAATTATTTTCTCATTTTGCTCCACTTGTTTCTCTGAATTTTGATAGATGAAACGAATCCATCTTAATACAAAAACAACTACCACTATCGGTAATAGTGCAAGTATCATACCAAATATAGAGAAATTGAACATCATTTTCCCATCACCTCGCTACATACAACTTTCTCCACATATCCACTAAAACCTGCAAAATTTTACAATTTTAAAAAAAGAACCTATCAAACGATAGATTCTTCTTTCACGAACTGAGTAGAACGTCCTCTCGTAATAGAGAAAATCGCACAAAGCAGAGCTAATATAATAAAGCCGCCACCTACCCAAGCATTATATATAACAGATGATTTTTCAATAACAACTCCGCCTACTGTTGAACCGAGCGCAATTCCTAAGTGAAGCGCAGAGTTATTTAAACTTTGCTGAATACCAGCCGATTCTGGCGCAATTTCAATTAAATAGTTTTGTTGTGCTGGTGAAATAGCCCAGCTCAGCATACTCCAAAGTCCCATCATAATAATAAAGAGCGGGAATGAGAATGTCATCATCGGCAATATGAAGATCGCACACGCAAATACAATAATAATTGAAATAATACTTTTCTTCGATCCCCATTTATCAGCAAGCAAGCCCCCAAGGCCGCCTCCAAGTACTGCTGCAATTCCGAAAATGAAGTAAAATACACTAATCCAATCCGCTTCAACATGCATCACATCTTTTAAAAATGGTGTTAAATATGCATATAGTGTTAAATGACCCGTTAAAAATAAAAATGATGTTAACTGTGCACTTACGATTTTTTTATCTTTTAACGTAGCAATTTGTTCTCTTATTGATAACACTGATGTCGGTGGTACTTTCGTTAAGAATAATGAAATACAAGCGATTGCTATAACTGTTAATACCGAAATTAATACAAATGGTGCACGCCATCCATATGCATTTCCAAGTACAAGTCCAAGTGGTACTCCAAGTACAAGTGATCCACTAATCCCCATAAAAATGATTCCAATGGCACGCGCACGAAAATGCGGTTCTACAACACTAGAAGCAAGTGTTACTGACAGTGCAATAATAAGCGAACCACTCGCTGCACAAACAACCCTTGAGAACATTAACATCCCGTAATTCACACTAAATGCTGAAATAATATTTCCGATTAAGAAAATTGATAATGCCCCAACGTATAATCTTTTTCTTTCAAATTTTCCAGTTATCGCTAATAAAACCGGACCTGATAAAGCAAATACTACTGAAAATATTGTTATAAGCTGACCAGCTGCACTAATAGATACCCCTAAATCATTGGCAACTAGATCGAGCGTTCCTCCTATAATTAGCTCAACCGTTCCGACTACGAAAGCCGCGATAGCTAAAATATACACACGAAAATTCAAGTCTTTCCCCACGCTTTCTTTTTGGTTACTACGACTATAGTAACCAAAAAAGAAATTGAACACAAGTACAATTTTTTTACAATAAAAAAACAGGCGTATCATACGCCTGCCTTCTAATTATTAAACACTAGTTTTGTTCTTCTTATTTAAATACCAATACACCGGCAGTCCAGTAAATACAATTCCAATTGATAAGAAACAACTTACCGGATCATTAATAATCGCACTTCCAAGTACAAACAATGATCCTAAAATCGCGATGATTGGTACGATTGGGAATAACGGTACACTGTATGCACGCTCTTTATTCTTGTTACGTTTTCTTAAAATGAAGACACCAATAAACGTCATTACATAGAAAATATAAATAATGAATACGGAAATCTCAGATAGCTTATTCGGATCACTAATAACCATTAAAATAATTCCTAAAATGATTTCAACAGTAATCGCATTTGCTGGTGTTTTAAATCTTGGACTTTCCTTTGCGATAAACTTAGAAAACGGAAGGTGTCCACGCTCTGCCATAGACATCGGAATACGTGGGAACGTTAAAATCTTTCCATTTAAACAACCGAAAATAGAAACGATAATACCGATACTAATGATTTTCCCGCCATATTCTCCAAGTAGCATGCCCGCAGCTGTCGCTGTTGCATTCTCTCCAAGATCTACAATTTTCGCTGCTGGTAACACATTTAATAATGCCAAGTTAATTAGTACGTAAGCAGCCGTTACAATTAAAATCCCAACTGTCATCGCTTTCGGTAATAGCTTTGTTGGATTCTTCATTTCTCCGCCAATCGAAGCAAGTAGAATCCAGCCGTCATAAGCAAATAATGTTGCTAAAATTGCCATACCAATACTTTGATTTTCTGATATCGGCACTACTACATTAAAGATATCGCTATTTCCTTTCCAAAAACCTAACACAACAATTAATACGATTGGAATCATCTTTCCAATTGTCGTAACCGTTTGGACGATACCTCCATATTTTGTTCCCATACTATTTACAACGCCAAGGAACACAACTGTTCCAATAGCAATTGGTAAATTCCATACTTTATCTAAATAGAAAAAATTAATCATTAAAGAACTAAAGTACAATCCTAATGTTCCAATAATAGCTGGTCCATAAACAATTGTTTGCATCCAGCCTGATAAATATCCCCAAAAACTTCCGTAAATCTCCTCTAAATACGTATACAACCCACCATTTTTCGGGATTTGCGCTCCAATTTCAGCTACTGTTAAACCACTTGCTAACGTCAACAGACCACCAATTACCCAAGCAAGAATAGCCATATTAGAACTCCCCGAGTAATCTAATACGCTCCCTGGCTTCATAAACACACCAGATCCAATAATCGTTCCTACTACGATAGAAAGTGCTACTGTTAAACCAATTTTATTCTTCTCATCATGATGCATGCTGCGTATCCTCCTTCCAATTCTAGTGTGATGCAAAAATGAAATAAAAAAACACTCCTCCCTAAAAAAGGGACGAGTGTTATATTCGTGGTTCCACCCTTGTTTCAATTCGTAAAGTAACATACTTCACCAATTTCTCAAGTCTAAATAACGGTTTTTGCCGGCAAGCAATTACTAGGTATCCGTTCACTGCTGCAGTTCAGAGGTGGTAATCCATTTTTCCGTATTAGGAAGCTCACAGCCAAAGGCTTCCCTCTCTGAGAATCGTAAAAAATTGATCATGTCCTCATCATCACTTCTTGATGTCGAATTTTGTAGTTATTGTTCATTATATTGAATTGTTAGAAAAAATCAATATATTTTTTTTATATAACATAAGAAATGTTTCTCTTCTTATATTATAACAGAAGCTATAATATTTCTCTAATTCCCCATTATCTTTGGAACAGCGTAGCGGTAAAAATTATCTCAGCGATTTTCAAAATATATCAATTTACCAACAAAAAACGACAATAAGTAAGAGGAGACTTTCTAAAAGAAAGTCTCCTCACATACATACCTTCCGGTTGCCCACACGGAAGATACGACTTCACTCAATTATTTCTCATCTTTTTTCATAAAAAATTTCCCCCGCATTAACGGGCAGTAAAACTTCCACCTTAAAATCCAGCGAATACAAGGATGAAGTTGGAATATTAACTGCCCGTAAAAGCCCGATTGGTTCAACTAATAATCAGTGGAAATGCACCACTGATTAAAGTTTCACTTTATGGTGCGGTAAATCAACGTTCAATTCCTCTAATTGTTTCTTTTCATTCTCTAAAATCGCTTTTGCTTTTTCTTTCGTTGTCTCATCTAATCCCGCAAAGATGTCTTCATGCTTCTCTTTCTCTGGAAGTTTCACACCTAGCTTTGTTAATTCTTCTTTTGCTTGCTCATGAGTTAATTTCCCGGATTTTTCTTGTTCAAAAATAGACTTTGCTTTTGCTTTTGTTGCTTCATCTAAGTCAGCAAGCATGTCTTTACGCTTACCTTTCTCTGGAAGTTTCACACCTAGCTTTGTTAATTCTTCTTTTGCTTGTTCACGTGTTAGTTTGCCGGATTTCTCTTGTTCTAAGATTGATTTCGCTTTTTCTTTTGTTGCTTCGTCTAAGTTAGCGAACATATCTCCATGCTTACCCTTTTCTAGGAACTTCACGCCTAGTTTTGTTAATTCTTCTTTTGCTTGTTCACGTGTTAGTTTGCCGGATTTCTCTTGTTCTAAGATTGATTTCGCTTTTTCTTTTGTTGCTTCATCTAAGTTAGCGAACATATCTCCATGCTTACCCTTCTCTGGCATTTTCACGCCTAACTTCGTTAATTCCTCTTGCGCTTGTTCACTTGTTAATTTCCCAGATTTCTCTTGCTCTAAAATCGATTTCGCTTTTTCTTTCGTTTGATCATCTAATCCCGCAAACATATCTTTACGTTTTTGTTTCTCTGGAAGCTTTACACCTAACTCCTTCAACTGTTTCTTTGTATCGTCCATAATCGTTTTTACTTTTTGTTTTGTAGCGTCATCTAAATCTTTTTTCGCTGTTTTTGTAGACTGCTCAGCTGCTTGAGTATTCGTTGCCGCGAATGCCGGAATACCGACTCCTCCAATGATTCCGAATGATAAAGCACCTGCAATCGCTAAATACCCAACTGTTTTCTTCTTCATAGGAAATTTCCTCCTTCATATTTCTAAAGCATGTACACTTTCGTATACAATTCCTATAGTAATGTTGGTTTCTTAACATTTCCTTAACGACTTAACAAAAAAACGCCGCTCATCCCGAGCGGCGTTGTTCTAAGCTTTTTGTAATTGTAATTCTTCACGTTCCATTATTCTTCTTAATACAATTGTTTGTGTCATTGTAAATAAATTACCCGTTATCCAGTACAACACAAGTCCTGATGGCGCCGCAAATCCCATAAATAGAATCATTGCTGGCATCATAATTTGCTGCACTTTCAGCATCTGTACTTGTTCTCCAGGTGTAATATTAGATTGGAAAACTTTCATCTGAATAAATGTCGTTAACGCTGCGATAATCGGTAATATATGATAAGGATCTGCATGTCCTAAGTTCACCCATAAAAATGACGATGTGCGAATCTCTTCTGTTCGGCTAATCGCATAATACAAAGCAGAGAAAATCGGCATTTGTATTAATAGTGGCCAGCAACCAGCTAGTGGATTCCAACCGCCTGATTTCATTAGTTCCGACATTTCCTTTTGATACTGCTTTTGTTTTTCAAGATCTTTACCCACATCACCGTATTTTTGTTTCAGCTTCTGCAGTTCAGGTTGCATTTTCTTCATTTTCGCTTGACTACGATATTGTGAAACAGCTAATGGAATCATTGCTGAACGAATAACGAGCGTCATAATAATGATAGCAATCCCGAAGCTAGCTCCCGGTATATGATGAGCAACAAATTGAATCATAAACGAGATTGGATATACGAAATAATGATCCCAAATTCCCGTACTATGTGCATCAATTGGGGCTGCATTACTGCAACCAGATAAAACAAAAACAAGTAATAATGATAAACTAACGAGCACAGCTCGGTATGATTTTAACATGTTCATTCCTCCAATGTTTCGTAATTATTTAGCGAAACATTGGTGTATACGGACCGACCTCGTCATTCTCTTCACTGGATTCTTGTCTGCGCACAGAACGAATCATTCCATATTTATAAAAAATAGAGAAAAGCGATACATTACCAGTACCCTCTTCACACGTATTAACTAGTTTAAAAGCTCTTTGTCTACCGCTTGATGCTTGCTGACGCACAAAGCGAGAAACGTTAGCAAGGAAGAAAACTTCTAATAAACAAAGTGCTGTCGTTACAAACGATATATATAGAATTGCATCCTGCAATAAAAATTCCATCGCTTCACATCCTTAATAAGGTCATTTTAGCACATCGGGCAAATATTCTCTATTTCCTTTTATCGTCAAAAAAGTATTTTGCATATTTTCTCAAGAAAACTATGCTAAAAAACTAATGTATTCGCTTTCTTTAGTATATTCACACGTATCCTTGTATAGGTTTAATTTGTTAGAAATTTATAAAATTTTCGCATTATAATAAAACTATTGCCAGTTTTTGAAAAAACCTTTATTCTCTTCTTGTAATCAATAATGAATATGGAGATGAAACATACTATGGGTCAACTAGGAGACGCCGATTACGTTCCCGACACCGCCTTTTTATCCTTCCCAGCAGCTAAAACATTTCACTTAGAATTTATCATACAGTTGGTTGTTATTTTCGTAGCCTCTATTTTGTATGCAATTTCTATGAATATGTTCTTTATCCCGCATAACATGATTAGCGGTGGCTTCGCTGGTGTAGGGATGATTATCGGTTATTTAATGCACTACAATATCGGTGCACTTATCTTTTTACTAAACATTCCTCTTCTTATTTTAAGTCACTTTTACTTAGGCAAGAAGACAACCTTTTTAACAGCGTACTTTGTAGCTATATCATCGTTAGCGATGAACATTATCCCGGTACACCAAGTTTCAGACGATATTTTACTGTCTTCTGTATTTGGTGGTGTAATCTGCGGAGCAGCTTCCGGAATCATATTCCGATTTGCTTCTTCAACAGGTGGCTTCGATGTTGTTGGATTGATTGTAGCGAAACATCGAGATATTTCAATTGGAGCAATCATCTTTGGATTCAACTTAATCTTACTTGTTGCAGCAGGATTTATTTTCGGATGGGATATTACGCTTTATACGTTAATTAGCCGGTTTGTAGTCAGCAAAGTTATCGATGCTGTGCATACGAAACATATTAAATTAACGATAATGACAGTTACAGAAAAAGGCGAGGAAATAAAAAGCGCACTATTGCATCGCGGCATACGCGGTGTGACAATGGTAGATGCTGTCGGCGGCTATACAAACCATAAGAAAAAAATGATTTACACTGTCGTGACTCGCTATGAGTTAGGCGAAATGAAACGTATTATCCGTCAAGTGGATAACAAAGCATTCATGAACATTACTGAAACAGTTGAAATTGTCGGCCGTTTCAAACGCATATAAAAAAGGTTAATACATGAAAGGGCATAACATATTAGTCATATATAATATGTTATGCCCTTTGTTATTCAACTAACGCACCCTTTAGCATAATAAAATCACGAAGTTTATTACTACAAATCGGAGGATAGCATTCCGTATACAATACTATCTGTCCATTCATTTTTACTCCAAAAATCTTGTATGAAATGGGCTTCCTTTCTCATGCCTATTCGTTCACACAATTTTTGTGAAGCTGTATTACGTGCATCAAGATTAGCTTGTATACGATGTACATGAAATTCATTAAATAATTTAAATACCAAACTATTTACTGCTTCTGTTGCCAAACCTCTCCCAGCTACTTCATTTGAAAAACTATAACCAATCTCAACAGTGTCTTTCATATTTGTGTACCATACGGATAAATCACCAATTACTTTAGTCTTGTATATAACTGCCAAACTTAATATTGATTCTTTAGTAAGTACATTATTTACTAGCTTCTTATTAAATTTTTTCTGCATGTCTTCATGAGTCCACTTATTATGTAATAGGAACTTACATGTATCATCATTATTATAAATAGCAAATACATCCTGTAAATCAGTACTCTTAAAAGGTCTAATTATTAATCTTTCTGTTGTGATCTCCAAGTTAGCTCTCCTCCCTTACATTCATGCTACAAAACATTTTTTATAGTATTTAATCCTCCTTCTTAGACCTCACCTTGATTACATATTTCATCATAATAAATTAAAATCCTTCTTCCACTAAACTGCATTGTTAGTGGTATTTCCTTGCGATTTTTATTTTTTACACTTATTACAAAATCAGATAATTCTATTATTGTGGCCCTAAATGTGTTATAATGAAAGCAGACTCACAAAAAAAGAGTATATAGACTTGGAAGTTTCTCTTATTTTTACAAGCAAAAAGAAACGAGCAGTCAGGTATATTTCAGACACCATACACGTAACGGTTTAAAAAACCGATCATCTTAGTTATTCTTCCATGATCTTTTTATAAAAAGATACGTACAACTAAAATTCACTTCAATATACTATACCTACCTTTTTGACTTCCAAATCATCTTATTACATAAGGAGATGAACATATGAATCAATATATAAGATATACAATAGCCGTCCTGTTTGCTATTATCGGCGGAACAATCTGCTTCTGGACAAACACTCAGCTTGGAGAGAATATCATTTTTAATGGAATCGAAACGCTTGTAAGCGCTTCAATTTTAGGTGGATACATTTTCTTCCTCTTCAATCCAGAAGAAAATGCGCAAAAAACAATGTTATTAACAATGATCGGAATCGTTGGCGGATGTATCTCCTACTCAATGACTAACTATACATTACCACTTCAATTAAGCTCAGCTTTCTTCCACGGTCTATGGACTTGGTTCATTGCATTCTGCCTAGCAGACGTATTCAACCTTTTACAAGACAATGAAGAGGAGAACGGTCGCCAAATTGAAAGTAACTCGTAAGCTGGAAGATACTCTTCCAGCTTTTTTGTTTTGTTACTCTTTCCTGTTCATACCCCATCACTAAAATAAAAAGAAGCTACCCCCACGGCAACTTCTTTTCCACATACCCCATTCAGTATTCACTAAAATATATCAACGATTTTTTCATTATATCGATCATTTCTCCACTTATATCGGCGATTTTTTCATTATATCGACGCTTCGACACTCAAAGCGTACAACATACCCTATCCCCCAAGCAATTTACTGCCGAACTCTACGATTAAAAAGATAACTAATAGGATCGCGAGTATCTTTAATGCCACATATGCTACTTTAAAAACAGCATAAATGAGCAAGACTATTAAAATAATCGTTAAAATTTCCATCTAGAATTCCTCCAAGCTTTGCTCTTCTTATCTTATTTTACTCGCTACAGACTTTTTATGGAACGGCAGAAGACGACATAGAAAAAAGAGGATACCTTACCCATCGTAAGATACCCTCTCTTTCAACTGCTCAAACCATTCTCTCTCTAATTGTAAATATCCCAGTTCATTCTTTTCAGCATTCTGTAATTCTTTATCGGCTTTCTTCATATACATACGGGAAGCTTCTAAATCATTCTCTGCATATGTAACAATTGCTTGTGCTCGATAATACCCATGTAAGTCTATTTTTGTAATGGCCTTCCAATGTTCCTTCGCTTCTTGCAGAGAAAGACGATCCATCTCATAAAGAGCTTTATATAAAAGATACCAACTATGAAAACTACTAACGAAAAATTTATTTTCTTTCGTTACAGGGAGTTTCACGATTTGTTCTACATACGGTATCGCTTTTTCCATTCCCTTTTGATCCGACCGGGCAAGGAAGACAAGCATAAGTCCGCTCATGATCTCTCTTATACTTTTATGTTCTTTTATTTTATCTTCGGTAAGTTCTACTAATCTCTTATCCCAATCTTTCGGCCTCTTATAACTAAATAACTCACTTGATACTTGAATATTATATAAATGCTGCCTCGCCTTTCCATCATCTTTAATTAAAATGAGAAATTGCATACCATCGCTCATAAGCGTTCCTTTTATCGGCACGATTGTAACCGCAAAAATGATAAAATGGAAAACAGAAAAATATAACAGATATTGATAATAACTCACCATGTATATGTAACCAAAAGTAATACCAAATAGTAAACTTGTAATTGGTCCACCTAAAGTCATCCATGCCCATTTTTTTGAAAGGTTAGGTGTTACTATAGAAGGCGGTATTAACATTGCCACGCCTCCGAAGTACGCCCATAATTTATTTTCTCGAATGCGTACTTTCCCCTTCTCTTTTTGAACAGTAATAGGCCCTACTGTCATAAATTTAAATGTCAAACCACCTATTACACCGAATACGACATGTCCTAACTCATGAATGATTACCACTGCCAGAAAAATCCCCAATAATGCCCATATATTCAACATTGTTTCTAATTTCCCAGTTCGGATCACTCCGTATAAAATGGACAGAATGAGCGCCACTGTCAGTGAACCAGCTGGCCTTCTTAAAATATCCACCTTTTTCTCCCCTTAATAAATCATTTTTCTATGCATTTCGTACATATATGTTCCAACATGTAATACCCAAACGAACGAAATCATAATGACCATAAAATAATCTTTCCCATCTAAAAGTGCATACACAATCGCCGCTAACCACGCACAGGCAAGTGTCATATTTGTATATTGGTATGCCTTATATCCCGCTTCATGAACAATTTGTTTTTGCCCTTCATCTGCATTCTTTGCCCACATTTCCATTGACTGAGAATACGTAACACTCTGTTCTGGATATAGAGCGTTATACCTTTTCCTCATTACAGATCCTAACCAAGTTATAGCAATAAAGCACACTGTAGATACCACAATATTTACACTAACAAAGAGCAAGCTTCCCTCACTTTTATACGTTCTATAAAAAGCGATAACTGAGCAAACAAACCATGATGGAATAACAATTTCCATTACTCGAAAATAAATAAGTGCTATTCCTAATCTTCGTCCCTTAACATTTTCTTCTTCATCTTTCGTTTGTGCGAGCGCTCTTGTACGCTTCCAAATATAATATATAGCTATTACGCCAAATAAACTCATCATGCCAATGCTAATAACAGGAGATATTTTACTAGTTCCCTCTGTTGCAATATCTCCTACTACATACCCTATAACCCCACCGCATACCACTCCTACTAACAACTTCAGTATAGTCAAATTTTTCCCCTTTACTTTACTCTTCATCTCCATCTTCCCCCTCCACTAACGTAAATATTTCCTCCACCGGTACGTTGAAAATGTGTGCGATTTTTAGCGACAATACAATAGATGGTGCATAATCCCCGCGCTCAATTAAACTAATCGTTTGCCGTGATGATCCTATCGCTTTCCCTAAATCCCCTTGTGATAAACGATGCTTTGCTCGCAATTCCCTCACTCGATTTTGAAGCTTCATGTCTTCCCTCTTTTTCATTTATTTAATTAAAATTGTAAATAATGTCCTTATTTTTGTCAATTATAATTGTCATTTTGACGTTAATAATTGACAATATAATCTATATAATTTTAAACAGATGAACTAACAAAATCTCATTAAAATAGATTGGAACATAAAATAAAAAGGCAGTGCGTCTGCACTGCCTTCCTAAATTCTGACATAGAATGGATTCCATATTAACTTGCGTTTTGTAACAATACTCGTTTTAGCTGTTTGCGGAAACGTACTCCTAACGTAATTGCTACGATAACGATAACTCCAACAATGATTTTACCGATATGATCTTCTAGCACTCCAAAAATATCATGTAAGTTGCCACCTAACCAGTAACCACCGATTAAGAAGAATGATACCCAAAATAGAGCACCTGAGTAAATTGTAATCGCAAAACGACGGAATGGTAAGTTAATAATTCCTGCAAAATATCCTGTAAAATGACGTACACCAGGAATAAAGAAGCCGATAAAAATAAGGAAGTATCCATACTTATCAAACCACATTCTTGTTAAGTCGATTTTTCTTTGTGTTAAAAATACGTATTTCCCATACTTTTGAATAAAGGGCATACCTAATTTATTTCCTAAAAAGTATTGAATTGTCATTCCTACACTTGTCCCAATAAAGGATAGGATAATTAAAATTGGTAAACTTAAATCGCCCTTCTGTGCTAAAAACCCCGCATATGCTAACGTTGGCTCTCCCGGAAACGGAAGTGCAATATATTCTAACAGCAAACCAACAAGTACAACATAGTACCCGTACTGCTGAAATAATTCATGAACCCATTCCATGTCATCTCTCCTTTCAATCACGTACAACTTCTTACTATTATTGTATAAAAAAATTGTCGAAATAACTATCACAATAGCTTACATTTTTATTACATTTTTGTAAGGCTCACACTAAAGTTTTCTGTTCATTATTTGCTGCTATCCATTATCGTTTTAAAATAAGCTAACAACTATATATAAGACGACACAAGGGCGTTAATATGCATTTTTTATCCAGTTTTTAACACTTAAAAGTCACCTTATTTTGTTCTCAATAAAAAACCACCACAAACTCATACTAACTTCATATTAGCTTCATATACGTATTGTAAGATTATATCGGAATTTGTTGAAAAATTTAACTAATATATGACTAAGCATTAAATTGAATAAATATAAGTAGTTTTTCGAAATTGAAAAAAGGGTGAATAAGAAATGGAAGCTTATAAAATGCATGATTTTATTAATACAAATGTTGAATCTCATCAAAATGAAACCGTTTTTAATTTACACATATGTGAAACAAGTGAATTTGACGTAAGTTTAATAAAATCTACAACACTGTCTTTTATCGTTTCAAAAAAGAACATTAAGATTGTTACGAAAAAATGGATTAATTCAAATCAAGAAAGCATGATTGGTAAAAGTTACATCATTCCAACGAAAGCTTTCCACTACTTCTTACCAATTATTTCTGAAACTGAAGATGAGCTAAATATTCAAGTTCAAAGTTTTGGACTACATGGTGAACTTTTACTAAATGAAAGATTACTTATTGATAAAAACAACAAACAAAATCCAAAGATTACTACCTTCTTTGAAACATTAGATGAAAATGTAAATAAAGTATTACGAGGATTGCAAATTCATTGTATGTAAGACTATTACAATAGCAAAAAGGAGAATATAATGAAAAAACTATTATTAAGCGCACTATTATCATTAGGATTTTTAACTATTCCATTCACAAATGCTGAGGCAGCTACAACAAACGATCAGCTTATCGTGAATACGCAGTTAAATAAAATGGATTATTATCAAAACGGACAATTTATAAAGAGTTTTACTGTAGCTACTGGAAAGGCAGCCACACCTACGCCTAAAGGTACTTTTCAAATCGTTAATAAAATTAAAAACCGTCCTTACTATACAGGAAAAATTAAAGGCGGCGATCCACGTAATCCACTTGGTGACCGTTGGCTCGGACTAAACATGGCAGGAACTTACGGAACAACTTATGCGATTCATGGTACTAACAATAATCAAGCAATCGGCAAATGGACAACACTTGGTTGTATTCGTATGTATAACAATGATATACACTGGTTATTTGAGCGTATTCAGCAGCAAGCTACCGTCACTGTAAAATAACCTAAAAACAAGATTTATGTGTAGCCAAGAATTTTATATCTTGGCTTATTTTATTTATTCATTTACAGTAGCAAAACAACTGTATTTACATATATAATAAGAATAGGTTTCGTTAAGCAATATCAAAACATTGATAAACATGGATATTAAAATTATACAGTTATAATATTTTATAAATTTTACAATACATACTATAATAGAACTAATGTAATTCTGAAATATTCAGTTTCTCTAAACCATTCCCCTTGCTACTTTCATGATGACTTTATAGCGGGGGCTTATTATATGTATAAACAATTTGAGTTATCCAAAAAATGATGAATTCGAATATTGCAGTAAAAAGCGTTATTTAGGAGGTGTTACTATGACGCATATACTGGTGATTGAAGACAACCCAGATATACAAGAACTGATTCGTGAATTTCTAATGGCACAAAACTTTACTGTTGATGTCGTTGGCGCTGGAACAGAAGGTATTCTTCTTTTCCAAAAAAATTCATACGATCTTGTCCTCCTTGATGTGATGTTACCAGATATAGATGGCTATAGTATTTGTAAAATTATGCGAGGACAATCTGATGTACCGATCATTATGTTAACAGGCTTACATAATGAAGAAAGTGAAATTAAAGGATTTGAGTTAGGTATTGATGACTATATTACGAAACCGTTCCATTACACCGTATTTATTAAACGTGTAGAGGCTGTATTAAGAAGGGCAGCAACGAAGGAAGCAGAAGCTGCAACTATACTACAATTCCATGAATTGATGTTAAATTCTACAGCCTATGCCGCTTATGTTCATGGTAATCAAATTGAATTAACAACAAAAGAATTTGAAATTTTATATACTTTACTGCAAAATCGGGGAAAAGTATTATCAAGAAGTGATTTGCTGAATAAGGTATGGGGCTATGAACATTATGGTGATGTAAGAGTTATAGATACACATATTAAAAACTTAAGAAAAAAATTAGGGATTCCTTATATTAAAACGGTGAAAGGCATTGGCTACAAAATCGAATCGTAGTACAGACAACATCACCAAAAATATTTTCATCAAAACCTTATTATTTTGTATTCTTTTATCACTTTGTCTTTATCAAATTATTTATTTTCTAGCTTCAAACTACGATAAAGAACGTTTTGCAAAAGAAAATGGAGCGCTGTCTACAGAACAAGCGGATTCAGACAAACAAAACGACCAAAGTAAAACGAATCAAAGTAAGGCTGTTTCAGAGAGTATGATTTCCAATTTCCAATCTTCTATTATAGATTATAAAGCACTCTCTACAGCCATAAATCACCTTTTGCAGCCTAGCCAAACTGTAAAAGCAAAAGAACATACCCAAAATATTGCGGGGAAAAACAGCACTTCTGCTCCACTTACAGAAACGGAAAAGCAAGTCGCTACTAATGATGCCTTACATAAACAAAATGCAGCAAATAACACAAATGATACACAAGATTATCCAAAATTAGCAGATGCACTGCAGCAATTGGCTCCACATATTGGTGCGACAATGCTTGCATTATCTTTACTCGGATCTTTAATTTATACGAAACTAATTGCCAAACCTTTTCAATTTATGAGTGATGCTTTAAAAGATATTATGAATCTTGATTTCTCAGATAAAAAGCTACTTAACAAAAATACAGATCAAACAGATTTTAATTTGCAAGTAGCTGCTTCACAGGTCCCAAATATAGTGAAGAATTTACATGCAAGCAATCAAGATTTAAGAAATGAACTCAAAAAGGAACAACAATTAGAACAATCTCGTAAAGAATTTATGTCTATGGTTTCCCATGAATTAAAAACACCAATCGCAGCCGTTATGGGACAACTAGATGGCATGATTCACGGAATTGGAGCTTATAAAGATAGAGATAAATATTTAAAACGTTCCTATGAAATGATGCAAGACATTAACATATTAACGGAAAAAATGTCGGAATTATCCAAAATACAAAACCCTCAATTTAAACCTGATTTAAAAGTTATCTCATTAACTAATATTATTGAGGATGTTATGAAGAAAGTAGATTACTTTGTATCTGTAAAGCAATTAAATGTTCAATCTAACATTAAGCAAGATGTACAAATTTTAGCTGACCCTAAATTTATTCAAACTGCTATTTTTAACATTATTTCAAATGCAATTCATTACACAATTGACCATCAGCATGTATATATAAAGCTTTATGAAAAGCCAAACGGTTATGCATTAGAAGTATTAAATACAGGTTCACAAATTGATGAGGATAAA
This sequence comes from Bacillus sp. GW823-FHT06B01, assembly GCF_058952315.1. Lineage (NCBI taxonomy): Bacteria > Bacillati > Bacillota > Bacilli > Caryophanales > Bacillaceae > Bacillus > Bacillus sp. GW823-FHT06B01. The sequence continues at coordinate 453,179 of NZ_JBXAHR010000004.1, read as the reverse complement.
CTCGCCCATTTATTTGAGCCATTCTATCGCGCAAACCCTGGCAAACATGGATTAGTACAAGGTAGTGGCCTTGGGCTATATATTGTAAAACAAATATTAGATAAACATCAGTTTCCTTATGGGATACAAAACACACCTCAAGGTGTAAAATGTTCTATTGTATTCCCAAAAGCAATGTAAAAAACCTACTACAATTTCATACCCCAAATTCATACTTCGTATGAATGGCGGAATTTTGTAGAGTATCTTACTCTGTTTCGTTCGCCCGTTATCCTTATTTGGATAGCGGGCGTTTTTTATTATTTAAAAGGAGGATTTTCATGGAGAAATTTAAGTATTCATTACTTGTTTTATTCGGCGCTTGTAGCTACGGCGTACTTTCAACTATTTTCAAACTCGGATTCATTGATGGATTTTCAGCACATCAACTATTAGGGGGACAATATGTCTTCGGATGGATCGGGCTTCTTCTGCTCGTTCTTTTCGTTTCACGTCATAAAGTAACAAAAAAGCAATTCTTTTCCTTACTAACAGTTGGCACAACAATGAGTATGACTGGTATCTTCTACGCTATTTCTGTAGAAGAACTACCAGCATCTATCGCTGTTGTCCTACTCTTCCAGTTCACATGGATTGGTGTCGTTATAGAAGCAATCGCTAATCGAACATTACCAAACCGTGAGAAAGTTATATCTATCATTATTTTATTTACTGGAACATTGTTTGCAGGCGGTGTCTTTGAAGGTCTCGGACAAAACTTTTCCACGAAAGGTATTATCTTTGGTCTATTAGCCGCTGTCTCTTTTTCATTCTATGTTTTTGCAAGTGGGCGTGTTGCTACAGAAGTACCACCTTATACGAAAAGCTTTCTTATGACAACAAGTGCTACTCTTATCGTATGCCTATTCTTCCCGCCAACCTTTTTAACGGATGGTACCCTGCAAGCCGGTCTTTGGAAATACGCTTTCTTCCTCGGATTGTTCGGCGTTGTCGTACCTGTCATTTGTTTTTCAATTGGTGTACCGAAAGTAGGAACAGGACTTAGTACAATACTAGGAGCAGCTGAATTACCAACGGCCATTATCGCTTCTATTACACTTGTACATGAAGTCGTAACCTTCATGCAGTGGATTGGGATCATCTTTATACTACTTGGAATTTTTACTCCTCAGCTGCTTACCGCTAGGAAAGAAAAGAAACATAGTAGCGTGCATAGCGCATGAAAATAGAAATTTGTATATAAATGTAAATGCAGTTACAATGTGGTATAATTTCAAATCTATTTGGAGGTATAAATGACTATTTTAAGCGTAGCCTTTTTTGCCATTATGTGTATCTTCTTCCTAATAAGATATATGAAAGAAAAGAAATTTTACGATTTGCTCCTCATTCCCATTTGCATATATGCTGGGGCAGTCAAAACCCCTTTAGTGGAGTACTTAAACTTTAATACTACATTCAAAATAACATATGATATTGCAGCTATTATTCTCGTAATCCTTGCTGTGCTTTTCTTCTTAAAGGATAAGAAAGAGAATCCTACTGCATAACAAAAGACCTTTCATTTATTTGAAAGGTCTTTTTCTCTATCTCACTTTACTGCTCCATATAGCTTCCCTACCTCATGCTCAATTTGCTTTACATCGATTCGCTCAAATAGGAGCTGTACACTATCAATTCTATTCGGCAACGTATGTTGAGGCTCCCAATTTCGGTTCACAATCGATAATGTATTTCTAACTTTTTCACTTGAAAATGGTAAAAACGGTTCAAGGAGATTTGCAAAATTAGCGATAAGATACACACAGTTATAAATGGTTTCTTTACATGAAACTGGATCATCTTCCCTTTGTTTCCACGGCTGCCTCTCATCAAAGTATTTATTTGCAAAACGTACTGCATCAAATATTGATTCTAGTGCCACCTTAAATTTAGTTTGCTCAATCGCCTCTCCTACATGTTTATATAATCCTTCTACTTTATCTTTCAGCTCTACATCAATACTTCCTTTCGGCAAGATACCACCATAATATTTTTCAATAAACTTTAATGTCCGGTTCACAAAGTTCCCGTATGCACCTAACAATTCACTATTATGACTGTAAATAAATTCCCGCCATGAAAAATCAGTATCACGATTTTCTGGTGCGTTGACGGTTAAAAAGTAACGAATAGAATCTGGATCATAGCGTTCTAATATGTCAGGCACCCATACTGCCCAGTTTTTACTTGTAGATAATTTTCTTTTTTCAACTGTTAAATATTCATTCGAAACGATATGACGTGGAATTGCGCCTTCCCCTATTCCAAGTAATACCGCTGGCCAAATGACGGAATGGAACGGAATATTATCCTTTCCGTGTACATAATATGTTTTCGCTTCTTTATCCCAAAACTCTTGATCATCTTTCCCTTTTTTTTCAGCCCAATGTTTACTCGCTGAATAATACCCTGTCACTGCTTCAATCCATACGTAAATTTTCTTATCTTCATACCCTTCTACTGGAATTGGTACCCCAATTGGTAAATCACGTGATACGGCCCTATCTTGTAACCCTTCCTTTACATATCTCTCTGTTAGTTGAATCGCATTGTCTCGCCATGTTCCTGTTTGTTTGGCGTTTTCTACAGCCGTTTTAATTTGCTCCTGAAATGTATGCAATGCGAAATAGAAATGCTCTGTTTCCTGTACAGACGGCGTATTACCACATAACTTACATTTCTTTTCTAGCAAATCGAGTGGATCTAAAATAGCTGAACACGCATCGCATTGATCTCCTCTTGCTGCTTCATGACAATGTGGACAAACGCCTTCTACATAACGATCAGGTAAAAACTGCGTACACGTTTCGCAATATGCTTGTTCCACTGTTTTTTTATAAATATGTCCCTCTTCTAATAAACGTAAAAAAACATTTTGAACCGTTTCATGATGGTGCTCACTATCTGTACGTGTATAGCAATCATACGTAAAACCAAGGCTACGAAAACATCGCTGGAATTCTTCATGATACTTATCAGCAATTTCCTTCGCCGTCACACCTTCTTGTTTTGCCCGAATTGCAATCGGTGTTCCATTACAATCACTTCCCGAAACATACAACACATTCTCACCTTTTGCCCGGTAATAACGTGCTAAAATATCTCCAGGTAACAAACTCGCAATATGTCCAAGATGTAACGAACCATTTGCATACGGCCAAGCACCTCCAATAAAAATACTCATCTTATATTCCTCCTTTTAAATATAAAAAAGCCCCACCCTTATCTTAAAAAAGATAAGGGCGGGGCTGTATAAACAGTCGCGGTACCACCTTATTTCGCCAATTACTCACATAATTAGCCTTATCAAGTACGGAGCTATAAGCTCTTATACTGTGGTTTTGATAACGAGTACCAACTCTCGTCGCCGCCTACTATTATCATTTGATAAGTTCAGGACGAAGCTCAAAGGCCATTGTTCAAATGAATATTCTTGCTTCTTCTCAGCTACCGAAGCTCTCTGGAAAGAATGTGTTCATCCTACTTTTCCTTTTCAACGCTTTTACGTATAACACGTATTTTACGACTTAATAACAGAAAAATCAAACTTTAATTCAAGAAAAACAGGAAATCTCACCTTCCTGCCGAATACCTATACGTTCACAAAAGGAGTGATATGATTGAATCAAAAACAACTAAGTACTATTAATGAAAAAAGCTGGAACGCAGCTGCTTATGAAGCTTGGACAAATCGCCACGGGGCGCCAGAGGATTATGCGAAAAAGCTCATGGAAGATCCCGTGCGCGAGGTAAATCATTATTTACCTTACATACAATCTCCAAAAGGAAAGCGTATTATTAATTTACTCGGATCAAAAGGAAATAAAGCAGTTGCTCTTGCTCTTTTAGGAGCCGATGTAACAGTTGTAGACATTTCAGCAAGTAATGAAAAATACGCAACCGAACTAGCCGAAGCTGCTGGTGTCTCTATCCAATACATCGTCTCTGATGTACTGGATATAAATCTTTCCGAATCATTTGATGTCGTATTGCTGGAACTTGGTGTACTTCATTACTTTTTAGATTTAAAACCACTCTTTCAAAAGATTGCTAACTTACTTAAACAAGATGGAATGCTTATCCTTCGTGACTATCATCCTGTTTACACGAAATTATTAGGAGTCGACCATCCATCATTTCAGGCCAATGGAAATTATTTTGATGAAGAATTGATTGAAGATGATGTTGCTTATAGCATCCTTCTTACAGAAGCACAGAAAGAATCGCTACCTAAAACAACTATCCGCCGCTGGACGCTAGGAGAAATTGTTACAACACTTGCCGAAGAACATTTTAAAATTGAAAAACTAGTTGAAGAACACGGGTCTCATCAAAGGTGGGTCTTCCCTTCTACTGCACCGGAAGAAATTGAAAATCGCGTGCCTGGTTTATATACATTAATTGCGACAGCATGCAAAAAAGGATCCCTTCACGGATAGGATCCTTTTTGCATGCTCACGCATATAAGTTGAGGTTGGAGATTACCATAATTCTGTAGAATAGGACACAAGATATTTCAACATTTCGTCTCTGACTTACGTCGTCAAAAAGGGGTATGACCAACATAACGAAGAGTAATGTCATTAGTTGATACTGATAATCGTTATCAACTAATTAGAAGTATACATGATGTTATTTCAAATTACAATAGCATTTCTCATTTTTATTTATGAACTTTTTGATATACAAATGTATACATTTTAAGAACATTTACTCATATCAATCTGCCATCTTCCATTATCTGCTATAATTTTCATTGAACAGATTAATAACTTCATAATGATGTTTTTATTAATGTCGTTCTTAATATTTATAAATTATAATAAACAGTTTTTAAAGGCAGGGGTAACGATGAAATATGTTAGTATTCGCAAAAAACTACTGTTCACACTCTTAAGCATTTCTTCTTTATTTAGTATTGCTCTTATTGTTATTCTTTCATTCGCTATGAACCAAGCAAGCGAAATTGAAACGTTAAAAAATGATGTATCAAAACGAGCAACAATTTTAAAAGAACGTGGTGATTGGTTCCAAGCACAAGTTGCCGGTTTACAAGAATATTTACTGTCACATGATCAAAAAGGATTGGATAAATTCAACCGAGAAGGAAAAAAACTTGCTGACACTAGAGAGAAGGTAACAAGTGATAAAAAACTTCCAGAAGGAATGAAAGAAGCGATTTTAATGGGCGCAAAATGGCGAAGCGTCATAGATAATGAAGTCCTCCCTCTCGCTCGCGAAGGAAAATGGGACGAAGCATCCAAAATCGCTTTAGCTCAAACCGATTATGTAAACGATCTTTTAAGTCGTTTTACTAAATATGCAAATGAAGAAAATGATAAACGTGACGCATTAATTGCTGACGTAGAGTCTTCTTCATCTCTTATTCAATATATTATTTTCTTCTCACTCATTACATGTACGTTAACATCTATTTTATTAGCATGGTGGTTCTCTGGTAAACTCGTTAAACCGATACGACAAATTGATGAGAAATTAAAAGAATTAGCTTCTCAAGACGGCGATTTAACTGCTAGATTACACGTAACGAGTAAAGATGAAATTGGTGATATCGCTAATTCCTTTAATCAAATGCTCGCTAACTTACAACGTATCATAAAACAAGTGCAACAAACATCAACAAGTGTAAAAGAAGCGTCTGAAAATGTGTTCATCGAAACCACTGCTTCTATGGAAAATACAGCAAAAACCGAAGAAACTATGAATGCTCTTGAGTATAGTATTCGTTCACAAGTTTCAAGCATCGAAGAAAGTTCAACTGCAATGGACGATATGACAACGAGTGTTCAGCGTATTGCAGAATCTGCCTCTTCTGTTGCTAGCCTAGCTGTTACAACTTCAGAAAAAGCAGATAGTGGGAATAAAGTCATTGAGAAATCTATTACACAAATGCATACCATTAACGAAGCTGTTAACGCTACATCACAAGTAGTAGAGCGACTCATTACACATACGAATCATATTGATACTGCACTTCAATCCATTTCTAATATCGCGGAACAAACGAATTTACTCGCTTTAAATGCTTCAATTGAAGCAGCACGTGCTGGCGAACACGGAAAAGGATTCGCCGTTGTTGCCGATGAAGTACGAAAACTTGCTGAACAATCTCAGCTAGCAGCAACTGACATTAACCATTTACTTCATCAAATTCAAGCTGACACAAAAATAGCAAATGAAATGATGACACAAGGTCAGTCAGAGGCTTCGGAAGGAATTACAGTCATTCGTACCGCTGGACTTTCATTCTCGGAAATTGTTAACCACATTAATAAAGTCTCTACACAAATGCAAGAAATGTCTGCAACTGCTGAAGAAATGGCCGCAAGTTCAGAAGAAATGAATGCAGCTTTAAATAACATCGCTTCTATTTCAAATGAAGTTGCCGCCGAAACATCACAAACAGCAACTTCAGCTGGTGACCAAGTAAATAAAATGAGTGTCGTTGCTAAAAAAGCTTCTGAAATGAAAACGACCGTACAAGAACTTGAAGTTCTCGTTTCTCATTTCAAAACAAACGTTTAAAGCAAAACTTTCCTTTATACTTCTATGAGCTCCAAGTTGTTAAAAAGAGAGATTTACAGTCTCTCTTTTTTCACCTTAAAATATCTCTTTCTATCTCCCATTCCGTCTGCTATAATTCCTAAAGGAAAGAAGAAAGCTTTGTTCCAAATGGAGTAAAGCTTTCTTTCAATTTTTTAAATTTATTAATTCTAATACTAAGATTTCACAAAGGAGGCTTTTTATCATATGAGTTTTATTAGCATTCGAAAAAAACTAATGTTCATGATGGGAACGATTTGCGCTTTATTTGGCATCGCCTTAGCTTTTATTTTATTCTTTACCATGGATCAATCTCGTCAAGCTGAAGCATTACAAAAAGAAATTTCCCCTCTGGCAACAGAATTGAAAGAGCGTGGGGACGCTTATCAAGTACAGCTCTCTGCTTTAAGAGGTTATTTATTACAACATGATCAAGTTGAATTAGACAAATTTAATGAGATGAGTAAACGTCTGGAGGATTCAAAAGATAAACTTCTTTCTAATCCAAATGTTTCTCAGTCCATGAAAAATACAATGGAATCAGGATCCACTTGGAGAAAATTTATTGAAGAAAAAGTTTTCACTCTTGCAAAAGAACAAAAGTGGGAAGAGGCTTTACAAGTAGCTTATGCAGAAAATGGTACTGTGTATAAAGTAATTGGGGACTTCACAAATTACAGTAACGAACAAGCAAAGTTACGTGATCAATCTATCAAGAAAATTGATCAATCTTCGCTACAAATTGAATATGTTGTCTTCTTATCACTTGTTATTTGTATTATCGTAGCTATCACTGTTGCATGGTGGTTCTCTGGTAAACTTGTTAAACCAATTCAACAAATTGATAGTAAGCTAAAAGAATTATCATCTCAAGAAGGTGACTTAACAGCCCGCCTACAAGTAAATAGTAATGATGAAATTGGTACGATCGCAACATCATTTAATAAAATGTTAGAAAACCTACAACATATTATCAATCGTGTTCAAAAAACATCTGTGGAAGTGCAAAACGCTTCTGAAAATATGCTAGAAAAGACGAATATATCACGCGAGGCAACAATAAAAGTTCAGAGCTCGATGTCTAGCTTAAATGCAAATATTCAATCACAAGCCTCTAGTATGGAAGAAAGCTCAACAGCAATGGACGATATGGCGGCAAGTGTTCAGCGTATTGCTGAATCTGCCACATCTGTAACTGAGCTTGCTGTAGTTACATCTGAACAAGCTAACGACGGAAGTACTGTTATTCAAAAATCCGTTTCACAAATGACAACGATACACGACGCGGTAAATGCTACGTCAGAAGTGGTCGAACGTCTAATCACTCACACAAAATATATTGATACAGCTGTACAATCTATTTCTAATATCGCAGAGCAAACAAACTTACTTGCTTTAAATGCATCTATCGAAGCAGCTCGTGCTGGCGAACAAGGAAAAGGCTTCGCTGTCGTAGCTGACGAAGTTCGAAAACTTGCTGAACAATCTAAAACAGCGGCAACAGATATTAACCAACTACTACATCAAATTCAACAAGACACTGAAACTGCGAGCTCTATGATGTCCCAAGGTCGTTCGGAAGCATTTGAAGGCATTCATGTCATTCGTGAAGCTGGAAATTCTTTCACAACGATTGTAGAACAAGTAAATAAAGTATCTACTCAAATGCAAGACATCTCCGCAACTGCTGAAGAAATGGCTGCAAGCGCTGAAGAAATGAACGCTTCACTGAATAACATCGCTTCTATTTCGACTGAAGTATCTAGTGAAACAGCGGCAACAGCACAATCTGCTGAGCAAAAGGTCATTACTATGAATGAGATGACTGTAACTGCTAGACAAATGAAACAAACAGTTCAAGAATTAGATCAACTCGTATCTCATTTCAAAACTGAATAGCTTTCAAAAAATATTCCTCTTTCAAGAGGAATATTTTTTTGAGCTCATTCCCTGCATATTATATATATATCCGTTATAATGAGAATCGATATCATTAATATGTAGGGGGTGCTATACATGTCACAACAAGCATTTGAAGAAAAGTTATATGCAAACTTAGAAGCTGTTATTGATCCTGAACTAGGTGTTGATATTGTTAATCTTGGATTAGTTTATGACGTTACAGCAGATGAAAATAATAATGCTGTCATTACGATGACGATGACTTCTATCGGTTGTCCAATGGCTGGGCAAATTATATCAGACGTTAAAAAAGTATTATCAACGAACGTACCTGAAGTCAATGAAATAGAGGTAAATGTCGTTTGGAATCCGCCCTGGTCTAAAGAACGCATGTCACGTATGGCGAAAATCGCATTAGGTGTTCGTGACTAAATAAAGAAAGACCTGACATCCTAGTCAGGTCTTTTTCTCTTATTATTTTACGCCTACTGCATCATAAGCTTTCGTTACAGCTTGTACAGCTTTAGAGTTTTTACCATATAAATCTTCAGCTGACTGCAGAGCAGCTTGACGCATCATCTTAAAGTCAGAGTTTGCAGTTAAATATTTCGTAAGAGCACGGTAATAAATTTTTTCTGTCGCTTCACGGCCTACTCCAGTTACTTTCACACCGTAATGCTCTCCGCCATCAGATACTAAATATGCAGCTTTATTGTTAATACTACTGTTAATATGAACGCCGCCATTATCAGCTGTTCCAGTGTAGCGTTTATTGTAATGATCTGGGTAACCTTCACCTGGTTTTAATGGATTTGGAATAGATGCTGGATCTTTCAGAGAACGAAGTGCATCACCAGGTTTTCCAGGTGTATAAATGTCAGCACCTAAATCCCAGCTCTTCTTCTCAACCATGACACCCATAATATCAGATAACGATTCATTTAACGCACCTGACTCATTTTTATAAACAAGGTTTGCTGTATGTTCAGTTACAGCATGCGTTAATTCATGACCGATAACATCTAGTCCAGCAGATAATGGAATGAATGTTTTTCCATCGCCATCACCATACATCATTTGCACACCATTCCAAGCTGCGTTATTCCAGCTTTCTCCGACGTGAACAGTAGAAATAAGCTTCGCACCTTTATCATCGAAAGAATTACGATTAAATGTCTTTTTGTAGTAATCATATACTTTTCCTGCATTTACATGCGCATCAACTGCAGCCTTATCTTCGAAGAACTTAGATTTACTCTCAACTTCTTCTCCTGTATATCCAAGCCATTGTGAGAATAAGTTAAACAAGTTTTCATCCATATTTTCTGCATCAAATGTGTGAACACCTTGTCCTCGTTTACCATCAAACAAGTTGAACGCTCCTGTTTTCTCATCTTGAGCAATTTCAAATGATTGTCTATCGCCTAATACTCCGTAACCAAATCCTGTAATGTGATCTACAGCGTTATATTTCTCAATCACATTTCCATTCGTTGCATCAACAAAATAATGCCAATATCCTGGAGCTGGTTTTGAAATCGATGCTTTAACTAAGTATGCAAGATAGTACTTCCCATCTTTTTCATACACAAATAAATCTTTTTTCACACCGTCATAATTCTTTACTTTACCAACTTCTTTTTCAATATCTGCCTTTGCAATCGTTTCAGCTTGCTCTGCACTAATATTTGCAAACGCAGGAATATTTTTATCCTCTAAATTCGGAATAACTTGTCCGAAGAATGCTTTTACATTATTTTCTTTATCAAGTGTAACAGTTTGATCTGAACCATACACAGGAATGTTATTATGCTTCTCAACTAACTTCACATGTGTCGTACCAGATTCAGCATCTTTTTCCTCCCCAACGACATTGAAATGTTTATCAATATTTCCTGCTAATTTAAACATATCTTTCTTACTCTCTAAATACTGAAAGACTGTCTCTTTTTTATCTAGTCCTTCCGGTGCTTTCCATTCTTCACCTATGTATGCAGGCGTTTTAAATTCTTGATGATATTGAATTTTTTGTTCTTCCGCTTTCGTTGTCGTTGCTCCAAATGTTCCAAATCCCCCGGCGATAACAGTTAAGGCTAATGCTGATGAAATGACTTGCTTTTTCACTATAACATTCCCCATTCCCTAAAGATTTTTGACACTTTTATACAATTCTTATTTTCCGGGCTAATACCTTTTTCTAAATATTGAGAAAAAATTTTCTGACAATTCCACTCAAAAAAAAAGGACATCCTATTGGGTGTCCTCTTTTTCATAAATGTTTTATTGTCTTTTCAATTCAATTGCTAAATAGTGTGATTGCTCTTTCGCTTCAATATGAATATCCTCTTCTATCGCTTCTGCTGCATCACGCATAACAAGCTTTTCACCATTTATTACACTACTTCCTTCAATTTGTACAAGATACAATTGACGGCCTTCTCGCACAGGAAAATGAATTTCTTTTCCTGCATCTAATGATAAAGAATATAAATTCGCATCTTGGTGAATTTGAATTGGTGCCTCTCCTTCTAGTGGAGATACCATGTGAAACCATTCGTTTTCACGCTTGCTCCAATCAAATGTAAACTCACCATAGTTTGGTTTATGATCCGCACGATCTGGTAAAATCCAAATTTGTAATAAACGTAGTGTTTCATTTCCTAAATTATGCTCGCTATGAAATACACCTGTGCCAGCACTCATATATTGAACATGTCCTCGCTCAATTGTTCCGCGGTTCCCCATGCTATCCTCATGTGTTAAAGCACCATCTACAACGTACGAAATGATTTCCATATCGCGGTGCGGATGCATATCAAAACCAGTTTGCGGTGCTACTAAGTCATCATTAATTACGCGCAATGCTCCAAAGTTCATGTTATTCGGGTTATAGTAATTCGCAAAGGAAAAATGAAAATGTGTATTTAACCAACCGTGATTTGCTCTTCCCATATTTTTATGATCAACTTTTCTAAACATATCCTTCACCTCATATTATCTCGAATTCAAGATTTATTTTTAAAATTTTTCTCACTGTAATTTTTTTAGTAATTTTAATAATTGATGTTGTTCTTCTACATTTAAATTTTGAAACTGCTCCGCTTGGAACGTTTCTTGAGGCGGGACGATTTCTTCATATAAAGCTTTTCCCTTTTCTGTTAACGAAATATATTTTGTAGTGCCTTCTTGTTCACGATGAATCCACTCCAGCTGCTCCATTTTATTTAATAGCTGCGTGATATTTCCCTTCGTAACAAATAGTTTATTTCCGAGCTCTTGCTGCGTTAGACGATTATGTCCTCCAACTTGAGCTAGCACATCAAACTGAGCGGCAGATACATTCCATTCTTTCAAATGCTGATTCGTCTCACGAATACTTTTGTTATAAAAACGTGATAAACGAAACCATAATAGTAACCCGAGTCTATCTTCTGTTTTCATTCTATCACCTCGCTTATTTCATACCATTAGTTTAGAACTAAACTTTATAAAAGTCAATCGCTTACTTTTAGTAATCAACAAAGAAAGCACAGTGCCATTTCTCCACTATGCTTTACATTAACTTTCTATTTTTATATTCATCTAACTTCCTCTCCGCGAATTTTCTCGCATCTTTCTCAATCCATCTATCTTCGTACAATTCACTTCCAACATACAATACTTCCCTCTTATGCTGCATCGCATGACGAAATTCATGCAATAGTGTTTTGAGCACCTGCTCATACTCTTCCCACATACAAACAAAAATTAATTGTTTTTCTTTATGATAAAAACCACCTACTGGGAATAAGAATTCCTCTTCTTCTTCTCCTAATGATAGAAGCACATGATTCGCATCACACGTATCACAAAAAATAACTGGTGTTTTACATACTTCAATCAGTGAAAACAAATCATCTCTAAGCCTTTTGACATCCCAAGGAAGCTCCGAATCCAACACATACCAATTCTCCACCTGTTGATATACATTTTGAAACTGGAGTTCCATTTCTCTATAATCCCCTTTCCAAACTCCCTTTTCCTATATGTATGCCACAATATGGTAAATATTAAACGTATTCTTTCATCCTTGAAAAAATGCCAATAAAAAAGGAATCTATACCGATATAGATTCCTTTTCCGTAATCACTTTTTTTTCATCACTTTTTTTAATACAAAGTAACCAATTGCACAAACAATAGCTGCAAGTGCAAAGTATTTCACATATGGCCCAGCGACTTTATTAATACTTTCCCACTCTGTTCCTAATTTAAAACCTAAATATACAAATACAATTGACCACGGAATAACAGCTAATGTAGTTAGCGTAATAAACTTAGCATGTGACATTTTTGCAATCCCTGCTGGTATCGAAATAGCATGACGCACAACAGGAATAAAACGCGCTGTAAAAATAACGCCAGTTCCGTAACGATTAAACCAATCTTCAGCATAATCAATATGTTTCTTTTGAATTAAAATATATTTTCCATATCGCTCAAGGACGGGTCTTCCTCCGTATCGACCGATCCAATAAATGAATAATTGTGCGATTACACCACCAATTGTACCGAACGCGACAGCGCCCCAAAATGTAATGCTTCCTGTTGATACTAAATAACCTGCATAAGACAATACGATTTCACTCGGAATAACCTCTAACATCAATCCAAGCATAATTCCCCAATAACCAAGTCCTTCTAGAAAAACTAAAACGGAATGAATCAACTCTCCTAACATTATGTACCTCTCTTTACTGTTTTCATTGCAAAAAATAAAAGTACAAGCAGTAAATATCTTGTACTTTTATTTTTTTAAAATTAGTTAGTCTTCGTATCCCACTTAAAGATTTTATTTAAAAATTTATATACATTCTTTGACTCTTTCGTCAGAAGTGGACCTAAGATCGATAGTATAAGCACGTATAGTGCCGAGAATGGTTTCAAGACTGACATTAAACCACCGGCGATGCCGATATTGGCCATAATGATGGAGAATTCTCCTCTTGAAACAATTGTTAATCCAATATTTGTTGACGCTTTATGAGATAACCCAGCTTGTCGCCCTGCAATCATTCCTGCAACAAAGTTTCCGATGATTGTAAGAAGGACAGCACCTAACGTTAACCATATCGCTCCGCCTAATGAAAACGGATCAATGCTTAATCCGAAACTGAAGAAGAAAATAGCTCCGAAAAAGTCTCTAAATGGAACAACAAGATGTTCAATTCTGTCACTATGCTCTGTCTCAGAGAAAACTAATCCTAAAAGAAGTGCTCCAATTGCTTCGGCAACGTGAATTGTTTCCGAGAAACCTGCAATAAAGAATAACGAAGCAAATACTACAATAATAAAAATTTCATCTGAACTAATATTGAGCAATTTATTTAATAAAGGCGTCGCCTTTCTAGCTACAATAAAGAATAGAAGCATGTATCCTAAAGCAATTCCAATTGAAGTAAGAGCACCTAGGAAGGAAGCATGATCTCCTAGAACTAAACCAGATACGACTGATAAATATACAGCAAGGAATATATCTTCAAACATAATAATTCCTAAAATTAATTCGGTTTCATTATTACCAGTTCTTCTTAAATCCACTAACACTTTAGCAACGATAGCACTAGAAGAAATCGTAATAATACCCGCAATAATTAAAATTTCTAGTAAAGGGAATCCCATTATAAATCCGTATAATAATCCAAGTGAAAAATTAATTAAAATATAGATTGTTCCGCCAATCGCAATAGAACGTCCAGATTTAATTAGTTTTTTCATCGAGAACTCTAGTCCTAGGTAGAAAAGAAGGAACAGAACGCCAATCCGTCCAAGGAAGGAAATGACACTCGCACTTTCAATAAATTTGAGATCGATAACACCTATTGTCGGTGCGTGCGGTCCTACTAACATCCCAAGAACAATTAGAAAAGGAATTACTGAGAATTTAAACTTTCCAGCAATTACCGCCGCAATTGCCACTAAAACTAAAGCTGTACCAACTTCAAAAATTAACGTATCCATCTAGTCAGTCCCCCTATTCGAAAGTAACTCATTAATAATTTTTTTAATTTCTTCTCTCTCACCTGAAACTACAAGCATATCGCCTTCTTCAATTACCGTTTCTGGTCCTGGATTGAATAGCTTTTTCATATTCTTTTTCATAACTGCAATAATCGTTACGCTATATGTTTTTCTTATTTCAAGGTCGCCAATTGTTTTTCCGATTGCCGGAGCTGCATTCTCTACTTTAAACCACTCAATTGCTAAACCTTCAAAGACCATTTCAACATTTTCTAATGCTCTAGGTTTGTATACCATTCCACCTAATATTGCTGCAATTTGTCTCGCCTCTGAGTCACGTAATGAAATACTTGAGATACTTTCTTCATGATCTGAATCAAAATGATACATTTCTCTACGCCCATCATCATGAATGACAATCACCATCTTTTCGTTACCTTTCGTAACGATTTGAAACTTATAACCAATACCCGGAAGTTCACTTTCTCTAATATTCATATTTAGCTCCTCCATAACTTCTTTATTTTAATTTTCTGTTTTTCTGTCTTTTGTTCATCCAATCAATTTTAGAAATTCTAACCATTCAGGATACCTATGACTTGGAAATCTTTTATTGTAATAATAAGTGGCTCCTAAAAAAATACTTAAAGATGTAATGATAAAAAACATATTACTTCTCATTTTCAAACTCTTAAGGCTTATATTCAATAAAGATTCTTCTTTCAAATTATCCCCTCTTTCTCGTTTTAAATTTAGTTTTTTAAAATGTAAATAATTCTAAAAATATTACGATGTAACATAATCATAACACAAAACACGTTTATGTAACATGATTTTTTAGAAAAATTGATTCTCGTATATTTTTTGCATATAATTTTCTTATTACGGAAAAAAGGAAGTGTATTATATGGTTGATATCTTTAGCAGATTCCTTGAGGTAACGAATAATATTTTATGGTCATATATTCTTATTGCAATGCTAATCGGCTTCGGTCTTTATTTCTCTTTCAAATTAAAATTCGTCCAAATTACTCATTTCGGTGAGATGGTCAGTTTAATTAGTAAAGGGTTTAATCGAAAAGAAAAAAAGAAAGATAGCATCTCTCCATTCCAAGCATTTTGCTTAAGTGCAGCGGCACGTATCGGTATCGGAAACTTAGCTGGTGTAGCATTAGCCATTTCAATGGGTGGACCCGGCGCAATATTTTGGATGTGGTTTATCGCTATCCTTGGAGCAGCTACTAGTTTCGTAGAATGTACGCTCGCACAAATTTATAAAGTAAAAGATGGAAGCAGGTTCCGTGGTGGGCCAGCATATTACATGGAAAAAGGATTAAACAAGCGCTGGATGGGTGTTTGGTTCTCACTTCTTATTACAGTTGCGTACGGATTAATTTTCAATTCTGTACAAGCAAATACAGTAACAATAGCGTTTGAAAATGCTTTTGGACTAGAGCGAACAATCGTAGGAGCTCTATTAGCTTTATTAGTTGCAGTTATTATTTTTGGTGGTATTAAGAGCATTTCACGTATTACAGAAATGATTGTTCCTCCAATGGCGATCATTTATATCGGTGTGGCTATTTTTGTCGTAATTAACAACTTCAATATGTTACCAAGCATTTTTACAGAAATATTTAACAGCGCATTTGGTTTAGACCAAGCTATCGCTGGTGGTATTGGAGCAGCAATCAAATTCGGAATTCAGCGCGGTTTATTCGCGACAGAAGCTGGTATGGGTAGCTCCCCTAACGCAGCAGCAACATCAGATGTATCTCACCCTGTAAAACAAGGACTTGTTCAAGCATTAGGTGTTTTCGTAGATACATTCTTAGTATGTACATCAACAGCGTTTATCGTATTATGTTCTGGACTTTACAAAGGATCGAATTTAGAAGGTATTGAATTAACACAACGAGCATTAAGTTCACAAATCGGACCGTGGGCAAGCACTTTCTTAGCGATTATTATTTTCCTATTCGCTTTCAGTTCTTTACTAGGAAACTACTATTATGGTGAAACAAACATCGCATTCATTAAAGAAAGCAAAACATGGTTACTGATTTATCGTGTTGCAGTTGTCGGAATGGTGTTCTTCGGATCTATCGCTGCCCTTCAAACAGTTTGGAGTTTAGCTGATTTCTTTATGGGACTAATGGTATTCACAAACTTAATTGCCATCTCATTCCTTAGCAAGTTTGCATACGCAGCTTTAGTAGACTATATAAAGCAAAAGAAACAAGGAAAAGATCCTGTCTTCGTTGCAAGTTCTATCCCTGGCTTACAGAATACAGAGTGCTGGGATGGACAGGATATAGAAGAGAAGCAAAAAGCTGTATAATAATTAAAAGCGGATGTGGCTCGTTTAGAACAAGAGCTATATATCAAACAAAATCCCTATTACTCCACAGTAATAGGGATTTTTATTTATAACAGTTCATAATTTGTTCAAATTAATTCCAGCAAAAGGGTTGATTTATACAAATTACTAGATTATAATGATTATAAATTAGTAATTGATATAACATAACAACTCAAAAGGAGATTGATCATAATGAACAAACAAGTAATCGAAGTATTAAACAAACAAGTAGCAGACTGGAGCGTTTTATTCACAAAATTACACAACTTCCATTGGTACGTAAAAGGACCTCAATTCTTCACATTACACGAGAAATTCGAAGAACTTTACACAGAATCAGCTACTCACATCGACGAAATTGCAGAACGTATTTTAGCAATTGGCGGCAAACCAGTAGCAACAATGAAAGAATACTTAGAACTATCTTCTATTCAAGAAGCAGCATACGGCGAAACTGCAGAAGGAATGGTTGAATCAATCATGAAAGACTACGAAATGATGCTAGTCGAACTGAAAAAAGGCATGGAAATCGCTCAAAACTCTGATGACGAAATGACATCTGACCTACTACTAGGCATCTACACAGAACTAGAAAAACACGCTTGGATGCTACGCGCGTTCTTGAATCAATAATAGATTTTAAAGCGGAGGTGACTTGCTCAGAACAAGAGGGCATTGGAGCTCCTGACGAAGAGGCGCTTTTTGCCTCACAGGAAGGCGCGAAATGACCGACTGTTCTAGTCACCGGAGCTAGATAGATTAAAAGCGGAAGCGGCTCGTTCAGAACAGGAGGGTGTTGGAACTCCTGATTACGAGGCGCTTTTTGCCTCGAATGAAGGAGTGAAACAACCGACTGTTCTAGCCGCTGGAGCTGGATATCACTAAAAGCGGAAGCGGCTCGTTCAGAGTCGCTTTTTTGTATGGGGTTAATCGCGCATATCAGTACATGAAATTTATATCAGCGATTTTTTGCATTATATCGGCGATTCTATTAAATATATCAGCGATTTTCTCGATATATCGGCGATTCCATCAAATATATCAGCGATTTTTCCAATATATCGACTTACCGACAAATCACGACAATATCAGCACCCCTCTCCTCTACTTTTATCAATATATTACAATCCCTTTTATGTTAAAATATAGGTAACATCCTTTAGTAAAATAGATCCAAAAAAGCTTTTCCATATTCATCATTTACTACTTAAATGGCGGGAGTGGTTCAGTTGAAAGACTACTTAATTAGAGCATTTTTTGCGTTAATAACGGTTGGTATTGTCTTACTTATAGCTAATATTTTCAATATACGTATCGAGGTGAAAGACTATGCTTTCCTCGTTGTTGTAGCAATTGGTGGCGGCTGGGGTGGCTGGTACCTGTATAAAAAACAAAGTAATCAAAATGATAAAGGCATTCCAAAGTAATACGGAATGCCTTCTTTTTATTGCCGTCTATAATAAATAATAAAATTCAAACCGCTAATACAACCAATCGCAATAAACATATTAGAACTATGCACATCTATCTCCGGCTAGATTATACTCATCAACGATAAAGCCAATCATAAAGAGTGTTATCGCCGAAACACCAATACACAATATCGAAATAAACCAAAGCGAAAATTCATTAATTAGCTCTTTCTTCTGTGTTGAAACAATTAGCATAACAAGAATAGATGCTGCTAATATACTTTTAAAAACAGGACGTAAATACACAAACTCCTCCATCTATTTCTCCTTTTCTAAAAACATTACATCTTAACATTAACATATTTAACCAAATTAAAAACACATGCCTTTTCAAAGTAAAATGACATGTGTTTCCAAAAATATCTATAAAATTGTATTATGATAGCTGTTTCCACTTCGTTCCTAAAACAGGACGCTCATAATTTTGGATTGCATGAATTAGTTTATCTGCCGTCTCAGCTGAAACGATCAACTCTTTATTTGATGGATTCATAAATCCTTCTTCTGCTGCACGTTCAACCATTTGCAAAATTGGTCCATAAAAGCCTTTTATGTTCAATAAACCAACCGGCTTATTATGTATACCAATTTGTGACCAACATACTACTTCAAATAGCTCTTCAAACGTTCCGTATCCGCCTGGTAATGCAATAAAAGCATCCGCAAGCTCTGCCATTTTCGCTTTGCGCTCGTGCATCGTTTCTACTTCAATTAATTCTGTTAGCCCTGTATGAACAATTTCTCCTCGGAATAGACCGCGTGGCATAACACCTGTTACACGTCCGCCTAAGCGAAGAACTTCGTTTGCCACTTCTCCCATTAATCCAACGCAAGAACCACCGTATACAAGCTCATAATCGTTCTCAACAAACATTTTTCCTAACGCTATTGCCTGCTCTTTAAATTCTGGTCTCTCCCCTAAGTTGGAACCTGCAAACACACAAATCTTTCTCATTCCTACACCCCGAAACTATATATTGTTATGATACAATGAATATTGTACAACATATTGAAGGGATGAGGAAGAAATGGATATCATCGCATTTCAAAGATGGGTGGAGGAATTTTACGAAAAACGAAGCTGGTCACAGTATAATTCCTTTATTCGCTTAAATTTCTTAACAGAGGAAGTTGGAGAAGTTTCACGCGTTGTTCGCGCAATCGAAATTGGCCGTGATCGTCCTGACGAAAAAGTGAAAACAGAAGAAGAACTAAAACAAGAGTTAAAAGAAGAACTTGGTGATGTACTATCTAATCTTATTATTCTTTCACAAAAATATGATTTAGATTTACAAGACATTATGGAGGCTCACGTCACAAAGCTTTCGAAAAGGTTCGAAGTATCCAAATGAGAATATTATCAATTATGGTATAATATTCTTGTCACAATATTAAGGGGGATTTTATGTTATCTAAAAAATTGCACGACGCATTAAACGATCAAATGAACTTTGAATTTTACTCTGCCCACGCCTATATGGCAATGGCTGCTTACTGTACAGCTGAGAGCTATGATGGATTCGCTAACTTTTTCCTTGTACAAGCTGAAGAAGAACGTTTCCACGCAATGAAGCTTTACAACTACATTAATGACCGCGGTGAGCGCGCTATTATTACTGGATTTGATAATCCAAATAACGTATATGAATCTGTACTGAACGCTTTTGAAGTAGCACTTGAGCACGAGCGTGAAGTAACGAAGCGTATTTACAACTTATCTGATATCGCTTGGGATGAGCGTGAGCATGCAACAATTACATTCTTAAAATGGTTCGTCGATGAGCAAGTAGAAGAAGAATCTTCATTCGATAGCATCATCCAAAAATTAAAACGTATTACAAGCGATTCAAACGCATTATTTATGCTAGACGCTGAATTAGAGAAACGTACATTTACGCCTCCAGCTGAATAGTATTTCAATCACCTTAATGAATGTATTAAGGTGATTTTTTTATTTCTTCTCTAAGCTGAATAACCCTCGCCAAATCCTTCTTATAAAGCCCTGAAACCTTTTCAACAAAGTTACTATGAGTAAAAGTCCCATCGCCTTCTTCTACTATGCTTAAATATCCATGTATAAACTTCAAAAGCGCTCTAGCATCTTCTCCAGTTAAATGATTAATGTTCTCTATAATCTCATCAAACTCCCTTAAACTATCCGATTCTTTCACCCTAATTCCCCCTCTCTATATTATTCATCATACCAAAATAAAAAAGTCGTTCATCCCTCTAGACGAGAGATAAACGACTTCGTTTGTTTTTATTACAGCATAACCCCAACGATAATCGCTGATAATATACTTACTAACGTTGCACCGTATACAAGTTTTAATCCGAATGAAGATACAACGTTTGCTTGTTTGCCATCGATACTCTTCGTTGCACCTGCGATAATTCCGATTGATGAGAAATTTGCAAATGATACAAGGAAGATAGATAAAATACCTACTGTACGAGTTGATAAATCACCAGCTACTTTTCCAAGGTCAAGCATTGCAACGAATTCGTTCGTTACTAATTTCGTTGCCATAATTTGTCCTGCCGTTAGCATCTCTGATGTTGGAATACCCATTACGAATGCTAATGGTGAGAAAACGTATCCTAAAATGCTTTGGAATGTGATTCCGAAAATTGAATCGAACACACCGTTAATTGCTGTAATTAATGCTACGAAACCGATTAACATCGCCGCTACTGTTACAGCGATAGAGAAACCAAGCATAATATATTCGCCTAACATTTCAAAGAATGTTTGTTTTTTATCTTCTTGTAATTCTAAAATATCGTCTTCTTCTTTCACTTCATATGGATTAATAATATGAACGATAATGAATCCACTAAATAAGTTTAATACAAGTGCTGTTACTACATACTTTGGATCAATCATTTTCATATAAGAACCGACGATTGACATCGATACTGTTGACATGGAAGATGCACAAAGTGTGTATAAACGATTTTTCGGTAATTTGCTTAGTTGATCTTTTACTGTAATGAATACTTCACCTTGACCAACGATTGCAGCTGCTACTGCATTATATGATTCTAGTTTTCCTAAGCCGTTAATTTTACTTAATAGGAAACCGACTGCACGGATGATAATCGGTAAAACTTTAATATGTTGTAAGATCCCGATTAATACTGCTAAGAAAATAATTGGTAATAATACTGTTAAGAAAAATGGTGCTTGTCCATCATTTGCTAGACCACCAAATACGAAATTAACCCCTGCTTCCGCAAATTTTAAAATAGCGCCAAATCCATCTGCAATCCCTTTTACTAATACAAATCCGACCTTTGTATTTAGTAAGAAATACGCAAGTACCAATTGAATGACAAGCATAAGTGCAATTGGTTTATATTTAATTTTCTTACGATCTGAACTGATAAGGAACCCTAGTACAAATACTACAAGTAAACCGACTAGAAACATTACGATCTTCATATGTGAATCCTCCACTTCTCCCACGAGTTATCGGTCGTATAACGTATAACGAATGACGTCTGACCATTGATGTTAAAAAATTTAAAACCCCTAAATACTATTCAACTGTTTTCCAAAATCAGTAAGCGTTTACATAAATTGCAATTTATAAAAGGTAGCTTCTTCTCTCCTACCATACTTGAAAGTCTGAAATTGATACCACCTACAAATCAAATTGTAAGCGTTATCTAATCGAAATGCAATATAAATTTAAAAAGATTTTTATATGTTAATATATTCCTAACTAATTGGTTTTTTCATGCAAATTTACCATAAAAAATAGCCCTAGCTATAAGCTAGGGCCACCTTTGTTTATAACATAACACCAACGATAATCGCTGATAGAATACTTACTAATGTCGCACCATACACAAGGCGTAGACCGAATGATGATACAACATTTGATTGGTTTTCATCGATACCTTTCGTTGCACCTGCGATAATTCCGATTGATGAGAAGTTCGCAAATGATACAAGAAATACAGAAAGAATACCAACTGTACGAGCTGATAAATCACCCGCTACTTTTCCAAGATCCAGCATCGCAACAAACTCATTTGATACTAATTTTGTTGCCATAATTTGTCCCGCTGTTACCATCTCTGCTTGCGGGATACCCATTACGAATGCTAATGGTGAGAAAATGTATCCTAAAATAGCTTGGAATGTAATACCGAACATTGAATCAAACAAGCTATTAATTGCTGTAATTAATGCTACGAAACCAAGTAACATTGCCGCTACTGTAATCGCGATTGTAAAGCCAAGCATAATGTATTCACTTAGCATTTCAAAGAATGATTGTTTTTTCTTATTTTCTAATTTCAGTGTATCTTCTTCTTCTGTAATATCGTACGGGTTAATAATATGAATAATAATGAAACCACTAAATAAATTTAATACAAGTGCTGTTACTACATATTTCGGTTCGATCATTTTCATATAAGAACCTACGATTGACATTGATACTGTCGACATGGAAGATGCACATAATGTATATAAACGATGTTTTGGGATTTTACTTAATTGATCTTTTACTGTAATAAATACTTCCGCTTGCCCAACAATAGCCGCTGCTACTGCGTTATATGATTCTAGTTTTCCTAAACCATTTACTTTACTTAGCGCAGTACCAATAGCACGAATAAATATCGGTAAAATTTTAAAGTGTTGCAGAATTCCGATTAAAACGGCAAAGAATACGATTGGTAATAACGCTGTTAAGAAGAATGAAACCTCTCCTTTATTAACAAGACCGCCAAATACGAAAACGATTCCAGCTTCCGCATATCCAAGAAGTGCGCCAAATCCATCTGAAATTCCTTTTACTAAAATATAACCAACTTGCGTGTTTAATAAGAAATAACTTAACGCTAGCTGAATAACAAGCATAATTGCGATTGGTTTATACTTAATCTTCTTTCGATCGGCACTTATAAGAAAACCGAGTACGAATACAACGAGCAATCCTACAAGAAACATAACAAACTTCATTAATAAAATCCTCCATTTAACTCTTCATTAACGTTGAACGTCTGACTACTTGAAATAAGAAATAATCCGAACTTTCCATTTCTCCTCCAAAACCTTCAATCGGATAGGAAAGATCATAAAACCTCTTGTTTCAAAGGCATTTCCCATTCTAACATAAATCACAACTCATATCTGCATTTTTCTTAAAAAAATTACATTTTATTATAAAACGTTCATGAATGTTCGTCTTTTACATTATATAGCGAAACTTTAATCAATATCATCCCCACTGATTATTAGCCCGTATCAATCGAGAGTTTTACTGTTCACAAATAGCAGGATAAAACAAAAAAATGAGCATCAAGTTTCACTTGATGCTCACCTCATTATACTGCTTTTTCTTTATCAGCTACTGCTGGCTTATCCCAGCACTCTGTATTGTTCAAACCTGGAATAGACTCCGCATAGAATACTGGATCTTTTCCTTGTTTCTTTTGCTTAACGTAATCTGATAATGCCGCGAAAGCATACTTAGAAAGAAATACGATCGCAACTAAGTTAATAACAGCCATAATCCCCATAAATAAATCTGCTAAATCCCAAACGATTTGAATTGTTGCTACAGATCCTAAAACAACCATACCAAGTACAGCAATGCGGTATGCATTTAATAACACTTTACTTCCATTTAAAAACTCAATATTCGTTTCACCATAGTAGTAGTTACCTACCAATGAACTAAATGCAAACAAGAAGATTGCAACTGCTACAAATATAGACGCCCACGGTCCGATATGTTGGCTTAATGCTTGCTGCGTTAATTGAATACCATTTAGATCAGCTGCATTATGCACATCTGATAAAAGAATGATAAATGCTGTACAACTACAAATTAATAATGTATCTGTAAATACCCCTAAAGTTTGAATGAAACCTTGTTTAACTGGGTGCGTTACGTTTGCAGTCGCAGCTGCGTTCGGCGCACTACCCATACCTGCTTCATTTGAGAATAATCCACGTTTTACCCCTAGTAAAATCGCAGCTCCTAATCCCCCACCTACTACTTCTTTAATTCCGAAAGCATGTAAGAAAATTTCTTTAAATACATACGGAATTGCCGTAATGTTTGTTACAACAACGAATAATGCTACTGCTACATAAATAATTGCCATTACTGGAACGATCATTTCAACCGCACGTGCAATACGTTTTACTCCACCGAAGATAATAACTGCAAGTAAACCAGCCATTACAAGACCTACTAATCTACTGTCTGTTTTGAATGCCCCATCAAAAGCAGCCGCTACAGTATTAGACTGTACAGCGTTAAAAATCAATCCGAAACTTACTGTTATTAAAACAGAGAAAATTGCTCCAAGCCAGCGCTTATTTAATCCCTTTTCCATATAATAAGCTGGACCACCACGGAATGCATTCCCATCTTTTACTTTATAAATTTGCGCTAATGTGCTCTCTACAAATGCAGAAGCACCCCCAATTACCGCAATTAACCACATCCAAAATACTGCTCCTGGTCCACCTGCTGAGATTGCGATAGCTACACCAGCTAAGTTACCAGTACCTACACGAGAAGCTGTACTCATACAAAAAGCCTGGAACGAAGATACACCGCTCTTCTCTTTTTGTGCTTTTCTCGTTTTCGAACTTGCCCCATCCCCAAGCAAACGAATCATTTCACCGAAGTAACGAACTTGGACAAATTTCACACGAAATGAAAAGTAAAGCCCTAACCCAATTAACATCGCAATAATGATATATGACCAAAGGACATTATTTACATCCCCAATTACCTTAGCTAAAAAATCCATAATTGCATTGCCCCCTCTTCCTAACAATAAGAAAATTATATTCTAAAAACTTTTAGTAATCAAGAATTTTATGTTAGGTTTCATGACATGGTCACGTTAAACTTCTTAACATATATGTTTTTTTACGTAAAAATATAACCAGTACGTGCATTTATCCAATACTCAATCACTCATCCCATTCGACCGGTCATACTTTTAAGACAGTGCGTTCTCTACAAATAACGAGAGGAATGAACAAACAAAAATTATATTACTAATTACCTCTCACCCTTTTCATCATTTACTACAACAAAAAAGGCGAGCATCGAATTTATCTCGATGCTCACCTTTTCATTACACTGCTTTTTCTTTATCCGTTACCGTTGGCTTATCCCAACACTCTGTATTCGTTAAACCAGGAATAGAATCTGCACTGAAGACTGGATCTTTCCCTTGTTTCTTTTGCCTTACATAGTCTGCCAAAGCAGCATATGCAAATCGGCCAAGAAGTGTAATCGCGATTAAGTTTGTGATTACCATTAGTCCCATAAATAAATCCGCCATATTCCATACAACTTGAAGTGTGGCAACCGAACCGAATAATACCATTCCCACTACCGCAATACGGTAAATCGTTAACCAAGTTTTACTTTGTTTAATGAATTCAATGTTCGTTTCACCATAATAGTAGTTTCCTAGAAGTGAACTGAAAGCGAATAGGAAAATAATAATCGCTAAGAAGCTACTTGCCCATGGGCCAATTTGTGAACTTAATGCATTTTGTGTTAATTCAATACCTTCTAAATTTGTTGCCTTATATGCACCAGAACATAGTACGATAAATGCTGTTGATGTACATACTAAGAATGTATCCACTAACACTCCAATTGTTTGAATAAAACCTTGTTTCGCCGGATGCGTTACATCAGCTGTTGCTGCCGCGTTCGGCGCACTACCCATACCTGCCTCGTTCGCAAATAATCCGCGCTGAATACCATACTTCATTGCAGCACCGATACCGCCACCTACAGCTGAATCTAAACCAAATGCTCCTTTAAAAATTTCTGTAAACATATCCGGTATTAAATAATAATTTTTAATAACAACGAAAATTGCTACTGCAATATAAATAAGTGCCATTGGCGGAACGATCATTTCAGACATACGCGCGATACTTTTCACGCCACCAAAAATAATAACCGCAACTAATACTGCTAATACAATCCCAACAACGTAACGCTCAATACCAAAAGCGTTTTTAAATGCTAATGTAACTGTATTTGCTTGTACGGAGTTGAAAATTAATCCGTAACTAATTGTAATAAGGATAGAGAACCAAATTCCCATCCAACGTTTATTTAAACCTTTTTCCATATAATAAGCAGGACCACCACGGAAGCCACTGCCATCTTTTATTTTATAAATTTGTGCAAGCGTACTTTCCACGAAACTTGAAGACGCTCCGACAATTGCAATAACCCACATCCAAAATACTGCTCCAGGTCCTCCCATAGAAATAGCTAACGCTACGCCCGCTAAGTTCCCGATTCCAATACGAGCTGCTGAACTCATACAGAACGCTTGGAAAGAAGATACACTACCTTTTTTACGCGTCTTTCCAGTTAATCCATCACTCATTAGTCGAACCATTTCCCCTAAATGAGTAATTTGTACGAATTTCAATTTAATAGAAAAATAAAGACCTAAACCAATTAACATTGCAATAAGAATATATGACCAAAGAATTGTATTCGTTGATGAAACAAATTGCTCTAAAATATTCATACAATTAACCCCTCCTTTTCTCCATAAAACGAATTATATTTAAAAAACATTTAAAAATCAACATTTTTCGACAATTTGCAATTTCCAAATATTAGCCAGACACGAAGTAACAATATCTTTATGACTCTCCTCCCTCTAACTGTGCATACTAAACAAAAAGTAAATCTACAAACTACCCCATTGACAAAAACACCAACCTGTAACTATAATGATTACATCAGGTTGTAACAAAGCTTATTACAACAAATTCATTTACTTTCAGATATACACTTTAACAAAACACTTTGGAGGGATTTATTATGAAAATCGGAATCATCGGAGCAACTGGTAAAGCAGGAAGTCGTATTTTAAAAGAAGCATTAGATCGCGGACATGAAGTAACTGCAATCGTAAGAAACGCTGCAAAAATTACAGAAGAAAATATAAAAGTTTTAGAGAAAGATGTATTCGCTCTTACATCTAATGACCTACAAGCATTTGACGTAGTTGTAAATGCATTCGGCGCTCCAGCAGGAGAAGAACATCTTCACGTAGATGCAGGAAACGTACTAATTGAAGCTATGAAAGGTGCACCTAACACAAAATTACTTGTAGTTGGCGGCGCTGGAAGCTTATTTGTAGACGAAGAGAAAACAACGCGTGTATTTGATACGCCAGGTTTCCCAAATGAATACCTTGCAACAGCTCAAAACCAAGGTAAAAACTTAGAAATTCTGCAACAAACAAACGATATTACTTGGACATTCATCAGCCCTTCTGCACTATTCGCATTAGGAAAACGTACTGGTTCTTATACAGCTGGACAAGACAATCTCCTTGTTAACGCAAAAGGTGATAGCTACGTAAGTTACGAAGACTTCGCAGTTGCAGCACTTGATGAAATCGAAAATCCAAAACACGTAAACGAACGCTTCACAGTTGTTTCTGAAGCTGAATAATACAAAAATGCGCGTAGACCCAACATCTACGCGCATTTTTTATTACAATGTTTTCTTTACTAGCTTTAATCCACTTTGAGTGATTTTAAATTCAACTTCTGTTGAAGCCACTTGTTCTGCTAACTCATTCTTTTTATACCATTTCAGACGACTTGGTTCTGCATGATACACTTTTACTACATCACCATACTCAAATGAAGTAACATTTACCTGTTCCGCAAAATTCTTTGAAGTTTCTTGCCCTTCCGCTGATATATGCTTTTTCTTATTCCCATTTTGATCATAAATCGCAAAGCCTATATACTCTTCGTTCACAAAACGATAATGAATCACATCATTCGTAAATGTTGCATGTAACTTCTTTTCATCATGATTTAACGTAATAATAGAACGTGTAACATCGGACACACCTTGATAGACTAGACTATCCCCATATGTCACTTCTACAGGAACTTCCGTCACTTTCTTATTTCCAAATCGATCTTTCGTTTCTACTTTCACTGTTTGCTGACCAATTTTTGTCGTATCTGGTTTCCCTACAAAACCTACTACTTCTCCACCCTGTACTTCAACAAATTTCTTCGCATCTAGCGTTTCACTATTTGTTCCGATTACTACTTGCTGCGGATTTGCTTTTACTGTTTGCTCACCGTCTAATCTTTCAAATCCATTTTCAGTGATTTTGAAGACTAATTCCTTTATCTCTTTACTTTTTCCTTCGCCCACATATACATCTTTTTGATACCAATGTAAACGAGAAGATTCCGCATGATATACTTTCACTACATCTCCATACTCAAATGCAAGTCCATTTACTTCCTTAGCAAATTCTTGCGTATTCTCTAAACCTTTTACCACTATATTTTTCTTCACTGTTCCTTCTTTATCGTACAGTGTGAATTCAAAATACTTTTCATCTTTAAAGTAATCATGAATTAAGTTCTTTGTATGTGTCGCACTCAGTTTTTTCGTATCATGATGCAAAGTTACAATTGATTTCATATCGTCGGCACCATAACTTAATCCATATACAAGTAGGCTATCTCCATATGTTACTGTTAAAGGAACTTCTGTCACTTGCTTATTTCCAAACATATCTTTCGTTTCTACTTTTACTTTTTGTTCACCTAGTTTTGTTGTATCTGGTTTCCCTATAAAACCTACTACTTCTCCACCTTTTACTTCAACAAAGTTTTTCGCGTCTAACTTTTCAACGTCTGTTCCTACTACTACTTGTTGCGGTTTCGCTGTTATTTCTTGTTGAGTCGCCATTCTTTCGAAACCTTGCTCCGTAACTTTAAAGAATACTTCATGAACGCCATACTCTGTATCCACGAATTCATTCTTTTTATACACTTTAAATCTATCAAACTCTTTTTGATATACTTTTACTACATCACCATACTCAAAAGTCATTCCATTGAATTGTTCTGCAAATGCTTTCGTATTTTCAGATGCTTTTACAGATACTACTTTCTTCTCTTTTCCAGCTTTATCGTATACAGTCATCTCCATATACTTCTCATCTGCAAATGAAGTATGCATTGAACCTTCTGAATTTGTTGTACTAAATTTCTTTTCTTCATGGTTTAATGTCACAATCGATTTAATATTCGTTCCACCATGCCATGTACCAAAGAACATAATGCTATCACCGTAAATTACTTCTAATGTAACCTCTGTCACTTGCTTATTTCCGAAACGGTCTTTCGTTTCTACTTTTACTTTTTGTTCACCGATTTTTGTTGTATTTGGCTTTTCTACAAATCCAACTACTTCCCCATCTTTTACTTCAACAAAGTTTTTCACGTCTAACTTTTCAACATCTGTTCCAACTACTACTTTTTGCGGTTTCGCTGTTACTTCTTGCAACATATCCATTCTCTCAAAACCTTTTTCTGTCACTTTGAAGAATAGTTCTTTTGCCCCTTTTTTCTCACCTTGACCAGTAAAGGTATTATTTTGATACCATTTCAAACGATCCGGTTCTGCGTGGAATACTTTTACTACATCTCCATACTCGAATTGCATACCATTCACTTGCTTCGCAAAGTTCTCTGATGTTTCTTGTCCCTCTGCTGTTACATGTTTTTTCTCTTTTCCATCTCGATCGTATAACGTGATACCCATGTATAACTCTTTATTAAAATACTCATGAATCTCGCTATCCATATCAGTCACATGGAATTTCTTCTCTTCGTGCTTTAAAGTTACAATTGAAGCAATATCATCGCCATATCCTGCGTATACAATACTATCTCCATAAACCACTTCTACAGGTACCTCTGTCACTTGCTTATTCCCAAAACGATCTTTCGTTTCTACTTTTACTTTTTGTTCACCGATTTTTGTTGTATTTGGTTTTTCTACAAAACCTACTACTTCACCGTCTTTTACTTGTACGAATTCTTTCGGATCTAGTTTGTCTACATCCATTCCAACTACTACTTTTTGCGGTTTCGCCGTCACTTCTTGTAAACTATCTTTTAATTCGAACCCTTGCGGAGTAATTTTAAAGAATTTTTCTTTTTTATTTTTAGCTTTCCCTTGATCTACAAGTTCGTTATTTCGGTACCATTTTAAACGACTTGGTTCTGCATGGAATACTTTTACTACATCACCATATTCAAAATTCAATCCATTTAGTTCCATCGCAAATCGTTTTCCACTTTCTTGCCCTTCTGCTGATACACTTTTCTTTTCAATCCCATTTTGATCATATACTGTTAAACCTATATATTTTTCTTTATCAAAAAGGTAATGTATTTCATTACTAATAAAAGCGACATGTAATTTTTTTTCATTGTGACGAAGCTCCACTGTCGACATTACATCATTTGAAATCCCTTGAAAAATCATACTGTCACCATAAACAGCATTGACTGGAACAGTAATTAAATTTTCATTCCCTTTTTCATCCTCAATTTCTACTAACACTTCCTGTTTTCCACTCTCTAATTTAGACCATATAATCTTACCTGTTACTTTTACATTCTCACCTAAATTTTGAACAAGTTTACCCGCTTGCTCTTCATCAAAATTGGTACCAACTACAAGGTTTTGTACCTCATTAGCAGGTTCACCATACGGAACTTTATACGGTTCAACTTGCTTCTCGCGAATATCATTACTATCTGTAGCTTTCCATATTTCTTTTTCTAATTTAGGTAAATTTAATTTTTCTATTTTTTCTCTAGTCTCATCACTTGGAGTTAATCCCCATTCTTTAAAGAAAGGAACTAAATTTTGTCCTGCCACTTTTGATGTCATATAAACAAACATTTGCTTTTTCTCTTCATCAGAAGTAGGCAATTCCTCCTTAGGTAACATACGATAAGCTTGATGCAGTCTCGGATAAAAATGTTCTCCGTAAACAACATTTAATTGCCAAAACATTGTAAGAGGATCAAATTCATCAATTATTCTTTCTTCTATAGGTTTCTCTAAGTACTCAAATGACTTTTTATAGTGCCCATCCATTTCTAATTCATTTCCTAATGCTTTTTGCACCATTAAAGAATAAATATTGACTGTTACTTCTCCAATAGCATCCCAATCCCAAGGACTTTGCTGATGTAGATGTCCAACTTCATGCCATGGTCCCCAGCCATCCTTTTCAAGCACTTCTATATCTAAAACTCTATTCATTGCGCTTGGAATATATCCTGTATGATAATTTGTTGCAAACATAAAATCATCTTCAGCAGGCTTCCGTTTTTCAACAAACTGAACATAATGAATTGGAGATTTCGCGAGTCCAATTCCATCCTCTGATAAACCAGCTACTGCATTTTCTATTCGAATAATCTTATCATGCAATTTCATTAACTCTATCGGGCTTGTGTTTTTCATAAACTTTTGTATAGAGCTCGGACTAGCAGTAACTAAACTTCGCTCACCTTTTAATTCAACCGCATAAGGATCTTTATATTTCTTTAACATTTCATCCCAATCTTTTTTCGTATGCTTACCTAAAATAAATAAAGGAAAATGGCTACCACCCTTCGTAACTGAAGCAGTTACCTCACCTTCGTTATTCATATTGTAAAAATATAAAATACCACCTCTTGGCGATGAAATAACGTTTTTTCCAGGTTTTAAATCGAATTTTTCAGGTGCCTCTTCATCATAAGATCTCGTTCCTATGAAAGCTTGAATAGACTGTGTTCCTTTTATTTCAACTGTAATTTTTTCATTTGCCGCTGCATAAATTCCAGTCGGTTCATTAACAGAAAGATCAAAAGTTACTTTTAATCGTTCTGTTTCCTTGTCTATATCCCCTTTTCCAGGTACCTGGAACGTCCTTTGCTCAAATTTGTTCTCTTCCAAATTCCCACCTTTAACCTCTTCTAAAGGCGCTGCATATCCTTTCGATGCTTCGAAAGCTACTGGCGATAATAATGTAGATATACATATTCCAGCTACTAATACCCTACTCGTCTTTTTCTTCGACATAATCTGTATCCCCTGTTCCTTTATTTAGAGAAACTATCCTATATATTCATTTAATAAATAATCCTATTATCTTTATAAAAACATTTAACGAATAGACTAACACCTCGCACACCTACATCATTTACTACCGCATTCCTTTCAATGTATTCGCTTTATTACATTGTAAAAATTTTTATGTACTGTATCCTCATCACTTCCATCTACTTGTGATGAGTTCTCTGTCTACATAAAAAGAGAATAGTAAAAGATTTTTAGTCTTGTCATCTATACATGTATAAATACAAATAACAATAGGAACTTACATTTTCTTCATATATGACCATCTATAGGTAGTTTTTCCAACTGAATTTTACACGCTTTCTACACTGTTTGATAGCCGTTTCAATCGGAATAATGTTACAATTCCGTGAATATAATCTATTAATTGTAACGTTTGAATTTTAATATATTTATATTATTTCTAAATAGAGTTCAAACTGTATAAACAGTAATTTCATCCCACATTTAATTTTTCTAATATAATTTTATCATTCATATAAAAAAGCACTGGCAAACGCCAATGCTTTTTCTTTATCTCTTTTGATTCGGTTTATGCGGTTCATTTGGAGTATGTGGTTTATTATTATCATGACCATTTGTTGTTTTCCAACTTACCGCTAACTCCGGACTTGTTTTTTCCTCACTACGCTCAAGTAATACAACCGCATTTTGAATTGTTGGTGTGCCTTTATGCGCAATTCCTTGTAATTTCGTTAAATTCCCTAATACTTTAAAGCTAAACCCACCAGCTGGTGTTTGTTTCGGAATTAAGATGCGGAACTTTTCTCCTACATTGAATTCCGTTTTTGCTTCGCCCTTTTCATTTACAAATTTCGCGCCTTCTGGTGCACCTGTTGCTTGCACTTTATACGTTCCGCTTTTCGCATTTGTTTCTACTGTATATAAACCTGTTTCAAAGAAATCATTTTTCAACACTGCTTGTTGCTCTTCTGACGGCACGACACTCATCGTAATTTCTTGTAATTCTTCACTAGCGCTTGCCTTTGCAACGATATCTTTCGTTACTTTTTCTACATTTTTATTACGGAACTCTAAATCGTTAATATCAATTTGCTTTAACGCATTCCATACTGCAAGCTGCGTTGCGTAATGGGCATCTCTCCAATCAGAAACACCTAATTCTTGTGGGCTCTTTTGCGGATACCCATTTAACAGTACACGGTATACATTAATATCCACTTTTCCCATTTCCGGTAAATCTTGACCGCTTGGAGATTTCAAATCTACATTTAAGCAAAAGGCAATTTTTCCATCTGCTGTTTTAATAAGCTCTGTTCGAATTGGTTTCTTCTTTGACCTACTATAACTCCAATCCATTTCATACTTTGTATGATCCATAACTTCCGCGAATGCTTTTTGAAGTGGAAATAATAAGTTCGCAAATACAAATAAAACACTCAAAAAAGCGGCCATTAGCTTGAACGATCTTTTTATATTCATGTTTACAACCCCTTATGAAATAACAAATTTTCTTCTGTTTATTATTTAGTTAGAAACTTTTTTTATGCATAAGCAAAACAAAAAAGAGTGCAAACTGTTTGCACCCCTTCTCTCCACTATAAGTTTAGAAATCAAAGTTATCAGGATCTGGACCAACGCGATGATTTTCATTTAACGCATCAATTTTCTCCATATCTTCTTTCGTTAATTCAAAATTAAATATATGAGCATTTGCAATAATGCGGTGTTCTTTCGTTGATTTCGGAATTGTTACAACTTCATTTTGAAGATCCCAACGTAAAATGATTTGAGCTGTCGTTTTATCATACTTATCAGCAACTTCTTGCAATGTTTCGTTATCTAACAATTGACCTTGCATAAGTGGTGACCATGCTTCCATTTGAATACCCTGCTCTTTACAGAAAGCTTGTAATTCTTTTTGTGTTAAGCGAGGGTGATATTCCACTTGGTTAATCATTGGCTTGATTTCCGCATCTTTCATTACATCTTGTAAGTGATGAACTTGGAAGTTACTTACACCAATTGCACGTACGCGCTCTTCTTTATAAAGTGTTTCTAACGCTCTCCATGTATCTTTATATTTTCCTTCTACAGGCCAGTGAACAAGGTATAAATCTAAATAGTCTAGTTCTAATTTTTTTAAGCTCTCTTCATATGCAGCAAGTGTCGTTTCATACCCTTGATCTGCATTCCACACTTTTGAAGTAATAAATAAATCTTCTCGAGTAATCCCTGCTTCTTTTATACCAGCACGAATTCCTTCTCCTACAGCTTTCTCATTTCCATAAATCGCAGCTGTATCGATACTGCGGTATCCTGCTTTAATCGCCGATTTCACAGCTTCTACAAGTTCTGGTCCATCTTCTACTTTAAATACACCTAAACCGAACCAAGGCATTTCTACACCGTTATGCAATGTTGTTGTACTTTGTAAATTTTTCATTATATTTTCTCTCCCTTATTTCACTTGATCTCTTTTTTCTAATGTCATACTCCACATTGTTAAAATAACAGCCCCCGCTACCATGATGCCGCCTACCCAGGCCGTATGAATTAACCCTAACGAGTTCGTTACAATACCGCCCAAGTAAGCACCAAGAGCAATTCCTGCGTTAAATGCTGCAATGTTAATCGCTGATGCCACATCAACAGCACTTGGAACAAATCTCTCAGCCAAGATAACGACATACACTTGTAGCCCTGGAACATTCATAAACGCAAATAGTCCCATAAAAATAATTGTGATGAGTCCAGCGACTTTAAATGGCGCTGTAAATGTTAAAACAAATAATACAATTGCTTGAATAAAGAACATGTAAAATAATGCTCGAATCGGATTATGATTTGATAATTTCCCGCCAACCATATTCCCAATTGCAATTGCAATTCCGTACACTAACAAAATAATTGTAACGGTACTTGATTTAAATCCTGTTACTTCTTGTAATAGCGGAGATAAATACGTAAATGTTACGAATGTTCCCCCGTACCCTAATGCAGTAATAGTAAATACAAGTAATAGTCTTCCATTCGTAATCAGTTTGAATTGATCACGAAATGATACGGATGTACCTTTTTTCAAGTTAGACGGAATTAGCATACTGTTAGCGATTAAGGCAACGATTCCAATTGCCACAATTACCATAAACGATGCTCTCCAGCCAAATTGTTGACCGATAAATGTTCCAATTGGTACGCCTGTAATGGTCGCAACAGTTAAACCAGTAAACATAAATGCAATTGCACTTGCACGTTTATTCTCTGGTACAAGCGCAGCCGCAATTGTGGATCCTATCGACATAAAAACACCATGCGCAAACGCAGATACAACCCTCGCGATAAGTAACACAGTAAAACTTGTTGCCACTGCCGCAATTCCATTACCAATAATGAAAATAATCATAATCCACATTAATAACGTCTTTCGCGACATACTAGCTGTTAACGACGTTAATACTGGGGCACCAAACGCTACTCCTAATGCATATAAAGAAACGGTTAAACCCGCTGTTGTAACAGAAACATGTAAATCCTCTGAAATAGATGGTAATAAACCGACACTAATAAATTCGGTTGTACCAATTCCAAACGCACTAATTGCTAGTGCTAATAAAGCAAACATACTTCTTCTATTCGTCTGTACCGCTGAAGAAGATACTGTATATGAATTCACTTGAACTCCTCCTTAATGCGAGAAATCCAATCATAATAGTGTGATAAAAAGGCCTTTTTATCTTCTACAAACATAACTTTACTGCTGATATATGCTATTATGAATGGCTTCACTCTTTTTTTGAAGAACGCACTTTGAAGTACGATAGGTACCAAAAAGTAACATAGGCACTTTTTAGTACCGTACTACTCATTTCCCTCTTACGTATGCTATTATGGAACATATTCAACATGATAAAAAGTACGTACTTTAAAGTGCTATAGGTACTTTTTAGTAACATTTAAATTATTTAGCTTCTTTTGTTGGAGAACTGAAATCTATATTCATCAAAGGAGATTTTTTATATGAAGAAATATAATATTCCCGTTGAAGCGACTTTAGAGGTTATCGGCGGAAAATGGAAAGTCGTTATTCTTTGCCACTTAACGAAAGGTACAAAGAGAACGAGTGAATTAAAACGTCTCATGCCTGGTATTACACAAAAGATGTTAACACAGCAATTACGCGAATTAGAAGAAGACGGAGTTATTCAAAGAAAGGTATACAATCAAGTACCACCGAAAGTAGAATATTCTCTTACAGACTACGGTTGGTCTTTAGAATCCATTCTTGATTCTCTTTGTACTTGGGGCGAATGCCACCTTGAAAAAAGCGGTAACACATCGATGCTAATTACAGAAGGTGAACAATAAGAAAAGGAAAAAATGAACATAAATTTGTCCATTTTTTCCTTTTCTTATTTATATATACGTACATTTCCTATCTTATCAAAATAATTTATGCGCTTTCACGCCTTGTCAGTACTACGTTATACGCTTAATATCAAATAATTAGGAATCATTTTTATGTTAACATAGGTGTATATAGTATATAATATAGGATATATATTATATACACTTTCCGATAAAGGAACTTTCCATTATGCGGACAAGCCATGTATCGGACAGTTCATAAATAATAGGTAGGACATTATGGTTTTGGATTTATGATTTCAGCTTACTTGCTGGCATAAATTTAAAGGCATTTTATTGTGCTTTGTGAAACTTTGTATAAAGTTTCGCAAACGTTTACTATCTTACCTATCAAAAATAAGAGTATTGCTATCGTAAAGGAGAATTGGAGATGCCAGAAACTATGACTCAAACAAAGCCAGAACAAGAAACTGTACAAATTTCTGCTAGCCAAGGACAACTTGATGTACTTGATCAGTTGTTAAAACCTGAGGTACAAGAATCATTAACTACACTAGTAGAACAGCTTCCAAAATTAACTGAGCTTGTTAACATTTTAACTAAGTCTTATGATTTCGCTCAAACTGTTGCTACTGATGAAGTATTAAAAAGCGACACTGTTAGTGCAATCACAGAGCTTGTAGAACCTGTAAAAGATACAGTGAAAGGCATGGCTGCTACTGCAATCGAAGCGAAAGATCGTGCTGACGAAAGCAATGAAGTTATCGGCCTGTTCGGTCTATTAAAATTATTAAAAGACCCACAAGCGCAAAAAATGTTCCGCTTTGTGAACGCATATCTTCAAATTAGTGCAGAACGTAACAATAAATAAGTTAACTTATAACAACAATTAGTAAAGACGGGGGATATCATACTATGTCAAAACAAATTGTCATCTTAGGCGCTGGTTATGGCGGTCTTCTTGCCGCTTTAAACGTACGTAAATATTACAGCAAATCAGAAGCGCAAGTTACAGTGATTAACCAATACCCAACACACCAAATCATCACTGAACTACACCGCCTTGCAGCTGGTAACGTTGCTGAGCAAGCAATTGCAATGCCACTTACAAAGCTTTTCAAAGGTAAAGACATCGATCTTAAAATCGCAACAGTTGAGTCATTCTCAGTTGATAGCAAAGAAATTAAACTAGCTGGTGGCACTACTTTATCTTACGACGCACTTGTAGTTGCTTTAGGAAGTAAAACTGCTTACTTCGGTATTCCAGGACTAGAAGAAAACAGCATGGTATTAAAATCTGCTGCTGATGCAAACAAAATCTACAAACACGTTGAAGACCGTATTCGTGAATACGCGAAAACGAAAAACGAAGCTGATGCTACAATCGTAATCGGTGGTGGCGGATTAACTGGCGTTGAGCTAGTTGGTGAGCTTGCTGACATTATGCCTAAACTTGCAAAAAGCCACGGCGTAAATCCAAAAGAAGTTAAACTTCTTCTTGTTGAAGCAGGTCCAAAAATCCTTCCAGTATTACCAGACCACTTAATCGAACGTGCAACTACTAGCCTAGAAGCACGCGGTGTTACATTCTTAACAGGTCTTCCTGTAACAAACGTTGCTGGCAATGAAATCGACTTAAAAGACGGTCAAAAACTTGTTGCTAACACATTCGTTTGGACAGGCGGCGTACAAGGTAACCCATTAATCGGTGAATCAGGTCTTGAAGTAAACCGTGGCCGTGCAACAGTTGATGCATACCTACAATCTACTTCTCACAAAGACGTATTCGTTGCTGGAGACAGCGCTGTTGTCTTCGCTCCAGACGGACGTCCATACCCACCAACTGCACAAATCGCTTGGCAAATGGGTGAGTTAATTGGATACAACTTATACGCAGCACTAGAAGGCAAAGCATTCGAAGAGTTCGCACCTGTAAACTCTGGAACACTTGCTAGTCTAGGACGCAAAGATGCTGTTGCTACAATTGGAGCAAGCAATACTCCACTTAAAGGCTTACCAGCATCATTAATGAAAGAAGCAAGTAACGTTCGTTACTTATCACACATTAAAGGTCTATTCAGCTTAGCTTACTAATCTGAATATAAGCCCGAATCATGCCCTGCATGGTTCGGGCTATTTTTGTCCCGCATTAACGGGCAGTAAAACTTCCACCTTAAATTCAGTGAATGCAGGGATGAAGTTGGAAGATTAACTGCCCGTAAAAGCCCGATTGGTTCAACTAATAATCAGTGGGGATGAACAAAATTCCCACTGATTAAAGTTTCACTTTATCCGTAATTTTCTCTAACTTATTTATTCGGCAGAAGAATATTATAACCCTTTTAATTATCTAAATTTACTGATTATTTTATGTCTAAATTGTGTATATGAAAAGATGGAAGTATTCTTCCTACTCCCATCCTTTCACACAAATTATTCTCCTAACTTCACTAAGCTGTAGTTCTTCTTCCCTTTACGAATAATAATAAATCGTCCATCAAATGAATTTTCTACAGTAACATCTGTACCCACATCCGTTACTTTTTCGCCATTCATCGAAATAGCTCCATTATTAATATCCTCACGTGCTTGTCGTCTAGATGGCTCAATTCCTAAATCGACTAGCCATTCTACGATATTTTTCGTCTCCTTTGAAGACTGGAATGTTGGCATCTCTTTAAAGCCCTGTTCAATTTCATCGGCTGTTAACGATTTAATATCCCCGCTAAATAACGCTGCTGTAATTTTCACAGCTTGCAGGAAGGCCTCTTCTCCATGAACGAATTTCGTCATTTCTTCCGCTAATACTTTTTGCGCTTCACGTCTATGAGGCTCTGTTTCTACCTTCGTTGCCAATTCATCAATGCGCTCTTTCGTTAAGAACGTAAAGTATTTCAAGTATTTAACTACATCACGGTCATCTGTATTCACCCAAAACTGGTAAAATTCAAATGGTGTTGTTTTTTCAGGATCAAGCCAAACTGCACCACCTGCTGATTTACCGAACTTCGTACCATCTGATTTCAGTAATAACGGAATCGTTAATCCAAATACTTTCGCTTCGTGCCCTTCTAACTTACGAATTAAATCTAAACCACTCGTAATATTTCCCCATTGGTCACTACCACCAATTTGCAGTTGAACTTCTTCTTTCGTGTATAAATGATGGAAGTCCATCGCTTGCAAAATTTGGTACGTAAATTCTGTGAAAGAAATTCCTGTATCTAAACGACTTGCTACAATATCCTTCGCTAACATGCTATTAATGCTAAAGTTCTTTCCGTAATCACGTAAAAACTCAATAATGTTTATTTCATGTGTCCAGTCGTAGTTATTTACCATCTTCACTTCGCTATTTCCGCCAAAATCAAATAGCTTTTTCATTTGCTCTGTTAACGCATCCACGTTATGCTGAACTACTTCTAACGTTTGAAGTTGACGTTCTGATTGACGTCCGCTCGGATCACCAATCGTTCCTGTTGCCCCACCAATTAAAATAACTGGATGATGGCCAGCTAACTGGAATCTCTTCATCATCATAAACGGAATTAAATGTCCAATATGCATACTATCACCAGTCGGATCAACTCCGCAGTATAGTGAAATCTTTTTCTCTTCTACTAGCTTACGTAAACCTTCTTCATCAGTCTGTTGATTCACAGCGCCGCGCCATTCTAATTCATCAATAATATTCATCTTTTGTCATCCCCTTTATTTTTTAAAACAAAAAGTCCCTATGTCTATGACATAGGGACGATTATTCACCGTGTTACCACCCAGTTTGTATAAATAGCATAGCTACTCATACCACTCTTAGCAATAATATCGATTGCCAATCCGCTTAGCATTACCTAAGATACTCCAGAGTGTAATTCGCAAGTTTGTTTGTGCTAGGTTCCAGCAACCCCTAGCTCTCTCGTTAACAGTGACAAACTGCTACTGGGCTCTTTCAACGTATGTTATTTGTTAAATTATTAGCCATTATATTGAATTGAAAACAAATTGTCAACAATACCCAAATGTTATTTTAAAATAATTCATACTTTTATACGCTTTTAATTCAAAGATTATTATAGATCTTCTCCAATAATCCTTACTTCTCGCTCTAACTTCACGCCAAATTTCTCTTCAACAGTCTTTTGTACAAAGTGAATTAAATCGATGTAATCTTGTGCTGTTCCGTTATCAACATTCACCATAAATCCAGCGTGTTTTAAAGAAACTTCCACTCCGCCAATTCGCTTACCTTGTAGTCCTGATTCTTGAATCAATTTACCAGCAAAGTTATTTGGTGGACGCTTAAATACACTACCACATGAAGGATATTCTAGAGGTTGTTTTGATTCACGTTTAAACGTTAAATCATCCATTTTTTCTTTAATTTCTTCACGCACACCTTCTTGAAGCTCAAATCTCGCTTCAAGAATAATGTAATGGTTGTTTGCAAATACACTCTTACGATATCCAAATTCAAATGCTTCTTTCGTTAAAGTACGTAACTCTCCATCACCTGTCATTACGACAGCTTCTGTTAATACAAACGATACTTCACCGCCGTATGCGCCAGCATTCATATATAAAGCTCCGCCAACTGAACCTGGAATGCCACAAGCAAACTCAAGACCCGTTAAATTATGATCTAATGCAATACGTGATACATCAATAATTGCTGCACCACACTGTGCCACAATCGTCGTTCCTGTTACAGTCACATCTGTAATGTGAATTAAACTTACTGTAATCCCACGAATTCCACCATCTTTAATAATGACATTCGATCCATTTCCTAAAAACGTAACTGGAATATTATATTCGTTAGCATATTTGATAACTTCTTGAATTTCATCATAATTTGTCGGCGCAACGAACACATCTGCTTTTCCACCAACTTTAATATGCGTATGATTCTTTAACATTTCATCTTGTTTCACATGACCTTCAGGCAATACCGTACTTAAATATTTATAAACCTCTTGCATATTCATTTTACGATTCCTCTATTTCTATATTCTTTTTATCCCGTTATACGGGCCCATAATATCCCCACATACATGAACGAACCTAAAGTGGTGGATACAGTGTACCCAAAATCAATTCGAGACACCTATAAACCTCTTAATTTATAAGAGGTGCCACTCATATTAAAATATATATTGCATAATAAAGCAACCAAAATGGGCTACTAAACTTGACATGTCATCAGAAAGACAACAATTTGTAAAATATATTACTTTTTCAAAACACTATCCTTCAGTATCTTACTATACCATACGAAAATAAAGTGGTATTTTTTTGTAATCTTTACTTTCTTTTCATTGATAAAAAAGATGTTTCTTATCTACGTAAGAAACATCTTTTTTATTGCTTATTTTAAGTTAATTTGGACTGGGGATAATTCTTTATTCGCAATAAACATTGATAGTTGTATTTTTAATGCATAATTATCTAAACTAAAATTATCCACACCATACTCCCCACCTAATTCAAACGTTCCTTGAAATTGTAATTTTTTAGGATCTAATACTTTCACTGTACTCCCTTTAATCATATAACCTTTTGGTACATCTTCTTTATTGGCATAAGAAGAATGTATAAGATGCATGTTCTCACCGAAATTCCTTAATTCTTCTAAACTTATTTTCTTCGTATTTACATTATGAAGTGTGTATTTCATAATTAATTTCTTATTTTTTTGTTCTAACTGATCAACCGTTAATATTACATTACTACGAGTACTCTTTATATCAAAAGGTGTCTCTCTATTTAGCATTTGAATAGATGACTTTTCTGCCACCCGAACAACAGGGTATATTGTAAAGAATTCTGCATCACCAGGAATTCCCCCGAAAATTGATCGTTCATCAGATTCAACTTGATTTCCAACTTTCTCTCTACCAAATTCAATACCTGAAGCTTGAAAATCTAATTCCTTTCCTTTGTCATCTACCACCTTTTCAATTCTCGCTAAATCATTTTCTCCTGCAAGTGGATAAAGTACTTTATAATCAATCGCAACTGATTCTTTCCCAACTGTTATTTTTTCAAAGTTAAATGTATGTTCTTTATCCTCACTACTTATGGATTTCCCGGGATGAATCACTTTATTTTGTAATTGTTCCACCGGGATATCGAACTTCCATAGGCCTCTTGTTTCACCGATGGAAGTAATAGTAATTGGCAAAGTTGTTTTCGGCGGGAGCTCCTTATCAGGATAGTTAATTTGAATCGTACCAAGCCAACCTTCATCAGTTACTCTTCCACCTCTAGATGCTGCTATTTGCCATTCCCTACTACCATCAGCAAGTTTAAAGTCATAAGTAAAGTGTTTATGAAATACGCCCCTTTTGGCTCCGGCATCTGGATTATTCACCTTAAACATTACCCCAATTTTACCAGCATCGTAATAAACACTTTTCATTGCTACGCTAATTCCATTGCTTACTGCTTCCTCATTTAACTCAGTCACTAATGCACTTGCTGATAACCTTTGACCGATTGTATCGGTATAAAAATACGAGTACATTTTCCCTATTATCGGTACATCCGCTAATACACTGTTCATTTGCGGTACAACAAATCCTGATCCGAGTATACCAATACATATGGAAGCCGCTGTTATCAAAGTAATTGTTCTTCTTTTTTGTATTTTTTTCGTTGTTTTTTCTTTTTGTGCCCTAGCAATTCCATTTTTTATAGCAATACTTACATCCTCTTTTGGGACATCAATCTTATTTACTTCGTCATTAAACCACTGTTTATCCAATTCTCTTCACTCCCTCCTAATAGTTCCTTTAACGCTTTTCTCGCTCGGTATAAGTATGTCTTTACCGTTCCCTCTGGTTTATTCATTTGCCACGCAATTTTACTAATAGAAAAATCATAATAATAATATAAAATGATGACCGTTTGATAGTTCTCATCCAACCTTTGAATTGCTCCCTGCAAATCAATATGCTGTTCAACTTGGTGTAACTTATTTACCACTTCACTATACGTACCTGTAGCTCTTTCATCCTCTATCTTCTTCACTTTTTTCTTCTCATCTAGTAACCGATAAGCATTATGTATAAGAATACGCGTTAACCACGTTAAAAAGTAGCTCGGTTCCTTTAATTGTCCAATTGATAAATACGCTTTATATACTGCTTCTTGTACGACATCTAGTGCATCTTCTTTATTTTGCACATACATATAAGCCGTACGATACAATCTATCTTGATAGAGACCAATAAGCTTTTCAAATGCCTTATCGTCACCTTTTCTTGCCTTTTTAACTAATTTTATTTCGTCCATCTTATCCCTCCTTTCACTTATTAGATACTCCGTGGTACCTTTTGGTTTCAAAAAAGTATATTTTATTCCATATAAAAAGAGCACATTCCATAGAATGTGCTCTTTAATTTACTTTTCGTTCTCTTCTTTTTCCTTATCAAACCATAATAGTTCATCGTCATCAACTTCACCATTATAATTGATTAGAATCTCTTCTCCCGCTTTTATATCTTTGTAAGCAAAGAAGTTAAACGTGTGATTCTCAAAGACAATATCATACGTTGCATTCGGATTATATGCATGATTAAATAACATGCCGTATCCTAAAAGGAATGCTGTATGATTTACCCCATACTCAAATGCGTAGTCAGCAAGTAACGTTTTCTCAATGTGTTCATGCTGTTCATTCGGATAAGAGATAACTGGTGCTGAGTGAATCAACTCACCCTTTTTAATATCACGAGTTGCAAATACCCCTCTATTAAATTCTCCATCACTAAGTTCAGAAGTCTTAACTTCGATCATATGCGTCACCTATATAATTCTTTCTTTGAAGTATTTTATTCCGCTATTTGCGGGGTTCAACTAATAATCAGTAGCGTATAGCCCCACTAATTAAAGTCTCAGTTTATCTCCTTAAGCTTGGCAGAAAACGCGCAGAAAAGCAATTAAATTACTATCAAGTATTCATTTAAATGAAAAAAGAGCACACATAGTGTGCCCTTTTTAAGAGATATTACTTTTCTAAAATATTTTCTAGCAACTTCACTTGCTCGCTAACAGTATGCAACGTCTTCACCGATATATCATTTCGATGTTTTTCTTCTTCCACACTTGCTAACACTTCTTC
Organism: Bacillus sp. GW823-FHT06B01; assembly: GCF_058952315.1. Lineage (NCBI taxonomy): Bacteria > Bacillati > Bacillota > Bacilli > Caryophanales > Bacillaceae > Bacillus > Bacillus sp. GW823-FHT06B01. The sequence goes on along the minus strand of NZ_JBXAHR010000004.1, from coordinate 408,387 downwards.
CGTAGCCGCAGAAGTTTGCTGAATTACATTAGAAGCATATGTAACATCCTTTACGATATTTGTCGTTTTAACCTGCAAGTTTTCTTGATGACCAACAATCTCTCTCATTACATCATTAATTGCATCAATAAACTTTCCTAAATCCGTTACATTTGTTAAAACACTTGCTAGCATTTCATTACATTCTTCTTGTACTTTTTCTGATTTTTCTACCTGTACTTCCACTTTACTTGCCTGATTACTAAACTCCTTCAAAATACCTTGAATTCTCCCCGCAGAGCGATTCGATTCTTCGGCAAGCTTTAATACTTCATTCGCTACAATAGCAAATCCTTTTCCATGCTCGCCCGCTCTTGCCGCTTCAATATTTGCATTTAAAGCTAGCAAACTCGTCTGACTTGAGATATTCGTTATTACATCTACAATTTCGTTGATTTGCTTCGACTGCATCATTAAATCTCTAAATATAATTCCTGATTGTGAAACAACATCATTTAAACTTCTCATATTCGCTTCAAAATTTCGTAAAGTATGTACACTACCCTTTGAAATCTCTAAACTTTCATCAACACGAGTCGATGCATTTCTTACTTGCGAAATGATTTGTTCAATATTCCCTTCCATATCGTTCAATACTTCTACTGAACGTGACATCATCTCTGATTGTGATTGAGTGCCAACTGCCACCTCTTCAAAAGCAAAATTAATTTCACTCATCGACTCCATCGATGTATTCATATTTTGTCTTAAGTGATTGAAATTACTATCTAGATTCACAACCGTTTCCTCAATCAGTCTTTGCGTTTCTTCTAGCTCCTGAGCTTTCCTCATTACTTCTTGCTTCTCATCACTTAAACGAGCTAGCAGATTAGAGCCAATCTTCGTTACGCCCCACATAGCGATCGTTACGATTGCTAACAAGCTCGCGAAGTTTGCAGCTTCAGATGCCGCTGTATAAGCAAAAAATTGCTTCGGCCAATAACTACAAAGAATAAATGTGCTAACAACCGCCACTCCGCCGAGAATGATAACGAGACGTTCACTTAAATAAATAAGTGAAACTGCTAATGTAAAGTAGACCATTTGAAATACAGCCGGACTTTCATTAAAAGCTTGTACCATAATGAAAGACATAATAAGCAACATAAATGTCATGATATATTTATACATCGCTTCCATGCTTTCTATAAAAGTAAACAGCGTTCCAAATACAACAACTGAAATACCACAAACCCAAAACGCTATTGCTCTCTCTGTAAAAATATATCCGTAATACCCAATCGCGATTATTCCAAGAAAGAAACTACAAATCGTAATGAACAGCAATAAATGATTTTTCTGTGATTCTTTCTCCAGGTTAGAAAAACAAGTTCTCTTTAACCACTCCATATATGAAGCCCCACCTTCTACTTATACATATCGATTACTTCAGCTTAAATACCGCACTTACTGGGTTATGATCGCTATTTTCAAACTTTAAATCTTTCCCTTGTACATTTACAATTTCCACATTCGGTGAAACGATAAAACCATCAATAATTGTGACAAAGTTTTCACCTTCCACATACTTCTTCACATCATCTCTCACAGTCATAACAGACGGGTCTACAGCCCACTTAAAGCCACCATCAGTAAAGTCCTTTGGTAACTCTACTAACCACTCAGGACGCTCTTTCACAAACTTCGGATCACTTAACTGAGCGTCCGAAAGTAATTGATTCCAATCTCCGCCCATTATTACGTAATCACCATTTTCATAATGCTTGTTCATATATTCTTTTAAAAACTCTACTTGCTGTTTTCTAATTTTCCCGCCTTCATCATACGCAGACAAATGTAAATTTACGAGTCTCACAAACTTCCCATTATTAACAGGTATTTTATGCTCAACAATCGCTCGATCTAAATCAAACAAACGCTTTGGCCAAGGCTCCATTCCAGGAAGTTGGAACCTCTGCGCTGTTTGGACTGTATATTTAGAAAACGTACTTAGTCCAGCCTCCGCATATCCCATTGGACTTGTAATTGGTACAGGGACCCATTTTGTATCATAGTTCTTTCCGAACGACGAAGCATAATCAGGTAATCCTTTTTTCAAAAATTCATGTCCATTTACATCAAAAGATCGCAGTGATTTTATATCAACCTCTTGTAATAAGGTAAAATCACTATTCTCATTTTGTAAAAACGAAAGCATATTCTTTAAATTCGTTTCCGTTTGCTCTTTACTACTTGAACCAGAACCTTTTCCACCATCCATAAAGAAGTCTTGATCCTTATCTAATCCAGCATATCCAATATTAAATGTTGTAACTTTAAATTCATTTCCAAGCGCTAACACACGTTCCTTATTATTTTCCACCTTCAAACTTATAACATTAGCTGGCTGTTCTTTTGTAAGTGTCATATACGCTAAAAAACCACCTACAACTCCCACCCCTACTAAAATACATATAAGTACTATTTTTAATAATTTCTTCAAATAAACGCCCCTTTTCTAAAACATGCAACTTAATTATCTTTATTTTCAGTTAAATAAAACTGAATGACAGACATACGAAATATTTTATCACATAGAAAACCCTATATCACTATATTTAGTTTATAAGTAAATATTCTTGCTCTTACATCAGCAAAAAATACAAAATATCCCAACTTTTTCACTGGAAATCAAACGCGATGTTTAGTACACTATATGTAATAATCATAGGCGATGGAGTTCGCCATAACTGCTGCTTAGCTAATGACTCCTACCAGTATAACTACTGGTAGGAGTCTATTTTTTTGAGCAAGCTATTTAAAGAGGTGAAGAAATTGATTTATATTATCGTTGGCATAGCCGGTATATTAGGAGCCCTTTCTCGCTATTATTTAGGTCTTACTATTCATAATTCATGGAATCATTCATTTCCGCTAGCTACATTGCTCATCAACTTACTCGGCTGCTTCTTATTAGCGTGGCTGACTACGTATATCGCTCGGAGAAACATCTTGCCTTCAGAAATTATCACAGGCATTGGGACTGGATTCATCGGTTCCTTTACGACGTTTTCAACATTTAGTGTAGAAACTGTGCAACTAATCCATCTTTCTGAATGGGGTACGGCTTTCTTATATGTATCATGCAGCATACTTGGTGGTCTCATTATGTCTGGTCTTGGCTATACACTAGGTGATTTCTTAATTAAGAAACATCTTACGGAAGGTGATCACTTATGATAGAAGCTTTATTAGTGGCAACAGGTGGATTTTTCGGTGCTATTACACGATTTGCAATTAGCAATTGGTTTAAAAAAAGAAATAAAACTTCCTTTCCAATTGCTACATTTCTCATTAATATAACAGGGGCGTTTTTACTCGGATATATAATTGGCAATGGCGTCACTACAGGTTGGCAATTATTATTAGGTACTGGATTTATGGGTGCCTTCACGACATTTTCAACATTTAAACTAGAGTCCATTCAGCTCTTCAATCGTAAAAACTTTTGCATACTATTTCTATATTTAAGTGCTACTTATATTATTGGTATCCTTTTTGCATTTCTTGGAATGAAACTAGGCGGAATATAAAAAAAGAAAGCGACTCTTATCAGTCGCTTTCTTTCATAAGAAGTATGTCCCGCCATATAGAATGGAAAATAAACCCACTGGATGCACATCGTAATGTACAATTTGCATCGGAGGCTGTGAGTACGACATATACTGCCCTTGCATCATTTGTGCAAAATATGCTTGCTGCTGCATTTGAATCGCTTGATTCACAGCATGAATTGTCCCCTGTGCTCCTACCAAAGTAATAGCCGATCCGACTTGCCTTTCAGGATAACAATAATGATTCACCATGATTCAGCTCACTTTTTATTTTTCTTCCCTATCGTATGTTTCTATTTCATGGCAAGTGTTTTATTACGCTGTCTTTTTTCGAAGCACCGAGAAAAGAGACACACACAAAATTGCAACAATTCCAGTGAAAGTAAATAAATATGCTAACGGAATTAAGTAAAATGGCTCCACTAAAGTTCCATCTCGTTTTACTTCCGAACCAATTACATTAAACATAATGATGCATAACACTCCTAAAAATATTGGACTAGAAGCTAATAAATATTTTTTCATCATAATCTCTCCTTTTTATACTGTAAGATTGAAAATTTAAACACTTTGATCTATTACTGTTTTTTTAACCTTGAAGTAATAAATCCAAATAACGAAATACCAATACCACTAAAAAACAGTAAATAACTTATTGGTACTAAGAAAAAGTACGGTTCTATAAGCAAACCAGTTCCATCCATTTTACTAGTTGCACCGTGTATGAATAAACAAGTAGCTCCTAATGATATCAATACAATTGCTAATAAATATTTTTTCATAATATATTCTCCTTTGCTTTCACAATTAATTTATCTGCATTCCTTTTTACTATTATCACTACCATCATAATAAGCCCACTAACATTCTCAGTCAATAACTATTTATCGTTTTACGATAATATATTATTGTTAAACGTAACAAAAAGGCTATAGACAATCATTATCTATAGCCTTTTCACTCCATTATTTCGTTCTAAAATATTGCTTCTGAAACATACACATTCTTATCGCATTATGGTAGTTACCATCAACGAAAAATTCGTCGAGAAGTTCTCCTTCTACCATAAATCCAACTTTTTTATAAACATGTACAGCTTTTTCATTCTCTTTATCAACCACTAAATAGAGTTTATGCATATTTAATACAGAAAAAGCGTAATCCATCGCTAAACGCGTCGCTTCCGCTGCATAGCCATGTCCTTGATAATTCGGATCAATAATAATTTGGAATTCTGTTCTTCGATGAATATAATCAATTTCCACTAACTCAACTAATCCAACCATCTCATTATCTTTCTCTAGGATAAAACGCCGTTCACTTTGATCATGTATATGTTTATCGTATAAATCCTGCAGCTCCACAAATGCCTCATACGGCTCTTCAAACCAATACGACATAATATGTGCATTATTATTCAGTTCGTGTACAAACTTTAAATCTTCTCGTTCTAAAGGACGTAACTTCAAATCCTGACTCATTGCTATAACCTCCAAGTAAAAGAAACTTCTTCACTTAATTTCTCAATTTTTTTCAATTTCAAACGCCCTATTTACATTGTAAACTTTCAAGTAACTTGAAGGTCAAGACATAAAAAGTTAGTGCAAGCTACGCCTGCACTAACTGACCCTAACGACGAAAAACCTATTAAAGTTGCTAATGCCCCAATTCCACAAATCTTTTTTGCTCTTGAATTCCCCCAAAATTTGTTAAACATGAATCACATCACTCCTTTTTAGATTCCCTTATTACAAAAACATGATAAACTAATATAAAAATTTCATGTCGAAATTTACAACTTATTAACGAAAAAATGAAAAAAATGCAGATATTTACTGTAAGTTAATAAAAAAACAAATTACCCTTAACCTACCCTAGACCCGTGTAGGCTAAAATATTATTGTGAATGTTTTTCTGAAAATTAAGAAAAGTAGATAAATCTATGAGAATACAATATAGAAAGTATGCATTATCTGTAATTTCACTAGCCCTATTTACTCTTATTGGTTGTACTAATAATGAGAAAAAAACAATAAAAACGAAACATATACTTTTGAGGATTCCCAAAAACGTGGTGATATTATTGAAAAAAACGATAAAGTTTATAACATAAAGAAATTAGATACTTTCGTAAAAAACTATAATTCAAATAAAGACGATTCAGTTAGAATTACTAAATTTAATAACAAGAACGAACCTATTATTATTGATTTAACTGTAAAAAAAGAAAAGGAATCTACCTCCGTCTATTATGATGTCAACTACACAAAAACAAGTGAGAAACATAATGAAAATCAAGAGATACAATATTCGAATAATACATGTCAAAAGATACAGAAAGATATCGAAGACAACAAAATAACTTATAAATTAGAATGTCCTGACACTATTCATTTGATTACAGCCTCAAAATAATAGGGAGGAAAATTGCAAATAAAAAAGTAGTGCAAACTTATGTCTGCACTACTACTCTTTTCTCAAATCTCTCATATTTGATATGTATAAAGCAATGACTAAAACAAGAATGGATCCCGCATATAACAACGTCTCCATCGGTTCCTCATGAGATACGATAATTAAACGAATTAACGCCGTAATTCCGATATAAATAAAATAACGTAACGGGAAATGATAATTCGACTTAAAATACTTAATAATCAATGCGATGAACTCGAAGTATAAGAAATAAACGATGATGCTCTCAACTAATTTATATGATGTATACTTCTTCGCTGAAAATATGTATTGAATAAATGTGATAGTCTCGTTAATTAAAAAGATAGATAAGACAATGGATAATATAATTAACGCTATATTTAATATCCACTGTAAAACGCTAGCTATAAGATGATCGATATTAAAGGACTTCATTTTATCTTTAAACTCCCCTTCGTGTAAGTACGTATTTATTATAGCAAAATTATACTAGCAAAAGTGTTAAATCAAATATGATCGTCCTCTTTCACTATCACTTCACCATCCTGATATTTACGCTTAATATAGCCGTTTCACCAATCTTTACTTTGTATCTTTTAGCTTTTTCACAATGAAACTATATGCGTCAAAATCGTTTCATGACATTATTACCTGCACATACCTACACTTTATATAATAACGGTACAGTACAAACAACGTACTGTACAAATATATGTGGGGGGATTAACTATGAACGAAGCGTTACTATTAGTCGACATACAAAATGATTACTTTGAAGGCGGCAATATGGAATTGCATCAACCTGAAAAAGCCGCACAAAAAGCGAAAGAAGTCTTGAAAGTATTTCGTGAAAAACATAAAACAGTTATTCACGTACAACATATTGCGAACAATGAAGGAGCTACTTTCTTCTTACCTGAAACAGTAGGTGTTCAAATTCATGATGATGTACAGCCAATCGCTAACGAAAGAGTCATACAAAAACATCACCCTAACAGTTTTTTAAGAACCAATTTATTTGAAACATTAAAGAATGAAGAAATAGATCAACTAGTCATTTGCGGCATGATGACTCATGTATGTATTGATGCAACAGTACGTGCTGCAAGTGATTTAGGATTTCAATGTGTTGTAATTGAAGATGCTTGTACAACAAAAGATTTAGAATTTCAAGGAAATCTGATCCCCGCAGTACACGCTCATCAATCGTTCATGAGTTCGTTAGAGTTTGGTGATATTTATGCAAAAATCATGTCGGCAAACTGTTTTATAAACAAGAGCAAATAAAGAATTACAGTTCCATATAAAAAAAGAAAGAATAAATCTCTTATTCTTTCTTTTTTTCGATTGTCTTAATGACAGTATTTATACGATAATCACCATAATGTAAAACATCTGCAAGAGTCTCTTCTAATTGCTGGTGCGAAGATGTGTGAAGAATCATGATATAACACCCATCGCCACTTATACGATACATTTCAGTAATTACGTCCGTTTTTTCAAAAAAGGTTTGAATTTGATTATGGTAATGTGGTGCATGCAGAAATAGTGTCACAAACGTCATAATAGACCCTTCTAACTTAGCCCTGTCGATATCTATCGTATATTTTTGAATGACACCTGCCTCTTCTAATTTATTAATTCGTTTCCCAACAGCCTGGCCAGTCAAATGTACTCTCTCTCCAATTTCCTTCCAGTTCATTCTAGCGTTTTCTTGTAGTAACTTTATAATTTTAAAATCTGTTGAATCGAACATGGACATCCCCTTCCTATAAGAATCCCTTCTATAAGATCTTCATTTCCCCTACAATTCATCTCAAAAAATTTTACAATACAATCAATTAACTCTATTAGAAATTACATTATTGTTAATGGCTTTCCTTCTTCCTTACAATGTATTTTTTTAACAGCTTTAAAAAGCCTTACTACACATAAATTGTAGTAAGGCTCTGACTATTTAAGATAAACATGAAACGACTTCATTATCTCTATACAAATAAGGTTTAGCAAATAATGTTGCCATCCCCTCCAAGGAAAAGAAACCTTATTTCAACTTTCCTATTGATAAGTTAACACGATAATTCCCGTATTTTAATAGTCGTCCTAGAAAGTTATCTAGTTCTTCATTGGAAGCAAAATGTGTTTTTAATAAATAACACCCCTCACCACTTATACGGTGTACTTCAGAAATCCCTTCTTCTCCTTGAAAGAAATTCATAAACTCTTGATGATTAGCTGTTGTTACGAACAAAGTAACAAATGCAGTCACTACTTGTCCTAATTTGATTCGATTTATTGCAATTGTATATTGTTCAATAATCCCTAAATCCTCTAATCTTCGAATTCGATTTCCTACGGCCTGCCCCGTCATATGTATTTTTTGACCAAGTTCTTTCCATTGTATTCTTGAGTTTTCTCCTAATAATTTCAGTATCTCAAAATCTGTTTGATCAATGATATAAACCAATCCTTTCACCGTGAAAGTAGAAAGCCAGAAAGTGTTTCGCCAACTTATTCTGCTTATCGATACAATTCACTATACTTAGTTTATCCTCTTACATCACATTATTTATCAGTTATATTTACTTATAACACAGAGGACGCAACAAAAAAATACATCTAGATTTAAAGGAGGTTACAAATATGTTATTACAAGAAATTCTATCGTTCAATGAACAATTTGTAGAAAATAAGGAATACGCTCCTCGTGAAGCGACAAAAATGCCTAAAAAACGTATGGTTGTTGTTTCTTGCATGGATGCTCGTTTAATTGAGCTACTTCCAAAAGCTTTAGATATACACGATGGTGATGCAAAAGTTATCAGAAATGCAGGTGGTAAAATTGCTTCTGCTTTCGATAGTGTTATGCAAAGTGTTGTCGCGTCAGTATACGATTTAAATGCAGATGAAATCTTCCTTATTGGACACCATAGATGTGGTGCGAGCCAAACGAATCCAAAAGGAACACTTCAAAAAATATTAGATCGTGGAGTAGCTTCACCAGAAATTTTATCAGCGATTGAATATGCTGGTGTTGACCTTAAAAAATGGTTATTCGGATTCGATGATGTTCGCGATTCAACACAAGCTAATGTTGATTTAGTAAGAAATCACCCACTTATTCCAAAAGATGTTCCTGTACACGGTTTAGTTATTGATCCACATACAGGGAAATTAGATGTAGTGGTAGATGGATATAAAGCATTACATGGTGAAACAAAATAATTAATATTACTTACACGAAGGGAAGTTATTAGATATGAAAAGACAAGTATTAGATATGAATCGACCAGAAGCTACAAAAAAAATTTTAGAAGCAAAAATTGCAAAAGGTTTAACATGGGAAGAAATTGCAAAAGTAAGTGAAAACTCTGAGACTTGGGTTGTAACAGCGTTATTAGGACAAGCTACAATGACACGCCCAGAAGCAGAAAAAATCGGTAAACTATTAGAATTAGATGAAGAAGTAGTTCAAGCATTAACAGTAGTTCCACTTCGCGGCCAAGTAATGGAAATGCCTCCTACTGACCCAATTGCATATCGTTTATATGAAATGATGTTACAATATGCACCAACTATTAGAGAGTTAATCTTAGAAAAAGCCGGCGAAGGCGTAATGAGTGCGATTAACTTCAACCTAGGTGTGGATACACAAGAAGATCCAAAAGGCGGCGATCCTCGTATCGTGATTACACTTAACGGGAAATTCTTACCATTCCGTACTTGGTAATTAATTAAAAATCTATCTATATAATTAAAATAATTTTATAGATTTACAAAATCCATCCTTTTTAATCTAACTGTGTAGAAAGGATGGATTTTTACTATGCGATTCTTTTTCAGCAAAGGAGACTAATATGAATAAAAAATACTTTGATACGAGCTTTAGTATTCTACAATGGTTTGTGTTTCTATTAGCAAATGCAATTGCATTACCTATCATTATTGGTGGCATATTCCATTTACCAATAGAAGATATCTCAACATTAATGCAGCGGACTTTTTTAGTCGTGGGAGTAAGTTCGTTTCTACAAGCGTGGTTTGGGCATTGCTATCCCATAGCGGATGGGCCAGCAGGTTCATGGGTAAGTATATTTGTCATATTGGGACAAGTAGCTATGCATCAGGGACAAAGTGCAAAAGATGTATTACAACTTTTAGAAGGCGGGTTAATTATTGCAGGTATATTACTCTTCGTTCTTGGTATAACAGGGCTTGTTCATCGAACCTTACGTTTATTTACCCCTTTAGTTACAGGAACTTTTCTTTTAATCTTAGCACTTCAGCTTAGTGGTGTATTACTAAAAGGAATGATGGGATTACAAGAATCTGCAACTCATCCCGACTATACAACAGCTACTATTGCGCTCTTTGTTTTTGCTCTTATTACTTTCTTATCAATTAAAGGGAAAGGATGGATGAAAAGTTACGCTGTGTTACTTGGAATTTCATGCGGTTGGCTTTTGTATGCAGTATTAGGAAAATCATCTCATATGCCTTCACATACAACGCTAGTTAAGTTACCAGAGATATTTGCTTGGGGCACACCTAGATTCGATATTGGAATGACTCTAACTGCGACTTTATTTACCTTTCTTTTAGTTGCAAATACAATTGCTGCTATTTCGGCTGTAAAACAAGTGGCTCCGTTATCTAAAGAAAATGAAAAGCAAACACTGAACCGTGGTGTATGGGTCGGAGGTATATCACATATTATCTCATCATTGTTCTCTACAATTGGAATTGTACCATTACCTGCATCAGCAGGATTTATTCAACTAACAGGTCAAAAAAAGGTGAAGTCGTTTCTTATAGCAAGTCTTATATTAGCAAGTATTTCTTTTATCCCCTCAATTGTAAACTTTATATCCTTGCTACCAGGTCCTATTGCTAATTCTGCACTTTTAGCTACATTTGTCCAAGTAATAGGCATTTCATTTCAATCCATTTTACGTGAAGAATTAAAGCAACGCCGATTAACTATATTAGGAATTTCATTATTAATCAGTTTGGGAATAATGTTTCTTCCAGAAAGTGCATTTAGCGAAGTTCCTTCTTCCTTACAATATGTTTTAAGTAACGGATTACTCGTAGGTACTATGATCGTTATTTTGCTAGAACAATTTTGGAAAGAGTAAAATTTGTGACTAAGTAAAAAAGCGCCCTGATTACAGGGCGCTTTTTTATACCTAATGACTAATACTAGCCGTTGGGTATAATGTTGTTCCTCCAATTGAAACTTTTATTTCATTTGTTAATGGAACATTTTGTTCATTAATAATTGTTCTCCACCATTCCCATGCAAGACCAGTACATTCTCTAGCTACGATTTTTATATTTTTTGAATTTGGTGGAAGAGGGATAACTGTAGAGTAATGAGCTGTTTTGTCTCTACCGCTACCATCCCATGTTTTATGTGTTAGTACTTCTTTCCCATTTTGATCAAATGTGAATTCATCCCAAGATACATCAAATTGAGCAACGTAAGCACCGTAATGATCAAGTATCATTTTAGCACTTGAATATTCTGTAGTTGTCGTCTCAATATAATCTGTATTGTTATGAACAGCAGCAGTTGCATTATCTTTTAAGAAAGTGCTTGTATATGAAATTGGGTATGCTGGATTTTTAAAACTTAATTCAGCATTATCTTTAATGATATTTCGGATTTCATTGAAATCTTTTGTAACAACCTTGTTATGCTCTTTCGCATCTCCGCCTAATACGACAGCAGTAAAGGTACTTTCTTCAAAAATATCTTTATACTGTCCACTCGTTTCGACGCTGTTATTCTTAAGTAAGGCTTTAAAAGCAGCTTGTACATCTTTACTCTTAGATGTTGTTTCTAATTTTACATAAACAGTTCTACCATAAGCTACATTTGAAACCATAACAGGTGGAGCCGAATTACTTACACCTTTACGAGTTAACTCACCAAAAGTAACACTATTATCAAAAAGATCGGATGGATTGTTAGGTAGTTCAGCACTTACGGTATAAAATATTTGCTTATATGCCGCTACCATCACTTTCTTCTCTCCATTTGCAACCGCATTAAAATCGATGTTTAGACTGTTATCGAGATATTTAGCGTTAACGTTAAGGGCACTTGCGATTTGTGATTTACTATAAACCATAGATTCTGTATACTGCATTCTTGCAGGTAACGTATGTGTTTTAGAATACTTTTCATTCCAAGTAGATACTAAATCATCTACTGCTCCAGCCACATTACCATATGTCGGATTTTGGACAGTAATTGTATTTTCTTTTCTCATGCCAGGTAAGTCTATACTAATATTCAAAGGCTTTCTCTTAGCCACTAATAAACTCGGTTGATTGTCTGCAAAAGCTTTATTTGCAAGTTGTACCGCTCCTGGATACGTACGATTCACCACAGAATCAATAATCGAAATATCGACTGGTGAAGTTGTAAGTGATTTTTTCTCGCGTTCCACTACTACAAATTTACCATTTGAATTGATACTTTCTTTCGGAACAAAACTCTCTACCTTATCACCATTTACAGCTAAAACCTCTTGATTATTATATTTAAGATTTGCTATACCAGTATCAATGCCACTAGCATTTTTGATTACATCAGTTGCATTACCTACTTGTGTTTCTGCGAAGGAAATAGATGAATAATTAATAGTGCATAGACTAACTAATAAACATGCAAGGAACTTTCTTCTTTTAGTGTTTTTCTTAATATTCAGAAAAATCACCCCGTTCTTTTTTAGTAAGATATAATAATGATTGATATATGATAGCTAGCTAATAACCTTACATAAACGCTTTTAAAAATTCTTGAACTAAAGGAATTACTCCACCTAAAAATTTTAAAACTGCCATTGCGATTTCCATATTATTTCCTCCTTTTTTATTGCTGCGAAAATGTGATTAATCTTTATGCCCCCATTATAGTGACCCCTTACACTTTTATCAATACACTCTTATATGCAATATTACATACTAAGAACCAAGCTGAATCCTTATAAAAAGTTATACAGAGATAAATTTTCCGTTTGGTAGATACTTGAAAAATTGAAGCATTCCTTTGCATTTTATGAGTAATTTACAAGTTTATTGTTGGAAGCGTCGCAGGGCCGGAAGTAATGAAATACCTGTGGGACAGAGCTATCATCGGCAATCGCATAAAAAAAGCTGCTACCTATAAAATATAGACAGCAGCTTTTTTGCATAATCATTTTGTAACTAATAAACAGCAATTGGCCCATAAGGACCATTAATAATTTCTATTTTTGTTTCAAAAATATCTGTCAAAAGTGTTGGGTCCATAACCTCTTCTACTGTTCCAAAAGCAGCAATTTGTCCATCTTTCATAGCACAAATTTTATCAGAGTATTTAGCTGCAAAATTTATGTCATGCATAACAGTCAAAATGGTTCTTCCGAATTCATTAGCTGCACGTCTTAAATGCTCCATCATTTGAACAGAACGAGCAACATCAAGGTTGTTCAGAGGCTCGTCTAAAAGTACATATTCCGTCTCTTGGCACAATACCATCGCTACATATGCCCTTTGTCTTTGACCACCAGAAAGCTCATCTAAATATCTATTCTCTAAACTAGTTAAATCTAAGAAATCGATATATTTAGAAATAATAACTTCATCATCTTTAGTTAATCTTCCCTTTGAATAAGGAAAGCGCCCAAATCCAACTAATTGTCTAACAGTAAGCCTCGTTACAAAATGATTTTCTTGTCGCAATATAGTCAGGATTTTTGCTAAGTCTTTTGATTTAGATTCAGAAACATCCATATTCGCTACTTGAATTTGACCTTCATCCATATCCAAAAGTCTTCCAATCATCAAAAGTGTCGTAGACTTTCCAGCGCCATTTGGTCCAATTAAAGAAGTAAAGCCTGCTTTTGGTATTTCAATATCCAAAGGTCCTATTTTTACCTTATCAGTATAGAACTTTTTAACATTATCAATTTTTATCATAAAGCCCTCTTCCTTAAAACAATAGTTAAGAATATGATTCCACCAAATAATTCAATAATAACTGAAACTACACCTTGAGCATGGAATACATGATACATTAAAAAGTATGCACTCGTCATTATTAAAAATCCTATAGCAAACGCCATTGGGAAAATATATCTATGATCATAAGTTGACGCCGCCTGATAACTCAAAGTTGCTACTAAAAAGCCGTAGAAAGTAAGTGGCCCAATTAGAGCTGTTGAGATAGACATCAAAATAGCAACTAACACAAGCGTATAAATTACACTAGGTTGATATTTAACCCCAAAAGAAGTAGCAACATCCTTTCCTAATGACAAAACATTCAACTTCTTAGAATGAGTAAAAATTAATACTGCTACAATTATGATCATAGGAATTACAATAGGAAAATATGCAGGGTCTGCATGGTTAACAGAACCAAATAATCTCGCTTGTAAAATATCAAATTCTGAAGGCGCAAGTAGTTTTCTCATGAAAGTTGACACAGAATTTAGCCCGGTACCAATAATAATTCCAACTAAAAGCATAAGTTGTAAATTCCCGTATTTACCGGAAAGTAACCATCCATAAAGTATCAAACTCATGAAGACCATCACAACAACTTGAAATAAAAATGATCCAATTCCATTAAAGTTTATTAATGCACTAGCACCAAAGAAGAATATTGTACTCGTTTGAATTGCTGAATAAAGTGATTCGAAACCTAAAAGTGAAGGAGTAATAATCTTATTATTCGTAATGGATTGGAAAGCAACTGTCGATAAGCTATGGCAAACTGCAGCAATAATCATTGCAACAATAGCTACTATCCTTCTCTTAACAACTGGGATAAAAGAAGGTGAATCTATCGGAACTGGATTGTTATAAACTAAAAGTCCATATGAAGAAAGGAGACCTAAAGCAATCAATGTTATGAGTAAAATCCAATAACGTCTTGCTTCCTTCTTAGAACGAAAAGCACTAGCTGATCTACTTGCATTATGAAGGCTAGAATCGATTTCGACATTTTCCTTATTTTTATATTCTAATGTGATCATCGCAGCCTCCTTGGTTTTCTTCGTCTCAATAGAATAGTAATAAACACGACCGCTCCCACTGTTGCAAGTATTAAAGAAACAGGGACTTCAAAAGGCTTTATAATTGTTCGAGAAATGATGTCACAGGCAGTTATTGTCCCCATTCCAATCACACAAACCCAAGGTAAATTACTTCTAAGATCATCACCTCTAAACATGGAAACAATATTTGGCACAATTAATCCCAAGAAAGGTAAGTGTCCAATAACAGCTGCAACAATTCCAACTGCAACAGAGATAAGGCCAGTCCCAAAAAGAACAATTCTATTGTAATTAACGCCAAGGCTTGTTGCGACATCTTCTCCTAGTCCAGCTAAAGTCAATCTATTAGCATACATAAAAATAAGCAAAGTAACGATAACAATTAGCCATAAATATTCATATCTTCCTACCTGAATGTTAGCAAATGAACCTACGAACCAAGTTTCAATACTTTGCGTCATTTGAAAAAGAAGTCCCATAAAAGTAGACACTGCAGAAATAACTGCTCCAAGCATCAATCCAATAATCGGGACAATTAAAGAAGAACGAAGTTTAACTCTTCTTAAAAATAAAAAGAAAATCATAGTTCCTATAAAAGAAAAAATGATTGCACCAGTCATTCTTTGAACTAAAGTCGGGGCAGGAAATAATAAATACACAAAAAGCAGGCCTAAGCCTGACCATTCAATCGTTCCCGTTGTAGTAGGTTCAACAAAGCGATTCTGTGTAATGAGTTGCATTACGAGTCCTGCCATCGCCATTGCAGCTCCAGTAAGCATTAATGCAACTGTTCTCGGAACACGAGTAATGAAAAACATCTCCATTCCGTCCTCTTGTCCACGAATATCATAAACCCCAGTAAACAGTGATATAATCCCTAAAATCATAACAACTATAACCGCTATTATAAAAGGTTTTGTCCATATTTTATTGTGATTATAAAACTGGGGTTGAGAAATATTCTCAACCCTAGAAATCATATTTTTTGACACTGTTTCGTACCCCTTTACACTACTCAGCTAAAGTTTTTGCAATATTCCCAAATAACTCTACATAAGTCTGAATTGATTCATTTGTGTAAGTATCTTCTGGTGCATAAACAACTTGTTGTTTAGAAACAGCAGTTGTGTTTTGAAGAGCTGGTGATTTAGAAATAACATCCTTAGCAGGAGCTGACTTAGCTGCATCAGATGTTGCAGCATCACGATCTAATACGAAAAGCCAATCAGGATTTGTTTGTGCAATAGCTTCAACAGAAACGTCATCACCTTTATGACCTGCAGTAGAATTAGACACTTCTAATGCTGGAGTCCAACCGAAAATTTCATACATTGGTCCCCAAACACGACCAGAATGTGGAGCAGCAAAACCAATATTCCCACCAGTAACGATAACACTCATAACTTTATCTTTTCCGTTATAAGCAGATTTTGCTTTTTCAATAGATTTATCAAAATCAGCTACTAATTGTTTAGCTTCTTTATCTTTAGCAAAGATTTTTCCTAAAGTAGTTGTAGAATCTTTAAGTCCTTTTACTAAGTTTTCTCCAGGCTTAGTAGCCTTCTCAGAAACATCAAAATTAAGATCAATAACAGCTGCATTTGGCACTAATTTTTTGATTTCTTCGTAATGATCAGCAAATCTTTGACCAACGATTACAAGTTCAGGGTTTGCCGCTGCAATAATTTCAAGATTTGGTTCGCGGTGATTCCCGATATTTTTAACTGAATCATCTTTTTTATATGCTGAATCCGCAGGCATGATATCCTTTGGAGCAGCCGCTAATTTAATTCCCCAATCAGCTAGAGTTTCAAAAGTTCTATTATCTAAAGCAACTACATTCTTTGGATTTACAGGGACTTTAACAGTTCCATGAGCATCAGTGATTTCAACCGTTTTTGGCTTATCACTACTATCACCTTTATTAGCTTTCGAAGTTTCCTTACCTGAATCTGAGCAAGCTACTAACATTAAAGTGAAAATTGCTAGAATACTTACTAATTTTAAAAGCATAGTTTTTTTCATACGTATACTCCTTATTATGTAATTTAGTTCGAAAATGATAACGTCCATAGATTGAATTAGATAATAACTGCTATTCACCTAAATCAATATTGATAATCATTTTCATTTGAACATCCTGTTAATTAGTATAGTCATTAATTCTGTGAAAATCTTGTGAATGGTGTGAGTTAACAAAATTAAAAACAAATTAGATACAGTCTCCACCAGATCCATCCCCCACACGTACTAACTGATAGATTAGCACCTTATAAACCATGATTTCTACTGCAAAAAAAATGCCCATGAATAGCTAATTTTTTCATAATCCATTGCCTGGTAGCAATCTTCTTTTTATAGTTTCCGTCTTTTAATATTTCACAGAAACTATTTGATTATCAGGTTTAATAGAAAAAACTGTACTTTACCTATTATCTTATTTTATCATTCAATCATTGAATAGCCCCTGCCATGTATCGTTTGAATATATCTATCTCTCTTCTCGCACTTTAATTTTTTTCTTACATACCCAATATATAAATCCACTACATTGGGATTGACTACTACGTTATATCCCCAAACCTGGTTCAAAAGCATTTCACGGCTCAATATTGTGTTTTTATTCTTGATTAAAAATACAAGTAAATCGTACTCGCGCTTCGTAAGCGTGAGATTTTTACCACCTTTTTTCACAATATTGCTAGATGCATCAACAAAGAGATCTTTAAACTGAAAAAAGTTTGTCTCATTTTGCTGGATACAGTCACTTCTCCTTAAAATAGCTTGAACCCTCGCTACTAATTCTTCTTTCACAAATGGTTTTCTAATATAATCATCTGCTCCTGCTTGTAGCCCTGCTATGCAATCCTTACTAGAAATATTGTCGGTCACAATAATGATCGGTGTCGTTTTAACAAGTCGTATTTGTCTACAAATTTCTGGCCCCGATATACTTAATGAATCCCAATCCAATATGATAATATCCCAATCTTGTTCATATACTATATTTAAACCTTGGTTTTCATTGTGAAGTTTTAAAATGAAATAGCCCTCTTGCGTTAGACCGCTTACTATTTTCTTTGCAAAAGACCGTTCATTCTTAATTACTAACACCTGCTTCACCGATGGTTCACCTCTACTTCAATATAACTTAGTTGGATAAAAAGTTATCTCCAAAAAATAATTTAAGATTTATAAATATTAAATCCCTAAAAAAAGCCATTATAACAGCTTATTAGGAGAACTCTATATAATCTTACAATAGATATGGATAAAAACACAAAATATATGAAGATTTAAATACATATTATTTAATCATTAAGAGCAACTATATTATCTAGCTGCTTATTATCAATAACTATTCCCTCAGTTTCTGTTTCAAGGGTACCGTCCTCAACTTAAGCATTTTATAAAACCACAAAATGAAAAAACGGTATTCTTTCTATTTTTCTACTTATAAATACTTGTGTAGAAGTGATTTTGTTATTGTTTATTTTAGATAAAATTGTGATCGTTAGGGGATAACACACACAAGATGCATTGAGAATGGAATTGAAAGAACCGAAGAATTAAATACATTCTAATTTTAGAACCATAACCTCGCCAACCTGGCAAAGTTATGGTTCTTTTTGTGACTTTACCCATAAAGTTGCCGCTAAAGGAAGCATATCTTTGCCGTGGATTAATTATTAACCCATAAGCTTGCCGTGAATACTGTTGGTTTGTAATAAAGTTTGATTAAAAGCATGCTACAAAAATTGATTTTTCAACAGAAGAAACCCAAACATTTTGAAAAAAGTTTGATCAAAATGCTTGGGTTATTTGTTGCTAGTGAATAATTTTTTATAAAAAGTTTAATCATTTTTCTATCTGTGTTTGCTCAACAATCGCGTCCGATTACTAAAGATCATTATTCAAACCTTATTGAAGAAAAGCACCCGTTGGTTAAACAACAGAAGGTTTCTTAGTCAAGAACCGCTCCAATAGTATTACGGTATTAAATTACCTATCATAAGATTCGAGCTTCAAAATAAATTCTTCAACATCCTTGCCTCTTGCGTTGGAAAAACCCTTATCTTCAGAGATGATTTTAAACCTGCATTTTTCCAATACCCTAATGGAGGCGAGGTTATCTTTAGCGGCACGAGCATAGAGCGGGCGTACCTTAATATACTCCAGAAACTCTGACAACGCTTTAGTTGCAATACCATGACCCCAGTATTCCTTCCCAATCCAGTAGCTTACTTCGGGTTCGCAGAACTGTTCAAAGTTCGAGACGTGTCCAGTGACAATGCCATTGAATAATATAGTCTTAATTGTGATAGTCTCGTCAGCGATAATTTTTTTCCAATGGTCAAAAAATGCGTCCTTATCAGTGGGATCTTTAGCTGTAAAGGCAGCCATATAGTTCGCCGTTGAATCTAGTTGTTGTTCGAAAAAGATAGGAAGATCTTCCTCTGTGATATCTCGTAGCTTCACTTCGCTTTTGCTAATGGATTCCATATAATTCACAAGCTCCTTAACATATTTTTGAATATAAATTCTTCCAAGTTTAGAGAAATTCCTTCTTCAACTAACCTGCCACTTAGCTTAAGTACGTTTCTTCATAATATTCTCTATATTCTTTAACAGAAATATCTAATTTTCTTATTAAGTGTTATTCCACAAAATGGCCCTTTAGTTGAGTAACTTTATTGCTACTCAACAGTTCCTTAATCCGTCTTTCAGTTCAAATCTTCTTTTCACTATAAAAACACCCCTTTAGATAAACAGATCCAAAGGGAGAAAACATCGCGTCTTTTTTATAAACATCGTGACTTTATTTAAAAGCGACATTAAAAATATTCTTCAAATCCTGGAAGCATAAGTTTGCCACAAACAAAAAGAACCATAACCTTGCCAAAATGGCAAAGTTATGGTTCAAATCACACAAAATAAAAAAACCACCAAATATGTATTGGTGGAGACGGTGGGAGTCGAACCCACGTCCAAAAATATCGGCACTTAAGCTTCTACGAGTGTAGTCGATATATTAGCATTTCGCGAACTCTTCGGCCTATCGACAGGCTTCCAAGTTGCTAGTCTGATTGTTCTCTTCCTTCGCCCTCAGACGGCGAACTCCGGCGTAGTCCACTTAGTTTGAGTCCCTTACCCTACCACATGGACGATGGAGGGAGGAACCTTTAGTGCAATTAAGCAGCTAAAGAAAGATTGTTTTGTTTGCCAATTATAGGCTTTGACGTTTTAACGAGGCCGATCCCCTCGACTCGCAACCTAAGCTCGAACTATCCCTGTCGAATCCGTAACGTCCCCATGATAAAAATGGAGCATACGAAGAAATATCGTGATAGCTACTAAGAGCTGTTTTTCAATGTGCAACAATCTTACATAAGTTATTATAACATACGCGCGTCGTTTTACAAATGTAAATATCTGTATTACATCTTTTGACGATCACGGAACGCGCGTGCAATTTCACGTTTTGCTTCTTTTTCTTTTAAATCGTTACGCTTATCATATTGCTTTTTACCTTTTGCTAAACCAAGTGCCATTTTCGCGAATCCATTTTTCAAATAAATTCTAACTGGAACTAATGCATAGCCTGTTTCTTTTGAAGCACCCGTTAACTTTTCAATCTCTTTTTTATGAAGAAGTAACTTTCTCGTACGAAGCGGATCATGGTTGAAACGATTCCCTTGCTCGTACGTACTAATATGCATATTATGTACCCATACTTCACCATTATGTACACGTGCAAACGCATCTTTCAAGTTCACGCGTCCAGCGCGAATCGACTTAATTTCCGTTCCTTGAAGGACAAGCCCTGCCTCGTATGTTTCTTCAATGAAATAATCATGAAATGCTTTTTTATTTTGTGCAATAACCTTACCTGAACCCTTTGGCATATAACGTCCCTCCTCTATTTTTACTATTGTAACAAATGTTAATAAAAAGCGAAAGTGGCTCGCTCAGAATCTTTGGACATTGGAACTCCCGAGAGAGAAGCGTTTTTTGCTTCGTTCGAGGGAGTGAAATGGCCAATAGATTCTAGCCACTGTAGCTGGATTCCATTAAAAAGCGAAAGTGGCTCGCTCAGAATGTGAGGTGGATGGAGCTTCTGACCTTGAGGCGCTCTTTGCCTCTCGGGAAGAAGCGAAGCCGCCGAACATTCTAGCCACTGTAGCTGGATTCCAACAAAAAGCGAAAGTGGCTCGCTCTCAAGCCACCAATAAAAAAGAAAAAGCCCCGCTTTTCATCAAAGCGAAGCCCTCCTTTTCTTACTTACGCTTTTTCTTTTTCTTCTTGAATCCTGGTACATTTTCGAAGAATGCTTTTTTCTTCTTGCCGTTACCATCTTTTTTTCCTGGCTGACTAGCAGATGAGGATGCAGATGAGGACGCAGACGCTGATCCTCTTCCTTTTCCTTTGCCACCACGGTCGGATTTTCTACCTGTACCACGTTCTCCGCCGCGCTCATCACTACGCTCGCTACGTCCACCGCGTTTCTTTCTGCCTGTTCTTGGCTGTTCGATAACGACTGGGCGATCTTTAAACTTACGACGAGGCGTACCTTTCATGCCAACGATTTCAAAGTCGATTGCACGCTCGTCTTTGTTTACGTTAATAACGCGAATTGTGATTTCGTCTCCGATGCGGAATACGTTACCTGTACGTTCTCCGATCATTGCGAAATGTTTCTCGTCATAACGGTAGTAATCATCCGTTAAGTAGCTAACGTGTACAAGACCTTCAATCGTATTTGGAAGCTCTACGAATAAACCGAAGTTTGTTACAGAGCTAATCATACCGTCATACTCTTCGCCAATCTTATCAACCATATACTCTGCTTTTTTCATTTCGTCTGTTTCACGTTCTGCTTCAACAGCACGACGTTCCATATTAGAAGAATGCTCTGCAATTTCAGGTAAGTTTTCACGCCATTTTGCTTGTGTTTCGTTATCGACTTTACCGTTAATGATGTATTCACGAATTAATCTATGAACGATTGTATCTGGGTAACGACGAATTGGTGATGTGAAATGTGTGTAGAACTCAGTTGATAAACCGAAATGTCCTAAGCTATCCGCATCGTAACGCGCTTGCTTCATTGAACGAAGCATTACTGTTGAAATAACTACTTCTTCCGGCTGTCCTTGAACCATTTCAAGAATTTGTTGCAGCGCACGAGGATGTATTTCATTCGCACGTCCTTTTACTGCATATCCGAAGTTTGTTACAAACTCGAAGAAACGTTCCAGCTTATCTTCTTTCGGATCTTCATGGACACGGTACATGAATGGTACGTTCATCCAGTGAAAATGCTCTGCTACTGTTTCGTTCGCAACAAGCATAAATTCTTCAATTAGCTTCTCTGATACAGAACGATCACGCATGACAACATCTGTCGGTTTACCTTCTTCATCTACTAATACTTTCGCTTCTTTAAAGTCAAAGTCGATTGCACCGCGGCGCATACGTTTTTCACGTAAAATCTGTGCCAATTGACCCATCTCTTTAAACATCGGTACGAGCGGCTCATAGCGTTTGATTAACTCTTCGTCCTCATCTTCTAAAATGCTTCTTACGTCAGCATACGTCATACGCTCTGTCGTTTTAATCACACTTTGGAAAATCTCATGCTTTACAACATCACCTAAGTTGTTAATTTCCATTTCACAAGATAACGTCAGACGGTCTACTTTCGGGTTTAACGAACAAATACCGTTAGATAGACGATGCGGAATCATCGGAATTACACGGTCAACAAGATATACACTCGTTGCTCTTTCCGCTGCTTCTACATCAATTGGAGAACCTTCTTGAACGTAATGACTTACATCCGCAATATGAACGCCAAGCTTGTAGTTACCATTCTCGAGCTTCGTTACTGTAACAGCGTCATCTAAATCTTTCGCGTCTGCACCGTCAATCGTTACGATCATTTGGTCACGCAGGTCACGGCGATCTTTTAAATCTTCTTCTGAAATCGTTTCTGGTACACTGTTTGCATGCTCCATCACTTCTTCAGGGAATGCTAAAGGTAAATGATGTTTATGGATAACTGATAAAATATCTACTCCTGGATCATTTTTATGACCTAGAATTTGAATAACTTCACCTTCTGCACTTAAACGATTCTCTGGATAGCTCGTAATTTTCACAACTACTTTATGGCCTTCTACAGCACCCATTGATGCACTTTTCAAGATAAAGATATCACTCGTCCAGCGCTTATTGTCAGGTACAACAAATCCAAAGTTTTTCGATTCTGTATATGTACCAACTAGTTCTTTCGTGCCGCGCTCTAAAATACGTACAATTGAACCTTCTTGGCGTGATCCACTTGATTGTGCGCTAACACGCGCTAATACTGTATCGCCATGAAGTGCACCGTTTAACTCTGTAGGTGGGATGAAAAGATCATCGTCTCCGGTTTTCTTCTCTTCTGGTACAACGAATGCAAAGCCACGTGCATGTCCAATTAATTTACCGCGTACTAAATTCATCTTTTCAGGAAGACCGTAACGGTTACTACGTGTGCGAATAACAAGTCCCTTCTCTTCCATCGTTACAAGTGCCTTTACAAAATCTTTAAAGCCCTCAGAACCTTCAATTCCAAATGCCTCTTCTAACTCTTGTATCGTTAGCGGTTTATACGCTTCTTCTCTCATAAATAATAACAACTTATCAATATTTTCTTGTATGATTTCTTCCAAGCAGAAATACCTCCTTTAAACCCTTATATTATTTAGTGTATCCGAAAGACCGGGGATGTATAAAGCGAAACTTTAATACTCCCCTAATG
The DNA here is from genome assembly GCF_058952315.1 of Bacillus sp. GW823-FHT06B01. Classification (NCBI taxonomy): domain Bacteria; kingdom Bacillati; phylum Bacillota; class Bacilli; order Caryophanales; family Bacillaceae; genus Bacillus; species Bacillus sp. GW823-FHT06B01. The sequence goes on along the minus strand of NZ_JBXAHR010000004.1, from coordinate 384,499 downwards.
ATTTTTACAGTTTTCACAAAAAATTCCTTATGAAAAAAAGAGGCAACTAGATCTTACCAATCTAGTTGCTCCAAGAAGTTATATACATCCTCATGTAGCTCGTCACGCTCTTTATCAAGTGTAATGACATGCGTAGAGTCTTCATACCATTTAATGTCTTTTAACGTAGATTCTACACCGTTATAAATAATGTTAGCACTATCTGTATTAATCATTTCATCATGACGCGCTTGTACAACAAATGTTGGGGCATAAATCATATCCACATTGTTACGTACGTCAGCAATTAATTGTTGTAATGCTTTTAATGTATTCATCGGTGTCTTTTGGAATTCCAACATTTCTTGTTCAATTTGCTCTGGTGATTTTTGCTCACGTTTTTTATATTCGCGGGCATATGCCAATATACCTTGGTACATCGTTTCTTCACTCTTAATATACATTGGTGCACACATTGGCACTACACCTAAAACCGGTACTGTATAACCTAATTTTAAAGAAAATACGCCGCCAAGTGATAATCCAGCAACAGCAATTTTCTCAAAGCCTTTATCTTTTAAAAGCTGATATGCTTCCATTACGTCTTGCCACCAATCTTCAGGACCTGTATGAACAAGCTCTTCTGGTGGTACACCGTGCCCTTTAAAAATTGGCGCATGACAAGTATAGCCTTTCTTCTCTAAGAAACGCCCTAACATACGTACATCAGCTGAGTTTCCTGTGAAACCATGTAGTAATAAAACAGCGCGGTCTCCACCCTCAAATGTAAATGGTTTCGGAGATGCTAATTTCATCATGTACTTCTCCTCTTTCTCTTCTGTAATCTAGTCGTATTCTTTCTATATCTAGTGTACCATATTTATATTTCTATAATCTAATTAGAAACATCTTTCAAATGGCAAAATAAAAAAAGAAGAACCATTAGTACATCTTACTAACGCTTCTTCTTTCAATTCTATAAATTGAAGTACGTAACACCAATTGTTAATACAAAGAACAATACAGCTAAAACAATTGTAATACGGTTTAATACCGCTTCAATTCCACGTGCTTTTTGCTTACCAAATAATTGCTCTGCACCGCCTGAAATTGCACCTGAAAGGCCTGAGCTATTACTAGACTGCATAAGTACCATAACAATCATTAAAATCGATACAATAATAAGTAAAACGGATAATAACGTATGCACTTGGCGTACCTCCTACAAAGATTCAGTTATTTTAACTGTAGCATAAATTCTATAGAAAAGCGAGAGCTATAGAGTCGCTCTCGCTTTTCTTCTATTACATAAACATCATTGCAAATAACGGCCCGAGCAAACATGTCAAAATTGCTGTTAATGTCATTGTTACCGATCCAATAACACCTTCATGTTCATTATTTTTCATCGCTCTCATTACACCCATAATATGAGAAGCACATCCAAATCCGATACCTTTACCAACTGAGTTTGTAACACGGCTCCATTTTAATAAAAGTGGGCCGGTAATCGTTCCAGTAATACCTGCGATAACAACGAAAGCTGCTGTTAATGACGGTACACCACCAACTTGCTCTGAAACACTCATCGCAACTGGCATTGTCACCGATTTTGGTAAAGAAGATAAAATTAAGCTTTTATCTGTTCCCATAAGTGATGCAATGGCAAAATCACTTGCGATTGCAACTGTTGTCCCTACTAATACGCCACCAGCAATCGGTACAACATATTTTTGTAGAACGTGACGTTGTTTATAAAGAGGAATTGCAAATGCTACAACACCGGGTCCGAGCAGTTTTGCAATCCAGCCACCACCGCTTTCCATATAATGTTGATATGGTATATCAAGCATGATAAATAAGAAAGCCATTAACCCTGTTGCTACAAGCATTGGAATGGTGAATGGTGTTGGAAATAATTTATAGATTTTTTTAGATAATTGGTATAATAGCACCGTAAAAAGAACCCAACCGATTCCGATTAATATTTGGCTCATCGCGACTCTCTTTCCTTTCTATTCGCAAGATATTGTCCTGTATGTCCTGCGACAATAATAATTAAAAATGTACTCGCTACAATTGTAATGAAAAGAGAAATTCCTTTACTCATAAAAAAAGCACCGTAATTCATTAGGCCAAGCGTTGGCGGAATTAATAAAAACGGCATAATAGCAACGAGTGTTTCTGCTCCTAAATCGAACCATTTCACTGGAAGGACTTTTAGGCTAAGTAAAACAAGTAAGAGGAACATTCCAATCAAACTTCCTGGAATCGGAATATTTAACACTTCTTGTACCCAATTTCCAACCATATAAAAAACGTAAAGAGCTGCAATTTGGACAAGAATCTTTGTAAATTTCATGTTCATCATCCCTCATGTTTATACGATCTTCTCTTAATATCTTTATCATAGTATAAATTGTAAAAAGCTGCAATTTATCAACTTGACAGCAAAAACAGCTTATGTTAGACGCTTACAACCTTGATATGACTGGATTTCCACATAGAAATTAAGTCAAAAACCTTGACCTAATATAAAAAGTTTTTATTTTCTGAATTTATAACGTTGTTATTTCAATAAAATAATCTTTTTATCCTTAAGCTTACATATATATAATGTGAAACTTTCATTAGTGGTGGTTTTCTTCATCCCCACAATCGGACTTTTACGGGATAAACAAGATAGGTGGTGAACATATGCCAAAAAAAGTTCTTATTTTTTGTGATCCTGGCATTGATGATACGATGGCTCTCCTCTTAGCATTCTTTATTGATGAAATAGAAATCGTCGGCATCGTTGCTGATTACGGCAATGTTCCAAAAGAAATGGCCGTACAAAACGCTCATTTTCTTAAGAACGAAGCAAAGGATAGAAATATCAAGATATTTGGTGGATCAGAACGCCCACTTACTGGCGCCCCTCCTACTTTCTTTACGGAAGTACACGGGAAACAGGGGCTCGGGCCAATTATTCCCAAGGGACATGTGACTAACGGAGAAATGGAGAATTTTTTCGAAGTTATTCCTCTTATTGAACAGTATAAAGATGAATTAATCATTGTTAGTTTAGGCAGACTTACCTCCCTAGCAATTTTATTCATCTTATGTAAACAGCTCATGAAGCAAGTTAAATCTTACTACGTAATGGGCGGTGCCTTTTTACATCCTGGTAATGTTACCCCTATTTCCGAAGCAAACTTTTATGGCGATCCTACTGCTGCTAATATAGTCCTTCAATCCTCACCCAACATGTACATCTATCCATTAAACGTCACTCAGTATTCCATCATTACACCAGAAATGGCTGAATACATTGAAGCAAAAGGAAAAGCTCCACTCGTCAAACCGTTATTCAATCATTATTACTACGGATATTATAAAGACGCCTTACCGCATTTAAAGGGGAGCCCCTTCCATGACACAATGCCAATACTCGCTTTACTTGATAACTCTATGTTTACATATCACAAGTCACCTATCGTTGTCATGACAGAATCTTATGCACAAGGAACAAGCATAGGGGAATTTCGTTCTTTAGGAGAATCTAAGCCATTTATTGATTGGCCGAGTCATCAAATCGCAATTGATTTTGATTATAACCGCTTCTTTAAACATTTCATGTCACTTATGACGGGTGAGCAATTTTAACATAAAGTGAAACTTTAATCAGTGGGGGTTTTACTGTCCGTTAACGCGGGATAAAAAAAACAGACCGTGATTTCTCACGGTCTGTCGTTATTTTCTACAATTATCGTTTGATGTTGTAGAAAGATTTGATACCATCGTAAACAGCGATTTCGCCTAGTTCGTCTTCGATGCGTAATAATTGGTTGTACTTAGCAATACGGTCAGTACGGCTCATAGAACCAGTTTTGATTTGGCCAGCGTTAGTTGCAACTGCGATGTCAGCGATTGTAGCATCTTCAGTTTCACCAGAACGGTGAGATACAACTGCTGTGTAACCAGCACGTTTAGCCATTTCGATAGCTTCGAAAGTCTCAGTTAAAGTACCGATTTGGTTAACTTTAATTAAGATTGAGTTAGAGATACCTTTTTCGATACCTTCAGCAAGTTTTTGAGTGTTAGTTACGAATAAGTCGTCACCAACTAATTGTACTTTATCACCGATACGCTCAGTTAATAATTTGTGACCATCCCAGTCGTTTTCGTCTAAACCATCTTCGATAGAGATGATTGGGAAGTCTTTGCAAAGCTCTTCGTAGAAATCAACCATTTCTGCAGAAGTTAAGCCAGTACGGCCTTCGCCTGCAAGGTCATATTTACCAGTTTCTTTGTTGTAGAACTCAGAAGAAGCAACGTCCATTCCTAAGAATACGTTCTCGCCAGCTTTGTAACCAGCTTTTTCGATAGCTTCGATGATTACTTCTAATGCTTCACGGTTAGAACCAAGGTTTGGAGCGAATCCACCTTCGTCACCTACTGCAGTGTTAAGACCTTTGTCATGTAATACAGCTTTAAGTGCATGGAATACTTCAGCACCCATACGGATTGATTCTTTGAATGTTGGAGCACCAACTGGTAAGATCATGAACTCTTGGAAGTCTACGTTGTTATCAGCGTGAGAACCACCGTTGATGATGTTCATCATTGGAGTTGGTAATTGTTTTGCATTGAATCCACCAAGGTAACGGTATAATGGAAGACCTACGAAGTCAGCTGCTGCGTGAGCTACTGCCATAGATACACCAAGGATAGCGTTAGCGCCTAGTTTACCTTTGTTTGGAGTGCCATCTAATTCGATCATAGCACGGTCGATACCAGCTTGGTCAGTTACGTCGAAACCAACGATTTCTGGAGCGATTGCTTCGTTAACGTTGTTTACTGCATTTAGAACACCTTTACCAAGGTAACGAGATTTGTCACCGTCACGTAATTCTACTGCTTCGTGCTCACCAGTAGATGCACCACTTGGTACGATAGCGCGTCCGAAAGCGCCGCTTTCTGTGTAAACTTCTACTTCTACAGTTGGGTTACCACGAGAGTCAAGGACTTCGCGAGCATAAACATCAATAATTGTTGACATAATAAATTCTCTCCTTTTTATATAAGCAAATTATTTAATAATTGTTTTACCTGTCATTTCTTTCGGTTGTTCCACATTTAAAAGCGTAAGCATTGTTGGAGCGATATCTCCTAAAATACCACCTTCACGAAGCTCTACATCATTTTTTGTAACGATGAAAGGAACCGGGTTAGTTGTATGAGCTGTCATTGGTCCACCATCAGCAGTTAACTCCTGATCAGCATTACCATGGTCAGCAGTAATAAGTGCTACACCATCTTTTGCAAGAATCGCTTCTACAATTTTTCCTAAACATTCGTCAGTTGCTTCTACTGCTTTAATTGTTGGTTCCATCATCCCAGAATGGCCAACCATATCACAGTTTGCAAAGTTAAGAATGATAACATCATGTTTATCATTTTCGATTTCATTTACTAAAGCGTCCGTTACTTCGTAAATGCTCATTTCAGGTTTCAAGTCATACGTTGCAACCTTCGGTGAGTTAATTAAAATACGCTCTTCTCCTGGGAATTCAGCCTCACGACCACCGCTAAAGAAGAATGTAACGTGCGGATACTTTTCAGTTTCCGCGATGCGAAGTTGCTTTAATCCCGCTTGCGCAACAACTTCACCTAATGTGTTATCAAGGTTCATTGGCTTGAATGCCACGTAACCATCTACAGTTTCACTGAAATGTGTCATACAAACGAATTCAGGAATGTGAGGTACTTTTTCACCACGATCGAACTCACGGAAGTCTTCGTTTGTAAATACACGAGCAATTTGAATTGCACGGTCTGGACGGAAGTTATAGAAGATAACTGCATCATCATCATTGATTGTTGCAACTGGCGTGTTATCTTCGTTAACAATTACAGACGGCAATACGAATTCATCATAGATACCGTTCGCATAAGAGTCTTCTACACACTCTTCTGCTGATTTATAAGTAGGGCCTTCACCATTCACCATAGCACTGTAACATTTTTCTACGCGATCCCAACGCTTGTCACGGTCCATAGAGTAATAACGACCAGAGATAGTCGCGAATTGTCCTACTCCTGTTTCTTTAATTACTTCATTTGTTGCATCGATATAACCTTTTGCTGTTTGTGGTCCAACATCGCGGCCGTCTAAGAATGCATGGATATAAACTTTCTCCACGCCTTCTTTTGCTGCTAAGCGAAGAAGAGCAAACATATGGTTCATGTGACTGTGCACACCACCATCAGAAAGTAAACCGAATAAATGAAGAGCAGTACCTTTTTCTTTTACGCTTTTAATTGCATTTTGGAAAGTTTCGTTCTGATCGAACTCACCTTCACGAATTGCAACGTTTACGCGTGTTAAGCTTTGATATACAATGCGGCCAGCACCGATATTTAAGTGACCAACCTCAGAGTTACCCATTTGACCTTCTGGAAGACCTACTTCCTCACCACAAGCTGTAAGCGTTGTATGAGGGAATTTGTTCCAGTAACCATCAAAATTAGGTTTCTTAGCTTGTGCTACAGCATTCCCATGAGTTTCTTCACGTAGTCCGAAACCATCAAGAATGATTAAAGCTGTTGGCTTTCTCATTTTACCGCCCCCAGAAGACCTAAGAACGAAGCAGGCTCTAAGCTAGCACCGCCAACTAAAGCGCCGTCGATGTCAGATTGTGCCATATACTCTTTAATGTTTTCTGGTTTTACGCTACCGCCGTATTGAATACGAACAGCTTCTGCAGCTTCTGGAGAAACAGCTTCTGCAACAACTTTACGGATGTGCGCACATACTTCGTTTGCATCTGCAGAAGAAGAAGATTTACCTGTACCGATAGCCCAGATTGGCTCATAAGCGATAACAGTTGCTTTAACTTGCTCTTCTGTTAAACCTGCAAGTGCTTTTGTCACTTGACCTGCTACTAGATCAAATGTTTTTCCGCTTTCGCGCTCTTCTAAAGTCTCACCACAACATACGATTGGTGTTAAACCATGTTCAAATGCTGCAAGAGTCTTTTTGTTTACTGACTCATCTGTTTCAGCAAACATTTCACGACGCTCAGAGTGGCCAAGTACTACGTAGCCTACTTTTAAGTCGCTAAGTGCTACTGGGCTAATTTCGCCAGTGAATGCACCATTTTTTTCGAAGTGCATGTTTTGTGCACCTACTTGTAAATCAGTTCCTTCAGTTGCTGCTACTAAACGCTCTAAAAATAGAGCTGGAGAGCAAACTACTGCATCAACAGCTGAAGCTGCTGGGATTTGACCTTTAACTTCCTCTACGAAGCTAACTGCTTCAGATAGAGTTTTATTCATTTTCCAGTTACCTGCGATAATTGGTTTACGCATGCTTTGCACCGTCCTTTTTCTTTGGCTGCTACTTATTTGTCGTTAAGACAAACTACACCTGGAAGCTCTTTGCCTTCCATGAATTCTAATGACGCACCGCCGCCAGTAGAAATGTGGCTCATTTTATCAGCCATACCGAATTTTTCAACAGCTGCTGCAGAGTCACCACCGCCGATAACAGAGTATGTATCTTCTGCATCTGCTAATGCTTGTCCTACTGCTTTTGTACCTTCTGCGAATGGAGTCATTTCGAATACACCCATTGGTCCATTCCATACAACAAGCTTAGAATTTTTAATTACATCTGCATAAATTTCACGTGTTTTAGGACCGATGTCCACGCCTTCCCAAGTAGAAGGGATAGAGTCGATACCTACGATTTGAGTTGTTGCAGTTTCAGAGAATTCCTCTGTGATTACAACATCAACTGGCATGTAGAAGTTTACGCCTTTTTCTTTTGCAAGTTGCATAAATTCTTTAGCTAGTTCGATCTTGTCGTCTTCACATAGAGATAGACCAATTTCATGACCTAAAGCTTTAACGAATGTGTAAGCAAGTCCGCCACCGATGATTAAGTTATCTACTTTGTCTAATAGATGACGAATTACACCGATTTTATCTTTTACTTTCGCACCACCGATGATAGCTGTGAATGGACGTTCTGGGTTAGAAAGTGCTTTTCCAAGTACATCTAACTCTTTTTCCATTAATAATCCAGATACTGCTGGTAGGTAGTCTGCGATACCTGCTGTAGAAGCGTGAGCACGGTGAGCTGCACCGAATGCATCGTTTACGAAGATATCAGCAAGAGCTGCAAATTCTTTCGCAAGTTCTGCATCGTTCTTTTCTTCGCCCGCATAGAAACGTACGTTTTCAAGAACTAATACGTCGCCTTCGTTCATTGCTGCAACCATTTCTTGTGCAACTGGTCCGAATGCTTCGTCTGCTTTTTTAACATCTTTACCAAGAAGCTCGCCTAAACGTGCTGCTACTGGAGTAAGACGTAATTCTTCTACTGCTTGACCTTTTGGACGGCCTAAGTGACTTGCTAAAATAACTTTCGCACCTTGCTCTACTAAATATTGAATTGTAGGAAGAGCTGCACGGATACGAGTTTCATCTGTAATTTTGCCTTCTTTCATAGGTACGTTGAAATCAACGCGGCAAAATACACGCTTACCTTTTAAATCTACGTCACGAATTGATTTTTTGTTCATTGGATTTCCCTCCGACTACTAGTTAGGATTGACAAAACCCACTCAAAAGCTTAACACATTTGCTTTTAAAACGAAAGAAGAGAGAGAGGGAACAAACCCTCTCCCTCGTTTTGTCATTGATTACTTATATAATTAAGAATTAAAGACCTTTAGAAGTCATGTATGCTGCTAGGTCTACTACGCGGTTAGAGTAACCAGTTTCGTTATCGTACCAAGAAAGTACTTTAACCATGTTACCTTCCATTACCATTGTAGATAATGCATCGATTGTAGAAGAAGCTGTACATCCGTTATAGTCGATAGATACTAATGGCTCTTCGCTGTATCCAAGGATACCTTTTAATTCGCCTTCAGCTGCTGCTTTGAATGCTGCGTTTACATCTTCAACTGTTACTTCTTTGTCAAGTTCAACAACTAAGTCAACAAGAGAAACGTTAGCAGTTGGAACACGTACAGCGCCACCGTTTAATTTACCTTTAAGTTCTGGTAATACTAATGCTACAGCTTTAGCTGCACCAGTAGATGTTGGGATCATGTTTTCAGCTGCTGCACGAGCACGACGTAAATCTTTGTGTGGTAAGTCTAAGATTTGTTGGTCGTTAGTGTAAGAGTGAATTGTTGTCATCATTCCGCGTTTTACGCCGAATTTTTCGTTTAATACTTTAGCGAATGGAGCTAGACAGTTTGTAGTACAAGAAGCGTTAGATACTACGTTGTGGTTAGCTGCATCATATTGTTCGTGGTTAACACCCATAACTACAGTGATATCTTCGTCAGAAGCTGGAGCTGAGATGATAACTTTCTTAACTGATCCACCTAAGTGTTTTTCAGCGTCTGATTTTTTAGTGAAACGGCCAGTAGATTCTACTACTACTTCTACTCCGTAGTCGCTCCATGGTAATTGAGCTGGGTCACGCTCAGCGATAACTTTAATTTCTTTACCGTTAACAACGATGCTGTTTTCGTTAGCAGATACTTCTGCATTTAAAGTTCCGTGAACTGTGTCATATTTTAAAAGGTGAGCTAATGTTTTAGCATCTGTTAAGTCGTTGATTGCTACTACTTCTACCTCAGAGTTGTTAAGAGCTGCGCGGAATACGTTACGTCCGATACGTCCAAATCCATTAATACCAATTTTAGTCATTTGAATTTCCTCCTTGGGGGATTATATTAAAGGGTAATACCCTTTGTTAACTGTTTTGCTGCACCTTCATCTGTAATTAGAATTGAAGTGTGCCCTTGTTTAATTACAGCCTGTATTGCCTTTGCCTTTGAAGAACCTCCAGCGACTGCAACAACGTGAGATACATGTTGTAAATCCTCAAGTTGCATACCAACTGTTCTTACTTTATGAACAACATTTCCTTGTTCATTAAAGTAGTAACCGAAAGCTTCGCCTACTGCTTCGCTTGCTTGAATCTTTAACCAATCTGCTTCTGAAGTATTTCTGCGACGTGCCATTGTTAACGCATCACCTATTCCATGAATGACGATATTGGAAGATCGAATCAACTCAAGAACTTCTTTCACGGAAGGCTCTGTCACAATAGACGCATATGCTTCGCTACTAACATGGTCTGGAACATACAATAAGCGATAATTACTCATCGTATTTTGTGCCATCTTGGCACAAATGGTATTGGCTTCTAATTCGACACCCTCTCCAATTCCACCACGCGCTGGGACAAATAGCATATGTAAATCTTTGCAATCAAGCTGCATCATGTCCGCAGCAGCAGCTAGCGTAGTTCCTCCAGCCACAGCAACGATATTATTCGCTGTCAGACGGTCTTTTATACAAGTCACACAAGCACGGCCCATCTCCAGTTTGACCCAAGGTGATTCATCACTATCACCAGGGACAACGAAAACTTCATCCAAGTCTAATGTTTCCTTAAGTTGCTTTTCTAAAACCTTTAACCCGGAAATTTCTTTCATAAAGTCTTCCAAAGCAAGAACTAAAGCTGTTCCTTCTTCTGTCAAAGTCATTCCAGAAGAAGCGACGTGAACTAAGTTTTGTTCTTTCAAAACTTGAACTTCACTTCGCAATACTCGTTCTGTCATACCGAGACTTGCTGACAAGTTTCTTCTTCCAATCGGCTGCATGAGCCTAATGTATTGAAGAATTTGCATTCTCGTTTGCATAACAGGTAGCAGATCAGGTAATAATTTTTTTGTGTTCTGAATCCATGAGCGCATATCTTTTCTCCTCACTACATTGGTTCATTTTTCCTCGTGGTCACTTTACGTCCCGTAGTGACATTTTGTGTCCCACATAGGTTAAAAAAATAATCCCTGCTACGTGTATTATTGTAACAGGAGATAGAAACTTATTCAACTCTTAACTGCATTCTTTATATAGTTTATTATGACACCTTTGTGAATGTTACCATATTCTACTTGTTTTCCGCCTATTTCTACCACCGGAATCATTAGGTGATATTTTTCTAAAAGGTCATTATCTTCATATATATTTATTTCCTCGATTTGAAAAGAATATTCACATTGTACTTCCTCTAAAACTTGTTTCGCCTGCAAGCAAAGGCCACAATCTTTTTTTGTATACAGTACAACTTTCATATTCTTCACCTATCCGATCGTTTTTCGTAATGATGACGCTGGAATGTGCATTTGTTCTCTATACTTCGCCACTGTTCTTCGAGAAATAACGATTTCATGCTCTTCTTCTAATAATTTTGAAATCTTTTGATCTGAAAGTGGCTTTTTCTTATTCTCCGCCTCAACAAGCGTTTGGATAAATCGTTTCACACGCTTTGTAGAAACTGCTTCATCTTCAGTAGTCGAAATAGCATTACTAAAGAAAGATTTCATCTCAAATAAACCATGTGGTGTTTGCACATATTTATTTCGCGTTGCACGACTAATTGTAGATTCATGCACACTTAACTCTTCCGCTACCTCTTTTAAAGCAAGCGGTTTTAAATATTCTGGCCCTTCCCAGAAGAAATCACGTTGTTTTTCCATAATAATAGTCATCACTTGCAGAAGCGTTTGTTTTCTCTGTTTTAAACTGCGCATAATCCACTGCACATGCTGATACTTTTCTGATACATAAGATGCTACTTCACTTTCACTATTATTCAGAAGCGCACTATACTCAGAATGAATTTCAATTCTCGGCATATTTCTCTCGTTCATTTGTAAAACGAGACGATCACCATCTTTTTTCACCGCCATATCAGGCACAATATAAAGCGGTTTATCAGAAGAAAACGCAAGACCTGGTTTCGGCTGTAATGACGTAATACAGTTCACCGCCGATTGCAATTCTTCATTACTACACTTCAACACTTGAACGAGCTTTCGCCAATCTTTCTTCACGAAATAAGCGAAGTGATCCTCTATAACCTCTTCCGCTAATCCATTCCGTCTTTGTAAGCGCTTCAATTGCAAAGTTAGACATTCCTGAATATTACGCGCTCCTACCCCTGCTGGCTCGAGTGATTGGACAAGCTCTACAAAGCGGGCGACTTCATGAATCGGTGCGGAAAGGAGATCCGCTAACTCTTCGTTCGTTTCTTGTAAATACCCATTTCCATCCATGTTCATAATAATGAAAGAAGCTATTTTTCGCTCTTCTTCATCTATTTTATAATACTGTATTTGATTTAATAAATGTTGCTGAATCGTTGTTGAATCCACACTGTAGATTTCCATCTGATTCTCGACTTGTTTGCTGGTACTTTTACTGTTGTTAGAGCTCTTTTTCTTCTCCCTCTCAAAACCACCTAACTCAATAAGGGGATTCTCTAACGATTGCTCATACAAAAACTCCGATAATTCTTGTACATTATACTGGAGCATTGTAATCGCTTGCCTTAACTCTTGTGTCATTGCCAAACGTAAGCTTTGTTCTTGTAAAAGACTTGCCTTCAAACTAATCTCCCCCTTGTTTCTATTGTACAATAAGTTTGGTAAAAGGAGAATGCTATCACAGACACCCATTCCAAAATATTATTAATTTATATGTATTAATGAGATTTACAACTTACAACCGAAATTTGAATAATATTGAAAGAAAATAATAGCGCGATAAAATTATTACCACATACTAATAGTAAATCTTATTATCAGATATAACAAGTGTTAATAAAAAAGGTCTGCACTTATATTTGTAAGTGCAGACCTTTTTATGCAGATAGATTCATTATGCTCCGTTAAATATAACATCCCCTTCTTCAGCAGGCCATTCACCTTCTAATTCCATGTCGTCTAACATCATTTCAGCCGTAAAGACAATCGCTATTAAATCCTTATGGTAGTCTCCGCTAGGCAAATAGTGACTAGGTCCAAAACAATCCCTATCAATTCCTTTATATTGCAATTCCATATTTAACATGAATTTCAACATTTCATCGCCTGTAATTTCACCAGAATCAGATACAGCAACGGTTCTACGTTCGTTATCCCCTAAAATACTTAAATATCCACTAATTTTACGCACCTGCAATCCCCTCATACTATAAGTTTTAGATAATTTTAGTATAAACTCATTACAAAATTAACAGAAGTACCTTGTTGGACCATAACAAAAACCCCCTATACACGATTATTTCTAATCACATACAAGAGGTTGTTTTAAATTTACTATTTATTTTCAACACGTAACACCAACAATACATAACGCGCCCAGAGGGATTCGAACCCCCGGCAGACGTGGTACCGGAAACCACCGCTCTATCCGACTGAGCTATGGGCGCATGATTATAAAATACACTTCATTTTCTCTCCATAATAATAGCAATAAAAACCATTTAAATCAATAAAAACTCTTTGATAGCACATTGTATATACGATATTTTCTGCATAAAAATGCCCCCTATTTTCTACATTTAGGAGGCAATTCTTAACGGTCTTATTTATCTAGTTTCTCTTTAATCTCTTTTGGAATTTCATCCGGTTGTACTTCTTGGTACGTTTCGATATACTCACCTTTCGTTTTAACCTTTACATATGCTCCTTCTCTAAGCCCACGAGGTGCATAAAACTTAACATCTCTTCCTTCGCCCGAAGCGTAATAACCAGTAAGTTTATAGTCTCCAGCTACCTCTCCAACTGTAGATAGTCGGCCAGATTCTTTCGCTTTTACATATACAAAGTCTTCTTTCACAAGCGGATTATATCTATCAGTCACCTCATTATGAGAAAAGCTTGCCACACCAATAACTAATATAAAAAGTCCAATTAAACCTAATAATAATTTCTTCATTTTTCTCTCCTTCAAATGTCCTTTTGACTTGCTTTACTTTCTTTATTCTAGGAGAAAAAGTTTTTTTCCACTATCGCTTTTCCTTACATATTCATTACAAAATTGTAATCCACACATGTAACACTCCTAAATTTTCCAATCATAAATTCACCCCAACTCACAAATTATAATCTTTGAATTGATATTCCAAAGGGGGCTTCATTCAATGACTGTAATTACAAAATTAAAGCAAACTGTTTCTGGATTAAAAAGTGCACAAGCTAGCTTAGAGGGATTCGCTCTTGATACGGATAACCAACAAGCTAAGCAACTTTTCCAAACAGCTGCAGAGCAAACGCAAACGATTATCGATTCTTTAAATCCACGCGTTGAAGAAGTCCAACAAGAAGAACCACAATACTCACAGCAATAACGAATTAGTCATGCTGTGAAATAGAAAAAGGATGATATGCAGTCATCCTTTTTCTATCACATTACATATTGCAACAGAAATGGAATGATAATCATGCGAAAACTCGGCCTCATAACCGCGTTATTTGCCCTTCTATGTAGCTCTTTTGCCGGATGTGATAATAGTCCCTTAGATAAAAAAGTGAAAGAAGAAGCAAAACGAACGGAGAAAGAAAAAGGTCCCAAACTAACAAAGACGAGTACAGAATCCTTTAATCAATCTATATCACAAGGAGCCAACAAAAGGGCTCTCGCTATGGATGAAATTACAAAAAGCACAGCAGTGAATTCAAATTTGGATCTCTACATAGCAGTTCTGCCTGAGCATCACGAAAGGTTTGGATTAAAGCCTCTGCGTAAGAAGCTTCAAAAGCAGTTAAGTGATGAGCATCCTACTTTCGATGTTCGTGTAAGTACTGATAAAAAAATCTTTATGTTACTCGAAAAGCTTGAGAACAAAATTAAGAAAAAAGAAGTATCTAAAGACGAGATCAATAAGCAATTAAAACTCATTGGGAAAAAAATGGAGTCTAACACTTAACGCTTTTTAATAGAAAAGGAAGGATCGCAATGTCTAGTAAAGATAAGAACTTAACCCCTGTGCAACAAGAGTATAAAAAATTCGAGCAAGAACGCGAACCGAAGCGCCCTGTCTTGAAAAATTGTATTAAAGCCTTTTTCGTCGGTGGTTTTATTTGCTTCATCGGACAACTCATTTCTACGTTTTATATCACATATTTTGACTTCACTGAGCGTTCAGCAGGAAATCCAACAGTCGCAACTCTCATTTTCATTTCCATGTTACTAACTGGTTTCGGTATATATGACCGCTTTGGGCAGTTTGCTGGAGCAGGCACAGCTGTACCCGTTACTGGATTTGGTAACTCTGTTATTGCCGCATGTATCGAACACCGAACAGAAGGGTTCGTACTCGGCGTTGGAGGAAATATGTTTAAATTAGCCGGCTCTGTTATTTTGTTTGGTGTATTTTCAGCTTTCGTCATCGCACTTATTAAAACGATTCTCGTTCAATGGGGAGGGCTATAAATGTTACAAGGACACCGAACGTGGGTATTTGAAAATAAACCCGTTATTATTTCGACAGGAGTCGTTGGTGGACCGTTTGAAGCAAAAGGAAACATTCCAGAAGACTTCGATATCCTCCATGAAGATTTATGGCTCGGCCAGGATTCCTATGAAAAAGCACATAAAATTTTATTCGAAGAAGCTTGTAGCCGCGCTACTGAAAAAGCCAAGCTTCGTAAAGACGATATTCAATTCGTACTTGCAGGAGATTTAATTAATCAAATCACTCCAACAAGCTTTGCCTGCCGTACACTCGGAACACCATATCTCGGATTATTCGGAGCATGTTCTACTTCCATGGAAGGATTAGCGCTCGGGGCAAGTATTGTAAATGCAAAAGGCGCAAAATATTTATTAACCGGGGCATCTAGTCATAACACCGCTGTAGAGAAGCAGTTCCGATATCCAACTGAATACGGCGGTCAAAAACCTCCTACCGCACAATGGACAGTAACTGGAGCTGGCGCAGCTATTTTAAGCGACACTGGACATGGTCCTAGAGTAACATCTGCAACAATCGGACGAGTGGTTGATATGGGACTAACGGATCCGTTTAATATGGGCGGTGCGATGGCTCCAGCTGCCGTCGATACAATTGAAGCCCACTTGCGCGAACGCCAAATTGATGCCTCTTACTACGATTTAATCGTAACAGGCGACCTAGGACATGTCGGTCGCGAAATTGCTTATGACTTACTACATAAACACGGAACGAAAGTAACGAGCGAACAGTTTCAAGATTGCGGCATACTCATTTATAGAGAAGGGCAACCTGTCATAGCTGGTGCTAGCGGACCGGGATGTTCCGCAACAGTCGTGTACGGTCATTTATTAAACCGAATGAAAAGAGGAGAGTTCAAAAAAATACTTGTCGTTGCGACAGGAGCTTTACTATCTCCACTTACATTCCAACAAGAAGAAACGATTCCGTGTATCGCTCACGCCGTTTCGATTGAATTTGGAGGTGCAACGCAATGATTTTTTTCTGGGCTTTCGTCATCGGCGGACTCATATGTGTAATTGGCCAACTTATGTTTGATGTTGGCAAGCTAACACCCGCTCATACAATGGCAACACTTGTTGTTGCCGGTGCTATACTGGACGGATTCAACCTGTATGAACCATTAATCGATTTTGCTGGAGCCGGGGCAACTGTACCTATTACAAGTTTCGGTAATGCTCTCGTTCACGGCGCAATGGAAGAAGCTGCAAAACACGGCATCGTTGGCGTCATTACCGGAATGTTTAAAGTAACAAGCGCTGGTATTTCTGCTGCTATCATATTCGGATTCATTGGTGCATTACTATTCAAACCGAAAGGATAAGAGGTGTTTGTATGACAGTTATCGCTAGCGTTAAAACCTGCCTTGCTAGTGTAAGGGGCGCTCAAGCAAGTTTAAGCTCCCTTTCACTACATTCACAGGACGCGGAATCAAAACGCGTATTTCATGAATGTATGTTAGAAATGGACAGCATCATCGCTGATTTACAGAATAGAGTTTCATTATTAGAACGTGAAGAACCTCAATATAAAGGGTTTTAAGTAGACTGGAGGAAATGACTATGTCTCACCTGCCGGAATGGACACTTGTCATTCTTCGCTCTGTATTCATATTAATTATTTTATTCGCTATTACGAAATGGTTAGGGAAAAGACAAATCTCTCAGCTCTCCTTTTTTGAATACATAGCCGGAATGACAATCGGTGACATCGCTGCCCAAGTATCTACAGGGCTCGATTCAAAATTTTTCCACGGCGTCTTTGCGATACTCATTTTCGCTGTGGTACCTTTTTTCACAGGAATCCTCTCCTTAAAGAACAAAACAGCTCGCGACTTCTTTGAAGGGAAATCTACCGTATTAATAAAAGATGGAAAAATACTCGAAGATAACTTAAAGAAAGAAAAATATACAAGTGACGAATTACTGGAACTACTCCGTGGAAAAAATGCTTTCAGCGTAGCTGATGTTGAATTTGCCGTACTAGAACCGAGCGGAGAATTAAATGTATTATTGAAGAAAGATCGCCAACCACTTACAGCAAAAGACGTTGGCTTAAAAGTACCGAATGAAAAAGAACCACAAACTGTTATTATGGATGGCAATGTCTTAGATGAACCTCTATCCTCTAGTGGACATAACCGCGCTTGGTTACATTCTGAACTAGAAAAGCTCGGTGTTGTTATTGAAAATGTCTTTCTCGGTCAAGTGGATTCATACGGACAACTTACTATCGACATTTATAATGACAAACTACAAATGCCTTCTCCTCAAAACAAGCCTTTATTATTAGCATCTTTAAAAAAATGTCATGCTGATCTTGAACTATTTTCCCTAGAAACAAAGTCGAAATCAGCAAGCGAAATGTATAGTAAAAACGCGAAACACATCGAAAAGATTTTAAATAAAGTAACCTATCTTTTAAAAGAATAGATATCACAAGAACGCTTCAGTAAAAAGGCGTTCTTTTCTTTTTACTACAGATTTCATGACGTTTAAATTTATGTAATTCGGTTATGATGTTGAAGATACATAAGCAGGGAATTTCAAAAACATAGCGAATAATTCATGGTACAACTACATATTTTTTTGATTTAAAGTGGTTTCGTTTGACCTTTATTGACCATAATTGTATTATAAGACTAAGAAAGCTTTAGAAGGAGGAAATAACAGATGAATTTAATTCCTACAGTAATTGAACAAACAAATCGTGGAGAACGCGCTTACGATATTTACTCTCGACTATTAAAAGACCGCATCATTATGCTTGGTAGTGCAATTGATGACAACGTAGCTAACTCAATCGTTTCCCAGCTTTTATTCTTGGAATCTCAAGATCCAGAAAAAGATATTCACATCTACATCAATAGCCCTGGTGGTTCTATCACAGCAGGTATGGCAATTTACGATACAATGCAATTTATTAAACCACAAGTATCAACAATCTGTATCGGTATGGCTGCATCTATGGGTGCATTCTTACTTGCAGCAGGTGAAAAAGGAAAACGTTATGCACTTCCAAACAGTGAAGTAATGATTCACCAACCACTTGGCGGAGCACAAGGCCAAGCGACTGAAATCGAAATCGCTGCAAAACGTATCCTATTCTTACGTGAAAAACTAAACCAAATTCTTGCTGACCGCACAGGTCAACCACTTGAAGTACTACAACGCGACACAGACCGCGACAACTTCATGACAGCTGAAAGAGCTCTAGAATACGGCTTAATCGATAAGATCTTTACAAATCGTTAATAGATTTAAAGCGGAAGCGGCTCGTTTAGAACAGGAGGAAGTTGGAACCCCTGATTACGAGGCGCTTTTTTGCCTCGAATGAAGGGGTGAAACGACCGACCATTCTAGCCGCTGGAGCTGGATAGATTTAAAGCGGAAGCGGCTCATTTAGAATGGGAGGAGGATGGAGCTTCTGACAAAGAGGTGCTTTTTACCTCGTCGGAAGAAGCGAAGCCACCGACCATTCTAGCCGCTGGAGCTGGATAGATTTAAAGCGGAAGCGGCTCATTTAGAATGGGAGGAGGATAGATTTAAAGCGGAAGCGCCCTATAATTGGGCGCTTCTTTTATATATTGTCCCCCGCTCACATACCCCACCTAGTATACCCCTAAATATATCGGCGATTTTTCAAATATATCGACCGTAACTCCAATTATATCGGCGATTATTTTAATATATCGACGATTCGACACAACTTATCGACTTACCGACAACCCTCGACAAGCACGCGCCCCCTACATACCCGACTCCCAACACCAAATAACAAAACAAAAAAGCTATCGCACATGCGCGATAGCTTCTTATTGTATATATGCAGCTAATGCTTCTAAAGCTTCTTCTGCATCTGAACCTTCTGTTGTAATTGTTATCATGCTACCAGTTCCAATTGCTAAGCTCATAATCCCCATTATGCTCTTTGCATTCACTGTCTTTCCATCTTTCTCGATGAAGATATCTGCATGAAAGCGATTGGCCTCTTGTACAAACAACGCAGCCGGACGTGCTTGTAAACCGTTTTTTAATGAAACTTTAACTCGTTTTTGAACCACAGCTCCATTTCCCCTTTAACCTCTTATTTTTTTGCTACAGCTTCCCCCGCGCGTAATTTCTCTGCAATCTCATCGATTTTACGCAAACGATGATTAATACCCGATTTACTAATTTTCCCCCCGGATACCATCTCGCCTAACTCTTTCAATGTTACATCTTGATAATCTCTTCGTAATTGTGCAATTTCTCGCAGTTTATCTGGTAATATATCAAGACCAACTGTCTCATCAATATAACGGATATTTTCAATCTGCCTTAGCGCTGCACCAATTGTTTTATTTAAATTGGCTGTTTCGCAGTTCACTAAACGATTTACTGAATTACGCATATCGCGAACGATTCGAATGTCTTCAAATCTTAAAAGTGCATTATGAGCGCCTATAATATTTAAAAACTCCGTAATCTTTTCTGCTTCTTTCAAATACGTAATGTACCCTTTTCTTCTTTCCAACGTCTTACTATTTAAATCAAATCCGTTCATCAATTCACATATAGCATCATTATGTTCCTTATATAACGAAAAGACCTCTAAATGATAAGATGATGTTTCTGGGTTATTTACTGAACCACCTGCTAAAAATGCACCTCGTAAATACGATCGTTTACAACATTTCTTCTCGATTAATTCCTGGGATATATTTCGAATTAACGAAAAGTCGTCTCGAACAATATGAAGATCAGCTAATATTTCGCGAGACTTCTCAACAAGCCGCACAATATATACATTATTTTTCTTCAATCGCATTTTTTTACGAACAAGTAATTCTACCGTCACGTCATATCCTTTTTTCAAAAGCGTATAAATCCTTCTTGCAATTGCCGCATTCTCCGTTTGAATATCGATAGATAGACGACGGTTTGAAAAAGAAAGCGATCCGTTCATTCGAAGTAACGCTGATAATTCTGCTTTCTCACAGCATTCCTTCACCTCAAGATTCGTTAGCTCTTTCTTTGTTTCTGATGCAAATGACACAGTCAACACCTCCTTATACGATTACTTTGGAACAAAAATCTTGTCCTATATGAAATGATGAGCGTTACCTCAAAAGAGGCAACGCACATCTACAACAGTGAATATAAAATAGAAGCTAGTTTTAATGTATCGTGCCTTACAACACGATCATCATACTTCGCTAATTGATCTTGAATGACATCAATATTGCTCTCTGTAAAACGCTCTTCATCTACTACAACTGGTGCCGACATTTCTTCCTCATACAACTGACGTAATTCACAAGGAATATCACGGTTATTTACAATTGCAGTATCGATAAATGGTTTACCTAAATGATCATGTAACGCCTGCACATGGTCAAACGCAGTATATCCCATCGTTTCACCAGCTTGCGTCATAACATTACAGACATATACCTTCTTCGCTTTTGCAGCAAGAACAGCGTCCCCGATTTTGTTAACAACTAAATTCGGTAATATACTCGTATACAAACTTCCTGGACCAAAAACAAGTAAATCAGCTCGTTTAATCTCAGCCAACGTTTCATGTAAAGGCTCTACATCTTCTGGAGTTAAAAAGACGCGGTTAATCTTCTTCCCAGAATAAGGAATCTTTGATTCACCTGTTACAATTTCTCCATCTTCTAGTTCCGCATGAAGTACCGCACTTTGGTTCGCTGCAGGTAACACACGTCCTCTGACATTTAACACTTTACTCGTTTCCGTAATCGCATGGAAGAAGTCTCCTGTAATCGAGGTCATACCCGCTAATAATAAATTTCCTAACGCATGACCTTTCAGCCCGTCTCCCGTTGTGAAACGATGCTGAAATAAAGCTTCCACCAGCGGCTCTACATCTGATAATGCAACAAGTACGTTACGAATGTCACCTGGGGGTGGAATTTCGAGCTCATCACGTAATCTACCTGAACTGCCACCATCATCAGCGATTGTAACAACTGCTGTAATATCAACTGGATATTGTTTTAATCCTCTTAATAAAACAGAGAGTCCAGTACCGCCTCCCATGATAACAATTTTAGGTTTTCTCTCTTTTTTCATCCCTTAATGGCCCTTTCTCTTCTCCACATCACGATGAGATACATGAACGCTATACTCTGGTTTCAAATGTTTCCCAAGGTATTCTGTAAGCGTAACAGAACGATGCTGTCCACCTGTACATCCAATCGCAATTACAAGTTGACTCTTGCCTTCTCTTTTATAATGAGGCAGCATGAAAGTAATAAGATCCGTCAATTTTTCTAAAAACTTATGTGTCTCATTAAATTTCAGCACATACGATGAAACTTCTTCATCTAGTCCTGTTAATGGCTTCATATGTGGAATGTAATATGGATTTGGTAAAAAACGAACATCAAATACTAAATCTGCATCAATTGGAATACCGTACTTAAATCCAAACGACATAACATTTACACGAAATGCTTGCTCAGTTTCAGTTGAAAACAGGTGAACAATTTTTTCACGTAATTCTTTCGGTTTTAAATCCGATGTATCCAGCACAATATTCGCTCGTGCCTTCATATCAGTTAATAAGCCACGCTCCATCTCAATTCCCTTTAACGGTAAACCAGTTGGTGCAAGTGGATGCGAACGTCTCGTTTCTTTATAACGAGTTACAAGCGTGCCATCTTTCGCATCTAAGAATAAAATATGAGGAATAATCCATGTACGTTCTGATAAATCATCAAGTGCTCCCCATAAATGTTCGAAAAACTCTCGGCCACGTAAATCAACGCCAAGTGCCACTTTATTCATTTTCCCTTTTGAATCCGCCATAAGTTCAATAAACTTCGGCAATAACATCGGTGGTAAATTATCTACACAGAAATATCCTAAATCTTCAAAACTTTGTAAAGCTACTGTCTTTCCAGCTCCAGACATTCCTGTAATAATTACCATTTTTATATCATTATTCTCTGTCATCGTATCCTCTCCTTGACGGTTTAACTCGGATCTAATCGATATGAAAGCAACTCAAAATCTGGGGTATATACAAATGTACCGTAGATTATGCCATTTCCTTTAATTAAATAATCAATAATGTGATAATCTCCTGGTGCCATTGCTAAATCATCAATTTTGTCAAATGTATGCCAACCAATGATGCCTTCTTCGCTCTCTAGTTTGTTTTCTCCTGCAAAATCTGTCGCTAAAAAGGAGAACATCATCCATTCAGAAACAACTTTATCACCTTCTTGGATGACAAAGGTGAAGACCCCTTTTAACGCTGGGTTCTTTAAATAAATACCTGTTTCTTCACGATACTCGCGAACAACGGAATCTCTTACTGTCTCACCACGCTCCATTTTCCCGCCTGGTGCAACCCACCAATTTCGGCGAGGTTTTTGGAGTAAGAGTACTTCATTATCTCTAATTAACACACAGTTTGTCACTCTTTGCATGTTTCTTCACCTCAGCTACTTGCAGTAAATTTCTCACTGCATACTCATTTCATTATACTATCAAAAACAGTTTGCTACAACGAAGGAGCCAGTCCTCTTTCGCTAAGCACATGCCACTCAACAATTTTAAAAAAGCTTTCTAGAACAAGCAATGTAAATGCTTAGACTTTCAATGAATAGCATGAAAAATCCCCTTAACGATTTTTATCGCCAAGGGGATTAAAGTACTTATTTCTTACCGAAATAAGTAACAATCGCAAATCCTAAAATAAAGGTAATAATTGAACTTATAATTGAAAATCCTCCAGTTGGAATACCAGGGAACACAATTACAATCGAGCCGATAACAAGTCCAATAATTGCCGCAAATGTCATACTTTTATAACGATCTAACAAGAAACTAATTCCTTTACTACTTACAACAAACCCCGCCATAACACCAGCACCGATAACTACGATTAAAGGTAAGTTCAGTGTAGTTAAAGCATTAATTGCTGTCGGATACACACCAATAATTAATAAAATAAATGATCCGCTAATTCCAGGAAGCAACATAGCCATACTAGCCATCCAGCCCGCGAAAAATAAGCCAATTGCATTTAAAATTGTTAACGTCGTAATTGGATCTGCTGCCTTATCTGGTTTAAAGAAAGCTGTGATCGCAACAAGAATTGCTGCAACTATTAATAAAACAATGTGCTTACCTTTAAACGACGACTTTGCATCAGCTTCTCTCATTAACATCGGTAATATACTAATAATTAAACCGAGGAAGAAAAATTGAGTCGGTTCATAATGATTTGCAAGTAAATATTTAATAACGTGACTTAGCGTTAAAAACGCTGCTGCCACACCAGCTGCAAGGGGAATTAAAAACCCTAAATGTTTTTTCCATTCACGACTAAAGAATCCACTAATTGCCGCAAGCAATTGTTCATAAATCCCTAACACAACAGCGATTGTACCGCCGCTCACACCAGGAATTAAATCACTAACGCCCATACAAAACCCACGATATATATTACGCCATTCCATACTGAATAAATTCCTCATTTCTTATAGTGATTTTTCCGTAAAGTCCAGTATATCAATAAGAAAGCTTATAATCCCAATATTTTTTGACAAAACTTTGACATTTTCATAAAAAAAGAAAGCTCCTATCGGTAGCTTTCTTCTCAAAAGGCATATTATCCCTTATTTTTCTGATACTGTTTTTAGTTCTTCTAATAATTCTTCTACGTAATGTTGTGCACTTTGTGCTGCGATACTACCATCACCTGTTGCAGTTACAATTTGACGTAGCATTTTTTCACGAACATCTCCAGCTGCGAAAATACCAGGAACTTTCGTTTCCATACGCTCATTTGTTTCAAGGTAACCATTTTCATTTGTAATACCTAGTTCAACAAATGGTTTTGATAGTGGTAACATACCGATGTATATGAACACGCCATCAGTTTTGACTTCTTTCTCTTCTCCACTGTTTACGTCTACAAGTGTTACGCTTCCCACTTTACCATTTGCATCGTTAATTTCTTTTATAGTGTGATTCCAAATGAAATCAACTTTCTCGTTTTGGAAAGCACGATCTTGTAAAATTTTCTGTGCACGAAGAGTGTCACGACGGTGAACGATTGTTACCTTTGATGCGAAGCGTGTTAAGAATACACCCTCTTCAACAGCAGAATCTCCACCACCAATAACTACAAGTTCTTTTCCTTTAAAGAAAGCCCCATCACATACTGCACAATATGATACACCACGGCCGCCAAGTTCTGTTTCGCCTGGCACACCAATTTTTTTATATTCTGCACCGCTTGCAACGATAATTGCACGTGCTTTATATTCTTTTTTACCAGCAATAATTGTTTTGTATTCTTTACCATCGATGACTGCTTTCACATCACCGTATGCATATTCAGCACCAAATTTCTTCGCATGCTCGAACATTTTATTTGATAAGTCTGGTCCTAAAATAGACTCATAACCTGGGTAGTTCTCTACATCCTCTGTGTTTGCCATTTGGCCACCTGGGATACCACGCTCAAGCATTAATGTGCTTAAATTCGCACGAGATGTATATACTGCAGCTGTCATACCAGCTGGTCCTGCACCAATAATAATGACATCATAAATTTTTTCTTCTGACACACTATTCACTCCTATTCATTCCTACACAATTAAGTTACCCTCATTATACTGTTAGCATCATTTTTTTCCCAATGATTTGCTTACCCTATGTGTGCGTACGTTTAACAGCCTGCACATACTTTCGAACAGTCGCTACAGATACATTATATACATCCCCAAGCTCCGACTGTGTCATCTTATTTCCTTGTTCGCTGCGTACAATATATTCAACAGCAGCTGACCAGCCGTATACATTTGTAAAAACTGCCCCAGATGTATATAAACGTATGAACGTACAAAACCAAAATTGTAAACACTCTTCGATTAATTCATCATCTTTTTTCGTATAATTATATAAAGCATCCGCAATTTGCGCGCACTGTTCAAATTGCTGTAAATCAGCTGGAATGCTCTTATGGCTATTAAGTAAAAAGAAATACTTTGCAAGTTGCGATACGATTGGAACACCGTTCTTCGCCTGCGTTACATCAAAGAAGAATCCCACCTTCTCTGGCGTTGATAATTCATTCATTAAATATAAAGCTAGCATTTGTTCCTCTAGCGTCGCACTTTGTTGAAATGATTTTCGTAATTCTTCAAATAATACGTTTTGTCCTTCATCTGCTAAATTCAGCGCATTCCACGGTTCTTTTCCCTTTTTATCAGGGTGCAATTCTACAACATGCTGCCACATTTTTTCAGCTACTTGCTGATCTTTCACCATATAAGCAGAATATGCAAACCAATAATAAAAACTAACGTCTCCCTCATATCCTTGACGCTTTAATACTTTGAACCATTTATATGCAGGCTCAAAATGACCAATTGTTGCAAGTGTCGTTCCAAGTTTCAAACGATGCTCGAACGAAATCGGATATACTGAAACTAACTGCTCCGCTAACGCTTCTACTTGTTTATGCTCTCCAATTGAATATAGGAAAATAAGCGTATTACAAAGCGCATGTATATTACCAGGATTTTTCTCTAAAATCATTTCCGTTAACTTCAGAGCTTTATCTACATTACCAGATTGAAAATGTGCAATAGCTAAATTATTATGACCCGACCAAAATTCCGGATAATCTTTTGTAACAATTTCCAATGTAGCAATTGCTTCTTCCAATTGTCCGTTACGAATATAACGATTCGCTTCTTCTTGCATAACAATTAGATCGTCCTCATCCTCAATCTCTTCCTCACCCATCGCTTCTTCTTCCATAATTTCAAGTAATTCTAATGTATCTTCTACAAATTCCTTCTCTTCTGCAACTTCTAAATAGCGATCCGCATACTTTTTCGCCTGCTGAAATAGCCCCATATATGCATAATTATTTGCAATAAAATAATAGCATTGTTCAAGTTCTGGATTAGATCTAACAAGCTTAAAGAAGATTTGATTCGACTCTTGATATTCACCAGCCTCAGATAATACTGTTGCTAATTGGCATAAAATAAACGGCTCCTTCTCACTTTGTGCCGCTCTTCGAAAATATTTAATTGCATCTTGCAATTTCTGTCCTTTGTAAGCCCTCATCCCTTTTTTATAAAAGAAGTCCGATAATTGATTAAAAGAGATAACTTGTCCGTTCTCCTTATATATTCCTTGATTTTTCCCCATATATCCTCCAGTTTTTTGTTTTCTTCGTTCACACATTCTTCTATCTATAAGTATAAACGATTCCGTAAAAAACAAAACAGTATATTATACTCAATTATTTCCTTTTTATTCATTAAAAAAGAAGAGAAATGTTACATTTTTAGCATCAACCTTCTCTAGCATCCATTTCTTCTTTCGTATAAATAACACGCATTGGATTTCCACCCACGAAAGCACCACTTGGGACATCTCTATGAACAAGTGTGCCAGCTGAAACAATCGCGCCATCTCCAATTTTCACACCTGGTAATATAGTCGTATTTGCTCCAATCATCACTTCATTTCCTATGACGATCTCTCCAAGTCGATATTCGCGAATTAAATATTCATGTGCTAAAAGCGTTGTATTATAGCCAATAATTGAATTCTCTCCCACAGTTATCTTTTCTGGGAACATAATATCCGGCACTACCATAAGCGCAATTGATGTTTTCTTTCCGACTTTCATCCGTAAAAATGTACGGTACAACCAATTCTTGACGGATAAAAATGGTGTATAACGCGCAATTTGGATAATAATAAAGTTTTTCATTACCTTCCAAAAAGAAACTGTTTTATACACATTCCATAATGAATTTTCTCCCGAAACAGGATAGCGCGTTGTCCGTCGCACTTAACTCGCTCCTCTACTAAAAAGTGAAACTGTAAGTTAGTAGGGAAACAGACCCCTACTAACTTACTTGGACCTTTATGAACGGTTCATATCAGACAAAATCGGTAGCAAATCACTCATTTTATCTAACATAAAGTCCGGCTTGTAAGCCTCTAAATACGCTCTACCTTTCAACGTCCATGAGACAGCAGCTGTTTTCGTGCCCGCATTTTGTCCACCAACAATATCATGGTGATTATCCCCAACCATCAATGCTTCTTCCGGTTTCGCATCTAATAACTCAAGCGCTTTTTGAAGTGGTTCTGGATGTGGTTTCACATGCTCCACATCATCAATTGTCACGACCACATCAAAAAATTCATCAAGCTTTGACAACTTTAATCCCATCTCAACTGTTTGTCTCGCTTTCGTTGTAACAATACCAACTTTATAGCCTTGCTTCTTCAACTCTTGAACTGTTTCATATACAGTTTCATATTCTTCCACTAATTCATCGTGATGATCATGGTTAAATTGACGATAACATGTAATCATCTCTTCAACCTTGTTTTCATCAATCTTGCTGAAAGTATCATGTAAAGAAGGGCCAATAAATGACAATACATCTTCACGCTTATATTGACTTGGATAATATGTATGTAACGTATGTAAAAAAGAAGAAATAATAAGTTCGTTTGTATTAATTAAAGTTCCATCTAAATCAAATAACACTGTATTTATTCTCATTGCCTTAGTCCCTTCTCTTTCCTGAATATGAAAGAAGCAGCATCTTATAATAAGATGCTACTTTTCTCTAATTTTCCGAATATCTTTTATCAGCTTGCCCCATTTTTCGTCTCACGATAATGAAAATAATAGAAATAACAACAAGTCCAATTGACATTACTTGTGCGATACGAAGTGGTCCTAACATTAAACTATCTGTACGTAAGCCTTCTACGAAGAAGCGCCCTATTGAATACCAAATTAAATATGTGAAGAATAATTCCCCGCGTCGTAAATTCACTTTTCGTAATGCAAGTAATAAAATGACACCTGCAAAATTCCATAATGACTCATATAAAAACGTTGGGTGATAGTACACACCCTCAATATACATTTGATTAATAATGAAATCCGGTAAATGAAGTCCTTCTAAAAACTGTCTCGTTACTTCATCACCATGCGCCTCTTGGTTCATAAAGTTTCCCCATCGACCAATTGCTTGTCCTAGTAAAATACTTGGCGCAGCAATATCAGCCAACTTCCAGAATGAAACCCCGCGTCGTTTCGCAAAAAGAATCCCTGTAATAACAGCCCCGATTAAACCACCATGAATCGCCAAGCCACCTTGACGAATATTAATAATTTGACTCGGGTTTTGCGCGTAATATTCCCATTCAAAAATAACATAGTACATTCTCGCAAATAGAATAGCGATCGGTACTGCAATTAATACAAGGTCAACAAATGTATCTTTTGGAATACCTAGTCTTTCTCCCTCGCGAGTTGCTAGCCAAAGACCTAATAGCACGCCTGTACCGATAATAATCCCGTACCAATATACAGGAAACGGCCCAAGTTGGATCGCTACACGGTCAAGCTGTGGTACAGAACCTAACAGCATATGTATGACCTCCCTCTCCAAAGTTTACTCCTGATTTCCTAACTCAATCGCACTCATTAATCGTTCAGAGAACTGTTGTGCTGCATTGACTCCCATACGTTTTAAACGGAAGTTCATCGCTGCTACTTCAATAATAACAGCCAAGTTTCGACCAGGACGAACTGGAAGTGTAATCTTCGTAAGCTCTGTATCAATAATCTTCATCTTCTCTTCATCAAGACCTAAGCGATCGTAATTTTTCTTTTGATCCCAAATTTCAAGATTAATAACAAGTGTAATACGCTTATAATTTCGCACTGCCCCTGCACCGAATAACGTCATAACGTTAATGATACCTAGACCACGAATTTCTAATAAATGCTCAATTAAATCTGGTGAGCTTCCTACTAATGTGTCTTCATCTTCTTGGCGAATTTCTACACTATCATCCGCAACAAGACGGTGACCACGTTTTACAAGCTCAAGAGCTGTCTCACTTTTACCGACACCACTTTGACCTGTAATTAAAACACCAACACCGTAAATATCTACTAACACACCATGTACAGCTGTTGTTGGTGCTAACTTACCTTCTAAATAATTTGTTAAACGACTTGATAATCTTGTTGTCGTTTGAGCAGAACGTAATAAAGGCATGCCTGATTCACGCGATGCATGCAGTAACTCATCTGGTACATCTTGATTACGAGTTATAATAATACATGGCGTCTCCTCAGTACAAAGCGCTTTCATTCTCTCTTGTTTTTGCTCTGACGTTAACGTGTCAAAGAACGTAAGCTCCGTCTTTCCAAGAAGCTGCACACGATCAGCTGGATAATATGTGAAAAATCCTGCCATTTCAATTCCAGGTCGTGATAAATCACTTGTATCAATCGGACGATGAATTCCTTCTTCACCACTTATTAACTCCAATTGAAATTGTTCAATTAAATCTTTTGTCCTTACTTTCGGCATATGTATAAACCTCCACTCCGCTGCGGGTTCAGTCTCATTTGATGTAAAATTCCATTCTACCGGATATTGTACCATTTTTTTCTGGAAACAAGAAATACGGTTTCTAATAAATAGAAAAAAACATTTCATATACATCATGAAATGTTTTTCTTTTTGTCATTTTCTCTTTTTTTCATATAAAGGTTCCACAATTGCCTTTTCAATAATCATATTAAAAATTGAAATACAAATTGCCGCAACGATTGCTACGCCAAACCCTGATATATTAAACGCATCTCCTAATAATGAATCTGCTATTTTTAACGTAATCGCATTAATAACAATTAAGAAGAATCCGAAAGTTACAAGAGTAATCGGTAGCGTAATTAAAATTAAAAACGGTTTTACGAACACATTTAAAACAGCCAAGATAATACTCGCAATAATTGCAGTTTGTATATTTGCTACGTAAAACGCGTCTGGCGCAATCCCTTTTAAAAGTCCCGATACAGCGATTAACACAACGCTATTTACAAGAAGTGATACAATCCATCTCATTTCGTTACACATCCTTTTAAACATATATATTTCATCATACGCTAATAGATAAGAAACGCAAGTATCATGCAAACACTTATATCAACTTATTCTACTCTTCATGCTTGTATACCTACTAACATTTCTTTGTGAAATAGGGACCACACCATCTATGTTCATGAGTTTTTACAAAAGTCCAAGTGAACTCTTTATCTACAATATAGATATCGCCTTTATACATATCGTTCCGCTCACACAATATATCCTCCATATGTAACAACCTCGTATCTTTTATTAGCAGTACATCATCACAATTTTGATAGAATATATAGCAATCCCTTTTCACTACATTATGAAACGTGTTCTCCGCTTCTTCACCCTCTAAACACTTCTTTTTCTCATAACTAAATATGTGCCAAAGATACCCACATGCATACTTATCTCCATACAGAAAGATGTCTTCCTTTTCCTCATCACTTACATGGTTTGCAAAATGATCCTCCCAGCGCTTGCGAAAATATACACCCCAATTTTGAAACTCTCTTACCTTCATATTTTTCTTTCTTAAAACATCTGTAAACTCCATTTTCTCCCCCTATGAACGAAAAACCGAGTGTCATTTCCACTCGGTTTTTTAGTAATACCCTTATTGTGATAGCTCTACTTCTTTTATTTTCTCTTTCATTCTTGCTTTATCGCGATTTAAAATCTCTTTTAAATACTTACCTGTATACGAGCGTTCTTCTTTTACTACTTGCTCTGGCGTTCCGGAAGCAACGATTTGCCCACCTTTATCTCCGCCCTCTGGTCCAAGGTCAACGATATAATCAGCTGTTTTAATTACATCTAAATTATGTTCAATAACAAGAACTGTCTCGCCACTTTCAACAAGGCGTTGCAGCACTTCTAGAAGACGCGCGATATCATGTGCATGCAAACCAGTCGTTGGCTCATCTAAAATATATAACGTACGCCCAGTAGAACGACGGTGTAATTCAGAAGCTAGCTTCACGCGCTGCGCTTCACCACCAGATAACGTCGTAGCTGGCTGTCCTAATTTCATATAACCAAGACCTACATCTACAAGCGTTTGAAGTTTACGCTTAATTTTTGGGATATTAGCGAAGAACTCTACTCCATCTTCAATTGTCATCCCTAACACTTCAGAAATGTTCTTATCTTTATACTTCACTTCTAACGTTTCGCGGTTATAACGTTTACCATGACAAACTTCACACGGAACGTATACGTCTGGTAAGAAGTGCATTTCGATTTTAATAATTCCATCACCACGGCACGCTTCACAACGTCCACCTTTTACATTAAAGCTGAAACGTCCTTTTTGATATCCACGCACTTTCGCTTCATTCGTTTGTGCAAACACATCACGAATATCATCGAATACACCTGTATACGTCGCTGGATTAGAACGTGGTGTACGCCCGATTGGCGATTGATCAATATCGATTACTTTATCTAAATGCTCAAGACCTTTAATTTCTTTATGCGTACCTGGCTTCGCTTTCGCTTTATATAACTTTTGCGCTAATGATTTATATAGTACTTCATTAATCATCGTACTTTTACCGGAACCAGATACACCAGTTATCGCTACAAACGTACCAAGCGGGAATGACATCTTTGCATTCTTTAAGTTATTCTCTTTTGCACCGACAATTTCCACTTTACGTCCGTCACCTTTACGTCTTTCAAGTGGAACTGGAATAAACTCTTTACCGCTTAAATACTTCCCTGTTAGCGAATTCTCATCTTGCATCACTTCAGCTGGCGTACCCGCTGATACAACTTGACCACCGTGAATACCTGCACCAGGTCCGATATCAAGTAAATAATCAGCAGCCATCATCGTATCTTCATCATGTTCAACGACAATTAACGTATTCCCTAAATCACGCATCTCTTGCAACGTACGAATAAGACGATCGTTATCGCGCTGATGCAAGCCGATTGAAGGCTCATCAAGAATGTAAAGTACGCCAGTAAGACGAGAACCGATTTGTGTCGCTAAACGAATACGCTGCGCCTCACCACCTGATAAAGTTCCTGCGGCACGACTTAACGTTAAATAATCTAAACCGACGTTCACTAAGAATCCAACGCGCTCCTGGATTTCTCTTAAAATTAAATGAGCAATTTTTTGTTGTTTCTCCGTTAGCTCCACATTCGAGAAGAATTCCTGTACTTCTTGAACAGAATACTTCGTTACATCAGCAATCGTTTTATCACCAACGAAAACAGCTAAACTCTCTGGCTTTAAGCGTCCACCTTTACACTTCGGACAAGCTTGCTCTGCCATATATTTCTCCATTTGCTCACGAACATAATCAGAACTCGTTTCACGATAACGACGTTCGATATTTGGAATAACACCTTCAAATAAAATCTCATTTTCCTTTACTTGACCAAATTCATTTACATAGCGGAAATAAACTTTTTCTTCTCCGCTTCCGTACAACACTTTATCAAATAAATCTTTCGGTATATCTTTCACAGGTATATCCATATCAACACCGTAATGATTACATACAGATTGTAAAAGCTGCGGGTAATATTGTGAGCTTGTCGGCTCCCAAGGCGCAATCGCATGTTCATTTAATGATAAATCCCAATTCGGAATGACAAGTTCTAAATCTACCTCTAACTTTGAACCAAGTCCATCACAAGAAGGACATGCCCCGAATGGACTATTGAATGAGAACATGCGCGGCTCTAATTCTCCGATTGAAAAACCACAATGCGGACAAGCATGATGTTCACTAAATAGAAGTTCCTCTTCTCCCATTACATCAATTAACACTCGGCCCCCGCCAAGCTTTAATGCACTTTCAAGAGAATCCGCAAGACGGCTTGCAATCCCTTCTTTTACAACAATACGGTCAATTACAACTTCAATGGAATGCTTCTTATTTTTATCTAGCGCAATATCTTCAGATACATCTAACATTTCACCATCAACACGTACACGAACATACCCTTGCTTCTTAATATCTTCAAGCACTTTCACATGTGCACCTTTACGCCCAGAAACGATAGGAGCTAACACTTGTAATTTCGTACGTTCAGGATATTCAAGTACACGGTCTACCATCTGCTCTACTGTTTGTGATGTAATTTCAATACCATGATTCGGACAAATTGGCGTACCAATTCGCGCAAATAATAAACGTAAATAATCATAAATCTCCGTTACCGTTCCAACTGTTGAACGTGGATTACGACTTGTCGTTTTTTGATCGATTGAAATCGCTGGAGATAAACCTTCAATCGTATCCACGTCAGGTTTATCCATTTGTCCTAAAAACTGGCGCGCATACGCAGATAACGATTCTACGTATCTGCGTTGCCCTTCTGCATAAATCGTATCAAACGCTAATGATGATTTCCCTGAACCAGACAATCCCGTCACAACAACAAGCTGATTTCTCGGAATGGTTACATCAATATTTTTTAAGTTATGTGCTCTAGCACCTTTTACGACAATAAAATCCTTGCTTATGCTCACTCTGTTCACCCTTCCGCTTTTAATTCTAATAGTAAATCTCTTAATTCAGCTGCACGCTCGAAATCTAACGCTTTTGCTGCTTCTTTCATCTCTGCTTCCATCTTCGCAATTGTCTTTTCACGCTCTTTTTTCGTCATCTTCTTAGCTGGTGCCGCTTCATACATTTCCGGCTCTTCAGCAGCTGTCGTTGCACGGATAACATCACGCACGCCTTTTTGAATCGTTTTCGGCGTAATACCATGCTCTTTATTGTAAGCTTCTTGTATAGTACGACGACGCTGTGTTTCTTCAATTGCAATTCCCATTGATCTTGTTATACGATCTGCATACATAATAACGCGTCCGTTTTCATTACGTGCTGCACGACCGATTGTTTGAATTAATGAACGCTCTGAACGCAAGAACCCTTCCTTATCAGCATCTAAAATAGCTACAAGTGATACTTCTGGAATATCTAATCCTTCTCGTAATAAGTTAATACCGACAAGTACGTCAAACTTACCAAGGCGAAGGTCACGGATAATTTCAATACGTTCTAACGTTTTAATTTCAGAGTGGAGATAATTCACTTTAATTCCTACATCTTTTAAGTAGTCTGTTAAATCCTCTGACATTTTCTTCGTTAAAGTCGTAATTAATACACGTTCATTTTTGGCAATGCGATCTTGAATTTCTCCTAATAAATCATCAATTTGCCCTTCAATTGGTCGTATATCAATTGGTGGATCTAAAAGCCCTGTTGGACGAATAATTTGTTCTATTACTTCCGGTGCCTGCTCTAACTCGTACGGTCCTGGCGTTGCCGAAACGTAAATAACTTGATTCGTTTTTCCTTCAAACTCATCAAACGTAAGCGGTCTATTATCTAAAGCTGATGGCAAACGGAACCCATGATCCACAAGTACTTGCTTACGTGCTTGGTCCCCGTTATACATCGCTCTTACTTGTGGTACTGATACGTGTGACTCATCCATAACAATTAAGAAATCTTCCGGGAAATAGTCTATTAACGTATATGGCGTTGCACCCGCCGGACGAAGTGTTAAATGACGGGAATAATTTTCAATCCCTGAACAAAAGCCCATCTCACGCATCATTTCTAAATCATAACGTGTACGCTGTTCTATACGCTGCGCTTCTAACAACTTGCCATTATCATTTAATTCCTTTAAACGTTCTTCTAATTCTTTTTCTATATTTTCAATAGCGACCTTCATTTTTTCCTCACGTGTAACGAAGTGAGATGCTGGGAAGATTGCTACATGATCACGTTCTGCTAATACTTCACCTGTTAACGCATTTACTTCGCGAATACGATCGATTTCATCGCCAAAAAATTCAATTCGAATACAATGCTCATCAAGTGATGCTGGGAAGATTTCAACTACATCTCCGCGCACACGGAATGTACCACGCTTGAAATCAATGTCATTACGTCCATATTGTACATCAACAAGTTCACGAAGCAATTGATTGCGGTCCTTTTCCATACCAACTCTAAGTGAAACAACTAACTCGCGGTATTCTTCTGGAGAACCTAAACCATATATACACGAAACACTCGCAACAATAATCACATCATCCCGTTCAAATAGTGCAGATGTTGCTGAGTGACGCAATTTATCGATTTCATCATTAATCTGCGCATCTTTTTCAATAAACGTATCTGTTTGAGGCACATACGCTTCTGGCTGATAATAATCGTAATAACTAACAAAATATTCAACTGCATTATTCGGAAAAAAATCTTTCAGCTCACTATATAACTGTCCTGCTAACGTTTTATTATGAGCCATAACAAGTGTTGGCTTCTGCACTTCTTTAATGACATTTGAAATCGTAAATGTCTTACCCGTTCCTGTTGCTCCAAGCAACACTTGCTTTTTCTTCCCACTATTAATTCCCTCTACAAGCTTTTCTATAGCTACCGGCTGATCACCTTGCGGGGAATAAGCTGAGATAATTTCAAATTGATGTTCCAAACAAAACCGACCTCCTCGTAAAAAATCTGTATTCCCATTTTACCACGAATGCTCATAAAAAAACCAAGAAAACGAACAGATATTCGGTAAAATTTTCGACAATATATACATAGAAAAAGGAAGGAGTAAAAACTTCCTTCCTCTACTAACTCTATTTTTTAGGTACATATAATAAATCATATCCATTGCGCCCATTTTTACTCGTACAATCTATTAACCTATAAGTGATTTCTAATTCTCCCTGCTCTTTAACAATACTTTTGCAACTATCTTTATGTAATCCTTTATGCTCACCAGCAAATTGGTCTTTTCTATTATCTAACACATAAAGTATATCGTTCTCACTATGCTCTACCGTTTGAAAAATCGGATCACCTTCATGGGTATACTGCACAATTCTTATTTTATCAACTTTCCCTTGGTCAACATTCAAAACGAACTTTTCAAAATTATCTAGATTGGAAATTACTGCTCTCTTTACAATGACATCATTCTTCTTATCAATGTCAATGTTAGGTTGTGAGCATGCTACTAAACTAAAGAGAAATAAGCATATAAAACCTGTTTTTCCTATTGTTATCCTCTCCTATACAAACTATTGGTATACTAGAAAAAGCTACTTTCCTCTATGAAAGTAGCTTCTCTTTTTCTTTTTCCTTCTTCGGGAAAAGAACATATGAAAATGAAATAACTGTATCCACTAAAAGTATAATCGCCCAAACTTGGCTAACACGACTTGCTTTTTCATTTAAAACAATCCCCGTTTCTAACCAATTATGCCATTGTTCAAACGGGACAAAACCGTACAGAAAGAAAAAGAAAATATGCGCAACAACGAATAAAACAAGATGTAATAACCAATTTTTTATTTCCTGTTTCGCATAGGCCATACCTGTTAATTCTACGTGCTCTTCCATAGTTGGCGCTAGTTCATTCCGCCATTTCGCAACTAGCTTTTGCGCAAACATATCAAGCTTCTTCAAATCCTTTTTCCCGTAGAAAACTGCATACAATAAAATAATTACCGTAATGATTTGAAAGTTAGAGAACTTCCCTGTTTGATAATAGTCCACTACCCCTAAGGTTAAAATAAACACTTCATTTACGAGGAGTACAATCCCCATAATAAAGCTCGCCTTCTTCAAACGGAATCCGTAACGAAGTAAAAAGAAGCCGATAGCCGATAACCAAAATACAATCTCTGCCCCAATTAAAAAATACCAACGATATTCTGCAAGTATACTCATTTATCCATCTCCTTTTCATCATATATACGAAAAGCTTCTTCCATATATAATAAAAGTTCTTCTTCAATTGGATACATGCTCATTTTCTGTGAATCTTCCTTCGATTTTCTAACTTCCCATAACTTATCTAAAAACGCTTCGTCACCATTGGCCATTTCTAAACATTTCTGCATTAATCTCTTCGTTGCCCCTTGTACCTCATCACTCGCTGCTTCTTTGCCGTCTTTCATAAAAGTACGTAATTGCTTTAATAAATCTACCCATTCTAAAACATTCGGATCTTCTTCACTCATATTTGGCAAGTTATGAAGCAATTTTTGTTCTTCCTTTGAAAATACTTCATTTTGAAATATTTCACGTATACGAGACGACTGTTTCGAAAGCTGGATCAGTTCAAACATAACTTTCCAATCAAGTTCCCCTTCCACATCTACCGAATAAACAACAGCTTGTAATACGCGCTCCATTCGATTGAATTTCTTTTGTTCTTCCTTTACAAATCTAAGTTGTTTTTCAAGCGAATCCTTTAAGTTAAGCTCACCTTTTACTAACATATTCGCAGACTCTTTTAATGAAAATCCCATTTCCTTTAAAAATAAAATTTGTTGCAGCCTTATTACGTCAGCTTCACTATATAAACGATGCCCGCCTTCTGTTTTCCCGCTCGGCTTTAATAAATCTATTTGATCATAATAACGTAATGTACGTACTGTTACCCCTGTTTCTTTCGTCAATTGTTGTATTGAAATCACTACCATCACCTCTTCCTCTTCATTATAAAAGATGACGTAACGTCACTTTCAAGCCTTTTGTAAAAAAAATACAAAAAGCTGTTTATACTCTTCGTATAAACAGCTTTTACGGAAATAACCCTTTTTGTACAGCACGCCCACAAAATAAAATAAGTGCGCCAACAACAACACTCGTTGCTGTTTTATGATAATGAGCTGAAACTAATAAATAATATGATAAACCTACAGTACCAAGCATAATAAAAATACTCGGTACTGGATTACGAGAGAAATTCTGCATTCCCCAAAACAAAGCAAAAATAGCCGTAGCGACACATAATACCGGTAATCCCATCCCAGTTCCCCTTTTTTCTACCTATTCCTTGTTGCTAACACACTCGTCGATGCCATACTTATTAATAAACCAAAAATGACAATATATAATAACTCATTTACATGTACTGCTTGCCTATCTAAATACTTATTTACACAAAGATACATAATGAACAAGAACACGAAGCTTGTAATACTAATCGTAAAATATGACTTCATCTTATTCACAACTCGCTCATCAATCGACGGTACTCCCTCTTCTTTCAAACGCTTCTGTTCTCTATATTCCGCAATACTATATAAAATGACTAGTGCTACATTCGATATGAAGATTGTTCCCCACGAAATACTTAAAATCATTAAACTCACATTTAAAATAAGACCCGCTAAAAATAAACTGCCTATGAACCGTATAATATCTTGTTTACTCATACATGATCAGCCTCTTTTTGATTTCTATATTTCCACTTCGGCCAATAGTTTACGAGAAAATACACCCACTGCCCTAGTACAAATAAAACAAACGGCATACCAGCATTTCCATCAACAATTAAATTATATAAACTCCATATCGCTAAACTAATCGAAAAAAATAACCCTACATATTTAAACGCTTTATCTGACTGAAATCTCTCAAACTCATCTTGCATTTTTCATTCCTCCTATCGCTATGCTCGTTTCCCTATCATGACTCCTATGATGAGACTACCCGCAAATAAGGAACTACATATCATAAATATTTCTTGCACTGGTATAACAGCTCTGCCTATCGCTTTACTCGCAACAATATAAACAATAAGCAATAGAAACGCGAATATAAATGAGACATTTACATATTTTTTTGTATTTTCATTTACTCGCTCATCTATATCTGGAAGTTCTTCTTTTTTGTACTTACGCTTTTTGTAATACGAATACACCATTAAAAATACAATTGCTAAAACGTTACTCACGACGAGCGGTAAAATTGGTATAGCCGGATTCATACTATGAACTACAATGTCTCCCAAAAACAATCCAAAAGTCGCACCGATAAATAACTTTTTAGTATCGTTCATTTTTTCTCCCCTTACTCTAGCGTAAATATTTCCTCCACCTTCACCCCAAAATATTTGGCGATTTTTAGGGATAACTCTAGACTCGGGTTATAATGATGGTTTTCAATCGCCACAATCGTCTGCCGCGTCACCTGCATCGCCTTTGCCATTTCAACTTGCGTTATATGATGTTGCTTTCTTAACTCTTTTATTTTATTTTTCACACCCATAGGCTCCACCTTCGAAAGTAAAGATATCTTTACTTTAATTATAAATATTTTCCAGTTATAAGTAAAGATATCTTTACAAATTTTAGAAAAACGTTTCACTGATCACCTTCTCTAACAAAGTACAAGCGTAATTAAATTTATATCAGCTATTTTTTTAATATATCGACACCCGTAGCACTATAAACATAAAAAAGCTGTCCAAAAATATCTTTTGGAACAGCTTCTTCGTCCTACTACATAAATCCTAATGCATATACAAGAACGTATCCAAGAATAGAAAGGAAAACCGAGCCGATCAGCCCCGCCACGAATGCCTTACTTCCTAACTTACGGAACGTTTTAAACTCTACATTTAAACCAAGCCCCGCCATCGCCATTGCAATAAGCATGTAAGCAAGAACAACAATATATCCAGCAACAACTTCTGGTATAACCCCGAGCGAATGCACTGCACTCATTGCTAAAAACCCGAAGATGAACCACGGAATTGGAAGGTCGCGCCACGATTTTTTTTCCTCGCTACCTTCACTCTTACCAAACCATAATCCAATTAAAATGGCTACTGGCACAAGCATTGCAACGCGCGTTAATTTCACGATAACTGCGATGTCTACAGCCGTACTTCCTCCTGGTGCCGCAGCTGCGATGACATGGGCGATTTCATGCAGCGTCGCACCTGAGAATACACCGTATCCATACGGTGAGAAGCCAAGCACTGGGTATAATAGCGTATAAATAAGTGTAAATATTGTACCTAAAATTGCAATAATCGCTGCCCCAACTGCCGTTTCTTCATCCTTCGCTTTCACTTGCGGTGCAATTGCCACGACCGCAGCCGCGCCGCAAATTGCTGTTCCGCACGCTGTTAAAATTCCGAGTTTCTTTTCTACCTTAAATACTTTCGTTAGCCCATATACAACGAAAATCGTAAATGTAATAACAGCGGCAGCGATGACCAATACTTTCGGCCCTGCCTTCGCAATATCAACAAGATTTAACCGCATTCCAAGTAAGATAATCCCAAAGCGAAGCAACTTCTTACTCGCAAAGTTCGTCCCGGCAATCGCATCATGAGGAACTCCAATTGCCGCACGCCAAACCATCCCAATTAGAATAGCAATCACTAATTGTCCCATAATATTTAAAAATGGAAGCTCTGCTAAATATTTCGCAGCAATTGCGATTAATAATGTAATCCCAATTCCTTGTGAAAATCCAAAGCCCTTCTTCTTTTGTATAACAAGTGTTTGTTCCACTTTGAACCACTCCAATAATCGTATTGGAACATGCATGTTCTTTCTACTTACATTATAAGAGAGTTTCTATAATAAGTTTAATATCAATATTGAATCTCTATCATTAGAAATACTTATGATAAGATGATAGAAAAAGAAAGGAGCCTATTACATGAACGTAGACATTTTAAAAATCTTTGTTACTGTCGTTGAACAGAAACACTTCTCCCGTGCAGCAGAATTATTAAACCTTTCACAGCCTGGCGTAAGTATGCACATACGCAACTTAGAAAACGAATTTGGCACTACTCTTATTCAGCGCTCTCCGAAGCACGTTCAAGTGACGGAAGCTGGAAACATATTATATATACACGCAAAGCAAATGCTCTCTCTTTACGAAGAAGCCAAACAAGAAATTAACGAGCTACATAACGTTGTAACAGGAACTCTTCGCATCGGTGCTAGTTTCACAATTGGCGAATACTTACTTCCAAAAATACTGGCTAACTATGCGAATGAAAATCCACACGTTGAAGTTCATACCTTTATCTCAAATACAGAAGACGTTTTGCAAAGCCTTCGCTCTAATCAAATCGATATCGGCTTAGTCGAAGGGCAAGTCGTATACGCCGACGTGGACGTTGAAACGTTTATGCAAGATGAAATGAAGCTCGTCGTCCCGCCAAATCATCCACTGCTCCGCACAAATGAAATAAATGAAAGCACACTCCAAGATCAAGTATGGGTATTAAGAGAAAGTGGTTCTGGAACACGCGCTTATAGTGACCGCTTTATTCATCAACACCATTTAAAATTGAAGCGCTTCTTTACATTCAGTAGTATCCAAAGCGTGAAAGAAGCAGTTAGTGCTGGGCTTGGCATCGCTATACTTTCTGATTGGACTGTACGGAAAGAGTTACTGGCAAAAGAGCTATTTCACGTCGAAGTTCCAAATGAACAACTCATCCGTCCATTCTCCATCGTGCGCGGCAAATACTTCATCCCGTCTAAAGCTATTCAAGTGTTTTTAAATCATGTAGATTCTTTTGCGAAAAAACAGAGTTGACCCTCACATTAGTGTGAAGGTTTACAATACATGTAGAAGGAGTGAAACGCATTGCGAATCGGGGAGTTATCAAAAGAAACTGGCGTTAGCGAAAGATCACTAAGACATTACGAAGAAAAGGGATTACTCCCTTCGAAGCGCCTCGCAAATGGCTATCGTGATTTTGATGAAAGTGCCATTGAAAAAGTGGAGCTTATTCAAATGTACTTACAAATTGGCTTAAATTTAGAAGAGACGGCAAGGATGCTGCGCTGCCTCGAAATAGAGCCGCACCTGTACGAAAATCCTTGCAGCAGTATCCTTACGCTTTATGAAGATAAACTTAATGAAGTAACGAAGCAAATCTCATTACTTTCTAGCATTCAAACGAATTTGCAAAAACACGTTTCACTCCTAAAGCAAACAAAAGAAAAGGGATGATTACATGTTTGTTATACATGGCAGTTCAAGACAAAACGGAAATACAGAAGCTTTAACACATATGGTGATTGATGGAATTGAAACAGAACAAATTTACTTGCGTGATCATATCGTCCACCCAATCATAGATCAGCGCCATGATGCAGAAGGATTCCAACCTGTAAATGATGACTACGAGCAGTTAATCGAGCGTATGTTAGAGCACGACACAATTATCTTTGCTACACCGCTATACTGGTATGGAATGAGCGGTCATATGAAAAACTTCGTCGATCGCTGGTCACAAAGCTTGCGCGATACATCTCTTCATTTCAAAGAAAAAATGAAAGGTAAAAAAATGTACGTTGTCATCGTTGGCGGAGACGATCCAAAGCTGAAAGCATTACCGCTTATTGCTCAGTTCCAATATATCTTTGATTTTGTTGGTTCATCATTTGAAGGGTATGTTATTGGGGATGCGAATGGATTGGATGAAATCAAA
This sequence comes from Bacillus sp. GW823-FHT06B01, assembly GCF_058952315.1. Lineage (NCBI taxonomy): Bacteria > Bacillati > Bacillota > Bacilli > Caryophanales > Bacillaceae > Bacillus > Bacillus sp. GW823-FHT06B01. The sequence goes on along the minus strand of NZ_JBXAHR010000004.1, from coordinate 341,975 downwards.
AATGATGCTGAGGCTCTAGCAAAAGTACAATTGTATAATAATAAGTTCAAAAATAGTAAATAGAAATAAGTTTGACAAACCATTTTGTATGCGCATACAATAAAAGTAACATTATGAAAGGAAGGTACTTTGACCAATGAAGTTCTAATTCTCTTATTTATTTCATCCATCACAAATAGTGAACAAAAAATGATGAAAACTAGCAGAGGATTAGTCTGTCCATTTGTCGATACTTTCTTTCGAAACGATCATGTAAAAAAATCGTTTATTTATGTACGATTTTTTACATGCAAGGGCGACGTTTATCCTCTCTAGTGAAACTAGGGAGGTTTTTTTATGACTATTTTATTCGCACGCAATATTGAAAAGAGCTTTGGTGATCGCACACTATTTACGTTACCATCACTGGAAATTCAAGCACAGGATCGCATAGGGATTGTCGGAGTCAACGGAGCTGGTAAATCTACGTTATTACAAATATTAAGTAAAGAAACAGAAGCTGACAAAGGCATAGTAACTCATCATAGTTCTATCAGCATCATTCCTCAACTTAGCGAGGAACTACCGGAAACCACTTCTGCTCTCGCAAAAGGAAAATGGAGTATTTCAAACGTTACAGATGCAATGAGCGGTGGTGAACGAATGCGGCTAAAGATTGCTCATGCTCTCGAACAAGATGCAGGAATTTTATTTGCTGATGAACCAACAAGCCACTTAGATATGGTTGGTACAGAGCAATTAGAAAAGGCACTTTTATCTTATAAAGGGTCACTTGTTTTAATATCACATGATCGTGAATTTCTAGATAATATATGTACAAAAATTATTGAAATTGAAGACGGGACGATTCAAGAGTATAAAGGAAACTATTCCAACTATCGAAAGCAAAAAGAACGTGAACGAACACAAAAACAAGCAGAATATGATCAATATATACAAGAAAAAAATCGTTTAGAGCAATCAATTTCACAAAAAAAGCAACGTGCTTCTAATATGACAAAAATCCCAACTCGCTTCAGTTCATCTGAATCTAAACTTTATAAGTTAAGCGGGGCTCATGGCCAAGAACAGGTTAGCAAAGCAGCGAAAGCATTAGAAACACGTCTCGAAAAACTAGAAAAGAAAGAAAAGCCAAAGGATCTTTCTCAGACTCAGTTTGACGTGCAATACCATACACCCATTCATAGTAAAGTGGCAGTACAGTTCAATAAAGCAACAAAGAAAATAGGCGACCGCACACTATTTAAAAATATGAATGGAACTATTGCCCCTGGTGCAAAACTTGCTATTTTAGGTGCAAACGGAAGCGGCAAAACAACTTTGTTCAACATGCTTCTCGCAAACGAGCGTGGCATTCAGCTTTCGAAAAGTTGTAAAATTGGATACTTTGAACAAACACTATCAATTTTAAAAACAGATAAAACCATTTTAGAGAACGTTCTAGAAGAAACCAACTATACAGAAGCATTCGTTCGAACAATACTTGCACGGCTTTTATTCCGCCGTGAAGATGTTCATAAACCTGTACATGTCTTAAGTGGCGGCGAACGAATGAAGGTCGCACTCGCAAAAGTATTTTTAGGAAACTATAATATGCTTCTGCTCGATGAACCGACAAACTATTTAGACTTAGCGACGCAAGAAGAATTAGAAATCATGTTACAAGAATATCCTGGCACAATACTTTTCATTAGCCATGACCGTGCCTTTATTCGCTCTGTTGCAGACCATATTCTACAAGTAGATGAGAGTGAACCAAGAATATTCCACGGTAATTACGAGCAATACACAAAAAGAACCACCGGGGATTCTGTAAACGTAACTGAACAAGAATTATTACGATTACAAACAAAATTAACAGAAATTATCGGCCGAATTTCCATGCCAAATCATCACGATGATATCCCATCTCTCGAACAAGAATACGAAACATTATTAGTTCAAATCCAAAAATGTAAAGAAGCGCTCTAATGTCTTCCCTATATATCGACAGGGCCTTCCGCATTTCCCAAGAAATATTGGAACTTCGACATAGAATAGCATTAATAAAAGTGAAAAGCCGTGCATCAGCACGGCTTTTCACTTTAAATACGGACAGCAGTTCCGCTCACTGCAACCATTAGCATTCCTTCGCGAACTACTTCGTAATCCACGTCGATACCAACAATTGCATTCGCATTTTTTTGTCTTGCGAAAGTTTTCATCTCTTCCATTGCAATGTCGCGCGCTTCTTTTAATTTACTTTCATAAGCGCCCGCACGACCGCCGACAACGTCACGGACAGAGGCGAAAAGGTCACGAACGATATTCGCGCCCATAATCGCTTCTCCATTGACGATATCGATATACTCAATAATTTCTTTTCCTTGAATTGTAGACGTTGTTGTTACAATCATGCTTCATAGCCTCCCATATAAGATTTTCACTTACTTATGGTGCACTAATTCAGCAGAAATTATATTTACGAACTGAACTGTGCTTCGTATAACCTGCTGTATCCTCCGCCTTGTTCAATTAGTTCCTCATGTGAACCTTGTTCTGCAATACCATCTTTATTTACAACGACGATACGATCTGCATTTTTAATCGTTGCAAGTCTGTGAGCGATAACTAATGTTGTACGGCCCACAGATAGTTCAGCAAGTGATTTTTGAATCGCCAGTTCCGTCTCTGTATCTAATGCGGAAGTCGCTTCATCTAATATTAAAATTGGCGGGTTTTTCAAGAACATACGAGCAATCGCTAGACGCTGCTTCTGTCCACCAGAAAGTTTCACCCCACGCTCACCGATAACGGTATCTAAACCGTCTGGTTGTGAGTAAATTAAGTCTTCTAACTGCGCACGTTTTACTGCCTGCCAAATTTCAGCTTCTGACGCCTTTAAGTTTCCGTAAGCGATATTTTCACGAATTGTTCCTGAGAATAAGAACACATCTTGCTGCACAATTCCAATTTGCTTACGAAGTGAAGATAACGTCATATCTTTCGTATCAATACCATCAATTTGAATCGATCCAGACGATTGTTCATAAAAACGTGGTAATAGACTACATAACGTCGTTTTTCCAGCTCCTGATGGTCCTACGAAAGCAACTGTTTCACCTGCATGTATTTTCAAACTAATATCATTTAAAATCGGTTCTTTATTTTCATATCCGAATGTAATGTTGCTATATTGAATATCACCATGTACATGTTTAACTTCCATCGCATCTTTAGAGTCTACAATATCTGGCTCTGTTTCAAGAAGCTCTACATATCTCTTAAAACCAGCGATCCCTTTCGGATAGCTTTCGATTACCGCATTAATTTTTTCAATTGGGCGGAAGAAAATATTCGTTAATAGAACGAATCCGATAAATCCACCGTACGTTAATTCACCTTGCAGAACAAACCATGTACCGCATATTAAGACGAAGAGCGTTACGAGACGCATGAGCATATAACTAATCGATGAATTTAACGCCATAATTTTATACGCCATTAATTTCGTTGTACGGAAACGAGCATTGTTTACAGCAAATTGCTCTTTCTCAAACTTTTCATTTCCGAATGCTTGTACAACACGGATACCGCCAACGTTGTTCTCAATACATGCATTGAAATCAGCAACGTCTGAGAATAAACGTCTAAACGTACCTGTCATTTTTTTATTGAAGTAAAGTGCCAACCACAATAGGAATGGAATAACGAAGAACGTTAATAACGCTAACTTCCAGTTGATCATCATCATAAATGAGAATGCCCCAACTAAAGTCATAACAGCGATAAATAAATCTTCTGGCCCATGGTGAGCAATTTCTCCAATTTCCATTAAGTCGTTTGTAAGACGTGAAATTAAATGACCTGTTTTATTATTGTCAAAAAATCTGAATGATAGCTTTTGAATGTGATCAAATAATTTCTGTCTCATATCCGTTTCAATGTTAACACCAAGCATATGTCCCCAATATGTAACGACATATTGTAAGCCTGCATTTAATATATACACTGCAAGTAAACCGAAACAAGCCCATAAAATAAGCGTCCAGTTTTGTCCTGGCAATAACTTATCAATAAATTGATTTACGATAAGCGGGAAGCCAAGTTCTAGTAACCCTGCGACAACTGCGCAAGAAAAGTCGAGTATAAATAAACCTTTATACGGTTTATAGTAAGAAAAAAATTTACGTAGCATATCTTACCTCCATTTTCCAAAATTAAAAAGACTCCCTAAATGATAACCATTATCAAATAATTATTCAAGTTATCCGTCTATGAAACTTCAAAAGAAGGTTTGCGATAGTTGTCGTTTTTTGCCGGAAAGTCGATATATTTGAATAATCGCTGATATAATTCGAGTTGCGCTGATATATCCCGATAATCGCCGATATAATTCAAGTTACGCTGATATCTCCCAATAATCGCCGATATAAATTTCGTTTACTACTCTACTGCCCTCATCCAATACAAAAAGGGTATCACCTATTGGTGACACCCCACTTCTATTACATAGCTTCCGAATCCCACTCATGCTCCTGCTGAACAAATACAATACCTAATTCGTGATGTCCTCCGGCGTATAACGCCGTTTGAGCAAGGCGAAGCTCTCCGTTTGTATCTAATACTTCTAATTTACAAAATGCTCCTGTCGTCTTCGTTTGAAGTGCATCATAAAACTCTTCTGTGCTTCTTGGAATGACTCCATTTACTTTCGTAATCATTTCTCCAGGTAGTAAATTCAGCTCTGCCCCAATTGTATTCGGGATTGTATCTAATACAACGAGTCCATCATTACGTGCAGCGAAGTACGCTGGTCTTGTTTCATCCGCAATTTTCTCTTGCATGGAAATTGTGAAACGTCCAAGCATCGCAACGCCCATCGCAATAATTGCAAGTACATGCCACCAATAACTTGCGATTCCTAAAACTAGCACAAGTCCTGCTAATCCGTATACACGTCTTCCTGTAAATAATAAAGCTTCCGTCGGTTCATAACTTCTAATCCTTCTCATAAATCCAATTAAAAATGGAACGAGGAATAAAGAATATGTATGTGAACCAATTGAAACGACAGGCCACCATGAAATAAACTGCGTTACCGCGTCACCTGGTACAAGAATAAAAATAGGAACGATCCATAAACGCTTTGATTCGTGTAAGCCGACCTTTAATCCACGCTTACCCTTCCTCATCTTCGGCGTCGAATATCCTACTGCATTTTTAGAAATCAACAAGCCCTCTACAACGAGCATGACGCCTAGCAAAATAGCAAGAGATACAATCGTACTCTCTTCCCCTTCTCCAAGCTGTAAGAAGGAAACTGGTAGCTTAGAAGATAATAGAACACATACAATCGCGATACTAAACGTATAAGCTGCTGATAAATATCGATACATAGCCGTTAATCCAAATAATAACGTCCATAATAAGATGGCCCATAAGCTTGCTTTAGAAACAACAAGTCCAAGTCCAATTGTAAGAATAGATACGATTAGTCCGTATTTAACTCCTGGGAATAAAGATGTTCGCAGTTCAAACCAAATATCATAAACTTTAAAGGAAAAATCCTTTCGTTCTCGTAACATACGTAAGTATCCAACGAAGATACTACTTATTAAAAATACATAGACAGCAGGGTGTAAGAAAAAACGTCCAACCGCCCGCATTATTTCAAAAATCCATGCCTCCACGACTCCATTCACCACCATTTATATCATTCTTTCTTTTTATATTATCATAACTGGACAAACGTTTGTTTAACACAAAAAAATACAGGCAGCAAACTGCCTGTATTTCTTTTTATCCCGCTTTAATGGGCAGTAAGACCTCCACCTCAAAATTTAGCGAAAGCAAAGAATTTAGGTGGGGGATCCACTGCCCATAAAAGTCCGATTGTTTCAACTAATAATCAGTGGAGATGAAGAAAACCCCCACTGATTAAAGTTTCACTTTATTTCACTATTAATTTTAATGCGGACTGTAATTGTAGATCATTTTCTCCAGAACGGATTTTTTCAATAATTTTAGTTTGAATCGCCTCAGCTGTCTTTTTATCCAGCTGTCCTGTCGCTTCCATCTCATTCGCATTTTGGAATGCTTTCAGCGCTGATTCTGTCTCTTTACTAAAGTATCCATCTTCACGCCCCGGTACATATCCTAAACTCTTAAGCATTTCTTGCGCATGTTTTACTTGCACATCATTTGAATTGTATGAAAGTGTTTTTTCAATTTGAATTGGTGTCGCATGATAATAATCTGGTTGCTTCACTTCTACTGTTGGCGCGATTCCTTTTTTATGAATCCAGTTTCCATCCGGTGTTAACCATTTAAACATCGTTAATTTAATGTTGCTGCCATCTTTAAATGGAACGGCTTGCTGAACAGTACCTTTACCAAACGTTTTTTCACCAATTAAATCGTATCCTTCTCCCTCTTTGAGCGCACCCGCTAAAATCTCTGAAGCAGAAGCACTTCCGTTATCAATTAATACTGAAATTGGATATGGCTTTTTCTCTTTCAGTTCCGTAGAGAATTTCTTTTTCTCACCATTTCGTTGCTCTACTTGTAGCATCGGCTTTTTATCCGTCATAATTTCCCCTAGTATCTCTTCTACACTATTTAAGTAGCCACCAGGATTACCACGCACGTCAATAACTAAGCCTTTTATGTTTTTCTTCTCTAACTCTTTTAACTGATCCTTAAATTCTTTCGCTGTATTTTCAGCAAAAGAAGTGATTTGCATATAACCGATATCTTTTCCGCTCTCTTGTTTCACAGAACTAAACACCGTGAAGATTGGAATTTTTTCACGCTTAATTTTAAATACAATCGGATCAGCTACTCCTGCACGCTTAATTTCAATCGCGACAGTCGTTCCTTTTTTACCACGAATCTTTAATACTGCTTCTTCACGTGATAAATCTTTCACACTATTTCCATCTACAGATAAAATTTGGTCATTCGGTTTAATTCCAATCTTTTCTGCCGGTGAGCCTTTAATTGGAGATACGATAATAAGCTTACCGTCCGTTTTGTTCACCTCAGCCCCGATCCCCTCTAGCTCAGGATCAAGTGATTCACTAAACTGTTTAGCCGTTTCTTTATCCATATACGTGGAATAAGGGTCCTTCAGCGTAGACAACATGCCTTGTATTGCACCTTCGACTAACTTGTCATCCTTCACGTCTTCCACATAACGTGAATCAATTAGTGCATACGCCTCATTAATTTTTGCCAAATTCCCTTGTGAGGTGCTAGCGTTTCCACTCGAAATCGTTTGCGTTACTTCTGCTGGGTTAACCCCAAATAAAGACATACCTGCAAACATTCCGCCAGCACCAATTAAAAATGCAACAACCATTCCAATAATTGCAACTCTACGTTTCAATGCGGAATTCCCCTTTCCAAAACACACAGGTGGTGTAGCAAAAGGCATCACACAGTGTGTGATGCCTTTACCTATTTCTACTATATGATAAGCTTGTACGAATTATGTTTGCAACTTTTTATACTTTTAAGAAGCGACGAATTGACATTACACTTCCCCACATACCGATTAAAGCCCCGATTAACACTAGTAAACCAGCTAATTGGAATACGAAAGGACTGTATGGTAGAAGTTCGAAAATTGTTCCGCCAAGTTTTTCGTTAAACACACTTTGTAGTGAATTATACGTAACTAGAATTAAGCCAATTGGAATAATTGATCCTAATACTCCTAGGAATAATCCCTCTAATAAGAACGGCCAACGAATAAACCAGTTTGTTGCACCTACCAGTTTCATAATTTCGATTTCTGTACTACGAGCATAAATTGTAATTTTAATTGTATTAGAGATTAAGAACATCGCTGTGAATAAAAGACCTGCAATTAACGCAATCCCGATATTACGTCCTGTTTTTACAGTATCAAATAATTTTTCAACTTGACCTTTACCGTATTGAACATTACTTACAAACTGCATTTTCTCAATCTTTTTCGCGATTGTCGCTGTATCTGTTGGTTCTTTTGCTTTTACAATGAATACGTTTTTAAGTGGGTTATCTTGTTCAAATAACTCAAACGTTTTTCCGCTATCACCTAAGCTTTTAATTAAGCGTTTTAGCTCTTCTTCTTTAGAAGAATATTTAATAGATTCTACTTTTGCAATCTTACTCATATCATCTTCTAATTTCTTTTGATCAGCTTCTTTTGCTGCTGGATCAATGTGTACACGAATTTCTACATCTTGCTCTACTTTCGTCGCAAAATGGTTCATATTCATAATCGCTGTTAAAAAGACACCTACAAGTAATAATGTAACTGTTACTGCACTAACAGAAGCAAATGTCATCCATCCGTTACGTGATAGATTCTTTACACCTTCTCGCAAATGTCGACTAAGGGTCTTAGCCTTCATATCCGTATCCTCCCTCAATCTCATCTCGAACAATTTTTCCGCCTTCAATCGCGATTACACGATGACGAATTGTATTTACGATATCTGAGTTATGTGTCGCCATAACAATCGTTGTACCACGCTCGTTAATACGCGTAAAAATCTTCATAATATCAAGAGCTGTTTCAATATCTAAGTTACCTGTTGGCTCATCGGCAATTACAACCTTTGGTCTATTAACAATTGCTCTCGCAATCGCAACACGTTGCTGCTCTCCACCCGAAAGTTCACTTGGTAGTGCGTCTGCACGATCCTCAAGACCGACAAGACCTAAAACTTCTGTTACACGCTCACGAATGGCTTCTTTTTCTTCTTCAATTACTTCTAAGGCAAACGCAACATTCTCATATACCGTTAACTTAGGTAGTAATTTAAAATCTTGGAAAATTACGCCTAATTGACGACGGAAATATGGAACATCTCTTTCTGCTAATGTTTCAATAACAAGTCCATTTACATTAATTGATCCTGTAGATGGCTTCTCTTCACGATACATCATTTTAATAAATGTAGATTTCCCGGCTCCACTCGGTCCAACTACGTATACAAACTCACCTTGTTTAATGTTAACTGTGAGACCAGCAATGGCTTTCATACCATTCGGGTACTCCTTATAAACATTCGTCATTTTTATCATTATTTATCACCCAATACTTAATGATTTTTTTCGAAATACTTTTCTGTACATCTGAAAATAAAAACTTTATTCTCACTTAACCATTCTTGTTGAAGGTAGCTTCTATTCATGCTTTTTATTAGCAGCGCTACTCTATGTAATATATTTCAGCAAAATTCTACAAACCCCATTGTAACATCAAACGGTTTCCAGTTCGGATACATTTTTGTTACAGTTATGTTACACTCAAAAAAAAAGGAAACGAGTCGTCATAGTTCTTACCCAAAATCATTTTGGAATAAGATTATATAACCAACTCGTCCACTTTACCTTTTTTATTTATGTTCAGCTAACCACTCAGCTACTTTTTTCGCATCCTCACCTTGAATGATTCCTGGTGACATGGAACCGCGACCTTTTTCAATAATCTTTTCAATCTCTGCTGCATCATATTTCTGTCCCACTTTTCGTAAATCCGGTCCAGTTGCTCCCGATAAATCTTTCGCATGACAACCTATACAACTTTTTTGGTAAATTTGCTCTGCGCTATCTGTGCTTGCAGATTGTTTCGAAGGCTTACTCTCTTCTTTATTTCCACATGCTCCTAAAGCAAAAACGACTGATGTTCCTAACGCAATAGCCAACAATTTCTTTTTCACTTCTATCGCTCCCCATTGTTGATATTCTTTTCATTCCTAACACACTCATTTTCATTATAAGCATTATCTTTATATAGAAAAACTAAGGTATATTTCATATTTTTCAAAAATACAGTAAGAACCCTGATAATATAAAGCTTTCATAATTTGTTTCAATTCTGTGAACAACGTAAAAACTTCTATAAAGAATTCTTGTTGAACAGAAAATCAGAAAAGTTCTGTTCAAGTCTTACTCTATTGCCGCTCTGTTTTACTATTCTCTACTTTTTACAATACAATATACAACATTGTATGCTACATATAATCTCATCAAAAAGAGAAGTTGTCGTTTCCAACTTCTCTTCCTCTTTATTTCATCTATAGAAATAAAATCAAATTCTTTATATCCTCGATTATCCTCAGCATACGCCGACAACTTTGTTGGCTTTTTTTCGCTTATTAGATGCGAGAACGTAAGTAAGCATCAATAAATGGATCAATTTCTCCATCCATAACTGCTTGTACGTTACCAACCTCTGTATTTGTACGGTGGTCTTTCACAAGAGAATACGGGTGGAATACGTAAGAACGAATTTGGCTACCCCATCCGATTTCTTTTTGTTCACCGCGAATTTCATCTAACTCCGCTTGTTGCTCTTCTAATTTCTTTTGGTATAATTTCGCTTTTAACATTTTCATCGCGTGCTCACGGTTTTTAATTTGTGAACGCTCTGACTGACATGTTACAACTGTGTTTGTTGGTGTATGTGTAATACGAACTGCTGAGTCTGTCGTATTAATATGCTGTCCACCTGCACCACTTGCACGGTACGTATCAACTTTTAAGTCTTCTGAACGTATTTCGATTTCAACTTCATCATTGAACTCAGGTACAACTTCACAAGATACAAACGATGTATGACGACGGCCTGAAGAATCGAATGGCGAAATACGTACAAGACGGTGTACACCTTTCTCTGCCTTTAAATAACCGTAAGCGTTATGACCTTTAATTAATAAAGTAACACTCTTAATACCTGCTTCATCACCTGGTAAGTAGTCAACCGTTTCTACTTTAAACCCACGTTTTTCAGCCCAACGTGTGTACATACGTAATAACATAGAACCCCAGTCTTGTGACTCTGTTCCACCAGCACCTGGGTGTAATTCTAAAATAGCGTTATTTTTATCATAAGGATCGCTTAGTAGTAACTGAAGCTCATACTCATTCATTTCTTGAATTAAACCCTTCACTTCTGATTCAAGCTCCTCATGTAAATCTTCATCATACTCTTCTTTTAAAAGCTCATGCGTGATTTCTAAATTTTCAAACGTCTCATCTAACTGACGGAACTTTCCAACCATCTCTTTCAGTGCATTAGCTTCGTTAATTACAGCTTGTGCGCCTTGTTGGTCATCCCAAAATCCTGCACCCATCATTGTCTCTTCTAAATCTGCAATTTGTTTCTCCTTAGTAGGAAGGTCAAAGAGACCCCCTAAAAGCCGCTAATCGCTTAGCCATTTTCTCTAATTCTTGTCTAATTTCTACTAATTCCATTTCCTTCACCTCTATGTAATTGCTGTTACTTTCTTATGAAAACAAGGGAAACTCTCTCCACTTATGACGGAGAGAGTTTAATCTTTCTTAATTATACATTTTTAATGTAAAATTTTGCAAAGTAATCTGGGCTACCGCCCTGTATTACTTCCCGATACCACAGCAGTTTTTATATTTTTTACCGCTACCACATTTACATAAATCGTTGCGGCCTACTTGGTCACCTTTTACAACTGGTTTTTTCTTCGCTTCTTCGCCATCGCTAGATGGATGAACAGCTTCACCTTGAACAACTTCTTGACGCTCTAAGTTTTGTTCAATTTCAGCTTTCATAATGTAACGAGAAATTTCCTCTTCAATAGAAGCAATCATTGACTCGAACATTGCGAATCCTTCCATTTGATACTCACGAAGTGGATCAATTTGACCGTAAGCACGTAAATGAATACCTTCACGAAGATGATCCATCGCATCAATATGCTCTGTCCATTTCGTATCTACTACACGGAATACAACAACTTTTTCAAACTCACGCATTTGCTCTTCTGGCAGAAGCTTTTCTTTGTCGTTGTAACGCTCTATTAATTTCGCGATAATTGGCTCGCTCATTTCCTCTGGAGCAAGACGACGTAACTCTTCTTCTTTTATATCGCCTTCTTGCAGAAGGTTGGCATTTAAGTAGTCAACAAGACCTTTAATGTTCCAATCTTCTTCAATTTCCTCTTGTGTATGAAGCGCAACAGCACGTTCTACTGTAGATTTCATCATACCTTCAATAATACTGCGTAAGTTCTCAGAATCCATTACTTCTTGACGCTGTTTGTAAATAACTTCACGTTGCTGACGAAGTACATCATCGTACTGCAGTAACTGCTTACGTGCATCATAGTTATTTCCTTCTACACGTTTTTGTGCAGATTCTACCGCACGAGAAACCATTTTACTTTCAATCGGCTGTGAATCATCCATACCAAGACGATCCATCATCGCTTTCATATTGTCAGAACCGAATCGGCGCATTAGTTCATCTTCCATAGACAAGTAGAACTGCGTTACACCAGGGTCCCCTTGACGACCAGCACGACCACGTAACTGATTATCAATACGACGGCTTTCGTGACGCTCTGTACCGATAACTGCTAGACCAACGTTTTTAATATCGTCTCCAAGCTTAATATCCGTACCACGACCAGCCATATTCGTCGCAATCGTTACAGCACCTTTCATACCAGCTTCTGCAATGATATCTGCTTCACGCGCATGGTTTTTCGCGTTTAAAATGTTATGGCGTACACCTTTACGTGTTAACATTTTTGAAATAAGCTCTGACGTTTCAATTGCAACTGTACCAACAAGAATAGGTTGCCCTTGTTTATGACGATTTACAATATCCTCAACAACTGCATTGAATTTGCCTTCCATTGATTTGAAGATTAAATCAGCACGGTCATCACGAATAATATCTTTGTTCGTTGGAATTACGATAACATTCATATTGTAAATACTACGGAATTCTTCTTCTTCCGTTTTCGCTGTACCAGTCATACCAGATAACTTTTCATACATACGGAAATAGTTCTGGAACGTAATTGTTGCGAGTGTCATACTTTCATTTTGAATTTCTACGCCTTCTTTTGCTTCAATAGCTTGGTGCAAACCTTCGCTATAACGACGACCTTTCATAAGACGACCAGTGAATTGGTCTACAATTACGATTTCGCCTTCTTGTACAACATAATCTGTATCAAGGTGCATGACAACGTGTGCACGAAGTGCCTGATTAATATGGTGAAGAAGTGCGACATGTTTTAAATCGAATAAGTTTTCAATATGGAAAGCTTTCTCTGCTTTCGTAATACCATCTTCAGTTAACATTACATTTTTCGTTTTCACATCAAATGAATACTCTTTTTCATTTTCTAATGTACGAACGAATGCATTTGCAAACATGTATAACTCTGTTGATTTTTGAGCTTGTCCCGAAATAATAAGCGGTGTACGTGCTTCATCGACTAAAATAGAATCAACTTCATCGATAATAGCAAAATGAAGTGGACGCTGAACGCACTGTTCTCTATATAAAACCATGTTGTCACGTAAGTAATCGAATCCAAGCTCATTATTTGTGCTATACGTAATATCAGCAGCATAAGCCTCTTGTTTCTCTTCGCGTGACATGCTGTTTAAGTTAATTCCTACTGTTAAGCCTAGGAACTCATGAAGTTGTCCCATTTCGCTCGCATCACGTTGTGCTAAGTATTCATTGACTGTAACAACGTGAACACCTTTTCCTGTTAAAGCATTTAAATATACAGGTAATGTAGATGTTAACGTTTTACCTTCACCCGTTTTCATCTCAGAGATATTCCCTTCATGTAAGGCAATACCACCCATTAACTGCACGCCATACGGACGCATTCCAAGAACACGAGTCGCAGCTTCGCGAACAACTGCAAAAGCTTCAGGAAGTAGATCATCTACTGTCTCACCTTTTGTTAAACGTTCTTTAAATTCAAGCGTCTTTCCTTTTAATTGCTCATCTGTTAGTGGCTTAATAGATGATTCTAATGCATCAATTTGCTCAACTGTCTTCTGCATACGTTTAATTTGGCGTTGATTTACATCAAATACCTTTTTTAAAATACCGATCATAGGAAATACGCTCCTCTTTTTTATTAAAATAAAACTTCCGATTGTTTTTTCTTTTTCTATTACAATCAGTCGTTATAAAAATCAAATGTATGTTATGCCAATTTTTCTCCTAATTAAAAAAACTAAAATGTATATACCTAATGATAATTGTAACACTTGTCTTATAACTATGACAACAATCGGCCGAATGTCTCGTTCTAAATTAAGAAAAATTTTTAAAAAAATCTATTTTCAGCAAAAAAAGCGCAGCCATTTCGGCTGCGCTTTTGAATTATTATTTAGTTTCGATTAAACCATATTTCCCATCTTTACGGCCGTATACAACATTAGTTTCATTTGTATCAGCATTTGTGAAGACGAAGAAATTATGTCCTAGCATATCCATTTGTAGGATCGCCTCTTCAACGTCCATCGGTTTTAAATCAAATCGTTTTGTACGTACAAGTTCTAATTCATCCTCTTCTACCGCATCCAGAACAGCTACTGCTTCTGGAAGGATAAAGTTCGTTTTCATAGAACCTTTCTCACGTAACTTACGATTTACCTTTGTTTTATGTTTACGAATTTGTCGCTCAAGTTTATCAACTACTAAATCGATAGCAGCGTACATATCGCTATTAGTTTCTTCTGCACGAAGTAATAAATCAGTAAATGGAATTGTTACCTCGACACGTTGCTTGTCAGAGTATACTTTTAAATTAACTTTAATCTCTGGGAATGTATCAAAATAACGCTCTAACTTACTTAGTTTTTTCTCTACATATTCCTTTAATGCTGGAGTTACTTCAATATTTTCACCACGAATGTTGAATTTCATAGATGAATTCCTCCTTTCAAGCCTATGTACTATAATTTCGACATTGGCTTAAAAACTCCTTCTAACTTTTTTAAAAAAATTAGTGGAATTGCGATTTTTTTATCGTTTTTTGTTGAAATGAAAAGATGCATCGTTTCTATCTTTATTTTATCCTATTAACATCGTGAATAACGAATATAACTGTGGACAATTCGTTACAGAAAAGAAACAACTTTTTGACAACTTGATTCATAACAAAAACCCCTTGCAAAAAACAAGAGGTTCTACCATATATATAACGTTGCCACAAACGCAGCTCTCTCTTCCCAAAAACAATATTCCTACAGTTTTACAACATTAGCTGCTTGTGGTCCACGTGCTCCATCTACAATGTCAAACTCAACTTGTTGCCCTTCTTCTAATGACTTATATCCATCTTGTTGAATAGCAGAAAAATGAACAAATACATCATCACCATCTTCACGCTCAATAAACCCAAATCCCTTTTCTGCATTGAACCATTTCACTCTTCCTTGCATGTTCATTCCATTCCCTTCACTCTAAAAATCAGGGCATTCGCCCCATACTTTGACTATAACGAATGACAACTTACGAAGTCAAAGAAGACTTATCGTCTTTTTATTATCCCTTTCGACAGTTACAGATCAACTTCTACAAAGCGTCAAACTAGAAACTTCCCTTGCTCCTCTATCGTATAAAAGACTTCCAATTTGTCTAACTGTAATTCCTGTCGTATATACATCATCAACGAGTAAGATATGTTGATCATGAAACATATCTTCTCCCTGAAAATAAAAAGGATTACTTCCCGAAAGCCTTTCTTTACGTGTCTTCTTACTTTGCTTTTCTGTTTCCCTTCTTCTTAATGAGGGATAAGAAATTTTGACAGGTAAACATGCTGCTAATAACTCTGCCTGATTAAAACCACGTTCATATTCCCGTTCCCTACTAAGCGGAACAGCAATAACACTTGAAACGCTCGTAAAATGCTTTTGAAATAGCTCTCGAAACGATCGATGAAAAATATGAACCAACTCCGCATCCCCCCGAAACTTAAACTGTGTTAATATTTCTTTCATCTCATCATCGTACACGTGCAAAGAACGATTTTTAAAAGGACGATAATTCTCCTCATTTATCCACCTTACGCAATCCATACAAATATCATTTTCTTTATATTCGGAAGGCAAGTCCTCTAAAGGTCGCCCACACTCCATGCAAATCTCTCCTATAATATAGGAAAGTTTCCGCTCACACCCATCACATATATATTTTTTGCGAGACTTTACAAAGAAGGTGTACCAACTAACTGTTTCCAACATATACTCATCGCAAAGTAGACAATGCATTAATCGATTAATCCTTGTTCTTTCGCCTTTTTGTTCATACTTTGAATATGCCTTTTCGCGCGTACCATCGCCTCTGTCTTACCGCAATGAAAATAAACGACCTCGCCATAAGGTTCTTCAAAACTGCGACCTGCTCGGCCGGCAATTTGTACGAGCGCACTTTCTGAAAAGATTTCTTCTTCCGCCCCTAACACTGCAACTTGTAAATTCTTCACAGTTACTCCTCTCTCTAAAATTGTCGTTGTAACTAATAACGGAATTTCTCCCTTTCTGAAAGCTACTACTTTTTCTTTTCTCATCGGATCTTCTGCATGTACACCATCGATTCTAAGATCCAACGTTTTCAATATCAGGCTCAATTCTTCTATATATCGCACATGAGGAACAAATAAAAAAATGGGATACTTTTTGCTTACGTACATTTTTAACCATTGTAGTAACACTCGAGGAATTCTTTTATGGTGGAGACTTTTCTTCCAATTTCCGCACCAGCAAAATAGAGGAACTGGTAACGGATGACGATGGTATCGTCCAGAGACAATGATACCTTTTTGTTTACCACTTCTGAAATTATGTTTCCACTTTTCATCGGGAGTTGCCGTTAAATAAATACGCGCCGCTTTCTCTTTCATCGCTTGTTGCACTGCATACTGTAACATTTGATCTGCATAATACGGGAAGGCATCGATCTCATCTACAACCATGACATGAAACGCTCTATAGTAACGTAACAGTTGATGAGTCGTTGCAACGACTAACGCTGCATCTTTTTCCCGGTCTACACTCCCTCCGTATAAAGCAGCTACATTTATATGTGGAAACACTTCTTGTAATCTCGGTGCTAATTCCAGTACAACATCTGTTCTTGGTGTTGCGATACAAACTCTTTCTCCTTTTTGAAGTGCCTCTTCAATACCGTAAAATAGCATTTCAGTTTTTCCAGCCCCGCACACAGCCCAAATAAAAAAAGAGTCTTTCTTTTTAATAGCTTCTATAACACCTTGCGCCGCCAACTCCTGACCAGTAGACAAGGCCCCCTTCCACTGTAACGAATTTAAACCTTTTTCTCCTTTTCTTTCAGCGATTCCACGAACGAGTACAGCACATTCACTTACCCTCCCCATCGTTATACACTTCCGGCAATACGTACATACTTTACTGCACCTTTTACATAAAAATGACGCAAATAGTCGCTGCTCTATATTTCCGCAGCGCTGACACATATATTTAGAAGCTTTCTTTTTTACACCTTGTACACATACGACCTTCCGCTTCTTTTTCAAATCTTGTAATGTATCCCGTAAATCTGAAGAGAGTTCCTCTAATAGTAACTGTTTCCCTGCTAACATCAGCAACCACCTCCAGCACTACTATAAACCTTTCTCATGATCTCGTAAAAACTCAAAAAAGCCGATAACCTACTTATAAAATAGTAAG
Organism: Bacillus sp. GW823-FHT06B01; assembly: GCF_058952315.1. Lineage (NCBI taxonomy): Bacteria > Bacillati > Bacillota > Bacilli > Caryophanales > Bacillaceae > Bacillus > Bacillus sp. GW823-FHT06B01. Next base: position 324,488 of record NZ_JBXAHR010000004.1, on the reverse strand, counting down.
CTATCGACTTTATACACGTTTTTTTATTGAATTGTAATCCTATAATCTTCCGTAACCTAAGAAATGTTTTTGGTTATAACTACTGCTTAAGCTAGCGTAAGCAATCCCTTTATCACCAGCATGAATCATTTGGCCATTCCCAACGTAAATACCGATGTGAGATGGACCTGGTTTATAAGTACCTTGGAAGAATACTAAATCTCCAGGTTGTGGGCTACTTACTTTAGAAACTGAATTCCAGTAACCTGCAACGTCTTGACGTCCTACACCATAGATGTAAGAAATAAATCCACTACAGTCAAAACCACCGTTTGATGGAGATGCACTTCCCCAAACATATGGTAAGCCTAAGTAACCTTGTGCTTTACCAATTACGCCACCCGCATTTGGAGTTGGTGCTGGCTCTGGTTTTTTCGTTTCTGGCTTAGGCTCTTCTTTTTTAGGTTCTTCCTTTTTAGACTCTTCTTTTTGAGCTTGTCCACCATTGTTTGCTGGTGTAGTTTGTGCTGCAGGTGCTTGTGCTGTGGGCGCTTGCGCATCTTTAGCAGCTTGTTCTGCTTGTTTTTGAGCAGCAGCTTCTTGTGCCGCTTTCTCTTGTGCTTCTTGTTCAGCAATACGTTGTAATTGCAGTGCTTGTTTTTCAAGATCTTTCAATTGACTTTCCGTACTTGTCATTGAAGTTACAACTGTGTCCATTTTACCGCTTAAATCGTTTACTGCTGTTGCTTTTTTCGCTTTTTCAGCGTCAAGTTCTTTCTTAGCAGTTTCAATTTGAGCTTGTGCTTCTTTTAATTCTTTTTGCTTTGTTTTTACCGTTTCAACATCTTTTTTCACGTTCGCTTGGTCTTCTTGTTGTGTTTTCATGATATCTTCGTCAGACTCAAGAATTTTAGAAACAGAAGTTAAACGATCAACTAAATCTGCAACGTTTTTAGAGTTTACAAGAACTTCTGTTACAACGTTCGTGTTTGGTTGCTCTTGAAGTGCAACTAAACGTTTTCTTAATAACTCTTCACGTTTTGCAATTTTCGTTTGTAGTTCTGCAATATCTTTATTTTTATTTTCGATTAATTGCTCAGTATCCGCAACTTTTTTCGTTGTTTCATCAAGTTTTGAAGCATTCTCTTGAACAGATTTATCCAAACCTTGAATTGTTTTGTTTAAGTCATTCATTTGCTTTTGTAATACATCACGTTCTTGTTGTTGTTTATGTAAAGTGTCATTTTGTGTATTAATTTGTGATTTCACGTCAGAAATTTTATCTTCTGCAAATACATTTGGTGTTAGTCCTGAAAACATTAACCCTGCAACTAATGCGCAAGATGCCATTTTTAGCTTTTTCATTTTATTTTTTACACCGCTTTCTTTTGTCTTTTTCCGTATATAACCTATAAAATTTATACCATAATTCGGGATTTTTTTTGCTAATGTTACGCTATTGTAAAACAAATGTAATATTATATGTAACTCTATCGCAAAATATGCATATTTTTGTATATACGTGTAGAATTTTAAAAGCATTTTATAAGCAAAGAAAAAACGCAAGGTTTCCCTTACGTTTTGTTAAATACACTAATACGAATGAAATCAAAACGTTATTTCATCCATTTCTCAGCCCAATTTTGGACTTCATCCATAACACTTTCTAATGCTTTCCCTTTTTCAGTTAAGCCGTACTCGATTCGAACTGGTACTTCTGGATAAACATTACGAACTACAATGCCTTCACTTTCCAATTCCTTTAAACGCTCTGATAACATACGATCGCTCATATTCGGTATAATATCTGCGATTTCTCTAAAACGTTTTGACTCTTCAAGCAAAGATTTAATAATTAAGCCAGTCCATTTTTTACTAAGCAAAGTAAAAGCTGACTCAAACTTTGGACATAAACAAGAATTATGCTCCATATGTTTCACCTCTCTTCTATTATAATATAGTTTCTTGTAAAAAGTAAGTTATAAAACTTTCCTCATTATTTTATTTTACGTACATTTTACCATTTCCAAATATTAACTTGTCAACCACACGTAAAATATCCGTAAAAAAACCCTCTTCAAAAAGAGAGCTTTTTATATCTTATTACTTCGTATACCATCCAAGTCCTAGTGCACCTTCGCCTAAATGCGTACCAATTACAGCACCGAAATAACCTGTGCGGATTGTAACATGGGGATATTTTGCTTCTAATTCTGCCTTCCATTCATTCGCTTCCTCTTCACGTTGTGCATGAATGATAACTGCTTCCATAGGTACACCTTGACTTGCTTGCTCATCAAAAATTTCAACAATTCGTTTTAACGCTTTTTTACGTGTACGAATCTTTTCAAATGGAATAATGATTTTATCTCTAAAATATAAAACTGGCTTCACTTGTAACAAACTACCAATGAAAGCTTGTGCACTATTTAATCGTCCTCCACGTTGTAAATGATGTAAATCATCCACTACAAAATAAGCGTCCATCGTTTCCTTCATTTCATCAAAACGGGCAACGATCTCTTTCGGATCTTTTCCTTCACTTGCTAATTTTGCCCCTTCACGTACATAGAATCCTTGTACTTCACAACTAATTTCAGAGTCGTACGTATATACATCAATACCCTCTACCATTTGCCCGGCTGTCGTTGCCGTTTGATATGTACCACTAATCCCACTTGAAAGATGAATGCTAATAACCGCATCATAATCCTTAGATAGTTCTTCAAATAACTCAACAAACTTTCCGATTGCTGGCTGAGAAGTTTTCGGAAGTTCTTCTTGCTCACGTACTTTTACATAGAAATCATCTACTGAAATTTCAGCTTCTTCTTGATAAGATTCCGTTCCAAACACAACGTTTAATGGAATCATATATATATTGAGTTCATCACGAATATGCTTCGGTATATATGCTGTACTATCAGTAACAATAGCTGTTTTCATTTGCGTACCTGCCTTATAAAAAAGTTTTTATTCCCTAAGTTTACACGAAAACTAAAAATGGTGCATCCATACATAAAAATGCCGATTTGAAATAATACTTACCATCTCGACAAATTACAACAAAAAGTTGAAATACTCACCAAAAATTTCAACTTATTTATAAAAAATGTTTGAATATAAAAACGCTCGCTTTTAAAATGTAAAGTACTAGTCATTTTGGTAGATAGGGGCGTATACGAGTGTTATTACAATATTTAACAATCAAAGACTACGGTGAGCACGAAATTGTCATTCAAAAATCAAGATTTATTTGTTATGTTAGCAGAGCTACAACCGAAGCAGAAGCTCAAGAATTTATACAAAAAATAAAAAAACAAAATTGGAATGCCACACATAATTGTTCTGCGTATTTGATTGGCGAACAAGATCAAATCCAAAAAGCAAATGATGATGGAGAACCTAGCGGTACAGCTGGCGTACCTATGTTAGAGGTACTAAAAAAACGCGGTTTAAAAGATACCGTCGTTGTCGTTACACGTTATTTTGGTGGCATCAAACTTGGCGCAGGTGGATTAATTCGCGCATATGGAAAATGTACAAGCGAAGGCATTAATCATGTCGGTGTTGTTCAGCGAAAACTAATGCGTGTTATGCAGACCGAAATTGATTACACATTACTTGGCAAAATTGAAAATGAATTACGTAATTCGAAATATGCCATTAAAGATATACATTATCTCGAAAATGTCACATTTGATACGTATGTAGAAGAAGACGGAAAACAAGCATTCACAGATTGGATGATTGAGTTAACAAATGGGAAATGTACAATTACAGAAGGAGATATGTTGTACTTAGAACAAGATGTTATCTAAGAATAACTACATCCTCAACTTTAAAGATTAATGTAGTGAATTACTTTCCTACAAATGAACTAAGGAGATTATATATGGAAGAACGTTATTATCATCTCCAAAATAGCAGAATAAAAAAGAAACGAAGAAGAAAGTTTTTCTACTTCCTTATTTTCGTATTTTTATTTGGTGGTGTAGGACTTTATATATTAAATTCCTACTCTTCTCTCATGGGGATGTATAGTGGTTTTACTCGTCAAAAATCGGACTTGAGAACCGAAGATGTAGAAATTACAAAGGAGCCTTTTACACTCCTCATTATGGGTATAGAAGATTATGCAACGGACGGTCAAAACGGTCGTACAGATTCATTAATGTTTGCGACCGTCAATCCTAAAAATAAAAAGATTTCGCTTATGAGTATCCCTCGTGATAGTCGCGTTCCAATTGTTGGTAAGAACAAAGAAGACAAAATTAACGCTGCGCACGCTTACGGCGGAGAAGAAATGGCAATCAAAACTATCGAAGGTTTTCTAAAAGTTCCTGTAGACCATTATATTAAAATTGATTTCCAAGGCTTTAAAGGAATTGTTGATGCTGTTGGCGGTGTTACTGTTGATGTCCCCTTCGATTTTTGGGAGCGTTCAGACGTGGATTACTACAAAAAAATCGAATTTAAGCAAGGACAACAAGACTTAAATGGGGAAGAAGCACTCGCATACGTACGTATGCGAAAGCAGGATCCAAACGGCGATTATGGTCGGGCCGCTAGACAAAGACAATTACTAGCCGCTGTTGCTCAAAAACTAAATTCAGCCTCTACCGTATTTAAAATTAAAGATTTAACAGCAGTCGTTGGAAAATATATAAAAACTGACATTCCTATTTCAGACGGACTGGCTCTTTACAATAAACTATCTGGATTTGATCCTTCTACAATGCAAACGTTCAAACTTGAAGGAGAAGACAAAAAAATAGGTGGTATTTATTACTTCCTTCCAGATCCAATCGGTGTAGAGACAGTACGTAACGAAATTAAAAAAGAATTAGGAGAAACAGCAAACACTCAAGAAAATCCAACTACAAAAACCGAATCAAACCATTCTTCAAATTCTAACTCTGACGAAAAGGCAAAGAAAGAAACGAATCAGAATCAGAAAAAAACACCAACTGAACCACCTCCTTCTACGAATGCTCATGCAGAGTGGATTATGAGAAATCAGCAATAACAAAAAGAGCCAAATCGCATATGATTTGGCTCTTTTTTATTTACTTATTAAAGTGTTGTAAAATTGCTTCTACAATGCGCTCTGATGCACGGCCATCACCGTAAGGATTAGATGCTTTTGACATCTTATCATGAGCTTCTTTATCTGATAACAACTCATCAGCAAGACCAAAGATTGTCTCTTCGTCTGTTCCTGCTAATTTCAATGTACCTGCTTCAATACCTTCTGGGCGCTCTGTTGTATCACGAAGAACAAGAACCGGTACACCAAGTGACGGCGCTTCCTCTTGTACACCACCAGAATCAGTTAACATTAAATATGAACGAGCTGCAACATTGTGGAAATCAATTACATCTAGCGGCTCAATTAAATGAATGCGGCTATGATCGCCTAAAATATCATTCGCTGTCTCACGAACAACTGGGTTCATATGAACCGGATACACAACTTGTACGTCTTCATGCTTATCAACAAGACGTTTAATTGCACGGAACATATTACGCATTGGCTCTCCTAAGTTTTCACGGCGGTGAGCTGTCATAAGTACAAGACGATCGTTTCCAAGTTTCTCTAGTACAGGATGACTATATGTTTCTTTTACAGTCGTTTTTAGTGCGTCAATCGCTGTATTCCCTGTTATGAAAATGCGTGACTCATCTTTATTTTCTTTCTGTAAGTTCGTTGCTGATTTTGTTGTAGGTGAGAAATGAAGATCTGCCATGACGCCTGTTAATTGGCGATTCATCTCTTCTGGGTATGGAGAATATTTATCCCATGTACGAAGTCCTGCTTCAACATGCCCTACTGGAATTTGATTGTAGAAAGCAGCTAAACTTGCAATAAATGTTGTCGTTGTATCACCATGTACAAGTACAATATCCGGCTTTGCTTCTTTCATTACTTTATCCAAACCTTCTAAACCACGCGTTGTAATATCAATTAAAGTTTGGCGGTCTTTCATAATATTCAAATCGAAATCTGGCGTAATTCCAAAGATACTTAATACTTGGTCTAACATTTGACGATGTTGCGCTGTTACAGTCACAATCGACTCAATTTTTTCTGGATGTTTTTGCAACTCTAACACAAGAGGTGCCATTTTAATTGCTTCTGGACGTGTCCCGAAAATTGTCATTACTTTTAAACGTTCAGTCATTTTATTACCTCTTTTCTTTCACTAGTTACAATTTCCCACCTTACATATATCACCATACCTAGATACACGCATTTTTTAACTAATAAAAAAAGTATTACTATTACGGATGCTTTTTCGCCCGATCGAGTAATAATCTAATCCCTGCTTCTTGGCATCCTCATTAGTATAGCAATTTCTCCCATCAAATAGAATGGGCTCCTTCATAAGCTTTACATAATTCTCTAACGGATAAGTTCGTATTGATTCCCATTCTGTTAAAATAAAAACAGCATCAGCTTCTCTAATCGCTTCATCTATGCATCCGGTGTAGCGTATAGTCTCTCCAAACACACCTTTTACATTTTGAATAGCCTGCGGGTCATATAGAATCACATCTGCATCCATATTAATTAATTCTTCTATTATAACAAGGGACGGTGCTTCTCTTATATCGTCAGTATTCGGTTTAAACGCTGCGCCAAGAACTGCAATCTGCTTTTTATTCATATCTATTATTTTCTTTGCTTTTTCAACCAGTAACAACTGTTGTTTATTATTCACTTCAATAACCGCTTTCAACAAACGAAAATCATGAGAAACATTCCCTGCAATTTGCACAAGGGCTTTCGTATCTTTCGGAAAACACGAACCCCCATAACCAATGCCCGCATTTAAAAAAGACGCTCCAATTCTCTTATCCATTCCCATCCCTATAGCTACATCTAATATATCTGCATCTACCTGCTCACATATATTAGAAATTTCATTTATAAAACTAATTTTCGTAGCTAAAAAAGCATTAGATGCATATTTAATCATCTCTGCACTTTTTATATTTGTAACATACGTTTTTAAGCGTAATTCACTATACAAATTCTCCACTTTTCGTGCCGCTTCCTCATTATCTGCTCCAATTACAATACGATCTCCCTGAAAAAAATCGTAAATCCCTGAACCTTCCCGTAAAAATTCCGGATTCGATACGATATGTAATTCATATCTATTTTGTAATTTCTCCTCAATCCATCCCCTCATAACATCATTTGTACCTACAGGAACCGTACTTTTCGTAACGACAATAATGTCATTCGTCGTATATGTTCCAATATCGTCACAAGCACTTCGAATATATGTTAAATCCGCTGTCCCATCTAATAAAGATGGCGTTCCAACTGCAATAAATATAAATTCTGCATCGTAAAATGCTTTTACTCTACTTGTTGTAAAAGTTAAACAATCATTCTCACGTGCATCATTTATTAATTCATATAAACCCGCTTCATAAATAGGCAGATCTCCTTGCTTTATCCGTTCAATTTTCTCATCATTTATATCAAAACATGTGACTGAATGGCCTAACATTGCCAATCCTACTCCTGTAATTAATCCAACGTATCCGGTACCTATTATCGTAATTTTCATTTCCTTTTCGCACAGGAATATACAATAGAAAATACACGAATACATAGAATTCTCCCTGTGCTTCCCCCTCTCACATTAAAAATGAGAAAACTCTTTTACTTCTTTATTATATGAATTACTTTTTCCATTCTTTTTTAAGTTTTTGTAAAATTACATGCAAGAATATAAAATAAAACTTTATTCAGTGCGGGGCATTCATCCTCTACTAATTATTAGTTAAACCAATCGAGATTTTACAGGAATTAAGGTTCCCACCTAAATTCTTTGCCTCAACTAAATTTTGAGGTGGAAGCCTTACTGCCCGTTCATGTGAATAAATTCCCACATTTTAACATGGAATTTACTCATTTCTACGTGTAACACTTATAATACTGAAATAAAAATATTCATTATCGAAGAAACAGATAAAATGTCATATTCTAAAGTACAATACGATTAACCTTCTCAAACGATTCAACATTCTTTATACAATTGTCATATATTCTATCTGCTTCCATTTGCCGTACAAAGAAAAAAAGATTGAATTCTAATCTTTTTGTGATACCATATGTTATGAGCCTGTAAATAATCATCGAAATTTTCAGAAAAAACATCTAAAAATTACGTTTAAATATAAAAGGTGGGGTATTAATGGACTCACAAGTGATTTATGCCATTTTGGCATCCTTTATCACTGTACTCGGCGTTACTCCTTTCGTTATTAAATTAGCATTTAAGATAGGAGCAACAGATAAACCAAACGCGCGTAAAGTACACCAAAAAATCATGCCCCGTCTTGGCGGATTAGCAATTTTTATCGGTGTAGCTGTAGGTTTTGTTGTTGGTGGGTTATACGAACAAAGAATGTTATCAATAAGCTTAGGCGCTATCATCATCATTATCATTGGGATTTTAGATGATATGTATGAATTATCAGCAAAAGTAAAATTTGGTGGCCAGCTATTAGTTGCTATATTAATTGTAAAAAGTGGATTATTAGTACAGGTACTATATATACCAATTATCGGGGATACTGAACTTGGATGGCTCGCATATCCAATTACAGTTTTTTGGATTGTAGGCATTACAAATGCCATCAACTTAATTGATGGTTTAGATGGATTATCCGCTGGAATTTCATCAATCGTTCTAGCAACATTGGCTTACATGGCCCTCACCAGCCCTATGGGTACTGGTGCAGTTATTATCTTGCCATTAGCACTTATCGCACTTGCAAGTACGCTTGGATTTTTATTCTATAATTTCCATCCAGCAAAGATTTTCATGGGAGATACCGGCGCCCTATTTTTAGGTTATTGTATTTCCATCCTATCTTTATTGGGATTATACAAAAGTGTAACGCTATTTAGTTTCCTTGTTCCAATTATCATTTTAGGTGTACCTATATTTGATACAACTTTTGCGATTATTCGTCGTATTGTAAATAAAAAACCAATTTCAGCACCAGATAAATCTCATTTACATCACCGTCTCCTAGCAATGGGATTCTCTCATCGTACGACGGTGCTCATCATTTATGCATTTGGTATTTTTTTTAGTGTAAATGCTATTTTTTTCACTAAAGCGACGCTATGGATATCAATGATTCTTCTGTTTGCTTTAATTTTCATTACTGAAATAGTCGCTGAAGTAATCGGTCTTGTACACGACCGTTACAAACCAATTATTTCCTTCTATAAAAAGGTTAAAAAAAGAGAAGACTAATTGTAGTATAGACTTTACAATTATGAAATATTCAAATAGCATCCTCTTTCTTATAAGAGGATGCTATTTTTTATTCATCATTTTATATTTCCAAAATATAGATTGTTTGAGAGCTCCACTATTGGAGAAAGATATACATAATAAGAAAAGGATTATATTTTCTTTTTTACATCTTGATTGTCAAACTGAGGGTGAATGTTATGATCAAGCGAGTATTTCAATACGTTATTTTATTTTTAACAATTACTATGTACGTGTCATCTCATGCAGGAGCAACTACAATGCCCCCTGCTGAACATCATCCAAATACTGAAACTACCTCTCCTATCCAAAAAATCGCGTACTTAACATTTGATGACGGACCAAACAAATATACTACGCAAATTTTAAACATCTTAAAGGAAAAGAACGGAAAAGCAACTTTCTTTGTTATTGGCGGAAAAGTACCACATTATAAAAAAACAATGCAACGATTAATTAAAGAGGGGCATTATATCGGACTTCACAGTATGTCACACGATGTAAAACGCCTTTACACTGGTGATCCATCCGCTTTAATTACAGAAATGGAACAAACACAAAATATTGTTCAGCAAGTTACAAAATTAAATACACATCTCGTTCGTGTCCCGTATGGTAGCATGCCTTACTTAAAAAAGAATTACCGTGATGCACTTGTATCCGCCCAGTATAAAATGTGGGATTGGACAATCGATACATATGACTGGAAAAGCTATGACAATCCTTCTGCCATACTAGAAAGAGTACGTAATCAGAGTGATGAACAAGTCGAAGTGATTTTAATGCATGATTCGAGTGTAACCGTACAAATACTGCCTAAAGTAATTGATTACTTACAGTCACAAGGATACAAACTTCTTCCCTATAATCCATCTTCTCATCTCGAAGTGAACTTTTGGAAAGACACAAGATTGTAACAGCTTTAGTGCCTATATGCTAAAGCTGTTTTATTTTTCTCTTCCCACCCTTCCCATTTTTGTGTAAAATTTTAAATAGTGATGAAGTTTCGAGGTGAATAGAAATGAAACGAATAGATCTCATTTTTAACGCAATACAAGAAGGCAATTATATAGAAGGTGTAACCGCATCAGAACTCGCTACCCTGTTGCAACTAGATCGTGCCAATGTAAGTAGCGACTTAAACAAACTTGTAAAAGATAAACGTTTATTAAAAACAAATACGCGTCCTGTTCGTTTTTATATAGAAACGAACGCTTCGTTGGAAACGCATTCAAAGGAAATGACTTCATTAGATACATTTGCAATTGAAAATACAAGCCTTAAAATCCCAATCGAAAAAGCGAAAGCTTCTATTCTCTATCCTCCAAACGGTATGCATACTTTACTGCTAGGAGAAACAGGGGTCGGAAAATCTATGTTCGCTTCTTTAATGCACGAATATGCAATTGAAGTTGAACAGCTTCCTAAAAATGCACCATTTATCGTCTTTAACTGTGCCGATTACGCAAATAATCCACAGCTACTACTGGGGCAGTTATTTGGGATTAAAAAAGGAGCTTATACAGGGGCAAGTGATCAAAAAGGGTTAATTGAAAAAGCACATGAAGGGATCCTTTTCTTAGATGAAGTACATCGCCTTCCTCCAGAGGGACAAGAAATGCTTTTCACCTTTATTGACCGCGGGGTATACCGCCGCCTTGGAGAAACAGAAAACGAGCGTAAAGCACAAGTATTAATCATTACTGCAACAACAGAAGAACCAAATTCATTTTTATTAAAAACATTTACAAGACGTATACCAATGACTGTTACGCTGCCACCACTTCGTGAGCGTACACATAAAGAACGATTTGCTTTACTGCAACTATTTTTCACAAATGAAGCAATCCGTCTGCGAAAAGAAATTCACGTTAGTCCGAATACAATGCGCGCTTTCGTCTTTTACAATTGTCCCAATAACATCGGGCAATTAAAAACGGATGTACAAATTGCCTGTGCGAAAGCCTATTCTGACCTTGTGACAAAGAAACGTGACTCTGTCTATGTTTCAAGTACAGATTTACCTTGGTATATGAAAGAAGGGTTATTCATTGAAAGAAAGAGCCGTCATCTATACCAAATACCAAATGAAACATTTATATTTACAGGTGATGAAGGTTGGAGTAATCATAAAATTGAGAATGAAAAACGGTCTTCTATTTACGATTATATTGATTATAAATACGAAGAACTTCAAGCTCGCGGTATTGAAGAAGACGAATTAGAATTACTAATAGAAAATGATATTCAAAGCTTTTTCGTACAATATTTTAACCAAATTTCTAAAAAAACAAGTCATGAAAATGTTTTTAAAATTGTGGATCGTAATATCGTTTCCGTATGTGAAAGAATTGCGGAACTTGCTGAAAAGCATTTATCTAAGACGTTTGATGAAAAAGTATTTCTCGCTTTAAGCTTACATGTACAGACAACTCTACAACGTTTGCAAGCTGGGAAACAAATTCATCACCCACAATTAAATCAAATTCGTACGAAATATAAAGACGCTTTTTCCGTAGCTATGCAATGCATTCAACTACTGGAGGACGAATTACAAATAACAATGCCTATTGATGAAGCAGGATTTTTAACAATGTTCTTCGTTGTTGATCCAATTCCTGCCTCACAAACAGAAGTAAAAGTATTAATATTAGCGCACGGCAACGGCATCGCAACAGAAATGGCAAACGTCGCAAACGAACTGCTCGGCATTGAGGAAGTAACCGGTATCGATATGCCGTTACATGAATCGCCGAAAGATTTCTTAGAGCGTGTGAAAGTGTATATGAAAACACTCCAAAATGTAAATGGACTTCTCTTACTCGTCGATATGGGCTCACTCGCTTATATTGGTGATATATTAGAAACTGAGTTCAAAATTCCGGTACGTGTTCTTTCCATGACAAGCACTCCACATGCACTAGAAGCAGCTCGAAAAGCTCAACTTGGCTACTCGTTAGATGCATTGTATGAGACAGTGAAGAACTTAACACCGTTTTACTTAAACGTACAAGAAGAAAAGAAAAAGCCACTATCACCAATGAAGTCTGTTATTTTAACAGCTTGTTTAACTGGGGAAGGCAGTGCTTTAGCTATTCAAAAAATGTTAGAGAACTATTTGCGATTTGACAAAGACTTAATTGAAATTATTCCGATTAGTATCGTCCATGAAAAAGATTTAACGAAAATGATTGAGAACATAAAAAAAGAGCGGAATATCATTTGTATCGTCACAAATTTCGATGTGCAGGTGCCATGCTTAACATACCATTTCCAAGACATTGTAAACTACACAGCGATTCAGCCAATTCAAGAATTAATTACGTATGAAGAAACATATGCAAAAATGGCTGATATTCTGGAACAACAAATGCAGCGGAACGACGGAGCATTACTTATTAAAACAATTCGTTACTCATTAAATACAATTCAAGAATTAATTTCCTTACAGCTAACTCCTGACAGCTTAATGGGTGTGATTCTGCATATGAGCTGTATGGTTGACCGTCTTCAAAAAGGAGAAAGCCTCCTCCCTCATCCAGATAAAGAGAAACGAAGACAAGATGAGTACTGGATGTATATGAAAGTGAAAAAAGCATTACAACCAATTGAAAATACATTTGAAATACAAATCCCTGATGATGAAGTGTTTTATATCATGGACTTCTTCATTAAAAATCAGCCTGTAAAAAATTAATCGAAGCAGTGTTTTAAATATATCGACCGTAACGCGAATTATATTAGCGATTTTCACAATATATCGATTTACCGACAATAACCGCTAAAATTTGCACCTTATAGAAAAAAAGGCTGTTCCAAAATGGACAGCCTTTTTTCTACTTCTTTACTTTTCTGATTCTCCCCCTGATTTCGCCCTTCTTATTCGACTTCGTATAAACATTTACATATACATTTGCCTGAATGATTTCTTGAAGTAAGCTATCAAACGCTCTCCCCTGTAAAGGCCCTTCAAAATCCTCCACATTGACTACACCGGTCACGACTCCTTCATTTACACTAATTCCTTGCTTTATTGGGCCAAACAAATTTAAAACCACTGGACCAATTTGATCCGCTTTTCCTAAATGAATTTGGCATGATGTAACTTTTTCGATGTTTTTCAATATGATCCGATATTGTAATTTCTTTAAATCATCACTAAATATAAACTCTGTTACACCATAAGCTTCTGTATTTACAGGAGGTAGTTCCCTCTTCCCTGTTAACCTCGCAAAGAAATGTGTTGTCATACGGGCATTCTCCTTATATAAATTTCCCAGCACTACTTCTACTACTTTATGGTTTATACATAATCATTTATGACTTTTTCAAGTTTTAATTACGAAGAAAAGATTCACACAATCTTTACATTAGAATCGTTCCTTTCGCTTTACTATCTCTTGTATAATGCACTTAGAAAAACATTCTAGGAGGTCATTTTGGAAAATAACAAATACACTTTTCACACATTATTAGAGATTTTTCTCGTCTCATTTAAATTAGGACTTACTTCATTTGGTGGTCCTGTCGCCCATCTTGGCTATTTCCACCACGAATACATACAAAAAAGAAAATGGATGGATGAACGAAGCTATGGAGATTTAGTAGCACTATGCCAATTCCTTCCTGGTCCTGCTAGCAGTCAAGTCGGTATGGGGGTTGGATTATTAAGAGGCGGGGTATTAGGAGCTATTATTTCATGGATTGGATTCACTCTACCGTCTGTGCTTGTTTTAGTTTTCTTCGCCTCGTTCCTTAATCAGTTCGACCTTGGAAGTGCTGGCTGGATTCATGGACTAAAGCTTGTAGCAGTCGCCATTGTTGCTCATGCCATATGGGGAATGGCGCAAAAATTAACGCCAGACCGAAATCGTGCGACGATTGCTATCGTAACTGCCGCAATCGCCTTATTATGGCCAAGTAGCTGGACACAAGTCATTCTCATTATAGTATCTGGCTTTATCGGCTGGTTTTTATATCGCAACCAACCAATTAGTCAATCTCAACATATAAAAGTACCTATTTCAAAAACGATAGCAGTTTCTTGTCTCATCTTATTCTTCGGACTATTACTGTTGCTACCAATATTAAGACCGTTCTCATATTACATCGCTTTATTTGATAGTTTCTATCGCTCTGGCGCACTTGTATTTGGAGGCGGACACGTCGTGCTACCCCTTCTTGAAGGTGAGTTCGTACAAAACGGAATGATGACGAAAGAACAGTTCCTAACTGGATACGGATTAACACAAGCTGTACCAGGTCCACTATTTACATTCGCTTCTTATATAGGAACTGTGTTAAACGGGACGCTTGGGGCAATACTCGCAACAATTGCGATCTTTCTTCCTGCTTTCTTGCTCGTTATTGGTGTTTTACCATTTTGGGACAGTGTGAGAAAAATATCTTACATACAAGGCGCACTACTTGGAATCAATGCAGCTGTTGTCGGTATTTTATTAGCAGCTTTTTATGATCCTATTTGGACGAGCACAATTATGAACGCTATAGATTTTGTTTTTGCATCTCTTCTATTTTGCTTGCTCACTTTTTGGAAAACACCACCTTGGGTTATCGTTATACTCGGAGCCTTTGGCGGATATATTCTATCCATTTTGTAAATAAAAAAACGACGGCATTATGTAGCCGTCGTTTTTCTATTAAAACTTCACAAGTTCTATTCCTTCAGGCAACTCGCTCTCTGTTAAAATACACAATTCTTTCACACGATCCATTACGTAAGAAGAACGCTTCACAAGCTCTGGATCAATATAAGCTGGATGAACCATAATTTCTACCGTTTGTTCATCTTGTACTCTTTCTTTTAACTTCAAAAAGTAATCTTCCGTCACACCATCGGCGTAAAAGTCACTGTAAAACACGTCAGAAAACGGGCGTACTGCTCGCTCTTCCTCACAACGACGAATTGGAACATTATATGTAGCCGCTAATCTCTCAAGAACATCGTGCAAGATCGGTAATCCATGCACGTGATGATGACTATCTAAATGAGTTGGTGTCAATCCGTAAGATAAGAACTTCTCAATTTGAGCAGTCCATTCTCGCTCGACTTCTTCCGGATTTACCTTCCCTTCCCATACGACACTTTGTTTATGAAACACTCCATCCTTACTTACAAGTGATGGTACGTCTCCAAGAAGCGGTTCTCCTGCTGTTAATACGAGATGTACGCCTACTCCGAGTAGGTTATATTTTTTTGCTAAGCGTACCGCATGCTCTGTTCCTGGCATATTCATCATCATCGTCGTTGAATTTACAAGTCCATTTATATGTCCATCAATAATGCCGTAATTTGTACCTTCTGTAAGACCGAAATCATCTGCGTTTACAATTAACTTAATCATCGTAATACCTCCTAATAAAATAAAAAGCGGGCTAAATAGCGCCGCTTTTACTTCTCTACCTTTTTAAAGAACTGTGGAAGATATTCTTTATGTGCTTCCAACATTTCATCTAAAATTTGTTTTGCAACTTTATCTGATGGTACAAGTGGATTAATTGTCATAGCAAGCAGCGCTTTATGATAATCCCCTGTAACAGCAGCTTCAATTGTTGTGCGCTCAAATGATTTAATTTGCTGTACTAAACCGCGAACTGGTACGGGAAGGTCTCCAACTGCAATTGGTTTTGGACCTTCTTTCGTAATAATACAGTTCACTTCAACAGCCGAATCATGTGGTAAGCTTGCAATTGTTCCATTGTTTCGTGTATTAACAGGCTGGATATCACCTTTATTATTGTAAATAGACGTAATTAAGCTACATGCTGCGTCACTATAATAAGCGCCGCCACGTTTTTCTAATTGTGGTGGTTTAATATGTAAGTTCGGGTCTTTATACAACTCGAATAAATCATCTTCTAATTGTTTTACTACTTCTGCACGTGTACCTTTTTCAACTGAAGCTTCTTTCTCTTCTTCTAACATTTCACGTGTTTTGTAGTAATAACGATGGTATGGACATGGAATTGCACGAAGGCCGCGAATAAAGTCTGGCTCCCAGTTAAGCGCTGCAATATTTTCCATCGTAATTTGCTTTTCTGGATCTGTTACAAGCTCCAACACACGATCCATTACACTTACGCCATCCAAGTATACATCTAGTCCGTATACCATATGATTTAAACCTGCAAAATCAACGTGGACACGACTTGCATCTACTTCAAGTAATCTTGCAAGACCCATGCGGATTCCGATTGGAACGTTACATAGACCAACTACTCTTTGAATATTTGTATAACGAAGGACAGCTTCTGTTACCATACCAGCTGGGTTCGCGAAGTTAATTAACCATGCATTTGGACAAAGCTCCTCCATATCCTTACAAATATCTAAAATAACAGGAATCGTTCTCAGCGCTTTGAATAAACCACCAGGACCATTCGTTTCCTGACCGATTACATCATACTTTAACGGGATTGCTTCATCTTTTGCACGAGCTTCTAATAAACCTACGCGAAGCTGCGTTGTTACAAAGTCAGCACCTTTTAATGCTTCACGACGATCCAGTGTTAAATGTACCTCGATTGGTAAACCAGATTTTTTCACCATACGTTTCGCTAAGTTACCAACGATTTCTAACTTTTCTTTTCCTGCCTCAATATCTACTAACCAAATTTCACGAACAGGAAGCTCATCATAACGCTTAATAAATCCTTCAATTAACTCTGGTGTATAACTAGATCCACCGCCGATTGTAGCAATTTTAATTCCAGTCATGCTTTATTCCCCTTTCGCTTCTAATTTTTTATAAAGGTCAATAAATTCTGCTGCTAATTCTTTTACTGTAATCGCATTCATTAAATGATCTTGTGCGTGTATTAAAAGAACGCTAATCTCTGTTTTTTCTCCTCTTGCTTCTGATTGTATGAGCTCTGTTTGGAAATGATGCGCTTCATTGATCGCTTCTTTCGCCTTTACCATCGCTTCATCAGCCTCTGCCATTTTCCCCTGTTTGGCAAATTGAAGTGCCTCCATTGCAAAGCTTCGTGCATTACCACTATTTAAAATTAATTGGAATGGAATTTGTTCTGCTGTAGTCATCATAATTACCGCCCTCTCTATAAGGTTCAACCGATTTAAATACCCCTTCAGTTTGAACATGTCTATTAAATTATTATTTTATTAATGATAGTTTAGTGTTCTTCTAGATGGGTCTCATCTTTTTGAACATGATATAAAAGTTAGTTGTTCTGACGAGCTATAAAAACTCGTCAGAACAATACTTTTTAAAGTGATACTGAATTGTCATTTCCTTTTGTTTCAGCCTTTGAAGCTTGTACATACGTACGGTCACACATTAATACGAATGGATAGTAAATAACTACCGCAATTGCAAAGTTCACAAGCTGTAGTACAGCACCAGCGATGCTTCCGCCCGCTACAAGATAACCACTAAAGATTGGTGGCATTGTCCATGGAACTAGAGCAACTGTTTTTGGTACCCATCCTAAAGAAATTGCTGTATAAGAAGTAATAACTAATACAACTGGTGTAAGTACAAATGGGATGATTAACGCTGGGTTTAATACAATTGGTGTACCGAAAATAACTGGTTCATTAATGTTGAAGAAACCAGGACCGATAGATACGCGGCCTACACCACGAAGCTGTGCACTTTTTGCAACAAGCATTACCGCTACTAGGAATGCTAATGTTGCACCCGATCCACCGATGTATACATATACATCAAAGAATGGCTTTGTGAAAATGTGTGGTACATCATATGCAGACATACCATCGTTAAATAATTTAATGTTCTTTTCTAGTGCTGGTAAATAGATTGGGTCGATAATACCACCGATAATATTAGGACCATGTAATCCGAAGAACCATAGTACGTGAATAAGTAATGCGATAATAATTGCACTTGGTAATGTACCTGCTAAACCTTGTAATGGTAATTGAATTGTTTCAAATACGAATTTATGAATACTTGTTCCTGCTAATTTCACTGCTAACTGAATACTTGCTGTTGCGATTAAAATAACAAATGCTGGTACTAATGCTGCAAAGGACTTCATTACTGCTGGTGGAACACCGTCTGGCATCTTAATTGTAATATCCCTTTGAACAAAGAATCGAAATACCTCCGTTACAAGAAGAGCTACAATGATAGAAACGAATAAACCTTGTGATCCTGTCCAGGCTAAATCAATACCGCCTTCTTTCGGCGTTGTCGGAGATATAATAATTAATGCACCGAATGTAATAATTGCTGCTGACAACGCGTCTACACCGTAAGATTTCGCTAAATTATAACTTATCCCAACTGCGGCTATGAGAGCTAATATTGCAAAGGACCCCGTCCACATACCACCGCCGATATCTTTCCAAACATCTCCGAATGCACCCTTCATAAGTTTTTGGAATGCATCAACCGGTAGATTATTTATAAGTACTGCAAACGATCCAACTAAAATAAGAGGCATAACTGCGATAAAACCATCACGGATTGCAACTAAATGGCGTTGCGATCCGATTCTTCCTGCGACCGGAACTAAATATTTCTCCATGAATGCAATAAACTTTTGCATTTCGCTTCCCCCCTAATTATTTTTTAAGTGTTAACGCGTGATCTAAAACTGCTTCTCCATTCATCATGCCGTAGTGCATTGGATTGATAACGTCGATTCCAACGTTCCTCTCATCAGCAAGCGTTTTCATTGAAGAAAGCATGTAACGAACTTGTGGTCCTAGTAATAATACATCTGCTTGATCGATATTTGTTTTTACTGCATCCCCAGATACAGCCCAAATCTTTCCTTCTAGACCGCGAGCTTTTGCAGCCGCTTCCATTTTTGTAACTAGTAAACTTGTAGACATCCCTGCTGAACAACATAATAAAATATTCATTTGAAAATCCCCCTTGTGTAGTATAAAAAATTTATGTTTATTTATTTTTCTTTACGCTATTTATTAATGCAATTAGCGTGCCAACTTTTTAAAACCACTAAAATCAGCACTTTTTCGACTGTTTTCTTTGTGTGTTAACGCTTTCAATTAGTGTGTCACCTAAAAAACACACAGTGTGTTATAAAACAACACGCTTTTAACACATAACTGTATGAAAATAGATTAGTGTTTAGTTGTCTAGTTGTGTTTAAAACAAAAAAACGCTAAAAAATTTTTTTAGCGTGAAAATCTAGTAAAAAATAAATCCCTCTTAAACACACTCTTCTATCTATTATTGTCCAAGCCGACTCTACTAAATTACATAGAATAAAATAACACAATTCGAAAGGGGATTCCTATGCCAAAACATAGAAAAAAGAACAAAATAAAGATTTATAGAATAACAAGCTATAAAAAAGACAAGCGCTCTGAATTAGACTCTGATAAATTTGAACTAGAACAACAGGAAATGGAAAATAAACAGGACAAGCAAGATAAACAGGATAAGCAGAACAAACAAGAACAATCGGAAAATGTAATCATAGTACCCACAAATTCACACAGCTTAGATATATGGGATGAAATTTCTCTTAAAGAAATACAAGCTGGTGAGCATACAAATTTATTTGCAGAACAAAGTAATTATCAAAATATTACTTTGTTACAAGTAAGTGATGTCCGTTTATATTTGGACAAGCAATTACAATTTAGTTCCGTCGATGAGCAAATTTATCATGAAGCACTTGTTCATCCAATTATGTCAAAGGTAATTGATCCAAAACGTGTTCTTATATTAGGTGGTGGCGATGGTCTTGCCCTGCGAGAAGTTTTAAAATATGAAACTTTGCTACATGTAGATCTTGTTGATTTAGACGAGGCAATGATTAATATGGCACGTAATGTTCCGGAAGTAGTTTCTTTAAATCAAAGTGCATTTTTTGATAGTCGTGTAAATGTACACGTATGCGATGCAAAAGAATTTCTAAATTCTTCTTCCCCTCTATACGATGTAATTATTATTGATTTTCCTGATCCAGCAACAGAAGTTTTAAGTACTTTATATACAAGCGAACTTTTTGCTCGGATAGCTACATTTTTAACAGAAGATGGAGCATTCGTCTGCCAATCTAATTCACCTGCTGATGCACCTCTTGTATATTGGAGCATCGGTAACACAATCGAACATGCTGGATTGACTGTGAAAAGTTATCATACAATCGTTCCTTCTTTCGGAACTGACTGGGGATTTCATATTGCTGCTAACTCTGCCTATGTACTCGATCAAATTGAACAATTATATGTTGTGCCAACTCCTCGAACATTACCTTCTCTTCTTGCTCCTTTGTTTCAATTTCAAGAAGAACATTTAGAACAACGTAATCTCGCTCTTTTAAACTCAGAATCAAACCTTATCCTACATCAATGTTACAAAAAAGAAATGGAGTTTTGACGATATTATAGTGAGGAGTGCTACCTTATGGAATACTCTACTTTCGGTAAGCATATAATAGTAGATTTATGGGGAGTGGACTTTTCTTTATTAGATGATGTTCACTTTTTAGAATATCATTTAGTTACCGCTGCTGATCGCTCTGGTGCACTTGTTTTAAACGTAAGTACAAAAGAATTCGATCCGCATGGCGTTACTGTTTTAGTTTTACTATCTGAAAGCCACCTTTCTATTCACACTTATCCAGAAAAAAACTTTGCAGCCATTGACTGTTATACGTGTGGTACGACCGTTGAACCGCAAATAGCGATTGATTATATCGTAAGTATATTAAAACCAAATGAGATGCATATAAAAAAGCTAATCCGTGGTATAGGGGAGATTGTTACTACCGATTAAATATCACTCTTACTCATTTGTAAAAAGGAGGATTATAAATACCATCAGTGGAACGAACACTCCACTGATGGTACAGACACATACATAAAAAAACCTTGCATACGCAAGGTTCATTCAGACATCGACATCTTCCTATATAATTCTACAAATTCACTCGCTAATTCCTTCACCGTTATTGCATTCATTAAATGATCTTGCGCGTGCACCATCAGAAGGGTAACTTCAGTCTTTTCACCACCAGCTTCTTTCTGTATAAGCTCCGTTTGTACACGGTGCGCCTCTTTTAATTCCTCTAACGCTTCTTGTAATTTAGCTTCTGCTTCTATAAATTCTCCACGCTTTGCGCAATCAATTGCTTCCATTGAACAACTTCTCGCATTTCCCCCATGCAAAATTAAATGAAAGGCCTTCGTTTCTATCGTATCCATTTTAGTTCTTTATGCCCCCTTTTCTTCCGCTAATTTTTGTTTATCCCATATTTTTAAGAATGGTAAATAAATAAAGAATGCCAGTGCAAAATTCACAAGTTGCAAAATAACACCTGAAATTTTTCCGCCCGATCCTAAATATCCGCTAAATAGAATAGGTGTAGTCCATGTTACAGCAGCACCACTTGGGCGAGCTACCCATCCCCATTCCATTGCAAAATAAGAAACAACCGTTAATACAACTGGAACTACTATAAATGGAATTAGTAACAGTGGGTTCATGACAATTGGCATACCAAAGGTCACCATCTCGTTAATATTAAAAATACCAGGTGCAATCGACAAACGTCCTAAACTTTTTAATTGCTGACTTCGCGCAAACAATAACATTCCGACAACTAAAGCAAGTGTGGCACCAGATCCCCCCATATAAATCCATAGGTCAAAAAACTGTGCGGTAATCGTATTCGGTACGTCTTGCCCAGCCTGAAAAGCAATTCGGTTTTGATCCATTAACGATAACCAAATTGGGCTCATTACACCACCTACAATTGTAGCCCCATGAATTCCGCATGCCCAAAGGACATGAACGAGAATAACTGCAATTACTGCGCCCCAAAGACTAGCCCCCAGTATACTAAGTGGCTCTTGCAAAAGCTTCCCTACAACATTATGAATACTACCGAAAGTCGTGTGTTCAAAGATTAACCTAATAATCCAAACAACTGTCACAACAATAAATCCCGGAATAAGTGCTGCAAATGAACGCGTTACTGCTGGTGGAACTGTCTCAGGCATCTTTATAATCATCTTTTTTTGCACAAGAAATCGGTATATTTCAGTAGATATAATTGCAATAATCATCGCTACAAATAAACCTTGGCTTCCCATTAATGCTGCTGGGATTACGCCATCTACCAGTATACTTTCTTTCGTACCTGGAACGATATATGCAACTTGAAATGGAGTTGCAAGTAAAAATGTCACAAGTGACAATGCCCCGGATGCTAAAGCATCCACTTTATAATACTCTCCAAGTCTGTAAGCGATTCCAAAAACAGCTATTAAAGCCATTATATTAAAAGTTGCACTAACTGGATACCCTAATGCTACGTTCCAATTTTTCCCGAACAAACTCGCCATGAATTCATTATAACCGGGGATTGGTAATGTACTAATAATAAGAAAAATTGATCCTATAATTAAGAACGGCATCGTCAAAACAAGTCCATCACGAATTGCTAGCAAATGCCTCTGTTCTGCAACTTTCCCCGCTACTGGCATTACATATTTCTCTAAAAACCGTATCATCTATCCCACACTCCTCATGGTTTCATTAACAAAGCTGCTTGCAAGATAGCTTCTCCATTACAAAGCCCGTAATGGACAGATTGAATGACATCAACAGGTATTCCCTTCTCCTTACATAATTCTTTCATTTTCGGTAATAAATAACGTACTTGCGGTCCTAGTAAAAGTACATCAGCTTCATCTATGTGACTATTGACTTCAGAACCTGATACAGCCCAAATCTTTACCTCTATCCCTTTTGCCTCTGCTGCTTTCTCCATTTTTGTAACAATCAAACTGGAAGACATTCCCGCTGCACAGCAAAGTAAAATATTCATCCCTTTTCCCTCCCCCTTTTTCCAAACCTAAGTTACGGTGCATCCTTTGCCACCACTAGGTTACAAATATATATGTCTAGATTTCCTGCTGTATGCCGAGCTTAAAAACAAAAATTTCTCGGTTTTCACGCTATTCCATCTATCATTATTCTCCTAGTAAAGAGGACTCTAACTCGCTATAATAATTCAGTATGATTTTTTTAATTGATAGGAGGATATATTTATGAAGGCATATCGCTTTCCACTTATTTTATTATCTTCTATCCTAATTGGTGGTTTCATTGGTTATTTCATGGGTGCCGATGCAGTTGCTTTAAAGCCGCTTGGTGACATTTTCTTAAACTTAATGTTTACAATTGTTGTACCTTTAGTGTTCTTTAGCATCGCGTCATCTATTGCTAATATGGATGGATTAAAACGTTTCGGTAAAATTATGTCGAGTATGGCTGGGACTTTCTTATTTACAAGTATTTTAGCTGCTATTTTTATGATTATTGTCGTGAAAGTATTCCCACCAGCACAAGGTGTTGTATTAGAACTAACACAACCTGACAAGGCTGAAAAAGCGGTTAGTGTTGCGGATCAAATCGTTGGTATTATAACAGTATCTGACTTCTCGAAGTTACTATCTCGTGAAAATATGTTAGCTCTTATTTTCTTCTCTATTTTAATGGGGGTTGCAACTTCAGCAGTTGGTGAAAAAGGAAAGCCATTCGCTACATTCTTACAAGCTGGTGCAGAAATTTCAATGAAAGTTGTATCTTTCATTATGTACTACGCTCCAATCGGACTTGCTGCTTACTTCGCGGCATTAGTTGGTGAATTTGGACCACAACTTCTTGGAACTTACTTCCGAGCAGCAATGGTATACTATCCAGCGTCTCTCATTTACTTCTTTGTATTCTTCACGTTCTATGCATACCTTGCCGGTCGCAAACAAGGTGTACAAATCTTTTGGAAGAACATGGTCTCTCCTACAGTTACATCACTAGCAACTTGTAGTAGTGCTGCTAGTATTCCAGCGAACTTGGAAGCAACGAAGAAAATGGGTATCTCTTCTGACGTTCGTGAAACAGTTGTCCTTCTTGGATCTACACTTCATAAAGATGGATCTGTTTTAGGTGGCGTATTAAAAATTGCTTTCTTATTCGGTATTTTCAACATGGAATTCGAAGGACCGAAAACATTAGCAATTGCACTTGTTGTTTCTCTATTAGTAGGAACAGTAATGGGCGCTATCCCAGGTGGTGGTATGATTGGTGAAATGTTAATCGTTTCTCTATACGGCTTCCCGCCAGAAGCATTGCCAATTATCGCAGCAATTAGTACAATCATTGACCCTCCTGCAACAGTGTTAAACGTAACAGGAGATAACGCTTGTGCCGTAATGACAGCTCGCCTTGTAGAAGGTAAGAACTGGATCAAAAATAAATTTGCTTAATAAATAGAAAGAGGATGCTCATTTTGAGCATCCTCTTTTGTTGATAAGTCGATATAATCCATTCCGCCACAAATTTGTTAAAACCTTCACAAATATTCCACACTCATTATCCATTCTCCGTACTATAATCATGTATGGAAAAGGAGATGGACAATATGACTCAAAGCGCACCAGAATTTAAAGTTTTGCAAAGCATTGCATTCCTCGCTGTCGTTTTGCAAAGTTCCTTATTATATACAATGAATCAAGGAAATGTTTCACTTGAGCAATCCCTCATTATGGGCATGCTATTCAACCTTGCAAAATTTTCGGCACCTGCATTCATATTTATCGTTGGCTTTCACTTAATTCGGCAATATACGAAGCAACTGGTCTACACAGAATATATTTATGAAAAAGCCGCACATTTACTCATTCCTTATTTCTTCTGGTCTATTCTTTACTTATTAACAACAAACGATATGATTACACTACAAAGCGGAATCAAAAGTTTATTACTCGGAACAGCCGCGCCCCATCTTTGGTACGTTATTATGATGTTCCAAATTCACTTATTGTTCCCTTTGCTATGCACACTATTTTATTGGTTTCAAAAACGAACAGAAAATAAAAAAGACATATATAAATATATGACCATCTTTGCTTGTCTATATTTCCTCTTAATGTGGTATTCTTCCCACTACATTTTTAATGGAGAGAAATTGACTAGCTCAACCATTTTACATTATACAGATCGTTCCTTCTTCTTCTACTCATTCTATTTCGTCATGGGAGGAATCGCTGCTGTCGCACTAAAAGCGTGGCGTACATTTGTCATGAAACATATCCCGCTTATAACAATGTTATTTTTCGTCTTATTTCTATTCATCAATTATGAGTTATTTAGTTTTTACGGAGCAAACTCTATTCATTTAACCGTTTCGACTTATTTAAAACCGTCTATGTTTATATATATCGTATGCGAAATTATTATACTTTACGTGCTGTCTATTACAATCGTACAACGACGAGGTTTCTTATATAAAGCTTTACGATTTATTGGGAGTTACACGTATGGTGCTTATTTAGCTCATTTTTTCTTCTTGCAACTATGTACAAAATTCCTTTCTTTGTTCACACTGCAAGAAAACACAATATTATATAGCCTATTATTATTTACAATAACGGCCACAATCTCAATTTCAGCAATGGTCATTTGTAGTACACTACCATTTCATACATGGATTACAGGACCTTCTCCTACGAAAAATGTGAAATGGGCTAAGATTGTACTTCAGAAAAATCACGAAAAGGTATTCAAACCATATCTTTGATATAATAGAATTCCATACAAGAAAAGAAAGTAGGACACACCTATGATTAATCAAATTGGACAAATTATGTTATATGTAAATAATCAAGATGAAGCAGTACAATTTTGGACTGAGACAGTAGGATTCCAAATTATTGCGGAAGAAAATAACGGACAAGGCTTTCGCTGGATTGAAATTGCACCAACGAAAGAAGGAGGCACAAGCATCGTCCTTCACGATAAAGCGTTAATTGCGAAGATGCAACCTGAATTAAACTTACATACACCTTCACTTATGTTCTTCTCTAATAACTTAGATCAACTGTATAAAGATCTTTCTGAGAAAAACGTTACAGTTGGACAAGTTGTAGATTTACCTACTGGTAGAGCATTCAACTTTGCTGATAATGAAAACAATTACTTTGCGGTAATGGAACGCAAATAAAAAAGAAGCTATCCGTTTTTTCGGATAGCTTCTTTCATTTTAAGAAACTTGTTCTGCATTTGTTTCCCTATGTTGTATATGACTCGTGATCCAAGCAATTCCGCCAGCAACAACGAGATAGCATAACAATATTAAAATTTGCATTTGTAATTGCAACCAATCTCCTAAAGAAATCACATCTTGTAGCCCTCTAAGAGAATGGGACATTGGAAGAAATTGTCCAATCTTGCTAAGAACAGCTATATTTAATTCTCCTGGGAAAGTACCCCCGCTCGTCGCTAATTGCAGGACGAGAAGCGTTACCGCTAAAAATTTTCCAACAAGACCAAATACCGTTACTAACATGAGAATAAATGTCATGAACGTAAAGGAAATAACAATACTTGATAAAACAAAGAGTGGCACACTTGCAACTTCTAATTTCATAACTCCTAGCACAGCCACATCCACAAGTAATGCTTGAATAAGTCCAATTAAATATACCAATCCTAGTTTATTAATAAAATGTACTGTTCCGCTTACCTTCATATTTTGTCTACGGCCAAGAGGTAAAATATTCGATGCCATAATTCCGCCAACATAAAATGCAAGGGATAAGAAATATGGCGCAATACCTGAACCGTAGTTAGGTACGTCCGAAACTGTTGACTTCACTAACTGAACTGGCTCTGAGAACATCGTATTGCGTGCATCATCATTGCGAACATCCGCTATCTTCTCTGCGCCCTCTCCCAATCTCGTAGAAAGTTCTTTCGCACCATCGTCAAGTTTAACAAGTCCGTTCGTTAATTTATCAGCACCATGATTCAGCTCTGTTCCGCCACTCGCAAGGTGATTTACACCTTCTTGTAATGATGTAAATCCATTTCCCCATTTCGTAAATCCGTCAGCTACATTCGCTGCACCATCTGCTATCTTTTTCGTTCCAGCAGTAGCTTCGTTTAACTTAACTCCGAATATATTCATACCTTCTTCAATCTTATTCTGACCGTCAGCAAGCTTCTTCGCACCTTGTGTCAATTGTTGTTGGCTATTATGTAAAGTGTTTGCTGCTTTAGCTAATCCGTTAGAAGTAGCAATGATCTTTTGAAAAGCAGGATCTTGTTGCACTTCTGGATGACTTTTCACGTACTCTTCTAATTGTTGCTTTACACTATTTGCTGCATTGTCCGCTTTCACTTGCCCTTCAGCAAGTTTCTCACTTCCGTTCACCCATTCATTTGTACCCGCACTTAATTCACTAACCCCTGATTGTAGAGTTTTTTCACCTTGCACCAATAATTCCATCCCGCTATGAAGCGAGTTTGCTCCTTGACTTAGCTCGTTTGCTCCGCCAGTTAAGGCTGATTGGCTAGCAGCAAGTTTTTCACTTCCCTCTTTCACTTTGGATGTCCCGTCACTTAAACGATGAATACCATCTGCAAGCTGATTGGCTCCGTTTCTTGCATCTGTCGTTCCTTCATGTAACTTCTCAGCCCCATTACTTGCATCACTCAATCCTTGTGCTAAGTCTTGAAACTTTGAAAAGACACCTTCTGTATAAGATTTCGTAATACTATTTGAAATTTTTGTTTTCATATTTTCAACAGCTGTCGTTCCAATTTGAGCTGCTACAAAGTTTTTACCTGGATTTACTTTGTACTGAAGCTGTGCTGGCTCTGGTTTCTCATCCATTAGTGTACTTACCTTTTGAGAGAAATCCTCTGGAATCGTAACAACCATATAATACTTATCTTCTTTTAACCCTTCATCAGCATGTTTTTCTGATACGAAATGAAAAGCTAGTTCCTTATTCTCTTTTAAATTTTTTACAAAATCATCTCCTGCATGAATTGTTTTTTCATCCATCGCAGCACCCTTATCTAAATTTACAATCGCAACAGGTAATTTATCTAATTTTCCATATGGATCCCAGTATCCAGCTAAAAAGAATCCTGAATAAATTAAAGGAACGATTAATAGAAAAATTAAAGCGATACGTCCATGTTTATGGTGCCACATCGCTTTCCAATCTTTAAATATAAGTTGAATTCCGATACGATAAACTTAACTAAATCTATACAATTCAATCAAATTTACACGAGTTAGTGCTTCATTGTGTTCTCGCAACCCCGAAGGGACGAGGGGTATAACACTCCACACGAGGCAGTATCGTTACCTCCTATTATCAAGCATTTATTTTACCCATCTTGATAAATT
Source organism: Bacillus sp. GW823-FHT06B01 (assembly GCF_058952315.1). Classification (NCBI taxonomy): domain Bacteria; kingdom Bacillati; phylum Bacillota; class Bacilli; order Caryophanales; family Bacillaceae; genus Bacillus; species Bacillus sp. GW823-FHT06B01. Next base: position 296,004 of record NZ_JBXAHR010000004.1, on the reverse strand, counting down.
TATCGAAGCATTTGCATCCCTATCATGATGGCTATTGCATGAAGCACAACGCCACTCACGTATTTTTAAACTCCACTGTCCTTCTGGTTGAACGGAATGGTCGTATTTTACTCCACAACATGAGCAAATCTTGCTTGAGGCGAACCATTTATCAGCTTTTACATACGCAATGCCATATTTCTCGCACTTGTATGATAAACATTGCATGAAAGATTTGTTCTTCTGAATAGTAGCGTGTTCCACCAGCATTCTCCTTAGACTAATCGGATGCAAACCTGTTAATTCTGATACTTGACTAACTCGTGAAAATTTCATTATTATTCTCACCTCATTGAACCTAACATAGCACGTACGTTCGGTATTTTCAATGAAGTTTGATAGATTCAATAAAATTTATCTTGTTCAACTAAGGGCGCAATTCCTTAGCCAGTTCTCTTATGAACTTCTCATGTTTTCACATGAGCGCAGACTATATGTTTATCTACTTAAAGATAGAGGATTTTTCCATCACCATAGGCTTGTGATGTACTCTCGTCAGTTATACGAGATAGTCGTTGAACGTTCATCTTATCCATTTTGACTTAGATGATTCGAGGCGGAAGACCCATTGTTCTAGTGTTTAGGATTTAACCTTGCACCATCTGATTGATTTTTTCTGCTTTCGCGACATTCACGCTCACCATTTCTAGCCACGTTGTAGTTCAATCAGCTTTAGGGATTGCCCGCAGTTAACCCTCACTACTAGCCAATCACTTGACTAGCAGGGCTTACTGATATATTTAATTAACTTTCGTTATAATTGGTTAAATAAATCGTAACAGTTAGTTACCCTTCATGAAACATACTCCTTCTCCTAATTTCACACCATTACAATGGTTTAACAGATTTACTATACACGCCACTTTCCATACTGTATAATACATATTTAATTATTAATTCATTCCTTTTGGTCTATAGAAAGGAGAGTCAAAATGGAACTTCTGCAACTAAAATACTTTCAGACAGTCGCACGATTAGAACATATGACAAAAGCGGCTGAGGAATTGCATATCGCACAACCTTCGCTCAGCAAAACAATCGCTAGATTAGAAAAGGACTTAGGCGTCTCGCTATTTGATCGCCAAGGTCGACACATTACATTAAACTCTTTTGGGAAAGTATTTTTAAAACGAGTAGAGCGCATTTTTCATGAATTAAGTGAAGGCGAACGAGAAATTAAAGACTTAGCTGAATTACAACAAAGCTCTATTACACTGGCAGTTTCTATTCCGAGAATATTACCAGAACTACTCGGTTCTTTTTTACTAGAACATCCTAACGTTCGATTCCAACAGTTTCTCGCATCTACTCCTTCTATGAAACGACAACTAGATAATATAGAAATTGACTTTTGCATTTCTTCTGTGCCAATTGAAGGCGAGGAAATTATGTGGGAACCACTTATTACAGAAGCAATTTTCTTAGTCGTCCCCTCAGGTCATCGTTTATCAGGACGCGACAGTATTCACCTGCATGAAGTAAAAGATGAACCATTTATTAGTATGAACACTGGTTACGGATTTCGGCACTTAACAGATGAATTTTGCAAGGAAGCTGGGTTCACTCCACATATCGCTTTTGAAGTAGATGAACCAACCGTAATTAGCGACCTTATTAAGCAAGGTCTCGGCATCGCTTTCGTCCCAAGTTTAACTTTATTAAAAAACTCTACTTTAGCATTAAATAAGTTACGTATTATTGAACCGAATTGCGAGCGAACTATCGGATTAAGTTGGTCGAAGAAACGCTACTTATCAAAAACCGCTCAGCAATTCCGTAAATTCGTAATTGACTACTTCTCCAATATTAGAACGTAAAATTATATCGACTTAGTAAAAAATAAAAGGTGCCACCTTCAGAGGATAGCACCTTCTATTTCTTACTCTTCTCTAATTCCATTTCCGCTAAAAGTGGCAATACGTTATCGAAAATATGTGTATTATTATTTTCGCCTGTTACGTATCCACCGTAATATCTACTAAATACGTTGTCATTTCGGAATGTGGCCATATGATTATATAATTCCTTTGCAAACTTTGTATCACCTGTTTGTAGTACGTACAAGATCGTTAGTCCGTATGCAGCTGGCGATTCATAATTCACAGTTTGTTTTCCCGTTTCTAAATTGTAACGACCGTATAGCTTTCCATCCTCATGGAATTTTTTCTTTATAAATTCCATGTAAGCATCTGATGAAAGGCCACCTAAACTACGATGATATGCGACGTATGATTGGTCAATAAGATTCACTTCTTTATCGTACGTAAAAGTACCATCTTCTTTATACTCTTTCGGGAATGCCCAGCCATGCCTTGGGTAATCCGCTAAAAATTGAACCACGTCCTGATATTGCTGATCAGAAACTTTCCCGTACTTTTTCATATACGAGAATGCGTGCGGATTTAAGTATGATGTTGTTGCAAAATTATTTTGTTTACCTGCATCTGCATCATAATAATCAACGTAATAATTATCTTTCTTATTATAACGAATTACAGCGTCACTCAATTGATCTGCCAAGTTTTTATAACGCTCTTCCTTGTACATTTCATAAGCGCGATATAATTGTTCTATAATACGAAGATCATCTATAAGTGCATTTGTAGCTGACTGTATTTCTCCCTTTTCAGAGATTTTCCATAAAACAATTTGGTCCTTATGTACAAAGTTATTTTGAATAACCTTAACTTGTTCATCGAATAACGCTTGATCGTCTTTATCCAATGTATATTGTAGCCACAGTCCTGCTGATTCCGATAAAGCTTCACGGCCTTTCGCTTCACCCGTACCTGCCTTTGTATCCGCTAAACGATATGTGGCAAGCGTCCCATTTTCATTCACCATATGTCTTAAAATAAAATGTTCTGTACGGTTTCCTTGTATAGCTGACCAAAATACAATGCCACCTAAAGCGATTAAGAGAATAACTCCAATCCCTATATATAAACGTTTCCGCAATCTTTTCACCTCCCTAATAAGGCTAGCCTTAATTTTACCAGAACATACGTAAAATTAAAAAAGACAATCTATTAGATTGTCTCCCTTGCCTCTATCCCTCACAAGCCTCTTTAGAAGGTCTATATAGCGATGCCACAAGTCGATCATATTCACGACGCGTAATCTCTTTATTATACAGCTTCAATAATAAATCTCTATGCTCTTTTGAAAATGCCATCTTTTTAATGACTTCAGGATACATAAAACATCCTCTCCATTTCACATAAACTTCTTCACCTCGAAAAACAGAACTTATGTTCGCATAAAAGATTATAAAATATTCCTTACTAAAAAACAAACAAAATATTATTAAAAATTAACTTCTTTCTATTTAGAATATTCAAACATTATATTACCATATCCACTTTTTAAATACATATATATTTTTGGTAGTTTTTCTGAATAAATCTTCCAATTCAATCAGAAAATAATGGCAAAAAGAAGAGGAGTTTACATATGGATACGGTAACATTAGCAAGAGCATTTTTTGGTTCTTCATTAGCATTTCACATTATCTTTGCAACACTTGGTGTCGGACTTTCATTAATGATTTTTATAAGTGAAATACTCTATCACTGGAAGAAAGATTCCGATTACGCCATTATGGCGAAAAGATGGACGAAGGCTTTTGCCATCCTTCTCGGTGTAGCAATTCCAACTGGAACAATTGTTGGTGTGCAAATCTCACTTCTTTGGCCTGGTTTTGCCAAAATTGTTGGGCAGGTTATTTCTGTTCCCTTTCAAATTGAGATTTTCGCCTTCTTTTTAGAGGCGTTGTTCATGTCTATTTATGTATATGCAGCTGACAAACTACCTCCATTCATGAGATTAATCTCGCTATTCTTCGTCATGATTGGTGCCACGGCATCTGCCGTGCTTATTACATCAGCAAATACATGGATGAATACACCCGCAGGCTTTTCAATGGGGCCAGATGGATCAGTTTTTAACGTTGATCCATGGAAAGCTTTCTTTAATCCGAGTTTTGGTACAAGCGCATTCCACGTTGTGATTACAGCCTATACAACTGGAGCTGCCGTCATTGCCTCTATCGCTGGATTTAAATTATTAAAGAAGAACTTAAGTAAACGTGAAATTGCTTATCATAAAAAGGGACTACTGTTAGGACTCGTCGTGACATTTATTACAGGTGCTACGATGTGGCTTTCGGGACACGAATCGGCGATTGCCTTACATAAGCATTCTCCTGAAAAACTTGCATCTGCTGAAGCTTTATTTGAAACGACATCACATGCACCGTTATCAATTGGCGGAGTTGTAGACCCTAACACACTTGAACTAAACTATGCACTAGAAATCCCGAACATGCTTAGCCTACTAGTGGGACTCGACCCTAGCACCGTCGTAAAAGGACTAAAGGAATTCCCACAAGAAACATGGCCACCATTTTACACACATACACTATTCAACTTAATGGTCGGCACCGCTGCCTTTACTTTTGCAGTTGCAGCAATCGCCCTCTTATATTGGTACTTTGTTTACCGAAAAAAAGGTGCAGAATTACCGAAGTGGCTTCTTTGGGGAGCTGCAGCATGTGGACCAATTATGATGCTCGGTATTGAATTCGGGTGGATTTTCAGCTGTAGTGGTCGTCAACCATGGACCATTTATGGTATGCAACGGACAGTGGACGCTTCTACACGCGCTGATTTTGTCGGTCCTTTATTTATTCTATTCATCATTTTATATATTGGACTCGGCATTTTAACAGTTTTTGTACTACGGACATTCTTTAAGAAACATCCGCTTACAAATGATTTACATCACGAAGGAGGCGATTCTCGTGCATGAGGAAAGTATTGCAATCATCATCTTATGGGCTCTTATTTTCGTATACAGTATATTAGGGTCCATCGATTTTGGAGCAGGTTTTTGGGGCATGGTATACGCAAAACATCCAACGCTCGCTGCCAAACTTGCCAATCGATACTTATCACCAACTTGGGAAGTAACAAATACATTTCTCGTTTTTGTCGTTGTCGCTTTTCTCGGTTTCTTTCCGAAAGCTGCTTTCACCCTTGCGACAGTGATGTTCGTGCCAGTTATGTTAATTTTAATACTCATTGCAATTCGCAGTACATTCATGGTATTTGCTTACTCTCTGCCAAAGTATCAATTCCTCCTTCGGGTGATTTCAGGTATTACTGGGCTCTTAATTCCAGCCTTATTAATTACTGTTTTACCCGTTACAGAGGGGGCTTATATTACAATTTCTGAAGGAAAAGAAGTACTCCTGTATGGAAAACTTCTTTCTAGCCCGGTTATCTACTGCTATATGCTCTTTGGGCTAACTTCGGAACTATTTCTCTCCTCTCTCTTTCTTGCTGATTTTGCGAGAGAGCAAGGTTCAGAAGATTCGTATAGAATTTATAGAAGAAACGCCATCATCCTCGGTCCTGCAACACTCGTTACGGCGATTATCGCCCTCGTTGTAATGGATCCGGAAACACACTGGCTTATGCAAGGACTAATAAAGCAATTCCCATGGTTTACAGTTTCTATCGTTTTATTCGTTATCGGATACTCTTCTCTTTGGTGGACAAACAAGAAGTACGGCACACTAGGATACCCTCGCATCGCCGTTTTAGCGGTCGTCGCTCAATATGCATTTGCAAGTTACGCTTACGGTGTCGCGCATTTACCTTATATTATTTATCCTGATGTAACTGTATTTACAAGTTTTACAACGACAGAAACATTCTATGCATTGCTTATCCTATACGCAATTGGAATCGCAATTTTACTACCAGGATTTATTTTCTTCTGGAATTTATTCTTGAAGGATCGAACTTTTTTGAAGGGAAAATAATATATTCGGGGGAGTCTGTTCCAAAAGGCATTTGGGATGGGCTCCTTTTGTCATGTTTTGTCGATAAGTCGATATATTTTAAAAATCGCTAATATATTTTGAGTTGCGCTGATATATTTTAAGCTGCACCAATATATCTCCATAATCGCCCATATAAATTTCATTTACTATCTTACTGCCAATCTAATTTATAGACTCCTCTCATAATAGTTATTTCACTATTCGTGACACTTGTCCTTTCGCTTGAAAAACACATATTCACTTCATTCCATTATATGCCTAGTTCTTCTTATTTTTTGCTGAATATACTACCAATACAGACCTTGAGACAAGCTACATTGGTTTAAGGAAAAGTAGAAAGGTAGGTAAAATATGAGCATTGAAATATGGATTACTATTATTGTATTCTTCTTAACGATGATTGTTATCTTTTGGCGACCCCGTGGCTTAAATGAGGCTTGGCCGGCAGCAATTGGCGCTGGCATTATCCTGATTACTGGACTTGTATCAAGACCAGACGTCATAGATATTATTAGTAAAATTGGCGGTGCCTCTATAACAATATTAGCGACCATCGTTATGGCGGTTATATTAGAAAGCTTCGGCTTCTTCCACTGGTCCGCAGCGAAACTTGCAAATTTAGCAAAAGGCTCTGGTCGCCGTCTATACTGGTATATTCAATTATTATGTTTTCTTATGACTCTTTTATTTAATAACGACGGTAGTATTTTAATTACAACTCCAATTTTAATTCTTCTTCTAAAAAACCTTCAATTAAAACCACATCAACAAATTCCTTATTTATTAAGTGGTGCTTTAATCGCTACTGCATCTAGTGCACCAATTGGTGTAAGTAATATCGTAAACTTAATCGCATTAAATATCGTGAATATGACTCTTTACATGCATACTGCTATGATGTTTGTACCTGCAACATTAGGACTATTGTTTATGTCATGGCTTATGTATACAGTGTTAAAGAAAAAACTTCCAAAAAAATTACCTGTTTCTTCATATGATATCGAAGAAATATTCTTCACGAAAAACTTCCATCCGTTAAAAGGAAAAAATTCAGTTGATACGAAACAAAAACGGACAAGATTCATGCTAAAAGTATTAGGCTTCGTCTTCCTTATGCGCTGCCTTCTATTCGTTGCATCCTTCTTATCGATTCCAATCGAAATTGTTGCTGTACTCGGTTCACTCGTTCTTCTCATCTGGAGATGGTACTACTTACGAACAAACCCAGTCGATATTTTGAAAAAGACACCGTGGCACATTTTAATTTTCGCATTCTCTATGTATGTAATTATTTACGGGCTTCACAATGCAGGGTTAACAGCGGCGCTTGTAAGTTGGCTCGAACCAGTTGTAAGTCAGCATCTACTCTATGCTAGCTTTGCAATGGGCGGACTTGTATCTATCCTCTCTAACGTCTTTAATAATCACCCTGCACTTATGATTGGTACCATTACGTTAACAGAAATGGGCCTAGATCCAGTCACATTAAAAACTATCTATCTCGCAAATATCATCGGTAGTGACATCGGTTCACTATTATTACCAATCGGTACGCTAGCTTCCCTCATTTGGATGTATATCCTAAGACAAAACAAAATTAAAGTGAAATGGAAAGATTATTTAAGCGTATCTCTCATCGTAATCCCACTTACAACAGCCGTCACATTATTCCTCTTATACTACTGGGTACAATTATTCTTCGCCTTATAGAAAATAGAAGCCCCCTTTGCTACCGTCTTAGCAAAGGGGGCTTCTTCTATATTTAAGTTAGGTACTACAGTGTGATCAATCAAGTAAAGAGGTGTAACGTATTATTGGTATAAATGACTACCAGTGTCTTTAAATTCTTTCGCTTTCTCTTTCATCCCTTTTTCAATTGCTTCTGTCGTTTCTAAATCATTGTCTTTCGCATATTCACGAATATCATTTGAAATTCTCATACTACAAAACTTCGGTCCACACATTGAACAGAAATGAGCCGTTTTCGCGCCTTCTGCTGGCAATGTTTCATCGTGATATTCCATCGCACGTTCAGGGTCTAAAGATAAATTAAATTGATCGCGCCAACGGAATTCAAAGCGAGCTTTTGAAAGTGCATCATCACGCTGATGAGCCGTTTTGTGCCCTTTCGCAAGATCAGCTGCATGTGCAGCAATTTTGTACGTAATAACCCCCGTGCGAACATCATCTTTATTCGGCAAACCTAAATGTTCTTTCGGCGTTACATAACAAAGCATCGCCGTTCCGAACCAGCCAATCATCGCCGCTCCAATTGCCGATGTAATATGGTCATAACCTGGTGCAATATCTGTCGTTAACGGCCCAAGTGTATAGAACGGCGCACCCTGACAAATATCAAGCTCTTTCTCCATATTCTCTTTAATTAAATGCATCGGTACATGCCCAGGTCCTTCAATCATCACTTGCACATCATGTTTCCAAGCAATCTTCGTTAATTCACCAAGTGTTTCAAGCTCAGAAAACTGTGCTTCGTCATTTGCATCTGCAATCGAACCTGGACGTAATCCATCTCCAAGAGAGAACGAAACGTCGTACTGCTTCATAATTTCACATATCTCTTCAAAATGAGTGTATAAGAAGTTTTCTTTATGATGGAATAAACACCACTGTGCCATAATTGAACCACCACGTGAAACGATACCTGTTGTACGCTTTGCAGTAATCGGAATGTAACGAAGTAATACGCCCGCGTGAATCGTAAAGTAATCAACACCTTGCTCAGCTTGCTCAATTAACGTATCACGATACACTTCCCACGTTAAATCTTCTGCAATTCCGTTTACTTTTTCCAGCGCTTGATAGATCGGTACAGTCCCAACTGGTACAGGCGCGTTACGAATAATCCACTCACGCGTCGTATGAATATTTTTACCTGTAGATAAATCCATAATCGTATCCGCACCCCAGCGCGTTGCCCACGTCATCTTCTCTACTTCTTCTGCAATTGAAGAAGATACAGCAGAGTTTCCGATATTTGCATTGACCTTCACGTGAAAGTTACGGCCGATAATCATCGGTTCTGCTTCCGGATGGTTAATATTCGCCGGTAAAATGGCACGACCTTCCGCGATTTCCTTACGAACAAACTCAGGCTCTACTCCTTCACGAATCGCAACATATTCCATCTCAGACGTAATGATGCCATTACGCGCATAATGCATTTGCGTAACGTTTGCCCCTTGCTTTGCTCTAAGCGGCTGACGATCCATTTGCGGGAAAACAGGCGTATGTTTCAAAGCCACTTTCACACCGTCATCCTCTGGTTTCACTTCGCGCCCTTCGTATGCTTCTACATCTCCGCGCTCCAGGATCCAAGAGTGGCGCGGCGCCTGCAATCCCTTTTCCAGTTCCACCTTATACGCAGGATCAGTATAAGGACCGCTCGTATCATATACACGAATTGGCGGATTCGGAATACCGTTCGTTTCGCTTTGTTCAATCTCACGCATCGGCACTTTCATACCCGCGCATGGTCCATCCACATACACTTTCTTACTTCCTGGTAAACTCGATTTCAATTCAATTTGCTCAGCTGAAACAGGCTGTTTCATAACCTTTGTTGCCCCCCTGTACGTGACAAGGACGAGATATGGCCAGCGTATGCCAAAATAAAAAGAGCCAGGTCCATAAAAAAATAAGGACCTGGCTCATAAAGACATCATTATGTAAAGCCGTTAACTTCCCTACGCTGGTACGAGCCAGATCAGGTCCAAAGGGTTAAGAAGTTCACACGCTTCTCTCTCAGCCTACGCATACGTTAGGCACCCCTAGTTTATCACTGATTTAATTTTCAATACTTTCCCATCATACACTATAATCTGAAAAATGCAAACTTTATTTCTTTTGTTGTTTATGGAATCATCCACGTTAAATAATATGCCTGTACATACGTCATAATACCAACAATAATTACGAAGAATAAACTATGCTTCACTGTAAAGCGGAATAAATCTGATTCTTTTCCAGCAAGTCCAACTGCCGCACAAGCAATTGCAATCGATTGCGGAGAAATCATTTTTCCTGTTACACCGCCCGTTGTATTTGCTGCAACGAGAAGTACTTCAGATACACCGACTTGCTGCGCTGTAATCGCTTGTAAATTCGAGAACAGTGCATTCGCTGACGTATCGGATCCTGTTAAAAATACACCGATCCAGCCTAGGAATGGTGAGAAGAACGGGAATAGTCCGCCAGTTCCTGCAAGTGCTAATGCTAATGTAGAAGATAGACCAGAATAGTTTGCGATAAACGCAAATCCTAATACGAATCCGATAGATAGAATTGGCATCTTAAGCTCATTTAACGTTTCTTTAAATGTTACTACTGCATCTTTTGCACTCATTTTCAAAATAAAGATAGAAATGATACAAGCAATTAAAATTGCTGTTCCCGTCGCTGATAAAATATCTAATTTCAAGATTGCTTCATAAGGCGTCGGTTTATTTACAATTGGCTCTGCTTTCATTACTAAATTGTGTAAGCCTGGAACTTCAAACTTAAACACAAGGCTTTCCAAAGCACCGCCTGGAGCAAATAACGCTTTAAAGAAACTTTGGCTCCAAATGACTACCATCACAGTTAAAATAATGAATGGAGACCATGCTTTTACTACTTTTCCTACCGTTAGTTTTGGCATAGATGTTGCCGTCGTTGTCGCAGCTACTTCACTATTTGCTTGTTTAGACTGATAAATTTCTTTCGGCTGCCAAACTTTTAAGAATAGCGATAAACTCACTAAACTTACTAGTGCTGACGTAATATCCGGAAGTTCTGGTCCTAAGAATGTCGCTGTAATGAACTGCGTAATTGCAAATGAGCTACCTGCTACAAATAGAGCAGGCCATGTTTGTCTTACCCCTTTAAATCCATCCATTAAAAATACGATAAAGAACGGAACAAATAATGATAAGAACGGTAATTGATGCCCAGCCATTTGTCCAATTTTATGCGGATCAATACCTGTTACTTGTCCAGCAACTGTAATCGGAATTCCCATCGCTCCGAACGCTACGGGTGCCGTATTTGCGATTAAACAAAGACCCGCTGCATATAAAGGATTTAACCCAAGACCTGCAAGAAGCGCTGCGGTAATCGCTACTGGTGCACCAAATCCTGCTGCCCCTTCCAAAAATGCTCCAAATGAAAAACCGATTAAAATAACGAGTAAACGATGGTCATTCGTAATGGATAATACAGATGCACGAATCACATCGAATTGACCTGTTTTCACAGATATTTTATATAAAAATACCGACATAATGATAATCCAAGCAATTGGCCATAGTCCGTATAAGAAACCATATCCCGTCGCTGCCATCGCCATCGTGAACGGCATCTTATAAGCGAATAATGCAGCTAAAATTGTAAGTACAACTGTAATAAATCCTGCCACATACCCCTTCATGCGGAAAACTGCTAAAGCTAAGAAAAAAAAGATAATCGGAATAAGTGCGACCACTGCCGAAATCCAAATGTTTCCGAACGGATCATAAACTTGTGTCCATGTGTTCATTGTTCTCTCCCCCTAAAGAATCCCCTTTTAAATAGAATAACCTCATCAATAGACTATCAGGTCATCATACCTTTAAGCCTAAAAATAAAAAAACGCCAAAGAAAACGTTTTCATTAATTTTATCACAACACTTTCCACTAAAAAAGATTTTTTTGAAAATTTTATTATTTATCATGGAAATCTTACAAAAACGTCACGTTCTTGTAATGTTCATCGATAGGAAGCTCGCTACATTTCCTGCATAATAAAGGTATAACAACGGATATTATTTATGAGGTGATATATATGAATGGAAACAAAATATTAGCAGCTTTATCATACTTTAGTGTATTATTTGCCCCTATCTTATTCCCTATCATTGTGTGGATTGTGGGCGATTCTGAAACGAAACCGCACGCAAAACGCGCTCTATGGACACACATCATTCCAACCATCGCGGCATTTATTGGATTTATTATTCTAGGAATTATGGGTATCGGATCGAATCAACCAGACGTAACACTTGGCATTGGAGCAATGATTGTCTTATGTATTTGCGGCATTATTAGCTTATACTACTTCATTTGGAACATCGTAAAAGGTATTAAAGTGCTGAAAGCTTAAGTTTAAACAAACGTTTGATTAAAACAGTACGCATCATAATAAATGAAGTTTTATCGGCGATACGACAATCTTTTAATAAGAAAAAAACCGTCCCAAAATACCTTTTGGGACGGTTTTTTTATCTTCTGCGTCTCTTCTTTTTTCTCATCATTTTCTTGCGGCGCGTATTCACTTTATCCGCTATAATGTGAAGCGTACTTGCCACAACAATTCCCATTATGAACGTTACAATTTCAACTTCATGTTCCTTCGCAATTTCTATTAAATTCCCATCAAGCGCGATTACATTTAATAGGAATAAAAACGGAGAAAACACAATTAACATGTATGCAATACGAATCACATCACCAAGTATAATTGTATGTGTAAAGAAGGATCGATGCGGCATGACCTTCTTATACGGATACCAAAATATACGTAGGAACCCCCATTTATTATACGCATTACTATATGTATCTAAATCCGGCGTTAAAAATGAAGTACCTACTAAAAAGCCAATTGCAAAAGTTAATAAAAAATCCAAGTTTGTTAATCCATACGAAAAGAGCATAAACAAAACAACCGGAAGGGATATTAAGTTTATTTTCGTATGCGTTCTTCCTGATGGCATAATGCACTTCCTCGCTTACGTTCGCCCTGTCACCATATGACAGTTCTCACCTATTGATCTAATTTCTGATCGATAAAGGATGTGTCTATATCCGAACCAAACCATTCTGCCAACTTCACTCGTGCCTTATCTTTCACCTCTTCATTGACGTATAACGACGCTTGTAATAGAGCAGCCATTAACGCCCCTAAATCATCTGTATAACCAACTCCAGCAATGAAATCTGGGATGGCATCAATTGGTGCAATAAAATAAGCAAGTGCTCCAATCACAATAATTTTCACTCGCTTTGGAACATCAGGTCTTTGCAAAACATAAAACAATAATAGACTTGCATAAATGACCGACTGTCCCGCTTGCTTTGAAACATGTTTTGCTTTCTTCCAAAACGCTTCAACTGAAAATTTTTGTTCCATGTAAAAGCCTCCCTATTTTTTTAAAGAAATAAGCTACAATATGTTATCAGTAAAAGTTCATCAAAATTACACATAATCTATCAATGAACTTTCATTGTAACAAACAAACGAAAAAAGAACAAGTGTTCGTTAATTTTTACATACTTCCCTTCATATAATAGGTTTCTAGATAACCACTCACCCATTGTCATTTCTTATTTCTCAACAAGAAAATTTTCACTTTCACTGAACATTCTGCTCTACCTTTGTTATATTTTCTAGTTGACGGACATATAAACGAATGTTAAAGTTTTCTCTGGTAGTGACAAATCTCATACAAAAAATGTAAAATGTTATAGTGTTTCTCAGAAATGAATTTTGTTGTATAATACAGAAATGACGTTATGCTTATGAGCAGCACAAGAAACCAAAAGGGTATGCATAGTTATAGTCGTATATGGGTGAATATAGAACCTCTAATTATGGCCAAGAAAACTATGTATTTTTTATTTTAGCATTTTTCGCTCCAAAATCGACCAAGCCTGATAGAGAAAGGGTGGAAATGAATGAAAGAAACCTTGAAATCACAATTTCAAAATGTGCGTTTCACTGTATTCGTAGCTTTAGCTTTATGGCTGAAGACGTATCTTATTACACGCACAAGCTTTGATTTAAAACTTGAATCTTTCATGCAAGAATTCATTTTATTCCTTAGCCCATTAGCAGCATCATTACTGCTTGTTGGTCTTGCATTATTTGCAAAAGGGAAAAAACGTAACTATATAGCACTTGGAATTAATTTTGTTTTAACAATCGTTCTTGTTGGTAACGTAATGTTCTACGGATTCTACAATGACTTCGTTACTTTACCAGTACTAGGACAAACATCTAACTTTGGAAGTTTAGGTTCTAGTGTGAAAGAATTGTTTAACTACAAAATTATCCTTGCATTTGCTGATATTATTGTATTCTTCATTTTATTGAAGAAGATGAAGAATTTTGCACCGACAGAACGTGTAGCACGCCCAATGCGTTCCCTATACTTCGTGTCAACAGTTGCTATTTTCTTCGCAAACTTAGGACTTGCAGAAGCTGAACGTCCTGAACTATTAACACGTTCATTCGACCGCGTTATGCTTGTTAAAAACTTAGGTTTATATGTACACCAAGTGTATGATCTTGGCTTACAAGCAAAATCAAGTTCACAAAAAGCTTTTGCTGACGGTAGTAAATTACAGGAAACAGAGAACTACGTAAAAACAACGCAAAGCAAACCAGATCCAAATATGTTTGGTACTGCAAAAGGGAAAAACGTAATTGTTGTCTCTCTTGAGTCATTACAAACATTCTTAATTGGTGCAACAGTTAACGGACAAGAAGTTACACCATTCTTAAACCAATTTACGAAAGAAAGTTATTACTTTGATAACTTCTTCCATCAAACTGGGCAAGGAAAAACATCTGATGCTGAATTCTTAGTAGATACTTCCATGTATCCACTAGACCGTGGTGCTGTATTCTTCACACACGGTAATAACGAATATACAGCAACACCAGAAATTTTACGTGAGCAAGGATATCACACATCGGTATTCCACGCGAACAACGCAACATTCTGGAACCGTAACATTATGTATCCGGCACTTGGTTATGATCGTTACTACAACGAGCTTGACTACAAGATTACGCCAGAAACAAAATTAAATTGGGGATTAAAAGATATCGAATACTTCGATCAATCTATCGATATGTTAAAAGAAGTGAAGCAACCGTTCTATACTCGCTTCCTTACTTTAACAAACCATTACCCATTCACTTATGATGACAGCACGAAATTAATCGATGAATACAATTCTGGTGATGGCGTATTTGACCGTTACATGGTAACTGCTCGCTATTTAGACGAAGCAATGAAACACTTTATTGAGCGTCTAAAAGCAGAAGGCATTTACGACAACTCAGTTATCGTATTCTACGGTGATCACTACGGTATTTCTGAAAACCATAACCGTGCAATGGCACAGTTCTTAGGAAAAGAAGAAATCACTGCATTTGACCATATGAACTTACAAAAAACACCGATGTTTATTCACGTTCCAGGTCAAAAAGAAGGTAAAACAATTTCAAAACCAACTGGTGAAATTGACATTAAACCAACAATTCTAAACTTACTTGGTGTAGATTCTACGAATCAAGTTCAATTCGGTCATGATGTATTCTCACCTGATAATAAAGGATTCGTTGTTCTTCGTGACGGTAGCTTCGTTACAGATAAGTACATGTACACGAACAGTACATTCTACGACCGTACTACTGGCGAAGTTGTACAATTACCAAAAGAAGAATCTCAACCACTCATTGATCGTGCCCAAAATGAATTGAACATGTCTGACAAAATCATTGAAGGTGACTTACTTCGCTTCTCTGAAAGTAATAAGACCAAAACTGGTGAAGTAAAGACGGCTATTAAAGAAGAAAAGAAGAGCGCTGAGTAATCTCAGCCTCTTTTTTTTATATTTCTCCATACAATCACTTATATTCATTAACTTTAACATTACATAACCTTTACCAAATATTAACATAGGATTAACGAAACATCTCTATAATAAAATATGTAAGCAAGGTTCTATATATTTCTTATCTCTCATTTGTAATAAGATCCCTTAAAGAAATATATGAATCGTTTATTTCTACTTTCTTATAATTGTCTTTCAATATGTTTTGTTTCCATACACAAAACATTCAATAAGACGATGTCCCTATGAAAGATAGCTACCCTCCTTGTGCAGCATTCCATCAGAATGTTGCT
The DNA here is from genome assembly GCF_058952315.1 of Bacillus sp. GW823-FHT06B01. NCBI lineage: Bacteria > Bacillati > Bacillota > Bacilli > Caryophanales > Bacillaceae > Bacillus > Bacillus sp. GW823-FHT06B01. The sequence goes on along the minus strand of NZ_JBXAHR010000004.1, from coordinate 280,167 downwards.
TTTTTTTATTCAAAAGCAGGATTCTTATTTCTCATTTTCGAATTTGTATATACAAAATGCTGTAAAAGTGAAACTTTAATCAGCCCTCACCAATCGGGCATTTACGGGCCGTTATTCGCCCTCTTCACTTCTTTGCTCCAGCCGAATTTTTAGCAGGAGTTTTACTGCCCACAAATAGCGAGGTAAATCATTACTACTTCTCTACCATTTACAAATACATATACGTCATATGTAAAGAAGTACTCACATAGAAATTACTATAGTGATTTTTATTCCGAATGAAAGCTTCACTTTACTTATGCACTTACGAAAGGATGGGACGGAAATTGGCATATGAAAGATTTGTACTTTGGAATGATGCAGTTATTGATACAACGAAACAAAAAACGTACATAGAACTTGAAGAAAGAGGCTTGCAGTTTGGAGATGGTGTCTACGAAGTTATTCGCCTATATAAAGGAAACTTTCACTTATTAGATCCGCATATCACAAGACTATATCGCTCCATGGAAGAAATAGAATTATCACTCCCTTTCTCAAAAGCAGAACTTATTATCCTACTTTACAAACTAATTGAAAATAATAATTTCTACGAAGATGGAACGATTTATTTGCAAGTATCTCGCGGTGTACAAGCTCGTACCCACACATTCTCATATGACGTCCCTCCGACAATCTATGCCTATATTACGAAGAAAGAAAGACCAGCGTTATGGATTGAATATGGTGTACGTGCTATATCAGAACCAGATACGCGCTGGCTACGCTGTGATATCAAATCATTAAATTTATTACCTAATGTATTAGCCGCTACGAAAGCTGAACGTAAAGGTTGTAAAGAGGCTCTTTTCGTACGAAATGGTACTGTAACTGAGGGAAGCTGTTCTAATTTCTTTCTCATAAAAAACGGAACTCTCTACACACATCCAGCCAATCACCTTATTTTAAATGGCATCATTCGTCAGTATGTCCTTTCTTTAGCGAAAACCCTTCGCATTCCGGTAAAAGAAGAACTGTTTAGCATTCGCGATGTTTATCAAGCGGATGAATGTTTCTTTACAGGAACGACGATTGAAATTTTGCCGATGACTCACCTTGATGGAACTGCAATTCAAGATGGTCAAGTTGGCCCTATCACAAAAATGCTACAAAGGTCATTTTCTCAAAGCTTGTTACAATCCAATATGTCATCTTCTTAAATACGAATAATTTCTAACCTTTCTACATTCAATATATGTATTTAAATGGAAATCAAGGTGTAATTTATGCCTTGATTTTTTCTTGTAATCTTTTTGTCATATTCAGATTCCCGCATAAGTCTTGACAGTAATCGACATGCTCTTTAGAATTTTTAACAGTTGGTAAATATTTCTTAACTACATTACAGACAGAAAGGAATCGACAAATTATGAAAAAATACCTTGCCGGTCTTGCGGCAGTGTCTGTAGCAGGAGGAGCAGCACCTACACTTGATAGTGTTCAAGCTGCCCCTGAACAAAATACACAAAAAGCTGCTACAACTGTCCTAGCTTCTGCATCAAACAGCTCATCTTATACGGTAAACGCTAGCGTATTACATGTTCGTGCAGGATCAAGTACTTCTCACGACATCATCTCTCGCGTTTATAACGGTCAATCACTAAACGTGATTGGCGAAGAAAATGGTTGGTTCAAAATTAACATTAATGGAAAAACAGGCTTTGTTAGCGGTGAATTTGTATCAAAAAATGGTGCAAGCAATTCCAATGTAAGTACAACAGGTGGAAACAATAAAGTTACTGCTGATGTATTACGTGTACGTACCGCTCCTAACACTTCTAGTTCTGTTTCAGGACGTGTATATGAAGGACAAGCATTAAACGTAATTGGTCAAGAAAATGGTTGGGTGAAAATCAACCATAATGGACAAGTTGGCTATGTAAGTGGCGAATTCGTATCTGGTGTTTCTTCTAATGCAGGTTCTTCAAACAACAATACGAATAATAACAACCAAGAATCTGTAAAACCAGCAAGCGGAAACTATACAGTAAATGTATCTTCCCTTCGTGTTCGTACAGGTCCTAGCACTTCTCACACAACTGTAGGGTCTGTTACAAAAGGACAAGTTGTACAAGTTGTTGGCGAAGTTCAAGATTGGTTCAAAATCAATTACGCTGGACAAGCTGCTTACGTAAGCAAAGACTACGTAACAAAAGGCGGTTCTAGCGACAACGTTACACAAGGTAACAAACAAGAACAAAATAATAATGTAACCGTTCAAACTGGTGGTACTTACGTTGTTAACGCAACATCTCTACGCGTTCGTACAGGCCCTGCTGCTTACCATAGTGTAATTGGTGGCGTGTTAAATGGGACTACATTAAACGTAGTTGGATCTGAAAACGGTTGGTTTAAAGTAAACTATCAAGGAAAAACAGGTTTCGTTAGTAGCGAGTTTGTAAAATTCGTTAAAGGTGGCACTGCTACTCCTGAACAACCAAAACAACCTGAAAAGCCTAACCAAGGCGCAATTGGTGACTACTACATTAATGCTTCTGCACTAAATGTACGTAGTGGCGAAGGTACAAATTATAGAATCATAGGAGCACTTTCACAAGGACAGAAGGTGCAAGTAATCTCTGAAAACTCTGGATGGAGTAAAATTAACTACAGTGGTAAAACTGGTTACATCGGAACACAGTTCCTATCAAAAACACCAGTTGGCGGCGCTGTAAATAATAAACCTAACAACAATACTAATCAAAATAACAATAATACAAGCAATAACAACAATACAGGTAATAACAGCGGTGATGTTTCTGCCATTCTTGCATATGCAAAATCAATGCAAGGCGTACCATACGTTTGGGGCGGTAGTTCTGCTAACGGTGTTGACTGCAGTGGTTATATCTACCACGTATATAAGAAATTTGGTCATAAAATGAGCCGTACAAATGTTGCAGGATATTGGAATAGCTTACCGAAAACTTCAAATCCACAACCAGGTGACTTAATTTATTTCCAAAATACTTATACAGCAGGACCTTCTCACATCGGTATTTATCTTGGGGGCGGATCATTTATCCAAGCCGGAGATAAAGGTGTCGCAATCGCTTCATTAAGCAATTCTTATTGGAGTAAGCACTTCTTAGGTTATACGAAAGCACCTTAAGTTATATTTTAGAGCCTTCTAGATTACTAGAAGGCTCTTTTTAATATATGTCACCTATATCCCCGAAAAAAATAATGTATCTATTTCCCTATTTCATACACTATATTCTACAAAAATACTCCATAACGTTATCATAATGTATATTTTTACATAAAAAACATAACCTATTTCATGTTTAATCATTTTATATGTGTTTTTTTAAAGAATTTTCTTTTTATTTAAACTTTTCGTTAGACGTTTGACCTCCGATGTCCATTATGATAAGTTACTTAAGATGTTATATTCGTAAACGTATAGACAACTGGTTTATACACTTTTTTACTATGAGGAAGGAGCATACACTGCATGAATCTTTTATGGGGAATTGGCGGCGTGATTGGAGTATTAGCAATTGCTTTCTTACTATCTTCCAACCGCAAAGCTATTAATTGGCGCACAATTTTAATCGCGCTAGCATTACAAATGTCATTTTCATTTATCGTATTACGATGGGATGCCGGAAAAGCAGGTTTAAAATACGCTGCAGATGGCGTTCAAGGATTAATTAATTTTTCTTACGAGGGAATTAAGTTCGTTGCTGGGGATTTAGTCAACGCAAAAGGCCCTTGGGGATTTGTTTTCTTCATTCAAGCACTACTTCCAATCGTATTTATTAGTTCATTAGTTGCAATCTTATATCATTTCGGTATTATGCAGAGATTTGTTAGTGTCGTTGGTGGCGCATTAAGTAAACTTCTTGGAACTTCTAAAGCAGAAAGTTTAAACTCAGTAACAACTGTATTTTTAGGACAAACTGAAGCTCCAATCTTAATTAAACCTTACTTAGCACGTTTAACAAATAGTGAATTCTTCACTATTATGGTAAGCGGTATGACAGCTGTTGCCGGATCAGTTCTTGTCGGCTATGCAGCAATGGGTATTCCGTTAGAACACTTATTAGCAGCAGCAATTATGGCAGCTCCATCAAGTTTATTAATTGCAAAACTAATTATGCCAGAAACAGAAGAAGTAGATAATAACGTTGAGCTTTCTACAGAACGTGAAGATGCAAACGTTATTGACGCAGCGGCACGTGGTGCATCTGAAGGTATGCAACTTGTTATTAACGTAGCAGCAATGTTAATGGCTTTCATCGCATTAATCGCTTTATTAAATGGTCTGTTAGGATTAATTGGCTCTCTGTTCCATATTAAACTTAGCCTTGATTTAATCTTTGGTTACTTACTATCACCATTTGCAATCTTAATCGGGGTTTCTCCTGGTGAAGCTGTACAAGCAGCAAGCTTTATCGGTCAAAAACTTGCAATCAACGAATTCGTTGCATATGCAAACTTAGGACCACACATGGCAGAGTTCTCTGCAAAAACAAACTTAATTTTAACATTCGCAATCTGTGGATTCGCAAACTTCTCTTCTATCGCAATTCAATTAGGTGTAACAGGAACGTTAGCTCCTACTCGCCGTAAACAAATTGCACAGTTAGGGATTAAAGCAGTTATCGCTGGTACATTAGCAAACTTCTTAAATGCAGCAGTTGCAGGTATGATGTTCCTATAAAATGACGCAAAGTCTCCTCTTTCTAAAGAGGGGGCTTTTTATTATATGTTGTATATTTTTTTGGTATATATTAAATACTTTATGCTTAAATATAAGAACATTATGATACAATAATTAATAAGTCTGTTTATTTTTTCTTGCAAAAGAGAGATACTACTTGTTGTTGCTCTCCAAAATAACCTAGTCATCCGGTCTATTTCTTAATAATTGCGCATACTACAAGTATCCTTGCATGAATTACCTTTAAGGAGGAAAGTTTTGTGAAAAATAATTTCTATAAAGTCCTCTCTATGTGGATTTTACAAATTTTATTTTATTTTACAACTGTACATGTAACGCAATATGAGCATGCTCTCATTTTTACAATTATATATGTAATTGTTAATGTACTATTTCTATTATTAACTGATAAAACCGCATTTGTTCTTTTTATATTAGGAACCATTACTTCGGTATTCTATCTGTTCTACCAAGCATGGCTTTACTTATGGAGCACATCAGAACAATGGGAATACATTATTACTCACTTCCTAATGGCAGCAAACTTCTTCATCGTATATATCTCCACTCATTTATTAAAGAAGGTTATTCATGAAAATAAAGAATTAACCGAACGTGTGAGAATATTAGAACAATACATTGGAGAATCAAAATTATTAACAAGACAAGAATTCGAAAGACGACAAGCATTATTAATCACTGCAATGAATCGTCGTAATGAAACAGGTGTTATTATTTACTTTGATTTCAATTCCTTTAGTAAATATACAAAGGAAAGTGTTATGAACCGTGTAGCTTCATTATTAGTTGAAACGATAAGAGATGACTTTGATCTTGCTGCTGAATACGATAATAATAAGCTAGTTATTTTATTACAAAACACAAATGAAGCCGGTGCTGACATTGTAATGAACCGTCTAAAGCCAAAAATGGAGCAATGGCTTGCTGCTGAAGCGATCCAAGATATACAAATTTCACGCGAGCAAATTGGGAACAAAGGAAAGACGTTATTATGATGACACTCGTTATACTGCTTTTATTCCTTCTGTTTTGCGTACTCGTTTTTTGGATTAGTATCACATTTTCGATTAAGTATATACTTATCTTTACAGCCTTTCTATTCTCTGCCTTACTTGTTTACTATTCTTTCTTAACACTCGCAGGTTTAGTTCACCGAAATAGTAAACGAAAGGATCGTACGCTAGAACATTATCCAAGCGTCGACATTTTAATACCAGCCCACAATGAAGGGGTCGTTATTAAAGATACCTTAGAGGCGATGGCAAAGATTGAATATCCAGGTAAACTAACTGTTTATTTATTAAACGATAACTCTCAAGATGAGACACCTGAAATTGGTGACGATTTTGACAAAGCTTATGCTCATATTCGTCACATTCGTGTTCCGGCGGGTGAACCAAAAGGGAAATCGCGTGTATTAAACTATGGTCTTAGTATTTCAGATGGTGAATACTTCTGTGTGTATGATGCAGATAACCAGCCTGAACCACATGCACTGCGAATGCTTGTAGAACACGCTGAAACAACCGAGGATGCTGTTGGAGCTGTTGGTCACGTTCGTACTGTAAATGAAAACAGAAACTGGCTAACACGAATGATTTCATTAGAATTTCAAATCTTCCAGCTCCTTATGCAATCAGGACGTTGGTTACTATTCCAAACAGGTTCACTAACAGGAACAAATATGCTTCTTCGTCGCTCTGCATTAGAAGAACTTGGCGGCTATGACCCGTATGCAATTGCAGAAGACGCTGAATTAACATTACGAATTACACAAAAAGGCTATCTCTTACCGATCGTTCCAGAATCAATTACATGGGAACAAGAACCTGAGCATTTAAAAATCCTTATTAAGCAGCGTACACGTTGGCTCCAAGGGAACTTGTACATTTTAGAAAAAATGTTTTCTTCCTTAAGTTTCTTTAAAGGAAAACTTCTCGTCCATTCCTTACAACAAGTTTTAGTGTATGTTGTATTTTGGCTATTCTTAATCATTTCGAACGTTTGGTTTGTAATTGGGTTACTCGGGATATTCCAAATTCAATATAGCATTCCGCTACTATTTATGTGGTATGTCGCATATATTACATATGTTTCTCAATTATTTAGTGCCCAGAGTGTGGAACGAACCTTTACACCAACTAATATTTTTATTAGTGTTATCATGTACTTTACGTACGCACAGCTCTTTACGTACTTATTCATTCGCAGCTTAATTTTATACTTACGTGCAAAGAGCAAGAAACAAGTCATTGGCTGGGATAAAACAGTTCGATTCAAAAAAGAAAAGTAAAACTTTAATCAGTGGGAGTTCTCCCACTGATTTTTATTTTGTAAATAAAAATCAGCACAGAGCGCCGTATGCTCTGTGCTGATTTATTGCCGTATAAATTATATATATCAGACAATACCCCTTAGCTGAAAGTAATTTCACGTCCATCCCCCAACGAACGATTGACCTTCATTTATATACGAAAAAGTGATTGCTATTTTTGTAGAACCAATTGCTTCTCTTGCTGTTCTTTGCGCGTTTCAGTCTTAGGTTCCGTGCTTTCTTGGACACTACGATGTGCCACACGTTTCAAACAAATATGCTTCCACTTTCTTTCGTAACGTTTCATTATTCTAGATGTCCCCCTTGAATGCGCTTTAAAACTATTTGAAATCGCTTACAGGAAATAATATAGCACATATACATAAACGTGACAACACATTTCCGACAATTTTTTGTCAAAAATACAAATAGAATCCGCAAGATATCGAACATTGTCGAAATTCATCGATTTATCTTCGTATAAAAGGCATACTACTTATATAGTAAAGTATTTTATTTCCCTTACGTGGAGTTCAAATTCCTTCTATATAAAAAAGAGCTGATACATAATCAGCTCCTTTTCCTTCTATTATTAATGACGCTTCATACGTCCTTCTTTTTGTAACTCTTTAAATAATGCTGCCATCATAAAGAAAATAACGAAGACGAATGGGAATGCTGCTATGATAGCTGCCGTTTGTAAGGCTTCTAATCCCCCTACATATAATAAGATAGAAGCTAACGCTGCTAGAACGATACCCCAGATCATTTTAATGCGGTTTGGTGGATTTAAACTACCATGTGTCGTTAACATTCCTAAAACGAATGTCGCAGAATCTGCAGATGTAATAAAGAATGTAGAAATAAGAAGAATTGCTAGCACAGATAAAGCCGATCCAAAGCTTCCCATCTGATCAAACATAGCGAATAACCCTACTTCTGTTCCCATCTCTTTAATTTTTTCAAAGATATGTGCATCACCAAACAGTTCCATATGAATACCAGTCCCGCCGAAAACAGAGAACCAAAGCGCACCGATTACAGTCGGTACGAGTAACACACCGATAACAAACTCGCGAATCGTACGTCCTCGTGAAACACGGGCAATAAATGTACCTACGAATGGTGACCATGCAATCCACCATGCCCAATAGAAAATTGTCCATGACTGAACCCATTGATTTCCGCCTTCATCTAATGGACTTAAACGGAAGCTCATGCTTGGCAATTCCTGAATATAAGAACCGATTGTTGAAGTGAAGTAATTCATAATAAAGTTTGTTGGACCTGCAAATAATACAATAATCATAAGTGCAAACGCCAAAATAATATTCGCATTACTTAAATATTTAATTCCTTTATCAAGACCTGTTTGCGCAGATAACATAAATAACACGGTTACGATTGCAATAATAACTAACTGTGTCGGCAATGAATTCGGGATAGATGTTAAATAACTAACACCACCAGCAATTTGTTTCGCACCAAGACCTAATGATGTTGCAACACCAAACACAGTTGCGAAAACAGCTAACACATCAAATGAATGAGCAATACGTCCATGTTCCCCACCTTTAAATAACGGACCTACTGTCGCACTAATCGTACTTGCTTTTCCTTTTCTAAAAGTAAAGTAAGCAATACACAGCGCTACAAATGCATATAGTCCCCACGGATGTAATCCCCAATGGAAAAATGAAAAACGTAGTGCAAGACGCGCACTTTCCTCAGTTGCACCTTCTCCAAACGGAGGTGCGTACAAATGGTTTAATGGTTCGGCAACGCCCCAGAAAACTAAACCAATACCCATACCAGCGCTAAATAGCATAGCAAACCATGTCATATAACTATAATCAGGTTCATCATCATCTTTACCTAAACGAATAGAACCGTATTTCGAAACAATTAAAAAGATAGACACACCTAAAATAATAGAAACAGAAATAATATAGAACCATCCAAACTTACTAACCAATACCGTTTGAATCGCAGTCGTCACATTTCCTAGGCTACCTTTTCCAATAATAGATTCGGGAATAATCCCCCAAATTGTAAATGCAATACATAATGTTAATGAAACGATGAATGTTTTTGTCAGTTTCCTCATCAAATCCCCCTTCGTAGGTTTCACTTTTGTAAATAACATAAATTCCGATATGTAAAATCGGATAGAAAACTATAATTTTACGGTGATTTTCTTACTTTCACCTTCACCAATTCGAATTCTTATGGACAGCCTTACCTTCCGTATAACCTTTTCACTCTGCAAGAGCTATAAGATCGAAATACTGCTGTCAAATTGTGTGAGAAAAATGCGGATGGGAATGTATTTTCCCAAAAAAGGATGTGTTACAGATGTAAAAAAGGGCATTTTTCTTCCTTGCAACCCTTTCTTTTTGTAACAATTATGCGGTTTTTTTGCTAGTATATAGCACGTGTTTATAGTTTCACAAACGAAATGTTTATGTTTATATAACTATATTACCCATAAAACGGCAAAATACTCAAGGAATGTAACCGTTTAGTAAACATTATGTAACACTCCTGTAATATTTTTATTTACGCCGAAAAATATATGTTGTATTAAATATTTTGAATATAAGTAGAAACCTACTAATCACATAGAATGAAAAACGCTTTCCTATATTTTTTGTTATATTACAGGATGTTAACGACTGATTACGAATGGTTTGTAATTGTGTGTTTTCCCGAAATCCGAAAAAATCTGTTGCTATAATGAGGACACGAAAACAAACGCAATGGAGGCTATCATGAAAAAATTAATTGGAATAGCAACAGCAGCAGTTTTTGGTCTTGGGATTTTCACATCATCTGCTAATGCAGAAACTGTTGTAACAACAGACGTACTAAATGTACGCGAAAACCCTACTACGGAATCAAAAGTTGTCGGTAAATTACTAAACGGGAATAAAATAGATGTTCAAAATACAGAGAACGGATGGTCAAAAATCACTTTAGATGGTAAAGACGCATTCGTAAGTACAGAGTTTACAAAAAGCATCTACTACGTAACAGCTAACGTATTAAACGTACGTGCTGAAGCGAACACAAACTCAGAAATTCTTGGAACGTTGAAGAAAGACGATATGATCGAAACAACGAACCAAGTACAAAATGAGTGGTTACAATTTGAATATAACGGGAAAACAGCTTATGTTCACGTTCCTTTCTTAACAGGTACAGCACCTGTTATCGAGAAACAAGAACAACCTGCTCCTGCTAAAACTGTAGCACCAGCTAAAGCGCAAGCACCTGCAGCACAAGCAAAACCAGCTGCTAAGCCTGCTGTGAAAGCTGCTGAGACTAGCGAACCTTCTAATGGTCGTGAGTTAACAGTTGTAGCTACAGCATATACAGCTCACCCGAGCGAAAACGGTGGCACATACGGTGGCCGTGTATTAACTGCAATGGGTCATGACTTAACAGCGAACCCAAACATGAAAATGATCGCTGTTGACCCGAAAGTAATTCCATTAGGATCTAAAGTATGGGTTGAAGGTTACGGAGAAGCTATCGCTGGAGATACTGGCGGTGCAATTAAAGGTAACCGTATCGACATTCTACTTGGATCAGATAGCGCTGCTCAAAAATGGGGACGCAAAACTGTTAAAGTGAAAATTTTAAAATAACCAATGACTGCTAAAGCCGGTTCTCTTTGTTGAGAGCTGGCTTTTATTTTTTTATAATAACTATAAGGAGGTTATGTTCATGAATGTACAAGCAAAAATAGACTGGATCGGTACACCAAAACCGTATATATATAAAGATGAAGTAACATACGACGCTACTTCCATTGACTTTTCACTCGCTGGCGATGACAATCGATATAAATTAATTGTGCTCAGCTTTGAAGAAAATACACATTACAAAATTATCCAATATGGAATCAAACCCGGCTCACAAAAGCCATTTCCTATCGATATTCCATTCGAACAAAACATGTTACCAATTATAGAACAAATATTACATGATCCATATGTGCAAGCGATATTAAAGGAAACGCGCTCATAATTGTAAAAAAGGATATCACCTCGCCGGATTTTTTCGGCTAAGTGATATCCTTTTTATTTCTCCTTCGTAAACAAGAGTAGAGAAAAATATATTAACGGTTCGACACGAAATATCGATTTACCGACAAAGATTGACAAGAGAAGTAAACTACAAAAAAGATGCCGTTCAAAAATATTGAAAAACACCTTTCCATCTCCATTCACAGTTACAATATGATAATCCAAATTTCATTTTTTCTGTTTTGAGCATTTTTTGTTTATAATGGTAAAGGAAAGAAATATGTGTACGGAGGAATATTATGCTGCAACACTCAATTACGAAAGATGAAATTATGATGATTGCGAATGAGTTCGTTCAAGGACTAGATCCACAGCAAACAGCTGATCAGGAACATGTCGCTACAGCTCGGCACCTATATCGTAGTGGTGTTGTCTACAACGTTGACTTTGATGGTTATACGCTATCAGGAACTGTAGATGCTGCAGGCAGCGTATATAGCGTCCATATCCCGATTCGTAACGTCGCTGAAAGCTATTGCGATTGCTTTGCACCAACGCAATGTGAGCATATGCTCGCTGTTTTACTATCTGCAGCATCTAGTTTCGGGCAAGTAGGGGATGTATTAACTTTATTTAAAAATAATACGAAACCTTCCCTTCCTCCTATTCGAACTGCAAGACAAGTATTGCAATCATCAGCGTTTGAAGAAACGGATTATAAAAGTTGGCAATCGTATTTTGACAACGAATATGAATCATTTAAAAAAGAACAAGCTCGGCTTACTTATAAACAAATGTATTTTCTTATGAGTATTTTTACAGACTTCTATACGAAACTCGAGCGGAAAGCTCCGCGTATCGTTGCGATACATGAGTTGTTCAGGCTACACGCAGCGCTTTATTGCTTTCAAAAATTATTAAAAGAAATTCAGGACTTCGAAGCAAATAAAACGTATTCTTATCACCAGCCTGTTAACGTCGTTCGCTTATTTGTAGATAAAGTGGAATCCATCGTTCGGGACTTACAATCAGAAGCGATTCCTTCAGAGTCTGAAGCAATTTTGCAAGAAACAGCTCGTCTCGTTCACGAAGTATTCTTCTCCACTGACGCCTATACGCAAGAAAGATTTTTTATTTATCGTCACATATGGAGTGAACTCTTACACAATAAAGAGAAACTGCAAGAAGAAGAAAAGCGCATAGATACGAAAATCAATCCACTTTCCAAAGCATTAGCATCTTCTCACCTACTCTTTTTAAATGACGAAGACCTATTAGCGATGGACTTACTAAAAAAACAGCCTGCTTCTGTTGTAAGTCTGTACTTCTATTGGTTAGAAGAGCTATTAAATACAATGGAGTGGGATCGTGCGAAAAACTGGCTTTCCTTTACGTATAAACAAGTGAAGAAAACGATACATGAGCACGAAAATACGATTTTCATAAAAGATATCGTTCGCTTATTTGTCATCATGTATGAAACGTATGCAACCCATACAAATGAACAAGCCGGACTCGAAATGATTTTGCAAGAGCTACTACCATATAGTTTCGCAAACTATGAGCAATACGTACTCGCGAAAAAGCAATATCGTACATGGGCAGAACTTCAGCTCTTACATGGGTTTGAAGCAATTGAACTTTTGAAAGAGCCGCTGAAAGATATTGAAAAGGAAGCACCAGAAGCAGCCCTTCCTCTTTATCACCTTGCTGCTACCGAGGCCATTGAAGAGCGAAACCGCAAATCATATAGACGTGCAGTTCGTTACTTAAAGAAATTACGTACATTATATAAACGATTAAAGCGCACTGATGAATGGGATGCTTTCATTATTCACATCGCAAACTTACATTCACGTCTGCGTGCACTACAAGAGGAATTACGGAAAGGAAAATTAATCGATGATCAATCAAACTGAAGTAACAATTAGGCTCCAGCACGTTAGTCAAGGTTGGTTCCTTTGGGGAGAAGATGACAGCGGTACTCCATTATCCGTAACAAGTTGGAAACGAAATGCATTTACGTGGCACTCCACTTCCTTCTACGGCACGTTTCTAAAGGAAGCAACCTTTGAAGGAAAACAAGGTGTTATGCTAACAAACGCACAAGCATTTGAATACATCGCTAATAAACCGATGAACTCCTTTGCCCATATTCAAATGAATGGCCCTATTACAGCACTTACGAAAGATGCGAACGAATTATGGGATGCCTTCACAAGCGGTAGCTTCGTACCTGATATGGAGCGTTGGCCCAAACAACCATCTTGGAAAGTGCAAAATACCCCAATCGAAGATGACACATTGGCATCTCTTTTCTCGGCCGCGGTAAATGAAAGCATATTACAAGATAACCGTTCAAACGATGGATGGGAAGATGCAAAGAGACTTTATGAACATTACGACTTTACGAAAAGACAATTGGATGCAGCACTACATGAAGAAGATTGGCTTCGAAAAATCGGTTACATTGAAGATGACCTTCCCTTTACAATTGGACTACGGCTACAAGAGCCGCAAGAAGAATTTGAAATGTGGAAGCTTGAGACAATTGTTACACCAAAGCGCGGGGCACATCGCATATATGTATATGAAAGTATCGATTCTTTGCCAAAACGATGGCACGATTATGAAGAACGTATTCTTGAAACACAAGAAGGATTCAGTAAGCTCGTACCGTGGTTAAAAGAAGGCGATGCATTCCGAAGTGAGCTCTTTGAAACAGAAGCGTGGAACTTCTTAACAGAAGCAAGTAACGAATTACTCGCTGCAGGTATTACGATTTTACTGCCATCCTGGTGGCAAAATTTAAAAGCGACAAAACCAAAATTACGTGTGCAACTGAAGCAAAATGCCACGCAAACGCAATCTTTCTTTGGCATGAATACACTCGTTAATTTTGACTGGCGAATTTCAACGAACGGCATTGATTTATCAGAAAACGAATTTTTCGAACTCGTTGAACAAAACAAACGATTATTCAATATAAATGGTCAATGGATGAGACTGGACCCAGCCTTTATCGAAGAAGTACGAAAGCTTATGAACCGTGCCGATAAATATGGACTCGAAATGAAAGATGTCCTTCAGCAACATTTATCAAACACTGCTGAAACAGAAATTGTAGAAGAAGATAATCCATTTACCGATATTGAAATCGAGCTAGATGGATATTATGAAGAGCTATTCCAAAAACTATTGCACATTGGAGATATTCCAAAAGTAGATGTCCCTTCTGCACTAAACGCAACACTCCGTCCGTATCAACAACATGGCATTGAGTGGTTATTATATTTAAGAACGCTTGGATTCGGAGCATTATTAGCTGACGACATGGGACTTGGAAAAAGCATTCAAACGATCACTTACTTACTATATATAAAAGAGAACAATCTCCAAACAGGCCCTGCTTTAATCGTGGCACCGACATCTGTTCTTGGAAATTGGCAAAAAGAATTTGAGCGTTTCGCACCAAATTTACGTGTTCAGTTACATTATGGAAGTAACCGAGCGAAAGGCGAATCATTTAAAGACTTCCTTCAATCAGCAGATGTTGTATTAACATCTTATGCATTAGCTCAGCTTGATGAAGAAGAACTTAGTACGTTATGCTGGGATGCTGTTATTTTGGATGAAGCACAAAATATTAAAAACCCACATACGAAACAGTCGAAAGCAGTACGAAACTTGCCAGCAAATCACAAAATCGCTTTAACCGGTACACCGATGGAAAACCGACTTGCCGAGCTTTGGTCTATTTTTGACTTCATTAATCATGGATATCTCGGCAGCTTAGGACAATTCCAGCGCCGCTTCGTCTCACCAATTGAAAAGGACCGTGACGAAGGAAAAATCCAACAAGTTCAACGTTTTATCTCGCCGTTTTTACTGCGTCGTACGAAGAAAGATCAAACCGTCGCATTAAACTTGCCTGATAAACAAGAACAGAAAGCGTACTGTCCACTTACTGGTGAACAAGCTTCCTTATATGAACAACTTGTTCAAGATACATTGCAAAATGTAGAAGGATTAAGCGGGATTGAAAGACGCGGATTTATATTACTCATGCTGAACAAACTTAAACAAATTTGTAACCATCCTGCTCTTTATTTAAAAGAAACAGAACCAAAAGACATCATCGAACGTTCCATGAAAACGAGCACACTAATGGAACTAATTGAAAATATAAAAGATCAAAATGAAAGTTGTTTAATCTTCACACAATACATCGGTATGGGGAACATGCTAAAAAATGTGTTAGAAGAACATTTCGGTCAGCGCGTCCTCTTCTTAAACGGTAGTGTACCGAAGAAGGAACGTGACAAAATGATCGAGCAGTTCCAAAACGGAACGTATGACATTTTCATCTTATCGTTAAAAGCAGGTGGAACTGGCTTAAACTTAACCGCTGCCAACCATGTCATTCACTACGACCGTTGGTGGAATCCAGCTGTAGAAAACCAAGCAACAGACCGCGCATATCGTATTGGTCAAAAACGCTTCGTTCACGTTCATAAACTTATTACAACGGGGACACTCGAAGAGAAAATTGATGAAATGTTAGAAAGAAAGCAATCCTTAAACAATGCCGTCATTACAACCGATAGTTGGATGACCGAACTATCTACAGATGAACTAAAAGAATTGCTTGGTGTATAAAGTGAAACTTTAATCAGTGGGGGTTTTCTTCATCCCACACTGATTATTAGTTGAACCAATCGGACTTTTATGGGCAGTTGATCCCCCACCTAACTTCTTTGCTCTCGCTGAATTTTGAGGTGGGGGTCTTACTGCCCATTAAAGCGGGATAAACAAAAGGAGCTAATCTCAAAAGATTAGCTCCTTTTTCTACTCCAAAACCAATTGCTTATTATAATTCCTGTTAATCCGCCGCACGTATCCAGTAATGAATCTTGCCACATCGGTGTACGATCTCCCGTAGTCCATTGATGAATTTCATCAAATGTTGCATATCCCGCAACGAATAGAAGAGCGTATAGGAAGCACCTTTTTCTCGAATAACCCGATCGATGAAAAGCATAATACGTCAATGAACCGAGCATAAAGAACACCATAAAATGAGCACCTTTACGAAGGAAAAACTCAATAAATCCGCCTACACCTTTATTTGCAATGCTAACAGGTGTACCACCACCATAATCGATAGATACCCACGAGAAATGCTCTTTCACAAACTCAACATTTACATATTGTTCAATATCCGAACGCATATCCTGCTTTTTATATGGTTGTGCCGAGGAATAGAAAATCAACCCCATCCATAGTAAAACAGGAATCCAAAATAACCATTTACGATTCATTCTTCCGAAACCCCTCTCTTAGTCTTTTAAGCGTACCAAAAAAAAGAATAAATTTCACGCCAAAACATGACATTTGCACCCTATTTATAAAGTGAAAGGGGGTGATAAACATGGCAGTCGAAACAATCGTAACGGACTTAACTTTACGTCTTGTCTTAAACAATGGATTAGATCAGAACGGAAAAACAGCTTTTAAGCAAAAACAATTTAAGCGTGTTAAAACAAACGCAAACTTAGAGCAAGTACAAAACGTAGCACGTGCTCTTGCTTCTTTACAAGCATCACCGCTTCACGCTATACAACTTGTTAGCACATCAGATCTTTCTACCCTATAAGGTGGAACTTTAATCAGTGGCGGGCATCCTCCGCTGATTACACCGATCGCCCTACCCGCATATAACACGATAAATAAAAAGGAGGAAATAAAGTATGCAAGTACTAGAATTAATTTTCGCGAAAGAAGATGGAAAAACAGTTGTTTTTTCTATCGAGAAACCTATCACACCCGTCGATGCACAAGTCGTAAATCAAGTAATGGATACCATCCTTGCCTCATCTGTATTTTCATCAATTAATGAAAATACCCGAAAAAAAGGAGCCCGTCTCGTAGAAAAGAAAGTATCTGAAGTTCCAATTAACTTATAAACAAAAAGACGAATCTGCATCATTTTGCAGATTCGTCTTTTTTCTTCGGCATTTCAATCGGAATAAAGATTTTTGAAAAACCGACGCATACATATTTATAATGTTCTCCGCCTATATCAAACTCGGTCGTATATGTTGAGAAGAAAATATAATCATTTCGCTTTGTATAATTCTCGATTAATAATCCAACTTGTGGCTCAACATATTTTTTCGCCAACTTCTTACCAGCCGATGCTAAATCGCCAAGGAGACCTTCTTCATTTTCCTTTTGAACTTCGTCTAGCTTCTTACTTACATCATTACGTTTCATAAACTGCTTCGCTGCCCAATCCGTATATTCACCTTTACTCGGATTACTATTTGCTAAATATACTAGAAGAACAACAACTAGAGCCATAATAATATACTTTTTCTTCATACTATCTCACCGCCTACTCTTTTCTATTTTCATATATATGTACAAGCGATGCAAATTAGAAAGACTAACATCTATTGATTGTAAACGAATAGTCAAAATTTACAATATGAAACAGAATATTAATAATCAATTTACTTAATTCGTATATAATTATATTTGGTATTACTATCATTTATAAGGGAGGAATCAAATTTATGAATGAAGAAAATGATATTATTATTTCTAATTCTACAATGATGCTGGAACCTTACAAGCACCCTTATTATCGCACCAAAATTATCGACAGTAGCGGGAACCATCTTTACTCCTGTCAAACTGCTCTCCAACTCATCAAGCAATCTTGTCTAACCAATGTTCACTCTACTTATCAAGGTAGACGTAATGCAGTCCAAACAAACTTTAAATTCAAACAAAATGTCCCAATTCCAATTAATCATCGAGAATATATTTGTGCTTTCCCGACAGAATCTCCTTCTTCTCCAAACTGTATATGGCTATTTTATAACCATATAGATGACATAGAATTTTTCAAAAAGAGCAAAAAAACTAACATTCATTTTTCAAATGGCACTACTACAACAATACATATCAGTCCCCATAAGTTAAAACAACAATTATTAAAAGCTGGATACGTATTATCACGTATGAACATGCAAGATTCACTACAATTCAAAAACCTCTTATTACATTTACTACCTTAACAAAAATAAATAGAATGGAAAGCAATATACTTTGCCTTCCATTCTTATGATACTATTTATTCTCTTAAGCTATTTCGCATTTTATCAAGTGCTTGCCGATACACCCATCTCACTTGATAATAAGTCATTTCCATCTCACTAGCGATCTCCCCCATCGTCTTCCCTACAAAAAAGCGTTCAAAAATAATGTACTTCTCCTTCTCATCTAACACACTCATAAAATCTTTCGCTTTCATTTCAATATCTTCAAAATGAAAGATATCCTCATACTCTCCTACATATACACACTTTTCTTGCACTGCAAACTCTTTCTTCAATCTTTCTAATATATAACCACGCACCGTTATAACTGCATATGCAGGAAAGCTTCCTTTCTCCGCATCATACCTTTCATATGCATACCAAAGACCAATTAAACCACATTGATAATACTCTTCATGATCTTGATAAATACCTAACTTCTTTATTTGATTTACAATCATACCTTCATACAAAACAACTGCCTCTTTAAAAGTTGCTGGTTTCACACAGTACCCACTTCTAAAAGGTATACCTCTTTGTTATTCCGCCGGTACCTCCACAATATAAAAATAAAGAAGTGATTTCACTGTGAGTAATTTCAAATACTATCGCCGAAATTTTAAATTACACGAAGTAGAATTTGAAATTCTGCTGGTCGTATTTGAAATAAGGGTAAAAATAAAAAAGGTGACTCCCGAGAGAGCCACCTTTTCATAAAAATATATTATGCGCCAAAACTGTTTCCTAAACCCTTTAAAAAACCTAACCCTATTGTTAGAATAAAGAAAATTACAATTAAAATTGTCGCTTGTTTCTTGCTTAAACCAGCCACAATATGTAACCCTAATCCTGTTAAAATTAAACTCCAAATATTAAAAATCTCAATTGAAGATGCAATGCCATTTAAAACTGTCCCTTTTTCAAATAAAGGAGCTAAACTTGTATAAGCATCCGTTCCATTTCCTTCAAAAATCAAACCTAATCCTACATTTAACAAGCTCCCAATGTAGAAAACAAGATTAGCGTATAAGTAAATAGATAATATCTTCATGTAAGGAGTATCATTGCCCATTAACATCATAATCACTTTATAGAAACCTGCTGCAATAAAGAGGCCGATAGGTGTTCCAAATAATCCGAAAAGTGCTCCGCCACCAAGTGCAAACCATTTTATCATTTCCCCATCTTGGCCATTCATTTCTTTTGCCACTTCTGGGGTATTAACCACTGATAAATAAAATACCGCAGCTGTCGTAACCGTCCCAATTAGAACAAATAAAAGGAAAGCTATCCAAACCGGACTTTTCGTCTTCATTCGCTCAAACTGTTCACCTGGAGATGTAATCATCCCTAATAATGACGGCTTTTTCGAATCTACATCTTGCGTATTAATATTCGTTTCCATTATAACGCCCCCTTATTTATACTGGCATATTTGGTAAAAATGCTGTAATTAACATAACAATCGCTGCTAAGAATAACGCTTTAATGATGAATAAAACGATAATTGGAATTGCTGCTTTCACTTTACTTACTCCCGCTGTAATTTGCAGTCCTAACCAAATTAAAACGATATTCCATAAATAGAATACTTCAATCGAACTCCCTATTCCATAAGCAACTGAACCTTGCTCAAATAGTGGTCCTAAGCTTGTATATGCAGTTGGTGCGACACCTAAAATTAAAGCTATACTACCATTAATAAATCCACCAATAATAACAACAATGTTCGCATATACAATAATCGTTACTAATTTTTTATAAGAGGTATCATTCCCATAGAACATCATAAATACTTTATAAATAGCTGCAACAACGAACGTTACCAACATACCCCCTATAGTACCAGACACAATGCTGGAAATAACATCGGACGTCAGTGAACTCTGTCCTGCAAATTCACCTAGTTCTTTTTTCACTTTCAACATCTCAGGTGACGTATTCGTAACGTATGTAGTAAAAGCACTTAACAGCCCTTGTAATAGCGCCATTAAGAAGAACATACCCCAAACTTTCTCGCTCGTCTTCATTCTCTCAAACTGTAAACTAGGAGAGGTAATCATTCCAAACAATGATGGCTTCTCTCCGCCAGCTTTTTGTGTATTCAAATTCGCTTCCATTATAACGCCTCCTTCTATTTATATAATCCGTTCTAGTGGGTGGTTCACTTCCTCACATGAGGCTACGAACCGCCCACTAGAACGGTAATGTATAGTAGAGAGCCCACTCTCTACTACACTACTAACTTATTCATAACGTAATGCTTCAATTGGATCTAACTTTGCAGCTTTGTTCGCTGGAATTAATCCGAAAATAATACCAAGTGTCATAGAGAATAGTACGCCTCCAACAACAACTTCCCATGAAACGAGTGGTGGCCATTTCGCAAATGTGGAAACGATATATGCCCCACCATATCCAAGACCAATTCCGATCAAACCACCTAGAAGCGTTAACATAACTGCTTCAATTAAAAACTGTAATAAAATTTTACTACGTGTTGCCCCAAGCGCTTTACGTATCCCAATTTCACGCGTACGCTCCGTTACAGATACAAGCATAATGTTCATAACACCAATACCACCAACGACTAATGAAATACCCGCGATACCACCGATAATCATCGTCATAATACCAGTTACTTTAGAAACATTTTCTTGGAATTCTTTTAAATTCACTAGTTCATATTTACCTGGAATTTCACTTGGCTTACGACTATTTAATACATCAACAGCTTGTTTCCCAGCTGCTTCTAAATCGTCTACATTTTTAGCTTGAATTGCGATATTTTGAATATCATCTGTTCCGAATAAAACAGGCCATAATGTAAGGGGGATTAACGCTTCTTCCATTTCAAATCCCATAAACTCATTATCAGATGTATACACACCGACAATCTGCATCGGTTGTCCTTTCATCTCAATAATTTGCCCAACTGGGTTTACGTCCTTAAATAACGTCTTTTCTGTTTTTGTACTAATCATCACAACGTTATTTGCATGAGAAATATCTGATTCATTTAAAGTACGTCCCTTTACGACCTTTACTTTATTAACCGCAAAATATTCATTATCAAGACCAATAACATTCAGATTTGCTTTTTTATCATTTACATCTAGTATCTCTGTCGTCGAATTTGTCGTAATAACATGTGAAACATCTTTCACTTGTTTTACTTCTAAAATATCCTCTTCCGTTAACTTCGGTATTTCAAATCCGCCTATAGCAAACTCATCATTCATATCTGGTTTAAATTGAATTGGCATAAGGTTATTACCACCAGAACCTGCGAATTTCGATTTCAGCATGGCTTCCCCGCCTTGCCCGATTGCAACGACAGTAATAATTGAACCGACCCCAATAATAATACCGAGCATCGTAAGCGCTGAACGCAGTTTATGAGCTAAAATAGAAGATAGGGCAATTTTTATACTATCTAGTAAACTCATACCGCACACCTTCTATCTTCTGTAATTTTCCCATCTCGCAGTACAATGCGGCGGGAAGAATACGCTGCTACTTCCTCTTCATGCGTAACCATAACAATCGTTGTACCTTCTGCATTAAGCTTCGTGAAAATATCCATAACTTGCTCACCGGACTTCGTATCAAGCGCGCCTGTAGGCTCATCGGCCATAATGAACGTTGGATTATTCGCAATCGATCTTGCAATCGCTACACGCTGCTTCTGTCCACCTGATAACTCATTCGGTAAATGGTGAACCCTGTCTGACAAACCGACTTTACCAAGCGCTTCTAGAGCCCTTTGGCGACGCTCTGCTTTCTTCACACCACCGTATACGAGCGGAAGTTCAACATTTTCTACTGCTGAAAGACGCGGCAGCAAATTAAAATGCTGAAACACAAAGCCAATATATTCATTACGAATTAAAGCAAGCTTTGACTCGTCTGCTGTTAAGATATTCACATCATTCAGCATATATTCGCCTTCTGTTGGACGATCTAAACAACCGATAATATTCATAAGCGTTGATTTACCAGAACCAGACGGTCCCATAATCGAAACGAACTCACCGCTTTGAATCGTTAAACTAATATCATGTAAGATCGGCACTGCCAACTTTCCTTGATAATACGTTTTAGCAATATTATTTAACGTAATCATTTCTCTTTCACTTCCATTCCGTCATACACGTCGTCGGAAGGATTTTTAACCACCTTTTGCCCCACTTTTGCGCCTTCAACAATCTCTGTCCAATCTCCATCAGTAGAACCTTTTTTCACATTTTGTTTACGAAGCTTCCCTTTCTCTTCAATATAAACAAATGCATCATCGCCTTTTTCTACAATGCTCTTAGTTGGAACAGCAATCATCGTCTTATTCTCTAAATTTACTTGCAGAGAAACGTGATAACCTGGAGATAAACCATCTTGACTATCAAGACTTGCTTTATATGTATATTGGGACATATTTTGAGTCGCTTCACCCATACCACCAGCTTGAGCCATCTCTGCACTCGTTGGGAATTCACTTACCTCTGTAATTTTACCTGTCCACTTCTTCTTACTATTTGCTTTCGCAGTGACAGTAAATGTTTGATCTGGTTGAATTTGTGACTTTTGAAGCTCAGTTAACGTCCCTTGCACTTGGAATGGATCTTTAGACGCCACTTGTAAAAATGCTTTCCCTTGACCGCCTAACGCTTGAGATGAACTTTGCGCCGCATCTTTATCTAACTTTTGAACGACACCAGTAAAATTACTATAAATCGTAAGCTCTTTCTGCTTTTTACTTAACTCTTCTTTCTGCAACTTCCCTTTTTCTTTCTCAAGATCAGTTGTCTTTTGCGCCATCTCTAACTCACTTACTTGCTCTTCCATCGGATCTGTTACTTCTTTCCCAGCTCCGCTATCTTTCACCTTCTTAATTTCTTTCTTGAGCGAATCAATCTTTTTCTTCCCTTGATCATAACGCATATCCGCCATCTTCTGATCAAGCTCAGCTTGCTTCATTTGCAAATTAATCTCTTCATTATCATAAGAGAATAACTTCGCACCTTTCTCAACCTCTTGTCCTTCTTTTACCTCAATATCTTTCACTTTTCCTTTAGTTGGATCTGCATAAAAACTTTCAATATTCCCAGGCTTCACCTGACCAGAAATTAACTTCGTATTATTAAGCTTTCGCTCCGTTACTTTCTCAAAGCTTACAGCATCAGCAGATGTTGATGCTCCCTTCTTCTTACCTTGCATAATAAAAATATTAACTGCTGCTACAATAACAATTAGTGCAATAACCCCGATAATAATCCATTTCTTCTTCTTGTTTGGAGTACGAACCGTATTTGGTATCATTTTCTCGCTCCCTTTATAACTTAATAGTTTAATATAAAAATTGTATAAAACTTTCTGAAAATAAATTACATATTATTACATTCTTTTTACAAAGTTTTACACATCCATTTATATTGTAACAAAAATTCCAATGATTAGAAATATGACATATTGTCTTTTAAGATAGATTTAAGGAAAGATTATATGAATATAAGAAAAGCCATCCAATATAACAACTGGATAGCTTTTTAGACAAAATATTATGCTACTTTAGTTTTTTTCCCCTCATGTCCACGTTGAACGATGAACAAGAAGATTGTTGATAAAATTGCACCTGTTAATAGTAAGATGAAGCAACCGTCCCAGCCAGAACGATCAACAATAACACCGATTGCTGCGTTTGCTACAAGACTTCCACCTACATAACCGAACAGACCACACATACCAACTGTCGTACCTACTGCAAATTTCGGTACTAATTCCATCGCACTTAAACCGATTAAGAACTGTGGTACATAAATTAAACAACCGATAATAGAAACTGCAATACTTACAACAAGTATGCTAGTTGCTTGCCAATATACAAACGTACCAATAACAACTCCGACCATACTAATGATACATAATGGCATACGTTTTCCTTTAAATAATTTATCACTTAAAAGACCAACGATTAATGAACTTGGAATTGCCATACCTTCAAAGATTGCGTATGCCGCGTGTGCTTCATTTTTTGAGAAGCCTTTAACTGTCGTTAAATAAAGCGGAACCCAGTTAATAACGCCGAAACGAATTAAATACACAAATGCATTTGCAATACATAAGAACCATACAAATTTATTTTTCACTACATACTTCATTAAAATTTCTTTTGGTGACATCTTGTTAGCATTATCTGCTTTTTCAAGATTTTCATAGTCATTACGATACTCATCAATTGGAGGAAGACCTTCTGATTCTGGTGTATCCTTCGCATTAATCCAAACAAGAACTGCAATTACCATTGCGATAATCGCAGGGAAAATAAACACGCCGCCTTGCCAATGATTTTCACCAAAAATAGCTACACCAATTCCGACAAGTGGTGGCACAAGCATTCCGCCAACGTTATGTGAAATATTCCAAATACCTGTTTTCGTACCGCGTTCTTTCTTCGAGAACCATTTCGTCATAACGATACTACAAGGGGGTGCTCCCATACCTTGTACAATACCGTTTAGAACAAGTAGTGTAACAATCATTCCAAATGACGATGCAAAACCGAAACAAATATTTACAAGTCCTGATAAGAATAAACCGACTGCGATAAAGCGCTGGGCGAAAGCTTTATCTGACAAATTCCCCATAAAGAACTTACTAAACCCATAAACAATTGCCATAATTGAACCTAGTAGTCCAATTTCAGCTGTACTAAACCCATATTCTTGTACTAAATACGTACTTGATAACGTAAAGTTACTACGAACTAAATAATAAGCAGCATACCCAACTGAAATTCCCATCAATACACGAATACGTAATAATTTGTATACTCGATCAATCATATCCGCTGGCAATCTCTCAATTGCAGGTGCTGGCTTAAGCCATTTAAACATATATTTTCGTCTCCTTTTCTCACTTCTGAGAGAGACGCTGTCTATTCCATATCTCGATTATTCCGCTATTTGATATATTTTTATTTGTTCTTCTAACCGGCTGTCCTTCTATTTCTTGCTCATTCTTCGCAAACATCGTTGGTACGCCAAACGAAACTTTTTCTAAAATGTGACCCGCTTCTTCTGATAAACAATAATCAATAAATAAATCCGCAATAATACCATTCGGTGCACGTTTTAGTTTCGAAATCGCATTAACAGATAACCCTGTTTGCTCAGGTACAATACTTACAATTGGAAAGCCTTGTTTTTGAAGCATTCTCTGATCTCCCATGAAATTGATGCCTATCATATACTCACCGCTTGCAACAAGTTCTGCCGGTATGTAACCATTCACCGTTACTTCACCAACTTGCCCTGCAAGGTTCTTCACATATTCCTTCGCTTCTACTTCACCTACAGTATCAATAAGTGATTGAAAAAACGTATATGCTGTTCCTGAGACATTTGGATTTGGCATTACAACCTTTCCCTTATATGCTGGATTTAATAAATCTTGCCACCTTGATGGATAAGGAAGTCCGAGCGGCGCTATTTCTTCATTCCACCGCTCTTTATTGATCGCAATTGCCAGCTTCTCCACTTCATAACCGTACCAATAACCGTCTTTATCTTTAACAGTTTTTGAAATACGGTTCGCATGCTGACTCATAACAGGAATAGATAGATTTTTTTGCTTCATCATTTGATGCGCGTCTACCGTACCACCAATAATAATATCTGCTTTCGGATTTCCAGCTTCCTCTTCTACCCTCCGAAGAAGCTCTTCCGTCGAAAGACGAATAAATTCATACGTACAGCCGCGTTGTTTACAAAATGATGAAAGCAAA
This sequence comes from Bacillus sp. GW823-FHT06B01, assembly GCF_058952315.1. Lineage (NCBI taxonomy): Bacteria > Bacillati > Bacillota > Bacilli > Caryophanales > Bacillaceae > Bacillus > Bacillus sp. GW823-FHT06B01. Next base: position 254,207 of record NZ_JBXAHR010000004.1, on the reverse strand, counting down.
GCTTCACCAACTTCCTCACGAGCTGCTACATACGCAACAAGATGACGATCATCCAAAACAGGGAGACCACTTTTATTATATTTAATAGAGGTTGTATCTCGAGAGCAACTAGACATCGCTCCTCCAATTACTAGCAAAAAGAAGAAAAAGGCTATCTTTCTCATGACACATTCTCCTTTACAAATAAATTTGCGAGGGAGCTTTTCATATACATAACATTCCCGTTATTATCGCCGAGATATTGCACAACAAAGTACGATGGATATACAGAAATAGTAAGAATGTCTTCCCGCTCATTCTTTATACGCTTCCTTGTTTTATAAGCGGTAATATAAGCAATCGGTTCATTCTGTGATTGTAATAATTTCTGTATTTCTCCGTAATCTGTAATTTGCTTTGCGTACCGGATCGAATCAAGTATGTGGGTAAGATTCATCGCACGTTCTACATCACCTTGGCGCACTATGACATCCTGCGCTGACGCAAAAAAATCACTAATACGTTCTGGTGTATAATACAGGCTTAACAAATACGTTTGAAATGCTGAAATCATTGGATCCGTACCATTCTTTCCGTACATATCAGCCCCGTACTGGAACAAGTCACCTACTGCAAAAGTACGTTTATTTCCATTCAAGTACGTTACTTCTCCAGTAAATACTTGTTCTTGATTCTTAGCTTCTCTCGGTTCTATTTGAATTCGGTCAAAGAATGAAACAATCGTATGCAAACGAACTTCATCCGTTATAACAATTTCTCCCCACTTTTCATGCCTAACCTTCATTTCAGTAGGCAGGGATTCATTCACTCTTTGTAAAACAGTTTGTTTGTCATTCACTATTGTGATCCGATTATATATTTGCTTCTCCATCACATAAAACAAAATAAGAGAAACAATTATACAAAGAACAAACATAAGAATTTGAAATGATAGCCTTTTCATTTCTGCCTACCTCCAAGATAAAAAAACGTTGTTTCGAAAATACCGCATAATTGTTTCATAAATGTATCATTTAACCGCTTTCAAGTTTTTTATGTCTTCCATCCGTCTCGGAAGCAAAAATGTAATAAATATTGTAGTACCAATCTCTTCACTACTCTCAATTCGCATACTTCCGCCCTGCTTATTCATAATCTCCTGACAAATATACAAACCGTAACCATTCCCGTAACTAGAAGGCAGTACCTTCCCTTCTGGTGATTCATTCCACTCTGCAAGCACACCTTCATCTATACCAATGCCATCATCATGAACAAAAACCTTTGCCTCGCATTCATTTACAATTACATTCATACGAATTTGTGTAGCATCGCTATATTTTATCGCATTATCAAGCACGTTTAAGAAAATCTGTTTCGTCTTATCGAAATCGGCAACGACATGTACATCGGTTAACTCATTTATCACTTCAATCTCAAATTTCTGCAGACGAGGTTTCACAATTGAAACTGCTTCTTCTGCTAATTCCTTTATGTTCACAACTGTAGGTGATACTTCAAACGTACTCGTCCCGTACTTTGAAGACTTAAGTAATTCCTCTACAAGTGATAATAAACGCTCACTCTCTACAGCCACATATCGCAGGCTCTCTTTTACATCTTCCTTCGCCTTTAACTTCGGAATTAAATCCACATAGCCAATAATCGCCGTTAACGGTGTTTTTAGCTCATGCGTAATGCGGTCTAAGAAATCTTTCTGCTTCTCTTTCTCCTCTTTCAATTGCTTAATATGCAGTTCAATTCCATCAGCCATCGCATTAAAAGATGCTGAAAGCTGAGCAATTTCCACATATTCATTTAGCTCAATCTTGCTTTTATAATCCCCATTCGCAAGCCGCTTTGCCATTTGTCTTAACTGATCAATCGGCTTATGAAGAGACTTTGCCAAACGAATTGCAAAGAAAATACCCGCAGCTACTAGACAAAGAGACGTCATTAAGAACGTCCAGCCAACATTTGTTAAAACTTCCTTCTCACCCGTTAACTCATTTATAAAACGAACACTTCCGATGACATCGTTTCCATAATAAACTGGGCTTGAAAACAAAAGAATTGGAGCTGGGTCTCCCTCTTCAAAAACATAAGACTTCTTCCCCTTCAAAGAGCTCTCAATATCAATGTTCCGATGAAGAAGTGCTCCTTTTTGCGTATCCGCAACAACATCTCCATTCTTCCCAATCATCTGTACACGTACATCCATGCGCTTCGCTAAATACGAAGCAATTAAAAGTGAATTCGGACCGAGCGTCTCTACCTCTGCTTCCTTCTCTAAATAATTCATCGTATAAATTTGTGCTTCTACACTTAATTTCTCTAAAGAATTTGCCGCGTTATGATACATATTCTTTTCTAACGTAATATAAACAACTGCGTACAAAAGAACAAAAATCGGGATTAACAGTCCCACTATTCCAAACACCATATTCCTTTTTAAAGACATACCATCACCACTTAACAATCTAGTTTATAGCCAACGCCATAAATTGTCTTAATATATTCCCCGCTATTCCCTAGCTTCTTCCGCAGTCTTTGCACCATAATATCAACCGCTCTCGTATTTCCGATATACTCAAACCCCCATACTTTCTCAAGTAACTCATCTCTCATAAATACACGCTGCGGATTGGAAACAAACAACTGACATAAATTAAACTCTCTGTACGTTAACTGAATTTCTTGTCCACTAACATGTACCTTTCTTTCCTTAGGACAAATCGTTATCTCTCCTGCCCCAATTACTTCATGACTTACCGTTACCTCTGCCTTCATCACACGCCGCGTCATATTCTTAATCCGAAGAATAAGCTCAGCATAATTAAATGGCTTCGTCACATAATCATCCGCACCAAGCTGCAGACCAAGCAATTTATCATTCATCTGACTCTTTGCAGTTAACATGAGCACTGGAATATCCCTATTCTGCTCACGAAACAAGCGAAGCAACTCATACCCATCTGTATCTGGAAGCATAACATCCAAAATCAGTACATCCGGCCCTTCATTCCATTTCGCTAAAGCTTCTCTTCCATCAGCCGCCGTGAGCACTTCATATCCTTCCATCTCAAGCTGCATCCGAATCAAATTACGAATACTCGATTCATCATCAACTACAAGTATTTTCATTATTCTCCTCCTTCCATCTCGTATTATAGTACAGTTTAGTATAGCAAAAATCATACAAAAAAAGAGAGGGTATTGTCGAACATATTTTGTCGACGATACTCTCTCCACTTATATTTTTCGCTTACACGCTCGCAATAATAAATTCAGCACGTCCTACAACTCTATATTCCCCAAAATCACTTGGCAATATGAGATGATCCCCTTGCTCAATTTGATACTTTTCAGTCCCATGTATTAGCTCTCCTTCTCCATCTATTACACTTAAGAGAAGAAATGGACTATTTTGTGTTAAGTTAACCGTCCCGTCTAATTCCCATTTTCTCACTGAAAAATAAGAGCACTCAATAAGTTTTGTTACATGTAAATCTTCTATTTCTTCATATTGTACAACTTGTTGTTTTGAAACAAATGGTGTTTCTATTACTTCCATACTTTTCTCAAGATGAAGTTCACGCAATTCCCCCTCTGAATCTCTTCTATTATAATCATATAATCGATAAGTAGTATCAGAGTTTTGTTGCGTTTCTAATATTAAAATACCTTCACCAATTGCATGAACTGTGCCGCTTGGAACAAAGAAGAAATCACCCGGTTTCACTTTTACACGTTGTAATAGCTTGTCCCACTCTTCTTGTTCAACCAGATTTACTAGTTCATTCTTTGTTTTTGCATGGTGCCCATAAATAATCTCAGCACCTTCTTTGCAATCGATGACATACCAGCATTCAGTCTTTCCTAGCTCACCATTTTCATTTATACGTGCATATTCATCATTCGGATGCACTTGAACAGATAAATCGCGATTTGCATCTAAAATTTTTGTAAGGAGAGGAAAGCGATCCCCCTCAATATCCCCAAATAATTCTCGATGATTATTCCACAATTGTCCTAAAGACAAGCCTTTATACTTTCCACTTTTCACTACACTTTGTCCATTTTGATGTGCTGCAAAAGCCCAACATTCTCCCGTTTGTTCTGATGGTATTTCATATCCGAAAGAAGTTAATTTCGTACCACCCCAAATTCTTTCTTTAAAAATGGGTGCAAAAAATAACGGTTCTGTCATGATTAAAATCCTCCATTTTATACGATGTCGTCTAATAATTTATGTGCTTCTTCTCTCGTTTGGACAGATATTAATCTCTCTCTGTAACTATCATCCATAAGTTTTCGTGAAAGCATTTGAAGAATCTTCAAATGTTCATTTCCTTCACTCTCTTTTGGAACTGCAATCATAAATACTAACTTTGCATCCGTTCCGTCTAAACTGTTCCAATCTACCCCCGATTGTTTAATCCCAAATACAACACTCGGTTTTTTTACTGCATCTGACTTTCCATGAGGAATCGCAATATTCATTCCAATACCTGTACTACTCTCTGCTTCGCGACTCATAATAGCTTGCTTAAACTCCGAATCAGAATGTAAAGCACCTACAGCATTTAATTTCCCAATCATTTCATCAATAATATCGTCACGTGTCTCTCCTGCTAAATGAATATCTATTAACTCCAGACTCGTTATATCTGTTAACTTCTGAATTTCAATCTTTTCATCTTTCTTTTCTATCACTTGCTCTTGAACTTCCGTTACTTCCTTTGTTGCTGAAACTTCTTTCATTTCTTTTAATTCCTGGACTTCTTCAACTTTCGAAATATCTTTCTTTAATACATTCACAATAACTGCTGTAACAAGAGAACCTGCAATAATAGCAACAAAGAACATAAATACGTTATCTACAGCTCCTAGTACCGCAACAATTGGTCCACCATGTGCTACTCTATCTCCTACGTTACCAATCATTGCAATAACTGCACCTGTCATAGAACCAGCCATAATACTTGGAATAACACGCAATGGATCCTGCGCTGCAAAAGGAATAGCCCCTTCTGTAATACCGAATAAGCCCATCGTAAATGAGGCTTTCCCCATTTCCTTTTCAGACTCTTGGAATTTTTTCTTTCCGATAAATGTAGCAAGTCCCATCCCGATTGGCGGTATACAAATTGCTGCTGCAATCGGTCCCATAATTTCATAATTTCCTTCTCCGATCATTGCCGAACCAAATAAGAATGCCACTTTATTTACTGGACCACCCATATCGAATGAAATCATTGCACCTAAGATTAATGCTAAAAGAATTGAACTTGAACCTTGCATACCAGCTAACCAAGCCGTTAACGATTCAAATACTTGTGCTACAGGAGCACCGATAATAAATACAAATGCTAAACCAACAATAAGTGATGTAAATACCGGAATAATAATAATCGGCATAATTGGTTGAATCGCTTTTGACACTTTTAACTTTTTAATCCCTAAAGCTACATAACCAGCTAAGAAACCTGCGATAATGCCGCCTAGGAAACCCGCTCCACTCTCACTACCATAAAAACTTCCCGTTGCTGCAATATATCCACCGATCATACCAGGAACAAGTCCAGGCTTATCAGCTATACTATACGCAATATAACCAGCTAAAATCGGAACCATAAATGCAAATGAAGCTCCACCTATTTGCTCAATTGTTTTCCAAAAAGAACCTTCTGGTATTACTAAACCACCAGGAGTTTTTTCGCCGCCAAGTGTTAATGCAATTGCAATTAACAATCCTCCTACAACAATGAAAGGAACCATGAATGATACGCCATTCATTAAATGGCGGTATATAGGATTTTGTTTTTTTCCTTGCGAGTCATCCCTTGCCTCTTTCACATCTGAATGATAAACAGGAACATTACCCTCTACTACTTTTTGAATGAGCTCCTCTGGTTTACGAATGCCATCTTTAACTCCTACAACTAGTACCTTTTTACCTATGAATCTATCTTTATTTACAGCACGATCCGCAGCTATAATGATGCCATCCGCTTCACGAATTTCTTGCTCAGTAAGTTCATTTTCAACACCTATACCACCTTGTGTTTCAACTTTCATTTGAATTCCTAATTTATCCGCTGCTTTTTGCAAGTTTTCTGCAGCCATATACGTATGGGCAATCCCATTTGGACACGATGTAATCGCTAGTACTTTCATTTTAATCCTCCTCAACCCTTATGTAAGCGCCTACAAATACTATATATCAATATTTGATTCATAAAAGTTTTCTTTTTTACCGTAACCTCCGGAAAAAACATTATTTTACCGAAGCAAATAAAAAAGTAAGGCTTCTCGCCTTACCTATTCATATCTTAAATAAGATAAAAACTTCATTATATTCTTTTCCTTTATAAGCTTCTGAACAAAAACAGGCTGTTCACTTATAAAAGACAACTCATGAAATAACTGTTTCGTAACTTCCTTACCATCACTCTTAACTGCTAACATAAATACAAGCGATACTTTCTCTACTCCCCAGTCTAGCGGCTCCTTAAGCGTAGCCACTGCAATTGCGGATTGTTTAATTAACTTAGGACTTCCGTGCGGAATGGCGACTCCTGCACCAATTGTCGTTGCTGACATTCTATCTCTAGCAATCGCACTTACAATATACTCTTTCTCTACATATCCCTTTTCATAAAGAGATCTCGCCAATCTTTCAATTAACTCGTAACGATGCTCTATTTCCTGTTGTAAAAAAACTAAAAAAGGAGTTGTATAATTCAATAAAACAAAGTCCTTATTTTCGTTAGATGGTAGTTCATCTAATTTCTTCATAAAATCCTCTAACTTACTTTCTTCACTCCGCTCTAATAAAGGAGATACAACAAAATGAGGAATCTTTAACTGTGGAAGATCTATCGTAGAAATAATAAGCTCTACCTTTTTATTTTTCATTAAGTATTCTTCCAAATCGGACTTTGCGATACAATCCATTACATGGACATGCCGGAATTTCCTTTCAATTTTTGTCCGTAATAATTGCGACATCCCTATCCCCATATGACAAACAATAATCACATTTTTTGATACCTTTTTATCATTCAAACGCTCTATTGCCGCCTGAAAATGTAAAGTAAGATAGGCTGCCTCTTCCTCAGGGATTTGTAAACTTAATGATGTATTAATATCATCTAGCTCATGAATTAACATATCAAACATATACGGATACATACGCTTAATTTCATGAAGCATCGGATTCGAGACAGAAAGATTATATTGCAAACGATTTAATGTAGTATACAGGTGCATCTGTAATCCCTCTACTAAAAATGTATCCTTATCGAAATCGATTTCATTCAACCTAGACATACGATCTATTAAATGCGATACAACTTGTGAAAGCACGGGGCTACCCACATTTAGCTTACTTTTTTCCCATTCATCTTGATAGCGAAACTTCCCACCTAAAATATGAATGGCTAAATAAGCTATCTCTTCTTCAGTAAAATGAACCGTAAAAACAAACTCTAACCTTGTTAAGAAATCCAATGTCCACCCATACTCTTTCGTCTCTCGCACAATGTTTAAATCATCTGTAGACATTGAAATTGGTTGTTTTAACTTCATCCTCCGCACCATGATTAACGTATGTAATAAAAGATTTTCTAACGTATCATCCGTAAAGAATATAGCGTATCTTTTTTGTAACGCTTTCAATTCAGTCATTACAAATTCAATTTCATGATACAAAAACTGCTCCTTAATAAATTGGTTCATTAATTCCCGATTATGAATTAAATCTGATAGTTTAGCTAATGCTTTCCTCTTATTTCTCTCATCGCCTTCTACCGTTAAGCCTACCCTCTGCTTTAAAATTAACTCTAATCCCAGTTCCTCAAGCCACTTTTCAATTCTATCTAAATCTTTCTTAACTGCAGCTCTATTAACAAAATACTGCTCAGCAAGCTCCTGCACCGTAACTGGCTTAACATTCATCAACAAACTATACGCTATTTGCAACACTCTCTCCTCGTCTGATGCATAGCTTACATTCTGTTTTACAGCATACAATTTATTAAACAAACTCGTCCTATCATAATCCTTAATTTCTAAACAGACACCTAAACCCGGCTTCCGAATAAGAAGTGCATCTGAATACTTCTCTAAATATTCCTCAATCACCTTAAAATCATTACGAATCGTCTTCTCCGAACAGCCTATCCTATCAGCAAGCTCCTGCACTAACAAATACTCATTAGACTCAGATAATAAAACTTGTAAAATTTCCTGTTGTCTTTTATTCATCTGCTTCACCTGTTTCTTCTATCCTTTGTACCCAATATGTTACTAACTTAGTGCATTTATCATAACATATCGGCAGGTTCATGAAATGTAAGATTCTATTGTTTGAAATTTATTCATTTTTACATAAACAAAAAAACCTCAAAAAGTAGTTAAAACTACTTTTTGAGGTTTAAAAAATTATTACTTCTCATACCCATTAGGTTTCTTCTGATGCCAATTCCAAGCATGCTCAATGATTGTCTTCACATTTACATACTTAGGATCCCAACCTAGCTTCACTTTCGCTTTCTGAGAAGAAGCAACTAGACGTGCTGGATCTCCTGCACGGCGTGGCGCTACCTCAGCAGGAATTTCATGATTTGTAACTTCACGAACTGCATCAACGATTTCTTTTACACTGAAACCATTACCATTTCCTAAGTTATAGAAATCACTCTCTCCGCCGTTCTGTAGGTCTTTAAGCCCTAAGAAGTGAGCTGCAACTAAATCTTCAACATGAATATAATCACGAATACAAGTACCATCTGGTGTATTATAATCCTCACCAAACATCATAATCTTCTCACGTTGACCTAACGCCACTTGCAGTACAAGAGGAATTAAATGAGTCTCTGGGCGGTGATCTTCCCCTATAATACCATTTGGAGTTGCACCAGCCACGTTAAAGTATCTGAAAATCTTATAACGTAAATTAGAAGCTTGGCTATACCAATGAAGCATCTTCTCGATTGCTAACTTCGTCTCTCCATACGTATTCGTTGGATTTGTCATCGTTTCCTCAGTAATAAGTTCTACATCTACCTCGCCATACGTTGCCGCAGTAGAAGAGAAAATAAACTTATCTACCTTAAACTCATCCATTACCTCTAATAAGCAAAGCGCGCCATACACATTATTATTATAATATTGAAGAGGCTTCTCCATACTAACTCCAACTAAAGAATCAGCTGCGAAATGCATAACCGCCTCAATACTCTCTTGTTTAAAAACATATCTTAAAAATGCTTTATCACGAAGATCTCCATTATAAAACTTCGCACCTTCCGTAATTGCATCCTCATGACCCGTTTGTAAGTTATCTACTACTACTACAGATAAACCTTCGTCTACTAATTTTTTCACAGCGTGAGAACCGATATAACCAGCTCCGCCGCAGATTAGAATTGAATTCATTGTCTTCCTCCTACATATATTAGGATTTATTATTCACTCTCTTATTATAAAAGGTATACGATTGCTCGTATACCTTTTGTGTACCTTTATTACTTAGCAACGAAATAATCCGTTACATATTGTGCCCAAACTTCATGCCCTTTAGCACTTGGGAAACCGAATTCTTCTGTTAAGTATGGTAGGATAGCCTTCGTTGATGCATCCGGCCATGCTCTCCAATGATCCACATATGTATAACCATTTTGCGTTGCAAATTGCTTTAACGCCTCAATCGCCTTCGGATAATTCTTCGCACCATACACTGGGTTTGGTGGTTGAATCATAATCGTAGCACCCTTTGCACTAGTAGAAAGTGCTTGAACAAATTTCTGCGTACTCGCAACAGAATTTCCATTACCAGTTTTACCATTGTCAGTAATAAATGGTGGCTCGAATAAAATCACATCTGGATTATCTTTCGCAATCTCTTTATCACGCTTATTTGCGATTAACTCTTCTGTGCTTTCACCCTTATATTCCTTTACCGTCACATTCCATAAACCTTTACCGTAAGCAGTCTCTAAATTAGCCGTTAACTTAGCTGCCCAAGCATCTTTTTCAGATGAAGAAGCTTCATCACCAACAATAACAAGATTTACTGCCTTCTTATCCTCAGCAGCTTTCTTTAACTTCTCTTTCACTGCATCTGGTAAATTCTTCGCATATGCTTCATTAAAAGATGACTTCGCATCTTGTTTTTTCTCTGTTTTCTTCGCTCCGCTATCTTTCACTTCAGACTTCGTGTTCGTTACTTCACTCGTCTGTCCCGTCGCATTTGCAATCTTCTTATTCCAGTACAATTTACCGCTCACAACCGAAGCGACAAACAATACAAAAATAACTAGGACAAGTACTGCTTTCTTATTCATCGATTCACCTCATCTATTAATCTCACAATATATAATACTAATATATATTCACGCAAAAATAAACCCAACTCCTACCAAAGGAGTTGGGTTATTACATATTACTTCGTCACTTCAAGATGCGCTCTTAACTTATTCGTAATATCTTGTTTCGCTGCATCTGGAACATAGTAGTACCAAATACCATCAGCGGCTTTGTGACCGTCACCTGGAATTTGGATTTCTTCACTGTTTTGCATGCAATCTTTATAGTTCTTTTGAATATCAAACATTTGATCTTGCGTTAAACTTGTTTTAACATTTTTCTCAATTGCTTTTAATACATCACCGTAACTTGCTAGAGAAGATACACTTGCACCTTTTTTAATTACCGCTTGGATAACTTGTCGTTGACGCATTTGGCGGCCGAAGTCACCGCGTGGGTCATTATATCTCATACGAGTATATTTTAGAGCTTGCTCCCCATTCAAGTGAGTATCTCCCTTTGAGAAATGCATACCTTCTTGTACAAATTCTAAATCATTATAAACATCAATTCCACCAACAGCATCTACAATGTCTCTAAAACCTTCCATATTAACTTCAATATAATGGTCAACTGGTACGTTTAAAAAGTTTTCTACTGTTTTTACAGACATATCAATCCCACCAAAAGCATAAGCGTGATTAATTTTGTCTTTCTTTCCTTTTCCAACAATTTCTGTGTAAGTATCACGTGGAATACTAGTAATCTTCATTGATTTTGTTTTAGGATTTAGTGTGAATAGCATTAATGAATCTGAACGCCCCTGATCTGCACCACGCTGATCAACACCCATCATTAAAATAGAAATAGGTTTTTTATCTGATACATCAACTTTTTCTGAACGTTTATCCGACTTATCACGATCTAATGGTTTATGCACTGCATCTAATGTATTTGACACATTAGAATACACATAGTATGCATATGCCCCTCCTGCAATTACCAGAAAACCTATTATACCCAAAATCCAAAATAAAATTTTCTTCTTCATATTTTTTACCTTCTTTATCAATATTTATAAATAACACAATAATTTTTCACTACCTCATTATATTACCTTAAGACTGACTAAAAATAAAAGAGAATTTATCATTCTACAAATGAGATACAATAGCGGCAATGGTCCCTTTTATAATAAAGTTTTCAATTGTTATTGGTAAAATAAAGTGATTACCCTTTTTAATAGAAAACTCGCCATCAATAGTGACCAATACGCCTTCCCCTTCAATTATACTCACTAATTGAAAGATTTCCCTTTGCTGAAATGATGCTTCCGCTTCAATTTCCCATTTATATACCGAGAAATATTCTTCATGCACATAAGTTGTAATTAACGCACCATTTCTCTCAATAATTTCTGGCTGAATGTGATAATCTTCATGTGGAATATTTGTAACCTGAATAGCTTTATCTAAATGCAATTCTCTTTTCTTACCATCCGCACCTATTCGATCATAATCATATACTCTATACGTAGTATCCGAACTTTGTTGTGTTTCTAATACTACTGTTCCTTCACATAAAGCATGGATTGTTCCACTTGGTACATAAAAGAAATCGCCTGGTTTAATAGAAACTTTACGAAGTAAATCATCCCAGTTCCCATCGTTAACCATCTCTTCAAATTCAGATTTTGTATAAGCATTATGGCCATATACTAATTGAGCATCTTCTTTACAATCAATAATATACCAACATTCTGTTTTCCCAAGCTCTCCATTCTCATAAACCTTTGCGAATTCATCATTTGGATGCACTTGTACAGATAGATTTTTATTAGCATCTAATATCTTTGTTAGTAATGGAAATTTATCTGATGAGCAATCTCCAAAAAGATGCTTTTCTTCTACCCATAATTCCCCAAGAGTTTTCCCCTCGTACAGGCCTCCCCTTACAACACTCATTCCATTCGGATGAGCTGAAATCCCCCAGCATTCTCCAATTGATTCACAGGATAAATCATAACCAAATTTCTGTAGTGATTTACCTCCCCAAATTCTTTCTTGAAGAATAGGTTGTAAAAATAACGGTGATTTCATTCTTGTATAAAACCTTCTTTCCTACTAAAAATTAAGATATAACAGATTCAAAAATGTGCGATACAACAGTATGAACCTCATTTTGATATATAGAACGCTCGGTATCCATGTACCTTCCAATATCTATACTCTGCAACTCTTCCCAAGTAATTAAGTTACATAACTTATTATCTTTTAGAAATCGGATCGTGTTTTGGTCCTCACTCATGCCTTTTCTATCAATAATTAATAACGGTTTATTTTGAAGAATCGCTTCACTAACAGTACCCCAACCTGCTTTTGAAATAATACAATCAGCTGCTGCTACATAATTTTGTGATTCCGTATAGTTCCTTTGGATTTTGTGCACATTATTATGTTCAATTTTCATATTATGAGACACGATAAAAACATATCTTTCATCATCCCAAAGTGGAAATGTAGTTATATCTCCTATATCAATTTTCATTCCTAATGGTATAAATATAATTTGTTTTTCACCTGTCGGATTTAAATTTGTCCTTAGCTTCTTTACTTCTAAGGGGTTAATTATTCTACTATAAAAATGAAACGGAGATGTATTTATCCTTGCAAAATTTTCTTCATTGCTTCCCGCTAACGTATAAAAGTAATCCATTTTTTTATACATATTTTTAAATACTTGAAGCGAATTATCCGGAATAATATTTTTATAAGCTGTATACCACGTGAAATTAGAAATACCTATAGACCGGACTCCCAACTTATCTGCTATTTCAAAAGCAATTGGTGAAATATCAGAAATAATACAATCCACAGAAAAAGCACTTAAAAAATCAATTTCATCATTAATCTTCTGTGGTAATTTCGCACAAAATTCTTCATACGACTGTTCCAAATTTTCTATATCTAAATTTAACGAATGCTCTTTTAGAATAAAACCAATATCAGTCTCCATATCATGAAAGATAACCCTATCTCCATACCCAGTTAATGATGTGCGAATAAATTGTAAGGCAAATGAATTACAAACAATAATCTGTACATCATTTCTTACACTCAACATCTCTCGAATAAGTGCAATACACCTTGTTGCATGTCCAAATCCATATTCTGAAACATAAAAAACAAATGTTTTCATAAATTTACCCTCAAAAAATAACAGCTAGAATATACTAGCTGTTACATAATTACTTGCGCTTGTGATTGATAATAATGTTTTAAAATATCGTCCCACTTTGTATACAAGCGAACGAAATCTGTATCCACTACTTCTTTCCCCGTTTGTACTTCAATAAATTCTAATTCACTCAATGCACGAATAGAGTGCTTTTTACCAGCCGGAATATGTACAATATCACCCGCCTTTACACGGCGAATATGATCTTCTAAAATAAGTTCTCCTTCACCACGAATAATTGTCCACACTTCATTCCTCAGATTATGGTAATGATAAGTAGAATTTTGATTTTCTTCTATACAAATTCTTTTTGTTACCATTTCTTCATTTTCATATTTTGCGTAATCTAGCACCTTTGACCATCCCCAAATGCGCTCTTCATACATCGGTGGTTGATTAAATGAACCAATTAAATCTTTAATTTTTGGACTAGAAGCCTTATCTGAGACTAAAATACCATCTGGACTCGCTGCAACAACAACATCAGAAAGTCCAACAACTGTTACTGGGACCTCTAATTCATTGACTACATGTGTATTTTGAGAGTCCTCACTAATTACACCTTTACCAATTTGGGTTGTAGCCATTTCTTCCGTTAATGTATTCCATGTCCCTAGGTCTTTCCAATATCCACTATAAGGTAAAGCAACAATATGATTTGCCTTTTCTACCACTTCATAATCAAAACTAATTTTGGGTAAATCACTATAATGCTTAGATAAATCATGGTATAAAATTGGAAGATTCTTTTCTTCCAAAATATTAATAAGATAACGTAGCTTGAAGGCAAATACGCCACAGTTCCATAAAGCCTTTTGTTCAATTAATGTTATGGCCTTTTCTTCACTAGGTTTTTCTGTAAAACGCGATACATTAAAATGTTCACATGCAGTAACTTCTTCAGTTGGTACAATATAACCATACTTAGAAGATGGATACGTGGGCTCGACTCCCATAAGCGCTAAATCAGCATCTGAATTTTGCAACGCTAGCTCTAAATCTTTTACTCTTTCAAAAAAACTATCTTCAACATATGGATCTACTGGTAATACAATAACCGTTTCATCTAAATTAGTATGTTGTTCAGAAAATAGAAAAGCACTAGCAAGAGCAATTGCCGGGAATGTGTCTCTACGCTCCGGTTCAACAATTAACGGAACGTTCATTCCTAATTGGTTATGAATCATCTCTGTTTGGGTTTTTGATGTAGCAATAACTGCCGATTCATTTAAACCAACTGATTTTAATTGTCCCCATACGCGTTGTACCATTGACTGACGCATACCTTCTTCGTTTTCTAAAACTTTTAGAAATTGCTTCGAACGAGTGTCATTTGATAGTGGCCATAAGCGTTTTCCAGAACCACCCGATAAAAGAATTAATTTCATTAATAATGACCTCCCAAAATATAAAAAGGACTATCTAACATAGTCCTTTTTATAGAGATTGTAAAACTTCATTGTATTTTTGAATTGAAGTTTCTTTTTTTAGATTCTGTTCTAAATAATCTCTTCCTCTTATACCCATTTCTTTTCTTTCCTGGTCTTTCATATTATAAAAATGCTTAATTGCTTCTATAATTCCATTGTAATCTTGAGGTTCAACTACAACACCACAGTCACTATTTGTTATTAATATTTCTGCTTCACTTTCCCTCTCTAGTACACCAAGAATTGGCTTTCCTGCAGCCATAACTCCGTAAATTTTACTAGGAACTGAAACACCCTTAATACCTTTTTGATTAACAACTAGGTGTATATCCGCAACATTTAAAGAGTATTTTATAAACTCTTTAGGCTGATATGGAAGGAATAGAACATTCTCTATTCCATTTTCCATCACAAAGGCGTTCATATTTTCCTTCATAGCTCCTTCGCCAATAAATAAAAATACTAAATCCTCATAATGACTAAATTCCTTAGTTATTTTAATTATATTTTCTAAATCATAAAATAACCCTATATTTCCTGAGTACATAACTATAAATTTATTGTCTAACTTATTTTCTTTAATAAACTGAGCTACCATAGGATTATCTTTACTTACTGGAACAATTTCACCTTCGTTAGTCCAGTTATTAATAACAGAATGATTTGGAACTTTTTTGCCATCAAATCGTTTTTCTAAAGTTTTAGCCATATCATTCCCTACAACTATAACGTGATCAGAATAACTACAATTTATTTTATCTATTTTTCTAGCAATATTAAAAATAAATTTTTTATTAGTATAACTTACTGCCTCAGCTTGTTCAGGATTAAAGTCCTGGATATTGTATACATGTTTTGATTTTTTGAAGAATTTCCCTATAGTACCAACTATTCCACCTAGGACCGGTGGTTGTGAAATAGTATAGATTATATCAACATTCCTTTGTTTTAATAATGCTATAGTAGCTAATGTGAAGTAAGATAAAATATATTTCACCCTACTCATTTTTGATTTTTTATCCACTTTAGGGACGCGAACGCGTACAATATTTATCTTCTCTAATTTATCTTCTTCGAAGATTTTTTTAGTCTTTATAGCCTCTCCAGCGTATCCTGGTTGAGCTGCAATTACTGTAATATCAAATTTATCTTGTAACTCTAAACAAAGTTCCGTCATTAATTGTCCCGTTGATGCAAAGTCTGGATAAAAGTAATTAATAACAAATACAATTTTCTTTTTCATACTTCAATTCCCTCTTAATTCCTATCAAGTATTTGTATGATCTTACCTATATATTGTTTCATTGTATATTCCCTTTGAAATCTTAACCTACTATTACTGGCATATCTATCTAATAAATCCTTATCATTGATGAGTTTTAAAATGCTCTGTTTTATTGACTCTATATTTCCTTGCTCAATTATAATCCCATTATCTTCCACTAAATCAGGGATGGCTCCTCTGTTTGTTGAAATAATAGGTAATCCCGCTGCCATACCTTCAATTATTGATATCGGCTGTCCCTCAATAGGATAATTAGATGGTAGTATCATTACATGTGATTTGAGTAACAATTCTTTTTTCTCTTGTCCTGTCACAATCCCCTTATATGTAATAAAAGCATTTAGATTTTTTTCTTCTATACATCTCCAAATCTCATTAAATTCTTCTTGGTCATGAATACCACCAGCTAAGTCAAGCTTTAATTTATATCCCTCTTTAGTCAAATCCATAACAGCCTTAACTAGCTCAATATATCCTTTTTCTTTCATAAGATTGCTCAAATATACAATTCTAAAATAATCATTTTTTTGATAGGTACTCTTCTCTTCCTCTTTTATGAAATTCTCATCTATTCCATTAGGAACTATTTCGACACACTTTACTAATCCTCTATAATTAGAAATAAGTGATTTTTCTAACACAATTCCCACACTAACATTTCCAAGCACCTTTTTAGCAAACCTAAATTCCCTATTAGATAAATTATCTAACACATGTCCTAAATTATTTCCGTGCAAGTGAGTAACTGTTTTTTGACAAAAATGGTTACCCAAAACTAACATGATTAAATCCCTTATTAACCCTAATTTTGTTTGAGATATTGACAAATACATAATATCAATTTTACTAAATAACAATATTTTAAATAACTTAACTATCAAAAATAGATCATTTAAGATTTTTCCTACAGAAAATTTCCCTGCTTTTTTTACATTTTTTCTATTTGTATCTAAAATATTCACATTATATTTACGCTTTATATCAGCCGACTGAATTATAGAATTAATTGCTACACTTTCGCCATGAATAGGCGGGGGCACTGGACCGATAACCAATATTTTTTTCAAGACTATTCTCCTTATTTTTTAATATACCGTGTATTACGCTTCGTTCCTACCAATTTCTCGTAATAATTCCGATTGAATATTTGAAATTTCTCGATGTACATTATCAATTGGATAATTTCCAGCTTCAAGTATATTAATAATTGAATCATAAACCTCTCGTGATGAAAATTCTTGGACATCAAAAACATAGTCTCCTACGCCCATTAATTCAAAAGTACCCTTTGTCTTATATTGGTAAGCAAGAGCTAGTGTAGGTGTTCCGCTAGCTAAGGCAAATATTGTAGAGTGCATTCTACTTCCAATAAACACATCCATTTTTCCATATAAATTTACTAATTGTTCTGGCACATCAACTATTTTATCTAAATCTATAATAGAGCATTTATCGCTACCAATTTTATTTAATAATAGTTTTGAAACCTCTACATCAGTATCTCCTTCACCCACTGTAACTTGTGGAAAAATATAAAAACTTACATTTTTATATTTTTCTATTAAACTTTTACAGCAATCAGCGACTTTATTAACATATGATTCTATATCATTAAAATCAGAATTTTTCCTAGCAAATCTCCAATCTAAAAGTGTTAAGCCTACCTTATATGTAGATGTATCTGTCTCAATTTCTGTACATTTAACTTCTCTGGATGGCAAAATAAAACCAATATCAGGAATTTGCCTTACATTTTCCAACCCTAAGTTATCTAAAAGTTCTGTAGTGATTCTTTCCCGACTAATAAATGTATCCACATTTTGCAATACTGTTTTTACTAGCAGTTTATCAATTTTACTTGGTAATGGTCCTACACTTTGGGGGAAAGAGATAACTTTTTTATTCATCTTCTTAGCAAGCCAAACATGAAATAAAGAATTAAGTAAACCTACTCCTAATGGCCCTTTTCTTGAGGAATAGATATATCCTCCCCCCACACTAAATACTATATCTGCCTGTTCATAGTATTTTAAGACGTCTGAATTCCTACTGATTGAAAATTTCATATATTTCTTTAAACCACTAAAGTATCTTTGTAAGCTTGATTCATTTTTATTTAATGCCCAAATTGCTGGGACTGAATGAACATCATACTCTTTATAAAATTCTTCATTTTCTTTCCAATGGGACGACATTACGTAAATTTCAGCATTTTTATCATATGCCCTAATTAAATGAATCATTGATACAACTATCCCTGCATCTCCCCTATTATTTACAGAATAAGCATTTACAAGTAAGTATTTCTTTTTTTTCATTTTACACCTTTACCTTTTTCATATATTTATACTAACTATAACGTAAGCAAAACTAACTACGAACACTGATGACTTTATAAAAAATCAAAATAAAGTATCCAGTTAATATGAAAGTTGCTATTAAAATCCCTATAATTGCCCCGTTTATGCCATATAAGCTAGTCAAAGAAACGCCTGCACTTAGCGTAATAAATGCACATAACAAATTTCCTACAAAAAATGGCTTAGTAATATTCATCGCTCTTAACCCAATTACTGATGGTCTATTCGCTCCTAATAAAAGTTGATATAGACCAAAGAAAATTGTTAAATAAGCAAATTCACCATAACTATTTCCAAATAAGAATGGATATATAAAATAAGCTATCACTGTCGCAGCTACAATAACTATAAACAGGGGGAACATCCTATTTCTATAAAAATTATTAATATATTTTTTCAATTCCAAAGTACCTTGATTAAAAACAATCTTTGAAGCTTTTGGTGTAGCCTTATTTTCAAAAAGCACTAGTAAAATTGTTACTAAACCTAACAAATTCATGCTTGTACGTAATCCACCTAGTTCAACATCCGATATAATATTAGCTATTAAAACGAAATATCCTTGCGTACACGCCCAATAACATACGCTACCAATCACAGTCCATTTAGCATACTCCCAATGTATAAATAAGACTCTCTTTTGAGGTTTAAAAGTAGAGCCTTCTCCTCCATTTCTTTTCCTTTCACGTCTGACTAAAATAAACACTATTAAGATAGCAGTAAGATAGCTTATAAATAAAATGAACAAGCTGCTGCTAACATTTAATTTTGTTTGCATAATTATATTTCCCAATAAGAATGTTAAAACTAACGTAATACTTCCAATTAGTATGTACACTAGTTTATCAATAGCATAAAATACTTTGCGTATTAATTCATATATGCTCCACACAATAACGATCAAAATCCCAAAAAGCATTTCATATATATCCATTGATTTGACAAATACATGCAAAATTAATAATGAAATTACACCAAAAAAACAACTACTGATTATATTAAAAAGCAATAAATTTTTGATATATAGCTCTTTCATACTTTTGAATTTTGTTGGTAAAAAAACTAAAATGGGAGAAGCCCAAATACCCGTCACAATTAAAAAAACTAAACCTATACCTGAAAATATAATAATAAATTTTGCAAATTCATTAGGATTCAACAAATTTCCGTAAACTATTATGATAATAAAATTCAATAGAGAAGTTAAGGATTGTTCGATTAACCCTTTATTAAGTAATATTTTTTTGAGCTTTAGCATTAACATCTGTATTCATCCTAACCATAGATTCTGTCTTCTTTTTCTTATTACCAATTCCTAAGAAAAGCAATACTAGGATTATAGGTGCTATATCCTGTATATAATAAACCCAGAAATTAAATATATCCCCACGGATTAAACTAATAACCCTTACTATAGTTATGGTATAAATAAAGAAACAAATTACACTCTGATTCATGATAAATCTTTTATACATTACTCCTAAAACTAAAGCCAAAATGAACATTCCTACTATTATTCCCAATAGGCCGAAGTTTAAATACATCTCTCCAATATAAGAAACATTCACTTCAACATTGTTAGGATAATAAAAATGCGGGAAAAAGGTTTTTGTGAAATATGCCATAGCTCCATGCCCTTTTTCCGGATATAAACTTCGAGGTATTGGTGATACTAATGCAGCTAACAAAGTCTCGCCGTATAGAAAAGTATATTGTGCCTTATTCGCTAGTAAAGTCAATAAAGCATCAAACTGTAAAACATCATATCCTCCAAAGAAGTACCTCGGGAAATCTTTAATTGCATTAATTAAGATCGTAAACGTTGATAAATCATCATTAGCTTTGAAATACTTATCTCTCAAAACAACACGGTATACTATTACTACGAAAAAAAATAACGTGCCACCACCTATAATTGAGGTTGTAACACTTACTTGCTTCTTCAAATAGTGCACCATAATAAAAAGTGTCATTACTCCGTATAAAATTGCGGATCTTCCACCTGTTAACAGCAATAGGGCGATTGAAACTATTAAAAATATAAGCCATATTAACAGGTTTTTTTTATTATATCTTCTTTCACTTAATATCCTCGCAGTGTACACAAACAATAAAATTTTCGACATATTTGCAATCATTAACAAGTATCCTAAATCTTTCAAATACACATTCCTCAATGCCAAGGAATCTAAATAATTTGTTATACCACCAGCTCTTTCAAATAAAAATAGGATTGTACTTAATGTAAAGATTATTGAAACTACACCAAGTATATTTAAAATCCTACTTTGTAACACAGAATACAAATTCTCCTTAAATTTAGGTTTTATTTTTTCAAAATAGTCATGTCTTTTAGCCGATAGGAAGAAATGTAGTGTTATGTTATAAACAAATATTGATATTAGACAATAGAGATTTGCCTCATTAAATGCCCTAATTTCAACATCAGTTATAGGATGTACGTCAAATTCCCCTACACCTACCTCGCCAGTAAACAGAATATATACAGGTTTCAAAATGTATATAAAAATAAACAATACATTTGGAATAATAAAAGGAGAAAATATATCGAAGGTTTTTTGTACTCTCACATGATAGCCTATTGAAATTGCTATAATAAAACTAGACATTAATATACATATATATCCATAACCAAAAGAAAACCCATAATTAGAGTAATAAATATATATAGGCACTAGGATCCCTATTATAAAAGAAAAAAATAAACACATTCTCATTTGCTTTTGTTTAATCATTTTTTCACCATTATATTAAAGTACAAAAGATAAGTTTAATAATAAACTTATCTTTTGTACAAACTTTCTATATATTCTCAAAAACAAATCCTTGCTAAAGTCTTTTTCTAAAACTATGTTTTAAATAAAAAACAGGATATTAATCAAACATCTTTCTTAGCTTTTCTTCCTTCGCAACCTTCCTCATGTCTTCCACTACCATAATACGAACAAGCTCTTCAAATGATGTCTTTATTGGATTCCAACCTAATAACGTTTTCGCTTTTGTTGGATCTCCCAGTAATTGCTCAACTTCAGCTGGACGGAAGAATTTAGGATCTACTGCTACAAGTACTTTACCTGTTGCTTTATCGATACCTTTTTCTTCTACACCTTCTCCTACCCACTCAAGCTCAATACCTACATGTTTGAATGCTAATGTAGTGAATTCACGTACTGTATGCATTTCACCCGTTGCGATGACAAAGTCTTCTGGCTTATCATGCTGAAGGATTAACCACATACATTCTACGTAATCTTTTGCATAACCCCAGTCACGAAGTGAGTCTAAATTTCCTAAATATAATGTTTCTTGTTTCTCTTGTGCAATACGTGCTGCTGCAAGTGTGATTTTACGTGTTACGAATGTTTCACCACGACGTTCTGATTCATGGTTGAATAAAATTCCATTTACTGCGAACATATTATAAGATTCACGGTAGTTCTTTGTAATCCAGAAACCGTAAATTTTTGCTACACCATAAGGAGAACGTGGATAAAATGGCGTTGTTTCTTTTTGTGGTACTTCTTGTACTTTACCATATAGCTCAGATGTTGATGCCTGATAAATACGAGTCGTTTCTGTTAGTCCTAAAATACGAACCGCTTCTAAAATACGTAATGTTCCTACGCCATCTACATCTGCTGTATACTCAGGTACGTCAAATGACACTTTTACATGTGATTGTGCACCTAAATTATAAATTTCATCTGGACGAATTTCACTAATTAAGCGAATTACATTAGATGTATCTGTAATATCACCATAATGTAGGTGGAAATTTTCTTGATTATTTAAACCTTCAATTTCTTCATTTACTAGGCTCTCAATACGATCTAGATTATAAGAAGAACTACGACGAATAATACCGTGTACTTCATATCCTTTTTCTAATAAAAACTCTGCTAAATATGATCCGTCTTGTCCTGTTACGCCTGTAATAAGTGCTCTTTTCATAATATCCTCCAGTTATCTCTATTAATCTTTTATTATTATTTTCTTACTAATTCTTTTTCTGTCTGTAGAAACCAATCATATGCTTTCTTTAAACCTTCATCTAAAGAAGTCGTTGCCTTCCATCCTAATGCATTAATCTTAGTCACATCTACTAACTTACGTGGAGTACCATCTGGTTTAGAAGTATCAAAACGAAGCTCACCAGTAAAACCTACTGTAGCTTTCACTTTTTCAGCAAGTTCCTTAATTGATAAATCTTCCCCTACACCAATGTTTACAATTTCATTACCTTCATAGTTATTCATTAAATACACGCAAGCATCTGCTAAATCATCAGAGTATAAGAACTCACGTAACGGAGTACCTGTTCCCCAAACTTCTACAAACTCAGCATTATTTTCTTTTGCCTCATGGAATTTACGAATTAAAGCTGGTAATACATGTGATGTATGTAAGTCAAAGTTATCATTTTCACCATATAAGTTTGTTGGCATTGCTGAGATATACTTTGTACCGTATTGACGATTATATGATTCACACATTTTAATACCCGCAATTTTTGCAAGAGCATACGGTTCATTTGTTGGTTCTAATTCACCTGTTAATAAATACTCTTCTTTTAACGGCTGTGGAGCTAATTTCGGATAAATACAAGTACTACCTAAAAATAGTAACTTCTCTACACCTGAACGATAAGCTGAATCGATTACGTTCGTTTGAATCATTAAATTATCACGAATGAAGTCCGCTGGATATTGATTATTTGCAACAATCCCACCTACTTTAGCTGCTGCTAAAAATACATAATCAACTTTCTCTGTCTGGAAAAACTCTTCTACTTGTCTTGGATCACGTAAATCTAATTCTTTACTTGTTTTATATACTAAATTTGTATATCCTTGTTCTTCTAATTTACGTAAAATAGCCGAACCAACTAATCCACGGTGACCTGCTATATAAATTTTTGAACTTTTATCCATTTGTTTTTCTTCCTCTCTGTGTATAAATTAATAAGCACCTTTTCTTAATATAACTAATAGACATGTTTGAACTAATATTTTCAAATCTAATAAAAGAGATTGGTTATATACATAATATAACTCTATATCAACTCTCTCTGGATAACCTACATCACTTCTTCCACTAACTTGCCAATATCCTGTTAATCCTGGTTTAACAGATAAAAATTCGGATTTTCTTTGTCCATATTCTCGCAATTCCTCTTGCACCACAGGCCGTGGCCCAACAAGACTCATATCGCCTTTGAGAACATTAATAAATTGCGGCAATTCATCTAAACTTGTTTTCCTTAAAAATCTCCCAATACCAGTGATACGTGGATCTTCTTCTGGTTCAAGTTTATAATTATTTTCTACATATTTTTTATATAAAATTTCATTTTTCTTTAATTTACCCTCGGCATCCACTACCATTGAACGAAACTTATAAATGTAAAACTCTTTACCATCTTTTCCAATTCGTACTTGTTTGAAAAACACCGGCCCCTTTGCTTCTCCCCTCATATACATAATTGGTATTAATATAAATAATGGAGAAAAAATAATTAATCCAATAATAGCTCCTAGAATATCCATGCATCGCTTCGAAAAAATATACAGTGCCCCTGCCTGTTTAATCTCCTCAGAATTTTCTTGTGCTGATTCATTTACTAACCCTTGATTTTTCAACTTTCCACCCACCTTATATGCTAAGCATACATATTTTTTTCTCTAATTAATTCATCCATGTATTTCATTAATTCCACTTTTAATTCCTCATGCTGGAGCGCCATCTCAATCGTCGTCTTAATAAACCCAAACTTCTCTCCAACATCATAACGAGTACCTTCGAAATCATATGCGAACACACGCTGAATTTCATTTAACCGTTGAATGGCATCTGTTAATTGAATTTCTCCACCAGCACCTGTCTGTTGATTCTCAAGGAACATAAAGATTTCCGGCGTTAATACGTAACGCCCCATAATTGCTAAATTTGATGGTGCTGTACCTTGTGCTGGCTTTTCAACAAATTGACGTACTTGATAACGACGTTCATTTTGTTCAACTGGATCGATAATACCGTAACGATGTGTTTCATTTTCAGGTACTGTTTGTACACCAATAACTGACGACTGTGTACTTTCATATTGATCCATTAATTGACGTAAACATGGCGTCTCTGCTTGTACAATATCATCACCAAGTAATACCGCAAATGGTTCATTTCCAATAAACTTACGTGCACACCATACTGCATGTCCAAGCCCTTTCGGTTCTTTTTGTCTTATGTAATGGATATTAATTCTTGAAGAAGCTTGCACCTTTTCAAGCATTTCATACTTTCCTTTTTCTAAAAGGTTTTGTTCTAGTTCGAATGAATGATCAAAATGATCTTCAATCGCGCGCTTTCCTTTTCCAGTCACAATAATAATGTCTTCAATTCCTGATTCTATCGCTTCTTCTATTATGTATTGAATTGTCGGCTTATCGACGATCGGTAACATTTCTTTCGGCATCGCTTTCGTTGCTGGTAAAAATCTTGTTCCAAGACCAGCGGCTGGAATAATTGCTTTTCTTACTTTTTTCAATTGTATTCCCCCTACATCCTTTTATTTGTATGTAACAATAACAAAAACCCTACCTATAGAGTCATGTTTATAACTCCATAGGTAGAGTTTCTATACAAATAAATTATGGGCATCCAACCCATCCTCACGTCATACTCCCGACGACAAGCGTCTAAGGTAGGTTCGAAATAAAAATTTCTACCCACAGCACGACCGAGTGCCTCCGTTGATAACGGTTAGGAGACATCACCTGTTCTTTATTTAAAAGATGCCAAACAACTTTTTACGACGAATTTGTTCTGGATCTTCTTTATAAATTGCTTTCCCACTAATTATTAAATACGGATTCTCTCTTAAATCATTCATAACACTTGCACCGAATTCTTTCTCTATTAGTTCATAGCTTTCTGCTAGATGAAATCCTCTTGACGTTATGTTATGTGCATCTGATGCGATCATATGGGTTAAATTATGTTCCACAAGCTGCAATGAAAATTTTTTGATTTTTTTACCGAATTTACCTAGTAAACTACCTGCTGTCACTTGTGTTAATGCCCCTTTATTTACAAGGTTATATAACTTATCTGGCCGCTCGATTAACTCGGCATTACGTTCAGGATGAACGATAATTGGGATCATTCCTTTTACACGTAGTTCATAAAATAGTTGTTCTGCATAACGAGGTACATGATTAGATGGAAATTCAATGAATATGTATTTGTTTGTTTCATTTAAAGTAACGATTTTACCAGCTTCATAATCTTCTAATAAATCACCGTATAACCTGACCTCTTGCCCTGGTAAAACTTTCAGCGGGATTTCATGTTGCTCTAATTCATCATTTAATTGCTTCACTTGATGAATAATAGAAGTACGCTCATTTACATATTTTCCATTTTGATGATGTGGCGTTGCGACAATTGTATGTATTCCTTCTGCCACTGCTTGTTGTGCCATCGCTAAACTATCTGTTACTGTTTGTGCTCCATCATCGATACCAGATAAAATGTGGCAATGTAAATCAATCATTTGTTTCATCCTCCCTCTCTTATAGTAATCTCTTTTCCCTTGAATATGAGACATCTCATATTCAAGGGAAAAAAGGAGATATGTTCTATTCATATCTCACTCTCTTTATTAGTTTGCACCGTAATAATAATATAGACCTTGTTCACGTTCACGATCATTTAAAACGACGCCTAACAGTTTACCTTTAGCTGATTCTAACAACCCTTTTGCTTTTACTGCCGTTTCTTTCTCTGTCGATTCACTACGAACGACAAGAATAGAAGCATCACATACATTCGCCATAATCTGTGCGTCAGTTACAGCTAAAATTGGTGGTAGGTCAAAAATAACTAAATCATACATACTGTATGCTTGTGCAAGAAGCTCTTGCATCGATTTTGACCCTAACAATTCTGCTGGATTTGGTGGGATTGGACCACAAGCTAAAAAGTGTAAATTATCAACTGATGTTTTTTGTACACATTTTTCTAAACGTTCACTATGTGTTAATACATTCGTTAGCCCGAAAATATTATCGACTTGAAACATTTGATGCATCGCTGGCTTACGCATATCTGCATCAATTAATAATACTTTCTTTCCTTGTTGGGCAAATACGACTGCCATATTCGCTGTTGTCGTTGTTTTCCCTTCACTTGGGTTCGCAGACGTAACCATTAATGAATGTAAATTCGTATCTACTGCTGCAAATTCGATATTTGTTCGAATATTACGATACTGTTCTGAAATTGGTGATTTCGGTTGTTGATGAGCAATTAATTGACGACGTTGACGATGATTTTTTTTCTTTTTAAATAAATTAAGAGCCAATTGTTTGTCCCCTCACTTTTCTTGATGATGGAGCGTGTGATTTCACATTCGTTATTTCTTCATCCATACGAGCTACAATACCTAACACTGGTAAACCAAGTAAGTTTTCTACATCTTCTTCTTTTTTCACTGTGTTATCTAAGTATTCTAGTAAGAATGCAAGACCAACTGAAGCCATTAAACCAACAACAAAGGCAATTACTACATTTAACATTGGACGTGGCTTAATTGGAGATTGATTTTCTGCAACTTCCGCTTTAGATAGTACTGTTACATTATCCACATTCATAATTTTTGCAACTTCACCTTTAAATACATCTGCAGTTGCATTTGCAATATCTCGAGCTAATTTTGGATTTTTATCCTCAGCTGTTACAGAAATGACTTGTGAATCTCTTTCATTCGCAACATTAATCTTCTTCGTTAAAGCTTGTGGTGCCATATTTAAATTTAATTTTTCATTCACTTGCTCTAAGATTACTGGACTTTTAATAATAACCTTATATGTATTCGTTAATTGAATATTCGTTTGAACTTCACCAGCTTGAATCATTGCACCCTCTTGCTTCTTCTGATTAACAAGAATTTGCGTCGAAGATTGATAGATTGGTGTCATGAAGAAGAAGCTAATGATAGCACTTACTATAGCGGCACCAAAGGCGATTACGAGGATCATTGCTAAACGTTTTTTTAAAATATGAAATAACTCTTTCAAACTAATTGTTTCTTCCATAAGTTCCTCCAACTTTCTAAAATTTGCACATAACAAAAATTATAACATATAAATCTTACATTTTTTTATTTTAGTAATATCTATGTACGATTGTTATTTAAAAACATATATAATCTTACAAAATAATCTTAAATATGACAACACATTCCAACGATTTTCCAAAATTTCCTTTATATCATACTTTTCATATAATAAAATGCTAAATTTAACAAAAATTCAAAAAGCTGATAAAAATTTTTATCAGCTAGTAATTTACCATTATATATATTATATTCTAATAATATCCATATTGTTTCTTTTCTTCTCTTTTATCATTTAAAACGACACCAAGTATTTTACCGGACGCTTTGTCTAATATTTGCTTCGCTTTTACGATTTTGTCTTTTTCTGTTTTTTCACTGCGTACGACAAGTACGATTCCATCGCATTTATTCGCTAGTATTTGTGCATCGGTAACCGCAAGAACGGGTGGTGTGTCGATTAAAATAATATCAAACATGTTATATGCTTCTAGTAATAGCTCATCCATTACCCGGCTGCCTAATAGTTCAGCTGGGTTGGGCGGGATTGGTCCTGACGCCATTAAGTATACATTCTCTATATCTGTTTTTTGAATGCATTGCATCAATTTTGCTTGTCCTGATAATAGGTTCGTTAATCCATTTGAACTGTGAATGGCAAATAAGTTTTGAAGCGTCGGCTTACGCAAGTCAGCTCCGATTACTAAAACCTTCTTTCCTTGCTGGCCAAAAACAACTGCTAAGTTTGCGATTGTTGTTGTTTTCCCATCACCTGGATCTGCCGAGGTAACAATAATAGAACGAATATGATTATCTACAGATGTAAATTCAATATTTGTACGAATGTTACGGTATTGTTCTGTGATGCGTGATTTAGGCTCTTTATGCGTAATTAATTGTCGTAATGGTTTTCTTTTTTTTCTCCCGAACATGGTATGATCTCCTCTTTTCAAAATGCGACACTTTCCCCTTTATCTCTCTATGTCCGATATGCTACGCCCATTTTTCATTTACTAATACTGTTAAAATTCCCCATCACTTTCCTCTACAATTCATCATAACCAATCATCATAAGCTTTGTCCTATCTCATAACCTTCATAATGTGACAACCGCGTCTCTATTTTTATCGCGCTATCATTTATCTTAATTTCAAGATATTTATAGCGTCATTATATATGAATTTCCATTCATTTACAATAATAATTCTGACTAATCTGCATTTTAATATTTCGAACATAAAATACATGAATTAAAAAAATTCTTCCGCCTATTGCAGAAGAATTTTTTTAATTCACATCTATTCTTTTTTATCACCAATCGCAAATGTAATTTCAGCTTCACATGCAACTTCACCATCTACTGTTGCGATTGCTTTTCCTTTTCCGATTGGACCACGTACACGTGTCATTTCTACTTCTAGACGAAGTTGATCACCTGGACGTACTTGTTTTTTGAAACGACAATTGTCGATACCAGCGAAGAAAGCAAGTCTTCCGCGGTTTTCTTCTTTCTTTAATACAGCAACAGCGCCTACTTGTGCTAATGCTTCTACAATAAGTACACCAGGCATAACTGCATAGTCAGGGAAATGACCGTTAAAGAATTCTTCGTTTGCGGATACATTTTTAATTCCAACCGCTCGTTTTCCTTCATCTACTTCTAATATTTTATCAACAAGTAGAAATGGATAGCGGTGAGGAATGATTTCTTTAATTTGTTCTATATTTAGCATGTAACAATCGCCCCTTTTGTAATATTGGTCTTACCACTTGGACATATTGTTTATTATCCCATTTTGTTTATTGTTTGTCATTATAAAGTGACACTTTACTTCCTATTATAAAAAAATGCACACACTCTATTCCCTTAAAATAGCTGCATATACTTGCAACTGACACGGAGGTAGAAAAGAGTGTATGCCCAAATTAGGGAAAGGCAATATGTATTTGAACATGATTTGCCTTAATGTCGTATTCGACTCATTATATTATAAACGTTTTCAAATAAGGAAATATTAAATTTAACCATATATATGAATATTTTACCTATTCTCTTCGTTTTTCTTTATTTTCCTTCTATTTTCTCAATAAATTAAAATAAAATAAAAAAATAAAAGAATAAAAAAACAAAAAGAACTACGGTTCACACCGTAGTTCTTCTCATCTGCTTTGCTATTTGCGAGCTAATAAAAAGTGGGGGATACCCCCACTTTTTAGAGTTTTACCTTATCGCAGCGCACGACGTGGTAATTTATCGATATTCTCTAACATAATGCCTGTACCAACCGCAACGCAGTGCATTGGGTTTTCAGCAATTAATACCGGTACTTTTAGTTCTTCTGCTAGAAGCATGTCGATACCGTGTAATAAAGCTCCACCGCCTGTTAGAATAACACCGCGGTCGATGATGTCCGCTGATAATTCTGGTGGTGTGCGCTCTAGTACGCCTTTTGCAGCTTGTACAATGATAGCCGCGTCTTCTTTTAGTGCTTCTGTAATTTCTTCAGAGCATACTGTAATTGTACGTGGTAAGCCCGTTACCATGTCACGTCCGCGAATTTCAAGCTCTTCGCTACGTGCACCTGGGAATACTGTACCAACTTTAATTTTAATATTTTCTGAAGTACGTTCTCCAATTAATAGCTTATACTTACGTTTAACGTAGTTTAAGATCTCCATATCAAACTTATCGCCAGCCATTTTGATAGAGGAAGAGGTAACAATATCACCCATAGATAGTACAGCGATATCCGTTGTACCTCCACCAATATCAACAACCATGTTACCGCTTGGTTGGAAGATTTCCATACCAGCACCAACTGCGGCTACTTTTGGTTCTTCTTCTAAAAATACTGTTTTACCACCTGAACGTTCAGCAGCCTCACGAATTGCTTTTTGTTCTACTGATGTGATATTTGTTGGACAACAAATTAAAATGCGAGGTTTTGAAAAGAAGCTCTTTACGTCCAATTTGTTAATGAAATACTTTAACATCGCTTCTGTAATTTCGAAATCTGCGATTACACCATCTTTTAGTGGACGAATGGCTACAATATTACCAGGCGTACGTCCCACCATACTTCTTGCTTCTTCACCTACTGCTAATACTTTTCCTGTGTTACGATCAATAGCAACAACAGATGGCTCATTTAATACAATACCCTTACCTTTAACATGGATTAATACATTAGCCGTACCTAGGTCAATTCCGATATCTCGCGCAAACATTCCCGTTTTTTCCTCCTCGATATTCAAAATCAGGTTACACCCGAATTCTTTTACACCTAATTTCTGATTTTATCATAAATTTAACAGAAACGTAATATTCGCAAAAAGAATTCTTCTGAAAAATATTACCGAATTGACACGGAATGTTTGCGATCGCATATTTATTGACGGACCGGCTTTTCTACATCTTCTTTTCTATACTTTTGCTTTGTTGCTTCTCCGCCTCTTAAATGACGAATAGACTTATGGTAATCAAGGATTTCTTTCACTTCATTTGCGAGCTCTGGATTAATTTCTGGTAGACGTTCCGTTAAATCTTTATGGACTGTACTCTTTGATACCCCAAATTCCTTTGCAATGACACGCACTGTCTTTCTTGTCTCCACGATATACTTACCAATCTTGATAGTTCTCTCTTTGATGTAATCGTGCACACCACTCGCCTCCCTAAATTGGATGTGAGAAGTGTGAAATGAGCCTCGCTGCATACGACTAAGAAGTAAGTGTGAGTGCTGTTTGTAAGCGTTAAACATTCTTGGATTTATAATGAAATGATTCACGATTTCTCACCTCAAACACTCTCTTTGCTTTGGTTTATACCATTGTATTGCCCGCACTACTGATATATGCTACATGTTCACTATTTTTGCGGACTAAGTTAAGAAAAATTACGTTTTTTTGTGAGAAATACGTTAACATTGACTATTTTGACGAAAAAAAATGACACCTTGTATATAAGGCGTCATTCTTCTCGTTCCAATTCTTCTTCTAACAATTGATGGTGGGGAACCTCTTTCTTACTGGCAATATAATAATATAAAGTGAATAAAACAAACAATAAAATAATAGCAGTCGACAGAACAAACAAAAATGACACAGTATCCCCTCCCTTTTGTAATATATATTCGAGAATCTCGTCATTTTTCCTTGTTATTGCAACTTTTTTCTCGAAATTGAGTATTTTTATATAAAGTGAAGGCTTTTACGGGCAGTTGCCCCTAACCTAACTTCTTAGCTTTTACTGAATTTTGAAATAGGGGTCTTACTGCCCGTTAATGCGGGGTAAAAGTAAAAAATCAGCTCTCCTAGTGAGAACTGATTTTTTCACTTTCTTATTCTTGTGAAGAAGAACTGTTAGATGATTCTGTAGAACCATTTGTTGATTTTTCTTCTTTCTTCGGCTCTTCTTTTTTGTCACTAGTCGAACCGCTTGTTGATTTCTCTTCTTTTTGAGACTTGTCTTCTGTTTTATTTTCTGGTTTCGTGCTCGTTGACTTCTCTTCTTTTTGAGATTTGTCTTCAGCTTTTTTACCAGAAGCGTTCGTTGCCTTTGCAGCACCTGCATCAGCTTTAATTTCTGCTACTGACTTATTTAAGTAGCGCTCAGGGTTCACAGCCACGTTGTCTTTACGTACTTCAAAGTGAACGTGAGAACCTGCTTCTTTATTCATTGCACTTAGACCGGATTTTCCTAATATTTCACCTTGTGCAACTCGTGCACCTTTTTCTACTTTCACACTGCCTAAGCTTTGATAAGAAACTGCTACACCATTTCCACTATCAACTGTTACAACATAACCAAGAAGTGAATCTTTTTCAGCTTTCGTTACTGTACCACTTAAAGCAGCAGCTACATCGAATTCTTTTCCATTCTTCGCAGCAATGTCAATTCCTTTGTTCGGGGAATATGTGTTGTTATAAAAGACAAGTGCTTTTTCTTGTTCCGCCTCAGTTGCTGCATCTTCATAGAATTTCTTCTGTACGACTACTTCCGCACTCGCGGCTGCTGGCATTTTCACTACTTCTGAAGATTTCGTTACTGGTACTGCTGGATCTTCCGATTGTGTATACGGTGTTGCTTGATCTTGGTTCGGAGTCTTCTTCGGATTAGCTCCTTGGAACCATAGCGCAACCATTAAAATCACCGCTGCACAAGCAATGTATAGTGCCGGAAACACCCATCTTTTTTGAAATAAATGTACTACCTTTTGCGACTTTTTATTATTTCTTCCTCGCATTCCATCATCACCTCAGCAATCATTTTGAACAATATTCACGTATCCTATACAACGTATAACTAATTACTTTTCGACAAAATCTGTAAAAATATGTATAGTAATTGTAAAATTTCCGAGGAAATGATAGAAAAAATAAAAAACTGAGCACTTTCGGCTCAGTTTTTAGTCCAATTGTTTCTTTTTGTAAACTACAATGCAAAGAATAATTGAAAGCACGCACCAAATTATAATATTTATTAAATCGCCACTAACAGTTGAAAAACCTTTTCCAGCCAATAGCTTCGGCATTGCATCTGCAAGATGTTTCGTTGGAAGAAAATCGATTGCCTTTTTTACAAACTCACTTTTAATAAATCCACCTAACATTGGAGCTAGAAGAAAAATAAATAGAATCGGCATACCTACTACTGATGTTGACGCCGTTGTTTTAGCTATTAACCCAATCGCCGTACCTAACATAAGGAAGAAAAATATACTAGCAAGTAAAAATAGAACGATTAAAACCATATTCCCCTTCATTACCCCTAAAATAGCAAAGTTACTAATACAAATTACAAATGTAATAAGACCTGTTAATGCGCTTTTCCCTAATAATACTTCTAACGATGATGCTGGTGACAACATCATCACACGTAGTGTGTGCTTTTCTTTTTCTTCCGCAATTAAAGCTGCTTGAACAAAGCTTCCTACCATTGTTAAGGCCATTAAAGTTACCATATTAGCGATTTGTTCTTTCGGTCCATCCATCTGTTGATAAACAAAAGAAAATACAAGTGGCAGTGCTGCCATTACGAGTACAGATGCATTTGCTTTAATATCCTGTACCTCTTTCCGAAAAATAGCTGAAAATCGTCTCATTGAAAATGTCATTATAATCCCCTCCCAGTAACTTCAATAAAGATATCGCCTAGCGTTGGTTCATGTGAATGAATCGATAGTAATTCGCCCTTTTTCATCCATTCTGAAATGCGTTTTGCACCTAATTCATCTTTTTGCACGACTTCTTTTTGCTTATCTTTTAATACGACTTGTATTTGATCTTTCGCGTATTGTAAGCGAAGGTTTTCCGGTGTATCAAGCGCTACAATTTCTCCGCCGCACAGAAAGGCTATGCGGTTACAAAGTGCCTCTGCCTCTTCCATATTGTGAGTCGTTAAGAAAATCGTTGTTCCTTCTTTATTTAAGTCTTTTAAGATTTTATGAATGTTTTGTACGTTTACTGGATCAAGTGCAGATGTTGGTTCGTCTAAGAAGAGGATATCTGGTTTATGAAGGATTGCTCTAGCTAGTGTGACGCGCTGCTTCATTCCTTTTGATAATTTCTTTACTAATGTTTTTTTATCATCTAATAGATTCACTTGCGCTAGCACTTCATCGATTCGTTCTTTTTTACAATCGTATAAGTCGCAAAATAATAGTAAGTTATCATAAATGCTAAGTCTTTCGTATAAGCCGCTATTGTCTGTTAAAATACCGATTCGTTTATAATCGATGCTGCTTGGTCCTGTAATATCTTTACCTAGTACCCTCACTGTTCCAACACTATGCAGCAATTGAGAAGTTAAAATCTTTACTGTTGTCGTTTTTCCAGATCCACTCGGTCCGAGGAATCCAAAAATTTCTCCTTGCTTCACTTCAATATTTACATTTCGAAGTGCCGTTTTTTCGTTGAAACTTTTCATTACATCTTTCATTTCAATTGCCAATGTCATCTCGTCATCCCCTTTGTTTTTTCTTTTATAGATGAAAGTCGCTTTAGCGCTTTTCGTTTGTTTGTTTCGCTTTTCTTGACTCAATCATATGAAAAACAAAGAGATTACGCAGTAAAATACCGGTAAAAGGAGTATTTTTACCGGTGAATGAATCATATTTTGAGCTTATTGGAGTAATTTTTATAGCCCAATCACACCTTTTAATTCATCCATTCGTCCTTTTGAAAGCGGAATTGAACTTTTTCTTTCGTCATCCAAAATTAAACTAAAGCTATTACGAGTCCACGTAATGACTTCTCGTACTCTTTGTAAATTCACAAGGTACGAGCGATGACATCTAAAGAAACCAAAACCTGTTAATCTCGTTTCTAATTCACTTAATGTTAATGCACATACGAAATCACCTTCGCGCACATGGATATGTGTCACTCCGTTTTGCGTTTCAATGAAATGAATTTCCATCGGATCAAGTAAAATAATTTTATCGTTCACTTTCGCTGGAATTCTTTCAAGTTTCATTTGCGGAATCATTTGAACAACCTTTTCTTCATCCACCTCTTCAATTTCTTCTTGTTCGATTTCTATTTTCTTCACACCATCATTGTTTAATATGTATACATCTTCTGTTAACGAAAGGGCGTCCGATAGAAAGGATGACGTTATAAAAATCGCCTTTCCTTTCTCCTTCATTGCCATAATCGCTTTTCGAATAATAATTGTGCTCTCTGTATCTACATTTTGCTCTGGCTCTTCCAAAACAACTAAATCCGGATTATGAATCATCACTCGCCCGATATGAAGGCGACGTTTCTCTGAAAATGATAGTTTTTCTATTTTAACGTTTAACTTATCTAAAAGGCCGACATATTGTACTACTTCTTCCGTGCCCATATTTGATTCATAAAGTCCTATTAAGAACTTGAAGTATTCCTTTACCTTCAAACGTTCGTATGCTTCATCTTTCAAAAAACAAAAGCCGATGCGAGAATAATTTTTCTTTCCAATCGATTCCCCCTCAAATAGCACGTTGCCAGTTGAAGCTTCTTCCTCACCAATAATGATGCGGTGCAATACTTTAGCTGTATGGTTATTACATTGCAAAACAACGCATTGTCCCTTCTCAACCTTCAGTTCAACTGCCGGTAACTGATTCGTCTTTCCTAACTGTTTTAACTCCAGTAGTGCCATTTCGTCTCCCCCGAATGCTTTTTATCACATTATACCAAACAATTAATGGAAATTTTTGATATTTTATGAAGTATCATAAAAAGAAGGCTATCCAAATGAAAGGATAGCCTTCTTCTCTAGTTTTGCTCTATATACGTCTTGAGCTGATCACGCAGCGCTTTCTTTAAGAATTTCCCTACAGATGTTTTCGGAATTTCGTTTACAAATAAAATATCTTCTAGCATCCACCATTTTGGAAAATCTGCTTCTAGTAAAGTATACAGATCTTCTCTTTCTACTGCTTGTCCCTCTTTTAGTACAACGCAAGCAACGGGACGTTCTTGCCACTTTTCATGCGGCACCGCCACAACAGATGCTTCTAACACTTTATCATGTGACATTAAAGCATTTTCTAAATCTAAGGAAGAAATCTATTCGCCTCCACTTTTAATTAAATCTTTCGTACGATCAGCAATCTTAATAGATCCTTCCGAATCAACCGTGACAATGTCTCCTGTATAGAGCCAACCGTCTTTCATTGATTCTTCTGTACGTTCATCCTTATAATAGCTTCCAGCAATCCATAGGCCCTTTAAACAGAGTTCTGTCACCACTGAACATTGACGATTTTTTTAATATATCTATTAACCTATCCACTAACAAAAGAAAACCGTCCCAACATACCTCTTGGAACGGTCTCTTTTCCCTCTACTTCTTCACCATTAACTTTCCTTCATAATCATTCATCGACTTTATTTCGACACCCTTATAATAATGAGCAACGATATCTGTATATTTCTTACCTTCCGCTGCCATGCCATTCGCTCCATATTGACTCATACCAACGCCGTGGCCGAAGCCTTTCGTCGTAACAATGATTTTATCTCCATCTTGTTTCCACGTGAAGTCAGAAGAGCGTAAATCTAACTTTTCACGAACTTCTTTTCCGGTTAATGTTTTCCCTTGAAATGCTACATCTTTTACTCGCTTTCCTTCCGTAAGATCTTTAATATTTCCAACCTTCCCGTCTGCCAACACCTTCACACCGAGACGCTTTTGAAAGTCAGCTACTGTAAAGGTTTGCTCGCTCGTAAATTTTGGAGAGGCTTGATCCCACGGACTATCTACGCTCTTTAAGTACGGATAATCATTTCCCCAATAATCAGCCGCATTTTCTGTCCGGCCATTACTCGTTGAGAAGAAGGATGCTGAGATTGGTTTTCCATCATACGTTAAAACTTGTCCTGCGGTTTTCGAAACGGCTTCTTCGATTTTTTTCAAGTTATTTTCGTAGTTATTACCCCATTGTTTCTTCAATTCTTCTTTACTTTTGTACACTTGATCTTTCACCGTATCTGTCACGTCCGCATTGTTTTTCTTTCCTCCGCTTAGCATACGCTGTACCACAAATGTTCTCGCTGCTAATGCCTGCGCCTTTAGCGCCTCTATTTCAAAACTGGCATTCATCTCAGAAGCTACTACACCGGTCACATACTCCTCCATAGGTAATGTATCTACCTTCTTTTGCTGATCACGATATACAGCAACTTGAACCGCTGTATCCACTTTCCCTGGAGCTGGTATACTTTCTATTGCTGGAGGAGTTTTAGAAGCTGCTTCTTCCCCTACTTTTGCTTTCGCAAACGGAATAACAAGAGCAGCAGGTACAATGATAACGAGCGCTATGAGAAGCGCTACTGTGATAAAAAGTGGCTTTGAAAATTTCATCTTATTTCCCCCAATATCCAAAAGCTTTACTCCATTCATTCTTATGGAACAACTCTTCCTTTTAGAACATACTTAAGGGGGAAGTAGCTAAAACGAAAATTTTCTAAATATTTTTACTGGTACGTGCATAAGTATAGAATTTATTGACTATAACAGTAATAACCCAAAAAAATAGTCCCTACGTCAAAAGACGTAGAGACTATTTCAATTAAGCGTGAAGATCAGAAACTTCTTGTTCTTTCACTTCTTCTACTTTTTCGTTTACACGTTCAATAGTTGCACCTAATGCAGCTAATTTCTTATGGAAATCTACATAACCACGGTCAAGATGCTTTAACTCAGTTACACGAGTGTAACCTTCAGATACTAAACCAGCTAAGATTAATGCAGCAGCAGCACGTAAGTCAGTTGCGCCTACTTCAGCACCTTGTAAGCTGTTTGGACCGTTCATAATAACAGAACGACCTTCGATTTTAATATCAGCATTCATACGACGGAATTCTTCAACGTGCATAAAGCGGTTTTCGAATACCGTTTCTGTAATCATACTTGTTCCATCAGCTTGTAGTAATAATGCCATCATTTGTGATTGCATGTCTGTTGGGAAACCTGGGTGAGGCATAGTTTTAATATCAACCGCTTTTAACTTATCTGGGCCGATAACACGTACACCTTCATTTTCCTCAATAACTTTAACACCCATTTCTTCCATTTTCGCTGTAATTGAGCGTAAATGTTCAGGTACAGCATTTTCAATTAAGATGTCTCCACCAGTAATTGCCGCTGCAACCATGAATGTTCCCGCTTCAATACGGTCAGGAATAATAGAGTGGTTTCCACCATATAATTTATCAACGCCTTCGATACGAATCGTTCCAGTTCCAGCTCCGCGTACTTTCGCTCCCATCGCATTTAAGAAGTTAGCTAAGTCAACGATTTCTGGTTCTTTCGCTGCGTTTTCAAGGATTGTTGTCCCTTTTGCTAATGTAGCTGCAGACATAATGTTTTCTGTCGCGCCCACGCTTGGGAAGTCTAAATAAATTTTAGCTCCTTTTAGTTCTCCCTCAACGTATGCCTCAACAAAACCATTACCAACCTGTACTTTTGCTCCCATTGCTTCGAAGCCTTTTAAATGTTGGTCAATTGGACGTGAACCAATTGCACATCCACCAGGAAGCGCAATACGAGCACGGCCGTTACGTGCAAGTAATGGTCCCATTACTTGAACAGATGCACGCATTTTACGTACATATTCAAATGGTGCTTCAATGTTTAGTTCTTTAGAAGCATCGATTGTTACTTGGTTATTTTCAAATACGACTTCAGCATTTAAATGACGTAATACCTCATTAATTGTGTATACATCAGACAAAACTGGTACTTCAGATAGTACATTCTTTCCATCACTCGCTAATAGGGCTGCAGCGATTATAGGTAATACAGCATTTTTTGCGCCCTCAACACGCACTGTGCCGTTTAACCGCTTTCCGCCACGGACGATGATCTTTTCCAAATTATTCCCCTCCGTGTCCTTTTTTCAGTATCTATTCACTCAATACTCAGAAGTTATGATCGGTGTGCCAACCACAATTGTATCTTTGTTGTCTGTAGAACGTATTGCTATTTGCACATTTATTTTCTCTCTATTTGTTGAAAGAGCGTCATCCCACTTTTTATTGTATGCGGAGACTGACACAAATGCTCTTTCTTCTATCTGTTCGATCGCTCTTGCTGAAAGATCTTTCAAAAACTGATTGGTTTTATTTTGCAAAACACCTTCAATCTTATCATTCAGTACACCTTGAACACAAGTGTAAATTATAGGTTTTTCACTAAAAATTTTATTTGTTTTCTGAATGTACTTCGGGTCCCATTTCGCCCCGCTTACTTCAAAAATAATGAAAGTGTTTTCTTTAGTATTTTCCTTACTCCATGTTACTACTACTCGTTCTTCATAAGAAGAAAACTTTTTATAGGATGTAGCTTTATATCCATCTGGAGATTGCTCTAATTCCCACTTTTGAATATTCGCCTTGTCCTTCACATCGTTTAACAACTTTTGAAACGTATGTATATTAGAAATTGTTTTTGTTTCTCGCGCTAACCATGACCACTTCTCTACTTTAGCATCATTTTTCTCTAAAGTTGCAATCATGCTCTCCATTTTCTGTTCATCGCTGATCGGTTTCATCTCTCTATATCCAACCAAAAATAAAACAACACTTATCACAACAATAAGAATGGCTTTAAGCTTCAATTTCATCCCCTCCTATCCCCATTGTTAACGGAGATATGAGGTTCTATACACTTACTTTACTAAATACGTTAAACTCTTTGAATAGCCTAAATAATCAAGGAAAAAGTTACTTACAGATGTCCCAATTGCAATTGTAATTAGGATGAGTAACACTCGCGTCTGCATCACTTTTCCAGACTTCATTAAACGCTCAATGTGAACACCTTGTAAGGCCCACCACGTAATGGTAATAAACAATAAATGCGAAACAATGGCAATCAGTGCTTGTTGCCCTAAAAGATGTGCCAAAAAATCGACCCCTTTTTACCCAGCTACTACTTACGAAATACTATAAAAACGATACCATGATAAGTAGGAGCCACACTTTTTCAAATACAAATAAGCATCTTACATTTCACATCGTAATTTGCTCTCAAAAAAAAACATATACCTACATGCATTTTCAATTGTAATTCACACAAAATAAAAAGCGCAGAGTAACAACTCCACACCTTTTATTTTCACTTATTGTACCACGTTCCCTAAGAAGAAGAAATCCTTCATTAATGGAAAATATTCATAAAAGAAATTGTATCCAATCATCGGCATAATCCCTAGTATTACAATCGAGATTGCACAAAGGCTCATAACAACCTTTATATTCAATGGCAAACGAATTTTCTCTTCCACTTCTCCCGTCCGGAAAAACATTTGCTGTAGAATACGGAAATAATATACAAATGAGATGACTGTCGTCCCCATCATAATAGAAGCTAGTACGTAATGAGCTGGCTCTACATGCAGTGCACCTAAAAAGATGTTAATTTTCCCGATGAAACCAGCTGTTCCTGGTATTCCGGCCAACGATAATATAAAAATCGTCATCACTATCGCTGTAAATGGCGACCTTTTATATAATCCGGTGAAAATGGTAATGTTTTCTTTGTCGCTTTGTAAGATTAAGCCGTGAATAATTGCAAATGCACCTATATTCATAAGCATATACGCAAGCATGTAAAACCACATGCTATCCATCGTAAATGGTGATAATGCTACAAGCGGAACGAGTAAATACCCCGCATGTGCGATTCCCGAATAGGCAAATAGGCGTTTTACGTTATATTGCTTTAACGCTACTACGTTTCCAATAATCATCGTAATACTCGCTAGTACTGCAATGTATATGCTCATACGTCCGTATAAAGATTGCACGTCTCCTTGCACCGATACACTTGCAAAAACCATGAGAAACAGACGAATAATGAGTAAGAATCCAGCAATTTTAGAAATCGTCCCGAGAAAAGCAGTAACAGGCGTAGCCGCTCCCTCATACACATCTGGTGCCCACATATGAAACGGCACTGTCGCAATTTTAAACGAGAGTCCAACGAGTAATAGTAGAAATGCGAGAGCTAACAATAACTGAATACCACCAGCAAGCTCCCCTGCGAATACTTTTTGCATGTCCACGATATTAGTTGATCCTGTAATACCGTATAAATAACTCATTCCAAAGAGCGTAATTGCCGTGCCAATACCGCCATTAATGACATATTTCATGGCCGCCTCGTTTGACGCACGGTTCCTTTTTCGTATTCCTACTAAAATATATGAAGAAAGTGAAAGCAATTCTAAACCGACGAAAAGTGTAATGAAGTCAACACTAGAGGCCATAAACATAGCCCCAAGAAGTGCCATTAAAAATAAGTAATAATATTCTCCCTTATCTTCAATTGGATTCTTCTTATCATCGCTCATGGCGGTGCATAAGATGAGGGCCGCTCCGCCTAATAACAACGTTTTAAACCCTTTTGAAAACCCATCTAACACAAACGATCCATTTAAAATATCTCCTGTCGGTTCACCGTATAGCGTGATTAACGACACGATTGCTAATATGACGGCTGCGATTGCACTAAGCGCTACATATCTATGGTTCAGCTTAAAAAATAAATCACATATGGAAAGAAGGATGGCTGCTCCGAGAATAATGAATTCTGGCACCATGAGATGCCATGATAAGCTAAGTAACGTATTCATATCCATCCTACTTCACCCCCAATGTTTTCAATGTATTTTGAAGCGGATCCCCTAGTATTTCTGGCATTACTCCAATTGCAATAATGCAGAAGATAAGTAGCAATATAGGCACATACTCCCAACCGTGTATATCAGCTTTCGCCTCCCACTCTTTCTTACCAAATGTTACTTGAAGCGTTGCTCTTAATACGTATACAGCGGTTAAAATGATGCCAAGTACACCGACTGCAGCAATGACTGGCTCCCCTTGGAATAAACCGAGAAAGGCAAGAAACTCGCTAACAAATCCAGACATTCCTGGCAATCCAAGCGATGCCATTCCTCCTGCTAAGAAGAATCCGCTAAGTACCGGGACACTTTTTGCGAGTCCGCCAAGCGCTGTAATGTCCGACGTTCCAAAGCGCTGTTCTATAACGCCAAGTAAGAAGAAGAGTAAGGCCGCAATTAAACCGTGAGAGACAACTTGGAATAGTGCCCCTTGTGTACCTGGTGCATTTAACGCCGCAAGGCCCATTAATACGATGCCCATATGCGAAATACTAGAGTAAGCAAGCACCTTCCGAAAGTCCGTTTGAATGAGCGCTAAGAAGGCTCCGTACAATAAATTGATGACTCCTAAAATCGCAATAAGCGTTGCAAACTCGCGAAAGTATTCCGGGAATAGCCCCTTTCCGAAACGAATCATACCGTATGCCCCAATCTTCAGTAAAACGCCCGCGTGAAGCATAACTACAGCCGGATGCGCTTCAACATGCACATTGACCATCCAGCGATGTAGCGGGAAAACGGGTAGTTTAATCGCAAAGGCAATCATTATGGCAAGAAACAAACCGAACTGTAAGCTGCTTGAGACAGTCATTCCTCCCCCAGCACCTACACTCGTTAATATTTCTTTAAGCTCTGTAATATTTGTTGTACCTGTTTTTGCAAATAAAACTGAGAAAACGATGAGTAAAATAGCGGAGCCAATACCGTTATATATTAAATAACTATAAGCAGCCTTTTCACTCGACAATTTCCCCCACTTTCCAATTAATAAAAACATTGGAGGCAACGTAACTTCAAAGAAGATAAAGAACAACATTAAATTTTGAGCAGCGAAGACGCCGAGCATCCCTATTTCTAACATGAGTAGCAGCATATAAAAAGCTTTCAAGTTTCTTTTAATAGTAAATGCCGCAATTGCTGCAAGCATCGCTAGAAGAGCTGTCAGCACCATCATAACGAGCGATAAACCATCAATACCGAGCTCGTAATAAATGGAAAACCATCTTTTATCCACCGCTGCAAAATCCCCAAATTTAATCCATTTCACTTTTTCATCGAATAGCGACAAACTCTTTCCAGAAGCATATGTACAAGCGAGGACGATAGCGATTCCAAATGGAAGCGCCGTCCCAAATAAACCAAGCGCTCGCACAGTACGCGATTCTTTTTTTGGCGTTAATACAAGTAAGAGAATTCCTAAAAGCGGGGAAAAAATGAAGAACGTTAATAACAAATCATTCATCGTAAATCCCCTCCCGTATAGAGCAAAATAATGACGAGTAATGCAAGTGAAACAGCTGTTACAGTGCCGTACACTTGTACATTTCCGTTTTGGAGTCTAGAACCGAGTCCGCTTAGCCCTTTAATTAGACTCCCTATTAAAACGGCAATTCCTTCGACTACATACGCCTCAAATAAGCGAAGCACATGGGCGATTCCCTTCGTAATAGGGATCACCGTCATATTGTATAGTTCATCCACATAATATTTTTCTTTCAAAAGGTTATAAAGAGGTGTTCCATCGCCACCTGCCCAATCTCTAGAAATAGATTTCTTACCATATATGAAATATGCGAGAGCAATCCCAGCCAAGGAAACGAGCGTCGCAACAATCATAATCCAAACTGGTCCATGTGCCTCTCGCGCTTTAAATGCTACATCTTTCGTAAGCCAATCCCCGAGAAACGTCCCAAACCACGGTGTATTTATATAACCTGCCACTACTGCAAGGACCCCGAGAACGATCATCGGATACGTCATAATGCGGGGCGATTCATGCACATCTTCCTTTGTCTTTGCTTCCCCAGTAAAAACAAGGAAGTAGAGCCGGAACATG
This sequence comes from Bacillus sp. GW823-FHT06B01, assembly GCF_058952315.1. Lineage (NCBI taxonomy): Bacteria > Bacillati > Bacillota > Bacilli > Caryophanales > Bacillaceae > Bacillus > Bacillus sp. GW823-FHT06B01. The sequence continues at coordinate 210,236 of NZ_JBXAHR010000004.1, read as the reverse complement.
TAGAATGCTGTTAAAAATGCTGCAATTACTGCTAATATGAATAAAACGTAATTGCCATTCATCCAAGTCACCGCTAAAATTTCATCTTTACTAAAGAAACCAGAAAGGAGTGGCACCCCACTAATTGCAAGTGTACCGATTAAAAATAGTGCACCCGTTACTTTCATCTTCTTCTGTAAACCGCCCATTTTATTAATGTCTTGCGTATGCACTGCATGAATGACACTTCCTGCCGCCAAAAATAGTAGCGCTTTAAAAAAAGCGTGTGTCGTTAAATGGAAAACACCAGCTACATAACCAGCAGATCCTAATGCGAGCATCATATAACCTAGCTGGCTAACTGTAGAATAAGCAAGCACTCTCTTTATATCCGTTTGAACAAGACCGATAGAAGCCGCAAAGATTGCGGTGAAAGCTCCAACGATTGCCACCGTCTGCATCGCCACCGCACTTGCTGAAAATAGTGGGAACATCGTCGCCACTAAATACACGCCAGCTGCGACCATCGTCGCCGCATGAATAAGTGCCGAAACAGGAGTCGGCCCTTCCATCGCATCTGGTAACCACGTATGAAGCGGGAACTGACCCGACTTCCCCATCGCCCCGATAAAAATTAATATCGCTGTTATTGTAATCATCGTAGGGGTAAGATCCCCCGTATGAATCGCCCTAAATATTGCGTCATATTCAAAACTACCTGCATGCCAGAAAATTAAGATCATCCCAATAAATAAACCGACATCTCCAATACGAGTCATAATAAAAGCCTTTTTCGCAGCAGCCTTCGCTTCTTCTTTAAAGAAATAAAAACCGATGAGTAAAAATGAACCAAGGCCGACTAGCTCCCAAAATATATAAAGCTGTAATAAATTCGGTGATATAACGAGCCCGAGCATTGCAAATGTAAAGAGCCCTAAATAGGCATAGAAGGTTGTTAATCTTTCATCACCTTTCATATAACCTTTCGAATACACATGTACAAGTAAACTCACAAGTGTAACGATAAACAGCATTAAAGCCCCTAATGCAGTCACTTCAAAGCCAAATGATATATCAATATCTCCCGTTCTAAGCCATACCCACTTATGCTTCAATCCTACTTTCGAAAACCGTTCTATTAATACAAGTACCGCAAATATAAAGGAGAGAAAGACGAGGAAAATACTAAGTACACTGCTTCCTTCTCTAATTTTCTTCCCGAATATAAGTAATAAAAAAAACGAAACAAGCGGGAAAAGCGGTATGAGCCATGCATAATCGATCATTGTTTCCTTCCCCCTTTTCGGTCACAATGTTATCCTTTGAGCGTATCCATTTCATCTACATGAACCGTCGTACGATTACGATACAAAGCAATTAAAATGGCGAGTCCTACCGCCGCCTCCGCTGCTGCTACAGCCATCGTAAACAGAGAGAAAATTTGCCCTGTTAAATTCGGGAACAAACCTAATTTACTAAACGCGACTAAATTTAAATTGGCCGCGTTAAGCATTAATTCAATACAAACTAATACAATCACTGTATTTCGCTTCGTTAAAGCTCCAAACAAACCGATGCAAAACAAAATAATCGCAAGCGTTAAATATGCAGAAGCTGGAACGCTACTCATTGGAATCCTCCTCTTTCTCATCCTTCTTCGCAAGTACAATCGCGCCAACAAGTGCTACAAGTAAAATGACTGAGGTTAACTCAAATGGAATAATATATTTCGAATAGAGAAGTGTACCGATTTGAAGTGTGTTTTTTTCATGGAGAGGTAAACTTCCTTGTGTGCTTTCATTTGCAAAATCAATATTGTTAACAGCAAAATACATAACTGCCCCAAATGCTACAACCGCAAAGAAGATAATCCATTTTCGAAGAGTAAGACGCGATTCATTTTCTGCGTTATGTTGCGTTAACATAATGCCAAAAATCATAATAATTGTAATCGCACCGGAGTAAAGTAAAATTTGTGCAACTCCGATAAATTCGGCCGATAAAAGAAAGTACAAACCTGCGATACTAAGAAATGTCAGAACGAGAGCTAGCATCATATGCATGACTTTCGTTAAGTTCAACATAAGAACACCGCCGATAATTGCAGACAAGGATAGTATGAAGAATGCTACAAACTCGCCATTCATGCTTTATTCTCCTTCCTGACGTTTTCGTCGTTTTCGTCAAGCCACTGCAAATTTTTAAATAAATCATCACGTGAATATTCCGCGAGCTCAAAGTTATTTGTCATAACAATCGCCTCTGTCGGACAAACTTCTGTACATAAATCACACAGAATACAAATTTCAAAATTAATATCATACGTGTCGATAATTTTTCCTTTTTTCGTAGGATCCGGATGTTTTTTTCCTGTTAACTGAATACAGTCTGTCGGACAAATGTTGGAGCATTGGTTACAAACAATACACTTTTCTGGATAAAACTTTTGAATGCCTCGAAAGCGGTCTGGCAACGGCAACGGTTGATTCGGATAATCGTAAGTCACCTTCTTCTTACTCAAATTGCTTAATGTATATTTTAATCCTTTAAATAGTCCTTTCATCTCTTACTGGCACCCCCCTCATAGATTAGAAGAATAACTCCTTAATCAATGCCGTTAAGAAAATATTCGCAAGTGCAATTGGCAATAATACTTTCCAGCCAAACTCCATTAACTGGTCACCTCTTATACGCGGAAACGTAACGCGGAACCAAATTAATAGAAAGACTACACTGCTAAATTTCAAAGCAAACCATACAGCTCCTGGGATAAATCCAAGGAACATAACTGGATTCCATCCGCCTAAAAAGAGCACTGTAATTAAAGATGCCATTCCGAAGAAATATACGTACTCTGAAAGCATGAAAAACGCCCATCGAAACCCTGAGTATTCCGTATGATATCCAGAAACAAGTTCCGATTCTGCTTCTGGTAAATCAAACGGCGTCCTATTTAACTCTGCTACCGCCGCGATTAAGAAAACGACGAAACCGATTGGCTGCACGAAAATGTACCAAACATTCTCCTGCGCCGCTACAATTTCATTTAAATTCAGGCTACCAGCTAACAAAACGACGCCAATTACACTCATTACGAGCGGAATTTCATAAGAAATCATTTGCGCCGCCGCACGCATCCCTCCTAAAAGGGAATATTTATTATTTGATGCCCACCCCCCGGTTACGACACCAATCGTCGTAATGCCAGAAACAGCAATGTAATACAGTAAGCCTACGCCAATATCCGCGAACTGAAATTTATCAGTAAACGGGATGACTGCAAGCACCATAAATGCCGGTGCGAATGCAATAACAGGCGCTAATATAAACAACGGTTTATCTGCCGCTTTCGGAATACTATCTTCTTTCAGTAATAGTTTTAAAACATCAGCTACCGTTTGCAGTAAACCGAACCGGCCCCCAACTTGGTTTGGGCCAATCCGCCCTTGCATAAAACCCATCACTTTCCGCTCTGCCAAAATACCATATGTAACGAAGCCAAGGACCGCAAATAGTAGAAGCACCGCTAACCCGAAAAAAATGAAGAAATTCGTCCAGCTTGAAGGTGATTGTAAGAGCGTTTCAATCATTAGCCATCAACCTCCCCAAGTACAATATCAACTCCACCTAAAATCGTAATTAAATTGGCGATGTTTTCACCTTTCAATAACTTCGGTAAAATTTGCAAATTGTAAAAAGACGGCCTGCGAAACTTCAAGCGGTACGGCTCTTTCTTTCCATCACTAGCAATATAGCAACCAATCTCTCCTCGCGGCGATTCTATACGGACGAACGCTTCCCCTTTAGGCGCCTTAATGATTTTCGGCACTTTAGCTAGCACAGCTCCGTCTTTCGGGAACTGCTGGACAGCTTGCTCAACAATTTTTAATGACTCCTCAATCTCTTGCATGCGGCAAACGTAACGATCCCAAGCATCTCCCACACTCCCAACAGGAATATCGAAATCAAAACGATCATAAATGGAGTACGGTTCATCCTTGCGAAGATCCCAGTTTACTCCGGTACACCGCAAATTCGCTCCGCTTAAAGAATACGAAATCGCTTCTTCCGCGCTATATATACCAACGCCTTTTACGCGATTTAAGAAAATCTCATTACCGCTAACGAGATCATGATAACCTGCCAATTGCTCTCGCATATACGGAACAAACTCTTCCACTTTTTCAATCCAACCGTCCGGCGCATCCCACTTTACACCCCCGACTCTCATATAGTTAAAAGTAAGACGGGCACCGCATAATTCGTTTAATAAATTTATAATCATCTCTCGTTCACGAAACGCGTATAAAAACGGGCTGACCGCTCCTATATCAAGAAGATTTGTCCCCCACCAAACGAGGTGGCTCGCAATCCTTCCAAGCTCCATTGCAAGTACTCGTAAGTATTCGGCCCGCTCCGGGATTTCAAGCCCCATCATCGTCTCTACAGCATGGCAAATGACGTAATTATTCGTCATGGCGGATAAATAGTCCATTCGATCTGTATAAGGGATAATTTGCGTATACTGTAAGCTCTCGGCAATCTTTTCGGTCCCGCGATGCAAATATCCAATAACTGGTGTAGCTTCTTTAATAATTTCCCCGTCAATCTTAATAACAAGCCTGAACACACCATGCGTACTCGGATGCTGAGGCCCTACATTCAAAAGCATTTCTTCCGTACGGATCATAAGCTACACCTCCACATCATACGGTTCATAATCTTTCCGAAGCGGATACCCTATCCAATCATCAGGCATTAAAATACGTGATAAATTCGGATGTCCCTTAAATACAATGCCGAGCAAATCATACGCTTCTCGCTCTGGCCAGTCCGCTCCTTTCCAAAGCGCTGCAACCGACTCTACTTCTGGTGCTTCCCTATCCAACTTCACCTTCACCGCTACTGACTGTTTCTTTCCATATGAAAATAAATGAACATACACTTCCATATGTGTCACAAAATCCGTCGCATGTAGCTCTGACATATAATCAAAAGCAAGTCCCTCATGAAATCGCAGTAACTCCATTACTTCATAATATTTTGCGGGATCCACAACAAGAGTTGGCACGTCTTTTGAAAGTTTATTAATGTAGGAATCTACTAATGCACCTTCGCCTTTTTCCCCCTTAATAAATTCAACATACTGATTTAAATACGGCTGATTCACGGATGGCTCTTCCTGCTTCGGCTCCTCTTCCGCTTTACCTTCAGCGCCCCTTATCTTCGCCCTTGCTGCCGCTGCCGCTTTTGCCTTCGCTGCTGCAATTGCCTTCGCCTTTTCATCTTCTGAATCCTCATTACCTTGCGAGGCCTTCTGCTTCGCTAAAGCCGCCGCTTTTGCCTTTGCTACCGCCACGGCCTTCGCCTTTGCTTTTGCCCTTTCTTCTTCCGTTACCTCTTCTGTTCCTTCTTTTTTTTGCTTTGCTAACGCTGCCACTTTTGCTTTTGCCGCTGCGGCTGCCTTCGCTTTCGCTTTGGCCTTTTCTTCTTCCGTTACTTCTTCGATTCCTTCTCTTTTTTGCTTCGCTAATGCTGCCACTTTTGCTTTCGCGGCTGCGGCTGCCTTCGCCTTCGCCTTCGCTTTGGCCCTTTCTTCTTCCGTTACCTCTTCTGTTCCTTCTTTTTTTTGCTTTGCTAACGCTGCCGCTTTTGCTTTCGCGGCTGCTGCTGCACGTCGTTTTGTTTCTTCCACAGTTATATCATCATTTTTTGGTAGCGCTTTCTCTTTTTCTCGATTTTCTTCCTCAAGTTTACTTATTTCCGCATCATGTTTCGCAACGAGACGCTTTCTCGCCTCTTCTTTCGCATGCCTAGCCGCTTCTCTTTTCAAATCCTCTAGATTTTTATTTGGATCACTCATTTATTCGTCACCTGCTTTCCCGTCTTTGCCTCGTAACGAATTTTTTCTTTCAATTTATTAATTCCATAAATTAAAGCAGCAGGATTGGGTGGGCAACCAGGAATATACACATCAACTGGTACAATTTGATCCACACCTTTCACAACAGCGTACGAATTTACATATGGGCCACCTGCTGTCGCACAAGATCCCATTGCAATAACCCATTTTGGTTCGGGCATTTGATCATATAAACGCCGAACAATAGGAGCCATCTTCTTCGTTACTGTTCCCGACACAATCATAACGTCCGATTGCCTTGGCGATGTCCGAAAAAATGACCCAAATCGATCTAAATCGTAATGTGATGAACCTACTCCCATCATTTCAATTGCACAGCATGCCAGTCCGAATGTCATCGGCCATAAAGAATTGCTTCGTGCCCATCCTTTTAACTGCTCCAATGTAGAAAAAAAGATATTTCGTTCTAATTCCGCCCGCTCATTTGGATGTAATTCCTCAAAATTTATAACCATTGTAACACCTTCTTTTTCCAAGCATACGCTAATCCAACTAGCAACATTACAACAAAGATGAGCATTTCAATCAGTGCAAATAAACCGAGCTTGTCATATGCAACAGCCCATGGATATAAAAATAAAGTTTCTACATCAAAGATGACAAACAATAAAGCAAAAATATAATAACGAGCATGAAACCGAATATTTGCATCATGAAAAGGCTCAATCCCACTCTCATACGTCGTCGCTTTCGCTGCACTTGGTTTGTTTGGACGCAGCATCTTTCCTAATGTAAGAGCCACTACCGGCAGCAATATACCTAATAGCAAGAAAATCAAAACGATCATATAACTATTTTCATATACACTTGCCATTGTGAAACCCTCCCCCCTGAATTAAGAACAAGTTCACTTAGTAAACAATATGTCCTAGTTGCAGTAATTATTATTTTTAAATTTTTCTAAATAATGCAACTATTTTAATCATTATAGCAAACTTCAAATTCCTATGTCGATATATTGGGGACCGAAACGAGAATTATTAAAATCTATTTTTATAACTCGCTATACCTGTGTAAAATAAGTATAGAAATTATATATATGTTTCAAGAAACAATAAAAAATAAAAAGAGGAATTTATATGTATATACCGTGGGTGAGATAAATGAAAAAACAAACACATGTAAGTATTCTTATAAGCATTATATTGTTATCTATAGCGATTCATTACGTGGCAATGCCTTTTCTATATGAATACTCATTTCCTTTTCAAATATTAATTGGAATGAGTACCTTATTCATTGATATTATCGCTTGTAGTTATATACTTTATTTTTCAAATAGGAAAGAAGGGTTACCTCGTTTATTTTGGACCATTTTATCTGTTGGAACCCTCTCTTATTTCATTGGTGATATGGTCGTTGCCTATCAACGTTTAATTTTAAAGGACTATTATACATTCGTTGATCCGTCCGATTTTTTTTACTTACTTTTTTTAATTAGCTTTGCATTTGCGTTTCTATATGAAATCATCTATAACCGCGATTTATTAGAAAAGCTTTTTATGATATGTGATATTTGTATTATTGTTACAGCACAATTCACTTTAAGTTACTACTTACTTATTGAACGCACCATTCACGTTTCTTCAACATCCTATATCGACATATTTGTTCAACTTACCTATCCAATGGCCGATTTGCTCTTTCTTCTCATAGGAATCAATCTGTTATTCAAGCCATTATCCTTATTATCCAAAAAAGTTGGTGCGCTTCTTGGCAGTGCTTTAATTTTATATGCTACTACAGATGCGATTTATGCTTATATTAAATACTTTATACCCGAGTATTCTATGTTTACAGTTACTCCTCTCTATCAAGTAACTTTAGTACTAGTAGCAATCGCCTGTATTCTGCATACAAAAGAACCCGAAAGACAAGAGCAAGTACTATTAACACCTAAACTTGGGGAATCGATCAGATTGTCATTACCTTATATTTCTGTAGTAATGCTTATTGTTTTTATACTAGTTGAATATGTTTTTGCACCTATTGTAGTAATCGGGCTGATCATAACTTTCTCCTTCGTTCTCATACGCCATAGTTTAGTTCGAAAACAAAATAAAATATTATTACTAGCTCAAATGCAATTCAACTCGGAACTCGAAAAACAAATTGAACTACGTACAGAAGATTTAGTAGAACAAAAAAATGAACTATATCATAACCAACAGATGTTTAAATCTTTATATGAGCATCATCCAGATCCAATCTTCACCTTAGATTTGTACGGTAATTTTCTCAAAGTGAATAACGCTGGTACTACTTTGCTCGGTTATCAAACGAATGAATTATTAAATCAACCTTACTATTCACTTATGTATGAAGAAGATTTGGAAGAAATCATTAGCGCCTTTCATCGGGTAAAAAAGGGGAAATCTATTTCTTTAGAAGTACGGGCATATCATAAGAATAGGGATATTTACTACTTGCATGTTACAGCAGTTCCTATCTTTTTAAAGGATCATATTTCTGGTGTTTATTTAATGATTAAAGATATTACGGAAAGCAAACATCAACAAGAACAAATTAATTTTCTAGCATATCATGATACTTTAACAGAGCTTGCAAATCGCCGTGCATTTCATCAATATGTAGAACAAGCAATTGCTCGATCCGAAATATCAAAAAGGCCTTTTGCTGTTATGTTTCTCGACCTAGACCGCTTTAAAGTTATTAACGATACCCTCGGTCATAGGGTAGGAGACCTTCTATTAATTGCCGTAGCAAAAAGACTAGAAAGACTATCGACACCAAATATGAAACTCGCCCGGCTAGCTGGGGATGAGTTCACAATCCTTATCGAAAATTATAAAAAAAGACCCGATGTAAAAAAAATGGCTGATACGATTGTAGCAGCCATGAACGAACCATTCGAAATTGAAAGTCAACATTTACAAATCTCACCGAGCATCGGGATTGCAATATATCCTGAAGCAGGTGAAGATCCATTGTCCATTTTACAGCATGCTGATATGGCCATGTACGAAGCAAAAAACAAAGGAAAAAATGGTAGCTCTCTGTACACGAAAGAATTGTATAAAAAAATGGAACGAAAAGCTCGAATTGAAAAAGATTTACCACTCGCTTTAGTAAATGAAGAATTTTATCTCGTTTATCAACCACAAATTGATATTACGACGAAAAAAGTTATTGGTGCTGAAGCATTAATACGCTGGAAACATCCACTCCTAGGTGACATTCCACCATGTGAGTTCATTCCAATTGTAGAGGAGACTCCGCAGGTTATTCCACTCGGTCATTGGGTATTAAAAGAATCTTGTCGCCAGTTAAAAATATGGCATACTTTCGGCTACACAGATTTAAAAATAAGTGTGAACTTATCAGCAAAGGAGTTCCAGCAAGATTATTTAATCAAGAACATTTCACAAATACTAACAGACATTAAAGTCGATCCAAAGCATGTAACACTTGAGCTAACAGAACGAATTGCAATGATCAACGAAAAAGAAACATTATCAAGACTAAAACAATTAAAGGAATATGGTATTCAAACGTCCATTGATGACTTCGGTACCGGCTATTCCTCTCTCGCTTATTTATCAATTTTCCCTATCGATACGTTAAAAGTACCGAGAGAATTTACACAACTAGCCGATCATCGGCCTGAGGAACGAGCTATCGTTTCCACTATCCTTTCCCTTGCAAATACTTTAAACCTCTCTGTCGTTGCTGAAGGAATTGAAACAGAAAAACAACTTAAGTTTCTACAAAAGAACAACTGTAAATATATGCAAGGTTACTATTTCAGTAAACCACTTACTAGTCATCAATTTATAAAATTTCTACAAAAAACACCCAGTATGAACCAATAGCTCATACTGGGTGTTTTTATAGTGTCGGAATTGTTTTCTCGTAATACTCCTCTGCAATTTCTTCATAAAAAGCTGCTGACGTCGTATAAAAATATGGAATTAGCCATAGGAATCCAATCCCTAACGTAATACAACTTAATATAAACCAACCAATAAAGCTTAAACATAAAATGAAATACTCCATCTTATGTCCATTCATCATACGACGACTTTCTGTAATAGCTTGATTTATGGAATACTCAGGATGATCATTTATTATAAAGTACGTCATCGCATAAGAAAATGATTTAATAATGCCTGGAATAATAAATAATAAAAACCATAAGAAAATATAAATGTTCACTACTATATATAATAAAAATGACTTTATAAACTTACTTCCTTCTGTAAACCATCTGAATATATGCCCAATACTCGCTTCTTTTTCACGAATGATATGTAGTGCTAAATGATAACCACCTAGCGTTAATGGACCTACCATCAATATTGTAATAACGTCTACTGAAAGTGAGTTATTTACTTCTTTCCAATCCCAAAATTGAAAGAAAATGAAATCAATACTAAAACTAAAAGCTGAAATAAGAATCGAAATCAGTAATGTTGCCCCGACAGCTAATCCCCATTTCCCTTCTAATGAATCTAGCGCTTCTCCTTTTAAATCACTAATCATATTGTTCCTCCTATACGTAATAACTCTATTAGTATAGCATGTTCCTACTACAATTCATCTTTTGAAAGATAGCGATAAAAATGCGCTGTCGTTGTACTCATATACGGACTAAGCCAAAGAAATCCTATTCCGAGTGTAAGAATCGCTAAAATACCCCATCCTATAAAACTAAGCCATAAAAGAAACAAATCTAACTTATGTCCCTTCATAAGATGCTTACTTTCTTTCATTGCTCGTGACACACTATACTCTGGATTTTCAATCATTACATAGTACGTCATCGCATAAGAAAAATACATCACAATCATAACAACGATTGAAATAGCTAATAGTACAAAGAAAGCGATAGTAAACGACGTATTTCCTTCTTCACCGAAAAATGCGAATAAGGCTACTAGCAACATTGGAATCCATGTACCTGTATATAATAAAATCGCAAGCATTGCCCACATCGTTTTCATCATTCTTTTAAAGCCACGAAATCCTTCGAATAAGTGATCTACTTTAGCACCTTCCCGTTTACTAATCTGTAAAAATACATTTGTATAACCGTATGATGTAATTCCATACGATGCGTTACTCAAAATTATTATGATGCAATAAAAAATACCAAATGTAATACCTGCTCCGATTGACATCGTTTCCTCTTCAACTGATCCAGTTAAGCTAACAACTAAGAAAAATATAATAATTCCTGGAATTAACATTATAAGCATTGCAGCCATTGAAACAACATAACTTAAAATAAAATATAAAATCGTTGATCCAACACCTAGCCCCCATTTTCCCTTTAAAGAGTGCAACGCTTCTCGTTTCATTTCACCGATCATTTCTTCATCCCCTTTATAAATTGTTGTACATTCTCTACTTATACAAGCATCAATATAATTATACCATTTTTGTAAAATTATCCATGAACTACATAAAAAAATCCGTAAAGGCAAAGCCTTTACGGATTTTTTATTTCATGTCGGAAACGTTTAAACGGTTCACAGCACGTTGTAATGCCATTTCTGCACGTCTAAAGTCAACATGTGCTTGTTTATCTTGCATACGTTGCTCAGCGCGACGCTTCGCTTCATTTGCACGATGGATATCGATATGGTTTGCTTCTTCAGCAGATGATGATAATACAGTTACTTTATCTGGACGAACTTCGATAAAGCCACCGCTTACTGCTACATAATCAGTGTGTCCACCATGTTTCAGACGAACTGCACTAATTTTTAATGGTGCAACAGTTGGAATGTGACCTGGTAAGATCCCCATTTCCCCACTCTCTGCTTTTACGCTTACCATTTCTACTTCTTTTTCGTAAACCGGTCCATCAGGAGTTACAATACTGACTGGAAATGTCTTCATAATTCGTCCCTCCTAAGGCCTTACGCCATCATTTTCTTCGCGTTTTCAATAACTTCTTCAATACCACCTACAAGACGGAATGCATCTTCTGGAAGGTCATCATATTTTCCTTCTAGAATTTCTTTAAATCCGCTAACTGTATTTTTTACAGGTACGTAAGAACCTTTTTGACCTGTAAACTGCTCAGCTACGTGGAAGTTTTGAGATAAGAAGAATTGAATACGACGAGCACGATGTACAACTAACTTATCTTCTTCAGATAACTCATCCATACCTAAGATAGCGATGATATCTTGAAGCTCTTTATAACGCTGTAAAGTTTGCTGTACTTGACGAGCTACTTCATAATGCTCTTCTCCTACGATTTCTGGAGAAAGTGCACGAGATGTAGATGCTAATGGATCTACGGCTGGGTAAATACCCATTTGTGTTAAACGACGCTCTAAGTTTGTTGTTGCATCTAAGTGAGCGAACGTTGTAGCTGGTGCTGGATCCGTATAGTCATCGGCTGGTACATATACCGCTTGGATAGACGTAATAGACCCTTTATTTGTAGATGTAATACGCTCTTGTAATTGACCCATTTCTGTTGCAAGTGTCGGTTGGTAACCTACCGCAGATGGCATACGACCAAGAAGGGCAGATACTTCAGAACCTGCTTGCGTGAAACGGAAGATATTATCGATGAACAATAGTACGTCTTGTCCTTGCTCATCACGGAAATGTTCAGCCATTGTTAAACCTGTTAATGCAACACGTTGACGTGCTCCAGGTGGCTCATTCATTTGTCCGAATACCATCGCAGTTTTCTTAATTACGCCAGAATCGCTCATTTCGTGGTATAAATCGTTACCCTCACGAGTACGCTCACCTACACCAGCGAATACAGAGATACCACCGTGTTCTTGTGCGATGTTGTTAATTAATTCCTGAATTAATACAGTTTTACCTACACCGGCACCACCGAATAGACCGATCTTACCACCCTTAATGTAAGGAGCAAGTAAGTCTACTACTTTAATACCAGTTTCAAGAATTTCTACTTTAGTAGATAATTCTTCGAATGCAGGTGCTTGACGGTGAATTGGATCACGACGGACATCCGCAGGAACTTCACCATCTAAGTCAATTGCATCACCTAATACGTTAAATACGCGACCAAGTGTTACATCACCAACTGGTACAGAGATTGCTTTACCAGTATCTTCTACTTCTGTGCCACGAACAAGTCCGTCTGTGGAAGACATTGCAACTGTACGAACTGTATCATCACCTAAATGAAGTGCAACTTCAAATGTTAAGTTAATGCTTGCTCCGTTTTCGTTGCTTTGTTTTACCGTAAGGGCGTTGTAGATTTCTGGTAGCTTTCCGCCATCAAACTTAACGTCTACAACCGGACCCATGATTTGCGTAACGCGCCCTTTATTCATCGGGTTCCCTCCTAGCTTTCTTTTAATTAGCCAACTTTCTACGAGCAGTTAGCTTTTCATTTTTTATTGGTTTATAGCTTACGCGACTCTTTTGAAAGAGCCGCCTACGCTTTTTATTACTACTCTAACGCTGCTGCTCCACCAACGATTTCCGTAATTTCTTGCGTAATCGCTGCCTGACGCGCACGGTTGAATGAAAGTGTAAGTGAATCGATAACTTCCATTGCGTTGTCTGTAGCACTCTTCATTGCTGTCATACGCGCTGCGTGTTCACTTGCTTTACCGTCTAGTAATGCACCGTACACTAAGCTTTCTGCGTATTGTGGCAATAGTACTTTTAAAATTTCTTCTTCAGAAGGTTCGAATTCATAAGCTGTCGTCGGTTTGTCAGACGCCACATCAGTAAGCGGTAAAATTTTATTTTCCGTTACTTCTTGTGAAATTTTACTTACGTAATGGTTGTAGTAAATATACAGCTCATCATAAGCACCATCTGCAAACATCGCAATTGCTCGAGAAGCAAGATCTTTAATATCAGTAAATGATGGGTGGTCAGATAGTCCAACTACTTCATCAATGATATTAAAGCCGCGACGTTTTAAATAATCACGTCCTAGTCGGCCAAGCACAATAATTGAATATTGGTTTGAATCCATATTATGACGTTCACGAATTACGTTACTTACTGTACGTAATACGTTACTGTTATAACCACCTGCTAGTCCGCGATCAGATGTAATAACGATGTACCCTGTACGCTTTACAGGACGCGCATTTAGCATCGGATGATTAATTCCTTTACTTCCTTGCGCAATGCTCGCTACTACTTCTTGAATCTTTTCCATATACGGAACGAAAGATTTAGCATTTTGCTCTGCACGGTTTAACTTAGATGCAGATACCATCTCCATCGCTTTCGTAATTTGACTCGTTTTCTTTGTCGAGTTAATCTTCGCTTTTATATCGCGTAAAGATGCCACAGGTTTTCACCACCTTTTTTCCGGAAGTTGGCACGATTAGTAAGAATTCTCTTCCTAATCTACGTTGCAAGATATTCTTGCTCATGATTGAAGGAAAAGAATAGGTGCACCTACTCTTTTCCTTTACATAACCGTCAGCAATCTCAAAACTTGAGATGCCTTTTATATATTATCTAGCTCCAGCGGCTTGAATGTTCGGTGGCTTCACTTCTTCCTACGAGGCAAAGACCGCCTCTTCGTCAGAAGCTCCACCCCCCTCACATTCAGGACGAGCCGCTTCCGCTTTTATTTATCTAGTTCCATCTCCTAGCCCCTTTCGTCTAAGAACCTTCCCCACCAAAAGGTAGAAAGCACCTTTTGTGGGAAAGAACCTTAGCCGATGGGGCTGAACAGTCGACTTCACTTTCAATTATTATTCAGAAGCTACGAATACTTTTTTAAATCCATTAATAGCTGCTGCAAATTTGTCGTCATCCGCAAGTTTCTTAGTTGTGCGGATTTCTTCTAATAAGTCAGTCGCATTAGAATCTAACCAAGCATGGAATTCTTCTTCGAAACGAGTGATATCTACTACTGGGATATCATCTAGGAATCCACGTGTTAAAGCGTAAAGAATGATAACTTGTTTCTCTACACGTAATGGTTTGTGTAATCCTTGTTTTAATACCTCAACAGTACGAGCACCACGGTTTAGTTTCGCTTGAGTTGCTTTATCAAGATCAGAACCGAACTGAGCGAACGCTTCTAACTCACGGTAAGATGCAAGGTCAAGACGAAGTGTACCTGATACTTTACTCATTGCTTTAATCTGAGCAGATCCACCTACACGAGATACAGAAGTACCCGCATCGATCGCTGGACGTACGCCAGAGAAGAATAGGTCAGATTGTAAGAAGATTTGTCCGTCCGTAATAGAAATTACGTTTGTTGGGATGTAAGCTGATACGTCCCCTGCTTGTGTTTCGATGAAAGGTAGTGCAGTTAAAGAACCGCCGCCTCTTGCATCACTTAATTTTGCTGCACGCTCTAATAAGCGAGAATGTAAGTAGAATACATCCCCTGGATATGCTTCACGACCTGGAGGACGACGTAATAGTAATGAAAGCTCACGGTAAGCCGCTGCTTGTTTTGATAAGTCATCATATACTACTAATACGTGTTTACCATTGTACATGAACTCTTCACCCATTGTTACACCAGCATAAGCAGCTAAGTATAATAATGGAGCTGGTTGAGAAGCTGATGCAGTTACAACGATTGTGTAATCTAATGCACCGTGCTTACGTAGTGTTTCTACTACGTTACGTACAGTTGATTCTTTTTGTCCGATAGCTACATAGATACAAATCATATCTTCATCTTTTTGGTTAATGATTGTATCAAGTGCAACTGCTGTTTTACCTGTTTGACGGTCACCAATGATTAACTCACGTTGACCACGGCCAATTGGTACAAGAGCATCGATCGCTTTAATACCTGTTTGAAGTGGCTCATGAACAGATTTACGATCCATTACACCTGGTGCTGGACTTTCGATTGGACGAGTGTTTGTTGTATTGATTGGGCCTAAACCATCAACTGATTGACCTAATGGGTTTACAACACGACCGATTAGTTCTTTTCCTACTGGTACTTGCATGATGCGACCAGTACGACGAACTTCGTCACCTTCACGAATTTCTGTGTAAGGTCCTAAAATAATGATACCTACGTTGTTTTCCTCTAAGTTTTGTGCTAGTCCCATAACGCCGTTAGAGAACTCTACAAGTTCACCAGCCATAACGTTATCAAGACCATGAGCACGCGCAATACCGTCACCAACTTGGATAACTGTACCAACATCACTAACTTCGATTTCAGACTGATAGTTCTCGATTTGTTGCTTTATCAGTGCGCTAATTTCTTCAGCTCTGATGCTCATGTGCTTCACCCCTATCTATTCTTCATTAATTCACGCTGAATACGTGCTAATTTTCCTTGCAAGCTTCCGTCGTAAATGCGATTTCCAATACGTACTTTAATGCCGCCTAGTAAATCTTCATCTACAACATTTTTTACGCGAATTGCATCTTTTCCCGTTCTCTTTGCAAATGCTTCTGCAATGTTAAGCTTCTCTTCTTCTGATAGAAGACGAGTAGAATATACAGTTGCGTCGGCTACGTTACGTTCTTCATTAGCAAGAACAACATATTCATCTGCAATTTCAGGTAAGATATCAATGCGTTTGTTATCAATTAAAATATATAACGTATTTAAAATAGATTCAGAAACAGATCCGAATACGTTCGCAAGAAACGTTTTCTTCTGCTCTTTTGAAATGTTCGGTTGCGTTAAAAAGCTATGTAGTTCTCCGTTCTTTACATAAACGTTTTGTACAAGGCGTAATTCCTCTTCAAACATTTCTAATACGTGTTTTTCTTTTGCAATTTTAAAAAGAGCGACAGCATAACGTTTTGCTACAATCCCATTGCTCATCGCGCTTCTCCTACTTCTTTAATATAATCGCGAATTAACTTAACTTGATCTTCTTCTTTTAACTCTTTTTCAATTACTTTAGAAGCAATTTGAACAGATAAAGAAGCGACTTGTTCTTGTAAAGCAGCAATCGCTTGCTCTTTTTCGCGTTGAATTTCTTGTACAGCAGATGCTTTAATTGATTCTGCTTCTTCTTTCGCAGCAGCAACAATAACATCTTTTTGATCTACAGCTTGTTTTTTCGCTCTTTCGATTAACTCTTGTGCTTCAACACGCGATTGTTTTAACATTTCACGTTGTTCTTCTACTAATTTCTTCGCTTCAGCGTTACTTCTTTCTGCAGCGTCGATTTCATTAGTAACATGCTCTTCACGTTCTTTCATAATTCCCATTAAAGGGCCCCACGCGAATTTGCGTAGCATTACTAATAGAAGTAAGAAAATGAACAATGTATAAGCAATCGTTCCAAATGGAATGGAAGCCCCTAATAATAAAGTTGGCACAAGGATTCACTCCCTTCAAAATATCTAAATTGATCATATGAAAAAAAAAGACATACGTTTCGTTCATAAAGCAATGGCGAAGAAAGTTCGGAAAAACACTCTTCGCCATCTATGTAAGGGGAGTCTCCCTTATTTGTTCATTACGATGAATGCAATAACTACACCGATGATTGGAAGTGCCTCAACTAAAGCAACCCCGATGAACATAATTGTTTGAAGCGCGCCTTTTAATTCTGGTTGACGAGCAACACCTTCGATTGTACGTGATACGATAAGACCGTTACCAATACCTGCACCTAATGCTGATAAACCAATTGCAATTGCAGCTGCGATTACACCTAAACTCATTTAATTTGTCCTCCTTTGTATTATAAAAAAATAAATTTTTTCTTACTTAAATTATATTAATGGTCATGGCTTACTTTATGAGCCATATAAACCATCGTTAACATAACGAAAATAAATGACTGGATTGATCCAACGAATACACTGAATCCCATCCATGCTAACATTGGTACAAGCGCACCTAATGCTCCAAGGAATGATGCCCCACCTAACTTAGCAAGTAATCCTAATAAGATCTCACCTGCATAAATGTTACCGAATAAACGAAGACCTAACGTTAATGTGTTAGCAAACTCCTCAATAACCTTTAATGGGAATAAGAATTTCATAGGTTGGAAATAACCTTTTACGTATTCTTTCGTACCCTTCATCTTAATTCCATAATAATGGGTGAGGGTAACTACCATCACGGCTAATGTTAATGTAACTGCTGGATCAGACGTTGGTGATCTCCACCATGCAATATGTTCGCCAGCCTCAACTGTTGAATACATGAATGGTAAACCAAGGAAGTTCGATACGATGATAAACATGATAAGCGTAACGCCAAGCGTTAAGAAACGCCCACCTGTTTTCCAGTCCATCGTACTATTGATAATCCCTTTCACGAAGTCAAACACCCATTCCATGAAGTTTTGCATCCCGGTTGGGCGAAGGGCTAAACTGCGAGTTCCGATAACAGCGATTAAGAAAACTATAACTGCTGCTACAGTAACCATCATAACTGATGACAAATCGAACGTTAAACCTAGAAATTTAACTAATTTACCGTGTTCCACTAGTAATTCACCTCTCTTCCCTGCTCTTATACTCTAAATAAAGAAAATCTATGATCATGACAAGGTATCCTGTCAGCAATCCTACACCTAGGCCCCACATCGCGATTAACTCTTGATATTTGGCTGCAAATAAAATTAATAATCCAATCGTGGCGAATCTCGAATATGTACTTACCGCTGTCGCCTTAAACTTCACGTTTTCTCCATTTGTTACGCGATCCAACAGCTTGTCTGTTCTACGTGCAATGATGCGCAAACTAAGAAAACTGAAAATCGTTCCGATAATCAGCCCAAGAAATACATCCTTGTAAGAGGTGAATCCCCATCCTAGCACTAGAAGCGCAAGCAAGTAGTACATATATTTCTTTTGTCTTTGGACAAGTCCATGTACGTCTATCATCATTGCTCTCCCGAATAGTAATGTCGAATGAGTCGAATCATTGCGTATATCCCTGTTCCTAATCCGAGTAATAACCCTATAATAAGAAACAATGGAAACGTTCCAACCTTACTATCAATCCACTGCCCACCAAAGATTCCAATAAGAATAGAACCGACTAACTGAGCAAGAATACCTGACATTAAAGCATAAGCTTTTATATGGCTGCGATCGTTTTTTTGCAAGGATTCATCCCTCCAATATGTAACCCTCATTCACGATGTGTTAATAATAACTCATTTTTTTGCATAAATCCTATACAAATTAAAAAGTTTACATTTTCGTCACGGAATAGATGTATTTTTGTCACTGAAAGCCCTACCATCTATCCCCGTTGTTAGCATACAATAGGGTATTAACAGTGTCAACGAGAAATCGTAAAAAATCAAAAAATTTGAGTATTAGTCATTTCCTCCCAAAAATGAAAACGTTCCCCTTCTAAATACTGGTTAGAGATATGCAATTTCTAGCAGTTTTCTCATTATAATAGAAGGAAATGTTCACAAGTTTGTCACTATTATATTTTTAAGATATAACGCTTTCCTTCCATAATATAGTGCTCTTTAGACGTAAGACTTCTACATTATATGTGGTGTGTATTCAACTTATGTTGTATATACTATGTATATTTATCCCCCCTCCCCTACCTCATCAGAGTACAAAAAAACGAGAGGGGAATCCCCTCTCGTCAGTTGTCTTACTTCGTTCCGAATAAACGGTCACCAGCATCACCAAGACCTGGTACTACATATCCGTGATCATTTAATTTCTCATCTAATGCTGCTACATAAATATCAACATCAGGATGTTCTTCTTGTACTACTTTTACTCCTTCTGGAGCTGCAACGATACACATTAATTTAATTTGTTTTGCACCGCGCTTTTTCAGAGAGTTAATTGCTTCAGCTGCAGAACCACCTGTTGCTAGCATCGGATCTAGTACGATAAAGTCACGTTCTTCTACATCCGTTGGAAGTTTCACATAGTATTCTACCGGTTGTAATGTTTTAGGGTCACGGTATAAACCAACGTGTCCTACTTTTGCTGCTGGAATTAATTTCAGAATTCCATCAACCATTCCTAAACCTGCACGTAAAATCGGAATTAAACCAAGCTTTTTACCAGCGATCACTTTTGTTGTCGCTTTGCTTACAGGTGTTTCAATTTCAATGTCTTTAAGTGGAAGATCGCGAGTAATTTCGAAAGCCATTAAACTTGCTACTTCGTCCACTAATTCACGAAAATCTTTCGTACCTGTATTCTTATCGCGAATATATGTAATCTTATG
This sequence comes from Bacillus sp. GW823-FHT06B01, assembly GCF_058952315.1. Taxonomy (NCBI): domain Bacteria; kingdom Bacillati; phylum Bacillota; class Bacilli; order Caryophanales; family Bacillaceae; genus Bacillus; species Bacillus sp. GW823-FHT06B01. The sequence continues at coordinate 190,230 of NZ_JBXAHR010000004.1, read as the reverse complement.
TTGAATTAACGGGTGATCAAATACATACAGTTTTCCCATGTGAATCTCTCCTTTAGATGATATTCATGCGTTTGCACGCTTTTTTACACTATTTACGATTGTAAAGAAAACGCTACTAATATTCAAGGGCAAATTTGGCAAAATCATGATTTTACGATGAATCTATCTAGTATCTTTACCAATTATGGGAGCTGTATCCTTCATTATATCGCCAAAATTTATTCATCATTTGTATACATACTTAAAGAACAATATATGTCCAAAAAAAAACTGCCAAAACAATTACGTCTCAGCAGTCTTCTTTAATCTATTATAGGTCTGTGTACATTGGGAATTTGCTCGTTAACACTTCTACACGCTTACTTGCTTCTTCTAATGCAGCTTCATTTTCATGATTTTTTAATGTGTAAGCAATAAGTGACGCAATTTCATCCATTTCTTCTAAACCGAAACCACGAGATGTTACAGCTGCCGTACCGATACGTACACCGCTTGTTACAAATGGGCTTGCTGTTTCAAATGGAATTGTATTTTTGTTCACTGTAATACCAACTTCATCTAACACGTGCTCTGCTACTTTACCTGTGATTTCTAAGTTACGAACATCAATCAGGATTAAATGATTGTCTGTTCCACCAGAAACAAGTGTAAGTCCTTCTTTTTGAAGACCTTCAGCTAAGCGATTCGCATTATTAATGATATTTTGTGCATATGTTTTAAAATCATCTTGTAGTGTCTCACCAAATGCAACAGCTTTTGCAGCGATTACGTGCATAAGTGGACCACCTTGAATACCAGGGAAGATTGATTTATCAATTTGTTTTGCAAATTGCTCTTCACATAAAATCATACCACCACGTGGACCACGTAATGTTTTATGTGTTGTCGTTGTAACGAAATGTGCATGTGGTACTGGGTTTGGATGTAAACCAGCAGCTACTAAACCAGCAATATGTGCCATATCAACCATAAAGTATGCACCCACTTCATCTGCAATCTCACGGAATCGTTTGAAATCGATAACACGAGGATATGCACTTGCACCTGCAACGATTAATTTTGGTTTATGTTCTTTCGCTTTTGCTAATACATCATCGTAATTAATACGGTGAGACTCAGCATCCACGCCATATTCTACGAAATTATATTGTACTCCACTGAAGTTAACAGGGCTTCCGTGTGTTAAGTGACCACCATGAGATAAATTCATACCAAGTACTGTATCGCCTTGCTCTAAAATCGTGAAGTATACTGCCATGTTCGCTTGTGCACCAGAATGCGGTTGAACATTTACATGCTCTGCGCCAAAAATTTCTTTCGCGCGATCACGTGCGATATCTTCCACTACGTCTACGTGCTCACAGCCACCATAGTAACGTTTTCCAGGATATCCCTCAGCATACTTATTCGTTAAAACAGAACCTTGCGCCTCCATTACTGCTTCACTTACGAAGTTTTCCGAAGCAATTAACTCAATCTTTGAACGCTGTCTTCCTAGTTCTGCCTCAATTGCAGCAAATACCTTTTCATCTTGACGTTTTAAATGATCCACCAAAATCCCCCTTTTCTGAACGAATTACATCGATTCCCAATAGTTTTTTCTCATTTATTCAGAAAAAACGAAAATTCAGGTTGTAATTCTTTCGAACCTTCATGTTTTCAACTACATTCTAACATGACTTTCTATATCATAAAAGAAAAAAAAGACCGAAAATCGGTCTTTTCTTTCTTCTATTATAAAGTCAGACTACATACCTTTTATCTTTCGATATAAAGCTATTATGCGACTTTATAATTTTTCATGTCTAACGGCAAGTTATAGTCTCTTCCTTCGCCGCATAAACAGCACGTGCTCCACCAATTAGTTTTCCACGTGTCGTTGCCATCGTTACATGCGCACTTCCAATTTCCTTCACACCTGTACGAACCGGAACAGCTACATGCTTTAAATGCATACCGATAAATGTATCACCAATATCCATTCCTGCATCTGCTTTAATAAACTCAATTACTACCGGATCTTTCAAATTGTGATACGCATATGTTGCTAATGCACCACCTGCTGATCTAACAGGCGTAACTGTTACAATTTCAAATTGATATTTCATCGCCAACTCTCTCTCAACTACTAAAGCACGGTTTAAATGCTCACAACATTGAAACGCCAACTCAATACCTGTTTGTTCTTGAAATTGTTTTAACTCAGAAAAAATCGCCTCTGCTACTTCCATCGTTCCTGATGTCCCAATTCTTTCTCCTAGCACTTCGCTCGTGCTACACCCCACTACAAAAATTTGTCCACTTTGTAATGAAGCTTGTTCTTGGAAATCAGCAAGCGAAATTTGTAACTGTTCTCTTACCTTTACGATTTCTGTCATTACGCCTCTTCCTTTCACAGGTTGGTTCACCAAATTATATTTCATACTACTTCTAGTTAGAATCTATTACTTTGTTTCGTATGTTTTAATTTTTCCTACGCGGTTTTCGTGACGACCACCTTCATAGTCAGTTGTTAACCAAATTTTTGCGATGTCACGTGCTAGACCTGCACCAATTACACGCTCGCCCATTGCTAACATGTTCGTATCATTATGCTCTCTCGTTGCTTTCGCACTGAAAGTATCATGAACTAATGCACAACGAATACCATTTACTTTGTTTGCTGCAATTGACATACCGATGCCTGTCCCACAAACTAAAATACCACGATCTACTTCGCCATTCGCTACCATTTCCGCTGCTGGAAACGCAAAATCAGGGTAATCAACAGAACCAGCTTCACATTCACAACCTAAATCAATATATTCAATATTTAACTCTTCTAATAAACTTACAAGTTCTTTACGGATATTCATACCGCCGTGATCAGATGCTACTACTACTTTCATTTTTACCCCTCCAAAGTTTCAATCAATTATCTTCATTTCTCACTCGTTACCTTAACGGAACGAAGTAATCTCCAATATCGTATTATACACGAAACATCAACCTTCTGAATGTTTTTTCAGTAAAGTTTGTACAAGTTTTTCCATCTCTTCTAACGTTTCTTTATAAATAGAAAGCGAACCGCCAAATGGATCTGAAATATCCTTACTTATCCCCTCAGTTACTCCATATAATGTATCCACTTTCTTTTCAACACTCGGATAATGCCCAAGTACAATTTGCTTATGGTTTTCCGTCATTGTTACTACAATATCTGCCCAATCAATCAAAGCTTCATTTATCTGTTGCGAAGCATGATCGATTGTAATTCCCTTTTCAGCTAAAGCTTCCTTTGCATATATCGACGCATCACTTCCAGGATAGGCGAAAACACCAGCAGATTGCACTTCAAACTTCCCTTCTCCATGATGACGAAGTAACGCCTCAGCCATCGGGCTACGGCATGTATTTCCAGTGCAAATAAATAACACTCGTTCCATCCAAACCCACCCCTTTTCTTCTTTTTCCTATCTTTCATCATAACGTACATAAGAATAGAACAAAAGAAATGTGAATATACGAAAGGCGCATTTCTCTTATATTTTTTCTAAGAAAAATGCGCCTTATCCACATATATGTGAAACCCTATTTCCAAGTGCCTAGAGTATTTTAACATACATAGCAAGCGTACTACAAAACAAAAGAAGGAATCCATTTCATATGAAACGGATTCCTCTTATACAATAATTATTTCATTGTAACTTTCATTACTTCTGTTGAACCTTTTGTAGCTGTTACCCCTACAGTTGTTTTAATAGACTCAGCTGCATCTGTGTTTGTAATAACGATTGGAGTAATTGTACTTTTCGCTTTTTCACGGATTAATTCTAAGTCGAATGAGATTAATTTATCTCCAGCTTTTACAGCTTGGCCTTCAGAAACGTGAGCTTCGAAACCTTCGCCTTCCATTTTTACAGTTTCTAATCCAACGTGGATTAAAATTTCTGTACCGTTTTTCGCTTTAATTCCTACAGCATGTTTTGTGTGGAATAATTGTACGATTTCACCATCAACTGGAGATACAACTACACCTTCAGTAGGATCGATTGCAACACCTTCACCCATCATACGACCAGCGAATACTGGGTCTGGTACTTCTTCAATATTTTTCACTGCTCCAGTTAATGGAGCTACGATTGTTTCTTCATTTGTTTTTGAACCAAAACCGAATAATTTTTTAAACATAGGATAGTCCTCCTCATAATTTACCTAAAAGTTTATAGGGCAATCCCTAGTAAAACTCGGGATACATGTAAGACTTCATACTTCGAATATTATACTGTAAAAACGCTTTCGAAATAAATTACGTCATTACTAATAGACTCTTATTGTAGCTCTTTGCAAAATTCCAGTCAATTCTGATTGTCTGAATAACAATAAGAAGTTAACTTCTACTTATATTTTCTCTTTTTTTACCCAACTTGTCTAGAGGTCTTTACTACATTTTGTTTTTTGTTGTTAATTTGTAAAATTTTTTTCAAACTTTTTTCGAAATCCACTTGACTAAAGTAAGTAACTATTTTATTATTACTTACATAAGGTAAGTTAATAACTTTTAGGAGGTTTTTTGAAATGATGGATATCGGTCTTCTTATTATTCGTCTTATTATAGGTATTACATTCATGGGTCATGGTGCTCAAAAATTATTTGGTTGGTTCGGCGGTTACGGTTTAAAAGGAACAGGCGGCTGGATGGAGTCAATCGGTTTACGTCCTGGTGTATTCATGGCATTTATGGCTGGCGCAACTGAATTATTAGGTGGCTTCTTATTCGCATCAGGTATTTTCACTGCAATTGGTTCATTATTTATCGTTGGAACAATGTTAATGGCAATCTTCACTGTTCACGGAAAAAATGGTTACTGGGTAACACAAAACGGATATGAATACAATTTAATGTTAATCGCTGTTGCTGTCGGAGTAGCTTTAATCGGACCTGGGGCATACGTTTTATTATAATTTTTATCTTGAATTCGAGATTATTTAGACGGAACTTACTTCAATCACAATGAAGTAAGTTCTTTTTATGTAATAAAAATATTATTTTCAGCAGGAGTTTTCCACTAACATCTTGTAAACAAACAATAAGTCGTCATATTTAGAAAGGGGATTTTACGCATGTTATCCATTAATCCAAATGAACAAACGGAAAAAGAGAATTACAAATTATTAACGGGAAGTATCATTCCACGCCCTGTCGCATTCGTTACTTCTGTAACAAAAGACGGCGTATTAAACGGAGCACCGTATAGCTATTTCAATATTGTCGCTGCTAATCCACCACTTATCTCAGTTTCTGTACAACGAAAAGCCGGAGAAAGAAAGGACACTTCCCGAAACGCAATTGAAAAAGGTGAATTTGTCGTACATATCTCTGATGAATCTTACGTAGAAGCAATTAACGAAACAGCGGCTAACCTCCCGCCAAATGAAAGTGAAATTGAACTAGCAAAACTAACACCAATTGAAAGTGATGTCATCTCCGTTCCAGGTGTGAAAGAAGCTAATATTCGAATGGAATGCGTACTAGAACGCGCTATCCCTCTTGGCGGAACAGAAGACTCACCAGCTTGCGATCTACTAATCGGACGCGTCGTTCGTTTCCACGTCGCAGAACACCTATACGAAAACGGCCGCATTCATGCAGAAGTACTAAAACCAGTAAGCCGTCTAGCAGGACACAACTACGCAAAACTAGGAGAACAATTTGAATTGGTAAGGCCTATTTAAAGGCAGAGGCGGCTCGTTCAGAATCGCAGGGCATTGGAGCTCTCGATCTTGAAGCGCTTTTTGCTTCGAGCGAGAGAGCGAAATGACCGAAGATTCTAGCCGCTGGAGCTGGATATATCTAAAAGTGGAAGTGGCCCGCTTAGCTCTGACCGGCTAAGGTTCTCTCGCACAAAAGGTGCTTTTTACCTTTCGTGCGGGAGGTTCTTAGATGCGAAGAGCTGGCCGCTGGAACTGGATATATCTAAAGGCAGAGGCGGCTCGTTCAGAATCGCAGGGCATTGGAGCTCTCGATCTTGAAGCGCTTTTTGCTTCGAGCGAGAGAGCGAATGTAACTCAATTACTTCCATCACTCAAACATAAAATCCCCTGCTATTTAGCAAGGGATTTTATCATTGTAATTCTTCCTTTTTTTCCTCTAAAGTAGATACTTTCTCTTTTTTCGGTTTCCCAAGCTTAATTACTAAGAAATATAGGGAAAGCAATGTAATAAGAAAAACGATTATAAACGGATACGGAGAATAAAAGGCACGCGCTGCCTCCGTTTTTCCCGCAACAAACTTCAATGACTCAATATCTAAAAACTCAGCAAACATTTGTACACCGAGCATACTAAACCAAAAAACAAAAAAACTAATAATAATACCAAAAACTTGCTTCAATCTCGTCATTCATCTCATCCTTTCTATATCTATAATTTTTTAGCGCAATCAGTATAGTATAAATAAAACTATGCACAGAAAGGAGCTATCTTACCATTCGCGAATTAACTTCATCCAACCTAAAATTGAAATTTGCAAAATAATACCCCAAATAACAAGCCGTCTTAACCACCTAGGGAAAAAAGTTAAAAATCGAATATACCATTCCAATAATTTATTCATAACCCCCTCCTATTTAAAATTATATAGGAAAAAGGAGATATAATCCAAATCCAACGAGAATGATACCACCTACTATCTCGCCATATGTGCCGAGCATATCTTTTGCATGTCTACCAATTAATAAACCAATCCACGCTAATAACATACTAACAAATCCAAAAAGTAATATCGTAATAATTGTCTGCGCCCCGTAAATACCAAGACTAAGGCCTACTGAAAAACTATCTATACTAACGCCAAATGCAAATACGAATAAACTAATTCCAATAGGGGCCGTTCTAGTCTCTTCATTCTCCAAAATAGATGAATACACAATATAGAATCCTAGTCCAATTAATAAAATAGCACCTGCAAAATGTGCAATGTCTCCATACTGTTCTGATAAAAAACGACCTAATACCATCCCTATAAATGGCATGATAATATGAAATATCCCTATAGTCATACCGATATACAGGATTTGTCTTAACTTTAAGGTCATCATCCCCATACCAAGACTCACCGAGAACGCATCCATTCCTAAAGCGAATGCCATAATTATTAAAGGTATTAGCTGTTCAAACGTCATTCATGTCCCTCCTCGGACGTGCTACTTCAAAATATGCTTATCCGAGGAGAAATATTCGGTTTGCTAATCGTACCTTACGATTCAGTAATAACCTGATGGCCTGCCGCTTTCGTTAAGCGATTCATAATGGCATTCCCTATTCCTTCATTCGGGAATGATTCACTAAAAATAACATCCACTTCACTTGCATCAAACGTTCTAAGTACATCATATAATTTAGTCGCAACGCTAGCTAAATCGCTTCGAACACCACAAGATAATACAACATCCGCGCTATATACATGCTGATATTCTTCCGTCGTTAATACACCTACTTTAAATCCTTCTTCCTTTTTCTTATCCACAATAAGCTGAATAAATTCACGTGAGCCCTCAACAATACTAAGCGGCGCTTTCGGTGCATAATGTGTATATTTCATTCCAGGTGATTTCGGTTTTTCCTTCTCGTCCTTTAAAGCCGGATCTAAAGAAACCGTACCGATTACCGCTTCTAATTGTTCTTTCGTAATCCCACCTGGGCGTAATATCGTTGGAACCTCGCTCGTACAATCAATTACAGTCGATTCAACACCTACTCCCGTCGCACCACCATCTACAATACCTGCAATTTTCTCATTTAAATCTTCATATACGTGAGAAGCTAGTGTCGGACTTGGGCGCCCAGAGCGATTCGCACTCGGTGCTGCAACAGGCACATTTGCCTCTTCAATAAGAGCAAGCGCTACTGGATGATCAGGCATTCTTACTCCAACCGTATTAAGTCCTGCCGTCACCTTCTCTGAAATCCCTTCTTTTCTAGGTAAAATAATTGTTAACGGGCCTGGCCAAAAATGCTCCATTAACTTCTCTGCAACTGGCGGGATTTCTTTCACAATCCCATCTAACTGTGATTTTGTACCGATGTGGACAATAAGTGGATTATCACTCGGTCTTCCTTTCGCTTCAAAAATTTTCGCGATTGCTTCATCATTCATCGCGTTTGCACCTAGTCCATATACCGTTTCTGTAGGGAAGGCAATCGCCTCGTTTTCCCTTAATAATTTTGCAGCTTCTTGTAACTGTGGATAATATTTTTTTCTTTCCACAACATTATCCACAACCCACATATTTGTATGCATTTTTTCCCACGTCCTTTTCTACCCTGAAATACTTGTCTATTTTTAGTTTACTATGAGATTTATCCAAAAGACAAACAAGGTTTATCCACAAAATGTGGATAAACCTAATTAATCCGTGGATAACTTTGTGAATAGCTGACAATTTAGTATTATTGCATTTGGCTCTTTTATATTTTTACAAAAGTGTTCTAACTGTCGAATTCCCTCTGGTACGTTTTCTTTCTCTATAGTAACAAAGTCAAAAAACTGAAAGATTGTTATAGATTGTGGATGATTTGTTAGTAAGTACAATTGTCGAATATTTTTTTCGTTCATATACTGCAAAAACATTTCAAAAAAATATAAGAAAGTCTGTTTATCCACATTAGGTGTGAATAAACAAGAACGAATCAGTGCGTGTTCTTCACTTTGTTCATATCCGATGACAGCCCGTATTTCTTCCGCCTCTTCCAAAATCATAAATTGCGCGTACAACTCATTTATTTTATCATCTTTTTTATTAGCTTGTCCGAAAAAAGAATGCAATCTTTCCACATCTGCTTTCGTAGCAAAATATACTTTCTTCATAGTAAATCCCTCCTCTTTGTTATATATGAGAAGGGACCTACTAATAGTACTATTTAGAGAATAATGATGTAAAAGCTTCTACAATAAATAACTTAACTTCTGGCTTTTCTTCTTCCTCCTCTACTTTTACATACTCATTTTGTTTTTCTTGCTTTTGTTCCACAGGTTTCTCCACTTTTTCAACAGTTTTTGTTTCTTCTTTACTTACAGGTTGTTCTTCTACTTTCGTTTCATTTTTTACTACTTTCTTTTCAGAAGCTGTTACTTTTTTTGCAACTTCCTGCTTTACAGCTTTCTTTTCTTTCACCTTATCCTCTTTCTTCTCTGATACATCCACTACTTCCTCATCTTGCTCCTTAACTTCCCCCTCTTCAGGAGATTCAGCCTTCACAACATGTTCTTCTTTCCTTACAGCTGTACCACTTGAAAAATCTAAGAAACACATCGGTGGAAATAATACACACCACCAGTTTGCCCCTTCCCCTTCCCCAATCGTAATTAATACCGCCTCATATTCCCCTGCTGGATAAATAAAATTACCATATACCTTTGTAGGGAACTTTACATTCTTACTAAATTTCACTTGAAATGAATCTTTACTTCCTTCTTTTTTCAACGTATTTGCCACTGTTTTTTCGATTTCTGGAATATGACTTTGAATGACTTTACGTGCCTCTTCAAATGAAGTTAAATCTGCTACCCATCCATCAATTTGTGCTTTTACTTCATCACGCACTTTGCGCTTTAAAGCCTGATCTTTATCTGAATCACTATTTGCTAAAATCCGTAATCGAACGGCCTCTTTCGGAATAACTGAAGGCCCTTTCGCATCAGCTTTCATATATCCAAACTGCACAAGCAACTGTGCACCAATTAATAATAGAAGAAGATAAGCAATAACTTGTTTTTTCATTTCCTCCACCGTCCCTTCTACAAACAGTGTGGACAGACTTTCATCTTTCTAAACTATTAAATTCAAAATCTATATAAATTTTTCCACAAAAAAATAGAGTAAGGTGTGAACCTTACTCCATCTCTGCAAATACCATACGATCTTTTCCATTAATATCAAAAACAACCTCAACATGAGCATGTGGAAAAGCTTTTTGTAACAACCCTTTTACATCCTCGCCTTGCCCTACTCCAATTTCAAATGCCACAATTGCTTTCTTCTGCAACACATTCGGCAACTCTTCCATAAAACGGCGATAGAAATCTAATCCGTCTTCACCGCCAACAAGTGCTCTCTTTGGCTCATGCTCTTTCACCACAGGAGAAAGGCCACGCCAATCCTCTTCCGGTATATATGGAGGGTTTGAAACAACAACATCTAACTTTTGACCTGTTTTATAAAATGGTGACAATAAATCACCATGATAGAACGTTACTTCTGCGCCTAAAGTTTTTGCATTTTCTTTTGCAACTTCAATCGACTCTTGTGCAATATCTACCGTATACACATGAAGATTTTTATTTTCTAAAGCAAGCGTAATAGAAATCGCTCCACTACCTGTACCAATGTCCGCCACATGTAGTTTCTCATCGCCAAAATGACGCTCGATTCTTTCTAACACTCCCACTATAAGCTCTTCTGTTTCCGGTCTGGGTATTAATACTTCTTCATTCACAAAGAACGACCGTCCATAAAACATTTCATAACCAATCATATATTGAATAGGAATACCTTCTACATGTTTGTGAATAAACTCCGTAAAACTTGTTTCTTGTTCCACAGTTATTTCTTCACGCATATTCATGAGCATTCCGGTTCTGTTCGTCTTTAATACATGACAAAGGACAAGTTCTCCCGCATTTTCATCTCGTCCATTTTCCTGTAAAAAAGAAGAAGCCCATTTCAGGGCTTCATAGACACGCATTACTCAGCTGCCTCCATCTTTTGAGCCTGATCTTCCATCACTAAGGCATTGATGAAATCATCTAACTTACCTTGTAAGATTTGATCTAGCTTTTGAATCGTTAAACCGATTCGATGGTCTGTAACGCGGTTTTGCGGGAAATTATACGTACGAATACGCTCTGAACGATCACCCGTACCAACAGCTTGTTTACGGTTTTGATCATACTCAGCTTGCGCTTCTTGTCTAAACTTATCATAAACACGTGCGCGTAATACTTTCATCGCTTTTTCTTTATTCTTGATTTGTGATTTCTCATCCTGACACGATACAACTACACCAGTCGGTAAATGCGTTAAACGTACCGCTGACATCGTTGTATTAACACTTTGTCCACCAGGACCACTAGAAGCAAACGTATCAACACGAACATCTTTTTCATGAATACTAATTTCTACTTCTTCTGCCTCTGGTAATACAGCTACAGTTGCTGTAGATGTATGAATACGTCCACCAGATTCCGTTTCAGGAACACGTTGTACACGGTGAGCACCATTCTCGAATTTCAGCTTCGCAAACGCACCTTTACCGTTAATCATAAAGATAATCTCTTTATATCCACCTAACTCTGTATAGCTCGCTTCGATAATTTCAGTTTTCCAACCTTGTACCTCAGCATAACGGCTATACATACGATATAAATCACCAGCAAATAAAGCGGCCTCGTCACCACCAGCAGCACCACGAACCTCAACAATAACGTTTTTATCATCATTAGGGTCTTTTGGAACAAGTAAAATTTTCAGACGCTCTGACAATTCTTTATCTTGCCCTTCTAATTCAGAAACCTCTTCTTTTACCATGTCACGCATATCAGCGTCTAACTTATCTTCTAACATTGCTTTTGCATCTCTTAATTGCTCACGAACATCTTTATACTCACGGTACACCTCTACCGTTTCCTGCATATCAGATTGTTCCTTTGAATACTCACGAAGCTTATTCGTATCGCTAATAACCTCTGGATCACTTAACAATTCATTTAACTTCTCATAACGATCTTCTACAGCCTGCAAACGATCTAACACACCATTCACCTCTACATCCTAGTATCTAATACAAATAGTATATGGTACTTAATCAAAAAAACGCAAATTATATTTAAAAGCGTAAGCGGCTCGCTCAGAATCGCAGGCTATTTGGAACTCTCGACCTTGAAGCGCTCTTTGCTTCGAGCGAGAGAGTGAAATGGCTGGAGATTCTAGCCGCTGGAGCTAGATAATATTTAAAAGCGTAAGCGGCTTGCTCAGCTCTGACTGCTAAAGTTCTTAGCTGTACGAAGAGCCGGCCACCAATCTTCATCTATTTTCGAAAAAAACCCGCTCTACATAGCGAGTTTCATTTATCTTTGTTTTGTAGGTACTGCATGACAATGACGACAACGTGGTTCATACGATTCTGAAGCCCCAACTAAAATAATTGGATCATCAAATGCCGCTGGTTCTCCATCGATTAAACGTTGCGTACGACTTGCAGGAGATCCGCATGCAGAACACACTGCCTGCAACTTAGTTACATGTTCAGCAATCGCCATCAGCTGAGGAACTTGTCCAAATGGTAGACCACGGAAATCTTGGTCTAATCCAGCTACAATGACACGATAGCCACGATTTGCCAATACTTGCACCACTTCCACAATGTCCCCATCAAAAAATTGTACCTCATCGATTGCAATAACATCCATTTCTTCTGCTACATGGTTAAATATATCTTTTGAAGCTGAAACAGGAACTGCTTTAACCTTTAATCCATTATGTGATACAACATCTTCTTCACTATAACGATTATCAATACATGGTTTAAATACAATCGCATGTTGTTTCGCAAATTGCGTACGGCGTATACGGCGGATGAGCTCTTCTGATTTTCCAGAAAACATACTCCCGCAAATCACTTCAATCCAACCATTTTGATTCATTAAGTACATTGAGCTCTCCTTTCATCTACTTTCCTAATCCAAAGTAGGGTAAAGGTTTAATATTTTTGCAAAAAAAACAGACAAGCGAATACATACACTTGCCTGTTTTATGTTCTTTATTACTTGATACCGTATTTCTTATTGAAGCGGTCAACACGTCCGTCTGCAGTAGCAAACTTCTGACGTCCAGTGTAGAATGGGTGAGAATCAGAACTGATCTCAATTTTTAGTAATGGATAAGTGTTACCATCTTCCCACTCAACAGTTTCGCTAGAGCCTTTAGTAGACCCGCTTAAGAATTTGAAGCCTGTGTTCGTGTCCATAAATACAACTTTATTGTAATTTGGATGGATTCCTGCTTTCATTCTTTTCATCTCCTTCCGCCCTGAATCATTTTCGAAACAGAGTTTTTCATCTTCAGCTGCTTACACAACTATATTGATGAAACACATATGATGAAATTATAACAAGGCTAACTCCATTTTGCAACTACCTGTTTTTGTCTTTTTAAAATTTAAAAGCGCAAGCGGCTCGTTCAGAATCGCAGGACATTGGAGCTCTCGACCAAGAAGCGCTTTTTGCTTCGACCGAGAGAGCGAAATGGCCGGAGATTCTAGCCGCTGGAGCTGGATATAATTAAAAGCGCAAGCGGCTCGTTCAGAATCGCAGGACATTGGAGCTCTCGACCAAGAAGCGCTTTTTGCTTCGACCGAGAGAGCGAAATGGCCGGAGATTCTAGCCGCTGGAGCTGGATATAATTAAAAGCGCAAGCAGCTCGTTCAGAATAGGAGGGGGATGGAGCTTCTGACGTAGAGGCGCTTTTTACCTCGTAGGAAGACGCGAAGCCACCGACCATTCTAGCCGCTGAAGCTGGATATAATTAAAAGCGCAAGCAGCTCGTTCAGAATCCGGGACACTTCAAACTCTCGACCCAAATATAATTTTCATCTCAAAAAATAAAATTTTTCCCATATATTACTCTCTCTAATATTCCCTTAAAAAAACATAAAAAACTCGCTTACCACAAAATAAGCGAGTCCCAATCTTTTCCCTTTACTTAGTTGTTACATATCTTTTTGAGTCTGCAACAATGTTTTGTAAAAATTCTTCATTTGTCTTTGTTTGACGAAGTTTACGTAAGAAACCTTCGACAAAGTCTGGTGTATCACGCATTGTTTTACGAATACCCCATAGCTTGTCTAAATGTTCTTTCGGAATTAATAGATCTTCTTTACGTGTACCAGAACGGCGAATATCAATTGCCGGGAAGATACGACGCTCAGCTAATGAACGATCTAAGTGAAGTTCCATATTTCCAGTTCCTTTAAATTCTTCGTAAATTACATCGTCCATACGAGATCCTGTATCAACAAGCGCTGTTGCTAAAATCGTTAAGCTACCGCCTTCTTCAATATTACGTGCAGCTCCAAAGAAACGCTTCGGTCTATGGAAGGCAGCTGGGTCGATACCACCCGATAATGTTCTACCACTTGGCGGAATAACAAGGTTGTAAGCTCGCGCTAAACGGGTAATACTATCCATTAAAATGATAACATCTTTTTTGTGCTCTACAAGACGCATTGCACGTTCTAACACAAGTTCCGCTACTTTAATATGATTTTCTGGCACTTCATCAAAAGTAGAGCTTACAACATCTCCTTTAACAGAACGTTCAATGTCTGTTACTTCCTCTGGACGCTCATCAATTAAAAGTACAATTAATTCAGCTTCCGGGTGATTTGTTGTAACACTGTGTGCGATTTCTTTTAATAGACTTGTTTTACCAGCCTTTGGAGGCGCGACAATTAAACCACGTTGTCCAAATCCAACTGGTGCGATTAAATCCATGATGCGTGTCGGTAACTTTTTCGGTTCCGTTTCCAATTTCATTTGGCGATCTGGGTATAATGGTGTTAATGCAGGGAAATGCACACGCTCTTTTGCTGACTCTGGATCATCTCCGTTTACAGCTTCAACTTGTAATAATCCAAAATAGCGTTCATTTTCTTTCGGAGGTCGTACTTTACCAGAAACCTTGTCTCCATTACGTAAATCGAAACGACGAATTTGCGAAGCTGAGATATAAATATCTTCTGAGCTTGGAGAATAGTTGATAGGACGTAGGAATCCAAATCCTTCTGATTGAATAATTTCTAATACGCCTTCCATGAAGAAGAAACCTTCTTTTTCTGCTCGAGCTTTTAGGATAGCGAAGATTAACTCTTTTTTCGTTAATTTGCTATAATACGAAATCTTAAATTCTTTCGCAAGCTCGTATAACTCTTTTAATTTCATGTTTTCTAATGCTGCAATTGACAAATTCATTCAGACACCACACTTTAACGTTATTCTCTTTTCACATGGGTAAAGGGAAAAAATACGGAAGGCAAATAATTAATAATGAAAGGCAATAAGTTCAAGTAGGGTAATATTCACTATTGTAACCCTTTTATCTAGTTTTAATCAATACGTTGAAACACAAATACAAGAAGCGAAGACAAGAAAATTTGTCTTCGCTTTTATTTAACCTAGTTCCAGTAGCTAGAATGGTCAGGAGCTACAATGCCCTGCGATTCTGAACGAGCCGCTTCCACTTTTATTTAATCCAGTTCCAGTGGCTAGAATCTCCGGTCATTTCACTCTCTCGCTCGA
>NZ_JBXAHR010000004.1:138760-174797 GCF_058952315.1 Bacillus sp. GW823-FHT06B01 | reverse complement strand
GAAGCAAAAAGCGCTTCAAGGTCGAGAGTTCCAATACCCTGCGATTCTGAACGAGCCGCTTCCACTTTTTATTTAATCCAGTTCCAGCGGCTAGAATCTCCGGTCATTTCACTCTCTCGCTCGAAGCAAAAAGCGCTTCAAGGTCGAGAGTTCCAATACCCTGCGATTCTGAACGAGCCGCTTCCACTTTTTATTTAATAACCAAGTTTGGTTTTTTATTCAAGCTATGACGTCCGTCTACGAAGCGTACTGTGCCTGATTTTGCACGCATAACAAGGGATTGTGTTGTTCCTACGCTACCTTTAAATTGAACGCCGCGTAATAGTTCTCCGTCTGTTACGCCTGTTGCCGCAAAGATTGCATCGTCACCTTTTACTAAGTCTTCCATGCGAAGGATACGATTTATGTCTTCAATACCCATTTTTTTACAACGAGCTAATTCAGCTTCATTTTGAGGCAGAAGCTTTCCGTGGATTTCTCCACCTAAACATTTTAATGCAACTGCTGCTAATACACCCTCAGGTGCTCCACCAGAGCCGAATAAAATATCTACACCTGTGCGATCAAATGCAGTGTTAATTGCTCCAGCCACATCGCCATCGTTAATTAATTTAATACGAGCACCAGCTTTACGAATTTCTTCGATAATCGCTTGATGACGTGGACGGTTTAAAACTGTCGCTACAACATCTTCAATATCTTTATTTTTCGCTTTCGCAACCGCACGTAAGTTATCGATAATAGGCGCATCAATATCGACCGCCCCAACCGCTTCTGGGCCAACCGCGATTTTATCCATGTACATGTCAGGAGCATGTAACAAATTACCATGATCTGCAATTGCAATAACAGCAAGAGCATTCCATCCACCAGCTGCTACGATGTTTGTCCCTTCTAAAGGATCAACCGCAACGTCTACACGTGGTCCATATCCTGTACCTAATTTCTCTCCGATATACAGCATTGGTGCTTCGTCCATCTCGCCTTCACCAATTACAACTGTACCTTTCATCGGGATTGTATCAAATACATCACGCATAGCTGATGTTGCTGCACCGTCTGCCTCATCCTTTTTCCCGCGCCCCATCCAACGCGCTGATGATAATGCTGCAGCCTCTGTTACACGTACTAACTCCATAGATAAACTTCTTTCCACGATAATCCCTCTCCTTTAAGTCTTTATATTTCTGCCGTATTTTGTGAACCGTGTTTCTCTACAAAGTATACTTCCGCAAGTAGTGATGCTTCGCTTCCCCCTTGCGGAAGTATCACTTATGCGTTCTTCATCTCTTCAATTTCTTGGCTTGTCATTTGTTCTCGCCAAATATTTGCGCCAAGACCTTTAAGCTTGTCTACTATATTTTCATAACCTCGATCAATATGCTCAAGTCCGGTTACTTCCGTAATTCCATCCGCCATTAACCCTGCAATAACAAGAGCCGCTCCAGCTCGCAAATCACTTGCTTTCACTTTTGCGCCTTGCAATAAAACAGGACCAGTTACAATTGCCGAACGACCTTCCACTTTAATTTGTGCATTCATACGACGTAATTCATCAATGTGTTTAAAGCGTGCGCCGTAAATCGTATCCGTTACAACACCCGTTCCGTGCGCCTTTGTTAAAAGCGTTGTAAATGGTTGTTGTAAATCTGTTGGGAATCCTGGATATACAAGCGTTTTTATATCAACTACTTTTAACCTTCTATTACCGTTCACTGTAATTTGGTCATCGTTCGTTTCAACTTGGACACCAGCTTCTCTTAACTTCGCTGTAACTGACTCTAAATGCTGAGGAATCACATTATCAACCGTTATTTCTCCTCCTGATGCAGCTCCTAAAATCATATACGTACCCGCTTCAATACGATCCGGAATGATCGTATGGTGACAACCGTGCAGTGAATCCACACCATCAATTCGGATTACATCTGTGCCCGCACCTTTAATGCGTGCACCCATGCTTGTTAACAATGTAGCTACATCAATAATCTCTGGTTCTTTCGCTGCGTTTTCAATAACAGTTCTACCTTTCGCTCGCACAGCTGCTAGCATAATATTAATTGTAGCTCCTACACTAACAACATCTAAATAAATACGTGCCCCGCGCAATTCATCTGCTCTTAAATAAATCGCACCCTGTTCATTCGTAACATGTGCACCTAACGCTTCAAATCCTTTAATATGCTGATCAATAGGCCTCGGTCCTAAATGACATCCACCTGGAAGCCCAATAACAGCTTTTTTAAAACGGCCAAGCATCGCACCCATTAAATAATAAGAAGCACGCAATTTTTTCACTTTTCCATTCGGTAAAGGCATTGCAACCATGTTAGAAGGATCGACTATCATCTCTTCCTCCTGTCCATAAGCTACTCTTCCTCCAATTTCCTCTAGCAAGTCTCCTAACATTTTCACGTCCGAAATATTAGGAACACCACCAATAGTTACTGGAGTATCTGCTAAAATTGTCGCTGGAATTAGTGCAACGGCGCTGTTCTTTGCACCACTCACTCGAATTGTTCCATTTAAAGCTCTTCCGCCTTCAATTAGCAATTTTTCCATATTGAGCTCCCTTCTTATGAATGTATTTACTTTCTATACCCTTATAGAAAGCTCCCCTTAAGATTCTCAATCACTCTTTCCACCCTAACACTCAATAAATAGGAAACCATTATCTTCATTTCTCCCGTAGTACGAATAGATAAAGATTAACTATTCATCGAATTTACATTATCAATTTAGATACATTATCACATTTATTAATAGGACTATGCACATTATTTTCTATTTCAAAAACAAAATGATAAAAATCTTTAGACTTGTTCACGCTTTCATTATACAACGAAAGGAAACCGTCTAAAAGACTAGACGGTTTCCAAAACGGAATTTTATTCTTACGCTTTACCGTTAGAACCGAATTCACGCATTTTACCAGCAACAGTTGCTTTAATAGCTTCGCGGCCAGGTCCAATATATTTACGAGGATCGTAAACTTCTTGGTCTTTGCTTAATGCTTCACGAACAGCTTTTGTAAACTCAATTTGGTTCTCAGTGTTTACGTTAATTTTTGAAGTACCTAAAGAAATAGCTTTTACGATATCAGCAGTTGGGATACCAGTACCACCGTGTAATACTAAAGGTACGCCAGTGAAGTCACGAACTTGTTCCATTTCAGCGAATCCTAAGTTAGGCTCACCTTTGTAAGGACCGTGTACAGAACCTAAAGCTGGAGCTAGGCAATCGATACCTGTTGCTTCAACAAGGTGCTTACACTCTGCTGGATCAGCGTAAATTACGCCTTCAGCGATGATGTCGTCTTCTTGTCCGCCAACTGTTCCAAGCTCAGCTTCAACAGATACGTTACGAGCGTGTGCGTATTCTACTACTTTTTTAGTAGTTTCAACGTTTTCTTCAAATGGGTGGTGAGAAGCGTCGATCATTACAGATGTGAAACCTGCATCGATTGCTTCTTTACATTTTTCGAAGCTTGAACCATGGTCAAGGTGAATCGCTACAGGAACAGTGATGTTCATTTCTTCGATTAAAGCTTTAACCATAGCTACAACTGTTTTGAAACCAGTCATATGACGAGCTGCACCCTCAGATACACCTAGGATTACAGGAGACTTTTCTTCTTCCGCAGCAGCTAAGATAGCTTGAGTCCACTCTAAGTTGTTCATGTTGAATTGACCAACTGCGTATTTTCCTTCTAGTGCTGTGTTTAGCATTTCTTTCATAGAAACTAAAGGCATGGTGAATCCTCCTAAAAAACGTTTTTTGTATCCGATAAGTTCTTATCGCTGGTAGTATGACCAGAATAAGGTAAAATATGTATATTTACATACCGGACTTTTTTCTACACTCAATAGGATAACAACTTGTACTCAAAAACTCAACCGTATTCACCTGCTCAATAGTCCATGTAAACGCTTTTTTCCATATTTTTTATAAAAAATTCATTTTTTACGCCTCTACAGTAAGCTGTTCTCTCACCGCTTGACGAATCTCATCAATATCAAACGGTTTAGCAAAGTGCATTAAAGCTCCTAAATCTTTCGCTTCTTGGATCATATCAAGCTCTCCATAAGCAGTCATTAAAATTACTTTAATACTCTCATCAATTTCCTTTACATGTTTTAAAATCTCTATACCATCCATACCTGGAATTTTCATATCTAACACTACTAAATCTGGATTATCTTTTTTCACGATATCTAAAGCTTGAAATCCATTCGCTGCTTGGAATGTCTGATAACCTTCTTTTTGGAACACTTCATGTAATAACACACGAATGCCATATTGATCATCAACGATTAAAATTTTACCTTCCATAACTCCCAACCTTTCTGTGTAAATACAAGATTTAAAGCTTCTTATATCTTAACGATTAATTTTCGCTATTCTTTGGCAAATCCCTTCCTATTCTTTCTTATTTTACCGTTTCCTATTTTGTTATGCTACCCTTCGATTTCACCTTTCTAAAAAAATAAACTATAATGAAAGCCGGTAAACACGTACGAAAGGGAGTAACATTATGTTAAAAATTTTTTCAACTCAATTAAGTGGTTATTTCTCCAGAGTTTCTCAAAAAGAAGAAATGAATATAGAAGATAGCGCCCGTCTACTTGCTCAAGCATTAGTTGGCGACGGTTTCATTTATTTACATGGTACAAATGAAATGGAGGGCGTTGTCGCTGAAGCATTATTCGGTGCTGAGCCAATGAAGCAAGCAAAACGATTATTTGAAAATGGTAAAGAAGTAGAAGTAACTTCTGCAGACCGTGTACTTCTTATTAGCCGTTTTTCAACAGATGAAGAAGTTGTAGCAATGGCAAAAAAACTTCAAGCTGATGGACACTCTATTGTCGGCATCTCTGCTATTCAAGAAGGTACTGAATCACTAGAACAATATACAGATGTACATATTGATACTAAGCTGTTAAAAGGCCTTATTCCAGACGATGAAGGCAATCGCTACGGATTCCCAAGTTTAATGATAGCTTTATTTGCATATCATGGGATCAAATTTACAATCGATGAAATGTTAAATGAATATTAAAAAAAGCGCCCTATTTCAGGCGCTTTTTTTTTATTACTTGCTCTCTTTATTCGTAATAGAAGCACTTACGAAGTCATGGAACAATGGTTGTGGACGGTTTGGACGAGATACAAGTTCTGGATGGAACTGTGCTGCCACGAACCAAGGGTGGTCTTTTAATTCAATGATTTCAACTAGACGACCGTCTGGGCTTGTACCAGAGAATACAAATCCTGCTTTTTCCATATCCGGACGGAATTGATTGTTGAACTCATAACGATGACGATGACGCTCATATACAACCGGCTCGTTGTAAGCATTGTAAGCATTTGTTTCTTCAGCAAGCTTACATGGGTATAGACCAAGACGAAGTGTGCCACCTAAGTCTTCTACATCTTTTTGTTCTGGTAATAAGTCAATGATTGCATAAGGTGTGTCAGGATTAATTTCAGAAGAGTTAGCTCCTTCTAATCCTAATACGTTACGTGCGAATTCGATTGATGCAAGTTGCATACCTAGGCAAATTCCTAAGAATGGAACTTTGTTTTCACGAGCATATTGAATTGCAACGATTTTACCTTCTACACCACGATCGCCGAATCCACCAGGTACAAGGATACCATCTGTGTCACCAACTAATTCTTGTACGTTCTCTGGTGTTACGTGCTCAGCGTTTACCCATTTCACTTCTACATCTGTGTCGAATGAATAACCCGCATGACGAAGTGCTTCTACAACAGAAATATATGCATCTTGAAGTTCTACGTATTTACCAACAAGAGCAATTTTTGTTTTCTTAGAAAGGTTACGTACTTTATTAACTAGCGCAGTCCACTCTGTCATATCTGCAGCTGGATTGTCTAATTTTAAGTGATCGCAAACGATTTGGTCCATATTTTGCTCTTGAAGAGATAATGGAACCGCATATAAAGTATCTGCATCGCGTGCTTCGATAACTGCTTTTGTATCAATGTCACAGAATAATGCAAGCTTGTCTTTCATATCTTGAGAAACAGGCAATTCTGTACGAACAACGATAATATTTGGTTGAATACCTAAGCTGCGAAGCTCTTTAACGCTATGTTGCGTTGGTTTTGTTTTCATTTCACCCGCTGCTTTTAAATACGGGATTAACGTACAGTGAATGTACATTACATTGTCACGACCGATGTCGCTCTTAATTTGACGGATTGCTTCTAAGAATGGTAGAGACTCGATGTCACCAACAGTTCCACCGATTTCTGTAATAACAACGTCCGCGTTTGTTTCGCGACCAGAACGGTATACACGCTCTTTAATTTCGTTAGTAATGTGAGGAATAACCTGAACTGTTCCTCCTAGGTATTCACCACGACGCTCTTTTTGAAGAACTGAAGAGTAAATTTTACCTGTTGTTACGTTGCTGTATTTGTTTAAGTTGATGTCGATGAAACGCTCATAGTGACCAAGGTCTAAATCAGTTTCTGCACCATCATCTGTTACGAATACCTCACCGTGTTGGTATGGGCTCATAGTCCCTGGGTCTACGTTAATGTATGGATCAAACTTTTGAATCGTTACGTTTAAACCACGATTTTTTAAAAGTCTTCCAAGAGATGCTGCTGTAATACCTTTTCCTAAAGACGATACTACACCGCCTGTTACAAAAATATACTTAGTCATGAAAAAGCTCCCTCCTATTTTGCTGTTATATAATCACCGTTGCAAAGCGCAACGTATGTAGATAACACTGTATCCATCTTATTGTTAGACTCTTTTTATTTTCTAAACAAAAAACAAAAAAGAAAATTGCTCCCCTCATCACATAAAGTAATAAGTAGGGAGCAATTTTCTTTTATATTTACACTTTAAAAGTATTATCGTCCTTTTTTAAAGAGCCCAAAAATGATTCTACATGGACGATAATGAAAAGTCAAGAACTACAGTTCTTCCTCTTCTTCTTCTTCAGCTTCAGCTTCATCGTACTCAAGTTCTTCTTCGGCGAAGTCATCGTCATCATCTTCATCTAAATCATCAAGATCATCGTCGTCTCCGTCTTCTTCTTCAAGAACCTTGTCCAAATCTTCTACCTCTTCTTCATTTGCGTCTGCATCGTCGAAGTCTTCATCTTCTTCGATGTAGTCGTCAAAACCGTCCTCTTCAACTTTACGTTTCTTCTTCGGTTTTGGCTGAGGTAAGATTTCTTCATCAATTTGCTCATATGGGTACCAGCTACGTAGTCCCCAACGATTTTCTCCTAAATTAATGAAACGTCCATCGATGTTTAAATCTGTATAAAATTGTGCGAGTTTCGCATTAACTTGCTCTTGAGATAGTCCCAGCACTTGAGCGATTTCTCGAACCAACTCGTTGAATGTCGTTGCTTGTCTTTTATCCCCTAAAACGCTATGTACAACTTCAATCATTGAACATTCTTTTAGCTCTTCTGGTGAATATTGCTTAAAATTCACTTATGCGGCACTTCCTTTCTTCAAATATAACCTTATATATAACGGTCTGCTTAAAAAAATCCATACTATTCATTATAAACAAAAGTCGCACAAATATGCTACAAAAAAAACGGGAAACTTTAATATGATAATAAAATTATAATTTGTCTATTCCTTATTTCGGAAACATATGCGCTCCTTGCAGTACATACCTAATTTGCATTTCTGTATATTCTTCAAGCGTATACAGTTTTTGCAGGGCCCAACGTCTAAATCCCCACATTTGTCCTTGTATGAAAATGTTATGTGCAAGAAGCTGTATCTCTTTTTTATTTAATGTAAATGTCCCATTTTCTGTACACTGCTCTAAAATATTCTCAAACATTCCGACCATTTGAAACTCTTTTTCTAATACATATGGGAGTGATTCTTTCGGTAAAAAACGTACCTCTTGATACATAATTAATACTTCTTCTTGCAATTCATCCATCACTTTAAAATAATTCTTTATCGCTATCTTTAAGCTTTCTATACTTCCCTTCTCTGTACACACTACTTCCTCTAATCTTTCTTTTACATGTTCATAAATACTATCACAAACTAAATATAAAACATCATCTTTTGTACGAATGTACTCATAAAGTGTTCCAATACTAAACCCAGCCGCCTTCGCAATCTCTCTCGTTGTTGTACGTGGGAACCCTTTTTGCTTAAACAATTGCACCGCACCTTTAATCATTTGTTCACGTCTTAACGCAACTAATTTTTCATCTTTCACGGACGCATGTACATTATGTTTAACCATCCCCTTCACCTCTCTCTATTATTTTTTGGAAGGAAAAAGCGTAGGAAAATACCTACGCCTTTGCTCCTACTTCGTTAACATACGAGAAATTACAAGCCTTTGAATCTCTTGTGTTCCCTCATATATTTGTGTAATCTTTGCATCGCGCATATAACGCTCTACTGGATAATCTTTCGTATAACCGTAACCACCAAATACTTGTACCGCTTCAGTCGTCACCTTCATCGCTGTATCGCCTGCAAATACCTTTGACATCGCTGACTCTTTCCCATACGGAAGCCCTTCCGATTCAAGCCAAGCCGCTTGGTATGTTAGAAGACGCGCCGCCTCCACATCCGTTGCCATATCTGCAAGTTTAAAGCCAATTCCTTGCTGCGCCGCAATAGGTTTCCCAAACTGATGACGCTCTCTTGCATATTCTACAGACGCATCTAAAGCGCCTTGCGCAATACCGACTGCTTGCGCGGCAATACCATTACGGCCGCCATCTAATGTTTGCATCGCAACTTTAAATCCTTGCCCCTCTTCCCCTAGTAGGTTCTCTACAGGAATACGGCAATCTTCGAACATAATTTCAGTTGTTGGTGAAGAGCGAATCCCTAACTTGCTTTCCTTCTTCCCAACTGAAAATCCTGGTGTATCACTTTCCACAATAAACGCGCTCGTACCACGCTGCTTCGATTCGGGATCAGTTAACGCGAAAACAACATAAATATCAGCAATACCGCCATTTGTAATAAAGATTTTCGATCCATTTAAAATGTAATGGTCTCCATCTCGTTTCGCAGTTGTCCTCATTCCGCCAGCATCTGAACCAGAACTTGGTTCCGTTAAACCGTATGCACCAATTTTCGTTCCTTCTGCCATCGGTCGTAAAAACTTTTGCTTTTGTTCTTCCGTTCCAAATTTAAAAATTGGCCAACCAGCAAGTGAAGTGTGTGCAGACAGCGTTACACCTGTTGAAGCACAAACACGAGATAATTCTTCGATAGCAATTACATACGCTAAGTAATCGCTTCCAATTCCACCGTATTCTTCAGGCCACGGAATGCCGGTTAAACCAAGCTCTGCCATTTGATCAAATAGTGCACGATCAAATCTCTCTTCTTCATCACGCTCAGCTGCCGTCGGTGCTACTTCGTTCTTAGCAAAATCCCGAACCATTTTTCTTATCATTTCATGTTCTTCTGATAGTTTAAAATGCATTTCCGTCTCCCCCTTGTCCTTTTATAAAGCTCGACTAATAACAAGTTTCTGTATCTCACTCGTTCCTTCATATATTTGCGTGATTTTCGCATCACGGAAAAATCGTTCTACCGGATAGTCTTTCGTATAACCGTAACCACCAAATACTTGCACCGCTTCAATCGCAACTTCAACAGCCGTCTTAGAAGCGAATAATTTCGCAATAGAAGCTTCTTTACCGCATGGTAATCCTTGCGCTCTTAGCGATGCCGCTCTGTATACAAGTAATCGCGCTGCTTCTACACTAGTCGCCATATCTGCAAGTTTGAATCCGATTCCTTGCTGCGCCGCAATTGGCTTGCCGAATTGCTCACGCTCTTTCGCATAATCAATCGCACATGCAAGCGCCGCTTCCGCGATTCCTAATGCCTGCGCTCCAATTCCAATTCGTCCAACATCTAAATTCGCCATTGCCACCTTAAATCCTTGTCCTTCTTCACCAAGCAAATTCTCGGCCGGCACTTTCATATCTTCAAACGTAAGTTGTACCGTGCGAGAACCAAGAAGTCCCATTTTATGCTCATCTTTGCCGATAACTAAGCCTGGTGTATCTTTCTCTACTATAAATGCAGAAATCCCACTTTTTCCTGCCTCTGGATTTGTAGAAGCGAATACAATGTATGTACTTGCTTCACCGCCATTTGTAATAAACACTTTCGATCCATTAATAATGTAGTGATTGCCTTTCTTTACAGCTCTTGATTTCAAACTCCCTGCATCTGATCCTGCATTTGGTTCTGTTAATGCAAATGCACCTAAATATTCACCAGTCGCAAGTTTAGAAACATATTTCTGCTTCTGTTCTTCTGTTCCAAAATATAAAATCGGGTTCATTCCAACTGACGTATGTACAGCTAAAATTACACCAACCGTTGCACTTACCTTTGAAATTTCCTCAATTGCTAAAATGTAAGAAATAAAATCCATTTCTGCCCCGCCATATTTTGCAGGCGCTGGAATACCCATTAGCCCAAGCTCACCCATCTTCTGCAAAATCTCTTTCGGGAACACCCCTTGTTCCATACTAGGAACAAAGGGAGCTATTTCCTTCTGCCCAAAATCTCGAACCATTTTCCTCATCATTTGTTGCTCTTCAGTAAAATGAAAGTTCATGTACTCCGCCTCCGTTTGCTATATATCTTTTTAATAATTTGGTAAGACCACTATTTTAATAAAAGGAGGACTTTATTCGTAAACGTAGAAACCACGGCCTGTTTTACGTCCTAACCATCCTGCGTTCACATACTTGCGTAATAATGGACATGGGCGATATTTACTATCTCCTAATCCTTCATGCAACACTTCCATAATGTATAAACATGTATCTAAACCGATAAAATCAGCTAATGTAAGTGGTCCCATCGGATGATTCATACCTAGTTTCATTACTTCATCAATCGCTTCTTTCGTCGCTACACCTTCATATAACGTATAGATCGCTTCGTTAATCATCGGTAATAAAATACGGTTCGATACAAATCCTGGGAAATCATTTACTTCAACTGGCACTTTCCCGATTTTTTTCGTAATATCTTCAATTGTTTCATACACCTCATCATCTGTAGCTAAACCACGAATAATTTCAACAAGTTTCATAACTGGAACTGGATTCATAAAATGCATGCCAATTACTTTTTCTGGGCGTTTCGTTACTGCTGCAATTTCAGTAATTGGTAGAGAGGACGTATTCGTCGCTAAAATTGCGTGTTCTGGAGCGATTTCATCTAGATTGGCGAAAATTTTCTTTTTAATTTCCATTTTCTCAACAGCCGCTTCAATAACAAGATCCGCTTCCTTCACACAATCTAAATCAAGCGTTACTGTAAGGCGATTTAACGTCGCTTCCTTTTCTTCTTCCTTCATGCGCCCTTTTTCTACTTGACGCGCTAAGTTTTTCGTAATAATAGCCAATCCTCTGTCTAATTGCTCTTGTTTTAAATCTTGTACCTTCACATCATATCCTGCCATTGCACATACTTGTGCGATTCCCGAACCCATTTGTCCTGCACCAATTACAACTATTTTTTGCACACCCATTCTTTCTTCCCCCTTAATATAAAATGTTAATAAATCAAAAATCACCTACACGTAAATTAACAAACTTCAATCATAATTGCGTCACCTTGACCGCCACCGCTACAAATAGAAGCAATTCCAATTCCACCGCCGCGCTGCTTCAGTGCGTGGATAAGTGTAACGATAATACGCGCTCCACTTGCTCCAATTGGATGTCCCATTGCCACTGCGCCGCCGTTTACATTCAATTTATCTGGGTCAATTCCTGCAATCTCTGTACTTGCAATTGCTACCGCTGCAAATGCTTCATTAATCTCGAATAAATCGATATCTTCAATTGTCTTGCCTGTTTTTTTCAACAATTCGTTAATTGCATAACCTGGCGTTCTTGGGAAATCTTTAGACTCCACTGCAATTGCTGTATGTGCCAAAATTGTCGCTAATGGCTTTCTTCCTTCTTGCTTTGCTCTGTCTTCGCTCATTAATACGAGCGCAGCACCGCCATCATTTAGTCCAGGAGCATTACCCGCTGTCACTGCCGACGTCTTATCAAATACAGGTTTTAATTTCGCTAATTTTTCAATCGTTGTATCCGCGCGTGGCGCCTCATCTTTTGCAACGACAATAGGATCGCCTTTTCTTTGCGGAATCGTTACTGGCACGATTTCCTCTTCAAAACGTCCTTCTTTATGCGCTGAAACCGCACGCTGATGGCTACGATATGCCCATTCATCTTGCGCTTCGCGAGAGATTCCATCTTCCTTCGCAACTTCTCCGCCATAAACACCCATGTGTGTACCTGAAAATGCGCATGTCAAGCCGTCAGCAACGTTTAAATCGATGATTTCGTTGTTCCCCATTCTGTATCCCCATCTTGCACCTCGTAAAATGTAAGGACTGTTACTCATCGACTCCATACCGCCAGCTACAATTAGTGATTGATCGCCAGTACGAATAATTTGATCCGCTAACGTAACCGCACGAAGCCCTGATGCACAAACTTTATTCACCGTTTCCGTCTGTACTTCCCAAGGGATTCCAGCAGCCCTCGCAGCTTGGCGCGATGGAATTTGCCCCTGCCCCCCTTGAATAACCGTTCCAAATATAACTTCCTCAACATCACTAGCAGAAACATTTGCTCTCTCAAGCGCTGCTTTAATTGCAATTCCCCCAAGTTCTGTCGCCTTCACGTCTTTTAAAGATCCTCCAAATTTCCCAACCGGTGTTCTTGCAGCACTTAAAATAACTGTTTTACTCATATCAATTTCCCCCATCTCTTTTTTAGCACCGAGCGCTCGCTCGGTGTTCTTACGTTGAGAAGAGGTGCAACGATTGCACCTCTCTCTAAAGTTGTATTCATGCTTGCAGATTACATCGCTTCTTTCTTCTGTCCGATAACAGAGCGTTCTAAAATCTCTGTTACATCAAGAGTTTGAACCTTCTCTTCTACTTCTTTCGCTTTCGTCCCATCGCTAATCATCGTTAAGCAATATGGACAACCTGTACCGATAATGGATGGCTCTACAGCTAGTGCTTGTTCTGTACGAGCAACGTTAATACGTGAACCTGCCGTCTCTTCCATCCACATTAAGCCACCACCTGCGCCACAGCACATTCCGGTTTCACGGTTACGTGCCATTTCTACAAGATTCACACCAGGAATTGCTTTCAAAATATCGCGTGGCGCTTCGTATACTTCGTTGTATCTTCCTAAGTAACAGGAATCATGGTACGTAACTGTTTCCTCAATAGCGTGAACAGGTTTTAAGCGCCCTTCTTTCAACCACTGAGCTAACAATTCTGTATGATGATAGACTTCTGCTTGCAAGCCAAAGTCTGGATACTCATTTTTAAATGTGTTATAAGCGTGAGGATCAATCGTAACGATTTTCTTCACCCTTGCTTTTTCAAATTCCTCGATATTCTTTGTCGCCATTTCTTGGAAGACAAATTCATTTCCAAGACGTCGCGGTGTATCTCCAGAATTCTTTTCTTTATTACCAAGTATCGCGAATGAAATGCCTGCTTCGTTCATTAACTTCGCAAACGATATCGCAATCTTCTGACTACGATTATCATATGATCCCATTGAACCAACCCAGAATAAATATTCGAACTCCTCGCCAGCTTTCGATTTTTCTTTTACAGTTGGAACCGTTACTTCATCATCACCTTGGCGCCAAGTTTCACGCTCTTTACGGTTCAGTCCCCACGGATTCCCTTGACGCTCGATATTTGTCATCGCACGCTGCGCTTCCGCGTCCATCTTTCCTTCTGTTAGAACGAGATAGCGGCGTAAATCAATAATTTTGTCAACATGCTCATTCATAACCGGACACTGATCTTCACAGTTACGGCACGTTGTACAAGCCCAAATCTCTTCCTCTGTAATAACATCTCCGATTAAACTCGGATCGTAAGCAAGCGTTGTAGCTGCTGATTCTTGTTGCCCTTTCCCAGCTGCCATCATCGCTAACTGATTTCCTTGTGTATTATTAAAAGCAACTACTGGAACCCACGGTGCTTTTGATGTCACTGCTGCTCCTTTATCAGTTAAATGATCGCGAAGTTTTAAAATTAAATCCATCGGCGATAACATTTTCCCTGTCCCTGTTGCCGGGCACATATTTGTACAGCGACCACACTCTACGCAAGCGTATAAATCAATAAGCTGATTTTGTCTAAAGTCTTCGATTTTACCAACACCAAATGTTTCTTGCGTTTCATCTTCAAAGTCAATCTTTTCAAGTTTCCCTGGATTTGAAAGACGTCCGAAGAAAACGTTAACTGGTCCCGCAATTAAATGCGCGTGTTTTGATTGTGGAACATACACTAAAAACGTTAACAAAATTAGTAGATGCACCCACCAAGAGAAATAGAACACAGAAATGGCTGCGGTTTCATTTATTCCCGAGAAAACGTAAGCGATTGCAGAAGCGATTGGTTCACTCCATGAAAGCTCCTCGCCGTGCCATATAATTCCCATCCCATTACCAAGTAGCACAGAAATCATTAAGCCACCAATAAAGATAAGAACAAGGCCTGATTTGAAATTACGTTTTAAACGAACTAGCTTCTCAACATAACGTCTATGAAAAGCCCAAAAGACTGCAATTAAAATAACAAGTGTGACAATTTCCTGGAAGAATGTAAATGCAGGATATAGTGGTCCAAGTGGAAGATGTGATCCTGGTGCGAGTCCTTTCCAAACGAAGTCAATTGCTCCAAATTGGACAAGAATAAATCCGTAAAAGAACATAACGTGAATAATGCCGCTCTTCTTATCTTTCAGCAGCTTTTTCTGACCGAAAACATTGACCTTAAGGAGATCCCAACGCTCTTTAAAACGACGGTCAAATTCAATCTTTTTTCCTAACTGTATGTAGGCCATCCTCGTCCGTATAAGATACACAAACAAATATCCCGCATAAGCAATAACAGCAATGGCAGCCAGCCAATTAATGATCAGTAAGCTATTCATTTTTATGCTACCCCTCTCTTTGTAAGCCCTCTTTCTTTTTTAGAATCTTCAAAAACATATAATTTTCTGAATTTTATCCCCTGTCTTCATTATATAATGAGTGAGCATTCAGTCAACAGTTTTTTGTTATACAACAACATATTTTTTAATAAAGCTGTTTATTTCGGTGAAACTATAAAGTGAAACTTTAATTCGTAGGGGGTTGTTTCCTCTCGCCTGATTCCTTTAAGTAAGCCTAATTTTTAAGTAGGAGGCTTACCGCCCCTTAATATGGGATAAGGTGAAGCCAATCGGGTTTTTCCGGGCAGCCAGTAAAATGAAGGCGAAAAGAATGCAAAGGAGGGAATTCACTTATGTTCTTCTTATCTCTCTTGTTAATATGCGTTACTCTTTGGATCACAATTGACCTTTTATATGGGAGGATTCTTCATTTAAAGCGTGTGCGCTCTCGTACTTTCCCTTTACGTCAAAGTAATTTTCACCTTTATACATACGGGCAAGATTTATATGATGCTTTATTTACTGATATACAACAAGCAAAGCACCATGTGCACGTTTTATTCTTCATTGTAAAAAACGATAAAATCAGTCGTGAATTTTTAAAGTTACTTATCGATAAGGCACAGGAAGGAATTAAAGTAAGACTTTTACTCGATCGATTGGGAAGCCATTATTTATCAAACGAGGCAATTCGTTCCCTACAAAAACACGGCGTCTCTTTTTCATTTTGTCATAAAGTGAAATTTCCTTTTCCGTTCTTTTCTGCAAATCAAAGAAACCATAGAAAAATTACAGTTATTGACGGGAAAATTGGTTATATTGGTGGGTTTAATATTGGAGAAGAATATTTAGGGCATAATCAAAAATTAGGATTATGGCGCGATTATCATTTACGCCTTACAGGAGAAGGAATACAAGATTTACAAAAGCAATTTTTACATGATTGGCTCGACGATACGAACCAAAATTTATTAGATTCACCTCTTTATTTTCCTAAGCAACAACCAGGAATCATTCTACATCGTTTTATCCCTACTGATGGTGCCTATTTGCAAAATACATTTTTACATTTAATCGAAAGTGCGGAAAAAGAACTCTTTATCGGTACACCATATTTCATTCCTGGGAAGAAAATTATGAATGCATTATTAAAAGCGCGAAAACGTGGGGTCCAAATCACGGTTCTCGTTCCAGAAAAAGCGGATCACGCCCTTGTTCGCGAAGCAAAATTCCCATATTGCCGAAAGTTAATACAAGCTGGGTGTAATATTTACGCATTTCAACAAGGTTTTTTTCACGCTAAAGTTATTATAGTCGATGATTATATTTGTGATATTGGAACTGCAAACTTTGATATGAGAAGTTTATATATTAACCATGAAATCAACTGCCTTTTATATGATAAACATTTTATACAAACAGTAAAAAACAAATTCCATGAAGATCTAGAAAATGCGTCATTACTTTCCTTTAAAGATGTTAGCCCGCATTCTCTTATTGATAGGGGAAAAGAATGGGTAGGAACGATACTTGCTTTCTTTCTATAGGAAAGATAATGGATAAAGGAGATGTATTCATTATGATTATGCGTTTCGGATATGTCTCGCATGCAATGGCACTCTGGGACTGTTCTCCGGCTAAAACGATGACATTTACAAGCTTTCAAAAGCTTAATAAACAAGAACGAGAAGATAAATTATACGATGTTACACGGCAAAATCTCGAGCATACAATACGTATTCTTCATTACAATATAGCGCATGAAATTCCATTATATCGCTTATCTTCTTCCATCGTCCCACTTGCAACGCATCCCGAAGTCGAGTTTGATTATATCGGGGCATTTACACCGCTTTGGCGTAAAATTGGGGCATTAATTAAAGAACACAATTTACGAGTAAGTTTTCATCCAAATCAATTTACGCTATTTACAAGCGACAAGCCACATATTACAACTAACGCTATTACAGATATGGCCTATCATTATAAAATATTAGATGCAATAGGAATTGCAGATTCTTCTTATATTAACATCCATGTAGGTGGTGCCTATGGAAATAAAGAACAGGCGGTTGGACGTTTCCATGAAAACATAAAAAAACTTCCTGCACATATAAAAGAGCAAATGACGCTTGAAAATGATGATAAAACATATACAACTGCTGAAACTTTATCGATTTGCCAAAAAGAAAAGATTCCATTCGTATTTGATTATCATCATCACATGGCAAACCTTTGCGAAGAACCGCTAGAAGTATTACTCCCTGCAATTTTTGAAACTTGGTCACATACAAATGTCCCTCCTAAAGTTCACATTTCCTCCCCTAAATCAAAAAAAGAATTTAGGGCTCACTCTGAATATATTGATTTAGAGTTTATTAAGCCTTTCTTACACATTGCAAAAAAAATCAACCATAATTTCGATATTATGATTGAAAGTAAACAGAAAGATTTAGCAATGCTGCAATTAATACATGAATTGTCCTCTATAAGAGGGATAAAAAGAGTAAATAGCTCAACATTACAATGGTAAATTGTAATGTTGAGCTATTTTTTTCAAAAAAAGTAATTTTTATAGTAAAAAACAACCTATTGTATATGCTATGATTGGAATTAGCATTTTCCACCTGCGATTCAACTTTATTGAAACGGAGCCATAATATGATTAATCAAAAAAAATATGTACACTTTGTCACGATGTATATAATTATATTTTCCCTTTGGATATTCCTTATCCCTAAGGACTTGAATATAAAAGAAATTGGAATTCTCTTCTTATTTTGTTTTGCTGCACTCTTTTCTTGCTATTGCTTATATAAAGCTATTAAGAAAATGAAGCGTAGTGATAAATTATTTTGGGTTTTATTACTCTGCACTTGCATATGCGGACTAACTATGGAAATAACTTTATTCCTTCATTCACTTTCTATATATGATCAAGTCATATTCTCATATAAGGCATTGCCCTTTTTCATCATACAATATATTTTGCTCTTTTCTGGGTTTGCTATCAAATTCATAAAACATTACTCTATTAGAGGCCTTGCTCAATTTTCATTCGATAGCATCTTTATTGTTATTATGAATATTTATTTTACCTTAACTTTTATTTTGGACCTCTCAAGCTTTCGTATGTTAACAATAGATCACTGGGTTTTAATTGGATACTTTATTGCACAAGCATTAGTAATTTACGCCGTTATTAGCCTATATAGACGAGAACAATATTCTGCTAGCAGAATTTCATTAATTATCGGTTTTACTATCATACTTGTGTACGGGTATATACATCTGTTCCAACTAAACATGGGGATGAAAACTTCTTCTGAAGTCTCTTATTTAGTACATACTGCTTCAATTTTATTAATTGGTTTATCTTCCATACTATACATTTTGGACAAACCAATGCAGCATGAAACGAAAACAAAGTATTATCGATTTGATTATGTGCGCT
This sequence comes from Bacillus sp. GW823-FHT06B01, assembly GCF_058952315.1. Taxonomy (NCBI): domain Bacteria; kingdom Bacillati; phylum Bacillota; class Bacilli; order Caryophanales; family Bacillaceae; genus Bacillus; species Bacillus sp. GW823-FHT06B01. The sequence continues at coordinate 156,329 of NZ_JBXAHR010000004.1, read as the reverse complement.
TTATATTACCCTATTTCAGTATAATCATTACTTTTTCCTTTATTCTTATTCAACCTTGGGATGATAAGTTCATGCTAATCGGTCTAGTATTATCACTCATCTTATTATTCCTACGACAACTTTACATGTGGAAAGATAATCAAGCACTAATCGATACATATGAACAGTTGACTACACAACTAGAAGGCAAAGTAGAAGAGGGTGCATCTGCGTTATCAAAGAGTGAACAACGCTATAAATCATTATTCGAAGATCATCCTGATGCCGTTTTCTCTTTAAATATGGATGGTATTTTCCAACAATCTAATACAGCTTGTGAAAGCTTATTTACTGCCTACTATTGTGAAGTAGAAAGCTATTCTCTTCTACACTTTATTGACTCAAAAGACCATGATCTACTAAAGAAAGCTTTACAAATAACAAAAGAAGGTAGACCACAAACTTTAGAAGTTCGCACAAAAGAAAAAGAAGGCTACTACTATTACCTTCACGTTACACTCATCCCTACTTTCATAAACAAAGAAGTTGTTGGGATGTTCGGCATAGCACGTGATATTACAACTTTATATGAAAAACAAAAACAAGTAGAACATTTAGCCTTTCATGATGCACTGACTGGATTACCAAATCGCCGAAAGTTTGAAAAAGATTTAAAGAACATTTTAAATATAGCTCAAACTAGCGCAAATGATGTTGCCGTCATGTTCCTTGATTTAGATCGATTCAAAAAAATTAACGATAGACTTGGTCACGACGTCGGAGATCTATTATTAATTGAAGTAGCAAAAAGGTTACGCAGTTGCTTGCGTTCGAAGGATATCGTTGCTCGCCAAGGCGGAGATGAGTTTACAATTCTATTACCAGATATGTACTCAGAAAAAAGTGCTGCTTTTATAGCTGACCAAATTTTAACCATTTTAAACAAACCATTCTTCATTAAAGACGAAGAACTATCTATTACACCGAGTATCGGTATTGCCATGTATCCTGATTACGGAACCGATGTTACTGAATTAATGAAAAATGCCGATATGGCTATGTATCGCGCGAAAGCAAATGGGAAAAACAGATTTGTTTTCTTCTCAAAAGAAATGAGTATCGCCCAAAATGAAATTCAATTCTTAGAAGGCGAACTTGCAAAAGCATTACAACAAAATGAATTTTTCCTTGAATATCAGCCACAAGTAAGCACGAAAACAAAACAAATTATCGGTTTTGAAGCATTAATTCGTTGGAAGCACCCAAAACTCGGCATCGTGTCTCCTGCTCAATTCATTCCGCTAGCGGAGGAAACAGGATTTATTATTGAACTTGGAAATTGGATTTTACGTACCGCTTGCTTAGAGGCAAAAAGATGGCATAATCAAGGTTTTTCTCACTTGAAAGTTGGTGTAAATTTATCTGTTGTTCAATTTAACCATACAGATTTAATCCCTACTATTTCAAAGGTGTTAGAAGAAACCGAACTAAAATCAGAAGCACTAGATATCGAAATTACAGAAAGTATCGCCATTAATCAAAATCAATCTGTAGTTGCAAAACTAGAACAGCTTCAAAATCTCGGTATTCAAATTTCAATTGATGACTTTGGAACTGGCTATAGCTCTTTAGCTTATTTAACAAAATACCCAATCAATACATTAAAAATTGCTCGAGAGTTTATTTGCGGAATTACAAATAGCCCTTTAGAGGAAGCGATTATCTCCTCCATCATTACACTATCTAAAGAACTAAATTTAGAAGTTATTGCAGAAGGTGTAGAGACGGAAGAACAATGGAAGTTTTTATATGAACAAAACTGTGACCACATTCAAGGATTCCTTATTAGCAAGCCTGTTTCTAGTAAAGATGTTTGGAGGTTACTCCACAAAAAAACAACCGTCTAAGTAAGACGGTTGTTTTTTAATATTCAAAAGGTAGATCTCCTGCTAATTGTACCTCTTGATCATTATGAGAAATTACTTGGCTTTTCTCTAATGCTGTATCACCTAATGAAATACCCCATGCCATTGCTAACGTTAATAGGCTACCAATAAGTAGTTTCTTCATATTCCATCACCCACATTTTTTATTTTAATATATCATGAAATTTTATCCATATCCTATGCAATTATGCATATCCATTTTTTGGGTTATTTATCTGCTGATTTTATCTGCGAGCGCTTCTTTATATGCATGCATCTCTAATATATCAAAAAAGAAACTTGCCTTTTTATATGCATCTTCAATCTCTGCCTCATCATACCCCAATTTTCCTAGGCATTCGCCCCTTTGATAATATAACTGTCCAATTAATGCCATACTATTAATTCGGCATGATATTTCAATTGCCTTATTTACTTGATAAAGTGACCCTTCATATTGCTCGTCTAAGTATAATGCTTTTGCATGATTATATCTTACCTTCACGTCGAATTCTTCATTATCATGCAATGTCTCTAATTGTTTTAATATATCTTCAAATAACTCAATACTTTTCTTAAAATAATTATTTTCAGCATAAATATTTGCAATTGCATTCTCTATATAGAGATTTTGGTATACATCTATTCCAGCTAATTGTTGGTTTAACAGTTTTTTTAATTCTAAAATACAATATTCGTAATCGATTTTCTTCAATATGTAAGCTGCTACATGATATTGCCATTGAAGAAACTGTTGGAATTCAGGATGATATTCTTCCTTTTTTAGCTCATTCCATACTCTATTATAAATCTCTTTATATTTTTTTTGCTTACACAGCATAATGACTTGATCTTTAAACTGTTTTTTTCTCTCAATATTCGAATAAATGAGTACCTCATAAAAATGAATAATGGGAACTTGTAACTTTGCTGCAATACCTTGCAATATATCCATACTTGGGTATACTGCGCCCGATTCAATTCGGCTCACTTCCGATTGATGACATATGTTATCGGATAACTGTTTTTGTGTTAATCCCCTCATTACCCTAATTTTCTTTATTTCGCTTCCTAATTTTTCTGCGTGCATACTTACTCACCATCCCATTATAACAATCTAATTTTTTGAGTTGTCATACCACTACAATAATGTGAATTCGACAATTTTTGATATGAAATAATGCATAATATATATAAAATTCGGCAAATTTTTCATACAATCCATCTCACATAATATAATAGACTAGTAATTTTATAGATAAATTATAGAAAATTTGCCCGTGCTTTCGTTACATTCGGTCTTCTTTATCCTTTATCAGCAGAAGCTATTTACACCCAAGAACTAGATAGAAATGAAGTAAAAGTTGAAATCGCTCAGCCTAGTTTAACGATTTAAAAATTAACAAAACCTCAAAATGATACAAAAATATATGGCAAAAAATTATTTAAAGGGTAAGATAAATGAGGCTAAAGCTCAACAAGAGTGAGTGACAACTGAAATGAATGTAGATTCCCAGCCTACAGATAAAGAAACAAAAGAAAATCAAACCGAAGTTCGCCTTGCACAAACTTACAAAAATTATAAAGTATATGCTCAAGATCTTATTGTAAAAGTAGATAAAAATGGAGTAATTACAACTGTTAGTGGTAAAGTTGTCCAAAATTTAGACCAACAACCTAATCTTACTATAACAAATTTTTTGTCGAAAAATGAAGTAAAATCTAAATTACACGATATACTTCAAATTCTGAGCGATGCGACTGTGACGAAATTCTCTATTGAAATGCCTATTTATAAGAAAAAGAAGTTTACCACTCGTAGGTAAACTTCTTTTCATATCCATCCCTTTTCTTCCGCAATTGTAATTGCCTCAATTCTATTTTTCGCATCGAGCTTCGTTAATACTTCAGAAATATAATTACGTACTGTACCAGGTGAAAGATAAAGTACCTTCGCAATTTCATTTGCCGTCTTTCCTTCTTTCGCAAGTTGCAATACTTCTTTTTCACGATCTGATAACGGATTTTGCTCCTGCCATAAGCCGAACATTAAATCTTGAGAGATCTCTCGCTTTCCTTTCATTACATTACGAATCGATGCAGCTAAATCTTCACTTGGGCTATCTTTTAATAAGTATCCGTGCACGCCAGCTTTCATTGCTCGTTCAAAATATCCAGGGCGCGCAAATGTTGTTAAAATCATTACTTTGCATTCTGATTTTTCTTTCTTTAACGTTTCCGCAACATCTAATCCGGTTTGAATTGGCATTTCAATATCCATAATGCTTACATCAGGTTGTAGCGATTCAATTAGTTTTAGCGCTTCTTCCCCGTTCGCAGCTTGCCCAATTACTTCAATATCATCTTCTAGATCAAGTAAGGCCCCTAATGCACCACGAAGCATCCGCTGATCTTCTGCAATAATAATTCGAATCATGCCCTCACCTCATCTTTTCCTGTTCTAATAACAACTGGAACTTTTACTGTTAATAGTGTCCCTGGATTGATCGTACCCAGTTCAACAAACCCATCAATAAGAGCGATGCGCTCCTTCATACCACGAATGCCATTTCCATCATGGTTTTGATCTGCTAAACCAACTCCATTATCTTCTACTGTCAAAATTAATTCACCTTGTGATTCTAGTACAGAAACTGTGCAACGCGTCGCCTTACTATGCTTTACAACATTCGTCACAGCCTCACGTAAACACATTCCTAAAATATTTTGTTCAATGGGTGATAACGAACTTGCACTCGTTTCTTGTTTTATTTCTAATTCAATAGTAGCCGCTTGTAAGATCGCTTTTATTTGCTCAAGCTCTTCTTCTACTGTAATCATACGCATATCAGAAATTAGTTCCCTTAGCTGCTTTAAAGCGGTACGAGATGTTTGTGTAATTTCCTTTGCTTCCGCACTTGCACGCTCCGGATTTTTAACAATTAACTTCTCCACGAGCTGGCTTTTTAAAGTAATGAGTGATAACGTGTGCCCTAACGTATCATGAAGATCTCTTGCAATTCGCTGCCTTTCTTCACGTTTTACTAAGTCTTTAATTTGCTCATTCGCTTCGTTTAATTGATTTCTTAATATCTTTTTTTGATTAAAGTTGCGCATCCCGAATGGTGTAATAAGCATTAAAATAAACATCGGAACGATATTCACTAAACTTGTAGTTGATATTTCATTCATATTTACAAATATAAAAATTCCAAGCATTACAGCTAACAAACTTAACAACACTCGAAACTCTTTCTTATTTGGCGCAAACCCTATCGCACTTGCTGTGAAAAAACCAAAGAATATCATGAAGGCATTATAATAAAAAGCAAATAACAGTGTGAGTATCATTTGCATACATGCCCATAAAACGAAAGTCTTATTAACAAAATAAAGTTGACGGTATGTGATAACAAAAAGTATCAACATACCGCTCCCCATTACAAGCTTCCATCCCGATGCTTGTGCTAGATGGTAAATTGGAAATAACAGATACACAAGCCACATATACGGGAAGAAACCCATCTGTTTCGGAAAAATCTCAATCCTCTTCTTTTCTATCATTTATACCGCTTCCTGTCTTTTTCTTATATATATTGATATTACAACAAATATAAGGAAATAACCTCCTAATACCGCGATATTTTCCCAACCAACTGATTTCCCAGCTACAATATCCCATGCACCGCTTCCGAAATGATATGTTGGCGTCCATTCACCAATCGTTCTTAATATCTTCGGGAATACTTCGATGGGCATCCATAGACCACCAAGAATTGCTAAACACATATTTAAAATGTTTGCTAATCCTGCTGCCGCATCCGCTTTCTTAATAGAACCTATTACTGTCCCTAATGCTAAAAATGGTGTCACACCTAACAATAACCATAATCCAGCACCAATCCATTGCCCTACAGTTAACTCAACATGATTAATTAATATTCCTGCGATAAAGATCACTAAGATTGAAAAAGCATTTACTACTGTTTGAGAGATAATCTTAGCTGTTATATATGCCCCCTCTGGAAGTGGCGTAATTTTTAATAAATGCGTCCACCCTTGCCCCTTTTCCTGAGAGATTCTTACACCGAAACTAAAAAGTGCTGTACCTACAATACTGAACGTCGCCATTGAAATTAAATAATGTGCTTTCCATGCATCTCCATTTTGTGGAACTTGAACAACATTGGTAAAAATGTAATAAAACATAACTGGCATTAATAATGAGAAAAAGATAAATAATTTATTACGAAATGTACGTAAAATTTCTATTTTGCATTGCATCCATAAAGCTCTCATGCGATTTCCTCCTTCTGATTTGCGACAAACTGTTCAAATGCTTCATCAAGACTTCCACGTTCAACTGAAACATCTGTTACAGGTAAGTTCTTTTGATAAATTGCTTTTAAAGTTTCATCTGTATCTTCAGTTATTAAAGTAAAGTGCCCTTCGTTTGACTGTACTTCGGTTACGTTTGGTAATTCTTTTAGTAATTTTGCAGGAATACTTTCCTTCGAATAAAACTTGATTGTTTTTCGTGAAATCGTCGCTTTCATCTCATCTGGTGTACCATCTGCGATAATCTTTCCATTCGCAAACAATAAAATACGATTCGCCAATGCATCCGCTTCTTCTAAATAGTGCGTCGTTAAAATAATTGTTTTTCCTTCACTTGCTAACTTTCGAATTGTTTCCCAAAACGTTCTTCGAGACGTAATATCCATTCCAACTGTCGGCTCATCTAAAAATAACAAATCAGGATTTCCTGCAAGTGCGAGCGCAAAATTTAACCTTCTCTTTTGACCACCTGATAATTTCTCACATCTTTGCTTTCGCTCTGATTCTAAATTTGATAACTGTAGTAACGTTTCTTTCGCTACCGGATTCGTATAATAACTACGAAATAACTCAATTGCCTCTTCCACCGTAATGCTATCAATGACACTTACTTCTTGTAACATCGCACCGAGGCTATTACGAACATCTCTATGTTTGGGACTCTTTCCAAATATAGAAACAGTTCCTTCCGTCGGATCCTTTAATCCAAGCATCATCGACATCGTCGTTGTTTTTCCTGCACCATTCGGTCCAAGTAGTGCTACTATTTCTCCTTTATTCACATGAAATGAAACGTTATTTACTGCCTTTTTATATTTAAATGTTTTAGAAACACTATTTACTTCTATAATCTTTTCCATCTCTCCACCCCCGCTGTTTCTTATATTTACATTGTACGTGTTGGAAAACTTAGGAAACAGTATGATGCGTCATGACATCAATATGACAATTGTCATGTATTCCTTATGAGAGGAATCAACCTACATACCGCAAGCTAGTAGCAGGACAAAAATAAACATGATACAATCGGGTAAGATATACATTCGAGGAAGGACAGTGGTTTTCATGATTATTCGTAATGAACAAGATTTAGAAGGCTTACGAAAAATCGGCCGCATCGTTGCACTTGCACGTGAAGAAATGAAAAAAGAAGCGAAGCCAGGTATGACAACGAAAGAGCTTGATTTGATCGGTAAAAAAGTATTAGATGAGCATGGTGCTATTTCTGCACCTGAAAAAGAATATGATTTCCCAGGTGTAACTTGCATCAGTGTAAACGAAGAAGTTGCTCACGGTATTCCAGGAGATCGCGTATTAAAAGAAGGCGACTTAGTAAATGTCGACGTATCTGCTGCACTTGATGGCTATTATGCAGATACAGGTATTTCATTTGTACTTGGAGAAGATGAAGCAAAAGAAAAGCTTTGCCAAGCAGCGGTTGATGCATTTTGGGCAGCAATGAAAAAGGTGAAAGCTGGTTCCAAACAAAACCAAATTGGTCGTGCTGTTTCAAACTTTGCACATAAAAATGGATATAATGTAATTCAAAACTTAACTGGTCACGGTATTGGTCTTAGCTTACACGAAGCACCAAACCACATTTTAAGCTACTTTGACCCAATGGATAATGCGCTTCTAAAAGACGGTCTTGTTATCGCTGTAGAACCATTCATTTCCATGAAGGCTGATCACATTATCGAACGTGGCGATGATGGTTGGACATTTGTTACACCTGATAAAAGCCTTGTTGCACAATGTGAACATACAGTTGTCGTAACACGCGGCGAGCCGATAATCTTAACAGAAATATAAAAAAGAACCGCTTCTTAGTAGGAAGCGGTTCTTTTTACATACTTTTTTGAAAAGAGGCAATACGGTTGAACTCTTTTTCATTTACGTATATAATTTTTAACGAAGGTGATTGATGATTATCTCTAATAAAAGATGATCAAGGAAGTACCTTCTTTTTTATTTAATAGCATCGATTAAAGTAATGCGTTCTATTTATTATAAAACGCTATCTTCGCTTTAATCTACAAATTGTATACTCTTTTAGACAGTACATATTTTCTTCATCCTGACCAAATCCAAGCTACATTTTATTACTACCTCAATAAGATTTTTTTACAATAGGATACATTATTTTGGTTAGCATGTATCGTAAAACTCACCTTTATAAAGACTCTTTTTACATTGCAAGAATACAAATCAATATAAAGTAGGTTAAGGATTTCACTGCATATTTTTTGTATGAACCTATTTTACAAAGAACCACATAACAAGTCACACTCTATAAAGGTCTGATATCATTCCTTATCAGTATTTCATTCGACATTTTTTGTCGAAATTTGTATATTCATTCTCTATATTATTAAAATATACATTTGTTTTACGTTACAAAGCATTGAATATGAATATTTTCTCTAGAGAGTATACGTAGTAAAGGAGGCATAACGTAAGTCCTATTGATCCATGACAAATAATCCCTTCACAAAGCATTTCTATACAATAGAAGGATTCATAAAGGAGGCACAATGAAAAAACTTTTCAATATATGTTTAATTGTATTCGTACTATTTTCGCAGCTTGCTAGTTTTCCATACAATCAAGTAAAAGCGGAAACATTAACAGGCAATTCATTATTTGACACTGTTGAAATGAAAGATGCAACGAATCAGATTATTGACGAAGCAACAAATCCTAAAAACTTAATACAAGTAGGATCAAACATTCACCTAGAATATGCTTGGTCAATAAAAGATCATCAAACAGACTCAGCAGTGTTCCAAATACCTAACGCATTAAAAGTTAAAAATAATCAACAAGGAAATCTGATGGCAGATCAGCAAATTATTGGTCAATATTTTGTTACAGCAAACGATAACAAAATGAGACTAGTATTTAACAATCAAGTAAAAGATTCCAAAGGCGCTAACGGAAAAATCAATTTTGATACAGTATTCAATCCTGATTTAAAACCTGGTGCAAAATCTGTTCAACTCTCATTCCCTCTAGGTATAACAGCTAAGTCTATTTCAGTCCCTGTTCAAGTAGATAACCCAGCTTCCCCTACTACGAATAAGGATACGGCCCAACAACCTATGGAAGAGCAAAAGAATAGTGATGCTCAGCAACCTGCGGTAGAGCAAAAGAACGGCAATGCTCAACAACCTGCGGTAGAGCAAAAGAATGGCGATGCTCAACAACCTGTGGTAGAGCAAAAGAATGGCGATGCTCAACAACCTGTGGTAGAGCAAAAGAACGGTGATGCAGAGCAGCCTACGGAGAATCCTGATGATAAAACAACAGAACAGCCCGTTGAGAATCCAGATCCATCACCTAAGCAAATTACAGAAAATATTTTAACAGGTGTCACATTAACGGATAAAGACGGTAAGCCATTTAATGATACGGATAATCGTCCAGATCCAAATTCTATTACCCAAATCGATTTTACATGGGAAGTCTTGAAATCGCTGAACGTCAAAGAAGGTGATTACTTTACTTTCCAACTCCCAGAATACTTTATTGTCCACAATACAATTACACAAGATTTAATAGATGGAAAAGGACATACGATTGGATCGTTCGTTGTTACGCCAGATGGCAAAGTAACGATGACTTTTAACGAATATGTTGAAGATCATCCTGATATAGCTGGACATTTAAACATTCGTACGGAGTTTAATGAAGTAAAAATTACAGGGACTACCGAAAAACAAATCCCATTCCCTATTAAAGAAAAAGACGTTATTATCGAACTTGATTTCAAACCTAAAGTAACACAATCTATAGATAAAAAAGGTGTACCTGATAGACCAATTAATACGAATCAAATTAATTGGAAAGTAGAAATGAACAAGACAAAAGATAAGCTTACAAATGCAGTCTTTCAAGATAACATTCCAAATGGAGCGAGTCTCAATGAAGATTCTATTAAGGTTTATTATTTAGAGGTAGATATTAACGGGAAGACAACTCGGGGAGCAGAAGTTCCTAAGGAAGAATATGAACTTACTTCATCCTCTGATAAATTAAATATCGCCTTTAAAAAAGAAACGAATAAAGCATATGAAATTGAATATGCGACAAAGATTACAGATGAAAGTGTTACAACTTTCAAAAACAACGCAAAAGTAACTAGTGATAATCAAAATAGTGTATCAGCAAATGCCACTGTAACTGTTTCACGTGGGACACATCTAGAGAAAACTAGTAAGTACAACCCAAAAACACAAACAATTGAATGGACAATCACTTACAACGGTGACCAAAGAAAAATCAAAAAAGAGGCTGCTCTTTTAAAAGATATTCTAGATAAGGATCATAAAATTGATCAAAGTTCTATCGTTGTAAAAAACGCTTCTTATAATGATAGTGGACAAATTGTCACTGGTGACGATGCTACAAACTTCACAGTAAAAGAAACGACTGAGGGATTTGATTTACAGTTTACTACTGATATTGATAGTGCCTACGTAATTACTTACACATCAAAGGCCGCGGGTGATGTCATCGCAGATGGCGAAATCGAAAATAAAATTATTGCAGATGGTGGTTCAAGTAAAACAAACAAAGTTACATTACAACAACAAAACATCATAAAGAAACATAATAAAAATGCAGGCGATACAGATTACAATGCGAAAACAACAAAATGGACAATTATTGTAAATGATAACAACTACGTGTTAAACGATGCTGTTATCAAAGATACGTTTGACTTTGGTGGTCTAACGTTACAGGAAAATAGTTTCAAGATTACTGACGGATCAAATGAACTTAAATTAGGGCATGACTACACACTTCATGTAACCGATAAAGGATTCGAAGTGAAACTAGCTGGTATTTACAAGTCTAATATGGATAAAACTTTAACTATCACATACACAACAGACTTTAATTACGAGAATCTATCCAAAGAGAAGGATAATAAATCGTTCAAAAATACAGCAAATTTATCATGGAAAGATGTAAATGGTGACAATAAAAAGAGTTCATCCGATGATACATTCAATCCTGACGGTTATACAAAAGGAAACGGCTTTAAATACGGTTCTTACAATGCCCAAACGAAAGAAATTAAATGGGACATAGGTTTTAACTATAATAATATGACGATTAAGGACCCTTCTATCGTTGATGTATTAAGAGATAACCAAAAATTAATACCGGAATCTATTGAAGTTCGACATATGAAATTAACTGGTGGTGCACATGGATTTGAAGTAGGTGATCCTGTTCCATCTAGCGAATATACGATAGAAACTCCAACAAAAGATAATAACAATACATTAACGATTCATTTTAAAAATGAAATTAAAACGGCTTACCATATTAGCTTTAAAACTTCACTTGCAGGTGAACAAATTAATAAGCGCTACGATAATTATGCCGATTTAAAAGATGGATCGAAAACTGTTACTACTATCCATGGTGCATTTGAGATTACAAACGGTGGTAGCGGTGTTACGAAAACAGCGAAACAAAATGACAAGTATATTGATTGGAGTGTTTCTATTAATGCCAGTCAGTCAACTATTGAAAATGCTGTCGTAACAGATGAGCCGACAGACAATCAAATGCTAGATGAAAAGTCATTCCATCTATATCCGACAACGGTAGCCGTAGATGGAACTTTAACAAAAGATACAGCAAATGAATTAAAAGAAGGAACAGACTATAAACTCAAAGTAATAACAGACAACGATACGGGGAAACAACAGTTTAAAGTTGAATTCCTTCATACCATTGATCAAGCTTATATTTTAGAATACCGCTCACTCATTAATGCAGACCATAATGAAAGGGTAAGTAATAAAGCGACGATTACTGGTCATCGTTTAACATTAACGAAAGTGGAAGATGTTAAGTTCGTTGAAGTTAAAGTATCTTCTGGATCTGGAGGTGGTTCTGCTAGTAAAGGACGCGGAAGCCTTCAAATTATAAAGGTTGATGATAAAGATCAAAAAGTGCCATTAGCCGGAGCAGAATTTACTTTATATGATCAAACAGGTACAACCGCTATTCGACCAATTACAACAGATGATGACGGTGTCGCTAAGTTTAACAACTTACGACGCGATAAATATATGATTAAAGAAACGAAAGCTCCTAAAGGTTATGTAATTAGTAAAGAATTAAGAGAAGGTATACTTGTTGAGCTAGGTTCTGACGAAATTACAAAATATACCCTTACAAATAAGAAGTTTGTCGGGAAAGTAGTACTTACAAAGACTGATGCTAAGAGTAGGGAAAAACTTGAACATGCTGTTTTCTCTTTACTAGATCAAAACAAACAAGTCATTCCTGAACATAAAGAATTAACAACAAATGACAAAGGACAAATTACTGTAGATAATTTAAAACCAGGAACGTACTACTTAAAAGAAACAAAGGCTCCTGAACATTATAAATTAGATGATCGACTGATTGAGGTTAAAATCGAGGAAGATCAAACAACAGTAATAAACCGAACTGCAACAAACAGTTTGATTCCAGGATCGGCCATTTTAACAAAAGTCGATAAAGATGGAAAAACTTTAGCAGGCGCGGAGTTCAGTGTAAGAGACCGAAATAACAAAATAATCCCTGGCTATAGAAAATTAACGACAAATGATCAAGGACAAATCGAAGCAAAAGATTTACGTCCTGGAGACTATCAATTTGTTGAAGAAAAAGCACCTGAACACTATGACATAGATAAAAAACCAATTGAGTTTACAATTGTCAAAAGTCAAAAGAAAGCAGTTACTGTTACAGCAACGAATCACCTCATTAAAGGTGGCGTCATTTTAACAAAAACTGATGATATCGATGATAAAACTACTCTTGCAGGTGCTGTATTTAAAATTGTTGATGCTAATGATGAAAAGAAAGTCATTCGCGAAAATGTAAAAACTGGTGCAGATGGTAAAGTAACTGTTAAAGACTTAGAGCCTGGCACGTATAAATTTATTGAAACGGAAGCTCCTAAGGATTATGTGTTAAATGCAAACCCTATTGAGTTTACAATCGATAAAAGCCAACAGTCTTTTGCTACTGTTACGGCAACAAACAGTTTAAAAACAGGCGAAGTCGAATTATTAAAAGTTGATGAATTTGGTGATAAAAAACCTCTAGAAGGTGCCGTATTTAAAATTGTCGATTTAAATAATAATGACGTTCGTACTGACTTAACTACAGATGCTGATGGAAAAACAAAAGCTGATAAGTTACGCCCTGGTAACTATAAGTTTATTGAAACAAAGGCTCCTGAGCATTATGTACTAGACGAGACACCGATTCCATTTAAAATCGATAGAAGTCAAAAAGAAACTCTACTTGTGAAAGCTGAAAATGCTTTAAAACCAGGAGATGTTGAATTAACAAAAGTTGATGATATCGATGGTACAGCTCTTGAAGGTGCTGTATTTAAAATTGTTGATGCTAACGATGAAAAGAAAGTCATTCGCGAAAATGTGAAAACTGGTGCGGATGGTAAAGCTATCGCTACTGGCTTACGCCCTGGCGATTATAAATTTATCGAAGTAACAGCACCGAAGTATTACGATAAAAATACAAAGCCAATCAAGTTCACGATTACAGAAAGTCAAACAACGTCGGCTACTGTTACTGCTAAAAACAGCTTAACAAAAGGCGGTATTGAATTAACAAAAGTAAATGCCGCAGATGAAAAAGAAACACTTGAAGGTGCTGTATTTAAAATCGTTAATAGAGATACGAATGAAGATGTTCGTACGGAACTTGTTACGAATAGTAAAGGAATACTAGTCGTAGATGACTTACGTCCCGGTAACTATAAACTTATCGAAACAAAGGCTCCAACTTATTACGATGTAAATGTAGAACCTATTGAATTTACAATCCAAAAAGGACAACAAAAACTTCTTCCACTTACATTTAAAAATAGTTTAACGAAAGGAAAAGTTAAACTTATTAAAGAAGATGATGTGGATAGCAAAATAGCTCTTGCTGGCGCTGTATTCAAATTACAAGACGCAACTGGCACTGACATTATGAAAGATTTAAAAACAGATGATTATGGAGTACTAGTTATTCCTGATTTAGCACCAGGGGATTATCAATTTATTGAAACAGAAGCCCCTGAACATTATAAATTAGATCAAACACCGATTAAGTTCACGATTAAAAAAGGTAGCAAGGATGATCTTCCATTCCCTGTCACTGTAACAAACAGTTTACTTACAGGTGGCGTTACTTTAACAAAAGTTGATGACATTGATGGTGTTACTCTTGAAGGTGCAGAATTTATCATTGTTGATGCTCATGATACGACAAAGGTGGTTCGTAAAGGATTAACTACTGATGAACATGGTAAAGTTTCTGCTTCTGATTTACGCCCAGGTGACTATCAATTTATTGAAGTAAAAGCTCCAAAAGACTATACGTTAAGCAACGATCCTATTCCGTTCACCATCGGAAAAAGTCAAAAAGAAAATATTAACGTTACCGCTACTAACAGCTTAAAGAAAGGTGCAGTCACATTAACGAAAATTGATGACATCGATCGTACAATGCTGAAAGGTGCTGTATTTAAAATTGTTGATATGAAGGGTAACGAAGTTCGCACAAACCTTGTTACAGACGACAAAGGCGAAATTTCGGTTTCTGACTTACGCCCTGGAGACTATCAATTTATTGAAACTCAGGCTCCTGAACATTATGTGTTAGACGAAACAGCGATTCCATTTACAATTGAAAGAAGTCAAACGGAAAAAATTACTGTTACAGGTAAAAATATGTTGAAAAAAGGTAGCGTGGAATTAACAAAAATTGACGATATTGATACTGATACGAAGCTCGCTAATGCTGTATTTAATTTATTAGATGCAGATGGAGAGATAGTTGAAGAAGGCTTAAAAACAAATGCTGAAGGAAAAATTGTTGTTGAAAATCTACGTCCTGGTACGTATAAGTTTATTGAAACAGTTGCTCCTGAACATTACGATTTAAATAAAAAACCGATCGAATTTACAATTAAGAAAAGCCAAACTGAAACGCTTCATGTTACGGCTAAAAACGCTCTAACAAAAGGTGCAGTGGAACTTTCTAAAGTAGATGACATCGATGGCACTAAACTTGAAGGCGCAGTATTTAACATTGTTGATATGAAGGGTACTGTAATTCATAAAGATCTTGTTACAAATAGTAAAGGGAAAATCGAAATCGACGACCTACGTCCGGGTGATTACCAATTCATCGAAACGAAAGCTCCTAAGCATTATGTTTTAGATGAAACACCAATCCATTTCACTATTGAAAAAGGACAGAAGAAGGCTATTACTTTAACTGCTAAAAATAGCTTACAACCGGGTAGTATCGAACTACTTAAAGTAGATGATCTAAACGATCAAATGAAACTTTCTGATGCGGTATTTAATTTACTAGACCAAAACGGGAAAGTGCTTAAAACAGATTTAAAAACGAACAGTGAAGGAAAAATCGTTGTTGAAAATTTACGTCCTGGTACGTATCAATTTATCGAAACAACGGCTCCGAAACATTATGATTTAGACAAAAAACCAATTGTAGTTACAGTTGAAAAAAGCCAAAAAGATATTGCTACTGTTACTATGAAAAATAGTTTAACAAAAGGCGGCGTTGAACTTACTAAAGTGGACGACGTCGATGGTACTACTCTTGAAGGCGCAGTATTCAACATTGTTGATATGAATGGGACTGTAATCCGCAAGAATCTTACTACAAATTCACAAGGTAAAATTAGCGTTTCTGACTTACGTCCGGGTGATTATCAATTTATCGAGACGAAAGCTCCGAAACACTACGATTTAAATAAAGAACCAATTCCTTTTACTATTGAAAAAGGACAAGCTGAACCGATTTCTGTTACTGCTAAAAATAGTTTAACAAAAGGTGCGGTAGAGCTTTCTAAAGTGGATGATATCGACGGTACAGCTCTTGAAGGTGCAGTATTTAAAATTGTTGATGACAAAAACAATGATGTTCGTACTGACTTAACTACTGTTAAAGATGGAAAAATCTCTGTTCCCGATTTACGTCCAGGGGACTATCAGTTTATTGAAATAAAAGCTCCTGAACACTACAAATTAGACAGTACACCGCTTAAATTTACAATTAAGAAAAGCCAAGCAGAGAAACTACAAGTCACTGCTAGTAACAGCTTAATTGAAGGTGCTGTTGAATTAATTAAAGTGGATGATATAAATCCAGATACAAAACTTTCTGATGCAGTATTTAACATCATTGATGCGAAAGGTAAAGTTGTTCGCACGAATTTAACTACTGATAAAGACGGGAAAGTTTCTGCTTCTAATTTACGACCAGGAGATTATCAATTCGTTGAAACGAAAGCTCCTAAAGATTATGATTTAAATAAAACACCGATTTCTTTCACTATTGAGAAAAGCCAACCAGCTCACGTTTCCGTTACTGCTAAAAATGGCTTAACTAAAGGTGGCGTGGAATTAACGAAAGTTGACTCTCTAGATGCGAAAGAAACGCTGGAAGGTGCGGTATTTAAAATTACTGATATGAACGGTAACGACATTCGTACGAATTTAGTTACCAATAAAGACGGAAAAATCATCGCTAAAGACTTACAACCTGGAGACTATCAGTTTATTGAAACGAAAGCTCCGAAACATTATGACTTAAATGAAGAGCCGATTAAGTTCACAATTGAAAGAAGTCAAACAAAACATGTCTTCGTTACAGCTACGAACAGCTTAACGAAAGGTAGTGTGGAGTTAATTAAAGTTGACGATGTTGAAGAAAACACAACACTTGAAGGTGCGGTATTTAAAATTGTTAATAAGGATGGACACGACGTCCGTACTGATTTAACTACTGATAAAAACGGCCGTTTAGTTGTGGATGAATTACCACCAGGAGACTATGAGTTTATCGAAACAAAAGCTCCTAATCACTATGACTTAAACGAAACACCTATTAAGTTCACAGTTAAAAAAGGACAAGAAAAAATCGCTTCCGTTACTGCTACGAATAGCTTAACGAAAGGCGCTGTTGAACTTTCTAAAGTGGATGACGTTGACGGTTCTGTCCTTAAAGATGCAGTATTTAAAATCGTCGATATGAACGGGCACAACGTTCGTTCTGATTTAACTACTGATAAAGATGGAAAAGTTTCTGTTTCTGATTTACGTCCGGGAGACTATCAGTTTATTGAAACGAAGGCTCCTACTCATTACGACTTAAATCAAAATCCTATCAAGTTTACTGTTGAAAAGAGTCAAACGACTAAAGCTTCTGTTACCGCTACGAATAGCTTAACGAAGGGCGCTGTTGAATTAACTAAAGTCGAT
>NZ_JBXAHR010000004.1:0-138661 GCF_058952315.1 Bacillus sp. GW823-FHT06B01 | reverse complement strand
AAGAGTCAAACGACTAAAGCTTCTGTTACCGCTACGAATAGCTTAACGAAGGGCGCTGTTGAATTAACTAAAGTCGATGACACCGACGGCTCTACTCTTGAAGGGGCTATCTTTAAAATCGTTGATCATAACGGCCTTGATGTTCGTTCTGATTTGACTACTGATAAAGATGGAAAAATTTCTGTTTCTGATTTACATCCAGGAGACTATCAGTTTATTGAAACGAAGGCTCCTAAGCATTACGACTTAAATCAAAACCCTATCAAGTTTACTGTTGAAAAAAGTCAAACGACTAAAGCTTCTGTTACCGCTACGAATAGCTTAACGAAGGGCGCTGTTGAATTAACTAAAGTCGACGACACCGACGGCTCTACTCTTGAAGGGGCTATCTTTAAAATTGTTGATCATAACGGCCTTGATGTTCGTTCTGATTTGACTACTGATAAAGATGGAAAAATTTCTGTTTCTGATTTACGTCCGGGAGACTATCAGTTTATTGAAACGAAGGCTCCTATTGGATACGATTTAAGTGCTAAGCCAATTCCTTTCACAATTACGAAAGGACAATCTCAAGTTACTTCTGTTACAGCTTTAAATAGTTTAACAACAGGTTCAATGGAGTTAACTAAAATTGATATTGATCACCATGGAACACTTGAAGGTGCCCTTTTCAATATTTTAGATCACGACGGAAAAGTAGTACGAGAAGGTTTACAAACAGACGGGCATGGTAAATTAATCGTAAATGATTTGAAACCTGGTAATTATCAATTAGTGGAAACAAAGGCTCCTAAAGGCTATCAATTAGATGCATCACCAATAAATTTTACAATTGAAAAAGCTCAAGCTGCACCACTACAAATTACAGTTTCAAATAAAAAAATCGATTCTTCATCCGGTGGAGATGATAAACCAATTACTCCTCCTAATAAAGAAGAGGAAACAGGGAAAGAAACTTCTGAAGAACTAGAAAAAGGAAATCCTGACACACATGGTAAAGGAACTTCTGAAGAACTAGAAAAAGAAAACCCTGACACACAAATAAACAAACAGCAAGATGACCGAAATAAGGGTAAAGAACTTCCAAATACAGGTCACAAAAATGATCCTACTCAAACAGTAGGTATCGTACTTCTACTAGCTGGTTTGTTAAGTATTTTAGCTACAAAACGAAAAAAATATTATTAATAGTTTTTCACACCTAATCAAGTAAACATTTGATTAGGTGTTTTTTTATACCAAAAAAGGACGATACATAGAGTATTGTCCTTTTAACGGGGTGAGGCTGCCCAAAAGTACGGAAAACCTTTGAACAGCCTCGTATTTTCATATGGATGCCTTACATATATCACTGATAATAAGTATGAAATGCGGAAACATATTTATCATCACATGATTCAAACATGAGAAAAGAAACCCTATAGGATTCTTTTCTCTACATAATCTAAAGTTTGGGTACACTAGATTCATGCAATGTAGGAGCTTTCCAAGCAGAAAGCGAACCTTCATTTAAAATGATAGCATACATATCTTCATCAAAAATATGTAAATATGCATATAGCGTTTTTTTATTTCTCAATGTCAGAATATTGAAAAATAATAAAGGTAACGGTAAAATAAAGTCGTTATCCGTCTTCTTTTGTCAGTCAGAGAGAATAGAAGAATAGGAGAGGAAAAAATGAAAAAATCTTTGAAACAAAAAATAGTAAGCTCTTTGCTTGCTGTATCACTCGCTGTTAGCTTAGCTCCAATTGGACAAGCCAAAGCTGATTCCACGTCAGAAATCACACAGACTTCACCTATCACAAAACAAGTTGATGCAAGCCGTGCCATCGAACACATCCGTTTCTTATCCGAAACAATTGGTCCTCGCCCTGGTGGGACAAAATCAGAAGAATGGGCTTCTCGCTACGTTGGTATGCAGCTTAAATCAATGGGCTATGAAGTAGAATATCAACCATTTCAAGTGCCGGATCAATACGTTGGATTTATTGAATCACCATTATCCACAAAACGTAATTGGCAAGCCGGAGCTGCCGCTAACGCACTAATTTCTACAGAAGCTGTTACAGCTCCTCTTATCTTTGTTCAAGGTGGAACAAAATTAGAGGATATCCCAAATGAAGTAAACGGAAAAATTGTTCTATTTGAAAGAGGAACAACAGTTACAGACTATAATAAACAAGTTGAAAATGCTGTTAGCAAAGGAGCAAAAGGTGTCCTTTTATACAGTTTAATTGGCGGACGCGGAAATTATGGACAAACCTTCAATCCCCGCCTAACGAAAAAGCAGTCTATCCCTGTCTTTGGTCTTGCTTATGCACAAGGAAATGCATTTAAAGAGGAAATCGCTAAAAAAGGGACCACTCTTCTTTCTCTAAAAGCGAGACATGAATCTAACTTAACATCACTTAATGTCATCGCTAAAAAGAAACCAAAAAACAGCACAGGTAATGAAAAAGCTGTCGTTGTAAGTTCGCACTATGATAGTGTCGTTGGAGCACCTGGAGCAAATGATAATGCTTCTGGTACAGGATTAGTATTAGAACTAGCTCGTGCTTTTCAAAATGTAGAAACTGATAAAGAAATTCGTTTTATTGCTTTTGGTTCTGAAGAGACTGGCTTACTTGGCTCCGATTATTACGTTAATAGTTTATCCCAAAAAGAACGCGATCGAATTTTAGGTGTCTTTAACGCAGACATGGTTGCAACAAATTACGATAAAGCAAAGAATTTATATGCTATGACGCCTAACGGTTCTCCAAACCTTGTAACAGACGCAGCCTTACAAGCAGGTAAACAATTAAATAATGACCTCGTACTGCAAGGGAAATTCGGCTCTAGTGATCACGTGCCATTTGCTGAAGTTGGTATTCCTGCCGCCCTATTTATTTGGATGGGTGTCGATAGTTGGAATCCATTAATCTATCATATTGAGAAGGTATACCATACGCCTCAAGATAATGTGTTAGAAAACATTTCGCCTGAACGTATGAAAATGGCATTAGAAGTTATCGGGACAGGAGTTTATAATACACTTCAAAAATCTGTTGCTCAAACTGAACAGAAAGCTGCTTAATCATTTAAAAGACCACTGATTTTTATCGGTGGTCTTTTATTGAGAAAATATATATATGCATAAAAGCATATTTCCTCCTGCTCATTATCCTATACAATATTAAGTGTAACAAAAATGATTACAACTAATAAGGAGGTTTTTTCTACTATGAAAAAAATGATTTTAGCCAGTGCTTTAACTTTAGCAGGAATTACTGGCGCTACCGCTTTTATTCCTGAAACAAAAGTCGCTGCTGCCACTCAAGAACAAAGTTTTACAAAATTTTATTCTTTACAAACTGGAAGTAGTTCTGAACAAGAACCTATTTTCCTTCAAAAAGGACAGGAACTAACAATTCAACCTAACAGTAAAACTCCTAGTTACAGTGTTTATGACTCAAGTCATAACCTTATTGGGCGCTATTCTGATGGTTACGGCCGAATTTTCACTGCAAAAACAGATGGAAATATGTATGTTCAATTTCATGCACCTTTCGTTTACTATAGTCCTGTTAGCTTTTCCGTTACGTATACAATCCAATAAAGTGAAACTTTAATCAGTGGGGGTTTTCTTCATCCACCACTGATTATTAGTTGAACCAATCGGACTTTTATGAGCAGCCCGACCCCCACCTAAATTCTTTGCTTTCGCTGAATTTTGAGGTGGGGGTCTTACTGCCCATTAAAGCGGGATAAAATAAAGGGCCTTTCTCAAGGCCCTTTATTTTATTTCCCAATTCACTTTTACAAAACCATCTTTCACCAATACACCACTTATATTAAATACATACTTTTCATTTGCCTTTAAGGTAGCTTTGAAAGTACCTTTTTTCGATTCACAGATCTCTTTTAACTCTCTTATACCTTTTCCTTGTCTTTCATACAAGCTAAAGCATAAATTCCCACGTTTTGCATCTGTCTCATAAGAAAATGTTACTTCTGTATCTTTTTCATACTCAAGTTCAATATCTTTCCCAGCAATATCCCATGATGAGAATTTTGCCTCATAACTGGTCTCCCCTTGCTTCTCATTTTCTAAATATATATCACCAGCTCTCCACATATCATCTAACGTTTGGACGAAAGCAAAGCCGCTCAGTAATACAAACATCGCACTTGCAAATATGACAACTAATGTTATCTTTTGTTTTTTCATAGCCCTCATCGTATGTTCTCCTTCTATTTTCTTGTTACTTCTTCGTATCATATATAACAAAACTCCAATAAAAAATGGAAATACAATCGCTATAACACTCCACCACTTACTTATCCCACTCGTTTTCGCATCTGTATACACCCATGATGCTACACATACTAAAAGTGCTATAAAAGTTAAAAGCATTGCAATCCCAGCTATCTCAAATACTACAAATGGATTAGCGAACTCTATCATGTAATTTATACTCCTTCTTTAAAAATGACTGTATGACAACATATATAGGAACGTATAGATGCATCATAATCACACTTGCTATCAACATAGGGACTTTATGATTCAAATGAGTGACAAACTGCTCCATAACAATTGTTAATAAAATAATCCAAATCGCATGAATACAAATAACCCATCTCTTCTCTAATTTTCGAGCATTTCGTACGCTCTGTTTCGTATTATTTATCAGCTCTTCGCTTGGAATCATGTCTTCAGCTAAGCTGCTCCTTATCTTCTGATCAAACTTATCTTCCGTCATAAACGAACCCCTCCAAATGTTCCCGCATTTGCTTCTTCGCATAATTAAGGCGGTATTTCACCGTACCAATCGGTATATTTAATATTTCGCTCATTTCTTTATAAGAGTATTGTTCATAATAGTAGAGTACGAGCACGGTTTTATATTTTTCATTCAATAGCTGTATAACTTCCCGTATCATTTCCGCTTCCACTTTTTGAATAAATTCTTCTGATATATTCACTTCATCTGCGAAATCGATTTCTCCACCATCCTCTTTATGAAACAAATCCAATACGCGATCTTTCCACCTTTTCTTCTTACGATAAAAGTCATAAAACGCACGAACACAAATTGTAGTAATCCATTTTTTATAATTTTCCACGCAAGAAAGCTGGTGCCGAGAGGAAAAAACTTTTATCCAAGTCTCTTGAAAAATATCTTCTGCATCTTCTTTCGTTTTCGCTAATTTATAGCATAAGGAATATATTTGCTGCTTATATATATCAATTAATTCTTCTACCTTTTCTTCCATCGGAAACCTCCTGTCATTTATATAAGACGACGCAAATTCCCCTTTTGTTTGATAAAATTTTATTTTTTTATTATCTCCATACAAAAAGGCAATCACAACATCGTGTGATTGCCTTTTACTGAAAACGAAAAATCGGTTAGAATACTCGGTGGCTTCGCGCCTTCCTATTCTGAACGAGTCGCTTCCGCTTTTCTTTATTGTCCAGCTCTGCCTCCTAGCCCCTTCTGTCTAAGAGCCTTCGGGGCTAAACAGTCGGCTCAGCTTTTCTTAATTACATTTTTTCTGGTGCAGATACTCCTACGATTGCTAATGCATTTTGAAGTGTAGTGCGTACTGCTTTCATTAACTCATAGCGAGCTTTACTTAATTCTAAGTTATCTTGGTTTAATACTTTTTCTGCATTATAGAAGCTGTGTAATGTTGCTGCTAATTCAAATGCATAGCTTGTAATGCGGTGTGGCAGACGTTTTTGTGCTGCATCCGCAACTACAGCTGGGAATTCACCAAGTTTTTTCAGTAACTCTACTTCTTTCTCCGAAGTAACAAGCTTGTAATTCACGTCTCCGCCTGCAGCTAGTCCTAACTCTTCACCTTGACGAAGGATACTGCATACGCGAGCATGAGCATACTGTGCATAGTATACTGGGTTTTCATTAGATTTTGATACAGCTAAGTCCATATCGAAGTCTAAATGAGAATCACCGCTACGCATTGCGAAGAAGTAACGCATTGCGTCCACGCCTACTTCTTCCATAAGCTCACGAAGTGTAACTGCTTTACCTGTACGCTTACTCATCTTCATTTTTTCACCATTTTGGTACAGTTGTACCATTTGGATGATTTCTACTTCAAGTGTTTCTTTATCGTAACCTAGCGCTTGAATAGCAGCTTTCATACGAGGAATGTAACCGTGGTGGTCAGCACCCCAAATGTTGATTAACTTATCGAAACCACGCTCTAATTTATCACGATGGTAAGCGATATCTGGCGTTAAGTATGTGTAAGAACCGTCGTTTTTAATTAATACACGGTTTTTGTCGTCACCGTAAGTCATAGAACGGAACCAAGTTGCACCGCCTTCTTCAAAGATCTCGTCACGCTCTTTTAATACTGCAAGTGCAGCATCGATTTTTCCGTTTTTGTATAATGATGTTTCTGAGAACCATACATCAAACTTAACACGGAAGCTTTCTAAGTCTTTTTGAAGTTTTGCTAACTCATATTTTAAACCGTATGAACGATAGAACTCATAGCTTTCTTCAGCATCAGCTTTTGCATAACGATCGCCAAACTCTTCAGCTAAACGCTTACCGATTCCAATGATGTCCGCACCATGGTATCCGTCTTCTGGCATTTCTTTCTCTAGGCCTAAAGCTTGCATGTAACGAGCTTCAACAGAAAGAGCTAAGTTATGAATTTGGTTACCAGCGTCATTAATGTAGTACTCACGAGATACATCGTATCCTGCTTTTGCTAATACGTTACATAAAGTGTCACCTACTGCCGCACCACGTGCATGTCCTAAGTGAAGGTCACCTGTTGGGTTCGCGGATACGAACTCAATTTGTACTTTTTCACCTTTACCAGTATTCGTTTCACCGTAAGCTTCGCCAGCGTTAACGATTGTTGGGATTAAGTCTGTTAAGTAGCTATTATCCATGTAGAAGTTAATGAAACCAGGTCCTGCGATTTCAATTTTTTCAATAGAAGCTTTTGCTTTATCGAAGTTTGCAACTAATTCTTCTGCAATCATACGAGGTGCTTTTTTCGCAACGCGTGCAAGTTGCATTGCCATATTTGTAGAGAAGTCACCATTTGTTTTATCTTTTGGAGATTCTAATACAACGTTTGGAATCTGTTCTTCTGTCGCTAATTCTGCCTTTAATACAGCAGCTTGAATTTCTTCTTTAATCAATCCTTTTACTTGTTCTAAAGAATTCATTATTTTGCCTCCTTCAAATTAAGTGTAATTGTATATCTGCCAGCTTCTTGTTCACTTAGAAGCAATGCGTACGTTAAGAAGAGTTGTCCCTTTTTCTTTTCATCCGACCATTTAAAAAGAACGTTATCAGTTTTCGTTTGCAATGCAAACGTACCAAGTTCACTCGTATACGTACCAGTTGTCCATTCACCTTTCACATGCGTTTGACGCATTGAAACAGCACCTGAACGCATAATGAGAACTTGTTCATCTTGAATTTTAATAATTGTTTTCACTTCGCCCTGTTCGTTCGGCTCTTGGAATGTTACATATGTACCTTGACCTTTTACATAGTATTGACCATTTGCTTCAAAAGCAACGGTTTCCTTCCTCGCCCCTTCACGGATTTCTGTTACGAAATGAACGTGTACCGGCAAGCCTGCAAGTTGTTTCTCCACGTCTTGCACACCTTTCAAATGTTATAGATATTAAATACTACTTATAATAAATCACTTTTCCTATCATATCAAAAAAAACCTCTGTCTGTCTGCTGAAAAATCAGGAAAACTCCATTTCAAAAAATAATTCACTTTCACTTTATTTCATATGATAAAATGTTTTTTAAATCTAAATATTCTTTCATTCGAAGAGGTGAGTTATGTGTTACCGACAAAATTAAAAAAGGGTGATGAAATTAGAGTTATTTCACCATCTTGTAGCTTAAGTATTGTCTCAACTGAAAACAGAAAGCTTGCTATAAAAAGATTAACCGACATGGGCTTTCAAGTTACATTCTCAACATATGCTGATGAGATAGATCGCTTTGCTTCCTCTTCTATTTCTTCACGTGTTCAAGATCTTCATGAAGCATTTAGAGACCCTAATGTAAAAGCCATTTTGACAACACTTGGCGGATACAACTCTAATGGTTTATTGAAACATCTCGATTATGATTTAATTCGAGAAAACTCGAAATTTTTCTGTGGCTATTCTGATATTACCGCTTTAAATAATGCAATTTACACAAAAACAGGACTTATTACATATTCAGGACCCCATTTCTCTTCATTTGGAATGGAGAAAGGTCTCGAATATACGACTGATTACTTTTTACAATGCTTAACTTCTAATAAGCCTATTGAAGTCCTGCCATCTGAAACGTGGAGCGATGATTCTTGGTATATAGATCAGGAAAATCGAGAATTCATTACAAATGAAGGTTATATTTCGATTCATGAAGGCGAAGCAACTGGAGAGATTATCGGTGGTAATATGAGCACATTGAATTTACTACAAGGTACACCATATATGCCAAACTTACAGGGGAAAATATTATTTCTTGAGGAGGATAGTTTAACTGGAAAAGCTACCCTTAACACTTTTGATCGTTATTTACATTCTCTTATGCAGCAACCTGACTTTGAACATGTAAAAGGCATCGTTATAGGAAAGATGCAAAAAGGTGCAGAATGTACGATAGAAGACATTCAAGAAATGATTGCTTCAAAGCCTGAACTTACACATATACCTATCATTGCAAATGCAAGTTTCGGGCATACAACCCCGATTTTCACTTTCCCAATTGGTGGACGTGCAAAAATCTTTTCTAATAAAGAGAATTCAGCTATCACCATTTTAACGCACTAAAAAAGGAGCGAACGATTCGCTCCTTTTACGGTTTTTCTATTTTTTCCAACGCTTTTTGCGGAATTGATTCTTTTGGGATTTCAGCCCATCCTTTTCCTTGCATACCTTTTGCATAAATTTTTATAAACGCCCCCGTATGCAATTCACGGTTCATCATTCTTTTCACAACTTGTAACTTTCCGTCTTCTGTATACCCTTTAAATGTATACAAGTATTCACCGTCTTTTTTCTCACCTTTATTTATAACCGCATAATAATCTTGTATTTCTTTATTTGAAAAGAAGTTGTCTACAAAAGCATGCACACCTTCTGTTTTCGTGTTTAAATAGTACGCTGTTCCACCTAAAATAATGGCGAATACAGCTAAAACTTTAATTACCAATTTCATACATGCGCCTCCTGTTTGCACTTCTTTCTCACTAATCTTATGTCTATACCTGTATTATACGGAAAAAGGCATACTATACTCTATTGAAAAGTCTTACACTTTCCTTACATTATTGTAAGGGTTTTTCAACTTATAGCAATTTCCCAATAAAAAATTTTTCCGTTTCATGAACTTTTATATTATTATTGAATGATACAAATTTTTATTACAAAAATCAAAGGAGACAGTTTTCAAATGGCTATCTTGCAAGGTTTAGCACTATTACTTGTTGTACTTTGTCTATTTACACTTTTTAGTTACCGTGCTCCTTACGGAATGAAAGCAATGGGTGCTTTAGCTAATGCAGCAATCGCAAGTTTTCTTATTGAAGCATTTCACCGTTATATCGGTGGAGAGATGTTTCATAATGACTTTTTACAATCAGTAGGAGAAGCTTCTGGTAGTATGAGCGGTGTCGCAGCGGCAATTTTAGTCGCACTAGCAATCGGTGTTTCACCCGTATATGCTGTTTTAATCGGTATCGCTACTAGCGGATTCGGTATTTTACCAGGATTTTTCGCTGGATACGTTTGCGCTTTCGTCGTGAAATTTCTCGAAAAGAAATTACCGGCTGGTGTAGAATTTTTAGCAATTTTATTTATTGCCGCACCAATCTCACGCGGAATGGCCATGCTTATGGATCCGCTCGTGAACGCAACGCTCGGTAAAATCGGTTCTATGATTTCAGTTGCAACTACAGAAAGTCCTATCATTATGGGTATTATGCTTGGTGGATTAATAACAGTTATTTCTACCTCTCCATTAAGTTCTATGGCACTAACTGCAATGCTAGGATTAACAGGTTTACCAATGGCAATTGGTAGTCTTGCCGTAGCAGCCTCAGCCCCAATGAACTTTATTTTCTTTAAACGACTAAAAATTTGTTCAAAGAAAGACACAATCGCTGTAGCAATCGAGCCTTTAACACAAGCCGATGTTGTTTCAGCAAATCCAATTCCAATTTATGCGACAAACTTCGTTGGCGGTGCCCTTGCTGGTATTATTACATCTCTGTTCCAGCTCGTTAATAATGCGCCAGGAACAGCATCACCAATACCAGGACTTCTTGTCTTATTCGGATTTAATGACGTTGTAAAAGTAACAATTGCTGCTGTATTATGTGGAATCGTTACCACTATTGTTGGATACATCGGATCAATCGTATTCCGCAAATATCCAATTCGTTCTGCTGATGAAATTCGCGGCATTACTTCGGAAGAGAAAGTCGCATAAGAAAAAGAGCTATTCTCATTGTTTGAGAGTAACTCTTTTTCTTGTCGTCTGACGGTAAATGAAATTATATTAGCGATTTTTCAAATATATCGGCGTAACTCGAATTATATCAGCGATTTTTTTAATATATCGACCGTAACTCGAATTATATCGGCGATTTTTTTAATATATCGACTTACCGACACATAACGACAAAATAAGAGCCCCCTATTCATATAGGAGGCTTTTATTTTATCTAGCTACAGCAGCTAGAATCTCCGGCCATTTCACACTCTCGGTCGAGCGTTCCAATGACCTGCGATTCTGAGCGAGCTGCCTCCGCTTTTATTTCTATCCAGTTACGCCTCTTAGACCCTTGCGTCTAAGAACCTTCCCTGCCAAAAGGTAAAAAGCACCTTTTGCAGGAAAGAACCTTAGTCACCGGGTCTAAACAGTCGGCTTCACTTTTATTTCACCCAACCGAGCAGCATTTCCCGCACGAATTTGCTTGCTGCGACTGGTGTTTGATCACTATGGTCGTAGACAGGAGCTACTTCTACTAAGTCTGCTCCAACTACATTTATATTTGAATTTGCAATTGCCACGATGGAATCTAATAATTCTTTAGATGTGATACCTCCAGCTTCTAACGTTCCTGTTCCTGGAGCGTGAGCTGGGTCTAATACGTCAATGTCGATTGTGACATAAACTGGGCGTCCTGCAAGTTTCGGTAATACTTCTTTTAACGGTTCTAATACGTCAAATTTATATAAGTTCATACCTACTTCTTTTGCCCATTCGAATTCTTCCTTCATTCCAGAACGAATACCGAAAGAATATACGTTTTCCGGACCAATTAAATCGCACACTTTACGAATAGGTGTAGAGTGGGATAAAGGCTCCCCTTCATACGATTCACGTAAATCAGTATGGGCATCCATATGGATGATTGCTAAATCCGGATATTTTTTTGCCATTGCCTTAAAAATTGGCCAAGACACTAAGTGCTCACCGCCGAGACCTAGTGGAAACTTATCGGCATCTAAAAGTTTTGATACATACTCTTCAATCATGTCTATGCTACGCTGTGGATTTCCAAATGGTAATGGAATATCACCCGCATCAAAATATTTTACCTCTTCTAGTTCACGATCTAAATATGGGCTATATTCTTCAAGACCGATTGACACTTCACGAATACGTGCAGGGCCAAAACGAGAACCTGGACGGTAGCTTACTGTCCAATCCATTGGCATCCCGTAAATAACTGCCTCTGACTCTTCAAAACTTGGATGACTTTTAATAAATACTTTACCTGAATAAGCTTCATCAAAACGCATACTCTTTTCCTCCTTATGTGGAACTTAAGGTATCCCAACCTTTCATTATTTCTCAAATTTGGAGCCTATAACTCCTCTTTCTCGATTTACCTGTGCCTTCTTGTTCTTACAAGAAGACTACTTCATTTGTAGCAGTGTAAGTAACTAGCATGTTCAAGCCTTCTAGACAAACACCTTAAATGAGTCACTTACACTTTATTTATTTCAATTTAACGCTCTTACTTGATTAAATCGCCAACAAATTTCGGTAATGCGAATGCTGCATTGTGTAATTCTTTTGTGTAGTATTTCGTTTCGATTTCGTGGAAACGCTCTTCACTCACTTCTAATGGATCATGTTTTTTAGATCCAATTGTGAACGTCCAAAGACCACTTGGGTAAGTTGGAATGTTCGCTGTGTATAAACGAGTAATTGGGAAGATCTCCTTTACGTCTTTAAACACAGTTGTAATTAGTTCTGGTGTGAACCAAGGGTTGTCCGTTTGTGCAACGAAAATACCATCTTCTTTTAACGCTTTAGAGATTCCAGCGTAGAAGCCTTTTGTAAATAGATTTACTGCTGGTCCTACTGGCTCAGTAGAATCTACCATAATTACGTCATATTCATTTTCGCTTTCTGCAATGTGTAGGAAACCGTCTCCTACTTTTACTTCTACACGCTCATTATCTAGTGCGCCCGCAATTGATGGTAAGTATTGTTTAGAGTACTCAATTACTTTTCCATCGATTTCAACAAGAGTTGCTTTCTTTACGCTTGGGTGTTTTAACACTTCACGAATAACACCGCCATCGCCACCACCTACGACTAATACGTTTTCAGGGTTTGGGTGTGTAAATAAAGGTACGTGCGCTACCATTTCATGATAAACGAACTCATCTTTTTCTGTTGTCATAACCATGCCATCTAAAATAAGCATGTTTCCGAACTCTTCCGTTTCAACCATATCAAGTTTTTGGAATTCTGTTTGCTCCGTATGTAATGTGCGGTTAATACGCGCCGTAATCCCAAAATGTTTTGTTTGTTTTTCAGTGAACCATAGTTCCATCGTACAATCACGCCTTTCAATGCAAATTTATAATAGGGACATCATTAATGTCCCCTAACAAAAATAAAACAAAACATCCAAAAAGTATAGTTAAAAGTACAAAAATACCGAAAATATATTTTAGTCAGAGGGTTCTAACATATGTACGAAAAGGGATTGCCCTGTAATAGGAAAGAAAACCCTTTCTTAAGAAAGGGCTTTTGTCTCTACTTCTACCGGCTTTCGAACCGGAATTAAAATCATTACACAACCGACTAACACAACAATTCCACCGACTAAAAACGGACTTTGCGGTGAAACAGTGTGGCCGATAATTCCTGATAAGATTGGAGCAATTGCGCCACCTAACCAACGAACGAAGTTATAAACACCTGATGTAACAGATCTTTCATAAGGTGAAATATCCATTACATAACTTGTAAATAATGCATTATTTAACCCAGATGCTAATCCCGATAGAACAATTAATACAATTTGTAACCACATAACTTTCACGAAGAATAGTGCGATTAAGAAAAGGGCAAATACGAGTAAACTACCTTTCAACAATGCTTTCGGTTCATATTTCCCTTCTAGCTTATGAGCCAAAATTGCAGAACCGTAAGCTAACGCTAATCCCCATCCGCAAAATACAAAGCCTAATTGAATAGCAGATAAATGCATAATAAGTGGTGAATATGCTAGCACAACGAAAAATCCGTAGTAGTATAACATTCCTGAAATCGCACCTTGCATAAACGGTTTATATTTCACTAGGTTAAGTAATTCCCCTACGCCTGCCGCTTTACGTTTCACTTTTCGCTCCGGTTCTTTTACAAAAAAGAAAACTAAAATAAATGCTAAGAAAATTAAAATACTCGTCGCAAAAAATGGGTAACGCCAAGAATGTCCACCTAATATCCCGCCTAATAACGGTCCGCCTGCCATCCCTAAACCGATAGCTGCTTCATATAGTCCTACTGCTTCATGAACTTCTTTACTTAATGCAATCAATAATGTCATCGCCGTTGCGAAGAACATCGCATTTCCTAATCCCCACCCCGCGCGGAAAATAGATAATTGGGCAATCGTTTGCGATATACCGCATATAAACGCAAATACAGTTACAATCGCAAGACCGATCGTCATCATTCGTTTATCACCAAATCTTGATGCGAATATTCCAGCTGGTAACATCATAATTGCCATTGTTAAAATATATGCTGTAAATAACATCTCTACTTGCCAATGTGATGCACCAATTTGTTCAGCAATACTTGGTAAGATTGGGTCGACTACCCCTATACCCGAAAAGGCAAGGAAGGTAGCCACCACTGTAATCAATCTCCCTAATTTTTGTTTGCTCTCCATTTTGATCATTCTCCTTTTGTACTCTCTAAAAATGTCGCTGCACGATGTAGGCTATCTTCGAGTTCCGCCTTTACACGCTGCATTTGATCCATTTTCTCGTCTAGCGTTTGCACTTGTTTTTCAAGCATCTCTTTAATTTCTTGAATCACTTCGCGGTCACGAGGATTCTCACTATTTCTTCTTTGCTCCATTCTTTCTTTTAACGATAAAAAATGTTGCATTTCTTGAAGTGTAATCCCTAATACTTCTTTCGCTTCTACAATCCTTTTAATTCTGGCGATGTCCTCGTCCGTATACAGGCGAATGTTCCCCTCACTACGTTCAGGGGGATGAATTAAACCAATTTCCTCATAATAACGAAGTGTACGTTTTGTTAAACCAACTTGCTTTGTGACTTCATCAATTTTATACATGTTTATTCCTCCCTTCACTTGATTATTACATTTTACGTTAACGTTAACTTTTGTGCAACTGTTAGACTTTTGTAAATGTTTATCCCATTCAATTGTATTTTTCCAAAAGCAGTTTCATAATGAAAGAAAAGAAACGATAAGGAGATTTCCGTATGAATAAACCACTTATTTTCGCCCACCGCGGGGTAAAAGGAACACATCCAGAAAATACGATGATTGCCTTCCAAGAAGCAGAACGCATTGGTGCCCACGGCATTGAGCTTGATGTCCACCTATCAAAAGATGGTGAACTTGTCGTGATTCACGATGAAACAGTAGATCGCACAACAAATGGCATAGGTCTTGTTTCTGAAAAAACGGTAGCGGAATTACAAACTTTAGATGCTGGTAGCCATAAAGACCCTTCTTTCCATGAAGCAAAAATCCCAACGTTACGTGAAGTATTCATTTGGTTATCTACGACAAATTTACAGCTCAATATTGAGTTAAAAACAGATGTTATCCACTATCCAACTATTGAAGAAAAAGCTGTTGCTCTCGTTCGTGAATACCATCTATCTAATCAAATTATATTCTCATCATTTAACCACGACTCTGTTTCATTATTAGCAGAAATAGCTCCTGAAATCCCAAGAGCAATTTTATATGATACACCACTTGCTGATCCTATCGCTGAAGCAAAAAATAGAGAAGCAACTGGTTTACATCCAAACTTTCAATTACTAACAAAGGAATTTATTCAATTTGCACAAGATCAAGGGTACGTTTTCCGCCCTTATACGATTAACGAATACAAAGATTTACAAACTATGATTGACTATGGCGTAGATGTCATTATTACCGATTGGCCAGCACGTGCCTTTGAGCTCCTTTCTTAATTGAAGGAGCTTTTTGTTTTCGAAATTTCATTGTTTAAAATAACCGAAAACCCTCAATACTAATACAATAATGTTTGTATTAGTATTGAGGGGCTGAAAAAGATGGATCAAACTATGAATCCGAAACTTAAAAAATATAAACGTCTTTTCTTCACCGTAATGTTTTCTTCTGTTCTTTTTTTCGTTTTTTCCTTTTTTGTTATTATTATAGTTGCAAAAATTATGGGACCTCCTCCTGTTGCTGTCCCACAAACAAGTGTCTTTTACGCTAATGATGACACTGTTATCGGACAAAGTAATGAAATGCAAAAACGTTACAATGTATCTCTCAATGAAATTTCTCCTTATGTAAAAGAGGCGACACTTTCTATCGAAGATCAACGATTTTACAAACATCATGGCTTTGATATGAAACGTATTGCTGGTGCTATTGTTGCCGATTTAAAAGCGATGGCAAAGGTCCAAGGTGCTAGTACGATTACACAACAGTACGCTCGTAACCTATACTTAGATCATGATAAAACGTGGAAACGTAAACTATTAGAAGCGATGTACACAATTCGCCTGGAAGTGAACTATAATAAAAATCATATTTTAGAAGGATATTTAAATACAATTTATTACGGGCATGGTGCTTACGGAATCGAAGCTGCGTCTCGTCTATATTTCGATAAAACAGCAAAAGAATTAACATTAGCGGAAGCTAGTATGCTCGCAGGTATCCCGAAAGGACCTAGTGTCTACTCTCCCTTTTTAAAAGAGGATCGTGCGAAAGGACGACAATCTCTCATATTAGACGAAATGGTAGAACAAGGTTACATTACGAAGAAACAAGCAACGTCAGCAAAAAAAGATCCACTAACTTTTGCCTCATTAGATACAAAAAAAGTGACAGAGATTGCACCTTATTTCCAAGATGCTGTACAAGCTTCTCTTCTTCGTGATATCGGATTAGATGAACAAGCCTTACAAAAGGGTGGCCTGCGTATTTATACAACACTAGACCCTAAATTACAATCTGTTGCAGAGCAAGCTGTAAAAGATCACATACCTGACACAACAAACATACAAACTGCGCTCGTCTCTATGAATCCAAAAACAGGTGAAGTAGCTGCCCTTGTTGGCGGGACTGATTATAATACGAGTCAATTTAACAGGGCCACACAGGCCGCTCGACAGCCTGGATCTACGTTTAAGCCATTCCTGTATTATGCGGCATTAGAACGAGGATTCACCCCTGCTACGCGCTTAAAAAGCGAATACACTGTGTTCACTTTAGGTGACGGTGTTTCAAAGTATAAACCGAAAAACTATAAAGACTATTATGCAGACGATTTTGTAACAATGGCGCAAGCTCTTGCGGTCTCTGATAACGTATATGCCGTGAAGACCAATTTATTTTTAGGCGAAGACATTCTTACAAAAACAGCGAAGCAATTCGGTATTACTACCGCATTAAAAGATGTTCCGTCTCTCGCTCTCGGTACATCTCCTGTAAAACCAATTGAAATGGTTAACGCTTATAGCATGTTCGCAAACGGCGGAAAAGAAGTAAAACCAATGTTTATTCGCCGCATTATGGACCAGGAAGGAAACATGCTATACGATGCTCATTTGGAAAGTAAACAAGTTCTCGATAAAAGCAAAGCGTTTGTAATGGAAGAAATGATGACGGGCATGTTTAATAAAAAACTGAGCAGCTATGCTGCTGTAACTGGTCAATCGATGTTATCTAAACTATCAAGAACATATGCCGGAAAATCCGGTTCTACTGAAACAGATAGTTGGATGATTGGATTTACCCCGCAAATCGTAACGGGTGTATGGGTTGGATATGATCAACCTAAATCGATTTCAAACGTAGCAGAACAAGGATATGCGAAAAAAATATGGACCGATACGATGGAAAAAGGCTTAGATGGACAACCTCAAAAAGAGTTTAAACAACCAAGTGACGTCGTTGCAGTCGATATTAACCCTGAAAACGGAAAAATCGCTACAAAAAATTGTCCCATTTCAGTTAAAATGTATTTCGCAAAAGGTACAGAACCAACTGAATATTGTATGGATCATGTCGATGACAAAGAGGAATTTGAAAAGACAACTGAAGAAAAGAAGAAAACAAGTTGGTGGAAAAAATATCTTCCTTGGTAAAAAAATAGCTGACGGGCATCCGTCAGCTATTTTTTATTCACTTAATAATGCACGGCGCAATTCTTCACTAGATTCGTTCCAAATCGCTTCATTATGTTCTTTCAAGAATGTACCAAGTACTTTTTTAGATGATTCATCCATATGGTCGACCATAATGTAACGCTTCATTGATTTATCCATTTTGTTTACGTGCTCTGGAAGTGATTTATATCCGCGGCGAATTTCACGGTCAACTGTCATTTCACAAGCTGTTACACCTGCATAATAAGCACCTGTCGCCGTTCTTTCAATCGTTACCCACACAAGCCAAAATGGTTTTCCGTTTGGAACTTCATCTTTATTTGTTAAAAACTTAATACCTTTTTCGACTGTACTACGTGCATGCATTGCACCGATATCAACAAATGCTGTTTTCTCTAGTACATCGACAAATACAGGTGAAATGTTTTCTAGACTTAATGCTCCAACACCAAAACCACCATGTCCATCTGTTGAATCATTTTTCACGATATTAAAACCGATTTTTTTCTTTTTCTCTGTCATATGTAAACTCCTCCTCACTTAATGATTATAAAAGGCCAAAAATAGGCGCAATGATACTGTCTAAAAATACAAATACATATGGAATGACAACATTAAAAATAGGTTGAATTGTATAATTGCTAAGCGGTGTAATAACAAGAATTAATAACGCTATTGCTCCATACTTTTCATACTGTGTCATTTTCGCACGAATATTTGTTGGTGCTAAATCTTCCACAACTCGATACCCATCAAGTGGCGGAATTGGCAATAAGTTAAATACAAGTAATACGATATTAAGCATAATAAAAATTCGGAAGAATTGAGCCAATGTATCTGCTACTGCAAATGGAATTGAATCTAATACACCAAATGTTAATAGGCTATACCAAATAATTAAACCAATTGCACTTAAAATTAAGTTACTAATTGGGCCTGCAATTGAAACTAATATCCCTGCAAGACGCGGCCTTTTAAAGTTATATGGGTTAACAGGAACAGGTCTTGCCCAACCAAAACCAAGAATTAATACAGCGATCATCCCAATAGGATCTAAGTGCGCCATCGGTGATAATGTTAAACGGCCTTGCTTCTTTGCTGTATCGTCTCCAAATTTATATGCAACATATGCATGCGCAAATTCATGCACTGATAACGCAATAATAATGGCCATTGCTACCAACGGAATTTGTTGCAATGGGTATCTAAATAACTGATCCATGATTCATCTCCTCTTCAATATGTCAAAAAAAGAAATTATTTGTTTTTTCGATTGTTCTTCCCCATAATCCGCTATAATAAAAGTGTAACTTACATAAAAGGAGCGATTATATATGCCATACGTAACAGTGAAAATGCTAGAAGGACGCACAGAGGAACAAAAGAAAGCTCTTGCTGAGAAAGTAACAGCAGCAGTAAGCGAAACAACTGGTGCTCCTGAAGAAAACATCGTTGTTTTCATCGAAGAAATGTCTAAAAACCATTATGCAGTTGGCGGAAAACGCTTAAGCGACAAATAATTTCAAGTTCTTTCATAAGAAGCAGCTCTTAGCTGCTTCTTATTTTTTTCCTTCTAGTAACTCGATGATTCTCTCTTTATATTTTCCTTTTCTTCCATCTTCATAGATTAAATCATGCGGATAGAATAGTTTTTGATCCCTTCTCTTCTTACCAGTAATTGCCTCAACAATATCCGATTCACGCGAAAGCTCTCTAAGCTCTCCATTTGGCATAAGAAGTAAGATTGGCAGACGTTCTTCTTCTTCACCAGCACGGTAAAAGTCATACGGTAAGTCTGACGTTGAATCAACTACTAAATAGTATTCTGGATCAAGTCCAATCTTTTTAAATAAGCTACTTAATTCCATCCAATTATCTAAACCGTGCTTATCTGTAAACTCTACATATTTAAATAGGTTTCGATTCATAAAACGGCGGCATAAATCACTTAAAATTGGATCCTCTTCGTCTTGCCATACTTGGAAGTAATAATACATAACGTTCTCGTCTAACTTTAAATAATCCTCTACTGTTACTTCTTCTTCAAATAAAGAATAGAAATGAACCGGATGATTTTTAAATGTATAATACTTCTCGTGCAATGATTTTGCACGGTGTAAAATCTTCGTTAAAATAACTTCAGCACTGCGCGTTACCGGATGGAAGTATACTTGCCAATACATTTGATAACGGCTCATAATATAATGCTCAACAGCATGCATACCACTATTTTTAATGACTACTTGATTCCCGTACGGACGCATGACACGCAGTATACGTTCCATATCAAAGTTTCCATACTTTACGCCTGTGAAATACGCATCTCTTAATAAATAGTCCATACGATCTGCATCAATTTGACTGGAAATCATACTAATCGCTAATTTATTCGTAGATGTTTTGGCGATTACATCGGCTACCTTTTGCGGAAACTCCTTATCCACGCGGCTTAATATACGATTAATTTCCGTATCTCCAACGATAATCTTTTGCGTAAATTTCTCATGATCTAATGAAAATACTTTTTCAAACGAGTGAGAAAACGGGCCGTGACCGACATCATGAAGTAATGACGCACATAAACATAACAATCTATCTTCAGCATTCCAGTTCGGTCTGCCATCAAACACATCATCAATCATACGACGAATAATTTCATATACACCTAACGAATGAGTAAAGCGACTATGCTCTGCACCGTGAAATGTAAAAAATGTCGTTCCAAGCTGCTTTATACGGCGCAAGCGTTGAAATTCTTTCGTTCCGATTAAATCCCAAATAACACGATCGCGCACGTGCACATATTTATGTACCGGGTCTTTAAACACTTTTGTTTCGCTGAGTTTGTCGTTTAAATATACCACCTTCCGACATCCCCCTTTCTTTACTGCATTCTTACTATATATTATAAACGAAATAGGAAACAGAAAGAAATGAAAGACTATATTAATTGCCCTTATATAAAGAAAAAATCACTTTTACCGAAGTAAAAGTGATTTCTGTTTATACATTATTTCCCTAAAACGAATTCAGCAACTTCATCTAAGATCATTTCTTTACCTAGAGGGAAGTAACCTTTGTTTACGTCTTCGCTTTTAATTGTAAATACGTGGTTGTTTTTAACAGCGTTCATGTTTTTCCAAATTGATTCTTCTTGGAATTCTTTTAGACGTTGAGAACCGTCACCAGTTGTAAATACGAATAAGTAATCCGGGTTGTAATCGATTAAAGCTTCTTTTTGTACTTGTACTAGTGGTTTATCCGTTGGTGTACCTTTAACTGCTGGTAATTTTAAATCATTAAAGATTACGCTACCGTAACCGTAGTCACCGTATACGCGGAAAGCATTTGGATATGCAGCCATTTTCATAAATTTAGCATCGCCAGTTTTCGCAACGATTTTGTCATGTAATTTGCTTGCTTTTTCATCATACTGTTTGAACCATTCTTTCGTTTCTTTCTCTTTACCGAAGATTTGACCTACTTCTTCGAATTTCGGACGCCATTGGTCTAATGGAGTTTTTAACATAACTGTTGGTGCAATTTTAGATAATTGATCATAAATCTTTTCTTGACGATTGTTTACAAGAATTAAGTCTGGTTTTGCAGCAGCTACTGCTTCGATGTTAATTTTATCACCCCAAGCAGAACCAACTGGTTTTACGTCTTTTAATTTCTTTTCAATATGTGCATCAATCTTTTCTTGAGATGTATTAGCAGTAATAATTGGTTTCATACCAAAGATTAATAATTCTTCCGTTGAACCACTCAGGTCAGCAATTTTCTTTGGATTTGCAGGAATTTTAATTTCCCCTTTTGCGTGTTGTACAGTGCGCTCTTCAGTCTTCGCATCCTTCGCATCTGCTTTCTTCTCTTCTTTGTTAGAACAAGCTGCAAATAGTACAGAAGTAACGACTAGTACCATTGCTAATAACGCCATTTTAAAATTCTTCATGTTCCCACTCCTTCTAGCTGTATTTCTCTTATAAGTTACAGTGAACTATAAGAAACAAGATTAACAATTAATAAATATATATTGATTAATTGTTGCTTATGCCCCGCTCTAACGGGTGTTCAACTTCCTATTTACTAATAAGAAGCTCAACGTCCATTAGAAGGCCCCCTCTTTACGAGGGGGATTCTACTTATGCTTTTTTACGCAATTGATTACTAATCATCGCTAAATCATATGTTAAACAAATTGGTTTACAGTTTACTGGACACGGAACGATTTGAGCTTCAATCTCAAATACACTGCGAAGTGTTTCACTCGTCATCACTTCGTCTGGCGTTCCTTGCTTCATTAATTTACCTGCTTTTAATGCAATCATATGATCTGAGAAACGAGAAGCATGGTTTAAGTCATGGATAACCATAACAATCGTTCTACCTTCTTCTTCGTTTAACTTTTTCAATAAGTTTAATACTTCTAATTGATGAGCCATATCTAAGTACGTTGTCGGTTCATCTAATACGAGTAATTCTGTCCCTTGTGCAAGAGCCATCGCAATCCATACGCGTTGACGTTGCCCGCCTGATAACGCCTCTGCTGAGCGATTTGCGAATTCTGTCATTCCCGTCACTTCAAGTGCCCAATGAATGTAGCGATAATCCTCTTCTTTCAACGTTCCAAATCCTTTTTGATGAGGAAAGCGTCCATATGAAACGAGTTCAAACACAGTAAGGCCCGTTGGCACTTCTGCAGTCTGTGGTAAAATCGCCATTTTCTTTGCGATTTCTTTCGTTGGCTGTTTCTCAATTGCTTTTCCGTCAAGATAAACAGTACCTTTTTTTGCCTTCAAAATACGAGAAGCCGTTTTTAATAATGTGGACTTCCCACAACCATTTGGTCCAATAATTGTTGTAATTTTCCCTTCCGGAATTTCAACTGTTAATCCATCAATAATTAACCCTTCATTATATCCAACAGATACCGCATCAACTGCTAAAGTTGCCATACAAAAAGCCTCCCTTTATTTTGTCCTCATAAGTAAGTATATGAAATATGGTGCACCAATTACAGAAATAACAAGACCGACCGGTATTTCTGAAGTTGTTAACACACTTCTTGAAATTACATCTGCGAATAAAAGTAAAAACGTCCCTATTAGTGCAGCAGTAGGCAGCATAATTTGATGTTTACCACCAACAAGGCGCCTCGCTAAATGCGGAGCCATTAAACCGATAAAACCAATTCCTCCGGCAACAGCGACAGATGCACCAGCTAAACACACTGCAATAAATAATAATTTACGTCTTTCTTTTTCTACATTTAAACCAAGACCAACAGCTGTCGAGTCGCCTAGGTTCATTACATTTAATATGTGCGCCTTACTAATAGCCAGTGGCAAGAAAATAACCATCCATGGAAGT
Organism: Bacillus sp. GW823-FHT06B01; assembly: GCF_058952315.1. NCBI lineage: Bacteria > Bacillati > Bacillota > Bacilli > Caryophanales > Bacillaceae > Bacillus > Bacillus sp. GW823-FHT06B01. The sequence continues at coordinate 115,617 of NZ_JBXAHR010000004.1, read as the reverse complement.
ACACTTAGTACGAACTTCCAATCTGTGCCCCATAGACTTCCTGCTAACCAAATCGTAGCAAAGCGGAAATCGTTAGATGTCATCTTCATAGAAAAAATTAAACTAACAGCACCAAACCCGGCTGCAACAGCGATACCAACTAGTATTAATCTCGTTGATGAAACGCCGTCTTTCCATGCTAGTAAATAAATAATAACCGCCGCTAATATTGCACCAACTAACGCGAAGAATGGAAGGATAAATACAGATAAAAATGTGCCAGTCCCAACTTTTCCGAAGAAAAAGTAGACGAATATAACAACTGTTAATCCCGCTCCAGCGTTAATACCGATAATACCTGGATCAGCAAGTGGATTTCGTGATAACCCTTGCAAAATCGCACCTGACATCGCTAAAGCGGATCCAACTAATATAGCAATAACCATACGCGGCATACGGAATTCAAATAAAATAACAGACTGATCTTCAGCACCAAGTCCAACCAATGACTTTAATACGTCCATTGGCGGTATTTTAAATGTCCCTGTATTTAAACTTACTAAAAATACAGTAACGATTAATCCTACTAAGATTGTTAAAACAGAAACATTCTTTTTTGTTAAGACACTTGTCCTCACATTTTCCCTCTCCCTTCGTTACGTGCTAAGTAGAGGAAGAATGGAACCCCAATTAGCGCTGTAATTGCTCCAATTGGCGTTTCAAACGGCGGATTAATAACGCGAGATAACATATCTGCACTTTCAATTAACAGCCCACCTAAGACCGCAGAACATGGAATAACCCATCTATAGTCTGAGCCTACAAGGAAACGAGTCATGTGCGGGATTACAAGACCAACAAATCCAACCGATCCTGCCATAGAAACCGCAGAACCTGTTAACACAAGAACAAGTACTGTTCCGATAAATTTAATTAATGTCGTATTTTGACCAAGCCCAATTGCAATTTCTTCACCGAAGCTTAAAATTGTAATATACCTCGACATCATAATTGCAATAAAGAGACAAACAAGGCCAATTGGTACTAACATATTAATACTTTCCCATTTCACTCCCGCAACTCCGCCTGCATTCCACATACTCACCTCTTGGGCAAGGTTGAAATATAGCGCAATTCCAGATGAAATGGCCCCTAATAAAGCACTAATTGCTGCACCGGCTAAAGCTAACTTCACAGGTGTTAATCCACCTGGTGAAGAAGACCCAATTCCATATACAATGCTCGCTCCAAACGCAGCTCCAATAAAAGATGCGATAACGAACATTAAATAAGGTGAATTAGGGAAGAATGCATACATAATTGCAATTCCAAATACAGCTCCATCTGTAATTCCCATTAACGATGGTGAAGCAAGTGGATTTCGCGTCATACCTTGCATAATTGCCCCTGATACCGCTAAAAAGGCACCTGCTACTACGCCCCCTATTGCTCTAGGCATGCGAAGTTCTTGAATTACGTTATGATGCGTAATAGAACCGTCAAACTGAAACACAGCTTGCCATACAGTCTTTAAACTAATATCTGCAGCACCAAACGAAATAGAAACTGCCATGCTTAAAGCTAACAAAACTGTACCTGCTACTAAAATAATAGAAGCAACGAGCGGTCTGCTCTTAATCTCTTTAACATTCACATCTTGATGTTCTATACTCCTTGCGCTCGCTTCCATACCTCAACCATCCTAACCAACAACATATATTTAATAAAATGAAATTTATTCTCAAATAGTAATAAAAAAATTAGGTTAATTGATCTTTTCCTGATAATGATTATCAGAATCAGACACTTTCTATTCTACCTATCGCTTCAAAAGACTGTCAACCATTATTTTGAAATACAAATTTATATAAATTGAAATTTGAATAAATAGATGATGCCCCTCCTTCATTGAATGTTAATCTACTCAATTGTATTTTCGTAGAATAACTCATTCCTCTTATGGGCATAAAAAAGAAGAGTAATCTATTCACTCTTCTTTTTCTTACTTATTTAACTTTGCTTCAATTTTTACAATTAATTCATCTTCTGTTGGAGCCGCGACTGGACGATTATTTACAAATGCGAATGATTTTTTACGGCCAGGGCCACAGTAAGACTGACACGCAACTTCAATCGTTGCACATGAATCTACTTTTTTTAACTTTGGAATCAACGTTTTAACGTTCGTTGCCTGACAATCATCACACACACGAAATTCGTTCCCCATTATATAACACTTCCTCTATTTTAAACTTTTCTCAAGTACATTTAAGAATAAACACTAAATGGTATTTTACCGCTCTTTGAAGCTCGTTGCAAGTTTCCCTTTAAAGCTCTTTCTTCATATTAATGCTACATATTTATATGTTTTCCTACAGAAGCTTACGTCATTCTTGGCAAAATTTATACCTTTCATCGAAATCTACCATATTTTTAAAAGCTTTGTATAAAAGCTCATTTTTTTGCCCATTATAAAAATAGGAAGTTCATAAAAAGAAAGGGAGTTGAATCTATGAAAGTAAGACAAGATGCTTGGACGGATGAGGATGATTTATTACTTGCTGAAACTGTACTTCGTCACGTTCGAGAAGGAAGTACTCAATTAAATGCATTTGAAGAAGTGGGTGATCAATTAAATCGTACATCGGCTGCCTGTGGTTTCCGTTGGAATGCTGTTGTTCGCTATAGTTATGAACAAGCTCTTCAACTAGCAAAAAAACATCGTAAAGATAAAATGCGCGCTGCAAGCGGCGAACAAGCGAAAAAACGTTTACTTTATACACCACCAGCTTCAGATTCGATAACTGATTACGAAGAATTCGTACAAGAGGAATCAATTGTACAATATAAAGAAGCTATTCCATATAAAGAAGCCAACGTTCCTGCTGCAAAAGGCTCTATAACAATGCAAGATGTTATTTATTTTTTACAAACAGTCGGATCTTCCAATATAAAAGTAACAGCTCTTGAAAACGAGAATACGAGATTGAAACAAGAAATTAAATCACAAATGCTTCGAAATGAAGAACTAGAAAAGAAACTAGAAAAATTAGAAAAACAATCTCATACTGTACAAGAAGATTACGAAACACTTATGAACATTATGAACCGCGCTCGTAAGTTGGCAGTCATGGATGATGAGGAACGCTCACAAACATCGTTCCGCATGGATCGAAACGGTAATTTAGAAAAAATTGCAGAATAGAAAGGATGCATGTAATGCATCCTTTTTTAGTCTTTCATCTTTAAACTTTCCCTTTATATGCGAGAAAACCCCATTCTTCATTTTTTGCTATAATAGAGATTGTCATTTTAAAGATAAGGGGTTAGTTATATGAGCAATTCCCGTTCCATTTTATCTCAGCCAGAGTGGCGTATTGTAGATCAGTCTAGTTTGGGACCAACATTCCATGCATTGCAGTCATTCGCAATGGATGACACACTGTGCACAAGCATTGGAAATGGTCAATCAGCTGCAACAATGCGTTCTTGGGTTCATCACAATACAATTGTTCTTGGCATTCAAGATTCACGCCTACCACACTTGGAAGAAGGTATTTCCTTTTTACAAGAAAACAACTTCAATGTTATCGTTCGTAATTCCGGTGGACTTGCAGTCGTACTTGATAAAGGTGTTTTAAACGTATCACTTTTATTCCAAGAGACGGAAAAAGGTATCGATATTGATCTTGGATACGATACAATGTGGCATTTAATTAAGGAAATGTTAAACGATTACGATGTTACAATCGAGGCAAAAGAAATTGTTGGTTCTTACTGTCCTGGTAGCTATGACTTAAGTATTCGCAATCAAAAATTTGCTGGCATTTCACAGCGCCGTATTCGCGGTGGTGTCGCTGTCCAAATTTATCTCTGCGCTACAGGAAGTGGCTCTGAGCGTGCCGCACTCGTTCGTGATTTCTACAACCTAGCCATTCAAGGAGAAGAAACACGCTTTACATATCCTGAAATTGTACCGAGTACGATGGCTTCACTTTCAGAATTACTTGGCGAAACCATTACAGTACAAGATTTAATGATGCGCCTTTTAAAAACATTGCAGCAATTCGCTCCAAAGTTAACATCATCTCAATTAACAATAGATGAAATACCTTTATATGAGACGAATTTACAACGCATTATTGATCGTAACAATAAAGCACTTGGCTTAGAAAAATAAAGACCGTCGCTATAATAGCGACGGTCTTTATTTCGATTCATTATAGAATTAAAGTGCTTGAGCTGCTGTAATTAAAGCTAACTTGTACACTTCTTCTTCGTTACATCCGCGAGATAGATCATTTACAGGCATATTTAAACCTTGTAAGATTGGTCCTACTGCTTCGAAGTTACCTAAACGTTGAGCGATTTTGTAGCCAATATTACCAGCTTCTAAGCTTGGGAATACGAATACGTTAGCATCACCTTTAATTGTAGAACCTGGAGCTTTTTTCTCAGCTACAGACGGTACGAATGCAGCATCGAATTGGAATTCTCCATCTAAAGTTAATTCAGGAGCCATTTCTTTTGCAATACGAGTTGCTTCTACAACTTTTTCTGTTTCTGGAGATTTCGCAGAACCTTTTGTAGAGAAGCTTAACATAGCAACGCGTGGATCAATACCGAATAGTTCAGCAGTTTTCGCACTCTCGATACCAATTTCAGCTAAATCTTGGCTGTTTGGTGCAATGTTAATTGCACAATCAGCGAATACATATTTCTCTTCTTCACGTACCATGATGAATACGCCAGAAGTTTTTGTAACGCCTGGTTTTGTTTTAATGATTTGAAGTGCTGGACGAACTGTATCAGCTGTCGAGTGAGCTGCACCACTTACTAAACCGTGTGCTTTACCCATGTATACAAGCATTGTACCGAAGTAGTTTTCGTCTTTAAGGATTTTGCGAGCGTCTTCTTCAGTTGCTTTACCTTTACGGCGTTCAACGAAAGATGCTACCATTGCATCCATTTCTTCGTATGTAGCTGGGTCATAAATATCAACGCCTGCTAATGTTAAATTCATGCTAGCAGCTTTTGCGCTAATTTCTTCTTTATTACCAACTAAAATTGGTTGTACTAACTCTTCTTTTGCTAAACGCTCTGCAGCGCCTAAAATTCTTTCATCAGTTCCTTCAGGAAGTACGATAGAAATGCCTTTTCCTTGAACTTTTTCTTTTACTGTTGTAAATAAGTTGCTCACGAATAAACCCTCCTACATATGTTAAAAAACTCTATCTTTAAGAATACTGCTTTTCCTCTATATTTTAAACTTATAGCTCCCAAAAAATAGATAAAATGAAAATGATTATATTTTCATAAAATTCAGCCTAGAAATAAATCCCCTTTAAGCCTTATCTTCTCCTATTTTCAAGTAAATTTAAATGTGACAATTTTATGCGCTAAAGCTTTATATAGATGATTTTAAAACTATATATGCTATAGTTAACGTGTAAAACTATCATTAACTGAGGTGAATAGAATGAGTGAAGCAACAACAACGTTAGATGGCTGGTATTGTTTACATGATTTACGTTCTATTGATTGGGCTGCATGGAAAACATTATCTAGCGACGAACGCGGACAAGCTGTGTCTGAATTTTTAAATGTCGTTGAAAAATGGAACGAAGTATCTACCGCGAAAAAAGGTAGTCATGCAATGTATACTGTTGTTGGCCAAAAAGCTGATATTATGCTTATGATTTTACGTCCAACAATGGAAGAGTTAAATGAAATTGAGACAGAATTGAATAAAACAACATTAGCTGAATATATGGTTCCTGCATACTCTTACGTATCTGTTGTTGAACTAAGCAACTACCTTCCAGCTGATGAAGATCCATATCAAAACCCACAAATCTTAGCTCGCTTATATCCAGAACTACCAAAAGCAAATCACATTTGCTTCTACCCAATGGATAAGCGTCGCCAAGGTGATGACAACTGGTACATGCTTCCTATGGAAGAACGTAAAAAAATGATGTACAGTCATAGTAAAATCGGTCGCCAGTACGCAGGTAAAGTACGCCAAGTTATTTCAGGATCAGTTGGATTCGACGATTTTGAGTGGGGCGTAACATTATTCGCTGACGATGTTCTTCAATTTAAAAAACTTATATATGAAATGCGCTTCGATGAAGTAAGTGCTCGTTATGGTGAATTCGGAACATTTTTCGTTGGAAACATTTTACCAGACGAAAAGGTAGAGAAATTTTTACACATATAAAGTGAAACTTTAATGAGTGGGGGTTTTGTTCATCCCCCACTCATTATCATCGCCCACCTAACTTCTTTGCTGTCGCTTAATTTTGAGGTGGGGATCTTACTGCCCGGCAAATAGCGGGGCAAATCATGAAAAAGGAACGAAATTCGTTCCTTTTTTTATTACCCTCTATATTTCTCCTCAAAAAACTTCTTTTCTCTGCAAATTTGAACAAAAATCGACAATTCTTTTCGATTTCCTTACAAAATTGTAACCTTTCTATATCCAAATTTATGCTAAAATGGTACGAGCTACATGCTAATAACGATGCGAAGGTGATAATCTATATGAAGGAAATCTTGTCTATTTTACTAGCGCTTTTATTGTCAATTTCTTCCTTAGGAGTAACAACATCCCATGCGGAAGAAAAAATACACATTGAGGCAGCTGCTGCACTTCTATTTGATGCAGATACAGGAAAAATACTGCATGAACAAAATCCAGATGAATTGCTAGCTATTGCTAGTATGTCAAAACTAATTGTTGTTTATGCCGTATTAGAAGCAATTAAAGAAGGAAAAATCACTTGGGATACAAAGGTAAACATTTCTGATTATGCTTATGAAGTTTCACGTAATAATGAATTCTCTAACGTTCCGTTTGAAAAGGGACGTCAATATACTGTAAGAGAATTATATCATTCTATCGTTATCTTCTCTGCAAACGGATCTAGTATTGCCTTAGCAGAACTTCTTGCAGGAAGTGAGAAAAACTTCTTAAACCTTGCAAATGAACATGCAAAAAAACTAGGGTTAAAGAAATATAAATTTGTAAACGCTACTGGGTTAAATAACGCTGACTTAAAGGGAAAACACCCTGAGGGAACGGATCCGAATGGAGAAAATTCCATGTCAGCTCGCGATATGGGTATGCTTTCAAAAGCAATAATTACAAAGTATCCAGAAATGCTAGAGGATACAAAACAAAGATTTAGAAACTTCCCAGATAATCATCCGAAACCAATTCGTATGGAAAACTGGAACTGGATGTTACCAGGTGCTGCTTTTTCTTATGAAGGAACAGATGGTTTAAAAACTGGTAGTTCTGATACTGCTGGATACGGATTCACTATTACAGCAAAACGTGGTGACTTACGCCTTATTTCAGTAATTATTAAAACAAAATCAATGGACGAGCGTTTCACTGAATCTCGTGCATTAATTGAATATGGATTTAATAACTTTGAAAAACAAAAATTAAAAGTTGATAAACACAACACAATCTCTGTAGTAAAAGGTAACGAAGATCAAGTGACTGTTACACCGGAAAAAGAAATAACAGTAATTGCGAAAAAAGGTAGCAAAGATCCTTATAAAATTGGGACTGAAGCAGATAAATCCCTTGCTGAAGATGGACATTTAGTCGCTCCTGTTAAAAAGGATGCAAAAGTAGGTTCCATCGTTCTAGAACCAACTGATAAATACGGATTTTTAGATGGAAATAAAAACATGAAAGTTACTGCAAAAACGACAGAAGAAGTTGAAAAGGCAAATTGGTTCGTATTAACAATGCGCTCTATTGGAGATTTCTTCTCAAACTTATGGTCTAAAGTATTTTAATGACGGAAAGCTAGCTCACGCTAGCTTTTTTTATTTCCCTCTCTCCATGTAAAACTTCGTTTGGTTGTCATATCTGAGTCCTTTTTCTCATACGTATGAACTAGTAATCGTTACACACTTCATCTAGAAATAAACCTCTTTCCACAAGGTATTCCAAAAAGAGAGGTGACACATAATGGGTGTTATTGCTTATAACGAAGAAGATGTAAAGTTATTAGCTAGACTGATGCGTGCTGAAGCCGAAGGAGAAGGACAACAAGGAATGTTAATGGTCGGAAACGTAGGAGTAAATCGTGTCCGCGGAAATTGTTTAGATTTTAAAAAAATACGTAATTTACGTCAAATGGTTTATCAAAATCCTGGCGGTTTTGAGGCAACGCAAAAAGGGTATTTTTATCAGCGTGCAAGAGAACAAGATATCGCATTAGCAAGGCGAACGATTCAAGGACAACGTTTTTGGCCCGCCAACTTTTCCTTATGGTTTTTTAGACCGGAAGGCCCTTGTCCGCCAACTTGGTATAATCAGCAAAACTCTGGTCGCTTCAAAAAGCACTGCTTCTTCCAGCCATCTGGCGAGGATTGTCCTGGCGTATATTAAGGATTGATAATGAGGAGGGATTTTTGAATGGCACAGCAACAAAACCCGTATTACGGAACAGGTTTCTATCAACCATCTGGAACTTATGTACAACCGCAACAAATGACCCCACAGCAACAGCAACAACAGCAAGCAATGCAACAACAAGCTGCGCAAGCTCAATATGCCGTTTCTCAAGGCATGTTACCATTAGAACAGTCGTACATTGAAAATATTCTTCGCTTGAACAAAGGCAAGCAAGCTACCGTTGTAATGACTTATGAGCGTGGTAGTTCGCTCGGTACACAATCTTATACAGGTATTATTGAGGCAGCTGGTCGTGATCATATCGTAATTAGTGAGCCCCAATCAGGGAAACGTTATTTACTATTAATGATTTATTTAGATTATGTAGAATTCCCAGAAGAAATTACTTATTTACCTAGTCAACAAGCAACTTATGCTCCAAGACCATAAAAAAAAGCTGGCGTATGCCAGCTTTTGTTTTTTATAATCCTTTTACAACTGCAGTTCCGACTAAGATCCATGCCACGATAAACGCTACACCACCAAGAGGTGTAATTGGGCCAAAGAACTTAATACCTGTCGTACTTAATGCATACAAACTACCTGAAAACATAATAATCCCAGCTACCATAAGCCAGCCAGCAGTAGTTAAAAGTGATGATTGAATTTTATCCATTAATAAAGCAACTACGAATAGTCCACCGGCATGAAACATTTGATATGTAACACCTGTTTTCCAAACTTCTAACATTTTTGCAGAAACTTTATTTTCTAAACCGTGTGCTCCAAAAGCCCCTAACGCAACAGATAGCCCTGCCGCAATACAACCTAGTAAAAAGAAAATTTTCATCTTAATTCCCCTTTTTTTACCTTTATCATAAGCAATTTTTTCATATAAGCCAAACGATTTATCTTCTAGAAATCAAATAAAGAATTACCGTTTGCGCCTTCTTCTTTTATATAAACAGGTTCTCCAGAAACCGGCATAACTGGTTGAACTGTCGTCATAGGCTGAGAGCCAATTACTTGTGATGGAATCTCAGGTTCTCTATACATAGAAGGCTCAGCTTGTTCATCTAATAATAAATCACATAACGCTCGCACAACTAATAAATGCGCTTTTGATTGTTGCCCTTCACTGCTTTTTGCCTTTGCAATTTCATTCGCCATTTTATTTAAAATCTTATCGCTCGATATTTGCATTCCTTGTCACCTCTTACTTTGTAGTTCTTTCTCAAATTGTCCTAGCTTCTCTACTGAACCAAACACTATTATCATATCATGTTCTTGTAGTTTTTCCTGCCCCGTTGGATTATGTATAACATTCCCATTTCTCAAAATCGCTAAAATTGTTACATCAAATTGATTTCTCACATCACTCTCTAGTAACGATTTACTAGCTAAAATAGAACCTTTGCCGACTGCAATTTCTTCAATTACAAATGACTGTTCCACGCCATATAGTACTGTATCAATATAATGAACTGTTAGCGGATTCGCAATACCTTTTGCAATATGAATTCCTGCCATGCTAGATGGATTAATCACCTTATTTGCCCCAGCACGCTTTAATTTGTCTTCAGTTTCTGGTTTTTCTGCTCTTGCCACAATTTTAATTGCATCGTTTAGCCCTCTTGCCGTTAATGTAATAAATACATTTTCAGCATCATTTGCTACGATAGCAACTAAACCGGCTGCCTTTGAAATTCCCGCATGATGTAACACTTGGTCTTCCGTTGCATCTCCGTGTACATACAAAAGTTTTTCCTTCTCTAATATACTTTCATCTTTATCTACGACGACAAATGGAATTTTCTTTTCTTGCAATTCATGTACAACTTGAAGCCCCACTCTACCACAACCACATACGATAATATGATTTTGTAACTGTGCTATTTGTTTATCCATCTTCTTCCTCCGTACTGCATGAAATAAATTCCCTTCAATAATCATAGCTGCCACTACACCAATTGCATACGTAACAATACCGACTCCAACAGGTATGATAAGAAGCGCAAAAACTTTTCCTGCCTGTGTTACAGGAACGGCATCTCCGTACCCAACAGTTAATACAGTAATCATCGTCATCCAAAATGCTTGAAACAAACTAATCTCTTCAATCATCATAAATCCTAGCGTTCCTAGAATTACAACAAAAGTCATACATATAACTGCTATCCATAATTGCTTCCGTGCATTCATATTGTGCTTCAACTCTTTTCTCTATCTACAATCTTTGCCAGTGGAAATGAAATACATATATACTAGATACGGAATCTATGAAAGAGGTTGATATAATGAAAACATTTCTTTCCGCCTTACAATGGGCACTATTTATTTTAGCTGGAAGCCTTATTGTACCAATTAGCGTCGCAACTAATTATGGTCTCGATGGCGCTGAAGCTATTGCATTCGTACAAAGAACATTATTTGTTCTTGGCTTTGCCGGCCTACTGCAAGCTGTATTTGGACATAAACTGCCTATTCAAGAAGGTCCTGCAGGCCTTTGGTGGGGCATTTTCTCCCTTTATGCAAGTTTAGGTGTCGTATTATTTGGATCCAGCAATGAAACGCTTAAAGTCCTTCAGTACGCATTCCTATTAAGTGGTATCATTTGTATTATTCTTAGTATTTTTGGACTCATCGATAAACTAGTTCGCTATTTTACACCGACAGTCATTGGAACATATTTATTTCTTCTTGTCGCGCAACTTAGCGGGTCCTTCTTAAAAGGAATGTTTGGCCTTGATGGAAAACATACAGAAGTACAAGCTGACGTATTTATTCTTTCACTCATTGTTATTTTACTATCCTTTTTCATCATGAAGCTACCTATTATCGGACAATATTCTGTTCTTTTCAGTATCGTCTGCGGCTGGATATTATTCGCATGCTTCGGATTATCTAATCCAGTAACACCTGTGACAGATATAATCCGTTTTCCGTCTCTATTTGTTTTCGGAATGCCTCGTGTTGAATGGAATATGGCAATTACAGTCGTTTTCGTTACACTATTACTTCTAACAAATATGTTAGCAAGTATTCGCGTTGTGCAAAGGATTGTCTCTAAGTATGAAAAGAATGCAGCACCAGATCGTTTCAAACAAGCCGGCATTATAACAGGCATAAATCAATTGCTAGGAGGCCTTTTTTCAGCTATTGGACCTGTTGCGATTTCTGGATCAGCAGGATTTATTGCAACGACTAATATTTATAAACGACTCCCCTTTATGTTAGGGTCAAGCTTTATTATTTTCGTTAGTATATTCCCAAAGATTACTTCATTCTTTGCGGCGATACCTGTCGCAGTCGGATATGCTGCCATTTACCCTGTATTTGCAAGCATGATTGGTCTTGCCTTTCGCGAATACGAAACAGTACAAGATAAAGAACGGTTATTTAAAGTAGCAGGTCTTTCAATCTTTACAGGAGTCGGAGTTATGTTTGTTCCAGCAGGAGCATTTTCTACACTCCCACCATTTCTAGCATCGTTTTTAAGTAACGGTCTCGTTCTTGGATCTGTAATGGCAATTTTGCTCGAAATACTATTTTCTCGTTCTACAGAAAAACAACCATCGTAAATTGGAAAACTTCCATTATTGCACTCTATCTTTAGAGTTGTTACGATAATGATAAAGTGAAACTTTAATCAATGAGAGCCATTCATCTTTACTAATGATTAGCTCTCACCGATCGGGCATTAGCAGTATAAATTATCATAGGCAACATGCTCGTGGTAATTTATACTAAAAATACAGAACTTCTCCTAGCTTCACATAAAGTGAAACTTTAATCAGTGGGGGTTTTGTTCATCCCCCACTGATTATTAGTTGAACCAATCGGACTTTTACGGGCAGCCCGACCCCCACCTAACTTCTTTGCTTTCGCTGAATTTTGAGTTGGGGGTCTTACTGCCCGTTAATGTGGGATAAAGAAGTTCGATGTCTTACTATATATTCCCCAATATCTTCATAAAACTTTATTTCTATTTCAACAAAGAGAGGAATTTTCAATATGACTTATAAAATGATTGTTTTAGATTTAGATGATACTTTATTACGTGATGACCATACTATTTCACCTCGTACGAAAGAAGCGTTAATGACTGCACAAGAGCAAGGTGTAAAAGTTGTACTTGCTTCTGGACGTCCAACATTCGCAATGCGTGCAATCGCAAAAGAATTGCAATTAGAGGAGTACGGTAGCTTTATTCTTTCATTTAATGGTGCAAAAATTATTAACTGTAAAACAGATGAAGAGTTATTCAGTAGTACATTATCCCCTGAAATCGTTCACAGTCTTTACGATATTAGTAAAGAAGAAAATGTATGGATTCACACATACATTGGTGACGATATTATCACTGAAAAAAACAACTCTTATACAGAAATTGAAGGTCAAATTACGGGTATGCCAATCGTAGAAGTAAATAACCTGAAAGAATCTATACAACAACCAGTTGTAAAAGTGTTAATGGTAGAAAATCCAGAACATTTACAAACGGTAGAATCAAAACTACAACAACAACTAGAAGGCCAATTAAGTGTTATGCGTTCTAAACCATTCTTCTTAGAATTTACTGAAGCTGGTGTTACAAAAGGAACAAGCTTAAACCAACTGATTCAAAAACTTGGCATTAAGCGCGAAGAAGTTATCGCAATGGGCGATAGCTATAACGATCAGGCAATGATCGAATTCGCCGGTCTTGGTGTTGCAATGGGCAATGCACCAGATGATATTAAAGAAATTGCAAACTACGTAACAGATACAAATATGAACGATGGCGTTGCAAAAGTTGTAGAGAAGTTCGTACTAAAAAGAGAAGCACTCGTTTAATATTTTCACTCATAAAACCTATTTGAAGTCAAACACTTCAAATAGGTTTTTATTTAAATTCTCATGCTTTTGTGACTATATTTTGAACTTTGCACTATTCTCGTAGTGTAAACTTTCTTTTTGTATATAATGGAACAAAATAGACTATTTTATTTTGAAAAAGAATACAAATTTACTATATACAAGCATACATTAAAGGAGGCTACTTCATGTTATCTACACCAATCGGACGATTAAGAGCAATTGGACTTGTTGAGGGGATTTCTTTCCTACTACTATTATTTGTAGCAATGCCATTAAAATATTTTGCAGGATTTGCTACAGCCGTTAAAATTACAGGCATGGCTCATGGTGTTTTATTTATTCTATTCATCTTTGCGGTAATTCAAGTAACAATCGTACACCGTAAATCAATTTTATGGGCACTTGGAGCATTCGTTTCATCAATTATCCCATTCGGTACGTTTGTACTAGATGCAAAATTAAAGAACGAGCAACAATAATAACAAAAAGGTAGTTAACGACTGTTAACTACCTTTTTTATTTACAAATTTGGAATTTCCCAATCAATTTCTCTTTCGCCCATATTAGCTAAAATCGTATTTACTTTAGAGTATGGCTTACTACCAAAGAAACCACGTCTTGCCGATAATGGGCTTGGGTGTACAGATTCCATAATATGATGATTTGTATTCGTAATTAACTTCTTCTTCGCCTGCGCATGGCGCCCCCACAATATGAAAATAACTGGCTTTTCACGTTCATTCAACAGTCCAATCACACGATCTGTGAAGTGTTCCCATCCTTTTCCCTTATGAGAATTTGCTTCACTTTGAAGAACTGTTAATACTGTATTTAGTAGTAATACTCCTTGCTCTGCCCACTTTACTAAATAACCGTTATTCGGAATTTCATAACCATATTCATCTCGAAGTTCTTTATACATATTTAACAATGATGGTGGTGTTTTAACACCAGGTTGTACAGAAAAACTTAAACCATGCGCTTGATTCGGTCCATGATATGGATCTTGTCCTAAAATAACGACCTTTGTATTTTCATAACTTGTATACTGAAGAGCGTTAAAAATATCTTCTACCTTCGGATAAACAACATGTGTACTATACTCTTCTTTCAAAAAATTAGCCAACTTGCGATAATATTCTTTCTCAAATTCTGGTGCCAATAATGGTCCCCAATCATTTTTTAAAACATTTTCCATACTTTCACTTCCTGTTCAATTAATTCACCATATCCTGCTTTGTAAATACTACAAATGAAATAATAAGAGATACAACTGCCCATACCGTTAAATTCATTAAAGAGAACCCCATCGATAAGCCTTGTAATGCAGGTAGTTTTCCTGATAAATAATCCGTTAATGATAAATTCACACTAAAAATATATTTCGCACCTTCCCAAGATGTTGCGAATGAGCTTAAAATACCACCTGCGATTAATGCGGCTAACATAACGCCCATACCGGCTGGTGTATTTCGAATTAAAACAGAAACCATAAATGATATAGTTCCGACAACGATAGCAACAAACCAAGCTAGCCCATACGCCATCAAGACGTATTGCCACTGCGGAATAAGATGTACAAAATTCGTATTTAACGTTTCCTTATCAATAACAAACCCAGTTAAAACAGGCAAATTCCATCCCGAGTATCCAAATACAAGCCCAGATAATATGTAAGCAAACAAACCTACAAGAAGCAGTATGAGTGAAATGAAAAATAACATCGTCACGTACTTACTAAGAAGTATTTTCCAGCGCCGAATCGGCCGTGTAAGTAGCATCTTCATCGTTCCATCACTTCGCTCTCCTGAAACAATATCAATAGCAACAATCATTACGAGAAGCGGAATAAACAATGTAATTCCTTGCTCAATAAACGCCCTTACAAAAGTGGGTGCGCCCGGTGCCATCGGGTTAATATCATGATCTAAATAATATTGTTGCTGCTCCACTCTTACCTTTAGCCAATCACGCCATTCTTCTGGTAGTCTAGAATTGTTCAAACGATTTTGAGAATCAACAATTTGTTGTTGTAATGAAACTTTCCAATCCGTCGTACCGAGCCTTTTTTGTGTCGTTTCTACTTCACGATACTGCGCATACACGAAAAGCGGGATCAAGATTGCTAAAATAAGCATGACAACAAAAATACGTTTCTTACGATAAATTTTCTCCGATTCATTTAAGACTAGATTCGCAAATTCACGCATGCTGCTCACCCCTTGTGAGTTCAATAAATAAATCTTCTAGCGTAAATACAAGCTCCTTAACGCTATGCACATCTATCCCATTTTCTACAAAGTTTTTATTCCAACTACTTATACATGCGATATCCATGCGGCATAGTAATCGATTATCTTCTATACTCACTTCTCTTACTTCCTTAGCATCTTCTAGCATATTTTTCGCCTTAGAAATCGGTGTAACAATCCATTCTACACGATCACTTGCTGTTTTAATTAACTCTTCAACCTTGGCAACTGTTATCATTTTTCCTTTATGAATAATCGCAACCCGATCACATATCATTTGTACTTCGCTTAGCAAGTGACTTGAAATAAACACGCTCATATTTTCTTCTTTCACAAGCTTATGTATAAATTCCCTAAGTTCTCTAATCCCTGCTGGATCTAAACCATTCGTTGGCTCATCTAATATGAGCAATTTTGGATTCCCAAGGAGCGCCTGCGCAATTCCAAGGCGTTGTTTCATACCAAGTGAGTACGTTTTTACCTTGTCATGAATTCTTTCATCTAAATGAACCATTTCAGCAATTTCAATAATACGTTCATCTGATATATCACCTAACATACGAGCAAATTGCTTTAAATTTTCCCATCCCGTTAAATATGTATACAACTCTGGGTTTTCAACGATACTCCCAATTTGACGCATCGCTTCTCTGAAATTTTCCTTAATCGAATAACCACCGATAGAAATCGTACCTTCTGTTTCTTTAATCAATCCAACTAACATTCGAATGGTAGTTGTTTTTCCGGCGCCATTTGGTCCTAGGAAGCCAAACACTTCTCCTTGTTTTACATCGAAGGAAATATTCTCTACAATAGTCTTCTTTCCAATTACCTTCTTCACGTCTCGTACAGAAAGTATCGTCGTCATTTTACCCCTCCTTGTTCTAGTTTTAATTTACTCACAACATTTTGAACTAATCGGTCCGCCATATATGTATATCCTATTTCATTCGGATGGAAATGATCGGAGTATAATAAATCTTTCCCACGGTTTTGGAATAAATCAAATGTCGGTGTAATATACACATTTTTATTATTTATCGCCAATTTTTCTAAAGATGCATTCCAGTCTACAACGATGGTTGAAGAACCTTTTAAATCTTCTACATCTTCAAAAGGATTGTATAAACCAAGCCAAAAAATAGGGCTATCTGTATTTAACTTACGAATTTCTTCTATTATTTTCTTCGCTTCATTTTGGAACGTTGCTGTATCAGGACGGTATGTTTCTAAATCTATCTTTCCAAGCGATTCCCAACCTGGAAATAAATCATTTCCTCCAATTGTTAAAACGATTACATCTGCTTGCTTAATTGAATATTGAGCGCCACTACTCTCAATTTGTTTTAATAGGTCAGGCATTTTTGCACCACTAACAGCTAAGTTTGTTAATGCAACCCTTTGCTTATAATCTTTTTGTAAATCCTCTTTCATACGCCCAATATAGCCAATTCCTTCTTTATCACCAACACCACGTGTTAATGAGTCACCTAAACTAACGATTTGTAACGTTCCCGTTTTCTTTTTCTCTTTTGCCACTACATCGGTCTTTTTAATTAAATTTGAAGCTTTTGGATTTAACACATCATTTACACCTGAAACAAAGCCATATGCAAATAAACAGAAAGATGCAATTGTAATGAGTAGAATTACTTTTACTACTTTTGATCTCATATCAAAACCCCTTTTAGCCCTCATAGATTGTCCATAATTATACCAAACGCAATTTTGAAAAGCGATTTTCACACCTTATCTATTATGTTGTTTCCCTATGTACTAGTTCTGGCAATAACTCTACGTGCTTTACATCTATTTTCTCATCATTAATCTTTTCATATAATAATTCAAATGCCTTCACACCAACATTTTTACTACAATACGAAATCGTCGTAATGCCTAAAATATCTGCGACATCTTGATCATCACAACCGATAATCGTAATATCTTCTGGAATACAAATTCCTTGTTTTCTTGCTTCCGTTACCATTCCCGCCGCAATATGGTTGCAAGATACAAGAAACGCAGTTGGTTTCACTGACATACGTGTCCATTCCCTAATCACATTACGCCCATCTTCCACCGTAAAACAGCCTTTAAACTTCCAAGCCTCTATCGGTGTTACAGCAATCTGTTGAAGCGAATCTTCATATGCTTGTTTTCTTCTCTGACTATTAATGCTATTACTCCTTCCAATGCAATACCCAATACTTGTATGGCCGGCATCTATTAAGCTCTTCATCCCGCGCGAAAAGACTTTATAGTAATCAATATGCACACTCGAAATGAAATTCGAGTCTATTTCTTCACACATAACAATTGGACCAAATTTCGTATATTCTTCAAGCTTTCCCTTACTATTTGCTCGGGAACATATAATAACCCCATCAAGCTTTTTCATTTTTAACATATTCAAAATTTCTAATTCTCTTTCCTCACTATAATTCGTCTGACAAAGCATCATATTATAGTTATTCTTTGCTGTTTCCTTTGATATTCCCTCGATAATAGCGCTATAATATTGATCATTTACATGCGGTAATAAAACACCAATGACATTCGTTTTTCCTTTCACTAAATGAATTGCGTTCACATTTTGCGTATAATTTAATTCTTCTATAATTGCTAAAATTTCTTTTCGTTTCTGTTCATTCACATATGGATGATTATTCAGTACACGTGAAACAGTTGAAACAGATACTCCAGCAAGTTCAGCAATCTTTCTTATATTCGTCATCTCATTTTCCCCTTCTCTGCAAAAATTCTCCCTTGACCTGGTAAGCTTTCCACAATATATCCTTTCCTAGCAAATACATTTTGAAAGGATATACAACTATGCTTCGATTCAAATTAGAATATATATTTTTCATTGGCGGTCTACTCACTCTCGCCATCGGTATTAATATGATGACGACAATTACTTCCTTTGGACTTAGCCCTTATGATTCCTTCTTTATTGCACTATATCAAAATTTCGGGATAAGTATCGGTTTTTGGATTTTCATGATTAACTTTGTATTTACTCTTATCGTACTCTTTTGGAATAAAAAACAAATAACAATTGGTACAATTGTAACGATGGTTCTTATTTCCCTTTTTGTTGATTGGATTGGTTCCATTCCAACTATTATGGACGCTATCCGTTCTCTTCCAAAATATATAACACTTATTTGCGGAAATCTATTCGTTGGAGCTGGGATTGGTCTTTACGTCTCTACAAACCTTTGCGCAGCACCTCAAGAAGCTTTCGTTTTAACGGTTGCTGAGAAAAAGAAATGGACATTTAGAAGAACAGAAATTTCGTTAGCGTTTTTATTTTTAACATTAAGCTTCCTATTAGATGGACCTATCTATTTTGGAACAATCATCTTATCCTTTACAACAGGCTGGATTATCCAAGCATTTATTCAAATTGGTACGAAGATTTTAAATAGAAAAGAGCCTATTAAGCAAGCTGCTTAACAGGCTCTTTCTGTTTTATGAGAAGAGATACTACTTAGAATCCCCTTCAATTCGATAGTTTGCTTTCAAACAATCTATTTCTTCATACCCTTGCAACGTATGTAGAATATAATCATAATCAGCAAGAGACGCACGATGCGTCACAATTACAATTTCAGCCTTCCCTTTCTCTTCAAGCGGCATTTGAATAATCTTTTCAAAGCTAACGCCACGCTCAGAGAATAATGAAGTAATTTTTGCAAATACACCAATTTCATCTTTTACATGAAGTCTTAAAAATTTCTTCACAACAATTTCGTCTGGCTCTTTTAATACCTTTTTATACTGCGGGGATACCGCACTATTTCCGTTTACACCTAATCGAATATTTTGCATTACAGCTACTAAATCTGAAACAACAGCTGTTGCTGTCGGTAAACTTCCTGCACCTGGTCCATAAAACATCGTTTCTCCGACCGCTTCACCATACACATATACAGCGTTATATTCGTTTTGTACGGCCGCAAGAGGATGTGTATTTGGAAGTAGTGTCGGTTCAACCGTCACCTCTAATTTTTCACCATCTCGCTTCGCAAGACCGATTAATTTAATCGTGTATCCTAAACTCTTACTGTATTCAATATCTTCTTCTGTAATAGAAGTAATCCCTTTTACCTTCACATCTCCAAGCTCTACATTTGTAGAAAAACCAAGGGTAGCCAAAATCGTCATTTTTCTCGCTGCATCTAAACCTTCCACATCTGATGTTGGATCTGCTTCTGCAAATCCAAGTTGTTGGGCTTCTTTTAACACGTCGTTATATGCTCTCCCTTCATCTGACATTTTCGTCAAAATAAAATTTGTCGTTCCATTTACAATTCCCATTACTTTCGTAATAAGATCTGAAGAAAGTCCTTCTACGATACTTCTTAAAATCGGAATCCCTCCGGCTACACTTGCTTCATAAAACAAATCTGCTTTATTATCTTTGGCTACCGCTAAGAGTTCCGCCCCATGTAACGCCATTAAATCTTTATTGGCAGTCACAACATGCTTCCCGCTCTGTAAGGCTTGCAAAATATATGCTTTTGCATCATCAATGCCACCCATCACTTCGATGACAACGTCAATATTTGGATTATCTAAAATTTCATTTGCATCTTGTGTTAATAGAGTAGAAGGTACCTCTACCTCTCTCTCTTTTTCAATATTTTGTACTAGTACTTTCGTTACTTTTACAGGACAACCTACTTGGTGGATAAGTCGCTCTTGATGATCTGTAATGATACGAACTACACCACTCCCAACTGTCCCAAGACCTAATAAACCAACTTGAATTTCTTTCATAATACTGTCCACCCCTCAAAAATTGTGTTTAGATGAAATTATATGAGTAAAAAATCTGAAAAACAATGTTTTTTGAACATTCGGAAAAATATAAGTTAATCTTTACAAAGAAAACGTTGCCACGTGTTACACAATCTTTTTTTTATAATACATAAGGGGTTTCTTGATACACGTAATAATTCAGCCAATTAGAGAATAATAGATTCCCATGGCTTCTCCACTTTACAAGTGGTTTCTCATTTGGATTATTATGCTTAAAATAATTTTTCGGCACATCAATATTTAACCCTTTTTGGCGATCCCGTTCGTATTCTTGCTTTAACGTATCACAACTATATTCACTATGCCCGAGCGCAAATACTTGCCTTCCTTCTTGCCCAATGACAAGGTGAACTCCCGCTTCCTCAGAATTTGCTAATAATGTTAAGTCTGTCACCTCTCTAATATCACTCTCTCGTACTTCTGTATGACGAGAATGCGGGGCAAAAAACAATTCATCAAACCCTTGTAACAATTTCACATGTTGCTCACGAACTTCATGTTCAAATACACCGAACATTTTTTCCTTAAGAGGATACTTTGGAACACCATAATGATGATACAAGCCAGCCTGTGCCCCCCAACAAATATGAAGCGTAGATGTTACATTCTTTTTTGAATACTCCATAATACGTTTAAGCTCTTCCCAATAATCTACCTCTTCAAAAGAAAGAGTTTCAACTGGTGCTCCTGTAATAATAAGTCCATCAAATTTCTCATTCTCAATATCACGAAATGTTTTATAGAAACTCGTTAAATGGTCCTGCGCTACATTGCGAGACAAATGTGATTCCATATGAAGTAAGTGAACATCTAATTGCAACGGTGTGTTGCCAATTAAACGAAGTAATTGCGCTTCTGTTTCTTGCTTTGTAGGCATTAAATTTAAGATAGCAATTTTCAATGCCCGGATATCTTGTGTTTCTGCTCGCTCTTTCGTCATTACAAAAATATTTTCCTTCTGCAACACTTTGCGAGCTGGTAAATCTCTATCAATTATGATCGGCATGTTCTTTGCCTCCGACTAGCGCTGCTTCTAAATCTGCAATAATATCAGAAACATCTTCTATACCAACCGATAAACGAATTAAATCTGATGTAACGCCAGCTAGACGCTGATCTTCAGCACTTAATTGTCTATGCGTTGTGCTAGCAGGATGTATAACACAAGTTCGTGCATCCGCTACATGCGTTACGAGAGTTGCTAGTTTTACATTTGCGATAAATTCTTTCGCTGCTTCTAATCCGCCCTTAATGCCGAATGTTAAAACACCACTAGCACCTTTTTTCAAATACGTTTGTGCTAACGAGTAATTTTCATTACTATCTAATCCCGGATAATTCACCCATTCAATACGTTCATGGTTAGCAAGCCACTTAGCAACTGCGAGAGCATTTTCACTATGACGCTCCATTCTTAAATGCAACGTTTCTAAGCCGATATTGCTAATATACGCATTAAATGGGCTCATACAGTTTCCGTAGTCTCTTAATAATTGAACACGCGCCTTCACAATATAAGCTGCTGCACCAAAATTTTGAACGTAACTTACGCCGTGATAACTTGGATCCGGTTCAACAAGTTCAGGATATTTCCCATTTGTCCAATCGAAGTTCCCTCCGTCAATAACAATGCCGCCTAAAGAGCTTGCATGACCATCAATATATTTCGTCGTAGAATGAACGATAATATTTGCTCCGTGCTCAAATGCTTGGCATAAATAAGGAGTTGCTAATGTATTATCCACAATAAAAGGTACTTCTAACTCTTTCGCTGCATCTGAAAATTCTTTGAAATTTAAAACGTTCATCGCTGGATTTCCTAACGACTCTGCATAAACAAGTTTCGTCTTATCATTAGCAAGGGCCACAATTTCATCAGCACTTAAATTCGGATTAAAGAACGTAACGTCAATACCAAGCTTACGCAAACTCACTCCAAATAAATTAAACGTTCCGCCATAAACTGTGGAAGAACAAAGCAAGTGGTCTCCGCTACTACAAATATTTAAAACAGCAAGCATAATAGCAGCCTGCCCAGAAGCCGTTGCAACAGCTCCTACACCACCCTCTAAATCCGCTAACTTTTGCTCAAATGCAGCTAAAGTAGGATTTCCAATACGCGTATATATATATCCTTCTGCCTCTAAATTAAATAGCGCTGCTAAATCATCTGAAGTATCGTATTTATACGTTGTACTTTGATAAAGTGGCAAAACACGCGGTTCACCATTTTTTGGTGTATAGCCACCTTGCACACAAATTGTTCCTTTTCCCCATGATTCTCCCATCTCTCATTCTCCTTTCTTTTATACAAAATAAAAAAACTGCTCCTTTCCTGAAAACAAGAAAGGAGCAGTTTGAAAACACGCTCTAAAGGCTCTTTCTTATCTTTCAGGATTATTACCTGCAGGATTTGGCACAATTCCGTTATACGGCTGTTGCCAAGGTTTCATCGGGCCTGTCCCTCCACCTTTTCTTGATAAGACTATGCAATTACCGTTGATTTTATAGCAATAATTTCCTAATGTCAATCAGTTTTTCTGAATGTTCTAAATTAAATACAAAGAATTTGACATGCATAACAAAAGAAATATATTCCATATTCATTTGAAAAAGACCTTTTAAAACCCTCGATTACTATATAAAATTAAGTAAGTAGTTTAACTGTATAACATTTCAAATTCTCACGAGACCTCAATATATTGAATAAGCCAACCTCTCAAAAAGATACTATACATATTCATTTCGCAGGAGCATATTGAATCCTTTCAACATTAAAGCTTACATAACGGAGGTATAACATGACAAATACAAAGGACATGCACTATATACTCGTCCTATACGGCATTCTTTTAGGCTCTATAGTAGGAGCTACAGTCTGGCTATTTTTAGTTACAATAAATATCGGCATTCACTTTATTTGGGGATACTTACCTACTATTTTCGCTTCTCCCCCGTATTACACTATTTGCGTCACAACTATCGGTGGTATTCTCGTTGGTTTAACTCAAAAGTATTTCGGTACATATCCACGTCTTATGCCAGAAGTGATGGGTGAATATAAAAAAACAGGTAGAATTGAATACCGTTTTGTACATAAAGCTACTTTAACTGCGATTATCGTTTTAATATTTGGAGCTAGCTTAGGTCCCGAAGCAGCACTTGTTGGAATTATCGGTGGACTTTGTACATGGGTAGGGGATCGCTTTACATTTGCCTTAAAAGGAATGAATGAACTAACAGAGGTTGGAATTGGCGCTACTTTAAGTGTAATTTTTAACGCGCCGCTATTCGGTTATTTAGCTCCAAATGAAAATGAGGGTGAGCAAATTAACGAATTTTCTAAAGGAAAAAAAGCAATTGTATATTTAGCTACTACTTTCGCTGGTTTTTCCGTTTATTTATTACTTAGTAAATTCGATAATCGCGGATCCTTTATCGTTGATTTTGGGGAAGGTTCCCTTTCTCTTAATGAATGGATCGCCTTTCTACCACTTGCTAGTATTGGTGCTATAGTTGGTTTCTTTTATTTCAAATTTGAATTCACATTAGAGAAATTAATCCATCCCTTCAGGGAATACAAACTATCACTTGGAATTATCGGTGGTATTTTATTAGGAATTACAGGAACTGTTCTCCCGTACACGTTATTCTCAGGAGAACACCAATTAAAAGATTTAGTCGTTGAATGGAGTCATTTATCCTTCTGGGTACTACTTCTTTCAGGTGTTTTAAAATTATGTATTACTGCCGTTTGTTTAAATACAGGTTGGCGCGGTGGACATATTTTCCCAATTATATTTGCTGGATCTAGTATCGGATATGCTATAGCTTCCATTATCCCGATAGATCCAATCGCTTCGGTAGCCATCGTCACGACAGCAATTTCAAGCTATGCATTAAGAAAACCAATTGCTATAACATTACTATTACTCATGTTTTTCCCGCTCAATTTACTATTACCGATGCTTGGAGCGGCAGCGATTGGTAATGCATTTCCACTTCCTAAAAATAACGAAGCTACAAACGAATAAAAATAGGCAGTAGGGACAAAAGTTCCACTGCCTATTTTTATTACACACGTTGCTTCAATAACGCGTATAACTCTTCAAAATTTTGTACTTCATATGTTGGCACAATCTCGCTATTATTTGATTTCTTTTCTGGATTAAACCAACAAGTATCAATTCCCGCTACATATCCACCTTTCATATCAGCACTTAACGAATCCCCAATAATGAGCCCTTCTTCAGGGGAAAAATTAGGAATTCGTTCAAAAACATAATCAAAATACTCTTTCATCGGCTTTTGGAATCCCGTATCTTCAGAAACGAAAATATCTTTAAACAAGGCATGTAATCCTGCATTACGTAAACGTTTATCTTGCGTCTTAGAAATACCGTTTGTCACTATATATAAATCGTACTCACTTTGAATTTGACTTATAAATTCAAACGCACCTTGCATAAGTTGGTCTCCTTCTTCTAAGTAGCTACGATAATTATTTTCGAATAATACTCCATCTACTTCTTCCCCGTACTCTTTAAACAAAATTGAAAACCGCGTATTTACAACTTCATCACGGTTCATTTCACCTTCCTCAAAAGCATCCCAAAGACTTTTATTAATTTTTTTATAGTGCCCTTCAACCTCGCTAGTTAGAGGAATCCCTTTCTCTTCAAACAGCATACGTAACGCCATTTTCTCCGCCTTCTGAAAATCTAACAATGTATCATCTACATCAAATAGCAATGTTTTATATTTTTTCATAAGCCCTTCACACTCTCTTTTCTACAAAAACAAATTTATGTAAATCGTATCATTCCTTCTTGTAAACATAATAGGAGATATCTCATACTAAACATGAGGTGAAAATATGAAAGTCAGCAAAAATAGCGAAGAAATCTCTCATTACATGCAAACTTACAACTTCCATACTCTTTTTTCTTTTGATGTCTTACCGTATGCTGAACTACATTCCTTTCAAAAGAGAGAAAGGATATGTAATGAAGGTGTTGATGTTCCTTATCTTTATTACTTAATTTCCGGAAAAGCGAAAATATATATGAGTCACAAAAACGGGAAGGTCTCCTTAATTAACTTTATTCAAGCACCTTCGTTCATTGGAGAATTAGGGTTAATTGGCGTAGAATCCGTTACGAAAACGGTGGAAGTGATTGAAGATTGTATGTGCTTAGCGCTTCCTCTTAAAGATTGTCAGCATCTTTTGTTGCAAGATGCTACATTTCTACAGAAACTATGTAAATTTATCGGTGAAAAAACAATTAGCCGAACAGAAAGTTACGCCAAAAACAATAGTTATCCGTTCGAAAATCGATTAGCGGCGTTTATTCTATTAACAGAACAAAATAACAGTTATACAGAAAAACATACCGAGGCTTCGGAATACTTAAATGTCAGCTACCGCCATCTTTTATACGTATTAAACCAGTTTTGCCAGCAAAATTACTTAAAAAAAGACGGAAGAACCTATTACATACAAGATCGAATTCAATTAGAAAAACTGGCTGATGAACTTAAAATATAAAAAAGTAGCATTAACGTTTACCTGTTAATGCTACTTTTTTATAGTGACGATTCTATTTTCAATTAAAATTTGCTTGCTACTTTAGCTGCTTCTTCAAGACCAGCTGTAATGATCTCTTCTGCTTTATCTGGGAATTGGTTATGTCCTTCAATAACTACTGTTTCCATATTTGTTGCACCGAAGAAGCCCATCATGCTTGCTACATATTTAACAGCCATTTCTACTTCAGCTGCTGGACCTTCAGAATATACGCCGCCGCGCGCGTTTAATAATGCAATCTTCTTATCTCCAATTAGACCAACTGGACCTTCTGGCGTATATTTAAACGTTTTGCCAGCTCGGTTTAAATAATCAATATATGTGTGTAGCACTGCTGGAATCGTTAAGTTCCATAATGGGAAACCGAAAACGACTTTATCAGCTTCTAAAAATTGATTTAAATACTTATCAGCAACTGCTACTGCTTTTGCTTCCTCTTCAGTTAAATCAAATCCTTTACCTGCTTTGAATGTACCATTAATCATATCTACGCCTACATATGGTAATTCTTCTTTATGTAAGTCAAGTTCTACTACTGTATCATTCGGATGTGCTTCTTTATAGTTTGCTAAAAATGCCTCGTATAATTTCACACTAACTGCTTGTTCCGCTGGGCGGTTGTTTGCTTTTACAAATAAAACTGTTGCCATTGTTTTTCCTCCTAGTACTCACTCTTCTGTTGTTATATGCTTTCAAAAAAGGTATCCCTTGTAATTGTTGTTTTGTTGCTTACAAACATATTTTATCTTTATATCAAGACAATTTCGTCCTCACATAGACGTATTTTTCCATAAAAAAAGTCCACCTTCTAAAGGCGAACTAGGTCTTACGACTTTTGTCTTATACAATTCCATTTTTCACTGCATATAATGCTGCTTGCGTGCGATCAGATAAATTCAACTTACTCAAAATACTACTTACATGCGCTTTTACCGTTTTTTCTGTAATAACTAAAACAGAAGCAATCTCTTTATTACTCATCCCTTTAGCTAATAGCTGCAACACTTCATTTTCTCTCGCCGTTAGCACATCCACTTGAATAGAAGGTTCTTCTTCCTTTTCTTCCACAGGTAATGTTTGAGAGAGAAGAGTATTTGCTATATCTGGATGTAATTGAATATTACCTTTATATGCGCTTCGAATAGCTTCAACAAGCTGATCGGGTTCTACATCTTTTAAAATATACCCACTTGCCCCCGCCCTTAACGCTGGTAAAACATGCGCCTGATCAGAAAAGCTGGTTAATACAATTACTTTCACATTTGGATATTCTTTTTTGATGCACGCCGTCGCCTCGACACCATCCATTTCGGGCATATATAAGTCCATTAGTACAACATCAGGATGTGTCTCCCCTACTTTCACTAATGCCTCTTTCCCATTACTTGCTTCTCCAACTAGCTCTAAGTCTTCCTGTGTACTTAAGAAAAATGCTAATCCTTTTAAAACGACTGTATGATCATCAACTAACAATACTTTTATTTTCACAAACTTCCCTCATTTTCACATCATAATGGTACATTTACTTTTACACTTGTTCTTTTCTTATCACTTACAATTTTAATTGTTCCACCGACTAATTCTACTCTTTCGCGCATCGTAGTCATACCGAGTGATTTCTTCTCTTTTATATCCTTCTCTACAAAGCCGTTTCCTTGATCGACTATTTCTAATGATACATTCTTCTCCGTCACTTTGAAATAAATCGCCGCTTCTCTGACATTCGCATGTTTACTTACGTTATTTAAAGCTTCTTGTCCAATTCGCCATAGCGCTTCCTCTACTACACGTGGCAAATCACGAACACCTGTAACTTGTTCCCGAATTTTCAATCCCAAACTTTCACCATATTGTTTTAAAGCTGGTAATAGTCCTTTCTCTAATCCCGCTGGACGTAGTTGCCAAATTAACGTCCTCATTTCTTTTAAAGCACCTTGCGATAACTCACGTATCTCATGCAAAGACTGATCTACCTTTTCGTTTTTCCCCTTTAAGACGGCTTCGGCACCTTTCGTCATAAAAGTTAATGAAAACAACTTTTGTGAAACAGAATCATGCAAATCTCTAGCTAAACGATTACGTTCTTCCAGTCGTACAAGTTCTCGGCGCTTTTCATTTAACCTTAAGTTCTCTATCATTAACGATATATGATTGGCTAACGCCTGTACTACATCTATCGTATTTATATCAAATTCTCCATTATTCGAACTTACACTTAGTACGCCAAATATATGATCTTGAATATGTATGGGAATGGCAATAACCGCACGATTAGGATGTACGATATTCCCAACCTGACTCTTTAACAAAACAGGCTCTTCTTTTTTCAGAGCTTCCTGTGCCGCCGACTTCAAATCCTCTTGTATCTCATCTATCTTACATGAGGCTCTTACAGCAAGTTCATTTTCTTCTCTAATAAAGAATACAACTTGCTCCCATAAAAATAACTTCCCTATTTGCTTTACAATCTCCTCTGGCAATGCATTAAATTTATGAATCGTCCTTAAAGCTTGAATAAAGCGGTCTAACTTTACATAATAATGAGCCCTTCTCTTTTCATTTTCATACAATTTTGTACGTTTTAATGCTGTTCCAATTTGGAAAGCAACTGATTGTAATAGCACTAACTCTTCTTCAGAAAAATGCGTTTTACCTGGACTAGCCACATTTAATACGCCAAATTCATCTCCCCCCGCTTTTAGCGGCACTGTCGCATGATGCACAATCCCTTCTGTATCTCCCCAGTTATATTCAATCGCATTATTAATTCTCTTACATTCAATAATATTAACGGCTTTCTCTAGTTTCCCTTCCACAAATCGGTGTAAACACCAACAATTCCCCTCACACATCGGTCGTTTATTTTCAAATCTTAATCCCTCTGGTAATTGATAATCAATTAATTTTGTATATCTGCCATTTTCATCCGCAAGAAATATCCATCCTGTCGTTAAACCTGTTACATTCAACAGTTTTTCCAACACAGCTTGCAGCACATGATATGTATCATTTGAGGTGTTCAACGTCTCTGCAATCTCTTTTAATATAACTAATTCATTTGTACGATTCTCTTGAAACATAATTCGTCTCCTACATACAAGATTTTAAATCGCCCCTAAAGTAAATCATCTACTTTTCACTTTGTACTTATTCGTAACATTGATATAATGGTGAAAACATAGTTTTCATTATATCACTTGAGGGGGATTTCATAATGACATTAAATAAAGCACTTACTATCGCTGGTTCTGACACAAGTGGCGGTGCTGGTATACAAGCAGATTTAAAAACATTCCAAGAACTTGGTGTATACGGAATGACATCTCTTACGACAATCGTAACGATGGATCCACATAACGGTTGGGCACATAACGTATTCCCAATCCCGGCTTCTACATTAAAACCACAATTAGAAACGACAATTGAAGGCGTTGGCGTAGATGCTTTAAAAACAGGTATGCTTGGATCAGTAGAAATTATTGAAATGGTTGCAGAAACAATCGAGAAACATAATTTCAAAAATGTAGTAGTGGACCCTGTTATGGTATGTAAAGGTGCTGATGAAGCATTACATCCTGAAACGAACGATTGCTTACGTGACGTTCTTGTTCCAAAGGCATTAGTTGTAACACCAAACTTATTTGAAGCTTACCAATTAAGTGGCATAAAGATTAATTCTCTTGAAGACATGAAAGAAGCTGCGAAAAAAATCCACGCTTTAGGTGCGAAATACGTCCTAATTAAAGGCGGTAGCAAGCTTGGTACGGAAACTGCAATCGACGTCCTATATGATGGAGAAACATTCGATCTTCTAGAATCAGAAAAAATTGATACGACAAATACACACGGCGCAGGTTGCACATATTCCGCTGCAATTACAGCAGAACTTGCAAAAGGAAAAACTGTGAAAGAAGCAGTAAAAACTGCTAAAGAATTTATCACAGCTGCTATCCGTTATTCATTCAAGATCAACGAATACGTAGGCCCAACACATCACGGTGCATATCGTAAATTCGTTGCATCAAAAGAACTTGTCTAACATATAAATGAAAACACCCACAGAGTTTATATATTTCCTCTCTGTGGGTGTTTTTTTATAAGCTCTTCTGGTCATCTTATCTTTAAGATGCAGAACTAACCTGATTTCTACCATTTCTTTTGGAGTAATATAATGCATCATCAGCAGCTTGAATAAATCGCTCTGGTGATTCTTCATACACTGAAATTCCTACTGAAACTGTAATTTTTATTTTTGTTCCATTTAGCAATTGAAATGGATGGTTTTCAACAGCCGTGCGAACTTTTTCCCCCATACGCATTCCATAAGCTAATCCTTTCTGCGGTATCAAAAGCGCGAACTCTTCCCCACCCTTTCGAAAAGCCAAATCTGGAAACATTGAAACTTCTCGTAAAATATGCCCCATTTGTTTTAATACTTCATCTCCCGCAGGATGCCCATACGTATCATTTACACACTTAAAGTGATCAATATCTATAAGTAATAAACAAAGTGAATCATTTTTCATACGCTTATTACCAATATGACGATTCATCTCTAAATCAAACTGTCTTACGTTTCCTAAACCTGTCAGTGCATCTATCGTTGCGTATTGCTTCATCGTTTGAAATAACTCATTGGATTGCAATACATAATTTGCGCTTATAAATGTGATATATGCTGCAACACCACTACAAACTAAATATAATGCTACTATAGACATATCCTTAAATAAAATAGAAAGTGGAACCGTTAAAATAGATAAACTATATACATTAAACCAGATCCATCTTTTAAATATAGAAGCTTTCATCCGCCAAATGAAAATAATTCCAAAACCTATCAATACAATTGTATAACAAGCCAATTCAGAGGCTAAAGAGTACTCAGTAAAAAATAATCGGGTAATTAATATAATAGTAACTGTTATACTGCTAGCTATCGGACCTCCAATTATAATTGCCAAAATAACAGCTAAATAACGTAGATCCAACATAATATCTTCAATATGTACACCAAAATGCATCAACAGTACACTTAATATTCCAGTAAGAATACCTACTACACATTTCTGCAAAAAAGAGAACCCTTCTTTTAACGGTTTATCTCTTAAAAGCTGACCTCCAACAAAAATAAAGGAAAGAATAATTGTTGTGTTTACAAATAAGTCCCTTAACATAAAATAATCTCCCTACTTTTCTATCTATCACTTTCCTTATTTTATTGTATACGAAATCCCTATAATTCCCAAAGCTTTTATTTATTTTTTGCTGTTCCACGTGAAACAGCAAAAAATAAAAAAGGACGAAAATTCGCCCTTTTTATTAACAACACCGTGATATCTTTCCACCCTTTGCATTAAACCTAGCTTCTTGCACTTCTGCAAAAAATTGTTTTTGACATACAACCTCTTCTTCTGGATGATGCTTTTTCATATGCTCTACATATGTTTCATAACTTGGTACTCCAACGAGTAAACTAATAAAGTGTTTTCTTTGTCTCCATACTTTCCGTAGTCGTTTAAGCATAATAGTTCCTCGACTCACTTTCATCTCTAGAAATATATGGCGCCTCTTTTAGCGGCATCGGCCTATTTCTTAATACTTGAATCCAAATTCGAATTGCAGAAATTAATACAGCGATTACAACTATCATAAAAATCCCGCAAAGCGCTGCATCAATATAATCATTGAAAATAATTTGTTTCATTTGAGCGACATTTTTAGCTGGTGCTAACACTTTCCCCTCATCTAATGCTCCCTGAAACACCTTTGCATGAGATAGAAATCCTATTTTAGGATTTTCATGAAATAGCTTTTGATAACCCGCCGTCATCGTTACAATAAGCAATCCGACAGTTGGAATAAGTGTCACCCAAACATATGCCTTTTTCCCCATTTTGAACAAAATTGTCGTTCCAAGTAATAATGCAATACCTGCTAACATTTGGTTTGCAATACCGAAAAGTGGCCATAATGTATTAATTCCACCAAGCGGATCAACTACCCCTTGGTATAAGAAATAACCCCATCCTAATACGCATAA
Source organism: Bacillus sp. GW823-FHT06B01 (assembly GCF_058952315.1). NCBI lineage: Bacteria > Bacillati > Bacillota > Bacilli > Caryophanales > Bacillaceae > Bacillus > Bacillus sp. GW823-FHT06B01. The sequence continues at coordinate 83,647 of NZ_JBXAHR010000004.1, read as the reverse complement.
CGTTGTAGCTATCACATTCGCTAATGTAGAATCCGTTTTCCCAAATGGCTTATATACATGTCCTAAAATATCTTGAATCATAAATCGGCCTACACGCGTTCCAGCATCAATTGTCGTTAAGATGAATAGAGCTTCAAAGAGGATTGCAAAATGATACCAAAATGCCATCATCGCTGTTCCACCTATTACTTGTGAGAAAATATACGCCATACCTATCGCTAACGTTGGTGCACCACCTGTGCGTGATAAAATCGTTTGCTCTCCAACGTTTACAGCGAGATCTTTTAATTCATTTGGTGTAATGGCAAATCCCCATGAGGAAATAACTTGAGCTGCCTGCGAGACATCTGTACCGATAAGTGCTGCGGGACTATTAATCGCAAAATAAGTTCCTGGTGTTAATACACAAGCTGCAATCATCGCCATCGCGGCTACAAATGATTCCATTAACATTGCCCCATAACCGATTGGCTGTGCGTGTCCCTCTTGTTCAATCATCTTTGGTGTCGTACCTGATGAAACGAGAGCATGGAATCCAGACACCGCACCACAAGCAATTGTAATAAATAAGAACGGGAATAAGTTTCCAGAGAAAACAGGACCTGTTCCATCGATAAATTTCGAAACTGCTGGCATTTGTAAATCTGGTGCTACAATTAAAATACCAATTGCTAATCCAACAATTGTTCCGACTTTTAAAAATGTGCTTAAATAATCACGTGGTGCTAAAAGCATCCAAACTGGTAAGGCCGATGCGATAAATCCATATACAATAAGCATAATAGCAATCGTTTCACCGCTAAACGTGAACATACTTGCAAGCGTTGGATGCTCTGCTACATACTGTCCTCCAATAAGAGACAGTATAAGTAGAATAATTCCGATTACTGACCCTTCTCCAACCCGGCCAGGCCTAATGTAGCGCATGTACACTCCCATTAAAATAGCAATAGGAATCGTTGCTGCTATTGTAAACATTCCCCAAGGACTTCCGACAAGCGCCTTTACTACCACTAATGCTAATACCGCTAATAAAATAATCATAATGCCTAAAATGCCTATCATTGCAATAAGCCCTGTAACAGGACCGATCTCATCTTTAATCATTTCTCCTAAAGATTTACCATTCCGTCTCATCGAAGCAAATAAAATTACAAAATCTTGTACAGCTCCAGCAACAACTACCCCAACAATAATCCATATTGTCCCTGGTAAATATCCCATTTGCGCTGCCAAAATCGGTCCTACTAAAGGGCCTGCCCCAGCAATTGCTGCAAAATGGTGCCCAAATAATACCCACTTATTTGTCGGAACATAATCTTTTCCATCGTTTAATGTATGGGCTGGCGTTTGCCGATTATTATCTAAACCAAATACCTTTCTCGCTATAAATCTACTATAAAAGCGGTAAGCAACTGCATACACACATACCGCAGCTACTAAGAGCCACACGGCATTAATAGTTTCACCTTGTGATAAAGCTATTACACCAAAAGCACCTGCGCCTACTGCTGCAATAACTCCCCATAGTAAAATCGACTTCAATGTTTTCACATACAATCCCCCCAATACTATCGCTTAGTCGGATTGTACTAAATTTTCTGAATATTTAATTTGAATCCTCCTTATCATGAAGGATTTTTAGTTTATCATGTTAAAAAATTCGCATTACCTACTATAATTCAATCTTATTTCGAAGTCGTTTCACATAATTACGACTAACTGGAATCGGTTGCTCATCATATTTATCTAAATACAGATTATATGTGCCATTATAATAAGGTTTTAGTTCTTGTACATATGACATATTAATTAAATAACTTTTATGCACACGTAAAAAATCATATACATTTAGCTTATTTTCCAGCTCCTGAAGTGTATATGTTGAAATATACTGATTATTTGTTGTATAAATTGAAACCGTTTTATTTTCCTTATTTTTGCTTACATATACAATATCTTCAGGGAAAATATACCGAATTCCCTCTTGACCTTCTATCGGTAGTTTTCGCAAATAACTCTTTGCTTTTTCGCCTTGCTCTTTACACATTCTATATAAAAGGAATTGCAAATCTTCCTCACGAAATGGGCGTAGTAAATAATAAAATGCTTGAAACCGAAATGCCGTAATCGACTCTTCTATATCTTCACCCATAAAAATCAATTTCGTATAACAATTTACTTCCCGTAATAAACTCGCATATTCAAAACCAGTTCCATCTAGTAATTTTGAATTCAAGAAAACAAAATCTGGTGTATGCTTTTTCATGATCAATAATGATTCTGTTCCCGTATTCGCTTCAAAACATTCTACATTCCTTATATTTTCAGTAAATTTTTCAGCTAAACTTCTTCGCTCTTCTGCTTCTTCCATGATCAGTAAAATTTTCATTTCTTCAACCACCTAATTCTTTTGTCCATATGTCTTGTTGTATACATTCGCTTTTATAAGAAACATTCCCTTTTTCTTACTATACCATTATTTATCTAAAAAAACAGAAAAAAGGAAACCACAACGGTTCCCCCTACCCTTTCATTACATTATTTGTAGGAAGTAACCCCCACTGAATGCGAAGAAATGAATATTACTTCCCCAAAAACACAATTGGTGCTGGCTAATAATCAGCGAGGGATAAATCCCTCACCGATTAAACTTTCACCTTATACTAATTCTCGTTGCTTCGTTTCTTGCCCAAGTACAATTACAGCAACTACGCCAATTAAAATTGATCCACAGAAAATCGTAAATATTAGTGATAGTGAAGCCTGTGAAGCAACTAAATATCCTACTAATAGCGGTCCAAGAATACCACCAATACGACCGAATGCTGCTGCCATCCCTGCACCTGTACCACGAATAACCGTTGGATACTGTTCCGGTGTATAAGCGTATAATGCACCCCAAGCACCTAAATTAAAGAAGGATAGTAACATGCCTGCTACGATTAATACCGTTAATGACTCCGCCACTCCAAACAAATAAGCACTACATGCTGTACCGATTAAATACGTAACTAAAACGAACTTACGACCAAGTCGTTCAATAAACCAAGCAGCCGTGAAATATCCTGGCAATTGAGCTAACGTCATAATAAGTACGTACTGGAAACTTTTTATTAAACTAAATCCTTTTAATACCATCACACTAGGTAACCAAAGGAACATCCCATAGTACGAAAAGACAACAGAAAACCATAGAATCCATAACATAATTGTTGCCTTACGATATTCCCCAGACCAAACTGACTTTACATTTTCGATAACAGATGGTCTTTTTTCAGCCTTTTGAAATCTCGGAGAATCCGGTAAATTCCATCTTAAATATAAAGCATATAATGCCGGAACCGCGCTCAATACCATTGCAACTTCCCAACCATATTTCGGAATAACAAAATACGAGATAAGGGCTGCAATTAGCCATCCACCTGCCCAAAAGCTTTCTAATAGCACAACTATTTTGCCACGTTCATGCGCTTCAACGCTCTCTGATACTAATGTAGACGCAACTGGAAGCTCTCCGCCAAGCCCCATACCAATTAAAAATCGTAAAAAAAGGAACATCGCAAGTGTCGTCGTTAAAGCAGTTAAACCACTACCGATAGAAAATAGTAATAATGTAATAATAAAGACTGATTTCCGCCCTATTTTATCTGATAGTATTCCAAAAACGAGTGCTCCGACTGCCATACCAATCGAATTAATGCTGCCTATCCAGCCCATTTCTTGCGTACTTAATCCCCAATCTTTTTGCAGTGCTACCATTACAAATGAAAGCATTCCAACATCCATTGCATCAAATAACCATCCAAGCCCTGCTATACCAAGTAGCTTTCGCTTCGAAATTTCTTTCACCTTGCCCACAAGAAGTCCTCCTTACACAGCTGTCTTTACACATCATTTTACATGTGTGAATTGTATAAGTAAAATACTTTCGTTCAAAAAATTCTCCTTCATCATTCCCAAAAAATAAAATACTTATCACACTATTTGAGGGCAGTAAGACTCCCACCTCAAAATTCAGCTGAAACAAAAAGGTTAAATTGAAGACCAACTGCCATTAAACGTCCAATTGGTGAGGGTTAACCATCAGTGGTGGATGAGCAAAACCTCACTTTATTAAAAATGACCAAATAAAAAAGTAGCGATATTCCGCTACTTTTTCGAACGCATGACTTCTTTTAAAAATTCCGCTAATACTAACTGACGACGCCAGCGCGTTGGATTACTACACAATCTATAAAACCACTCTAAGTTAATCGCTTGAATCCATTTTGGTGCACGTTTTACCTCTCCAGCCCATACATCTAAACTTCCGCCCACTCCAACAGCCATCTTCGTTTCTAAACGATGCTTATTAGTTTGGATAAAATTCTCTTGTCTTGGGAAACCAAGCGCGACAAGTAATAAATCTGGTTTTGCTTCTTGAATACGAGAAACGATACTCTCTTCTTCTTCTTGTTTAAAGTACCCATCTTGTGTACCCACAATAGATACAGCTGAATATGTCTTCGTTAAATGATCTGCTGCAGCTTGTACAACATGCGATTTTGCACCAAGTAAGAAAACAGATACCGGTTTATTCTCCTCTGATAACTTTGCAAATAGATTACACATTAAATCAAAACCTGCTACACGTTCCTTTACAGGTGTACCTAACATACCACTTGCTTTTACAACTCCAATACCGTCAGGTGTAATTAAATCTGTATTTAATAATGTTTTATGGAATGTTTCATCCTTTTTTGCACACATAACAATTTCAGGATTTGCTGTTACTACCTGAAAAGTATGAGTTCGCTCCAATTCTAGTTGTCCCTTCAAATATTGGATCGTTTCATCCATTGTCATTGTAGAAAAAGGAACACCTAGAATATCAACCGTTTTTACTTCCATGATTAACTATCCTCTCTATTTCAGTAAAAGTTTTTTATATGCATTATAAGTATCTTCATACAAATTCTTTAGCGAGAAATGAGTAGATGCATGAGTATATAAAAGATTTCCCATCGCTTCTAATTCACCATTCAACCATTTTTCATAAGCATTTTCTAACGCGTTTGCTAACGAAGCCGCATCACCAATCGGTACAATCCATCCATACGTATCATCAACTATTAACTTCTTCATATCACCTACATTTGTTGCAATAGATGTTAAGCGTTGATTAGCCGCTTCTAATAAAACAAGAGGGAAGCTTTCGCTATAAGAGGTTAACAAATTAATGTGTGCAGATGCATATAATTCTTTTGAATCTGTACGAAAACCTAGAAAAATCACCTTATCCTCTAAGCCCTTTTGTTTCACCATCTCTTTTAATTCTGCTTCTATAGGTCCATCACCAAGCAAGAGCACCTTTATATTTGGAATTTTAATTTTTTGTAACGCTTCAAATAAAATATCATGACCTTTAACAGGATGAAGACGCGCTACTTGAACAGCTGTAAATACTCCTTCATCGATGCCAAATTCACTTTTATCATAAGGTTTTGCTGGAGTATTATCATACTCGATTCCATTATAAACCGTACAAATCTTCTCTTCTGGTACACCTAGTTTTATTATGTTTCTCTTAAAGTTTTCCGTAATTGCAAAGAATAAATCTACCTTCCTGAAAGAACGTAAATTTAACTTCGTAAACACCCACCCTTTTAATCCTCTCTTCATAAAATCCAACGTTGGATCACTATGGACAGTCATTATCCATTTTGCTTTTATACCTTTTTTCAAGAGGGAGAGATAGAAATTCGCTCGTGCGCCATGTGTATGCACAATGTCAAATTGATTTTCATTAATAAATGATTTTATTCTTGAAAGAATGGATAGGTCGTACCGAGATGATTGAGTAAAAACATGCACTTGAATACCAAGGTCTCTCGCTTCTCTAGCAATTGCACCTTCTTCAAATACCATTAATTCCACTTCTTTCTTCGGAAACTGAGATAAAAGTGAAATAATATGTGTTTTTCCTCCGCCCTCTTCTGCACCAGCATTTATATGTAACACTTTCATTTCCTATTTCCTCCACACTTTTTATTTTTACTTACTATAACAAAAATAAAAGCTAACATGCGCTAGCTTTTATTTTTTAATCATTCAATTTCCAAATCAACAAGTAGGTATGCGCTAATAAGGGCTAAATAAAAACTTACACCCGGTGCCATTAAAACATGACCAGCTATAAATGAAATACCTAAGGCTAAACCTATTCCGGTCATTATTAATACATATTTCACAGTGAATAATTGTTTAAATTTAGTCAATGCAAGTCTAATAATTTTAAATCCAAAGTATACAAAAGGTAGTAAAAGTAACACAAGTCCACCAATTCCAAATGAATAGAACCAATCATGGAAATCTCGTTCAATTAATTTCGGCTCACCTTTATAATTACCTGAATAACCCATACCTAATACTTTTTGAGAAAGAGGAGCTTTTTCATAGTACTCTTTATACTGCTGTTCAAATAATTCCCTGCCACTAAAAATAATAGCCTGTGTTTCCTCTTTCTGTTCTTTTTCTTTTTCAATTTCTTTCTCTTTTTCCGTCTCAATAACGTGAGGTTTATGTTCTTTCAATTCTTCTACTTGTTTCGCATTTTCTTCCTTCTTCTCATTTTGCAGCTTCTCAATTACTTGAAAATGTAGCCCCATATTTTTCATAAATGGTGAGAAAGGAGTGTATGCCATTACCCCTAGAAAAACAGTCATTGCAATCATACCATTTAATACATATGCATTTTTCTTCGCATCTTTACGTTGCATAAATGCCTGAATAAAACACATGATGAACGCAATAATCATTGTAGCAAAAATCGCTCCAAATCCAACCTTTGTACCAACGGCAAACAATGAAAAAATAATCAAAATAGAAGGAATCCAGCAATATATTTTAGACATACTAGTTGTTTTTTCAATAGAATATAAAACAACTATTGGACAAATAATCGCCAGAATTGAACCTAATTCATTCCCTGCATAAAACCATCCACGTGAACCAACCTTTAACCAATCATAACTGTTATAATCTGTTCCTGTTACAACTGAAACTACCATTACTATATTTATAATTAATGCTGCATAGGCAATATTGTTTCGCATTTTAAAATGCCTATTTTCTTTAAGTGATTTAAAGACCAAAATATAGCAAGTAAACATGATAAACGGATATAAAGATTTCGCTATAAACTTAATCTCTTCCCCTAATACGATAGGATCCTTAACCAATTTATTATTAATTAGTCCTATAGTGAAAAAAGCACCCATTCCAATTATATACAGCAAGTACTTAAGATTCCCTCTTTTCCTAGCTTGGAATACAATGTATATTCCTCCTAGGCCCATGACAAATAGACGCGCAAGAACTCCAATGGTTGTATCAATTTTTAAAACCATTATACAAAATGCCGTGAGTAAATCTAGAATTGGCTGTAACATTATAAAAATCAGTAAGAAATTTTCAAATTTACTACTTATACTGTTTTCCTTTAACATTTAAAGCCTCCATAACTATTACATAATTTCAACCTATAAAATAAACATTTTTTATTCATCTCAAATGTTTATTATAACATAACCTTATTGTTAAACTATCCGATTTATATACCAATTTTTATAATAGAAAAGGTAATAAATTTGTATTTTCAAACGCTTTCTTTCCTAATTTATTCTTTTTTTTTACACGTAAAGAAAATACATTGTTATTTCCAAAACTTTAGTGTATATTTTTTCTCTGGAACATCTTTATAAGGAAGGAATTAGAGCCATGTTATTAATCGATATATTTACGTTTCTTGGCATTATCGCCGCTGCCATTTCTGGTACATTAGTTGGTTTGAAAAAAGATTTAGATTTATTCGGTGTCCTTTGTTTAGCTGTAGCTACTGCGCTCGGCGGCGGTATTATTCGTGATATTATGATTGGTAACCTGCCTCCTGTCGCATTTGTAAAACCCATTTACTTTTTCGTAAGCGTATTATCAGCATTATTTACTTGTATGTTTTTTGAGCGCATCAATAAACTTCAAGTCGTTATTATGCTTTCTGATGCTGTTGGTTTAGGTGTATTCACAGCTATTGGTGCAAATGCAGCAATGTCACATCACGTTGACGCCTCGTTTTTAGTAGTTTCAATGGGCGTCATTACAGGTATTGGAGGCGGTATTTTGCGTGACATTTGCGCTCAAGATATCCCTTACGTATTCCGAAAAGAAATTTACGCAATCGCTTCTATCTTAGGAGCAATTAGCTTCCTAATCACACATGCAATGGGCGCGCACGTATTAGCCTTCTATGTTTGTTTATTAGTAACATTCGTTATTCGTGTCGTGACTGTAATATATAATGTACATTTCCCAGTTTTCTTTAAAACACACGCTAAGATTAATAAAGGCCATTAAGAGGATTCTACATAGAATTCTCTTAATTTATATACAATTCCATATACTGTAGAGTAATTTCATATAACAATATATAATTACGTTAGAATACAAAATTGAAAACGCTTTACAAACAGGGGGAAGAATGATGCTTGGGGTTTTTAAAAAAAATAAAACAAACACCAGTATAATTGAGTTAAGTAAAGGCCAACAAATAATATTTAATGTGCCTGCTAATTCTGAACTAAAAACTCAAATGGATATGCTACATATTTCGAAGGAAGATTTACAAATTGTAAAAGTATTACAGCCGTTTATTTATGAGGAAATAGATTGGATCACTGAAAAATTCTACACCAACATCACAAAACAACCTAATTTAATTGCCGTTATTGAACGCTACAGCTCTATTCCCAAATTAAAACAAACGTTAAAGACACATATTAAAGAATTGTTTAGCGGTAATATGTATGAAGATTTTATTGAACAACGTGCTAAAATTGCAAGAAGACATGTACAAATTGGTTTACATAGAAAATGGTATACTGCAGCCTATCAAGAATTATTCCGTTCCGTCATGAAGATTTTGCAAACTAAAATTTCAACAATAGAGGATTTTTCTTATTCTATAAATGTAATAAACAAATTATTTACATTAGAACAAGAACTTGTTATTGCGGCTTATGAATCCGAATATGAAAGAATTCAAAAAGAACATGAAAAAGAAAAAGAACTGACAGCTATGACGATTACACATATTGCAACAGAACTAGCAGCAGTATCTGAAAAAACAAGTTCTTCTATTCAACAGTTAACATCTAAATCAGAAAATATTGTAGGAATTGCAAAAACAGGTACATCATTAGCCACAACATCAGAAGAAAAGGCTAATAAAGGAAAAGAACAATTAAATCTGCAAAACAAACGTATGGAAAGCATTCAAACAAATATGGAAACTATCATTACTGATACTCGTGAACTTCTCGATATTTCTAATAAAATTAACGAAATCATTGATATCGTAAAATCAATCGCTGAGCAAACAAATTTACTAGCATTAAATGCTGCTATTGAATCTGCACGTGCTGGTGAATTCGGTAAAGGTTTTTCAGTCGTAGCGGGAGAAATTCGAAAGTTATCAGAGCAAACGAAAGAATCTATCTACAACGTTACAAAGCTCGTTGAAAAAACTAATAAACAAATTATCCACGTCTCTTCCTCCGTAGAACAAATTAGCTCTCTCGTATCTGAAGGGACAGATAGTATGCATGCGACAGATCAATATTTCCAAGAAATCGTAAAAGATATGTCTAACTCTAAAGACCAGAATAAAAAAATTGAAAATGAATTAGAAGTTATTTCACAGGTAATGAAGAGTATTCAAGACGACTCCTCAAAAATGGCCTTAACAGCGGATAGTTTGCAGCTAGAACTAAACCGATAAAGCAAACAAATATAAGGGTGGAGATTCTTCATCTCTCCTTTGTATGAACTCTAATCATCCATCTACAAAAAAAGAATCCAAAATGGATTCTTTTTATTTTCTGAAAAATATTTTTTGACAGTAAACATAACTCATATAAATACCAAAGCTTTGTAAAATAAACAAGGCTGGCACAATCATATTGTAATATGCCATATGTACTTGGAAAAGTCTTAACAACACATATCCACTAATTAACAATAAGAACAACATATATCCTTCATTTTGTTTTGTCTTAATAAGGAAATGTAATAATGCTATAGCCATAAATAATGTTACCATTATATATATAAGTTTTTCACATTTAAATAGAATAGAATTTACTCCCTCATCTGAAAACTGATTAATTACTGGTTTTAAAAGATTAAATCTTTCATCTTCAATCTCTTTTAACTTTTGATTAATGTGCTCTGATACACTTTGATTTTTCGTTATTTTTTCCTCACTTTGATTTTTCCCAATTAAAACAGATTGAACATACATCTCATTCGAAATCGTGTATTGGGACATCCCCATTGCCTTAATTCCGTAATTCACACAAAAATGAGCACTATAAAATAGAATTAGTATGCCTATCATCTTTAATAGCACTTTTTGTTTCGTTGCTGATTGAAAAAATTCAATTAACAACACATATACAGTGATAAAAATAGGAAGAAATAATCCCATTGGGAAAATCATATTGCTAAATGCAAAGAAGATTGCTGAAAACACCCACATATAAGGATGATCTAATCCTTTATATAAAAGTATGTAACAAGCAAAATAAAATAGAAATATTGCGAGCGATTCTTGTGTTAATAAGGAACTCATAAATATATTTGGGATATATAAAGCATAAAATACAGATGCAATACGACCACACTCTTCCCCAAAAATCATTGACGTAATGCGATAAATGAAGAATATGGTCCCTGTACAAAATAAAACATTAAATAGCTGTAAAGCAAATACCGTATCACCAAATATACGAATAATAATCGATTCATAAATGATAAAAGGTAACTGAGCTACATTCCCTATGTTATTACCAATTGCAACCTGCTTTGCAGATTCATACATTGCTTTCATATCACCAATCATTGGAACATCTATAAATATAACCATACTAAGTCTCACAACTATAGATGTGCCTATAAGAAAAATAAGAAATTGTTTATCTGTAAAACGATATTGTAAAATCGATGTTACTAACAAAATAAAGATAATAAAAATTACTAATATAATTGTTAAACTCATTGTACTTCCTTCAAAAAATTGCTTACTCGTTTCAAATGCTGACCAGCAACTATAAATAAAAAATGCGAGCATCGTACCAACCATTATTTTACTGGAGAAAGATGAAAAATTTGTTTGTATATGATTCATATGTCCATTGCACCTCTATTTCCATTCATAACACAACGATTCTATCATGAATGGGCACACAGCTGATAGGGAATTTATATAACAAATATGTATTCTTCACTTTTCACTTGCAATGTAAGCGAATCCTCTTTTACACTACATTTTAGACAAAATAAATTTTCTTTCAGTTGCATGAATATACTTGCAGAAGTATTCCTCCCCCTCTATCCATACCTTTTACTCATTTGAATATCTGGTAAAATCCAATAGGAACTAATACTCCTTTTATGTCATAAAGAACATGTCACTCTGATTGAAAACGTAACCTAGGGGCTGATTATATGGAAAAGAAATTTATGAGAGAATCAAAAGCAATTAAAACAACACGTGTTTTCCCAAACGATTTGAACAATCATCAAACTTTATTCGGTGGAAAATTATTAGCGGAAATTGATAGTATTGCTTCTATTGCAGCTGCCAGACATAGCAGAAAGCATTGCGTTACAGCATCTATTGATTCTGTTAATTTTTTAACACCAATTCAACAAGCTGATTCTGTTTGTTACGAAGCGTTTGTTTGTTATACTGGTAAATCATCTATGGAAGTATTTGTGAAGGTTATCGCAGAAAGCTTATTATTAGGAGAACGTCGCATCGCTGCTACTTGCTTCATTACATTCGTAGCTCTAAAAGATGGGAAACCTTCTTCGGTTCCGCAAGTACTGCCAGAAACTGAAGAAGAACATTGGTTGCACAAAACTGGTCTAGAACGTGCAGAAGACCGAAAAAAAGGACGTCTAAAAAGTAAAGAAATGGCTGAAGTACTAACTTTAAATAAACCTTGGAGCGTATAAAAAACAATTTCCTTCTGAGCGAATATGTAGTATATATATTCGCTCATTGCTTTGTAAACAATTCAAACATCCACTACGATTTTTATAGTCACCCCTTAACATATATATATCTATCTTAACTACGCATATCCATTCTTATTTTCTTTTTTATACAATTTATTTTATATTTATTTCTATACAAGCAATAGTTGATTTACAAAGTTTATGTAAGGTACACTTATACTCGTAATTAACAAATGAAGGTGATGATTTATTGCTCATATAAAAAACTATACCTTCAAAACTGTATATAAAATGTATTTCATTATACTAAAATTATTCACACTTCAAATGTATTTTTATATGGAGCCAAATAATGATCTCTAATAAGGGTTCTTAATACGATATAAATGATATTTTGATTAAATCGTATTACTTTAATGAAAAGGTGAAATCATGCAAAAATCAATTATTTCTAATATCTTTTATAAAATACTGCTCAATACATTTAATATTATACTCCCAATCTTAGTTGGTCCTTACGCGTATCGAATGCTAGGAGCCAATTCAATAGGAACTGTTAACTATGCTGAAACTATTTTTAATTATTTTTTCATATTCGCAGTATTTGGTGTATATCAATACGGACTACGTGAAATGAGTTTAATAAAAAATGATAAAAGTAAAGTTTCTAAGTTATTTACAAGTCTTTATGTAATTAACTTTACGACTAGTATTTTGGCCTTACTATCCTTTTTACTCTTTAGTTACATTGGATACGGTAACGAAAACTTATTCCCTGTCCTTCTAATCTTCGGCTTCAATTTCATTTCAAATATATTTTATGTGGAGTGGTTCAATGAAGCATATGAAAATTATGATTTCATTACTAAAAAAACAATTGTTGTTCGACTTATCTATGTTGGACTTCTTTTCTCTCTAGTTCATGGAGTGAATGATTATAAAACATTTGCCTGCTTATTAGTGATATCAACATTCTTAAATCATTTTATTAGTTTTATATATGTGAAACGCCAAGTTAAATTTGATTTTTCTAACTTAACGATTATTCCACATTTAAAACCCTTAGTATTAGTCGTTATTTTTTCAAATGCCAATATTTTATATACACAATTAGATCGACTTGTCTTAGGCGCATACGCAGGAAAAATAGAAGTCGCTTTCTATGTTATGGCTTTCCAAATTATGACTATCATCAATACACTTATGTTAAGTGTTGTACAAGTCACGATTCCAAGGCTTTCGTATTTATCTGGAAACGCAACTGAAAATGAATATGAATATTTATTAAATAGAATATCAAAGGTATATTTCATTACCTTATTTCCTGCGGCAATCGGTCTAATGCTCATTGCCCATAAGGCCGTCATTATTTATGGTGGAAAGGAATTCGCTCCCGCTGGTAATACTTTAATTATTTTTGCTTTTTATATGATCACAGTAGGTATTGAGTCTATCTTATCGAATCAAATTATTTATGTGAAAAAGAAAGAAAATATTTTGGTGCGCTTTTTATTTATTTGTGGATTCGTCAACTTAGCATCCAATATCGCATTAATATTTTTCGATATACTCACTCCCACAACAGCAATTTTCACAACAACCATTGCAAACATTGGATTAATTACTCTCGAATATATATATATAAAAAAGAAATTAAAAGTGAATTATACATTGTTTGATATTCAAAAACTTAAATACCTATTTTATTCTCTAACATTTTTACCAATAGCGTTTATTATAAAAAAGTTAGTCTCTGGACAAATCATACAATTCGCCCTAGTAATATTGATATGCGGATCAACATACATTCTTATCTTATTTGTAACAAAAGATGAGATTCTATTAGCTCTACTAGGAAAGCTACAAGTACGATTCAAAAAGGTGTAAACGCAACCTCTTAAAGGAGCTGTTAAAATTGAAATTTTCTTTGATTATGGCCACTTGTGGTAGACGTGATGATATTCTAGATCTACTAAAGTCACTTAAACAACAAACTTATAAAAACTTCGAACTTATTGTAGTAGATCAAAATGACATTCCAATCTCTGAGCTCTTTGAGGAATATACCAATAATTTTTCTATTAACTATATTTATACACCTATTAAAGGCCTATCTCGCGCAAGAAATATCGGCTTACAAGTAGCTGATGGCGATGTTATTGCTTTTCCAGATGATGATTGTATTTACGAAACGAATGTCTTAGAGAGCATAGTAGCAACGTTTAACTCAAATGCACATATTCAATTTATATCGACAAACACTACAAACGTTGAAAAAACAGGATCTTTAATACATGCGCCTGATAAAGATATCATTCTAAATAATAAGTATGGATTCATGGGCCCCTCTTTCGCTCTGTTTTTTACAAAACAATTTGTACAAGACGTTGGCACATTTAATGAAGATTTAGGTGTTGGATCTGGAACAATTTATGGCGCCGGTGAAGAGACTGATTTCGTACTACGAGGTATGAAAAAAAATTATATAGGTTTATTTAGAAAAAATCTTTTCGTGTACCATCCTGTAAAAGAGGATACTATAGATGAACAATCATTAAACAGAGCTATTTCTTACGCTGGTGGTTTTGGTAAAGTTATTCGTTTACATTATGGATTTCCTTACCTTGTACGTGCAGTCGTTGCCGCTACATTCCGCATGATGCAAAATATATTGAACAATAAACGTAAATTCCATGCAAATCGGGTAAGAGGCATTATCCGTGGATACTTTAAATAATTTTTATTTACCCTAAAAAAGGTGCAATCATTTTTAATAAACTGATTGTACCTTCTATTTATCTATCTTTCTATTATAGACAAAATAGTCTTTTCTACCCCTTCACGCTACGACGTTTTTGGTACTTCTCCAATAAATCTCTCATACTTATCACCATCATATATATATTTTTCAAAATAATGAAACATATTTTTTTGAAAAAATATACATTTTGAAATGATAGCATTATACGAAAGAATTTAGTATCATGATTCAAGATACTATTTCAAGTTGGACGGAGGATATTATGAGCTTATTAACAGTCGAAAAACTAGGACATACATTTGGCGATCGTACATTATTTAAAGATGTATCTATGCGATTACTAGCGGGTGAGCACGTTGGATTAGTTGGTGCAAATGGTGTTGGTAAATCAACATTTATGAATATTATTACTGGTCAACTTATCCATGATGAGGGCCGTGTAGAATGGACACCTGGTACAAATTACGGTTACTTAGATCAACATACAATTTTAACACCCGGTCGCACAATTCGTGATGTATTAGCCGATGCATTTCTACCTCTATTTCAAAAAGAAAAAGCTTTAAATGAAGTTACAGAAAAAATGGGCACTGCTACACCAGAAGAATTAGAGGAACTTCTTGAGCAAATGGCAGAAATACAAGATGCTCTTGAAGCAGGTGGTTTCTATTTATTAGATATTAAAATTGAGGAAGCAGCTCGTGGTCTTGGAATTGATGCAATCGGTTTAGATCGTGATGTTGCTGCATTAAGTGGTGGACAACGTACAAAAGTATTACTTGCAAAGTTACTACTTGAACAACCCGAAGTATTACTATTAGACGAACCTACCAACTATCTAGACGTTGAACATATTCATTGGTTAACAAGTTATTTAAAAGAATATCCACATGCCTTCCTATTAATTTCCCATGATACGGAATTTATGAATAAATGTGTTGATGTTATTTTCCATCTAGAATTCACAAAAATGACGCGTTATACAGCGACATATGAAAAATTCCTAGAGCTAGCGGAAATCAATAAAAATCAGCATATAAACGCTTATGAAAAACAACGCGAATTTATTAAAAAGCAAGAAGACTTTATTGCGAAGAACAAAGCTCGTTATTCAACGACGGGTCGTGCAAAGAGTCGTCAAAAACAACTTGATCGCATGGAGCGTATTGATCGTCCTGAAACAGCAATTAAGCCAGAATTCTCTTTCAAAGAGTGTCGCGCAAGTAGTCGTTTCGTCTTTGAAGGTGAAGATGTAGAAATCGGATATACACATCCATTATTACCAAAATTAACGATGACAATTGAACGCGGTGAAAAAATTGCAATTGTTGGATGTAATGGTGTTGGTAAATCAACATTACTAAAAACAATTTTAGGCAAGATTAAACCATTAAGTGGTAAAACAAGCCTTGGTGATTTCCTAACGCCATCATACTTCGAACAAGAAGTAAAAGCTGATAATATAACACCGATTGATGACGTGTGGAATACATTTCCTAGCATGGACCAACATCAAATCCGTGCAATGTTAGCAAAATGTGGTTTGAAAAATGAACATATCTCTCGCCCTCTAAATCAATTAAGTGGTGGTGAACAGGCAAAAGTTCGTTTATGTAAACTAATGGGAGAAGAAAGTAACTGGCTACTATTTGATGAGCCAACAAACCACCTTGATGTTACAGCAAAAGAAGAGCTTAAGAAAGCTATGAAAGCATATAAAGGAACGATTCTACTTGTATGTCACGAACCAGACTTTTATGAAGATTGGATAACAAAAGTTTGGGACGTAGAAGAATGGTCTCAACAAAACTCTTAATTTCTTAAAACAAGCCCTATGCAGACCAAGTTAAGTTTGCATAGGGCCATTTTCATTGAAATAACTTATAAAATTCATTAAGGAGTTTAAACATATAATGCAAAATACATTTTCTCTAAAAGCCAATGCATGTTTTGTAAAGTGTTTATTACTACTATGCCTATTTATTTATGCAGCCATAACATGGTATTCCATATCCATAATCGGAAGTACTTCCGGTTCTCGTTTCCTTGTTATAGTCCTGCCCCTTATTATAGGTTTACTCCTTTTACTTATTGGTTACATTGCGAATAAATATATGTCAAAAATAGTATTTACTATTTCACTTATTACTTTAGCTTTTTCGATTCGATTGATCTGGATTCTCAATATTCCAACCCCTATCGAATCTGACTTTGCAATGATGTACTATAGCGCAGTCCAAGCCGCTAAAGGCGACTTTAGTTTTGCTCAAAATACATACTATACTTCATGGGTGTATCAACTTGGTTTTACAATGTATCAAGCTTTTATTATAAATTTATTCGGAGAATCCCCTACACTGCTGAAGATTTTAAATGTTGCATATTCTACAGGAACAACATTACTGGTTTACATGATTACTTCAAAGGTATTTAATGAATGGTCTGGACGTATTGCAGGGGTAATATACTCGCTATATATCCCAAGCATTATAATGAGCTCTGTATTAACAAATCAACACCTTGCTACCTTCTTCTTTTACCTTGGTTTTTATATATTAATTACAAAGGGATTAAGCCATAAATATATGTGGATTTTTATAGGAATCTTCCTATCTCTAGGAGATATCATCCGTCCACTCGGTGCCTTAATTTTGATTGCCGTAACTATTTATACCTTTTTACAAGGAATATTAGGAAAATCAAAACAGAGTGTTTTCCATTCTATAAAAAAACTTGTTGGTATTTTCATCATTTTTTACCTTGTACATTATATTATTAGCTACATACTTATATCCACCGGTGTTACACAATATCCGCTCTCTAATCGTGATCCGCTCTGGAAATTCACAGTAGGGTTTAATCATGACACAAAAGGCGGTTATTCTGAGGAAGATGCAGAATATATTACATCCATTGAAATTGGTGAGGAACGGACAGTCGCTGAAAAAAAACTTATTCAAGAACGCATAGCTGATCCGAAAAAAGTTTTATCTTTATTTAAAGACAAGTTCATACTTATGTGGGCCGATTACGATTCAGCTCCGATGTGGAGTTTATTTGGATTAGAAAATAAAGACAATGATATAATCACATTAAAAGACAACCTTATAAAATACGAAAGATATATTTATGTTACCACCTTGCTATTTGGTATATTGTCACTTCTTTATCTTATAATAACTAAACAAAATGAAACTCCTTATACATTATTTTTACTACTAATAATTGGTTATGTAGCTATTCATTTCTTAATCGAATATCAAACAAGATATCGTTATTTCATCGTTCCTAGCTTTACGATTATTCAAAGCTATGGATTGTATATATGTCATATCCTAATAACAAAAAGAAACTCAATACAAGGTTTAAAATAAAAAGATTATTGAACTTTATATACACAATACAGATTATCTTATCGAATAATATAAAAGTACACCAAACATGCACAATGCCATATCAGCCCTTTGAAATATTCACGTAATAACACCCTTACACGATTTACAACAATATAAGGAAGCAGTATTCGTTCATTAATAAAAAAGGTAACAATGAAAACTATCATTGTTACCTTTTTATATTGTAATACCCCATAAGTCGTAAGCGAAATTCTTTTAAATTTGGGTATACGTCTAAATTAGACAACATCCCTTGAATGACCGGGATCCTTGGATTTTGCAATCTCATTTCTGCCTCCAAAACATCTAATGTAACAAGCAATTCCTCATCTTCTAGTTGATCAGCTAATGTACGTTTAAAAACAATAACTTCTTTTAAAAAGTGTTCCTTAACCTGCTCCTTAATAAGCTCTGATTTACAAAGAAATTCCCCAAGCTTTTCTTCATGTAACACAGGTTCTTCCGAAGATTCTACCAATCCATCTACTAAATCATCTACTCTTTTCAAAATAAATGCAGAAACGTAAGATAAGTCAATTTCTGGTGCTTGTAAAATGATTAGTTCTAAATATCCACGGCATATACCTTCTACCATAATGACTAAATCTAATAAATAAGGCATAACCTTGTCACCATAAATAGACAATAAACTATTCCGATAAAATGCGTGAGACTCTAACTTCATCCTCATCATAAACTCTTCTACTTCTTTATTAAAAGGTATAGCATTTTCCCTCGCATGCATAATAATAAATTCTTTATGCTTTTGTATATCGTTAAACTGACAATGCAATTGCTTTGCAAATTTTTCACGCGGCAATAACGATTCATTTTCAATATCCAGCATTTTATTTTGAATCTTGTCATAGTAATATCGAAGTGTTGCTAATAAAAGCTCATCTTTCGATTTAAAGTATAAATAGAAAGCTCCCTTAGATATGCCACAAGCTGTCACAATTTCCTGTACTGATGTCGCATTTACACCCTTAGTCGCAAATAACTTCATAGCCATCTCTATAATTAAGCGCTCTTTTTCTTTCATATCATGTCTCTCCTAAATTTAATCTCGCATCTTATTATGAATTTATTATACCATCCCTTTTCATTGACGGCTGACCGATCAGTCAGTTATATTATGTATTAGACTGACCAGTTGGTCAATACAATACAAAGGGAGCGCAAACATGAACAAAATTATTAATTTCTCGTTAAAAAATAAGTTCGCAGTTTGGCTACTAACCATTATTGTTACCATTGCAGGTATTTATTCTGGGCTGAATATGAAGCTGGAAACAATTCCTGATATTACAACACCTGTTGTAACAGTAACTACGGTTTATCCTGGTGCTACACCAGAAGAAGTAGCTGACAAAGTTTCAAAACCGATGGAAGAGCAACTACAAAATTTAAGTGGTGTAAACGTTGTTAGTTCATCATCTTATCAAAACGCATCTTCTATTCAGATAGAATATGATTTTGATAAAAATATGGAAAAGGCTGAAACAGAAATTAAAGAAGCTCTCACAAATGTGAAACTCCCAGAAGGTGTAAAAGACCCGAAAGTTTCACGTGTAAACTTCAATGCCTTTCCAGTTATTTCGTTAAGCGTAGCAAGTAAAAATGAATCTTTAGCTGCCTTAACTGAAAATGTAGAAAAAAATGTTGTTCCTGGATTAAAAGGACTTGATGGGGTCGCATCTGTTCAAATTTCAGGTCAACAAGTAGATGAAGTACAACTTGTCTTCAAGAAAGATAAGATGAAAGAATTAGGTTTAAGTGAAGATACTGTAAAAAATGTAATTAAAGGATCGGACGTATCTTTACCACTTGGCTTATATACATTTAAAGACACAGAAAAATCAGTTGTTGTAGATGGAAATATTACAACAATAAAAGCATTAAAAGAATTAAAGATCCCAGCTATACCTTCATCACCGAGCGGTCAAGGTAGTCAAAACGCTGGAGCTGGTACACAAACGCCGCAAATGAATCCAGCGGCTATGAACGGGATTCCGACAGTTACATTAGATGAAATTGCTGAAATTAAAGAAGTCGGAAAAGCAGAATCTATTTCTCGAACAAATGGAAAAGAAGCAATTGGAATTCAAATTGTGAAAGCTGCTGACGCGAATACTGTTGATGTTGTAAATGCAGTGAAAGATAAAGTAAAAGACCTTGAGAAAAAATATAAAGACTTAGAGATTATTTCAACATTCGACCAAGGTGCACCGATTGAGAAATCAGTAGAAACAATGCTGAGCAAAGCTATTTTTGGTGCTATATTTGCGATTGTTATTATTATGCTGTTCCTACGAAATATCCGAACAACATTAATCTCTGTCGTTTCCATACCACTTTCTTTATTAATTGCTGTATTAGTCATAAAGCAAATGGATATTACGCTTAATATTATGACACTTGGAGCAATGACAGTCGCTATTGGCCGCGTCGTCGATGACTCCATTGTTGTTATTGAAAATATTTACCGACGAATGTCGTTATCAGAAGAGAAACTGCGCGGAAAAGATTTAATTCGTGAAGCTACGAAGGAAATGTTTATCCCAATTATGTCTTCTACCATTGTAACAATTGCTGTATTCTTACCGCTTGGACTAGTAAAAGGTATGATTGGTGAAATGTTCTTACCATTTGCCTTAACTATCGTCTTCGCTTTATTAGCATCGTTACTAGTAGCAGTTACAATCGTGCCGATGTTAGCTCACTCTTTATTTAAAAAAGAGAGCATGAGGGAAAAAGAAGTACATCATGAAGAAAAACCAAGTAAATTAGCAAACGGGTATAAACGCATACTTGCATGGGCTTTAAATCATAAAATCACCACATCAAGCATTGCTGTCCTTCTATTAGTTGGTAGTCTTGCACTTGTGCCAATTATCGGTGTAAGTTTCTTACCATCTGAAGAAGAAAAAATGATCATTACAACGTACAACCCTGAACCAGGTCAAACGTTAGAAGATGTTGAAAAAATTGCAACGAAAGCTGAGAAGCACTTCCAAGATAATAAAGACGTCAAAACAATTCAATTCTCATTAGGTGGCGAAAACCCAATGAGTCCTGGTCAATCAAATCAAGCAATGTTCTTCGTGCAATATGATAACGACACGAAAAACTTCGAAAAAGAAAAAGAGCAAGTCGTTAAAGATTTACAGAAGATGTCTGGAAAAGGCGAATGGAAAAACCAAGACTTCGGAGCGAGTGGCGGTAGTAATGAAATTAAACTATACGTTTACGGAGATAGCTCGGAAGACATTAAACCTATCGTCAAAGATATTCAAAATATCATGAAGAAAAATAAAGACTTAAAGGATATTGACTCTAGTATTGCAAAAACGTATGCAGAGTACACTTTAGTCGCAGATCAGGAAAAACTAAGTAAAATGGGTCTAACAGCTGCGCAAATTGGAATGGGACTTTCTAATCAACATGATCGCCCTGTTCTGACAACAATTAAAAAAGACGGTAAAGATGTCAATGTATATGTAGAAGCTGAAAAACAAAATTATGAAACAATCGATGACTTAACAAATCGTAAAATTACAACGCCACTTGGTACTGAAGTGGCTGTGAAAGATGTTATGACTGTAAAAGAAGGTGAAACTTCGAATACAGTGAAACACCGCGATGGCCGTGTTTATGCAGAAGTAAGTGCAAAACTAACATCTGATGACGTTTCAAAAGCATCTGCGGCTGTTCAAAAGGAAGTAGATAAAATGGATCTTCCTTCCGGTGTAGATGTTTCTATGGGCGGTGTTACAAAAGATATTGAAGAATCATTCAAGCAACTTGGCTTAGCGATGTTAGCTGCGATTGCCATTGTATACTTCGTTCTTGTCGTTACATTTGGCGGTGCCCTTGCACCATTCGCAATTTTATTCTCGCTACCATTCACAATTATCGGTGCTCTTGTTGCCTTATTAATTTCTGGTGAAACGTTAAGTGTCTCTGCAATGATTGGTGCACTTATGTTAATCGGTATCGTTGTAACAAACGCAATCGTGCTTATCGACCGTGTTATTCATAAAGAAAATGAAGGTCTATCAACACGTGAAGCTTTATTAGAGGCTGGTGCTACACGCCTTCGCCCTATTTTAATGACTGCAATTGCAACAATCGGTGCTCTTATCCCACTTGCATTAGGATTTGAAGGTAGCGGCTTAATTTCTAAAGGACTTGGTGTAACAGTAATTGGTGGATTAACAAGTTCAACGTTATTAACACTTCTTATTGTTCCAATCGTTTATGAAGTATTAAGCAAGTTCAAAAAGAAAAAAGCAAAATAACAAAAAATAACCTCGCAGTTAGCGAGGTTATTTTTTATTTCCGAATAAGATTAGAAAATCACCATATCCTTCTTTCTCTAATTCCTCTTTTCGGATAAATCGAAGGGCTGCGGAATTAATACAGTAACGAAGACCATTTGGTCCTGGGCCATCTGGGAATACATGACCTAGATGTGAATCTCCCTCTTTGCTTCTCACTTCTGTACGCGTCATATTATGACTGACATCCATTTTTTCTTTCACACTTGCTGACATGACTGGCTTCGTAAAACTAGGCCATCCACACCCACTATCAAACTTATCTAAAGAAGTAAATAACGGTTCTCCTGAAACGATATCTACATAAAGACCTTCTTCATTATGATTCCAATACTCATTTCGAAATGGCGGTTCTGTACCATTTTCCTGTGTTACATAAAACTGCATCTCATTGAGTTTTTCTTTTAAATGAGTATTATCTTTTGGCCAATGTTGTTTAATAAAAGCATCTCGTCCCGATCCTTTACGGTATAACTCATAGCGGAATGTATTTTTCTTATGATATCCTTGGTGATAGTCTTCAGCTGGATAAAACGTAGCTGCTGGTAATATTTTTGTCGCAATTGGTTTTGAAAAGCGTCCACTCTTTGCAAGCTCTTCTTTTGAAGCCTCTGCTTTTTTATGTTGTTCTTCATTGTGATAAAAAATTACTGTTTCGTAAGACTGTCCACGATCGTGAAATTGTCCTCCTATATCAGTCGGATCAATTTGTCTCCAATATATATTTAATAACTCCTCATACGGCATTTTATTTGTATCAAATGTAATTTGTACTACCTCATAATGTCCCGTCGTTTCTGAACATACTTCTTTATATGTTGGACTCTCTTTATGACCACCTGTATAACCAGAAACAACCTTTATAATTCCTTCCATCTCTTCAAATGGCGAAACCATACACCAGAAGCACCCTCCAGCAAATGTAGCTAACTCTACCTTTTCATTTACAGCCATTATTTCACCCCTATTCTATCTTCTGCTTACAGTATGGCATAAAAAACATCATGTTATAAAAGAAAAAGCATCGAACATCGATGCTTTTTCTTTACTTCACCTTATTTTTTCTGGCATCATTCTCTATTTCATCACTTGTCACATCTAAGACATCTAATAAGAAAATGAAGATTGGAATACCGATAATTAATCCCCATACACCTAAGAAGTGTTCTGAGAAGATTAATACCATAAATGTATAGAAGATCGGTAAGTTTGTTTTTTGCGACATGAACTTCGGATTTAACACGTAACTTTCAAGCGCATGAATTACTGTTACGATAATTAAAATATAAACAACGTACATAATACCGCCAATATTGTAAGCAATCATACAAAGCGGGAATAACGAAATGATAACCCCAGCTACTGGAATTAAACCGAGTAAGAAGATCATTAACGCTAAACCTAATAATTGCGGGAATCCTAATATCCATAGTGCAATAACGGATAAAACACAGTTAACAACTGCAATTAAAAATTGTGCTTCGATTACTTTTCCGAATGAACGTGCAAATTTCTTACCGAAGTACTCAATTTCAGTATAGAAAATTGCAAGTCGGCTTTCTTTAAATTTTGCAGTAAAAGCAACGATCCGAGCTTTCTCCAATAAGAAAAATAAACTTAAAATTAAAGAAAGTAACACTTGAAGGCCAAATTTCCCAACATTCGTAATCGATTTATACAAAATGTCAACGCCTTGTCCTACATATTTCGAAAGTTCCATATGATTGACAGCATTAACTGCATACTTAATTAATTCACTATCCGGTGGGTTTCTTAAAAATACGTTAAATTGATAAATCAATTGTGAAATTTGTATCGTTAATACTGGTAAATATTTAAATAGCGTAATAGCAATTCCACCAATTAACATTACATATAGAAACGCTATAATAATTTTTCGGTTAATGGGCATGAAATGATCTAATTTGCGAGAAATAAACTTTTGGAATCGATCCATTAAATATGTGAGAATAAACGTAATTAAAATTAAATTCAACATACTTTGCAGCCCGTATAACACGAGAGCAAGTATTACTAATACGAGAAACCTCTGAAATCCTTTGCTTTGAAACAGGTTTTTTATTTGCATAATCGACGAGTACTCTCTCCTGTCCTATAAAGTAAAACGTTAATAAGTAGATTTTTTCTCTCTTCTCTACCTTTAATTATTCATTCATATAAAGATTTTTATAAGCTTATTATAGATCTCTCTTAGCAGATCCTATAGTAGCTTACTTCTTATTTTACAATACAATGACCTAATTCAAAACGTATTCTACACAGTATTAATGAAGATTTAAGGAAACTTACATTTTATTAACATAGGTCTTACCACTACTGTAACATAAAAAGCAAGCTATCAGTAGAAATCTGTCCTACAAATAGCTTGCTTTTCTCGTTTTTTTAAGTAAGTTTTACTATCCAATGAATGGCATAAACATCGGTATGACAACTACAGTTACAACCCCAACTACTGTTACAGCAATACTTGCCATAGCTGCCTCTACTTCACCCATTTCAATTCCTACTGCCACTCCTAATGCGTGACCTGCTGTTCCAAGTGCTAAACCTTTTGCAATTGGATGTTTTACTCTAAATGTTTTTAAAAATAATGCTCCTAATGCGTATACAATAACTGCGTTAAAAATAACTGCAAACGATGTAATTGCTGGTATACCACCAATACTTTCAGAGATTGGTAATGCAATTGCTGTTGTTGCTGCTTGTGGTAACATTGAATTCATTACTGCTGTATCTAAACCAATTGCTTTTGCAACAATAAACACGACAATTACTGAGCAAATAGATCCAACCACGATAGCCGATAAAATTTGCCACCAATATTTTTTTAACTTATCCACTTGTTTATATAATGGAATTGCAAACGCGATTGTTGCTGGTTCTAAGAAGAAGCTAATCATTTTTCCGCCAGTATTATATTCTTCAAAAGTAAAGTTACCTACTTTTAGAAAGACAATCCCTAATACCATCGCTACGAATAATGGTGTGAATAAGAAGAATCCTTTTGAATACTTAAATAATAATGTTCCGATTCCGTATGCGATTAATGAAACGACGATTCCGAAATATGGAGTCATTGTGCTTGCCATGTTCATTCCCTCCTAGCAATATATACTAAATTGGTTACGCAACTTTTCCGTGCTTGCGTCCTTTATTTACTACTTTCAATTCTTTCGTATCTTCTATTTCTTTATCGTCTTTTCCTAAAATAAATTGTGCAAATAATCCTGTTACAGCGAGTAAAATAATTGTTGCGACAACGATTACAGTTAAAATTTGTACAAAATATTGTCCCATTACACCGAGAGAATTAATAACCGAAATACCTGATGGAACGAAAAGGAATCCGATAATACCTGTTAAAGCCGTTCCGAGTGATTCAACTTGTTCCAATTTAATAACTTTTAAACATAATAGGCTAAATAAAATAACTAATCCGATCACCGATGAAGGCATCGGAATTGGTAAATGCGTTGCAATAATATTAGAAACTAACATAATAGCTGAAAATATGAATGCTTGTGATAAGAAACTATATACTTTTTTCGTACTCATTTTGGCCACCTCTTTCGATTTGGTACCTTTATTGTATAAGATAAAAACAAAACTGTAAGCGTTTGCATATCGGAACGTCAAATATACAAAATTAGTTACAAAAATAGGCAGATGAAATGCAAAAAGCTACTTCTTAAATACGAAGTAGCTTTTTGAGTTCTTTTGCATATGTACGGCTAACAGGTACTTTTGATCCTTCTTTCATAATTAAATTATATGTAGAATTGAACCATGGTTGTATTTCCGTAATATGATTAATATTTGCAATAAAACTGCGATGGACACGCATAAAACTTGCTTGTGGCAACTTCTTTTCCAAAATTACAAGCGTATCGTGTGTTACATACGTTTCTCTCATTGTTTTTACTGTCACTTTTCCATCCACAAGGCCTACATATATAATATCTTCAATATTCACAAGTACAATCGATTCCTCAATTGGTAATGCTAATTTATGCATCTCGGTCGTTACGTCTACACTCTTTACCTCTTGATTTGTTTCTAATTTTATTTGTTTTTGCTTTTTATATTTCTTTAATGTCTGTACGATACGTTCTTCATCAAATGGTTTTAAAATGTAGTCTAACGCGTCTACTTCAAATGCTTGCAATGCATATTGATCATAGGCAGTAGCAAACACAATTGCAGGGGGATTTTTCATCTTCTTTAATATATTTGCGATTTCAAATCCGTTATCATCAGATAGCTGAATGTCTAGGAAAACAATATCTGGTTTGTTTTTCATTAATTCCTCTAATGCATCCTCTACACAATCCGCCTCACCAATTATCTCTACTTCTTTCGTTTGCTCTAATAAATACTTCAATTCATCACGTGCTAACATTTCATCGTCAACTACTAATACTTTTAACACTCCGTTCTTCCTCCCCTATTTTTTTAGGAATAACAAAAGTAATCTCTGTCCCCTCATTTAATTCACTTTCAATTTGAAGCATTGTCTCTTTCCCAAATAACCCGATAAGTCGTTCATTAATATTATATAAAGCTGTTCCAGTCCCTTTCTTTGACGACACTACCATTTTTCCTAATTGTTCTAAGCGTTCTTCCTCAATTCCTTGTCCATTATCTTTTACTTCGAAGTGAACCATGCCCCCTTTTTCAAAAACATGCACTTCTACTTCGCATACTGGCTGTTTCTTCGGAAAAGCATGTCGCAACGCATTTTCAACCAACAGTTGAAGAACAAATGGTGGTACTAATGTTGTCTTTAACTCTTCCTCAATATACATCTTTACCTCATACTTATTTGGGAATCTTGCTTGTTCTAGTGATAGGTATGCCTGTACATGGTTTAATTCTTGTTCTAGTGGAATCAACAACTGACGTGCCCCTTGCAAATTACAACGGAAATACACGCTAAGCTGCAATAATAACTTCCTTGCCTTTTCTACATCTGTTCGGCATAAAGCTGATACGGTATTAATTGCATTAAATAAAAAATGCGGATTGATTTGTGCTTGTAACGCTTTTATTTCGGCATCTTGCAATAACTTACTTTGTAACTCTGCTTCACCTAACTCAAGCTGCGTGGAAAATATTTTTGCTAATCCTTCTGCAAGTTCCTCTTCAACACGACTTAACTGGTTAGGGTTCTTGAAATACAGTTTTAATGTCCCTATCGTATTTTCATGTGAAGTTAATGGAATAACAATAGCTGCTTGCAAAGGACAGCCTTCATGTTGGCAATTAATAACCTCACGTGATTTCGCTTTCATTATTTTCCCTGTATGTAAAACCTCTTTCGATAAACCTGTTATTAAACTGTGTGAAGGAATATGATGATCTGATGCCAATCCAACGTGAGCTAATATTTTCTCTGTATCTGTTAAGGATACCGCATCTGTTCCCGTAAAGCGGTGAATAATTTGTGCCACATGTTTACAAGACTCTTCTGTTAACCCCCTGCGAAAATACGGTAATGTCTTATCAGCAATTCGTAATACTTTATGCGTTTGCAGAGCTTTCGCGTTTTCTTCCTGACGCAAAATAGCTTGTATCATTGAAAGTAAAATAAAACTTCCGAAACTATTTACAAGGATCATTGGTATCGCAATTGTTTTCACGATACTAATTCCATCCTCTACGATTAATAAGATCATAATCATTTCTAAAGAAACGATAAACACGCTTAAAATCGCTGAAAATTTAGGCGTAATTGCACGATTATATTTTTTGAAAATGTGTCCAATATACCCAGTTATAACACCTGCTAAAATTGAAGAGATTGCACAACTTAGCGCTGTCGTCCCGCCAAGCATATAACGGTGAATACCAGCAATCGATCCTACTCCAATTCCGACGATAGGACCACCAAGCAATCCACTAATTCCAACACCCATAATACGTGTATTCGCAATTGTACTAGATGACGAAACACCTTGTAGCCAATTTTCATTCATAATTGTATTCCCCGCAATTTCAATTCCCGTGTAATTGCTGACAATTGTAAACACTGAAAAAATACAAATAAGCTTAAGCTTATCTACATATCCATCTTGTCTATGAAGAAGGCGCCTGAACGTTCTAATATGAGAAAGTAAAAATCCTAAAATAACAATAAGTCCGACACGTTCAATCATCATAAGTACTAAATTTAGCATCTGTGATTCATTCCTTTTTATATGAGTTAGTTTTATTATGGGAAAATAATGAAGTGGGCGTCAAGAAGAATGCAATATCTTTTGAAATATTTTACACATAACTATCCCCTCTTTATTTGACAACCTAATAGAAGAGTGCTAAAAATAAAGTAATATAATACAGTCCTTTAACCCAACCCCGTGAGGTTGAGAAGGAAGTCGGAATATACTATACGTATGGTCTTTTTTAGAGATACGTATGCTTTTTTGGCCTTCTCATCATATCAGGTGAGAAGGCCTTTTGTTATTCTTCCATAGCGACTGTAGAAGAAAATAAGGAGGAGTAATGATGAACGTTACTACTGATGTACAATCAACAACAGAGGAAACGAAGGAGAAAAGATATAAAACATTGTTTGGTTCTGCGCTAGGATATGCAGCAGAAGGTTTAGATATGTTGCTCTTATCTTTCGTACTCGTCTACATTTTAAAAGAATTTCATTTAAGCCCTGTTGAAGGTGGAAACTTAACATTAGCTACCACAATAGGAATGCTAATCGGGTCTTATTTATTCGGATTTATTGCTGATTTATTTGGGCGTATCCGTACGATGGCCTTCACAATCTTACTATTCTCACTCGCAACAGCACTTATTTATTTCGCAACAGATTATTGGCAATTATTAATTCTTCGCTTTTTAGTTGGAATGGGGGTTGGTGGTGAATTCGGTATTGGAATGGCCATCGTAACTGAAACATGGTCTAAAGAAATGCGCGCTAAGGCGACATCCGTTGTTGCACTTGGATGGCAATTTGGCGTACTAGTCGCTTCACTCCTTCCAGCATTTATCGTCCCACATTTTGGATGGAGAGCTGTTTTCTTATTTGGACTCATTCCCGCTTTATTAGCTGTTTACGTCCGCAAAAGTTTAAGTGAACCGAAAATATGGGAACAAAAACAACGATACAAAAAAGAATTGTTACAAAAAGAAGCTGAAGGTAATTTAACAACTACCGAGGCAGAACAACTAAAGCAAATGAAAAAGTTCCCACTTCGAAAGTTATTTGCCAATAAAAAAGTAACGATAACAACAATCGGTCTTATTATTATGTCATTCATCCAGAACTTCGGATATTATGGAATTTTCACATGGATGCCAACTATTTTAGCGAATAAATATAACTACACATTAGCAAAAGCGAGCGGTTGGATGTTCATCTCTACAATCGGCATGCTAATTGGAATTGCAACTTTTGGTATTCTAGCCGATAAAATTGGCCGCCGTAAAACTTTTACAATCTATTATGTCGGTGGTACTATATACTGTCTCATTTACTTCTTCTTATTCACAGACCCAACATCATTGTTATGGGGAAGTGCACTACTTGGATTCTTTGCCAATGGCATGATGGGGGGATTCGGAGCTGTTTTAGCTGAAAACTACCCTGCTGAAGCTCGCTCGACAGCCGAAAACTTTATTTTCGGTACAGGACGTGGGTTAGCTGGATTTGGACCTGTTATTATCGGCTTACTTGCTGCAGGTGGTAATTTAATGGGAGCACTATCTCTCATCTTCATTATTTATCCAATCGGTTTAGTTACAATGCTATTATGTGTCCCAGAGACAAAAGATAAAGTATTAGAATAGATTGAAACTGTACAGGGTACTATCTCCTTCGAGAAAAGTAGTTAAATAAATAGTAAAGAGGAAGCATCTCAAATGAAATGCTTCCTCTTCTTATATAAATACAATTATTTATTTTGATTTACTAGCTTTTTGGAACAAGAAGGAAGTTTTCTCTTCTTCTTTTACAATACCTTGTTTTAAGGCTAATTCCCCTGCAACTTTAGGCGCTAGCCATAGCATCGGGAATAACAGAATAGATACCGGAACAGCCGTCACTACAATGAAGGATTGTAAGGCGTTAATACTTCCCTCACCCATATATAAAAGAATCGCCGCAACTGCGCCCATAATAAGCGACCAAAAAACTCGCAAACTAATTCTAGGATCTCCATCTCCAGTCACTGCCATTGAAATTGAATAAGCCATCGAATCTCCTGTTGTAACTACAAATAAAATTGTTAATAAAAGAAATGCAGGTCCAATAATATTAGATAGTGGCAGTTGCTCTGTAATTGCAATCATAGCCGCTGGCATACCAGATTCACTTAATGCCACCGAGATAGAACCAGGATTCATTAACTCATAAAACACACCTGATCCCCCTAGTATAGTAAACCAAAACGTTGTAATAATAGGCGCAATAATGCCAATTGCAACGATGATTTCTCGGATTGTTCTTCCTCTTGAAATTCGGCTCACTAAAATTGCCATCATCGGTCCATATCCAATAAACCATCCCCAGAAAAAGATTGTCCACGATCCTAACCAAGCTGTATCACCACGATATGTGCTCATTGGAATAAATTCATTTATATAAAATCCAAACGAAGACACAAATGAATCGATAATAAATCCACCAGGTCCAAACAGTAATACGAATACCATTAATAAAACTGCTAACCTAACATTTAAATTACTTATAATTTGAATCCCTTTGTCAATTCCCGTTACCGCAGATATAGTAGAAACAGCTACTACACAAACAATAATGGCTAATTGAGTAGTAAACACATCAGGAATGTTAAACAATGCTTGTAACCCATAACTTGCTTGTAGTCCTAAAAATCCGATTGGACCAATCGTCCCTGCAGCTACCGCAATAATAGCAAATACATCGATCATTGTTCCAAGCCAACTCTTTCGC
Organism: Bacillus sp. GW823-FHT06B01; assembly: GCF_058952315.1. Taxonomy (NCBI): domain Bacteria; kingdom Bacillati; phylum Bacillota; class Bacilli; order Caryophanales; family Bacillaceae; genus Bacillus; species Bacillus sp. GW823-FHT06B01. Next base: position 52,144 of record NZ_JBXAHR010000004.1, on the reverse strand, counting down.
AATTTCTCCCCAAAGATAGGATATAAAAGCGTTCGAGGTTTTAACGGCATATCTTTATGATAATGCCCGTACATCATAACTACTGCACTAATTGTACCTAAAATCGTCCAAGCCAGGAAACCCCAGTGCATATAACTTTGTGCCAAAGCAGGCATTACCGCTTCTTTCGTCCCAGCAGTTATACCTTCATGTATTGGTGGCACCGTCATCAAATGGTACATCGGCTCTGCGGCTGCCCAAAAAACGCCACCTCCAGCAAGTAATGTAGACATAATAATAGCCAGCCATTTTGTCGTACTAATCTCAGGTTTTTCTAGCCCCCCAAGTTTAACTCTCCCATATTTCGAAAATGCCATACACATTGCAACAACAAATGTACCAATTAATAAAACTTGCCAAAAGGCACCAAAATATTTAATTGAAGCTGCAAAACTGCTATTAATGACTCCCTCTACGTAACTTTTATTTAAAATAACTGCAATTACAAATAATAAAAGTGAGCCACCACTAATAAGAAATACAGGCCAATCCGTTTTTCGACTCTTCATTCTCATTTACACTTCCTCCTTCCTCAGCAATCTAAAAAAACAACTTTATTATGTTTTATTGTTTACATCCAAAACACAATGATTATATAAGCATAATAATTCATCAATTTTCTACACACTTATGTTGTCCCTAAAAATATGCTAAATCCCTTATTTAAAAGAAAATTTCTATTCCTATTACATAAAAAAGCAAAACAAAAGACCTTATATTTCTATAAGGTCTTCGAAACAGAAATTTGATTATAACATAAGGAACTCCTTGGTTCAAAAAGCTCCTTCCAAAAATAACCGAGAGTAAAGGCTTCCATTTGCTACGTAACAGTAATTAAAAAAAATTATAATTTGCATAAAAAACTATACTAAATATTATTTATGAAAGAAATTTGGCTTCAAAATTTCATTCGGATACGGTTTATGATAAATATGGGTGGTAGCTGGGGATAATGGTGGAATGAGCCACACCCAATTGCCCGTTACAACACGACCACAAGCTACTTCTTGCTTCTCAAATTGTTGAAATTGTTGTGCAGCAGTATGATGGTCAACAATACTAACTCCTTGTTTTTTAAAAGAATGTAAAACAGCCACGTTTAATTCAATTAGCGCCTTGTCTTTCCATAACGTACCGTTTCTCGATGTATCAAGCTTCATCATCTCCGCAACAGCCGGCAGTAAATTATAACGATCATGATCCGCTAAGTTACGAGCCCCAATCTCCGTCCCCATATACCATCCATTGAACGGAGCAGCTGTATAGGAAATACCGCCAATTTCTAAGCGCATATCTGAAATCATTGGAACCCCATACCATTTTGCTCCTAAAGATGAGATTGGGTACTCTGGATGTTCAATTGGTACCTCTTTCACTTCTTTTTTTGGAATTTCTTTATATACAGGTTCTTTTCCATCGACAGAAAAAACAAGTGGCAATACATCGAAATTCGTACCTTCTCCTCGCCAGCCAAGTTCCTGGCAAAAATCCGTAAACGCAGTGGAATGAGAGTCCCCAATCACTCCCACTTCTGTTTTATACCCTGCATACCGAATCAATTGGTGATTATAAATTCGTATATTATTTTCTTCACCTTGATATTGCTTAAAAATTGTAATTGTCGGTTTAACTTTCCCATCGTTCGTTGCATATTTAATATGATGAATTAATGCGTTGTATACACCTTCCTCATCATTTACTTCACGTGCATCTAATATGTGCATCTTACTCCAAAATAGTCTTCCGATACATCGATTACTATTGCGCCATGCCATTCGTGATCCATGAACAAGTTCTTCAAATGTATGCTCATACGTCCCCGTCTTCTCTATCTCAACTTGAATTTCTTTTATTCTCTCTTCTATGAATTGTTCTTTATTAAGCTCTTTATAGCAAACCGTAATAAAATGACTCGCTTCCTCTATTAATTGTTTCGTTTTACTCATAAACGATCTCCTTCTATTTCAACAAAACGTTACTACTTTACAGTATAAGCAAAAAGAATAAGAGTCACAAATGAAAGTCGAAGTGTTACTTTTATTGTAATATTTTTCAGAAAATTAAAGAGATTACTATTGACTTGTATAAAAAATAGGTGTATTTTTGACTCAGGTAAATTATTTTTACCTAGACCAACTTTTTAATAAGGAAGGAGGGAATGTTATGTCTTCATTTCAATTGCCAAAGCTTTCATATGACTATGATGAACTAGAGCCATATATCGATAGCAACACACTTTCTATTCATCATGGAAAGCACCATGCGACATACGTAAATAACTTGAATGCCGCTTTAGAAAACTATACGGAATTGCATAATAAATCTTTAGAAGAGTTACTATGTAATTTAGCAACTTTACCAAAAGAAATTGTTACAGCTGTCAGAAATAACGGTGGTGGTCACTATTGTCATAGTCTGTTTTGGGAAGTAATGAGCCCGCGAGGTGGCGGTGAGCCTAATGGAGACGTTGCAAAAGTAATTGATTATTATTTCAATACCTTTGACAACTTAAAAGATCAACTTTCCAAAGCAGCTATTAGTCGTTTTGGAAGTGGCTATGGATGGCTTGTTCTGGACGGTGAGGAACTTTCCGTTATGAGTACATCCAATCAAGATACACCTTTGCAAGAAGGTAAAATTCCATTACTCGTCATCGATGTATGGGAACATGCCTATTATTTAAAGTATCAAAATCGGCGTCCAGAATTTGTTACCAACTGGTGGCATACGGTGAACTGGGACCGGGTAAATGAAAAGTATTTACAAGCAATTCAATCACAAACACATTAGTCGTGCGTATAAGGTAAATTTGGTAATGTAAAATTAGTATTGTCGAAATCCTCCAGAATCCCCTGGATTGCCACCGGGGGATTTATGATTATTTCATTGCATGTATGTAATAACGTAATACTTGTTCTATTTTTATTTTCAATTCTCGGAACGGGAAGCCTAATTTACTAGCTTTTCCATTATGTAATGTACAATTAATCACTTCATTATAAGGCGCTACAGTATCTCCTACTTCTTGAACGCGTGCTTTTATTCCCGTATTTTCTTCTATGAAATGAATAACTTCTCGAGTAGAAACTACCCCGTTGCTACAAGCATTAATTGGCCCTTCTATGTCCTTCATCCCGCACCAAGCTAAAAATTCTCCTGCTTCTTTTTCATGTATAAATGACAACTCTCCATCTAGATCATTCACGGCGACAGGTTCTTGCCTCACAATATGTTCAACGTAAAATTGTAACCTTTTCGTATAATCGTTTTCTCCAATAACAACTGGAAAACGTACTGCAACAACTGGGAATGTTGCTTGTTGAAATGAAACCGCTTCGGCTAATCTCTTTCCTTCACTATAATTGAAGTCATTTCTATCCCCATACGTAATAGCATACTCGTACGGATTAAAGTTCTCTTCTAACAAGCCTAGTGTTGGCTCGTAAACAGCCATTGAAGATGTCATAATGTATTTCTTCGTTTTTCCTCGTAACACTTCACATACTATCTTCGCCGCATTCGAGCTATAGCATAAATTATCGTATACGATATCATAACTTTTATCTTCTAGACGCTCAGCTAGTTGTTTTTCGTCTTCTCTATCTACAATCAATCTGTTTACTACACTTCCAAAAGAATCTTCAGTAATGCCTCTCGTCGCAATCGTTACATCGTGTCCATCTTGCAAAAGTGCTTCTACTAAATGTTTACCAAAAAATCTTGTTCCCCCTAGCACCAATACTTTTTTCAACTTCATCATCCCCATTTCGATAAAATGTAAAATAATACCTCTCTATTATAACTGCTCATATAGAAAAAGCATGGAATTCGTTTAACGATTCCATGCTTTTCTGCAGAAAATATATTAACGTACTCGATATTTATAAATACAATAACAGAAGTATAAAATAGAAATTACGGATACATAAACCCATAGTTCATATACGAATCCCTCTCCCCATACTCCCATAAAATAAAAGAGTGAAGGCAACGTCAATGTTACCCATGATTGTACGAAGGCAATTCTTCCAAGATATTGATTGATATTCTTCTTTTGTGTATTTAATACAAAGAATAAATACCAAAGTAATGCCCACATAAACCACGTTAATGCATTAACAACATCGTGAAATTGAACAAATGAAACGACCATATAGAATAAAGCAATAATTGCTACCCAAATACAGAACCATCCTAGACCACTACTATCCATTCCCTTTATAAAAGTAACACCTACATATAAATAGGTTAATCCAAATAAGAAAGTAGCTGCATATGAATATACCGTCCAATTGCTTTGATCAGAAATCATAATCAAATAGAACGGAATGATAATTTGTAATGCCCCCACAAATAAATTAAAAACACCTGCGCTTTTCATCTCTGCTTTTCCTAATATAACAAGACTATTTAAAAATAAAGCTGCACCTGAAAGTAATAATCCTACATAACCCATATATATTCGTATGAAAATCTTATCTTTTCACACTTTTAACCTCCCCACACTTTAAAGTGATACCTATATTATTTTTCTTCCCATTTAAAACTACATACATAATTTTTCATCCAAATAAGTCAGACTTCCTACCTTAAAAAAGAGCAAACTTAAAACGCTTTCAATAATAAATAACCCTATCAAAATATGCAATAGGATTCCTTGATTATAAACGGACTCTAACAAGGATACAAGTGTTGGAATACTTTTCAATCATACGTTTTTAATTTCTATAAAAAATGAATAGAATGATACATTTTCCCTATCTCATTCTACTAATGCCTAGCATAAAATATAGTATAATCATATCATTTTAAGGAAGGTTTGATATTTATGCCTCTTCATTATCCAAATCAACCTGTTTTTCACTCCACAGGTGTATTAACAAGAGAGCCTGCAACTGTTTCAGCAGTAGTAAACATTGTAAATTTAGATGCATTTTACGCACACTATGTAAGTATAGAGGTTTGGGATTGGTCTAACTATTCTAATCCTGTAAAATTACCTGTACTAATTGGTGAAAATGCGGAAGTAGTATTTCCATATATTTTACAAGGGAACAACTTAGCAGTTTTTTATGCTGATTTAGGTGACGCTGTTGACTTGTATGAAATTCGTATTTCTTATCCTAGCCACTCCAATATTATCGCAAATTGTTTTGGACGAAGCATACCGCCATACGCAAGCCAAGAAGGTAATACCGTATATCATAAACAACTCGTTCGAATTCATTAAGTTCTCTTTCCAAATCACCAATTTATAAAAGCATTCAATAGATTAAATTCCTATTGAAGTGCTATGGTCAGTAATAGTTTTCTTTTCCTCAACGAAAACTATTACTGACCTTTGGTTCCTTTATTATACATAAATACAATAAAAATAAAGTATCCTCCTTAAATCATTTGATAGCCATTTTTATTATTTACCTGCCATCTCCAAGAATCTAAACACATTTCTTCTACTCCATATTCCGCTTCCCATCCTAATTCTCGCTTTGCTTTAGATACATCAGCAAAACATATCGCTACGTCCCCAGGACGACGCCCGATAATTTTATAAGGTATTTTTTTGCCCGAAACCTTCTCAAAAGCATTAACCATCTCCAATACACTATACCCTTTCCCTGTACCAAGGTTATATGCATCTATTCCTGTAGTTTCAAGCACTTTCTCAAGTGCCTTTACATGTCCTTTTGCAAGGTCAACAACGTGAATATAATCACGAACACCTGTCCCGTCTTTTGTTGGATAGTCATTTCCAAATATATTTAATTCCTTTAACTTCCCTACCGCTACTTGTGTTACATATGGCATTAAATTATTCGGAATCCCATTTGGATCTTCTCCAATACGACCACTTTGATGCGCCCCAAATGGGTTGAAATAACGAAGTAACGCGATACTCCATTCACCATCAGATTTTGCAACATCACGCATAATTTGCTCTATCATTAACTTTGTTTGCCCATATGGATTTGTCACGCTTAATGGAAATTCTTCCGTAATTGGTGATGTTTTTGGAATTCCATATACAGTTGCAGACGAACTAAAAATAAATTTTTTCACATTATGTTTTTGCATTACATCACATAATATAATCGTACTTATAATATTATTATAATAATATGTAAGCGGAATTGTAGTAGATTCCCCAACTGCTTTGAAGCCAGCAAAATGAATAACTGCTTCAATGTTATTTTCCAAAAAAATCTCATTCATTTTTTCACGATTTAAAACACTTTCATTATAAAATTTAAATTGTTTCCCTGTTATTTCTTTTACTCGGTTTAAAGACTCTATTGAACTATTTGAAAGATTATCTACGACTATAATTTTATAATTATTATTTAATAATTCTATACACGTATGACTACCAATATATCCTGCTCCACCCGTTATAAGTATCGCCATATATATAGTCCCCCACTTATCATCAATTATAAAATTTTATAATCTCAATACACATCTATCCTATCATATTCCAAGGTATAAATTCTAAATATTTTAAATTTTCTTTTATACAAAAAGCTACATAACCTTTAAGTTATGTAGCTCTTCAACATCTATATTTTTCTATATCATTTTTTATTACCCAAAAATTTTAGTAAAAGCTATCCAAACGTTCTGATTTGTTAAATTACGTAACAATATACACTTAAAAAGTGTGCCAGGCTTCCTAATAATACGAAAACATGAAAAATTTCATGGTGCCCCATATATTTAAACTCCAACCATTTTGGCTTAGCACCGTAAATAAACCCACCAATTGTATAAAAAATACCTCCAAGTACTAAGAAAAGGATACCTCCTGTACTTAAATTCTCAGCTAGCGGTGCAAAGAATAGAACAATTAACCAACCCATCAGAAGATAAATTCCTGTCGATAACCACCTTGGGCAATTAAACCAAAACATTTTAAAAACAATACCACAAATCGCAGTTGCATAAACTAAACAAAATAGTAGTAAACCATTTGCCGAACTTAATGTAATTAAGCAAAAGGGTGCATATGTACCTGCAATTAATATAAAAATCATAGAATGATCTAACTTCCTAAAGAAATAAATAACACGTTCACTGGCTACAACACTATGATACACAGCTGATGCCATATAAAGGACCATCATCCCAATACCGAATAAAATAACAGCTGTAATTGCAGCAAAAGATGGCATCTTAACAGAAACTTTCACAAGCATAGCTAATAATGCAATAAATGCTAATACAGCTCCTCCTAAGTGAGTAAATGCATTAACCGGTTCTCTTACATAAGCATTCATATAAACACCCCTCATATAATTACATGTAGTTTTTATAACTACGTGTAATTATATACACATTATTTATACTAGTCAACATTTACAATTCACTTGTTTCGTAATACCATATTTAAAGATATACTAAACATTCAGTTCCACTAAGTTATAAAAGTGAGGGGTTTTACGTGGAAAATATAAATAAATTACTTGAATCATTACATTTAGAAAAAAATATTAAACTTGAGGATATCCCAAATGTCGACTTATATGTAGACCAAGTTGTTCAACTATTTGAGAATACTTATGCGGATTCAACAAGAACTGATGATGAAAAGGTATTAACAAAAACAATGATTAACAATTACGCAAAAGGGAAACTATTCATCCCTATTAAAAATAAAAAGTATTCAAAAGAGCATATGATTCTAATTGGCTTGATTTACCAGTTAAAAGGAGCCCTTTCCATTAATGACATAAAAAGCTCCTTAGAAAATATAAATGTACCTTTACTAAACGATGATACATTCGAATTAAATACTCTCTATAAAGATTATCTTGCTCTTACTGAAACCAATGTGGAAACCTTTAAACAGGACGTAAATAACCGTATTAGGGAAGTAAATGAGATTTCCTCCTTAGAAGATCAAAAGCTAGAAAAGTTTTTATTACTAACATCCTTCGTGACGATGAGCAATATGTACAGACGATTGGCAGAGAAGTTAGTGGACGATTTAAAAGAATCGTAAATAAAAAAACTATCCACCTGTTACAGTGGATAGTTTTTTTATTTACTTAATTGCTTCATGGACTTTTAATTGTTTCCCTTTAATCGTTGTAGTTTTCATGGTCTTTAAAACAATTGGTCCTTTTCCATTTAATATTTCAACGTAAGAAACATTGTCCTGTATCGTAATAATTCCTATATCTTCTGCTGTAACACCTTTAATTTTAGCAATTGTGCCGACAAAATCTACCGCTCTAATTTTCTTTTTCTTCCCACCATTAAAGTACAGCTTCATAATCCCTTTGTTTAAGTCTGCACTTTTATCTTTCTTTATAATTGGTTTAGCATGTATTTTTTCCTCAAATACTGCCTTCCCTTTCATAACCTCTTCTTTTGAAGGTGCATATGCCTTTGGAATTTCAAAGCCGATGTACGCCTCAATTTCTTCTAAAAATCTATCTTCATACGGAGTTATGAATGTAATAGCTTTTCCTTTATTGCCAGCTCGTCCCGTTCTTCCCGTACGATGTACATAACTTTCTTTTTCTAACGGAATATCATAGTTAATAACATGTGTAATATTATCAATATCAATTCCTCTAGCAGCTACGTCTGTCGCTACTAAATAACGGAACTTTCCTTTTCTAAAATCGTCCATAACTTCAAAACGATCTTCTTGCACCATACCACCATGTATTTTGTCACAAGGATAGTTAACACGGTTTAACTGTCTAAATACGTGATCTACATTTTCTTGTGTACGGCAAAAAATAATACAACTATCTGGATTCTCAATTGTTGTTACATCTTTAAGAAGTGAAAGCTTCTCCTCTTCTCTCGTCTCAAAAAGTGTATGTTCAATTTTGTCTGTGGTAATCCCGGCAGCCTTAATTTCAATATGCGTTGGCGAATCCATATACGTACGGGATAACTTTTCAACATCTTCTGGAAGTGTTGCCGAAAATAGCATTGTCATTCGCTTTGTAGGTAATTCATCAATAATTGCCTCTACTTGATCAATAAAGCCCATATTTAGCATTTCATCTGCTTCATCAATGACTAAATACTTCAGACATTCTAAAGAAAGGGTACCTTTTTCAATATGATCTAACACACGGCCAGGAGTCCCCACTACGATATGTGTCTTTTGTTTTAACTCTAATTTTTGACGTGCAAATGGAGACTTACCATAAACGGCCGCAGCCTTAATTCTTTTGAAGCGGCCTATATTCGTAATATCTTCTTTCACTTGAACAGCAAGTTCTCTCGTCGGCGTCAAAACTAATGCTTGTGGCTTATTCTCTTCCCATTCCACCATTTCACAAAGTGGAATACCGAATGAAGCTGTTTTTCCACTTCCAGTTTGCGATTTTACAACAAGATCCTTCTTTTTCAATGCAACTGGAATAACCTCTCCTTGCACTTCTGTTGGATTTTCGTAGCCTAAACCAGTAAGTGCTCTTACAATTTCTTTACTTAATGCATAATTAGTAAAGCTTTTTTTATTCATATATTAACCTCATTTTATTCTGTATTATTTTCTTCTTTATCGTTTCCTATCACTGAATTATCATGTAGATACTATCACCTTATTCATTATACTTGAAAGCTCACATAAAAAGGCAAATCGTGCAAGATTCATCTTTTTATATAGGAATAAACAAAAGGTTCCTTTATTCCGAAAAAAATTTTAGAAATATTATTTCAGAATAAAAATAACCTCCGTCATTCCATCTAATGTTCAACTAAATGATAATGCCTTTTCTTTTTAATGTTTGCCTTCAATAAAATAGTTGTTATCACTGACAACACTCCTATCTAGATTCTAATAAACGAACAATAAGGGTAGAAAAATGTTTTAAATTCGCTTTTAACACTATTCCATCATATATATACTCTGTTTTTTAAAAAAATGTTAAGAAATACTTTGACTTCTTCATAAAAATGATGTAAATTATCCTATGGACGAACGTTTTTAATTAATAGAAATAAAATATTCGTATTTTAGGGGTGTAAATGATGGAAAACGTATTTGACTATGAAGATATTCAATTAATTCCTGCAAAATGTATTGTGAACAGCCGCTCTGAATGTGATACAACTGTCACTTTAGGTAAACATAAATTTAAATTACCTGTCGTACCTGCAAATATGCAAACGATTATTGATGAAAGAATTGCAACTTATTTAGCTGAAAACAATTACTTCTATATCATGCATCGTTTCCAGCCAGAGAAACGTATCTCATTTATTAGAGATATGCAATCACGTGGATTAATCGCTTCTATTAGCGTTGGTGTAAAAGAGGACGAATATGAATTCGTACAACAATTAGCTGCTGAGCAACTTACACCTGAATACATCACGATTGATATTGCACACGGACATTCTAATGCTGTAATCAACATGATTCAACATATTAAAAAGCATTTACCAGAAAGCTTCGTTATCGCTGGAAACGTTGGAACTCCAGAAGCGGTAAGAGAATTAGAAAACGCTGGTGCTGACGCAACAAAAGTCGGTATTGGACCTGGTAAAGTTTGTATTACTAAAATTAAAACAGGCTTTGGAACTGGCGGTTGGCAACTAGCTGCACTTCGCTGGTGTGCAAAAGCTGCAAGTAAGCCAATTATCGCTGACGGTGGTATTCGTACACACGGCGACGTAGCTAAATCTATTCGATTTGGGGCGACTATGGTTATGATCGGTTCTCTATTCGCTGGTCATGAAGAGTCTCCAGGGGAAACAATCGAAAAAGACGGCAAACTTTATAAAGAGTACTTCGGTTCAGCTTCTGAATTCCAAAAAGGTGAGAAGAAAAACGTTGAAGGTAAGAAAATGTTCGTTGAGCATAAAGGTTCTTTAGAAGATACTTTAATCGAAATGGAACAAGATCTTCAATCTTCTATCTCTTACGCTGGTGGAACAAAATTAGATTCAATTCGTACTGTAGATTATGTAGTCGTGAAAAACTCTATTTTCAACGGGGATAAAGTATATTAATTTTTAAATTTAACTCGAAGGACAAGCATTTTTATGCTTGTCCTTCTTTTTCATATATAGAAATGTGAAATATTTTCATTTTACTGAATTTTCTAGTATCATGTTTTTAGATACTTATAATAAGGGGGATATAACAAATGAAAAATGTAATTGAGAAACGCCATATTCGCGCAGAAGTCCCTACTGAACTAACATGGGACCTCTCTGATTTATTCGAATCTGATAAAGATTGGGAAACTACATTACGTGTATTAACAGACGATATAAAAAAACTTGATGCGTTTAAAGGACAATTACACACTAGCCCCACTACCTTATTACATTGCCTACTTTTAGAAGAAGAGCTTTTAATGAAGTTAACAAAACTATACTCCTATGCAAATTTAAAAGAATCAACTGATCGTACAAATCCAGTTATTCAAGCGAACTCTTCCAAAATTTCTGCTTTATGGACGAAAGTACATACTGCACTATCCTTTATCCATAATGAAATCCTCTCATTCGATGAAGGAACAATTGAAAAGTATTTACACGAAGAAACAAAACTCGAACCTTTCCGTAAATCATTACTAGACATCCTACAAAAAAGGCAGCACACGCTCTCTCCTGAAACAGAAGAAGCTCTTGCTGCACTTGGCGAAGTACATAATTCTCCATACAAAATTTACGGTATGACTAAATTAGCCGATATGGATTTTACCTCCATACAAGACGAACAAGGAAACGAGCTCCCTGTATCATTTGCATTATTTGAAAGCAAATATGAGTTCTCTCCAAGCGCAGACATACGTAGAAAAGCATACTCATCATTTGTTTCCACCTTGAAACGATATAAGAATACAGTGGCAACAACATATGCTACTGAAGTAAAAAAACAAGTAACACTCTCTCGTTTACGCAAATTTGAATCTGTTACTCATATGCTTTTAGAACCTCAAAAAGTTCCACTTGAAATGTATAACAATCAACTTAATATTATTTATAAAGAATTAGCGCCTCATATGCGCCGTTTTGCAGATTTAAAAAAGAAAGTATTAGGACTCGATCAAATGCTGTTCTGCGACTTACATGCACCTTTAGATCCCGAATTTAATCCAACCATCACATACAAGGAGGCTGGTAAATTAATTCAAGATTCTTTAAAGGTATTAGGCGATGAATATAGTTCCATTATCGAAAAAGGATTCAAAGAAAGATGGGTTGATCTTGCAGATAACGTAGGCAAATCCACCGGAGCATTTTGTTCAAGCCCATATGGCTCTCATCCATATATTTTAATTACATGGCAAAATACGATGCGTGGATGCTTCACATTAGCACATGAATTTGGTCATGCTGGTCATTTTTATTTAGCAAATAAAAACCAGCGTATCATGAATGTACGTCCATCTATGTACTTTGTTGAAGCACCATCTACAATGAATGAATTACTATTAGCCCAGCATTTATTAGCGACTACTGACGACAAGAGAATGCGCAGATGGGTGATTCTGCAACTCCTCGGCACATATTATCATAACTTTGTTACTCACTTACTTGAGGGAGAATATCAAAGAAGAGTATATACCCTAGCAGAAGAAGGAGAAGCACTTACAGCTACAACTTTAACTGAAATAAAAACAAATGTACTTTCGACATTCTGGGGAGATTCTGTAGAAATTGACGAAGGTGCTGGCTTAACTTGGATGCGCCAACCTCATTATTATATGGGCTTATATTCTTATACCTATTCCGCAGGCCTCACTGCATCTACTGCGGTAGCCCAAATGATTAAAGAGGAAGGGCGACCTGCCGTTGATCGCTGGTTAGATGTCCTTCGCGCTGGTGGTACGATGAAACCACTTGAATTAATGAAACATGCCGGAGTCGATATGTCAAAACCAGATGCAATCCGCAGGGCTGTTTCTTACGTCGGTTCCTTAATTGATGAATTAGGACGCTCTTATCAAGAATAAAAAATAAGCCCTCGCTTTATGAGGGCTTGTTTCATATTTATTTTCCAAATCTTTTACGGTATCCACATTTCCTACATAGCTCTTCTACTGCAACTCTTTTCGAAAATCCATCGACAATATTTGTTGCTCTTTCACCTTCTATAATGTTAGAAAATGAGTCATTATTAATATTCCCAAGGTTAATAATCCCTTCACCATCTAAACAACAAGGAATAACTGTTCCGTTCGCTAAAATACCAGCTTGATTTCGAAGACCATGACAGAATCCTTTTCCGTCATCCTCTTCTTCATGTAATGCCGGCCACTGAAATTCATAGTCTTGATTAATAAAGACACGTTCCGCAATTTTTATACCTTTTCCTGGTGTAAGCTTCTCTTCGATTTGATAAGATAGGCCAAACTCATTTTCAATGATGGATAATAAATCTCTATTTTTCTGGATTTCAGCATTTGTTTTATTATCCTGAGTTAAATTCCATAAACGTAGTGAAACAATTAAATCCGATTGACTTGTCGCCTCTCTAATGAAGGAAAGTATACTCCTTACATAACCTTCTTTATCTTGCGAACCTGGATGCCCATCAAAACTGTGCAGTGAAAAATTCATTTGTCTTAAAGCAGGCTTATTTAACAGTCTATGCCTTCTCTTATTAATTAACGTTCCGTTCGTTGTAATATTAACTTTAAACCCTTTTTCATGGCTCAAATCTAACAGTTGATCTATTTTTGGATGGAGCAATGGCTCACCCTTCACGTGCAAATAAATGTAGTCTGTGTGAGGTTTAATTTGGTCTAATCTTTTAGCAAAATCCTCCACAGAAATGAATTGCTTCTGCCTTTCCGTCGGCGGACAAAAGCTGCACGCAAGATTACATACACTCGTAATCTCCAAGTAAAACTTTTTAAACTTCTTCACCTTTAATTCCTCACTTCTATGACTACTTATACTTTTTCCTCTTCATATTACAACACACTTTTTTATAAATAGAAACATACTTATTTTAGGAAACCTTCGTACTACCTATTAATGTTTAAAAGACCATCGGTGTTTTTTTCCAATGGTCTTTTTATATACAAAAAGGAATTTTATTTATGATACGGTTCTCCACGATTAATACGAAACGCTCTATACACTTGCTCAAGCAATACTAATCGCATTAATTGGTGTGGTAATGTCATCTTTGAAAAAGAAAGAGATTCGTTTGAACGCTTCATTACTTCTGAACTTAGTCCAAGTGATCCACCAATTACAAAGGCAACTTTACTCTTCCCATATGTAGCAAGACGATCTAAGCTTATTGCAAATTCTTCTGATGATTTTTGCTTTCCTTCTATCGCTAACGCAATGACATGCGTATCGTCAGAAATTTTATCCAGTATACGTATACCTTCTTTTTCTTTTACAATTAACATTTCTGCTTCACTTAAATTTTCTGGCGCCTTTTCATCTGGCAATTCAATTACTTCTACTTTTGCGTATGCAGATAATCGTTTTAAGTATTCTGCTATACCTTGTTTTAAATATTTTTCTTTTAATTTCCCAATTGAAATAATCGAGATATTCACACTCATTCCCCACCTTACAAACATGTTATCCACATAACTTATCCACATATCCACAATTATTACCCACATATTGTGTGAGAATCTGTGTTCGATACAACATATGTCGCCTCATTTTGACAAAATTCACATGTTTTTTTCTCTTTTCCTGAGTTATCCACATTGTTGATAACTGGTGCAACTTCACACTCATCCACAATAATATCTAAAGCTAATTCAACATGTTCTAAACAACAAGGTAAATTCATATTCTTCACCTCACTTTTCTACAATAGAAAACAGGAGGTAGGCCCTCCTGTTTTTAATACTTTTGAATGCCTAGTTTAACCGTTGTTGTTGCTCGTTTTGTACCACGATAAAACGTAAGAGTCATTTTATCATTAATTTTTTTATCATATAAGGCCGTACGGAATCCAATAATATCGCGAACCGGTTTTCCATCTACTGCTACAATCACATCGTGTTCTCGTAAACCAGCATCTACACCTGGCGAAGGACTTTTCACATCTAAAATGCAAACTCCCTCTGTTACATTGCCTGGTAAATGCAATGTTTTTGACCAATGGTAATTTGGAATCTCATTTAACGATCTAAGTTCAATTCCAACATACGGTCTCCTTACTTTTCCGTACTTCTCTAATTCATTCATAATTGGAACAGCTCTAGTAACTGGAATAGCTAGTCCAATTCCTTCTACTTCTTTTGCTGCAATTTTCATTGAGTTAATGCCAATTAATTGACCTGCCGCATTTACAAGCGCACCACCACTATTACCTGGATTAATTGCTGCGTCTGTTTGCAATACTTCTACTTGCCAATCGTAATGTCCATCTTGATCCAAATCTACAGGAACAATACGTTCCTTAGCTGAAATAATGCCTTGTGTAACGGTTCCTGAAAATTGCAGCCCGAGTGGGTTTCCAATCGCAATGACCGGTTCTCCTCTACGAACAGTATTAGAATCGCCAATCTCAATTATTTTTTTCACATGCTTTGCATCTATTTCTAGTACAGCCAAATCTGTGACTACATCCGTTCCTAATACTTTTCCAGGAACCTTCTTACCATCACTTAAACTTACTTCAATACGATTCGCTCCAGCAACAACATGATTATTCGTTACAATATAAGCTTGGCCATCTGCTTTTTTATAAATTACACCCGATCCTGTACCAGCTTCTGAATCTGCCTCTGAAAAATTATCTCGTTGAATATTAATAACGCCAACAACAGCTTCAGACGCACGATCAACAGCATCAACAAAGCTAATCTGTTTAATTCCTTGAGCTTCGGCCATATTACTTCCACTTGCTTCAGCTTGCGGAAGCGCGCCCGCATCATTCGCAAATAAAGGAGCTCCAAATGCAAATAACGAAGCTCCTACAATTGTTCCTGCTATGCTAGAAATAACAATACCTTTATGCTTCTTTTTTCTTGCACGTTTCATACGATAATTTTCTTCATCAATAAAGGACATATTTGTTCACCCATCTTCCTGAAAACAACTATATTCACCTTTATTGTTTACTAAAATGCAGAATTATACGTATTGAATTTTTGTAGGCATTTTCGGATCTGTATCATGAATTTCGAAGGCTTCTCCCACTCCAAATCCTTTTTCCTCTAATACTTGTGATACTGACATACGTGCTAGTTCTTTCATGTTATTATCTAAACTTAAATGGGCTAAATAAATATGTTTTGTCTCATCTGTAATTACATCCGCCATCGCTAATGCAGCGTCCTCATTACAAACGTGACCCACATCACTTAAAATACGTCGCTTAATACTCCATGGATAACGTCCCATACGAAGCATTTCCACGTCATGATTACTTTCAAACACGAAAGCATTAGCACCCTTAATAACACCTTTCATACGATCACTCACGTATCCCGTATCTGTAATAAGGGCTAACTTTCTATTATTGTTATGAAAGGCATAGAACATCGGCTCTGCCGCATCATGAGAAACCCCAAATGACTCGACCTCAATATCACCGAATGTTTTCACATCCCCAACTGAGAAAATAAACTTTTGCTCAGTTGGGATATTTCCTATTAAATGTTCCATTGCATTCCATGTTTTCTCATTTGCATAAACAGGTAAATCATATTTACGTGCCAATACACCTAACCCTTTAATATGGTCACTATGTTCATGTGTTACAAGAATACCTGATACATCATTTATATTTAGTTCTGCCTGTTTAAATAAAGCCTCTGTTGCTTTACCACTTAAACCTGCATCGACGAGTAATTTTTTTTCATCTGTTCCTACATATAGCATATTCCCTGTACTTCCACTTGCAAGTACGCTAAAATGCAACCCCATTCTTTCTCACTCCAGTATGTTCATCAACCACTTGATTTTCCCTTTCCCCTAATTCCATAACTTGTCCTTCGATTGCATTTACAAAGAAGTCCTGCTTCTGCTCCGTTTTTAAATTCCATGTTGGAGCGAGTACTTGGTTATTAGAAGTAGATGCGGTAAGGGTGGCATAACCAATTTGTGCTTCTTTTACATGTGTATTCCCATGAACTTTATTTTTTAAATACAGATTTTCTAAAGCTGTTTGAGCAGTAATAATTTCTTGCTGTTTCGTTTTTTCACTTTCGCCCATTTCTTTTAAATCAGTTAGCATCGTCTGCGTGTACGACACGAGTTCATTTTTTTCATTTAATTCCACAACAATCATTGCCTGATCGTTATAGAAAATAGGCTTATCTTTATATTTTTGGAAGAAGTAAATTTTAGAGTCTTTCATCGCCCCAAACTCATACTTTTGTCCATCCAATACATAGTTCTTCAAAAAATCACTATACTTATCTTTGGATAATGATTTTGTATTTAAAAAGGGCTCTTTTAGCTTACTTTCTATCCTGTACATATTTTGTATATGCGCCATTTGATTCTTTAAAGACTGTACATCTTCTTCTTTAAACGCCTTGTTTTCCGCCCTAATAAATGATTCTTTTTTCGGTTCTTTAGGGAAATTACCCATAGTAATTTTGTTTGCTTTTAATTCTTGATCTATCTTTGTTTCTGCAATAAGCTCCAATTGATTACTATCTTGCTTTTGAATGAATTGAAAAATGAGAAAGAGGTCCAAAACAAAAAAGGTCACAATAAATATGGTTTTAATCCGATCCCAATCCATTTAGTCCTCCCTCACTCCACTCATATATTTTTTGTTTACCCGCTTCATCTTCAACAAACTTTACATACCAAATTGGCTGTAGTCGAGCTACTTGCCCATCTAGTGATAATTTGTATCCAATACCAATGTCTTTAATGAATCTTTTATCTACCGCGGCATTATTTTCTAAAGATGCTATTACAACGTGACCTGATGGAAGAGTAACCTTCTGTTCTATACCTTTCGTATTTAAAGACAACAACGGTCTTTCATACTCCATTACTTCTTCTGATCCCCATACTTGTCTCAATTCAGCTAATCCATCTGTATTGAATACGGAATATCCATCTTCATGTAAACGGAATACCGTCTGTCCTTTATTCATATAATCCAAACGATATGAATCCAAACTCCCACTGTGACCATTTACAAAATCAAAGCTTTTTTGTAAAAGCATTAAATTATCTGTCGTTTTCTCACTTGAAACAGAAGAATTTTTATACTTTAGCATATGATGATCGTTTTCAATCTCCATGGACCTAATACCATCCGTAAATGTTTCTTTCGATTTCTCGGTAATAGGGCTTAAATAACGTGGGTCACTAAAAAGAGCATTCTTAAATGTATCAACCGCTAAATTAGATGAAATATATGTTATATTACTTAATTCTGTCGTTCCATCTGGTAAAAATAGCTTTTTCATATCATTAATTTGATAGTCAAAATAAGGTTTTGCCGATACTATAAATTGATTTTGTGCATTTACAATATCTTTTAAATACACACCACTTAATTTTGCTTCATATATTCTAGAGTTATCACCATCAGAAACAAAATTAATTTTAATTTCTTGATCCCTACTTCTAGAAGGGTCAAGAATAATTCGATTAAAATGTTTAGGCTTATCTATACTTTTTTCTTTCATATTAAACATAGATTTAACTGCATCAAATGGGATGTTGGTAGGAAAAACAAGCTCCATTTTCCCTTCACCATGCACATAAGAAAGGAAATCAGCCTTAGCAATCGATATCTCTTTGAAACCATGTAATTCCCCTGCTTCCAAAGGTTTATAGATTGATTCTATATCTACCTCTCTTTTGCTCCCATAATGATTTTTATCTTTATGCACGATGATAGAAGTAGGGCGGACAACATCAGCGATTTTAGTTTGAGTAATTCCTTCATTCCCCTGCACAAATTTTGCGTTTTGCATAGACGTGGAATCTGGCACATACGTCCATAAGTTAAAAGTAAGAAATAGGCTAATTACAACTAAATTAATTAAAACTATCGTTTTAACATTTTCCATACTCATTCCCAATCGTCCTCTTCATCTGCTGCCATTGGCAATGTGAAGTAAATAGTTGTCCCTTTTCCTTCCTCACTCTTCGCCCAAATCGAGCCACCATGTGCCTCAATCATTTCTTTTGCAATTGCTAATCCAAGTCCTGTACCACCCATTTGTCTTGAACGTGCTTTATCTACGCGGTAAAAACGTTCAAAGATTTTATCGACGTTTTCTTTGGGAATACCCATTCCTTGGTCACTTACACTAACCTCTAATAATTCCCCACGATCACGTAAGCGATATGTTACTGTTCCACCTTCTGGTGAATACTTTAATGCATTCGAAATAATGTTATACAAAACTTGCGTAATTTTATCCGTATCCATATCAATAAATCGGGATTTCTTAGAAAAAGATCGTTTGAAACTTACGTTTTGCTCTTTAGACATTTCAAAACGATCAATAATGTTATTAAAGAAGTCAGTAAAGTCGACCCATTCTTTCATTAAACGATGTTCTGTACTATCGAGTTTAGAAAGTTGCAATAACGCATTTACAAGTCTAATCATTCTTTCTGTTTCTTCTTGTGTAACTGTTAAAAATTGTGGTGCAATATTCGGATCTTGCCACGCTCCGTCCGTAAGTGCCTCTAAGTAACTGCGCATCGTTGTTAATGGCGTCCTTAATTCATGGGAAACGTTTGCCACAAACTCACGGCGTTCCCTTTCTATACGCTCCTGCTCAGTTACATCATATAATACGGCAATTAAACCATTTGCTTTCCCTGTCTCTTTTTGAATAACAGAGAAACTAGCACGTAAAATATATGGCTCATTTCTCGTACTAAAATCTAATAAAACGGAATCAGGCTCTTCGTATAAATGATCGAGCGTAAATTCTTCTTGTATCCCTAATACTTCTAAAACAGATTGATCGAGCGCCGTTTCACGCGAAACATTTAGCATCTTTTCCGCAGGATCATTTAATAAAATAATGTCTCCTTTTCGGTCAGTAGCAATTACTCCATCTGTCATATGTGATAAAACAGATGATAATTTACGTCTTTCACTTTCCGTTGAAGAACGAGCTTGTTGTAATTTTTTTGATAAATTATTGAAAGATAATGCTAATTGTCCTATTTCATCATGGCTATGCACTTTTACTTTTCTTGAATAGTTTCCTTTTGCCATTTCAATCGCTTGTCTTCGCATATCTGAGATTGGTCTCGTAATCGTTTGAGCTAACAAAATTCCAAGTACAGCTGTTACGAGTAATGCAATAACGGTTCCAGTCGCAAAAATTTGATTAATATCCTTCATCTGTTTATAAACATCTTCCATAGATGCAACAATGTAAATAACACCAAGTGCATCCTTGCCGTTATCATCTAGAATAGGAGTAAGCATAACTTGTACACGATGGCCTGTACGACCATCCTTCTCAATTTTCACTTCTGGCTTTTTTTGTACCAATACCCGTTGAACAGCTATATCAGTTGATGTTCTATTTACCTTGTTTTGCTTTGACTCATCTGAAATAGCGAGTAACTTTCTATGCGAATCAAATACACTTACCTCTTGGATATCTTTCTTTCGATCAGAGGCAAATTTTCGAATTGAAGTTTTAATCGTTTCATCTGTTGATTCTGTTTCTGCCTTTGTATAACTTTTTTTAAACTCTTGTTTCAAGTTATATGATAATAAGTTCGTTTGCTGCGTTAAAGAATCTCTAAAGCCTTGTACAAGACTCTTTTCTAACTCTCTTACAAAATATACCCCAATAACTTGCATAGCTATTAATATTAATAGCATATATATGAGTACAAATTTTAAATGAATAGATTGAAAAAAACCAACTTTCTTCATATACTATTCCTGCTCTGGGTCACGCAAGTAATATCCTACTCCACGTCTAGTTACAATTAAAGTAGGATGACTTGGATTATCTTCAATTTTTTCACGTAAACGACGCACTGTTACATCCACTGTACGTACATCTCCAAAATAGTCATAACCCCAAACTGTTTGCAATAAATGCTCACGAGTCATAACTTGTCCTAAATGTTTGGCTAAATAATGTAGTAGCTCAAATTCACGATGTGTAAGTTCAATATTTTCCTCACGTTTCGTTACACTATACGCATTTGAATTGATAACGATTGGTCCAATAACCATTTCCGTATTTTCTTCTTTTTCTGCAGCACCACCTTGTTGATGGCGACGTAAATTCGCCTTCACACGAGCAAGTAATTCCCTCGTACTAAATGGCTTCGTTACATAATCATCTGCTCCAAGCTCAAGCCCTAATACTTTATCAATTTCAGAGTCCTTTGCTGTAAGCATAATAATCGGCATTTCTGAGCTTTTACGTATTTCACGGCAAACCTCTAAGCCATCCTTACCTGGTAGCATAATATCTAATAAAACCATATCTGGCTGCTCTTCATTCGCTTTTTCAATCGCTTCATCACCATCATGCGCCATTACAATTTCAAAACCTTCTTTTTCTAGGTTGAACTTCAAAATATCCGCAATCGGCTTTTCATCATCAACTACTAAAATTTTCTTTCCCATCATCGTCTATTTCCTCCTTATAAAGTGAAACTTTAATCGCTGGGGTTCTTCATCCCATACCGACTATTAGTTGAACCAATCGGGCATTTACGGGCCGTTAATCCCACACTTAACTTCTTTACCTTCGCTGAATTTTTGGGTGGGGTCTTACCGCCCGGCAAATAGCGGGTAAAAATATGGTCAATATCCCTAAACACATTGATGTCTACATAGTATGTCCCTATATGACCGCATCTTTTGCTTAAGTACTTTCTCCTCTATTCTCACAGACTCATGTATGATCCACTTTTACACGGAATCCTATACGATCTATAGAAAAACCTCTAGCTTCAACTGCTAGAGGCTTCTCATTCTATTTTAAAATAACTACTCACTTTTGTAAAATTACACAAATAAAAAGGATATTAAGTGGGCCCACTTAATATCCTGAGAGTGGCTCGGGACGGAATCGAACCGCCGACACGAGGATTTTCAGTCCTCTGCTCTACCGACTGAGCTACCGAGCCAAAACTATATATAAAACCACTAATGGTGGTATAAACAAAAGTGGCGGTCCCGACCGGGGTCGAACCGGCGATCTCCTGCGTGACAGGCAGGCATGTTAACCACTACACCACGGGACCAAAAATGAACATAAAAAAAACATGACCCGTACGGGATTCGAACCCGTGTTACCGCCGTGAAAGGGCGGTGTCTTAACCACTTGACCAACGGGCCACGAAAAATAAAATGGTGAGCCATGAAGGATTCGAACCTTCGACCCTCTGATTAAAAGTCAGATGCTCTACCAACTGAGCTAATGGCTCATACTCACCAACGTCATATTTTCGTGACGACAAGATGTATCATAACATGTTTTCTTTGTTTTGTGCAATACCTTTTTTTATTTTTTTATAAAAGATAAGAAAAAACTCATGCGGACATGAGTTTTTTCTCAAAAATATCAATTAAGCTTCGTATACGTTACGAACAATATTTGTTTGGTTACGATCTGGTCCAACTGAGAACATAGATAATTGAATTCCTGTTAACTCAGAAACACGTTCTACGTATTTTCGTGCATTTTCAGGAAGCTCGTCTAATGATTTTACACCAGTAATATCTTCTGTCCAACCTGGAAGCTCTTCGTATACAGGCTCACATTTCGCTAAAATGTTTAAGTTTGCTGGAACTTCATCTATCACTTCGCCATTGTATTTGTAAGCAACGCAAATTTTAAGAGTCGGAATACCTGTTAGAACGTCGATAGAATTTAATGATAAATCTGTTAAACCACTAACACGACGTGCATGTCTTACAACAACGCTATCGAACCAACCTACGCGGCGCGGACGACCAGTTGTCGTTCCATACTCACGACCAACTTCACGAATTTGATGACCAATTTCATCATGAAGCTCAGTAGGGAAAGGACCATCACCTACGCGGCTTGTATATGCTTTACACACACCTACAACGCGAGTAACTTTCGCAGGACCAACTCCAGTTCCAACTGTTACACCACCAGCAATCGGGTTAGAAGATGTAACGAACGGGTACGTACCGTGGTCGATATCAAGCATAACACCTTGTGCACCTTCAAATAATACACGGTGATTGTTATCTAGTGCATCATTTAATACAACAGACGTATCACATACATATTGCGCGATTTGTTGTCCGTACTCGAAGTACTCTTCGAAGATTTCTTCTACACTGAAACCTTCTGTATCGTACATTTTTTCAAATAAACGATTTTTTTCTACTAAATTGCGCTCAAGCTTTTCTTTAAATGCTTCACGGTCTAAAAGATCAGCCATACGAATACCAATACGAGCAGCTTTATCCATATATGCAGGACCGATACCTTTTTTCGTTGTACCGATTTTGTTATCACCTTTACTTGCTTCTTCTAATTCATCTTGTTTTAAGTGATAAGGTAAAATAACGTGCGCACGGTTACTTACACGTAAATTATCAGTACTTACACCACGATCGTGTAAGTATTTTAACTCTTCAAGTAATGCTTTCGGATCTACTACTAAGCCATTTCCGATTACACAAATTTTCTCTTTATAGAAAATACCAGATGGAATTAAGTGTAATTTATATTTAACTCCGCCGAAAACAATTGTATGTCCCGCGTTATTTCCACCTTGATATCTTGCAACTACTTCCGCATGCTCAGAAAGAAAATCAGTGATTTTACCTTTTCCTTCGTCGCCCCATTGTGTTCCTACAACTACTACTGAAGACATTATTAAAGCACCTCCGCGATTTTCAAACGATCTATTCAAACAATATAATTGTACCAAAACCGAAAAAGAAGTCAACCAAAAAGCGAACATTTTTTTATTAAAAAACATTTTCGTTCGTAAGAATTATATTTTCACACTATGAAAGCCTTATCTTTCCTATAAAAAAAAAGAAACACATCTTATTATAAGAAATGCATTTCTTTTTTATACTATCTTTATGCAGGCGGCGCATGTCCATCCTCAAAGCGACGTTCTAAGTTAACGAACTTATTGAACTCTTTAACGAATGCGAGCTCTACTGAGCCTACGGGACCGTTACGCTGCTTTGCAATAATAATTTCAATCGTATTTTTATTTTCCGTTTCTCGGTCATAGTAATCTTCACGATATAAGAAGGCTACAATATCAGCATCCTGCTCGATACTTCCCGATTCACGAATATCAGACATCATCGGACGTTTATCTTGACGAGATTCTACACCACGAGATAACTGCGACAAGGCAATAACAGGCACTTGCAATTCACGCGCAATCCCTTTTAATGTACGAGAAATCTCAGATACTTCCTGCTGACGGTTTTCTCCTGATTTCCCGCTTCCTTGAATAAGCTGTAAATAGTCAATTAAAACCATCCCTAGACCTTGTTCTTGCTTTAATCTACGGCATTTCGCTCGAATCTCATTTACTTTAATCCCTGGTGTATCATCAATATAGATACCAGCATTAGAAAGGCTCCCCATCGCCATTGTTAATTTTGCCCAATCATCAGAAGTTAATGAACCGGTACGCAGTCTTTGCGCATCAATATTTCCTTCTGCACAAAGCATACGCATAACAAGCTGATCAGAGCCCATCTCTAGACTAAAAATCGCTACATTTTCATCAGTTTTCGTCGCTACGTTTTGTGCGATATTTAATGAAAATGCGGTTTTCCCTACTGATGGACGTGCCGCTACGATGATTAAATCATTTCGCTGGAAACCTGCGGTCATCTTATCTAATTCTGTAAATCCAGTTGGTATCCCAGTAACTTCACCTTTTTGATTATGCAAAAGTTCAATTTTATCGTAAGCATCTACAAGAACATCTTTAATGTTTTGGAATGCTTTTGCATTCGTTTGGTGAGATACTTCTAATATTTTTTTCTCAGCCTCATTTAAAAGACCATCCACGTCATCTTCTCTCTCATACCCATCAGACACGATATGAGTCGCTGTTCGAATCAAACGACGTAATAGCGCCTTTTCAGCGATGATTCGTGCATAATATTCTACGTTAGCAGCGGTTGGAACAACTTCTGCTAATTCTGCTAAGTAAGAAACCCCACCAACTTCTTCTAATAATCCTTGATCAGCCATTGCTGACGTCATTATTACTAAGTCAATCGGCTCTCCTTTATCAGATAACCCAAGCATGACTTCAAAAATCTTTTGATGTTTCGTTCGATAAAATGAGTCAGGTACCAATAATTCCGATGCTGACGTTAACGCATCTTGATCAATTAATATGGCCCCTAAAACCGCCTGCTCAGCCTCTATATTATGCGGAGGGGTACGATCAGCCATTACATCACTCATACGCAATCCTCCTTGCTTAACTTATTTTTATTGTTCACTAACATGAACTTTTACTGTTGCTGTTACTTGCGGATGCAACTTCACAGTAACGTTTGTATAGCCTAATGCACGAATTGCATCATCCATTTCAAATTTACGTTTATCAAGTTTAATTTTATGTGATTTTTGCATCGCATCTACGATTTGTTTACTTGTGATTGAACCGAATAGACGGCCACCTTCTCCAGATTTCGCCTTTACTTCTACAGTTAGTTTCTCTAACGTTTCTTTCAACTCTTTTGCATTTTCAACCTCTGCTGCTGCATCTTTTTCTTCTTTTCGCTTTTGAGCTTCTAAAGTTTTCATACTACTATTTGTCGCTTCAGCAGCTAATCCTTGTTTTAGTAAGAAGTTATTTGCATAGCCATCTGGTACGTTTTTTATTTCTCCTTTTTTCCCTTTACCTTTTACGTCTTTTAGAAAAATTACTTTCATGATTGTGTGCCTCCCTGTAAATAGTCATCAATAACAAATCGAAGCTTCTCCTCAGCTTCATCTACTGTAACATTTTTCATTTGTGTGGCTGCATTCGTTAAATGCCCACCACCGCCTAAATTTTCCATAATTAGCTGCACGTTCACTTCACCTAAAGACCTGCCGCTAATTCCAATGAAATTCTCGCCACGTTTTGCAATAACAAATGACGCAATAATTCCTGTCATTGTTAATAATGTGTCGGCTGATTGCGCAATAAGCACTTGATCGTAGTAATCATCACTATCAACTTTTGCAATCGCAATTCCATTTGTATAAATGTACGCATTTTTAATAGCTTTTGCAACCCGTAAATACTGATCCATATCTTCTTTTAAAAGCTCTTGTACAAGTACAGTATCTGCACCATGTGAGCGTAAATAAGAAGCGGCATCAAACGTACGAGCACCCGTTCGGAATGTAAAGCTTTTCGTATCAACAATAATACCTGCTAACAGTGCCGTTGCTTCTAACATTGTCATTTTTAAATTTTTCGGTTGGTACTCAAGTAATTCTGTAACAAGTTCTGCCGTGGAAGAAGCGTATGGCTCCATGTAAACAAGCAATGGATCTTCAATAAAATCTTCTCCCCGGCGATGATGGTCAATAACAACTACATTTTCAATTTTATGTAACAGCTTTTCTTCCATCACCATTGAAGGTTTATGCGTATCAACAACAACAAGTAATGAATCATCATTTGCAAATTCCATCGCTTGTCCTGGGGTAATAAAGTGAGACCATAACTCTTCGTTTTGTTTCACTTTATCCATTAAACGCTTAATTCCCTTATCAGAATCATTTTCATCTAACACAATATATCCTTTGCGCTCATTTAATTGCGCTACCTTTAAAATACCAATCGCAGCACCAATTGCGTCCATATCAGGAGCCCTATGCCCCATTATAATGACATTACTACTTTCTAATACTAAATCCTTTAATGCATGCGAAATAACTCTGGCACGTACACGAGTACGTTTTTCAACTGGATTCGTCTTACCACCATAAAACTTAACTTTACCTGTCGCTTGTTTAATAGCTACTTGATCTCCACCACGGCCAAGCGCAAGGTCTAAACCGGACTGAGCCATTGCCCCAAGCTCTGATAAAGGTAAATCACCTGATCCAACACCTACACTTAAGGTGAGTGGTATATTCCTTTTGGATGTTTCTTCACGCACCTGATCTAAAATGCTAAATTTCCCTTTCTCCATCTGTGCTAAAATACTCTCATTTAGTACAACGAAGAATCTTTCTGAAGATGCACGTTTTAAATATGCCCCATACTTAACGGCCCATTCATTTAGTCGTGATGTTACAAGACTTGTGATATTCGTACGTAATTGATCATCTAACCCCTGTGTAACTTCATCATAATTATCTAAATAAATGACAGCCAAAACAGTGCGTTGATCCTCGTACATCTTTTCAATCTCTGTTTGTTCCGTTACATCAAAGAAATAAATTAACTTTTCTTCTTTCCTTACAAAAACGCGAAACTTTCGGTTATTTAAAGAGACTATATCGTCGGAAGTTTCTCCCTTAATAAAAAGAAGCAACGTTTCTGATACATCATAAAGGTGCCATCCAGCTAACGCATGCTGTCCTAGACATGAAGATAAATAAGGATTCGCCCAATCAATCCCATAATCCTTATTGTATAACAAAATACCAATCGGCATTTGGTTAAATGCTTCATTACTCACTTTCTTTACTCTTGTAATCATATCTGTCGTATACTTCTCGAAATTCCTTTGAAAGGTCAGTTCAAAGCGTATAACAACAAAAAGTACAATGCAAAAAATAAAAAAGGTGGATATCCCCATAATTAAATGAAAATAACAGAGGATGGCAATGAGCACAAACACGAAAAATGCCAATACATAAACAGGATATAAAAACCACTGTTTCTTATAAAATTCAGGCATGTATACAACTCCTATAAAGTAAAACTAACTCACCTTTCAGTTAGTTAAACAGATTAAAATAGTATAAGGAATATTACTTTATCCTCCTATTTTAGAACGCAATGAAATCCCTAAATCAATTATACCTAAGATTGTCACAAGAGGAAACAACATCGGTATAAACATGCAGACAATAAAACTAATAATAGGAATCCCTTTCGTAAAACCTTTGCTATGCGCTAGAAAAGCGATAAATGTCAGACCTTGTAGTACTAGTAGTAAGGCAAATATGACATATAGGTTAGAAAATACCATATGTAAATATGATGTCGGTTCTACTTTTATAAAAGTTGATAGCAAAATAAATATAACGTAATACCAAACAATACTCTTTGGTAATTGTATATCTTTAAATTTAGGCCAAGGTATAACGTCATGCTTTAGTGTTCTCAAAACACTACCTGATATCATAACTGTAATCCAAGAAAAACATACCGAGACCATTACAAGCAAACTTGGGAATAACGTTTGTAACACATCATTAAATTGTGCAAATAATTCTTTTTGCTCCTTACTAATAGGCATACCAGCAGCAGTGACTATCTTTTCACTTTGCGCCATACTTTCATTAAGCATATTTTGCATTTGCTTCATTAAATCTATGTTAAAAAACTTTATACTTGCAACATAAATGAGCATAATACCAATTAAGTACGCAAGCGTCCCCGCCATCAAAATTTCTACCGGTTTTTTTTGTTTTTTATACATATATCCTAAAACGATACCTATCAATCCAAACATAGTTGTCTTTACTAGGTTCATCGGTTGACTGACAATAACAGTAATAAAAAGTGCCGCCGTAAAAATTACAAAGGCGTTAGATAATCTATATCTTATCGTTAGCAATATAAACGGCAATGGCAACGCAAACTTTACAACTGTACCTAAAATTGGAACATACATAGATATAAGCAATAACATTGCATATATAGCCAGCAACGCTGCACCCTCAGTAATAAATTTCGTATTCTTCATCATCTAACCTCTCTTTCAAAAAAGAAAAGCATAGCAAAATGCACAGTAGAGTCCGACTCTACTGTGCATTTCATACGCTATTATTCACCAACATATGGTAAAAGTGCCATTTGACGAGCACGTTTAATTGCAACTGTAAGTTTGCGTTGGTATTTTGCGCTTGTTCCTGTTACACGACGAGGTAAAATTTTACCACGCTCAGAAACGAAACGTTTTAATAAATCAACATCTTTATAGTCAATGCGAGTGATGCCGTTAGATGTGAAGAAACACACCTTACGACGTTTCGCACGTCCACCTTTGCGTCCTGCCATGTCTATTCCCTCCATTCTTTGTTAAAACTAACTAATTTACTGTATTAGAACGGTAAATCGTCGTCGGAAATGTCGATCGGTTGACCTACATTTGAAAATGGATCGTCATTCTTCGTAAATCCAGAGTTCCCTTGGTTACCTTGGTTACCTGAATTACTAGATTGACCAAATGGGTTAGAGCTTTGGTTACCGAAACCAGCTCCTGATGGTTGCTGATTAAATGAACCACGTTGCTCCCCACCGCCATTACGCGGCTCTAAAAATTGTACGCTTTCCGCAAGAACTTCTGTTACATATACACGTTTACCATCTTGTCCATCGTAATTACGAGTTTGAAGACGTCCATCTACGCCTGCTAAGCTACCTTTTTTCAAATAATTTGCTACGTTTTCTGCTTGTTTACGCCATATTACACAATTAATAAAGTCAGCTTCACGCTCACCTTGTTGATTCGCAAATGCGCGATTCACAGCTAACGTAAAAGTAGCTACCGCAACACCATTGGGCGTGTAACGTAAGTCAGGGTCCTTAGTTAAACGACCAACGAGGATAACACGATTCATCAATCGAACCACTCTCCCTTATATATCAATTATTTTTCTTCTTCTTTAACAACGATATGACGAAGGATGTCTTCGTTGATCTTAGCTAAACGGTCGAATTCGTTAATCGCTTCTGCGTTAGAGTTCACGTTTAAGATCATGTAGAAACCTTCACGTAAGTCGTTGATTTCGTAAGCTAAACGACGCTTACCCCACTCTTTCGTGTTAATGATTTCTGCACCATTGTTTGTTAAAACACCTGCGAAACGTTCAACTAAAGCTTTTTGAGCTTCTTCTTCAACGCCAGGACGAATGATGTACATAATTTCGTACTTTCTCATTACACTTTCACCTCCTTTTGGTCTAAACGGCCCATAATGGGCAAGGAGCAATTAATTTATAGTAATTACTCACGAGTTTAGATTATATCATAGTAAGTTAGATGAATCAACTCACCCATGCATAAAAAACTTGGCAAACACATAATATATTTGCCAAGCTCATATCTTTATTTTTCCTAGGAAATATTAAATTAAACGTTGAAACGGAAGTGCATAACGTCTCCATCTTTTACGATATACTCTTTTCCTTCTAAACGAACTTTACCAGCTTCTTTTGCAGCTGTCATAGAACCGTTTGTCATTAAGTCTTCGTAAGAAACTGTTTCCGCACGAATAAATCCACGCTCAAAGTCTGTATGAATTACGCCAGCACATTGTGGTGCTTTCATACCTTGTTTAAACGTCCATGCACGTACTTCTTGCACACCAGCTGTGAAGTAAGTAGCAAGTCCTAATAAATCATATGCAGCACGAATTAATTGATCTAAACCAGATTCTTCAATGCCTAGTTCTTCAAGGAATACTTTTTTCTCTTCCTCGTCTAGCTCAGCGATTTCTTCTTCGATTTTTGCACATACAACGATTACTTGAGCATTTTCATTTGCAGCAAATTCTTTTACCATTTGTACATATTTATTTTCAGAAGGATCCATAATATCATCTTCACTTACGTTTGCTACGTATAGCATTTCTTTCGTTGTAAGTAAATGAAGGCCTTTAACAATCTTCATTTGTTCTTCTGTAAATTCAACAGTACGAGCTGGTTTTCCCTCTTCAAAAGCTTCTTTTAAACGAACTAAAATTTCATGCTCATATACTGCTTCTTTATCTTTTTGTCTTGCTAACTTCGCAACACGCTCGATACGTTTATCAACAGATTCTAAATCCGCTAAGATTAGCTCTAAGTTGATTGTTTCAATATCATCGATTGGATCTACTTTCCCTGAAACGTGTGTAATATTTTCGTCTTCAAAACAACGAACAACTTGGCAAATTGCATCTACTTGGCGAATGTGAGATAAGAATTTATTTCCTAAACCTTCACCTTTACTAGCACCTTTTACGATACCTGCAATATCAGTAAACTCAAATACAGTCGGAACAGTTTTTTTCGGTTCTACTAATTCCGTTAATTTATTTAAACGCTCATCTGGTACTTCTACAATCCCTACGTTTGGATCAATTGTACAGAATGGATAGTTTGCAGATTCTGCTCCTGCTTGTGTAATTGCATTAAATAAAGTTGACTTCCCTACGTTAGGTAATCCAACAATCCCAGCCGTTAATCCCATATTTTTCACTCCTATGTCTCAATCTTTCATCATTATAGATAGTAACGAAAAAAATGACAAGTTTCCTCCAAACGAAAAAAAGTAACAGCTACCCATTGCAACTGTTACTTTCTCTCTATTCTTCGTGCTTCACAAGTATTTTTTTCACCTTACGATCAAATTCTCTTCGAGGAATCATTACTGAATGGTCACATCCCTCGCACTTAATGCGGATATCCATTCCCATACGAATAATTTTCCAGCGATTCTCACCACATGGGTGGGCTTTCTTCATTTCCACAACATCGTACAAGTTATACTGCTTTTGCTCCATTCTCCAAACCCCTCTCCATACTAAATTGCTTTTCCACTCACCAATTCTTCACGATTATATAAAACCATACGTGGATATGGAATTTCAATCCCATGTAAATCTAGACGATTTTTAATTTCTTTACGAAGTGCTCTCGCAACAACCGCATGTTGCATCGGCTCTACTTCCGCAATAACACGTAATATAACTTCTGACGCAGCCAATGTTTGCACACCTAATAACTGAGGCTTTGCTACCATTTGCGTATACTGTGCAGGTAATTCTTCCAATAACTCTTCAATGACTTGCTCCGCTTTCGCTATGTCAGCCTCATACGAAATGGATACATCAACAAATGCTACACTATTACTAACTGAATAGTTCGTAACTTGAATAATACTTCCATTTGGTAAAGTATGAATTTCGCCTGTCCAACTCTTTACTTTTGTTGTACGAAGTCCAATTTCTAGAACGACACCTTCAAACTGACCAATTTTTACATAGTCACCTACTGAAAATTGATCTTCTAGCAAAATAAATAACCCCGTAATAACATCTTTTACTAAACTTTGAGCACCAAATCCGACTGCTAAACCAATTACCCCGGCACCCGCTAATAAACCAGATGCATTAATATTAAACACACCCAAAATCGCAATTAACATAATGAACATAACAACGTATGCCACAATATTTTCAAGTAACTTCGCTACTGTAACTGTACGACGTTCTGAAATTTGAATTGGCGAACGACTTCCCATACGAAACGCATTTCGTACAATTGCACGCGCAACTCGCACAATAATTGCACCAAGTATTAAAATAACGACTATTTTTAGTGATTTCACACCTATATTCGTCCAATCAATGGACTCAAACCATTTCAACGCTAAATCCATGTACCTCTACCTCTCCAGCTAAAATTTCTTTTTAATCATCCTTCTTATTGTATCAGAAGTCACCCTGATTTCTGAAAAATTTTTATGACTTTAATTGCATTTGTTAACTTCTATGCAGGTATAAAATGGAACGAATATATATATACTAGTACTATTATTTCCGTTTTCACTCAAGTTTTACAGGAAGTACGCACTTATAGTTTTCCATTTTACTCACCATATAACATATTTTGAAAATTTATTAAAAGGATGGATGCTTCATGAATATTGGAAGTTTTCGCTTACCCTTTTTCGAAAAAGAAACTCAAAATGTTATGCACCAAGACGTAGAAGCCTCCGAGACAATTAGTAACTTCTTACTTTCCCATATCCCTATTAAAACGAATATACCGATTATTCTCGTTTGTATCGGAACAGATCGTTCTACAGGCGATGCACTCGGTCCGTTAGTCGGTACGAAACTAGAACAAGCAGGAATTAAAAACTTCCAAGTGTTCGGCACACTAGATGAGCCAGTGCATGCGCTAAATTTAGAAGAAAAAATTCAGAATATACAGAAATATAATCCTACTTCATTTATAATTGCGGTTGATGCCTGTTTAGGAAAGTCTCAAAACATCGGTTCCATCACTACCGGAATGGGGCCTAGTAAACCTGGAGCTGCGATGAACAAAAAATTACCTGCAGTTGGTGATTTACATATTCATGGCATCGTAAATCTAAATGGTTTTATGGAGTTTTTCGTCCTGCAAAATACAAGATTAAGTTTAGTCATGAAAATGGCTGATGTAATTGCACAAAGTATAAAAGAAACAGACCAAAAATTATCTGTATTAAAAAAAGCAAACCATCTATAAATAATAAGATGGTTTGCTTTTTAGTTTTTCTGCGCTAATAATTCTAAAATACGATTTAAATCTTCTTTATTAAAAAATTCAATTTCGATTTTACCTTTTTCTTTTTTCGTTTCTTTAATTTTCACATCTGTGCCAAACTTTTCTCTTAAGAACGTTTCGCGTTCTACGAAAAATATGTTTCTCTCTTTTTTCACTTGTTTTGTTTCACGTGAAACGCGTTGATTAATCTCCTGAACAATTTTCTCTAATTGACGAACGTTTAATCCTTCTTTTTCGATTCGTTTTAATAAAGATTTCAATTGTTCTTCATCTTTTATAGTAAGCAAAGTTCTCCCAT
Source organism: Bacillus sp. GW823-FHT06B01 (assembly GCF_058952315.1). Classification (NCBI taxonomy): domain Bacteria; kingdom Bacillati; phylum Bacillota; class Bacilli; order Caryophanales; family Bacillaceae; genus Bacillus; species Bacillus sp. GW823-FHT06B01. The sequence goes on along the minus strand of NZ_JBXAHR010000004.1, from coordinate 18,457 downwards.
GGGCCATTGAAAGTTGACCATTTGCAATCATATCTTGCACAAAAGAAGGGAGGCTTAATAACCGCGTATAATTTGCAATGTAAGGTCTGCTCTTACCAAGACGTTTTGCTAATTGTTCTTGCGTTACATTTAGCTCATTCATTAACATTTGATATGCCATTGCTTCTTCCATTGGGTTTAAATCTTCTCGTTGTAAGTTTTCAAGCAATGCAAACTCCATCATTTGCTGCTCATTTAATTGTCTTACAACAGCAGGTACCTTTTCGAGCCCTGCCTCTTTGGCAGCACGATATCTTCTTTCACCTGCAACAATTTCATATCCTTTAATACTCTTCCTAGCAATTAACGGTTGCAATATGCCATGCTCTTTAATAGAGGCCGATAATTCTTGAATTGCCTCTTTATTAAAGTGTTTACGTGGTTGATATGGATTCGGTCTTAATTCAGTTATCACAATCTCCTGAATTGCCTCTTCTTCTTTCACATCTAAATCAGGAAAAAACACATTAATTCCTCTTCCTAATCCTTTAGCCACCTGCAATCACTTCCTCTGCTAAATCTATATATACTTCTGCCCCTCTTGATTTAGCGTCATACTGCATAATTGGTTTCCCATGACTTGGTGCTTCACTTAAACGAACATTACGAGGAATAATCGAACGGTATACTTTATCCCTAAAGTATTTTTTCACTTCATCTATAACCTGAATCCCTAAATTCGTACGGGCATCCAACATCGTTAACAATACACCTTGAATTGCTAGATTTTTATTTAAGTGCTTTTGCACAAGTCGAACTGTATTTAATAGCTGACTTAATCCTTCTAGTGCGTAATATTCGCATTGAACAGGAATAATAACAGAATCTGCTGCGGTTAATGCATTAATCGTTAATAACCCTAAGGACGGGGGACAGTCGATAATAATATAGTCATATTCATCACGAACTGGCTGTAATGCCCTTTGTAAACGTACTTCCCGGGAAATAGTCGGTACCAATTCAATTTCAGCACCTGCCAATTGAATTGTAGCGGGTAGAACATCTAAGTTTTCAGTTGCGGTTTTACGTATAACCCCTTGAACATCTGCATCTTCCACAAGAACATTGTAAATACATTGATCTAATTCGGATTTTTCAATTCCCACACCAGTCGTTGCATTTCCTTGAGCGTCAATATCTACAAGAAGGACTTTTTTACCTACTTGTGCCAATCCAGCCCCTAAATTAACAGATGTTGTTGTTTTTCCAACGCCACCTTTTTGATTGGCAATAGCAATGATTTTTCCCATGATGTCACCTACTTTCAACCTTTCTATCTTATTCTAGTAACAATTACGTTTATTGTAACATGAAATAAAAGTTTTTCTTTTACGTCCTTATTAAACTTCAAAATTTATTTCTAAACTCCTTCTTCATCTAACAAGAAAATATAGTAAAAGAGACCTATCCAGTAGGATAAGGTCTCTAACACGCCATTATTATTTTTTCTTCGGAATTTTAATTGTAATTTGATAGTACTCATCAAATTCTTCTTCCGCAGAATTAACATTTAAACCACTGTCAGCAACCATTTGTAATGACTGCCTAATTGTATTCATGGCAATTCTCGTATCTCGACTTACTGCTTTTTGCTTTGCCTTACGCTTCGGTTTGGCTTCCTCTAGTAATTTCGCAATTCGTTCCTCTGTTTGCTTTACATTCAGTTGTTTCTCCACAATTTCCTGTAAAACCTTCAGTTGTAATTCCTCATTCTTTAAAGGAATGAGAGCGCGGGCATGGCGTTCTGTAATACTTTTTTCTAATAACGCACGTTTTATTTCTTCAGGCAACTTTAACAATCGCAACTTATTTGCGATTGTGGATTGTCCTTTTCCAAGTCGTTGTGCCAATGCTTCTTGTGTTAAATTATGTAACTCAATTAGCTTTTGATATGCCACAGCTTCCTCGATTGCTGTTAGTTCCTCTCGTTGCAAGTTTTCAATTAAAGCTACAGAAGCTGTCTCTGTATCATTTAAGTTCTTTATAATTGCAGGAACCTTTTCCCACCCTAACTTTGTTGCCGCACGGAAACGCCTTTCTCCAGCGATAATCTCGTACTTGTCATCCTCATATTGCCTCACAACAATCGGCTGAATCAGCCCATGTGTACGAATCGTTAGTGCTAGCTCTTCAATTCGTGCATCATCAAAAACTGTTCGTGGTTGATAACGGTTAGGGGTAATATTTACTATCGGAATTTCTTGTATTTCTTCATATACCTTTTTATCTATTTCTTCATGGCTTTCGTCTTGTAATTCGAATTCGCTCTCTTTATCTCCAAAGCCAAATAAACGAGAAAACGTATTTTTCATACATATTCCACCACCTTTTAGGCCTATTGACTATTCTCCATAAAATGTTTCCTATGAAACATTTACGTTTTCATTTATATAATTTAATCTTACGTCTAATAAGATTTATTTTTCAATAGGTAATTTATTGGGTGTTCCCGGTTTGCGTGGATATTTCTTTGGTGTCTTGCGCTTTTTCTCGATTAATAAAATATTACGTTCACTTTCTTCAAACGGTAATTGGAACGTAGACATTTCTTTTAAATGCCCGCCTAGCACCTCTAAAGCATACTTGCCATTTTCAATTTCTTCGTTTGCTGCGGCACCTTTCATTGCAATGAATGTTCCCCCAACTTTTACAAGTGGTAAACATAGCTCACTCAATACCGAAAGACGCGCGACTGCACGTGCCATTACAATATCGTACGATTCACGTACACCTTCTTTTTTTCCAAATGTTTCCGCACGATCGTGACAAAACGCAACGTCACCTAATTCCAACTTTTGTGCTAAATGATTTAAGAAGTTAATACGTTTTTGCAATGAGTCTACAATTGTTACTTTTAAGTGCGGGAAACAGATTTTCAAAGGAATACTTGGGAATCCAGCTCCTGCGCCAACATCACAAATTGAGAATGGTTCTGAAAAATCATAATAAAAAGCAGCTGTAATGGAATCAAAAAAGTGTTTTAAATATACTTCCTCTTTCTCCGTAATAGCCGTTAAGTTCATTTTTTCATTCCACTCTACTAATGTTTCAAAGTAGATTTCGAACTGCTCTAACTGTCTAGAAGAGAGGGTGATACCCTTCTCTTCTAGCATAGATTGAAATTGTTCTATGTTCATCTAACAATATCTCCTTACTATTTATTGGTTCGATACTCGCGCAATTTTTCCTTGTTCAATATACACAAGTAAAATAGAAACATCCGCTGGATTCACGCCAGAAATACGTGAAGCCTGCCCCATTGAAAGTGGACGAACATCTTTCAATTTCTGTCTCGCTTCTGAGGCAAGGCTAGAAATCGCATCATAATCAATATCCACAGGGATTTTTTTGTTTTCCATTTTCTTCATACGCTCTACTTGCTGTAAGGATTTTTCGATATATCCTTCGTACTTAATCTGAATTTCAACTTGTTCTGTAATTTCATCACTTAATTCTACTTCACTTGGTACTAAAAGATGAATATGCTCATATGTCATCTCTGGACGACGTAATAAGTCACTTGCACGTATTCCATCTTTCAATTCACTTCCGCCAATACTACGAATTAATTCTTGAACTTCAGGACGTGGTTTAATAATAATGCTGCTTAAACGCTCCTTTTCCTGTTCAATTTTTAATTTTTTATTTGTAAATCGCTCATAGCGCTCTTCTTTAATTAATCCAATTTCACGACCAACTTCAGTTAAACGAAGATCAGCATTATCGTGGCGTAATAATAGGCGATATTCTGCACGAGATGTTAATAAGCGATATGGTTCATTTGTACCTTTCGTTACAAGGTCATCAATTAAGACACCAATATAAGCATCCGCGCGACCTAAAATAACTTCTTTTTTACCTAAAGAACGACATGCTGCATTAATCCCAGCCATAAGCCCTTGTCCTGCCGCCTCTTCGTAACCAGAAGTTCCGTTAATTTGTCCTGCTGTATATAAATTCTTAATTTTTTTCGTTTCAAGTGTTGGCCATAGTTGTGTTGGCACAATTGCATCATATTCAATTGCATAACCTGTACGCATCATTTCAACGTTTTCTAGGCCAGGTATTGTTCTAAGCATATCACGTTGTACATCTTCTGGTAAGCTTGTGGATAAACCTTGTACATACACTTCTTGTGTATTACGTCCTTCTGGCTCTAAGAAAATTTGATGACGTGGTTTATCATTAAATCTTACTACTTTGTCTTCAATTGAAGGACAATATCTAGGTCCTGTTCCCTTAATCATACCAGAATACATAGCTGAGCGATGTAGGTTTTCATCTATTAAACGATGTGTTTCCGTACTTGTATACGTCAACCAACATGGAATTTGATCCATAATAAATTTTGTCGTTTCAAAAGAGAAAGCTCGTGGTTTATCATCACCTGGCTGAATTTCTGTTTTACTGTAATCAATCGTATTACTATTTACACGCGGAGGTGTACCTGTTTTAAATCTAACAAGATCAAATCCAAGCTCCTCTAAATGTTCGGATAAAGTAATAGATGGTTGTTGATTATTCGGACCGCTCGAATATTTTAAATCCCCCATAATAATCTCACCACGTAAAAATGTTCCAGTCGTAATTACAACTGTTTTGGCTGTATATTCAGCACCAGCTTGCGTAACTACGCCTTTACATTCGCCATCTTCAACGATTAAACGCTCAACCATTCCTTGGAACAACGTTAAATTTGGTGTTTCTTCAATTGTTTTCTTTAATTCATGCTGGTAAGAGAACTTATCTGCTTGTGCGCGAAGCGCGCGTACAGCTGGTCCTTTACCTGTATTTAACATACGCATTTGAATATATGTTTTATCAATGTTGCGTCCCATTTCTCCGCCTAATGCATCAATTTCCCGAACAACAATCCCTTTTGCTGGTCCACCAACAGAAGGGTTACATGGCATAAACGCCACCATATCTAAATTAATTGTTAACATTAATGTTTTGGAGCCCATTCGTGCTGCCGCAAGACCAGCTTCACATCCTGCATGACCTGCACCGATTACTATGACATCGTATGAACCGGCATTGTATCCCATTGTTTATTCCTCCTAAAAATCTCTATCTTTCTAAAACATCGCTATATTATTTTCCTAAACAAAATTGAGAGAACAACTGGTCAATTAGGCTTTCATGGACGGTATCACCAGTAATTTCACCAAGTATTTCCCACGTTCTTGTTAAATCAATTTGCACCATATCAATTGGAACACCATTTTCTATTGCCTCAATTGCATCTCCAATTGTTTTTCCTGCTTGTGTTAATAATCCAATATGTCTCGCGTTAGAAACATATGTCACATCTGCAGAATCAATTGTTCCCTCAAAGAATAAATCAGCTATTGCCTTTTCAAGCTCATCTATTCCTTGTTCCTCAATTAACGATGTTGTAATAATACGATTTCCCGCTGCCAATTCTGTAACACGTTCCATATCGATTACTTGCGATAAATCTGTCTTATTTACAATAACAATGAAATCTTTTCCTTGTACGGCACGGAATAGATCTTCATCCTCATGCGTTAAAGCCTCGCTATAATTAACGACAACTAACACTAAATCAGCTTGGCTCATCATTTCTTTTGAACGCTCTACACCAATTCGTTCAACAACATCTTCTGTTTCACGAATCCCGGCTGTATCTATAAGTTTAAGTGGTACACCACGCACATTAACGTACTCTTCAATAACATCACGAGTTGTTCCTGCAATATCAGTTACAATTGCCTTTTTCTCCTGAACAAGACTATTTAATAGCGATGACTTCCCAACGTTAGGTCTACCGATGATTGCAGTAGCAATACCTTCACGTAAAATCTTTCCTTGCTTCGATGTTTCTAATATTTTTGCAATTTCCGTACGAACATGTGTAGCTTTCTCAATTAAAATATTATGTGTCATTTCTTCCACATCATCATATTCCGGGTAATCTATGTTTACCTCAACATGAGCCAACGTTTCTAATATGTCCTGACGCAGACGGCCGATTAATTTAGATAATCGTCCTTCCATTTGATTAATCGCTACGTTCATTGCACGATCTGTTTTTGCACGGATTAAGTCCATAACAGCTTCTGCTTGTGATAAATCAATACGGCCATTTAAAAAAGCACGTTTTGTAAATTCACCAGGCTCTGCTAATCTTACTCCTTGCGCTAAAATAAGCTGCAATACTTTATTTACCGAAACAAGTCCGCCGTGACAGTTAATTTCCACTATATTTTCACGTGTAAAAGTCCTTGGTGCGCGCAGAATAGATACCATCACTTCTTCAATAACCTGATTTGTATCTAAATCTACAATATGACCATAATGAATTGTGTGAGAAGGAACTTCTGTTAAATCCTTCCCTTTAAAAATACGATTAACTTTTTCAACCGCATCATCCCCACTTACTCGAACAATGGCAATTGCACCCTCTCCAAGCGCTGTGGAAATCGCGGCAATTGTATCAAATTCCATGTCCTTTCACCTCACTTGCTTATTTATCTCTATTTCAACTTGATTATTTTCTTCACTAAATTATTAGAATACCATAACGAACCTATCTACAAAAGAATAATAACTCATTTTATTATGTCCTCATGTGAAAAACACTAAACTTATTCACAGTGGATAAGTTTAGTGTTTTTTTAGTTATCCACACCTATTTTCCCCTCAAAAAAACCGGCACTCAATTGAGTAACCGGTCACTTGGAAGATATTACAACATGTCGATGTGGTTCTTTTCCTTCAGAAGTTGTAATGATATTTTGATGATTAGATAATGCTTGGTGGATAATCTTTCGTTCAAAAGATGGCATAGGCTCCAACACAACTCTTTTTTTCGTACTTACTACTTGTTTTGCTAATCGATAAGAAAGTGCTTCTAATGTACCTTTTCTTTTACTACGATAATTTTCAGCATCTAGTGTGATGCCAATATACTGCTTCGTACTACGATTCGCCACAAGTTTTGTTAAATACTGCAAAGAATTCAAGGTGTTTCCTCTTTTCCCAATCAAAACACCTATGTTTTCGCCAGAAATTGTAAATTCAACTTCGCGTCCTTTTACAATTTTACTAATCTCAGCTTCCACACCCATATCATGAATAATATTTTTTAAATATTCTTCACATTCTTGAATCGGATCTTTCTTCAATACGACTTCTACTACTGCAGGTCGATTCCCAAATAAACCTAGGAACCCTCTTTTACCCTCATCGATAATATTTATATCTACTCGGTCTTTTGGAACATTTAGTTGCCTTAAAGCATCTTGTACTGCCAGCTCGACTGTTTGTCCTTTAGCAGTAATTACACTCACTTGCTTGATCCTTCTGCCTTACTAGCCTTAATTTCTGGCCCCTTGATCAAGTACATTTGAGCGATACCAAAGATATTACCAACAACCCAGTAAAGTGATAATGCAGCTGGGAAGTTAATTGCAAAGACTAAAATCATAATTGGCATAAGCCAAATCATCATTGCCATTTGCGGATTTTGACCAGCTGTTCCTGCCATTGCAAGCTTTTGCTGAATAAATGTCGTAATTGCCGCGACAACCGGTAAGATATAGTACGGATCTGCCTGCCCTAAGTCGAACCATAAAAATGTATGCTTACTAATTTCTGCCGTTCTCATAATCGCATGGTAAAACGCAAATAAAATAGGCATCTGAACAAATATCGGTAAACACCCTGCTAATGGGTTTACACCATTTTTTTGATATAACTGCATCATTTCTTGTTGTAGTTTTTGCTGTGTTGCTTGATCTTTAGAACTATATTTCTCTTTTAACTTCACCATTTCTGGTTGTAACGCTTGCATTGCTTTCGTACTCTTCGTTTGTTTAATCATTAATGGTAATAATGCAAAACGAATGATAAGAGTTGTAACAACGATTGCTAAACCGTAATTACTACCAAATAAGTTGGCAAAATACGTAATTAACTGAGAAAGCGGATATACGAAATATTCATTCCAAATTCCAGTACTTTTCGGTGTAATCGGCTGTTTCACTTCACTACAGCCAGCAGCAATTGCCATTAATGCAATAACCATGGCTAGTAAACCTATTTTCTTTTTCAAAGCCTGCTCCTCCTTGTTTCGGTATGTATATAGTGTAATTCATTTCCTTACGCTACTTTTTTATTCTTTTCATACCAGAGCGTTTAAAGACATGAATTAAGCTTTTCTTTAATTCTTCATATGTCATCTCTGCACAAGGCTTCCTTGCTATTATAACAAAATCTTTTCCAGAATCTATCTCATCTTTTAATTCTGTGATCGACTGGCGAATCATACGTTTAATTCGGTTACGCACTACTGCATTTCCTATTTTCTTGCTGACAGAAAGGCCAATACGAAAGTTTGGCTGCTCTCCCTTATCTAGTTGATAGACAACAAGCTGACGGTTAGCATTCGATTTTCCTTTTTGAAAAACCGTCTGGAATTCATCATTCTTTTTTATACGATATTTTTTCTTCATATCAATTGACACTCCTGTAGTTCATCAGTGGAAATTCACTATTATTAGAAAAAAAGACCACTGAACGATCAGTGGTCTACGCAGATAATACTTTTCTTCCTTTACGACGACGAGCTGCTAGCACTTTACGTCCGTTCGCTGTGCTCATACGGCTGCGGAAACCATGTACTTTGCTGCGCTTACGTTTATTTGGTTGGTAAGTTCTTTTCATTATATGACACCTCCCTGAGGAATATCTGTTAAAGACAGTCCTATAAATTATAGTTAATCAACTAGGAAAATGTCAATGGTTCTCGAAATTTTCATCAAATATTCATTTTGAACCTATTCACATACTTTTTCACAGACCCTATATTTCCTTGTGGATAAATGTTTTTTCTTGGTTTTTATATCCACAAACCCTTTTCGTACTTTTACACAGTATATCGTGTTGTGGACAAGTTTATTCCACAAGGTATTGATTTTGTGGATAACTTTCTTAAATTCATTGCTATAGCTACTTTTTTTTGATATTATAGTTGTGTTTTCACTTTGAATAAGTTTTCCACACCTTTATCTTATCCACAATTTGTGTATAACATGTGGACAGTTTTAATCACATGTGGGTAAATGCTTATCCACATTTGCTTTTTTTGTCGAAAACCCTATCTCATATACAAACGACGTTTTTAGGTTTTAAAATACGTTTCGTATAAATATACATTTTATATTTATTTAGGTTGTACATTTGTTGCGCAACCTTATTCTTTTACCATCTTAGTAAAGGAGGGACACCTTTGGAAAACATCTCTGATTTATGGAACAGCGCCTTAAAAGAACTAGAAAAAAAGGTCAGTAAACCAAGTTATGAAACATGGTTAAAATCAACAACCGCACATAATTTAAAGAAAGACGTGTTAACAATTACAGCTCCAAATGAATTCGCTCGTGATTGGTTAGAATCTCATTATTCAGAGCTAATTTCGGAAACACTTTATGATTTAACGGGGGCAAAATTAGCTATTCGCTTTATTATTCCCCAAAGTCAAGCTGAAGAGGAGATTGATCTTCCTCCTTCTAAACCAAATTCAGCACAAGATGATTCTAATCATTTACCACAGAGTATGCTAAATCCAAAATATACGTTTGATACATTTGTTATTGGCTCTGGTAACCGTTTTGCTCACGCTGCTTCATTGGCCGTAGCCGAAGCGCCAGCTAAAGCATATAATCCACTCTTTATTTACGGGGGAGTTGGACTCGGAAAGACCCATTTAATGCATGCAATTGGTCATTATGTAATTGAACATAACCCAAACGCAAAGGTTGTATATTTATCATCAGAAAAATTTACAAATGAATTCATTAATTCTATTCGTGATAATAAAGCGGTCGATTTTCGTAATAAATACCGTAATGTAGATGTTTTATTGATAGATGATATTCAATTTCTAGCAGGAAAAGAACAAACTCAAGAAGAGTTTTTCCATACATTCAATGCATTACACGAAGAAAGTAAACAAATTGTAATTTCAAGTGATCGGCCACCAAAAGAAATTCCAACTTTAGAAGATCGTCTTCGTTCTCGCTTTGAATGGGGACTCATTACGGATATTACGCCACCAGATTTAGAAACACGAATTGCAATTTTACGTAAAAAAGCAAAGGCTGAAGGACTCGATATACCAAATGAGGTTATGCTTTATATTGCAAATCAAATTGATTCAAACATTCGTGAACTAGAAGGTGCACTTATCCGAGTTGTAGCTTATTCATCTTTAATTAACAAAGATATTAATGCTGATTTAGCAGCTGAAGCACTTAAAAATATTATTCCAAATTCTAAACCAAAAATTATCTCCATTTATGATATTCAAAAGGCTGTCGGGGACGTTTATCAAATAAAACTGGAAGATTTCAAGGCAAAAAAGCGAACAAAATCAGTTGCCTTCCCTCGCCAAATTGCAATGTATTTATCACGCGAACTTACAGATTACTCCTTACCTAAAATCGGTGAAGAATTTGGTGGACGTGATCATACAACAGTTATCCATGCTCATGAAAAAATTTCTAAGCTGCTTAAAACGGATACGCAATTACAAAAACAAGTTGAAGAAATTAACGATATTTTAAAGTAGTAGCTGAATAGTGTGAATAACTTCCCTTGTTTTACGCACAGTCTATCCACATGTAGATAGACTGTTTTTACATCGTTTAACGGGGTTATCCACATACCCACAGGCCCTATTACTATTACTACTATATTTTATCTTTATTAATTAAATAAAATATTATACTTACCGGAGGTTTTTCTTTATGCGTTTTACAATACAAAAAGACTATCTTGTAAGAAGTGTACAAGATGTAATGAAGGCTGTTTCTTCTCGTACAACAATTCCGATCCTTACAGGAATTAAAGTTGTCGCTACGGAAGAAGGAGTTACGTTAACAGGAAGCGATGCTGATATTTCTATTGAATCTTTTATCCCAGTTGAAGACAATGGAAAAGAGATCGTAGAAGTAGCACAATCAGGAAGTATTATTTTACAAGCAAAATATTTTAGTGAGATTGTAAAAAAATTACCTAAAGAGACTGTCGAAATTTCTGTGGAAAATCATTTTATGACAAAAATAATTTCTGGAAAATCAGAGTTTAATTTAAATGGTTTAGATTCTGCTGAATATCCATTGTTACCACAAATTGAAGAACACCATGTTTTTAAGATTCCAACAGATTTACTGAAACATATGATCAGACAAACTGTATTTGCAGTTTCCACTTCTGAAACAAGACCGATCTTGACAGGTGTAAACTGGAAAGTATATAACAGCGAATTAACTTGCATTGCTACAGATAGTCACAGGTTAGCTCTTCGAAAAGCAAAAATCGAAGGAATCGCAGATGAATTTCAAGCGAGTGTTGTTATTCCAGGTAAAAGCTTAAATGAATTAAGCAAAATTCTAGATGAGTCTGAAGAAATGGTAGATATCGTTATTACGGAGTATCAAGTATTATTCCGTACAAAGCATTTATTATTCTTCTCAAGATTGTTAGAAGGTAATTATCCGGATACAACTCGTTTAATTCCAGCCGAAAGTAAAACAGATATTTTTGTAAATACAAAAGAATTTTTACAAGCAATTGATCGTGCATCTTTATTAGCAAGGGATGGTCGTAATAATGTTGTAAAATTATCAACTTTAGAACAGGAAATGCTAGAAATTTCTTCGAATTCACCAGAAATTGGGAAAGTAGTAGAAGAAGTTCAATGTGAAAAAGTGGATGGGGAAGAGTTAAAAATATCTTTTAGTGCAAAATATATGATGGATGCACTAAAAGCTTTAGATAGTACTGAAATTAAAATTAGCTTTACTGGTGCGATGAGACCATTCTTAATTCGTACAGTAAATGATGAGTCCATTATTCAATTAATTTTACCGGTTCGTACTTACTAAGTAAGAAGTAAGGGTTGCTAGTTTTCAGATACTAGTAGCCCTTATTTGATTTTTGGGTATTACTTTCCTAATGTTAGTTTATTTAGTACAATGAAAGAATGAACACTTTCAGAAAGTGAGCGATTTTATGAAACGTATTAAAATTTCAACAGAGTATATTACACTAGGACAATTTTTGAAGTTAGCCGATGTAATTGATACAGGTGGCGCTGTAAAATGGTTTTTACAAGAATATGAAGTGTACGTGAATCAAGAACTTGAAAATAGAAGAGGTCGCAAATTATATGCGAACGATATTATTGAAATTCCAGGAAGCGGAAGTTTCCAAGTTCAGGCATAAAGGGGGAGCCCTTTGTTTATTTCAGAAATACAATTAAAAAACTATCGCAATTATGAAAAGTTAGAGCTTTCCTTTGAAGATAAAGTGAATGTGATTATCGGTGAAAACGCACAAGGGAAAACGAATTTGATGGAAGCTATTTATGTTTTAGCGATGGCGAAATCTCATAGAACCTCTAATGATCGCGAGCTTATCCGTTGGGATGAAGACTTCGGTCAAATTAAAGGGAAATTACAAAAGAGAAATAGTTCTTTGTCTTTGGAATTAAATATTTCGAAAAAAGGTAAAAAGGCAAAATTAAATCAACTTGAACAACAAAAATTGAGTCAATATATTGGTATGATGAATGTTGTCATGTTTGCCCCAGAAGATTTAAATCTTGTAAAAGGAAGCCCTCAAGTAAGAAGACGCTTTTTAGATATGGAATTAGGCCAAATAGCTCCAATCTATTTGTATGAATTGAGTCAATATCAAAAGGTGCTCACGCAACGAAATCACTTGCTGAAAAAGATGCAAGGGAATAGTAAGAATGAGGAAACGATGTTGGATGTATTTACACTTCAACTTATTGAGCATGGTGCAAAAATATTGCAAAAACGGTTTGATTTTTTGCATTTACTACAAGAATGGGCAGCTCCAATTCATCGCGGTATAAGCCGCGGATTAGAAGAATTAGAAATTGTCTATAAACCAAGTGTAGATGTATCAGAATCAATGGATTTGTCGAAAATAAAAGAAGTATACTATGAAAATTTTCAATCTGTGAAACAACGTGAGATTTTCCGTGGTACGACTTTAATTGGTCCTCATCGTGATGATTTACAATTCTTCGTTAATAGTAAAAATGTTCAAGTCTTTGGTTCGCAAGGACAACAACGAACGACCGCACTGTCCCTAAAATTAGCTGAAATTGAATTGATTTACTCAGAAGTTAAGGAATATCCGATTCTTTTATTGGATGATGTATTATCAGAATTAGATGATTATCGTCAATCGCATCTGTTAAATACAATTCAAGGAAAAGTGCAAACATTTGTGACAACGACGAGTGTCGACGGAATTGAACACGAAACATTAAAAGAAGCGAAAACAATTCATGTAACGAACGGCACGGTAGATTGTGAAATAGATAGGGCGTAATCCCTATTTAAATGGAAAAGTAGGTGATCTTTGTGTCAATGGAACAAAAGCAAATGGAAGAAAACTCATATGATGAAAGTCAGATACAGGTACTTGAAGGATTAGAAGCGGTTCGAAAACGCCCTGGGATGTATATTGGATCTACAAGTGGAAAAGGACTTCACCATCTTGTGTGGGAAATCGTCGATAATAGTATTGATGAAGCACTTGCAGGGTATTGTGATGAAATTAACGTTAGTATCGAAGAAGATAATAGTATTCTTGTAACGGATAATGGACGTGGTATTCCAGTTGGTATACAAGAAAAAATGGGACGTCCTGCTGTAGAAGTTATAATGACCGTTCTTCATGCTGGTGGTAAGTTTGGCGGTGGCGGTTATAAAGTTTCCGGTGGTTTGCATGGTGTTGGGGCATCTGTAGTAAATGCTCTATCAACAGAACTAGAGGTATTTGTACATCGTGAAGGCAAAATCCATTATCAAAAATACGAAAGAGGTATCCCGGTTGCGGATTTAAAAGTCATTGGTGACACAGATCAAACAGGGACGATAACTCGATTTAAACCAGATCCAGAAATTTTTCAGGAAACAATAGTATACGAATTTGATACGTTAGCAACTCGTATGCGCGAATTAGCATTTTTAAATCGTAATATTAAATTAACAATTGAAGATAAACGTGAACATAAACAGAAGAAAGAATTCCATTATGAAGGTGGAATTAAATCATATGTTGAACATTTAAATCGTTCAAAACAGCCAATTCATGAAGAACCTGTATATGTAGAGGGTTCAAAAGATGGTATTCAGGTTGAAGTTGCACTTCAATATAACGAAGGATACACAAATCATATTTACTCATTTACAAATAATATTCATACGTATGAAGGTGGTACACATGAGGTAGGATTTAAAACAGCCTTAACTCGTGTGATCAACGATTATGGTCGTAAAAATAATATTTTAAAAGATGCGGATAGTAATTTAACTGGTGAAGATGTTCGTGAAGGTTTAACAGCGATTGTGTCAATTAAACATCCAAATCCACAATTCGAAGGACAAACGAAGACGAAACTCGGAAATAGTGAAGCAAGAACAATTACAGAGTCAGTATTCTCAGAGGCATTTGAAAAGTTCTTACTGGAAAATCCGAATGTTGCACGTAAGATTATAGATAAAGGGACGATGGCAGCGCGTGCGCGTGTAGCAGCTAAAAAGGCTCGTGAGTTAACTCGCCGAAAGAGTGCTTTAGAAGTTTCAAGTTTACCAGGGAAATTGGCAGACTGTTCTTCTAAAGATCCAGCAATTAGTGAAATCTATATCGTAGAGGGTGACTCTGCGGGTGGGTCTGCAAAACAAGGGCGTGATCGTCATTTCCAAGCAATTTTACCGCTGAAGGGTAAAATTATTAATGTTGAAAAGGCACGCTTAGATAAGATTTTATCAAATGATGAAGTTCGTACAATTATTACGGCGATTGGTACAAATATCGGCGGAGACTTCGCTATTGAAAAAGCACGCTATCATAAAGTTATTATTATGACGGATGCCGATGTTGATGGTGCGCATATTCGTACCCTATTATTAACGTTCTTCTATCGCTATATGCGTCAAATAATTGAGTGCGGTTATATATATATTGCACAGCCACCTTTGTTTAAAGTACAACAAGGTAAGAAAATTCAATATGCTTACAATGATAAGGAACTTGAAAAAATCTTAGCTGAATTACCAGCCCAACCTAAGCCGGGGATTCAGCGTTATAAAGGTCTAGGGGAAATGAATCCAACTCAGTTATGGGAGACGACAATGGACCCAGAAGTACGTTCATTACTTCAAGTTTCACTTCAAGATGCAATTGAAGCGGATGAAACATTTGAAATTTTGATGGGAGATAAAGTAGAGCCACGTCGTAACTTTATCCAAGAAAATGCAAAATACGTGAAAAACCTTGATATTTAAATGGGTAATGACAGGAATCTAAGTATTCCTGTCTTCTACATATAAATCAATGTATGTGTAACGGAAATGTAAGAGGAGGTGCTGGTTGATGTCAGACAATCAACAACAAGCACGAATTCGAGAAATTAATATTAGTCATGAAATGCGTACCTCGTTTTTAGATTACGCAATGAGTGTTATCGTATCTCGTGCATTACCAGATGTTCGTGATGGATTAAAACCTGTGCATCGTAGGGTTTTATATGCGATGAATGATTTAGGAATTACAGCTGATAAAGCGTATAAAAAATCAGCGCGTATTGTCGGTGAAGTAATCGGTAAGTATCACCCTCACGGTGATTCAGCTGTTTACGAGACGATGGTACGTATGGCGCAAGATTTTAGTCAACGTTATATGCTTGTTGATGGGCATGGTAACTTTGGTTCTGTTGATGGTGATTCAGCAGCAGCGATGCGTTATACAGAAGCAAGAATGTCTAAGATTTCTATGGAATTAATACGTGATATTTCAAAAAATACGATTGATTATCAAGATAACTATGATGGTTCTGAAAGAGAGCCAATTGTATTGCCAGCGCGTTTCCCTAATTTATTAGTGAATGGTACGACGGGTATTGCGGTAGGTATGGCAACGAATATTCCACCGCATCAACTCGGTGAAGTAATTGATGGTGTATTGGCACTAAGCCATAATCCCGACATTACGATTGCGGAATTAATGGAGTTTATTCCAGGACCAGATTTTCCAACAGCAGGTTTAATTTTGGGACGAAGTGGGATTCGAAGAGCGTATGAAACAGGTAGAGGCTCTATTATGCTTCGAGCTAAAGTTGAAATTGAAGAGAAGTCAAATGGTAAACAATCTATTCTCGTAACTGAACTACCTTATCAAGTTAATAAGGCGCGATTAATTGAAAAAATTGCAGAATTAGTTCGTGATAAGAAAATTGAAGGTATTACGGATTTACGTGATGAGTCAGATCGAAACGGTATGCGTATTGTTATGGAAGTACGCCGTGATGCCAATGCCAATGTACTATTAAATAATCTATATAAACATACAGCACTTCAAACAAGTTTCGGTATTAATATGTTGTCTCTTGTAAATGGAGAGCCACAAGTACTAAATTTAAAACAAAATTTATATCATTACTTGGAGCATCAGAAGGTAGTAATTCGTCGACGTACTGCTTATGAATTAGAAAAAGCAGAGGCGCGTGCTCATATTTTAGAAGGATTACGAATTGCTCTAGATCATCTAGATGAAGTTATTACGTTAATTCGTAGTTCGAAAACAGCAGATATTGCAAAACAAGGCTTAATGGAACGTTTCGGTTTAAGTGAGAAACAAGCACAAGCAATTTTAGATATGCGTCTGCAACGTTTAACAGGATTAGAACGTGAAAAAATTGAGCAAGAATATCAAGACTTAATGAAATTAATCGCTGAATTAAAAGCAATCTTAGCAGATGAAGAGAAAGTTCTTGAGATTATTCGTGAAGAATTAACGGAAGTAAAAGAACGCTTCAATGATAAGAGACGAACGGAAATTACAATTGGTGGCATGGAATTTATTGAAGATGAAGATTTGATTCCAGAGCAAAACATCGCTATTACGTTAACTCATAATGGTTATATTAAGAGGTTACCGGCTTCTACGTACAAAACACAGAACCGTGGTGGACGTGGTGTGCAAGGAATGGGAACAAATGATGATGATTTCGTAGAGCATTTATTAACTACTTCTACGCATGATCACATTTTATTCTTTACTAATAAAGGGAAAGTATACCGTACGAAAGGATATGAAATCCCAGAGTATAGTCGTACAGCAAAAGGTATACCTATTATTAACTTATTAGGTGTAGATAAGGGTGAATGGATTAACGCCATTATTCCAATTCGTGAATTTGGTGATGATGAATTCTTATTCTTCACAACAAAACAAGGTATTTCTAAGAGAACGCCACTTTCATCATTTGCAAATATACGTACGAATGGTTTAATCGCCATCTCTCTTCGTGAAGAGGATGAAGTAATATCTGTACGTTTAACATCTGGTGATAAGGATATTATTGTAGGAACAAGCAATGGTATGTTAATTCGCTTTAACGAGCAAGATGTGCGTTCTATGGGACGTAATGCGGCTGGTGTAAAAGCAATTACATTAGGTGATGAAGATCAAGTTGTAGGCATGGAAATTGTCGAAGAGGATGTAAATGTTCTAATCGTAACGAAAAATGGTTATGGAAAACGTACACCTATTGATGAATACCGTCTACAAAGCCGTGGTGGTAAAGGTCTGAAGACTTGTAATATTACAGATAAAAACGGTAAATTAGTAGCCGTTAAATCTGTAACAGGTGAAGAAGATATCATGTTAATTACGGCAGCAGGTGTTATTATTCGTATGCCAGTTGATCAAATCTCTCAAATGGGACGTAATACACAAGGTGTTCGTCTAATTCGATTAGAGGATGAGCAAGAGGTAGCGACGGTAGCAAAAGCACAGAAAGATGAAGAAGAGGAATCTAATGAAGAGGTTTCTTCTGAAGAATAAGAGGGGGGATTTTTCCTCCTCTTATTTTTTTATAATAATACTTGCATAGCAATGTAAAACTCTATATAATAGGCAGAGTCAGCAAATGAGAGATACAAATTATCTTAAAAAACTTGTTGACGAAAATAATATACTATGATATATTATGAAAGTCGCTGAAACGCGATGTTGAACTTTGAAAACTGAACGAAACAAACAACGTGAAACGTCAATTTTTATTTTTAGATGCTAGACAAACTAACTTTATTGGAGAGTTTGATCCTGGCTCAGGATGAACGCTGGCGGCGTGCCTAATACATGCAAGTCGAGCGAATGGATTGAGAGCTTGCTCTCAAGAAGTTAGCGGCGGACGGGTGAGTAACACGTGGGTAACCTGCCCATAAGACTGGGATAACTCCGGGAAACCGGGGCTAATACCGGATAATATTTTGAACTGCATGGTTCGAAATTGAAAGGCGGCTTCGGCTGTCACTTATGGATGGACCCGCGTCGCATTAGCTAG
>NZ_JBXAHR010000003.1:662981-1042589 GCF_058952315.1 Bacillus sp. GW823-FHT06B01 | reverse complement strand
CTCCGTTTTCATTTCTTTTACTACAGCCGGTTTACCTTGGCAAAATGCTGCAATTTTATTTGCCATATCAGGGTCTTTTAAGCGGGATTCACTATCCTTCTCCCATTTCCCCTCATACTTCTTTCCTTCTATATTAAAGGTTGCGAACACTTCCCAAAACGGCTCAGACTTAAAGTTTTCTATTTCTTTTTCACGCTTTACAATTAATGCGAGTGTCGGTGTTTGTACACGACCAGCTGAAAATACATCGTTCATTCCTTTTTCTTTAGCAATATACTAAAGACACGTGACGCATTCATACCAACGACCCAATCCGCACATGACCTTGTATACGCCTCATAGTACGTATTGATTGTATCTGCTTCATCTAATAAATTTTTAAATCCTTGATATATAGCTTGTTTCGTTAAAGATGAAATCCAAAGACGTTTCATCGGCTTTTGCACGTTACAAAGATTTATAATGTTTCGTACGATTAATTCCCCTTCACGACCAGCATCGCCCGCGTGAATAATTTCTGTTACCTGAGGGTTATGTAACAGCTGTTTCACAACGTTAAATTGCTTATACTTTGACTTTGTTACCTCAAACTGAAAACGCTCTGGAATCATCGGTAACGTATTAAGTGACCATTTTTTCCACTCTGCGTGATAATGCTCTGGATTACATAACTGCGTCAAATGACCAATTGCCCATGTACAGTACGCTCCATTTGGAAATAACTCATTCGCTTCTACTTCTAAATATCCTTCTTTCCGTCGATATTTAAACTGTGAAACAAGAGCCAAACCTTGATCTGGTTTCTCGGCAATAATTAATTTCATTTTATAACTCCCTATCTGTATTCCAGTGTTACTTTCATTGTCTATCTGTTTAGAGGCGATGATAAAAGAACAATCTTATTTATCATTCGCGGGTTACTCCCAGTAATGGGATAACTATAATATTATACGCTTATTCTTTATGGCTTCACAATAGAAACTCATTATATAACAATTTCTTTCTCATGCTCACAAATAAAAAGATGCTCAAAAAATCAAGCACCTACTTACTTACATTTATTGAATTGTGCAGATAATTTGCAGATATATATTAGCATAAGTATTCTCCATACGAACATATGATGAAATGAATGATAGGACAGGGAGGTATCATAATGTTCGCTTACACATTAACCGCCTTAACACTTTGTTGTATCTCGATTCTTATTACATCTTACATTTCTAAACGCAACGGTACCCTAATGGAGTATATGGTATTTATTATGTCTTTTAGTATGAGTACGGGTTTAAGTATCGGTTTTTATTTAGGTATTCTTTTTAAAGGAGAATTACTATATTCTACTTTGCTTGCTATTTTGATTAGTGGTTGTATCGGTTTTTTAGTCGGTCTACGTTTTCACCTATTTACTGCTTTAGAAGGAATGTTCTCTGGATTAATGGCAAGTATGATGGGAGCAATGATTACAGAAATGTTAAACGCTCAACAAGCTCATAGTATACTGTTTATTAGTCTTTTACTTACGATAACAATAACTATGTCATGTATGATTCAACTTTTATCCGACACCTTTTCTACTTTTATTCAACGGCGTTTTTTGTTATTACTATCAATTAGTGTGGCAATTATCGTTGCCGTATTCGTGACATACCCAGATCATACTCCCCCACCTTCACCCGGGCATGATCAACATATACATTGACTCTTACACCGAAAATGAATAAGCAGCTATCCATAGGATAACTGCTTCATTTCATTCTGGCTTATTAGGAATGTTTGGGTTTGAAACATAATCAGATTTATAAACAGAAAATGCTTTTCGAAAAAATATCGAGGTTTAAAATGAACAAAATAAAAAGACGCCCAAAATTGAGCGCCTCTACTAATGATTATTTCGTAACAACTTCATCTTTTTTTACATTTACATTGTTTTCTCTCATAAACGCTTCAATCTCTTCAACTTCTCTAATAATATCTTTTGACAAGTTTTCATGTCCGTCTTTCGTTACAAGAATATCATCTTCAATACGAATGCCAATTGATTCTTCTGCAATATAAAGACCAGGTTCAATTGTTATAACCATACCTTCTTCTAACACTCTCTCTTTATATGTTCCTACATCATGCGTATCTAAACCAAGGAAATGGCTAACACCATGATAATAGTATTTTGATAACTCTTCGTCTTCTTGAATTAAACCAATTGCTTTACACTCTTCTACTAGTATCTTTTTTGTATGCTCATTTAATGCAGCAAACTTTACTCCTGGCTTTATGAGTTTTGTTGTTTCTTTCAATGCTTTTAATACAATATTATACATTTGTTTTTGACGACTAGAGAATGTTCCATTTGCCGGGAATGTATAACTAATATCAGCATTATAGTAATCTTTTTGAGCGCCTAAATCTAGTAGTACTAAATCACCATTTTGAATTTGTGCATCATTATCTTCATAATGAAGAACTGTAGCATTTTTTCCACTTGCCAAAATTGTATTGAACGCATGATGCTTAATACCAGATGATTTCAGTGTGAAATCAAACTGAGCTTCTAATTCATATTCCATCATGTCTGCTTTTACATGCTTCAGAACGTTGTAAATACCTTCTTTCGTTACAGCAATTGCTTCTTTAATAATTTCAATTTCTTCTTCTGTTTTAAACACTCGTAATTCACAAATATTCGGATATACATTACCAATTAAAACGTGTGGATACTGTTCTCTTACATGTTTAGCAAATGCTAGCGTTTTTGTCTCCGTACCATTCCATTCACGACGCTCTAAATCTAAATATAGATGCTTCACATTTTCTGTAAAAAGTATATTTGACATTGTCTTTTCAAAGCTATCTAAATATACAACTTTCTTTATATCTGAAATTTTCTCTGCTTCTTCGTTAGAAACTGTTTTACCGACCCATTTTTCCATTACTGGATCTGACTTTTCAATGAAAAGTGTTTCTTCTACACTATTTCCAAACTTCTTCAACATGAAAATAACATTTGGTTCATCAATTCCTGTTACATAGTAAAAATTTCGATTCGGCACAAATTTATAATGTGCATCCGCTGACATATGAGGTGCTTGTCCAGCGAATAAAATAGTAATAGATTCATCTGGTAATGTGTTTACTAATCGTTCTCTATTTTGAGCAAAAAATGTTGATTTCATAATAATCCCCCTAGCGTTCTATGTATACGTGTAAATCTAATTACCCAATACAATTCATTCTATTATTGTTATAATTTTTCGTCAATTGATAGTACTCATGGAGAAAGGAAAATTTTCATTACTAGTCCCCCTTCCAATCTAAATTATGCATACTACTCCACAATTTCTTGACATTTATTCCATATACTTAAAATCTCATATATAGGAAAGGAGCTACAACTTTGAAACATTATGTAGCAACAGGATTAGCAATTACTTCTTTATTCATCATTTCAGGATGTTCTAGCAATGCCGAAACAGCAACAGTGAAGAAAGAAACGGTGCAATCTCAGCGAAAACATACAGAAGCAGTAAATACGATTCCGCAAAACTTCTATACAGAAATTACATCTGGAAAAATCGAGCACATTCATGGAATTGGCTATGCTGGAAATATGCCCGGGGTTTCTATCGCCACTCATAGCGGAATAAAAGTTTATCAAAATGGAAAATGGTTTGAAACTAAAACTTCGCTACATGATTATATGGGATTTCAAGCAACGAAGAATGGGTTCTTTGCCAGCGGTCATCCTGAACGAGGTGCAAATTTAAAAAACTCTTTAGGATTAATGAAAAGTTCTGATGGCGGTAATACCCTCGAAAAGCTAGCTTTTTATGGAGAATCTGATTTTCATAACCTTGCTGTTGGATATAATACGGAAGCAATTTATTTATACAATGAGCGTCCAAATTCCAAATTGCAACAAGGTTTTTATTTCAGTACGAACAACGGACAAGATTGGAAAAATAGTAAGTTAAAAGGTCTTTCAAGTACGATTCATTCCTTTTCCGTACATCCTGACCAACCTAGTGTAGTCGCGGTAAGTGCTAAAGACGGTGTTTACTTATCTACAGATTACGGAAATACATTTGAACTATTCTCTACATCACTTGAATCGACAGCAGTTACATTAAGTAATGAAGATGTTATTTACGCCCCTATCAATAAACAAATCGTAACGAGGAAATCAATTGCTACAAATGAAGAAACAAACATACAAACTCCATCTTTAGATTCTAAAGATGCAATTATGTACATATCACAAAATCCTCAAAATTCAGCTGAAATAGTATTTGCTACAATGAAAGCAAATGTGTTTCTTTCTACAGATGAGGGGAAAACGTGGAAGCAGATTACGAAAGAGGGAACATTCCAATTTAATTAGAAAGGTGAATATAACGTGTTTTCAACAATTAGCGAGTGGAGTTATCAACTCATGTCTCCTTTAATGGATGTCGCAAATGCTACGAAATCAATTCCTCTTTTATTTGCATTTTTATTAGGCATTGTAGGTACCCTTTCTCCTTGCCAATTAACAGGAAACATTAGCGCTATTACACTTTATGGGAATCAATCTTTACAAAAGGGACATGCATGGAAACATATATTGTTATTCATTTTAGGAAAAATAATAGCTTTTACAACGCTTGGACTATTCGTATGGTTCTTAGGAAAAGAGATTCAGCAAATATTAACTTTGTACTTCCCGTGGTTACGAAAGATAATTGGACCTTTATTAATTTTAATGGGGCTAATGTTGGCAGGTATTATTAAAGGACGAAATTTCTTCCCGATCAAATTTATACGGAAACAAAATGAGGTTGGCTCATTTTTACTTGGATTCTTCTTTTCCTTAGCTTTTTGTCCGACTATGTTCGTTCTATTTTTCGGAACGCTAATTCCTTTATCTTTCTCATATAATTATGGTTACTTGTTTCCGACATTCTTTTCAATAGGAACTGCTCTACCAATCGTTGTCCTTATGTTCATCATCTTCTACCTCGGATTAAACGGAGCATTATTGAAAAAGAGCCGAAAAATAGGGAAAATTATTCAGCTTATAACCGGTGTTCTTTTGATATTAATCGGACTTTATGATACTACTCTTTATTGGTAATATATACAAAAGGTAAGCTTCAGTGAAATGATCTTACCTTTTGTATCATTTTTTCTTTTGTTGTAGTTGATTTAGTAAATTCTTAACAAATGCTAAGAACAGCGGATCATTCTCTTTTTTAGGTGACCATTGCATAATAAGTTGTCGTGGAATTTTAATTTCTATCGGTTGCACGATAAAGTCATGAATGATTTGTTTATGCAGTCCTGATAACGGAACGATTGTTATACCGTTAACTTGTAAAGTAAGTGCTAATGCCGAGCTAATTGACTCTGACTCCATCACTTTATTAACTGTTATTTCATTTTTCATCAAATATGGTTCAAGTACTTCTTTACAACCAGAAAGCGGCATAATAAAAGGATAATTTTTCAACTCTTTAATAGTAAGGTTAGGTGGAATAGTCTTTGAAGAAACCATAACATAAGGATCTTCGCCAATAACTTCATAATGAAATCCTTGTATTAAATTTTCTTTTATAGAAATAGAAAAATCTGCACTTCCAGAAGACAACCAATCTAAAACTTCTTGATAGCTTCCCTCTCGAACTGCAAGCACATACTGACTGTGATCAAAATTACCTAATTCGATACACTCAGCCAAACAATATACAGTAACTGAAGGATAAGTAGCTAATACAATTTTATACAGGCTTTTATTTTTCAATTTTAAAGCTGTTTCTTCAAGATTTTCATACTCGATTAGAAGTCGATCTACACAAACTAAAAATTCTTTTCCATTTTCAGTTAAAACAGTTCCTTGTCTAGAGCGATCAAATAATGTGATAGCATATCGTTTCTCTAATTTGTTTATAATATGAGTTATAGCTGGCTGTGTCATATGTAACTCCTTAGCAGCTAAACTAATGCTGTTCAAACGAGCCACGTATTTAAAAACTTTAAAATCAAAAACGTTCATTTTGTTCTCCTTATATAAAAGATATTTATATCATCTATAAATAAGCTTCATTATATTTATCAACTCACTTCATATAAACTAATTATACATCATCAATATTACGAAAAAATAAACATATAAACATTAGAGGAGTGTTGATTAAATGAGTACTTACGTTTTAGTACATGGGGCATGGCAAGGTGAATGGGCATGGGAATTAGTAAAACCTCAACTAGAGGCTTTAGGTCACACTGTTATTACACTAGACTTACCTGGAAGCGGGAAAGATATGACTCCCTCCCAAAATATAACGTTAGATTCCTATGTTAATGCAGTAACAGCTACTATAAATCAACAAAACGAAAAAGTTATCCTTGTTGGACATAGTATGGGTGGAATTGTGATCACTCAAACCGCTGAACTTATACCAAATAAAATCGATAAATTAGTATATCTTTGTGCATTCTTACCACAAAACGGAGAAAGTCTTGGTAGTAAATTAGATGGTGAAGCTGGTCCACAATTCTCAATTAATGAGAATGACATGACTGCAGAACTTATACCAGAGTTGATTGAACAAACATTTTTAAATGCTACAGAAGACGGTTCTATTAAAGCAGCATCTTTTAATCAAATGCGTCCTCAACCACTAGGACCGTTCCAACAAGAGCTAAAAATATCAGAAGAGAATTTTGGAACTATAAATCGTATTTATATTGAAACAACTCTAGATAGAGCGATTCCCATTGATTTTCAGCGCCGAATGAATACAGAGACCCCTTGTACGAAAATAATTACTTTGGAAGCTGATCATTCTCCATTCTTCTCTAAAACATCAGAACTTGTTAGTCACTTACATGAATTAGGCTAAGCTTTATATTTTCCTTGTAGACACCCACTTACTGTAATACGGGTGTCTACTTTTCTTTTACCCTTCTGGACATATTCATATAAAAAAGTTAAAATAACTATAAATTAGTAAGTAACTAATTTAACTTAAAATAAGAGGTGAACAAAATGAAAAACATTTTATTCCGTATTAACGAATTATCAAAAAAAGAAAAAATATCTGGATTAACGGTTGATGAAAAACAAGAACAACAAATGTTGCGTCAAAACTATACAAAAACATTTCGTGGAAGTTTAGATTCCATTTTATTAAACACAAAAATTGTTGATCAACATGGTCTTAACGTTACACCAGCCGCATTACAAGATGCTCAAATACGTTTAAAATTAAGCAAATGAAATCAAAGCTAAAAAAACAATCGTATAAAACATAAAAAGAGCCGGAATTCCTATTTAGAAATTCCAGCTCTTTTTATTGTCTTTTCTAATTTAGTATATGAGCGATACATCGCAATTCGCCACGACACAATCATCGCAAATGCGAGTAAGAAAAACATTCCACTTAACTCTGCTAAATCAATTGATTGACTTAAATATGATTTTAACGCTACTCGTACAGCCAATAACCCGACTAAAATAAATATGAATGCTTTTGACGGTTTCATATATATATGTTCACTTCTTATTTCAAACTTAGTTGTTTTAATAAGCAATATAGAGAAAATAAGTCCTATGCTAATCGCCTCTACTATTTCTAACGATGTTAATCGAAACTCCGGTAAGAAGTACATCATTGCACCAGTACTCATAAAGATTGGTGGTAATATAATTTTCTTTTTCGTTACCGGTTTTTTCGCTGCTTTAAAGCGAAGAAACATGACACCAACAGCCATACAAACTGCTACAATACTTGATAAAAGTGCTATCATACTATCCACTCCTATCTATTTAAAAGACTTTTTAAGTAAAATCATAAACCAAACGAGCCCGATACTTATAATAACATGACCTAATCCAGCCATATGGCTTAAACCGTTAAAGTCAGTTCCATTTACTTGTAGAAGACCTCTCCATATCATTGTAGCAATAGTAAAAATTACTCCTACATTATAAACAACAAACCATGCACGAAAGCTCTTTGTTTCTTGTACATGAAACACTTTACATAAAGCTAAAGCAATTAAACAGAATACGAAACCGAGCACTAATACATGTGTATGCACCAATTGCAACATTGTGGATCCTTTAATTCCTTGTGCTTTCGAATACTCTCTTGCAAATACTCCTGATAATAAACCGATAATTAAGTAAATGAATGCTGCATTATATAATTTCTTCATTCTATTCCTCCTGCTGTAAACTTTCTATATTCGCTGCAATCATTTTACGCAAAGTTTATGAACGGAATATGAACAAAATATTACATTCAACTTTTGAAAATAAAAAAGCCATTCCACAATTAATAATTGCGGAATGGCTTTTCAACTTATTTTAAATCTTCTATTGAGAAAGCACCTGGAAGTAATTGCTCAACAGTCACTTCTTTTTCATCGCCTTTTACATTCGTTAGTAAAACTGGCATTTTCGGTTCACAGAATTCAGCAATCACTTGTCTACAAGCACCACATGGTGAAATCGGTCCGTCTGTTTCGCCTGTAATAACTAAGTAACTAAAATCGCGCTCACCTTCTGATACTGCTTTAAAGATTGCTGTTCTTTCTGCACAGTTACATAAACCATAAGAAGCATTTTCTATATTACAACCAGTATAGATTTTACCTTCTTTCGTAACTAACGCTGCACCAACAGGAAATTTCGAATACGGAATATATGCTTTTGCTAACATCTTATTTGCTTCTTCGATATATTTTTTCTTATCCATATTATTTCCTCCTTAAAGTATGTGTAATTATGATTAGTCAGTAATAACTGTATGAACTAATTTAGGAGCCACTGCTGTTTCAGCAATAGAAATATTTTCATAAATTTTTGCTTTTACATCTTCTACATCTTCACGATTTGCATAGATCGTTACGAATGGCTCGCCTTCTTTTACTGCATCGCCAACTTTTTTACGTAACATTAATCCTACTGCTAAATCGATTTCATCTTCTTTTGTCGCACGGCCAGCACCAAGTAGCATAGCTGCGATACCAATTTCATCTGCAACAATGTTAGAAATAACACCTGAAGTTTTTGCAGGTACATCAATTACATACTTCGCCTGTGGCATTTTTTCTGGATTGTCTACAATTGAACTATCTCCGCCTTGATTGCTTAAGAACTCTTTAAACTTCTCAGTTGCTTTTCCGTTTTTCATAACTTCAATTAGCATTTCACGAGCTTCTTCTAACGTATTTGCTTTTTTCGCAAGTACGACCATTTGACTTCCTAATACAAGTACTAATTCCGTTAAATCTTCTGGGCCTTCACCTTTTAACGTATCAATCGCTTCTTTCACTTCTAGAGCGTTACCAATTGCAAATCCAAGAGGTTGTGACATGTCTGAAATAACAGCCATAGTTTGACGTCCTACATTATTTCCGATACGCACCATTGCATGAGCTAATTCTTTTGCATCTTCTTCTGTTTTCATAAATGCGCCAGCACCTGTTTTTACATCAAGTACGATTGCGTCAGCACCAGCTGCAATTTTTTTACTCATAATTGAACTCGCGATTAATGGAATTGAGTTTACTGTTCCTGTTACATCACGTAATGCATAAATCTTTTTATCTGCAGGTGTTAAGTTTCCAGTTTGTCCAATAACAGCTACTTTGTCACGGTTTACAATATCAATGAACTGCTCTTTCGTAATTTCAACGTGGAATCCTTCTACAGCTTCTAATTTATCAATTGTTCCGCCTGTATGTCCTAAACCACGACCAGACATTTTTGCTACTGGTACATCTAAAGCAGCTACTAATGGTCCTAATACTAATGTTGTCGTATCACCAACACCGCCAGTTGAATGTTTGTCTACTTTAATTCCTTCAATTGCTGATAAATCGATCGTTTCTCCAGACTCAACCATCGCCATCGTTAAATCTGCACGTTCGCGATCTGTCATATCTTTAAAGAAGATTGCCATTGCAAGTGCACTCACTTGATAATCAGGAATACTTCCGTCTGTATATCCATTAATAAAGAATTTGATTTCTTCAGTCGTTAATTCTTTGCCGTCACGTTTTTTCGCAATAATATCTACCATTCTCATTACAATCACCATTCCTTTTTATATGATATGAATCTGTTAAAATAATAAGCCTACGATTGTTGCTGATAAGAAACTTACTAATGTTGCACCGAAAAGTAATTTCAAGCCAAATCTTGCGACTACATTCCCTTGCTTTTCATTTAAGCTCTTAACTGCCCCTGCAATAATTCCAATTGAAGAGAAGTTTGCAAATGAAACTAAGAATACAGATATAATCGCTGTCGTTCTATCTGAGAAATTAAAGTTTCCTTGTGCTAAATCTGTCATAGCGACAAATTCATTTGATACTAATTTTGTTGCCATAATATTTCCGGCATTAACTGCTTCATGCCAAGGTACACCCATAATAAATGCAAATGGTGCAAATACATAACCAAGAATTTCTTGGAATGAAATACCAATTACACCTTTAAATACTGCATTAATGAATGCGATTAAAGCAACGAAACCGACTAACATAGCTGCTACTGTAATTGCAACTTTAAATCCATCTATAATGTATTCCCCTAATACTTCAAAGAAAGTCTTTTTCTCTTCTTCTTGTACTTCTAACATATCTTCTTCTTCAGTAACTTCATAAGGGTTAATGATAGAAGCGATAATAAAACCACCGAATAAGTTAAGCACTAAAGCGGTTACAACATATTGTGGTTTTAATAACACCATATATGATCCAACGATAGACATTGAAACGGTAGACATTGCAGATGCACATAATGTATACATTCTTTTCTCTGGCAATAATCCTAGTTGTTTCTTAACTGAAATAAACACTTCAGATTGTCCTAAAATCGCAGAAGCAACAGCGTTATATGATTCTAGTTTCCCCATTCCATTTACTTTACTTAATGCTAGACCAATAGATTTCACAATAATAGGTAATACTTTAATGTGTTGCAAAATACCTATTAAAGCTGAAATAAATACGATTGGCATTAATACACTTAAAAAGAACGAAAACTCTTTTTGATTTACTAATCCACCAAATACGAAATTCACACCGTCAGCGGCATATTTTAATAGCTCTCCAAAACCATCTGCTATTCCGCTAATTAATATATTCCCTACACTTGTATTTAATAATAAAAACCCCAAAATGAATTGTAATATAACCATCGTTATGATTGGGCGATATTTGACTTTCTTTCTATCATTACTAGCAAGCCAAGCGATACCTA
Organism: Bacillus sp. GW823-FHT06B01; assembly: GCF_058952315.1. Lineage (NCBI taxonomy): Bacteria > Bacillati > Bacillota > Bacilli > Caryophanales > Bacillaceae > Bacillus > Bacillus sp. GW823-FHT06B01. The sequence continues at coordinate 1,031,338 of NZ_JBXAHR010000003.1, read as the reverse complement.
AAATCAATACGAGGCCAAAAATACCGATTAAATATTTCATAAGCCGTCTCCTCCCATTCGTATCCGCTTACATTTTTTTCAATTATTAAAGCAATAGATACACTTTACTTTGTGTATCTATTGCTTTTGACTTCATTAATGATTAGTAGTTATCTGTAGCACCTTTTGCATCATTTAATACGATTGCAACACTAGCACTTGCTCCAACGCGTGAAGCTCCAGCAGCTACCATTTTGTCTGCATCTTCACGTGTACGAACGCCACCAGATGCTTTTACACCAACGTTTGGTCCTACTGTTTTGCGCATTAATGCGATATCTTCAGCAGTTGCTCCGCCAGTTGAGAATCCAGTTGAAGTTTTTACGAAGTCAGCACCAGCTTTTACTGATAATTCACAAGCGCGTACTTTCTCTTCATCTGTTAATAGGCAAGTTTCAATGATTACTTTTACAAGCGCTTTTCCTTTTGCTGCTTGTACTACTTCATAAATATCTTTTTCAACGAACTCGTTATCGCCATCTTTTAAAGCGCCTACGTTGATTACCATGTCAACTTCAGTTGCACCTTTTGCGATAGCATCTTTTGTTTCGAAAGCTTTTGTTTCAGTAGTGCTTGCTCCTAATGGGAAGCCGATTACAGTACAAACATCTACATCATGTCCAGCTAATTCTTCAGCAGCTAGCTTCACCCATGTAGGATTAATACAAACAGAAGCGAATTTATATTCCTTTGCTTCTTCGATTACTTTCATAACATCTTCTTTAGTAGTATTAGCTTTTAAAATTGTATGGTCAATTAACTTTGCAATGTTCATTATCTTCACTCCTCATATCTTTTAACAACTTCATTCTAACTCTTAGTTGAACAAATGTAAATACACTTTTGAAATTTTGTTCATTCTTTTCGGAAAGGAATTTTTCAATAGTAAATAAAGCGCATTCTAACTAAGTAACAATTCATATTTAAAATCAAAACTTTTATATTAACAATGGTAGTATGTATCTCAATATCCATAATTATTTTTAAAAAGGCAATTTGTATTCAAAAAACACTCCCATAATTCATACATAACAAAATAAAAGGCTTTCTCAAAATTAACATCTTGAGAAAGCCTTTTATTTCTAACCTTTTTGATAATGTAACAATTCTTTTGCTGTATGCTGATCGATAATTAATATATTTGCATACCCGCCACGTAACGCACCATCAATTGCTTTTATTTTTCTATTACCACCAGCAACTAAAATAGAGCGTTTCTTTAATTTCAGTTCTTCTAACTCAATTCCAATTGTACGCTGATTAATCTCTTCGCTACTAATCTTTCCGTCTCCATCAAAGAAACGTGAACAAATGTCACCGACCGATTGTTTTTTGAGCAAATTCGTTTCATCCTTATCGAAATAACCTAATCGGAATAATAGTGCTTCGTCTCTCACTGTTCCTACAGTGAAAATTGCAACATTCGCTTGTTTCCCCATTTCGATAATGTGATGAATATGTCGATCCTGCTCTACTAATTCTTTTGTCACTGCATTATCAAATATAACTGGAAGGGGTAGATTTCTTGGTGTCGTTTGAAAAGCATCTGCAAATAAAGCAATCGTTTCATTCGCATATGTATTTACACTCGAATGACTAATACCACCTTTTAACTGAACAACTTCTACACCTTTTACATGTTGTGGTACAATTTTTCTAGCGATTTCATACATCGTCATTCCCCAGCTTACACCAACGATATCACCAGTTTTAACCGTCTTTTCCATATACTCAGCTGCATATTTACTAATATACTCTGTAATCGTTGCATATTCTGGCACTGGAGAAAATACGACATGTGCCTCTAACAAGTTGTACTTTTCTTTCAGTAAATTTCCAACGTTATCTAAATCAGCAAATGGATCGGCTATACTAATTTGAACAAATCCTTTTTCTTTTGCGTACTTTAATAATCTAGAGATAGTCGGTCTTGAAATATTTAATTTATTTGCAATTTCTTGCTGACTATAATCTGATTGATAATATAATCTTGCAACTTCAACGCTTAATTGTTGTTTATCTTTATCCATAGTAACTCATTACATATCCTTTCCTGTATTTCCTTTTCGTTACAAGCATTATACAGCTTTATGCAAGAAATTTCGACTACCGAATTTTATCTAACTGAACTTCTACTACACTTATCATATATATCGAAAACTTATTTTGTAGATTTACAAACTCAATATAGATACGCTTGAAACATGTAAATCCATTATCATTTAATTCACGCATTTTCTGCAATAACGATAACAGGCCCGTTCAAAAACGTACGGTAGAATCAAGTTATTTAACATAGAAAAGTTTTATATGAGGCCCAGGATATCAAAGACTGCTTTTCTCATACTTATGGAATTTCCATTCGCTTTTTCTGTAAGGGTTAGTAAAGAGACCATTTTTTGTCCCTTTTTCATGCTTTTTCTTAATTCCATACGTAATATGCATTAAATCTTCAGTTTGAAGTAAAAAATTAAAACAAGATTTACCTGTTTTAGTGGAATTTAATTTTTGTTAGACAGCTAAGAAAAGATGAGCTGATTTCTTGTTATGAGAGCGTCTTAAAATTTTAGCTTGATGGACAATGGGGTATTACCACATATTAAAAAGCCCATTTCTTTTTAGGAAATAGGCTTTTCTTAGGAATTATAATTATCGTTTTTTAAAAGGGGAATGAACCTTTTACTAGATTCCTCCACCTGGTTCAGTCATATGTTGTACAACAGGTGCTTTTTTTGATGTATTTTGATGAATTTCAGGGTTATTTAATCCAATAAATAATAAAGTGACAGTTACTAGACTTATGACGAAAACCTTAATCTTTTTCATCTTAAATACCCCTTTTCCTTTATTGAAATTTTAGCTTCATAACTCATACGATAATGCTCTGAAGCCTTATCCTTCATTCCTACATCATAACACTCATTAGCTAAAAGTTCAGAATAATTTTGAATTTCTTTCGAAATATTTTGTTGCTTAAAATAAGCTATAGCTTCCAAAACAACAAACTCTAATTTTTCAATAGAAACCTTATTAACTAAAGCACTCAAGATATTATAACGGTGGTGGTATTCTTCCGTACAATCTTTTAGCCCTTCATCAATAAAGAATTTTGCCTTTTCATAATTCCCTAATTTATAGTGAACTTCCGCTAAGGTATGTATGCCTTTTTTCTGATATGGTAATCGCGGGGAACTGAATTTTTCATATACATCTTCTAAATGCCTTAGAGAGATTTCCCACAATTGTTGATTCGAATAGAAAACACCTAAATTATAACGAACTGTTAGGGCTGCTTTCAATTCCTTTTCATCCTCTAATATACTTAAGGCAGATATTAGATATTCTTCCGCCATATCATGCTGATCAAGTGTAATAAAGGACATCCCTATTGTGTTTTTACACGCTCCAACTTTCGCATGAAACGTATGTAATTCTTTATCTTCTGCGAAATAATCAAGGGCATTAGATGTATATTTCACCGCTAAAGTAGGTTGCGACAAATAGTAATGATATAAACCTAATCTATATTGAAACTCTGCATTTTCTAATTCATCATTAAGTATTGGAAGCAATTTTTCCGCAAGTCTCAAATGATGTTCTGCCCTTGGATACTGCCCCATTTCTGTTTTATAGATGAATTTAAAGAAGTGATAATAGTATTGTAATCTTGAATCAGGTTGCTCTTGAAGATGTGAAAGACTTTCTAGATCATTTTCAAAATTACCGATTAACATTTGAAAACGCCAATTAAATAAGGTGTAATAATCTAAAAGATTGTCATATTCTTTCATACTATCAAGTTTTTCATCTATAACTTGTTTCAACATAATAGTTTTTTCAGTATGTTGCGAAACCATTTGATGATACCATTCTTGTAATAATGCATACCCTGTATGTGTGAAATCTCTTATTTCCATCGCCCGTCACCCTCTCTTTAGATATTACCTGCATATTATTTAAATATTAACACAATTATTTTGAATGCATGCAATTTTGAGGTTGAGAAATATTTTAGGATCAAACTATATATTTCGCACTTAAAATACACATGACTAATATCCAATTGTACTTATTTGAAAGGGTTATATAAATTTCTATTAAGACCTATTTTTTATAAATAGAACTTACGACCAATCATACCAAGAAGAGTAAATACCTTGAGATAAGAAGGTTGGTACTCTCGGCAAAAAATAAACAGTGGAACTAGTCCACTGTTTACTTCGCCACGCCCTCATGCAATTTTTCTGTATAATCTTTTACGTCTTTCCAGCTATCTTTTGCTGTATTTAAATCTTCTTTTATGAAGGTGAATTCTTCAGGACTGATTCCTTTTACGTTTTGTAGTAAATTATTGTATTTTGCCCCTACCGTATACCATTGATTTGATATATTTTGCAGTGCTGTAATTGCTGCATCAATTGTTTCTGTCATGTTTGTTGTTTTATTTTTCACATCAGTCAAAATTGCAACTTCTGCTTGTGCGCCAGAAATTCTATCTTTTAAATTGGCTATTTCTCTTTCTGCATTTGCGATATCTTTTTTCGCAATGGCAATCATCGGTCCGCCAGCAAGACATGTTATTAACGCTACGCAAAGTACACCACCAGCAATGACCATATCATTACTCTTTTTTATTGAATCGTTATATGTATTTATTTGTTGCTCTAGAGCTGGAATGCCAGCATTCGTACTTGCCAATATCGCTGTTAATTGATTTGTATCTTCTTTAAAACTATTTGTATCTTTCGCCATTCTATCGCGAAAAGCTTTCAAATTACTTAGTAATACATCTACCTCATTTTGATTCTTTACAATATCTGCATACAACTTTTCTAAATCCGCTTTTAATTTTCCGCTATCCTTTTGATCAATCGCTATTAGCATGCTATTATAATACGCTTGAAAAGTATTATTGTAATTAATAATATTTTGATCTGTTTTCATAATTTGAGGCTTCATATAATTTAACCAATACGTTGCATTAGTTTTTGCATCTCTTTGGTGCTGAATCATATTTCCTTTAAACTCACTATTAATGGAACTTATTTTACTTAAATCAGTTTCTTGCTGATTTTGAATTAATTTTGCATATGAATCCATTGCGAATATGCTCGATGTCGTTTGGGCCATAACATCTTGGAATCCAGCTGGCCCTAGAGAATAATTTTTCGCATTTTCTTGCAATGTTTTTACGTTTTGTTCTGCAGCAAAAGGATGTAAAGGAAATGCGTTACTCGTTGCCACTCCAGCAATCATTAACGTTAATAGACATTTTTTATAAAATCGTTTTTGCATACTTTTCACCTATTTTCTTTATAAGGGTATAAAGTGAAACTTTAATCAGTGGGGGTTTTCTTCATCCCCCACTGATTATTAGTTGAACCAATCGGACTTTTATGGGCAGTTGATCCCCCACCTAACTTCTTTGCTTTCGCTGAATTTTGAGGTGGGGGTCTTACTGCCCATTAAAGTGGGATAAAAAGCTCCTGCTCACAACTGAACAGGAGCTTCAAATCATTCATCAATACTTAACGCTCTAACGATTCGTATTCGATTATGCTTTTTTCGTATCTACTACTTTAATATCTTCAGCATAAATTTTTTCTGCATAGTCTTTAATGTTTTTCCAGCTATCTTTCGCAATGTTTAAATCTTCTTTAATGAACACAAGGTCGTTTGGACTAATTGAATCTACATTTTGAAGTAAAGAATTGTATTTTGATCCCATTGTGTACCATTGGTTTGAAATGTTTTGCAACGCTGTAATTGCAGTATCAATTGTATTTGTTAAATACTCCGTTTGTGTTTTAATGTTCGTTAACCCAGCTACTTCTAATTGAGCAGTTGTAACTTGTCCTGTTATTTTTTGAATTTCAGCTTGTGCATTATCAAGTTCTTTCTTCGCTAATACGATTCCAGCTGTACCACCGCCTACAGCTGCGGCACCACCTGCAATTAATGCGACTCCTAGCGGCGTTCCTGCACCTGTAGCAATAACTACTGCACCTCCGATAATTGCAATTGGTCCTAGTGCTGTTGCAACAGATGAACCGATAATAATTGCATTATATTTACTAATTGCTTCATTGTACGTTGTAATTTGATTTTGCAGAAGCGGAATCCCAGCATCTTGACTTGCTAATATAGATGTAATTTGATTTGCATCACCTTTGAAGTTTTGCGTATCGGACGTCATTTTGTTCCGGAATTTTTTTAAGTCTTCTACTAACTGATCTACTTGCGCTTTATTTTCATTAATACTACTTGATAATCTAGTTAACCCTTTCGTAAGAGTCGCTTTATCCTTCGAATCCACCGCAGCAACTAACGTATCATAATAGTTTTGGAATTTCGTATTGTAGTTAATGATATTTTGATTCGTTGAAATAAGCTGCGGCTTTAATACATCTAACCATTGTTTCGCATTTCCTCTAGCTGTATCCTGGTGCTGAATCACTTTCCCTTTTAGAGCCGCATCAACAGAGGATACATTACCAAAATTAACATTCCCTTGTTTAATAATTGTTAAAGCGTACAGATCCATTACTAAAGCATTTGAACCTGTTCTTTCCATTGCATCTTTTAGGCCTTCTGGTCCTAATGAGTATTCTTCATAGTCATTATAAGCTTTTGCTACCGCATGAATTGGAGCTTGTTTCACTGTACTTTCAGCTGCATACGTATGAGCTGGCATGATATTTCCTGCTGCAAATACTGCCATAAGTGCTGATAGAGCCATTACTTTATAAGGTTTTTTTGTCATTTTTCTTCTCTCCCTATATCGTTACTTATTTTTAATGTACTTCAACGTTTGTAACATAATCTTCAAATTGATTCGTTTGTTTATTCATTTCATCACTTACTTTTTTAATTTGATTGAAATGTTTTTGAAGTAAACTACTGTCTGTATACGTGCCTTCTTCAACATTCTTTTGAATTTGGATCATATTACTGTTTAAAACTTTCCAATCCGCTATTAGCGTTTCTAAAGTTGAAATTTGGCGATTAATTAGTTCTGTAAAGCTACTTACTTGATCTTCAACAAACGTAATTTGAGTCGCCTCTGCTTCAGTTTGTGATAACTTTTGAATAAGTGGTAATAGCTCTTTTTGCTTTTGCTGAATACGAAGAGCCGCTTCTCTCGTTTGACTATCTGCAGCATTTACAATTTCATTACTTAAAGTACCGATAGAAACGAAATCAATTGTTTTCGTTTGCGCAGTTTGATTTGTAATTGTAAATACTTGTTTACCGATATTAATAGAACCTTTAATAATTTCTTGAGGTCTATTCAAAATAGTCGTTAATTCCGCTTGGATTTCTCCTTGAATTCTTTTAATATCTTCTCTTAATTTCACAATATCTCCACTTGATCCTTGCAGTGTTTTTATTGCTTCATCAGCTTTAAGTGATAAGTTGCTACTATCTTTGTCTAATACCGTTTTAAACCGATTTAACTCTAATAAATCTTGCTCCATACTCTCTTGGATGCTTTGTACTTGCAATTGTAATTTTCCATATGCATTTGTAAAATCTGCTTTTGCCTGTTCATCTTCATTGACGTTTCCTGCTAGTTCATAGAGCTTACTATAATAACTATTAAATCTAGTACTATATCTCATCATCTCTTGATTTAAGTCGATTAGCTTCGGATTATATTCATCAATCCACTCTCTTACATTTGCCTTTGCAAACTTTTGATGATTCGTCAAACTACTCATCGCATTCACCTTAATGTCTGGCTGCTGTAAAATCACTAGTCCATATGCTTGTATAAGCGGTGACTGTGATCCTAACATTCTAATTGAATTGGATAATGTATTTGGAGCAATTACATTTTGTGCATATACTGTTTTCACTTCTGTTTGCCCTTCCTTAGCGTAAGCGCTTACAGGAATAAAACAACTCGTAGATACTGCTGTAACCAATAACCCTGTAATTAAAGTCTTTTTCACTTTAACTCCTCCTATGTATTAGCAACTATTACTATCGCATTTTATCATTCTATTTTCTTGCATATAGTTTGAGATGGTTAAAATAGAGAACGTTCTCACCGCGATCCATGTACGAACCACCTCTCCCAACCTTTATTGCTACAGTACTTACTTATTGTTATAAAACATTTCATATATGATTAGTATGAATAATATTGTATAAAATTTCTATTTTATAACCATTCTCACATTCACACAGTGAATATATTACATAAAAATATTATTCATTTTAAACTAAATAACGTACGTAAATATGAAATTCCGTTTTTTTTTCATGTAAGTTTTGTACTGTAAGGTCATTTAAACACAGCTATTTATATAACGTAAAGAAGTATTTTCATTCCCTTTATTTTCAAGCTTTCCTGTCCTTATTTCAAAATATAATCCACTTCACTTTTCCAATTGAAATATCCATATATCACAACAAAAGTCTCTACTTATTCATAGATACAAAAATTATGTTGATATATCTTTTAGACCCATATGCAATTATGCATAGTGTATACACAAAAAGGATAGCTTCACTTTCGTAAAGCTATCCTTAAAAAATCTTCTTACTTTTTCAAATGATATGGAACTGTTGTAATAACAACATTTCTTTTATAGAGTAAATACGCACGAATGAGTAAACTAGACTGATTATGAAGAATGTTATGCCAACCTTTTTTCGGAATGAACTGTGGTATAACGACAGTAACTCGGTAATTTGATTCACTCGCTTTATATTGCACTGTATCAATAAACTTTGTTAGCGGTTGAATAATACTTCTATAGTGAGAATGTAAGGTAACAAGTCTTACTTCAGGTTGCCACTTCTTCCATTTCTCTTCAAATTTCTTTTCCTCTTCTCTGTCAAAAGCAACATATACAGCGATAACTTGATCTGCAGAAAGAGCCTTCGCATAGTTCAATGAATTTTCCACCACATGAGTCATGCCCGCTACAGGAACGACAATTACATTTCCCTCAATTGGAACAAGTGGTTCACAAGTTTTTAAACTTAATTGATCGCCCACTGCATCGTAATGCTTCTTAATTCTATGGAACAAGAAGATGATGGCAGGTAAGAAAATAAGGATTGACCAAACTTGTGCAAATTTAGTTAAAAAGAACATGCTCATTACGATAAAACTAATAACTGCACCAATTAAATTAACCGTTAATCTCAAAGCCCATCCTTCAGGTTTTTCACGAAGCCATTTTAATACCATACCCGTTTGAGAAAGTGTAAATGGAATAAATACACCTACTGCATATAACGGGATTAAATGTTCTGTTTGCCCTTGGAAAGCTACAATTAAAATAATCGAAGCTATCCCAAGTATAATAATACCGTTTGAGTAACCTAGGCGGTCTCCTCTAATCGTAAACATTCTCGGTATAAATTTGTCTTTTGCAAGGTTAACTGCTAATAGTGGAAATGCAGAATAACCTGTATTAGCAGCAAGAATTAATATTAAAGCAGTTGTACCTTGTATGAAATAGTACATGAAATTACGTCCAAAAGTTTGTTCAGCAATTTGTGAAACAACTGTTACTTCCTTACTTGGATTAATTCCGTAATAATAAGCTAAAAAGACAATTCCTGAAAATAAAACGGCAAGTAATGCACCCATTGCAAGCAATGTTTTCGCTGCATTGTTAGGTGCAGGATCCTTAAAGTTTGGAATTGCGTTAGATATTGCCTCAACACCCGTTAAAGCAGAGCTTCCTGAAGCAAATGCTCGTAACAGTAAAAATAAACTAATTCCTGCAACTGGTGTTCCAATCGGTGAATGTAATGTCGGTGAAACTTGACCAGTTATAATATTATAAATACCTACACCAATTAATATAAAGAGTGCTAAAACGAATAAATAAACAGGATATGCTAAAACGGAAGCTGATTCCGTTACCCCTCTTAAATTTAAAATAGTAATCAATATAACAAATATAATCGCAATGATTACATTATGTGCATGTAAACTTGGAAAAGCTGATGTGAGCGCATCTGTACCTGCGGACACACTTACTGCAACAGTTAAAATATAATCGACTAATAAAGATCCTCCAGCTATTAACCCTGGATTCATCCCTAAATTTTCTTTTGATACAACATACGCGCCTCCGCCATGAGGATAAGCAAAAATAATTTGACGATAAGATAAAATAAGGGCTGTCAATAACACTAATACCCCAACAGCGATTGGAATTGAATACCAATAAGCAATCGCTCCAAGACCTGCTAAAGCAATTAAAATTTGCTCTGGTCCGTATGCAACCGATGACAATGCGTCAGAAGATAAAATAGCTAACGCCTTCGTTTTATTAAGCTTTTGCTCTCCTAACTCAGTTGATTTTAACGGCCTTCCAATTAAAAACCTTTTGATTGATGAAACCACTGCTGTCCACTCTCCAATAATTTTGTACGAACTTTTCTGCTAGTTACAGCGGGTAAACGATTTCTTCAGAAAACAAAAAATGTCTACAAGCCATAACGAAATAGACTTGTAGACATTATTTTTTTTGTCGCACAAGCTCCACCTTCCTTCTCAATATAACGCTTACGAGGTTAGCTGTCGGATTCGGGCCTATGAGTAGCCCTACCTTTTTCAAGGATTCACCCCATTGGATTAAGTACTAATCCATAAGAACGGGTCCCCCGCACCATGCGGTTTCAGCGATTTAGAAAATTGAAACTGTGGATTATAATACTCCTTTATTTTCAAAATGTAAACAAAAATTTTGAAAAAGAAAAAATTTAAATGATTGCGCATAATCCGCTGGTAAATATACATAATGAATACTAAAAAATCGATAAAGGAGACTCATATGTCTAAAGAAAAGAAGCCTATTTTTTCCGATTCCTATTTAGATGCATTAGCAAATGAAATTAATCAATTATACGGTAAACGTGAACAGGAAATAAATTTGACAGATAGAACGAAAAGAAATAAATAATTTGTCATAAAAAAGAAAGCAATACACTTATATATTGCTTTCTTTTTTATTTTTCATACATCCAATTGTATTGCTGATCTGTGAAAGGTCATTTCTTCATACACTTTCAAATTTTGATATACTGCCCCTAATAATGGTGCTTCTATAGAAAATTGTTCCGCTACATCTAGTAAGTATCCTTGTAAGTGCTCGCCTTCAATGAACGAACCTTTTTCCATATCACGCTGCATCGATGACTTCATATCATACGAAATTTTATCGATTGTTTTCATATGTTCTTGGGCAATTCCATCCTTAACTGGAGCTTTCATAGATCTCATGATTTGCACACATTCTTCAAATAAGTTTTGGATAAAATCGCGTCCACCTTCACTTTCGCGAATCGGTCCTATCGGTGCACGCATTAATGTCGTCACACCCGACATTACAGTAATAAATAAATATTTATGCCACATATCTTGCATAATATTTTCACTTAAAACAAAACTAGATTTCGTACCTGCAAATGCTTTAGCAATATGCTGTATTCTCTCTGAATCTTGAAACTTCATTTCTCCAAACAGAAGTCTGTTGGCAGCGCTAGTTTGTACAATTTCTCCTTGATCGTTTAACGTCGTCTCGATAAAACATAGACCGCCAATCACTTTCTCTTCACCAAATTCTTTTTGTAATAGTGATACATGAGCAATACCATTTAACAATGGAATGATGACAGTATTTTCACCTACAAACGGCTTCAAATCTTGAATCGCCTCGTTTAAGTGATACGCTTTTGTTGAAAATAAAATGACATCAAATGGAGAAGTTCGATCTTCTTTCGTTATTAATTTCGGTTGGAAGGAAAAATCCCCATTCACACTACGAATAACAAGTCCCTTTTCCTCTAATTGCTGTTTTCTTTTACTACGAACAAGAAACGTAACATCTTCCCCTTTTTCGACTAATCGGCCACCAAAAAATCCTCCGACGCCACCAGCTCCTAATACTAAAATACGCATACAACATCCCCCTTTTCAAAATACAATTTTATAACATGTAGTATACATAACATTATACATGTCCTCTACTAAATAAGCTGAATTTTCATTCTTAATCAAGTATAAAACAGTGGTTATTTTCAAATAAATTTGGGCATGTTGTTTTTATAGCATATATGAAAGGAAACAATGTAAATGGAGGCAATACAGACAATCGAGGAAAAAGATGTAGCAACAGCTATATTTCAATTTATATTCCCGTTTTCTTTTAAAACCGGATATGAACAAAATATGTTCCCTTTCTTACAGAAAAATGATTTTCGCCCTTTTCGACTCGATCATCTTGAAAATGAAAATACATACTACGGAAAGTTTCAAGTTTCACATCAAAATATGGAAGCATACTATCTTTCATTTACAAATAAAATTCTATTTCCTCACTCAGAGCATCAAAAAGGATTACAACGCTATTCTAAAGACCTTAACTTAACTGGACATTTAACAACAAATTTGATTTCTGTTCCATTCAAGATTCATTCTATTGATGTAACACTTTGCCCTTATGAGCTTGGCTTCTTAACAATTCGGACAGAAGTAGAAACCGCTCCAAACATGACATTATCAGAAGCAATCGAATTCGCCGCCCGCTTCCGTGTACTTGAAACTAAAAATGATACAAACGAGACTATTTGTATTGAATGTAACGGAAAACAATACTCACAAGTGGAAAAACTTATATTCGGTGATTTATTTCATGGTGTAACAGACTTCTTTGAGAAAAAGAGATTGCGGAGCTCTTACTTTCAAACCTTTCCTTTCTTTGAAGACCAAAGAATGTATGTACAAACTTTATTATCCGTGAATAAAGAGTCAGACCTTCATATAATCGATGTATACCGAACTTCCAGTCTTTCCGGATTAACAGACGATGGCAATCCGTATATTAGCGCAAATAACATCCCTTATATTCAAGATTATTTAACAAAACATTCTTATCAAAGATGGGCTCCTAATCGCTACTTTGTTATGGAAGAACATATTTTTACATGTATAACAAATGAAGGTGAGCAAGCAATCGCTAAACTTGCTAGTCAAATGTACGGGGAGTTTTATTACGCTTTGTTATTAAATCTATTTCATAAAGTTGTTTTATTAAAGATGGCCAACGCTTATGCTGAACTAAACATTGAACAAGATACAAATGAAATAGAGCAATTAATTTATTCAATCAATTCATTTACAGCAAATTACTTTTCTTTAGAGTTAGTATCCCAATCACAGAGTGAAGATATTTTCTTCCGCTTAAGAAAACTATTTAATATTGAGGTACTATACTCGAATGCAAAACAAAATCTTGACAGTTTGTTTAAATATCAAGAAAATGTCGCCTCTAAAAAAGATAGTCTATTATTATTAATTTTAACGCTCTACTCTGTAGTAGGCCAAATGTTAGGGTTTACTATGATTGATCTTTTAAGAAACACCGATTCAAACAAAATCTCGTCGCCACTTGAATTTTTCGCGCTTTTAATAGCAATTAGCGGCATAGTCATTTCACTTATTTTAGGTGCGCAAAGTTTATACCAATGGAGTCTACAATATAAACGAAGAAAATCATGGGTAAAACAAACTGTACTTTCTGCTGTTAAAGAGAAAGATGATAAACATTAAAAAGGGTGATTTTCAAATTACAAATACGTAGAGCATTTCAGTGAATGAAATTTTTATCAGCGATTTTTAAGATATATCGACTTACCGACAAAAACTGATAAAAAACACATAGTAAAAAAAGTACTCCAAAATAAAATTTGGAGTACTTTTTTATTACAATAATTTAGCTTACTTCCCTGCTTCGATTTTCTCTAATGCAGCAGCTACTTGCTCTTCAGTTAATTCGTGTTGAACGATATAACGATTACGTGGGTGTACACGACATTCATGAGAACATGCACGTAAATGTTTCGCTTCGTTTTCTTCAGAACATAAAATTTTCTTATTACATTCTGGATTTGCACAGTTTACATAGCGCTCACAAGGTTCACCTGTAAAGTGGTCTTTACCAACGATAACATGCTCTTTTTGGTTTACTGGCACAGAGATACGCTCATCGAACACGTAACATTGTCCATCCCAAAGCTCACCTTGTACTTCTGGGTCTTTTCCGTACGTTACAATACCGCCGTGAAGCTGACCTACATCTTCGTAACCTTCACGAACTAACCAACCAGAAAACTTCTCACAACGAATTCCGCCTGTACAGTATGTTAAAATCTTTTTACCTTCAAGTGTTTCTTTGTTTTCTCTAATCCAATCTGGCAACTCACGGAATGATTCAATATCCGGTTTAATCGCACCTTTAAAGTGACCTAGATCAAACTCATAATCATTTCGTGCATCAATGATAACTGTATCTTCTTGTTTCATTGCCTCATAGAATTCTGTTGGCTCTAAATATTTACCAGTTATTTCTTTCGGATTAATATCGTCTTCTAGACGAAGTGTAACTAACTCTGGACGAGGGCGTACGTGCATTTTTTTAAATGCATGTTCATCTGCCTCATCAATTTTAAAAACGATTCCAGCAAAACGTGGATCATTGTTCATTGCTTCCATGTATTTCTCTGTTTGTTCTACAGTTCCAGAACAAGTTCCATTAATTCCTTCTGTCGCTACAAGAATTCTTCCTTTTAACTCAAGTGATTTACAAAATTCTAAATGCTGTTCAGCAAATTCTTCTGGATTTTCAATTGTTGTGTACATGTAATATAGTAATACTCTATATGGTTTTGTAGTTGCCAATTTATTTCTACCACCTATCTAAATTTTAAAATCATGTATAAGTTAACGTTCATATCAAAACATATATAATAAGAAAATACATACTAAATTGTACTTAGCCTATTTTCTTCTATTTACAATTTTTTCTATAAGTTAACGAAAATAAAAACAAGATTACATCACAAAACACTATGGTTATGTTGTAATCCCAATATATTATATATCATACAATTTCATTTCCATCAATTAATATGCTGTAATATAGGCTCTATGTTCACATAAATTTCAAAATTAGTCCTTTAATTCATTATGTTTCCCCATGTGATCACACCATAAACTCCCATTTTTTTATAACACGACACCATCTATTGTAGCAAGGCATATAATTTGCACTAAGGAAACATTTGTGTTCAAATAAAGTGAAACTTTAATCAGTGGAGGTTTTCTTCATCCCCCACTGATTATTAGTTGAACCAATCGGACTTTTATGGGCAGTTGATCCCCCTCCTAACTTCTTTGCTTTCGCTGAATTTTGAGGTGGGGGTCTTACTGCCCATTAAAGCGGGATAAAAATATCATCTCATACATTTAAATGTATTGAAATAAACAATAAGAATACTTACAATAATTTCATCAAGTTAACATTTCAAAGGGGAAAACTACTATGAATAAAGATATATCAAAAGATGAACAAGTCCCTTCTCAAAGTACAACTGTTCAATCAGCACACTTAGCTTTAAGTGGAGAAACGAAAGGATGGAAAAGACTGTTACCGTTTTTAGGACCCGCTTTTATCGCATCCGTAGCTTATATTGACCCTGGTAACTTTGCTACAAATATCGCAGCTGGTTCACAATATGGATATTTACTATTATGGGTTATATTCGCCTCTAACTTAATGGCAGTATTAATTCAAACTTTATCAGCTAAATTAGGAATTGCTACGGGAAATAATTTACCTGAAATCGCTCGCGAACACTTTCCAAAACCTGTGTCTATTGGCTTATGGATTCAAGGTGAACTCGTTATTATGGCTACAGATTTAGCGGAATTTATCGGGGCAGCACTCGGATTGTATTTATTATTTGGAATTCCGATGTTACCAGCTGCTTTAATTACAGCAGTCGGATCATTTATTATTCTTGAGTTTCAACGCAGAGGATTTCGCCCACTAGAAGCTATTATTACAGGGATGATTTTTATCGTAGTAATAGCATTTGGGATTCAAGTTTTTTATGCAAAACCAGAATTAAGTCCCCTTCTTTCAGGACTATTTATTCCAAAATTCCAAGGTGTAGACAGTATATTACTTGCAGCAGGGATATTAGGTGCGACAGTTATGCCACATGCAATCTATTTACATTCTGCATTGACACAACGCCGCGTGATCGGAACAACTGATGAACAAAAGAAAAAAATTTTCCGTTTCGAGTTTATTGATATCATTATCGCAATGGTTATCGCTGGAGCAATCAATGCGAGTATGTTAATTGTTGCTGCCGCACTATTCTTTAAAAATGGTTTACATGTTGAAGACCTTGATGTTGCTTTTAACCAGTTCAGTACTTTAGTCGGTCCTGTATCAGCTGCTTTATTTGGAATTGGGCTCTTATCAGCAGGACTATCTAGCTCGTCTGTCGGTACAATGTCAGGTGATATTATTATGCAAGGTTTCATTCGAATGCATATTCCGTTATATTTACGACGTTTCATTACAATGATTCCACCATTAGTTATTATCGCTTTAGGTGTAAATCCAACTTACGCACTAGTCATGAGCCAAGTCGTCTTATCATTCGGTATTGCTTTTGCATTAGTGCCACTTATTATGTTTACAAGCAATAAAAAAATTATGGGTGCGCTCGTTAATCACCGCATAACAACCTTTATCGCTTGGATCATCGCTGCACTTGTTATCATTTTAAATATTTTCTTACTGTATCAAACATTTGTAGGGTAATGAGAAAAGGTATTCCAATAAAACTGGAATACCTTTTTTCATTACCACTTATGTATGTACCTCTTTCTGGCATTATCGTACCTTTTTCAGTTCGAAAGTAAAGTGGTAATCCTTCCGAAAGAAATATGCTCACCTTGGATGGATCCTGCCTTTGATGATGAATATGTAAATGCGGCTCACTTGAACTTCCTGAGTTACCAACTTGAGCAAGTACCTCTCCTTCATTTACATGTTGGCCTTCCCTCACTTTAATTGATCCTTTTTTTAAATGGGCAAGAATCAAAAATGTCCCTGATTCATCTAGTTGCAAATAAATATGATTCCCCGCCATTGACCGAAAATCATCCTCTCCTGGAACTACATCTTTTTCATCGTTATTGATTGATACAACTGTTCCTGAAGCTGGTGCCATTACTTTCGCTCCATATATTCCATAATCCTCTAACTTACTACTTTTCACTTCAGCAGGCGGAATAAGAATATCATATGCCCATCGTTCATTTGGTTTTATAACATGATAGTTCGTTTCTAATCGATCACCACCCCAGCCCACTAATGCTCGTTCATTCAAAGGAAAGCGAACGACTGCTTTAGGATTCATAGAATGTACATCTGCTGGATAAGCAAGTCCCCCTATGTTAGCAAACCATCCTAAAGGCCAAGCTCCAATTATAGAGAAAAGAACTATGAAGAGTAATATTCTATCTATTCGATTTTTGAAAATGCCTTTCCACGCAAATAGTAATGCTGACCCTATCAAAATATAGATTGATACTAAGCTAAAGGCTTGTATACTCCACCAAACAATGACTGATATAACACCATTAGCTAAACAAACTACACTCCAACTTATCATTAAAAACGCAACTAAAATTACCAATACATATTTCTTCCACATGTTGTATCCCCACTCTCCTATCCTTGTACTACATCATACGAAGTGAAAATTACGACATATAAAAGAAATACTTACGACTTTCTTACAATTCTTTATAATGCGGTAAAACGATAGTGAAAACAGTTTCTTTCTCGTTACTGCACACAGTGATATCCCCTTTATGAAGCTCTGCTATACTTCTCGCAATTGCAAGTCCCATTCCTTTTCCACCCGTATGAGAGCTACGTGATTTTTCACCGCGATAAAACTTCTCAAAAACGTAAGGAAGGTTCTCATCCGGAATACATTGTCCAAAATTTTTAATTTCTATTTCAGCATTCATGTCTTTTTTAGAAACTTGAATTAAGATATCCTTTCCATCTTTCCCGTACATAATACTATTACTAATTACATTTTCGAATAGCCTCACCATAAGCGCTACATCCATTTCCACATGTAACTCCTTATCACCGTTAATACAAAAGCTCATATCGGCATCATCTAGTAGTGGTACAAAATCAATCATGATTTGTTCAATGAACGCTTTCATATTTACTACACTTTTATGTAATTCGATTTCTCTATAATTTATTTGACAATATTCTAATAAATCATCTACTTGATTTTTTAATTCATAACTTTTTCGCTTTAATATACTTACATACTGTTCACATTCTTCTCCATTTGAATGAAGCTGATTTCCTAACAGGTCCGCGTAACCTATTAGAGATGTTACAGGTGTTCGTAAGTCATGAGAAATATTACTAATCATTTCATTTTTCATTTCCTGCGATTTTTTTTCATTTTCGATAGACTCTCTTAAACTTTTGGCCATTCTATTAACATTCGTTGCTAATTCACCAATCTCGTCATTTTTTGAAATAGGTATATGTATTTCAAAATTACCATTACTTATTTCTTTCACGTTCTTATTTATTTCAGATAACCTTTTCATCATTGTTTTTGTCATGAATGCAAAGTATATTGTAGTAAAAGTTAAAAAAGCCATTAAATATAACAATGAATATTTTTCCTCTAATGCAGTAACATGACTATATATATTTCCAACTACAATTTGAAACGCTATTATACTTACAGTTGCTAACAAAATGCTACATATGAATGCGATAAAAAACTTAGTTCTAATGCCTTGTAATGATTTAATCTTCAATTTTATATCCGACTCCCCAAACATTTTGAATAAACTTCGGCTCTTTTGGATTCTCTTCAATTTTATTTCTTAATCTTGCAATATGAACCATTACTGTATTATTACTTTCATAGGCTCTTTCTTTCCAAACGCTCTCATATATTTCTTCAATAGTAAACACACGATTCTTTGCAGCAGCCATTAAGTACAAAATATCATATTCAGTTTTCGTAAGATTGATTGTTTCTCCATATAACATTACTGTTCTAGACACTTCATCTATTTCTAAACCTCTAATATTTATTTTCTTTTCTATTACTTGGACAGCATTTTGATTGAAATATGTATACCTTCTTAATTGAGCTTTCACTCTCGCTATAAATTCAATTGTACTAAACGGCTTCACAATATAATCATCTGCCCCAGTACTAAATCCAATTACTTTATCTACGTCCGATGATTTTGCGCTTAAGAACATAATTGGTAAACTATGTTTTTCTCTAATCCTTCTGCACAATTCTATCCCATCCATTTGTGGCATCATAATATCCAAAATAGCAAGTTGGATACTGTTATTATTTATTATTTTTAAAGCCTCTTCTCCGTTATGAGCACTAAAAACTTTAAAACCTTCTTGCATTAAATTCGCGTTAACAAATCGAACAATATCTTGATCATCATCTACAATTAAAATCGAGTTTTTCTCCATATATAAACCTCTTTTTGAAATATATTCCACAATCAATTTTATCACAAATTAAAACCATACTTCCCTCTTGAATAATCTTTTTTTTCAGATTAAATTATATAATAACAACACATTCTAGTTTCAGAAGAAATGGAGTGAAAGCATGTTTCCTATATTAAAAACCGACCGACTCATTTTACGAGATCTTACCGAAGAAGATGCACCGAGTATACTACAATGCTTTTCTAATACTGATGTACTGCGCTATTATGGCCAAAAACCATTACAAAATGTTGATCATGTGAAACAAGTCATTCATAACTTTAAGCTGAGTTACAATGCAAGAAGCGGTATAAAGTGGGGAATCGAATTAAAAGACAATAAAGAACTCATTGGTACCATTGGTTTTCACGATTGGTCTTCTGAGCATAAACGAGCCAATATAAGTTATGCCTTTCTCCCTGAACACTGGGGAAAAGGATATGCGACGGAGGCTGTTTCTGAAGTTATATCATATGGTTTCCACACACTTCATTTAAAACGGATCGGAGCAATTGTATTTCTTGAAAATGAAGCTTCCAATAAAGTACTATTAAAATTAGGATTTGAAAAAGAAGGCGTTCTAAAAAATTATATGTATCAAGATGATATCCCATATGATACGAATTTTTATTCTTTATTAAAATGAGTTTAATAGAAATTATACGTAAAAACTCGTTTCAGCATAATGAATCAAGATAGTGGATTTTTAACGAAAAATAGGAAACCGAGCGTTTTTCATTTCTTAGATCATCATACGACTGATGCGAAGTACAATAAATTATATAATCTAAAAAAAGGCATGAGCATACTCTTACTCATGTCCCTTTTTTACGTTCTTTTTCTGTTTTCGCAATGCTTTTGGAATGTATAGCTGTCCATGTACTCTCCCGTCATTGCATATGCTTTAGAACGAGATCCTCCACAAACATATCGAAACTCACAAACTAAACTTTTTAAAAGTTTTCAATATCATTACTTCTTTTCTAAAACCATAAAGAACGTACTATCCGGTAGCACAACCGCATTCCCAGACTCATCTTTAAAATCGATTTTCTCGCTAAGATGTTGTGTATATCCATCCTGTAAATAATTCATAGCTTGAACGATGTTTACTTTATCTCCAAAGATACCCTTTACGAAATCCTTATAGTCTTTTGGCGTAAAGATTCCAAACTGCTCTTGCACCTCGTGAACGAAGGAATCCTCGCCCCATGTATATGTATATAGGAACTCCATCGCATCGTTAACAAGCATTTTGACTGTATTGTCTGCCAGTACCTCATACTGGATTATACGCCCCTTAAATTCACGGACATACTGCTCTAAGAACTTCATTCCGTCCGCATCTTTAAAACGAATCACACGCATTAACCTTTTATCTTCGGTCATGATGCCATCACGAATGATAATACGACCTCCTGGTTTTAACACCTCGTAAGCACTCTCGAGCCCCTTTTTAATTACTTCATGATTGAATTTCTTACCTTCATACTCGATATAAGAGAACAGCTCATGAAGGATAGAAGAATATACAATCGTATCAACCGATTCTTTATCAAACGAGCTACTTAAGTTGATTGCATCCCCTTTAATGACGTCCCAAGAACGACCTTCGTCCTGTTTCTTCTTTTTCAACGTATCAATCACGTTTTCGGAAATATCGATACCGTATATTCGTTTATCCCCGGTCTCTTCTTCAATCATGTCTAGCATAACACCACCACCGGATCCGACATCTACAATCGTATCTCCCTTTATATAATCAAGAATAATTCGTTTATCATCAGCCGAACTATTCATATGCTCCAAATACACTTCTTCGTTATGGAATCTATCATATGCATCCTTACGTAACCCGAAGAAATCAAAGAGCAGTACATTTGCCCGAGCATGCATCATATCTATCTTTTCTGCCTCTACACAGAAGGTAATTAACGCCTCACCTACAGCAGAAAACTGAAACGACACATATGCAGTTTTCATATCTTCATCTACTTTAACCTCAAAAGAAACATGCGTTGTATTCGGCTTCTCGTTCTCACGGTACTCCCGTAGATACTTCTCAATAACCCGCTTACGATACACGTTGTCCTTTTTCTCGCCTTTGAAATCATAGTGCAACTGCTGCATCAATTTCTCGAAATGGATATGCTGAACCTTTCTAGTGCCTATCTCATTCTTTAACATAACAAAAACTGTCCAAATATCCTCGAAGCTAAGAGCATGCATAGACGGTTCTACATACCACAAATCCTTATCGGATAAGAATGTTTGAACGTCACTCTTCTCGCTCCCCATAATTATATCTTTTTCAAATGCTGACTCCTTATGTTTTGGTGTGAGTCTATGTATGCGAGAAGTAAATGGCTCCACATAACCATCAAACAGGCCATCAATTGTAATCTTCACATCGTTCTTCACTTCACTCCACAAAGCTTTTGATACGCCCTCAATAATGCATTGGTTAAGATAGTATAGAATCTCCTTTAACCTAACGTCTCCGTATTCTTCTTTATATGTGTTAATTAAATCAACATGAGAGTCCAAACGAGCCTCTCCGCGGATATACTGCCCGATTAATCCATGTGTTCTTATTAAATCTCGAACAAACAAATACTCAGTAGAGTTTAAGTTTGTCTCTATATGTTCGATAAACTGAATATCACTAAAGATATCAGCAGAACCCTCGTTATGTACCAATAGATTGATTCCGTTCTTCTTCCATTTCTCTCGCTGTTTTAAAGAGCCTACCTTTGCAAGCTCACTATACGTTAGTACTTTTTCAATAATGCGATACGCTTCTTCATCTAAAGACAATCCATCTAACACTTGCAGCGTACGGTGTACATAGTACAACACCGCATCTGTTTTTAATTCACCAAGTACTTGTACATTCTCATAGTTTTGATGTATCTCCTCTGCCTCGATTAGATACTTTAACCACGTAGGGAGAGTATTCGAAAACCCTTCAATGTATTTATTTAGAACCTCAATATTTTTCAACTTATTTACCCCCATATATAATCAATTTCAGTAGTATGGTCTGGGACATCTTCTCTAAAAAGATTATCACCTTATGCCCCCTTTACCATCTATATCTCTTTCAAATACAAATGCATCAAACCGAGTCTTTTTATCATGTAAAAGAGAGTTATCAATTTCGTTTCTAACATCCCAAGTTTGTAACACATTCTTTTGTTCATCTCTTATTTTAACTTCATCAGGAATTTCGACGGAATAAACAGCAGGACTCAGCGAAGCATTTCTTACATTAATAAACATTTGTTGTGATAGAATCAACCGAAAATAGAAACGGCAAGCGGGTGCACTCCACTTGCCATTTTTTCATAGCTTAGTATGTATTTGAATTTCTTTTGCTTTCTCTTTTTCACCCTTCACTCGTACAATTAAATCATATGATCCGGATTTTGGCGCTTCAAAAGAAAGCAGACCTTCTTGTTGAGAAGTGACTTCTTCTTCATAAATAACCTTATCACCTTTTGTAACTTGCAATAAAATCGTACCTTCTTCAACGGCTGCTTCATAAGGAATTTCCACATTTCCTTTTTCAGCTTTAATCGTTTGCACATCGTAATACCCTTGCAACGAACCAATTTTTAAAGTCGTTTCGCCATTTTTTTGAACCTTTGTGACTTGTGTTGCTGTATTGCATGCGCTTAACAATACAACAAGAGTGAGAATCATAAATAAACGTAGTAATTTCATAGAAATTCTCCTTTTTTATGTATATGAATTAAATTTCTAACTCTAAATTTTGTACCATCTTATTTCCCACCTCTTAAAATAGCTGTTTTTATAATAAAATAAGTAATAGAAAATAATAAACAAGTACCCATTGTACCAAAAACTGCAACTGAGATGTTACCTGCCAATGTTTCATTTGGATCTAATGCATTAGGTAAAATTGTACCCAAAATTGCAATACAGGCTAATACAACCATAAAATATTTAAATCTTTTTACTTTCTTATTCATACTAATTATCCCCTTTATTCCTTAACATTAACTTCTAAACCAAATCCCCATAAACCTACACCAGGACCTAATGGTACATGGAATTTGACTCTGCTTTTTCTAGCTTCAAAGGATCCCCCTAGATTCCCAAATTAATATCCCCAAGTATTATACATACCAATTAATTCATATAGAAAAAGCCCGTTCAAATCAAATACTTAAGCTCCCTTATTTTTATAATACTCAAATAATTATACACAAACATCGCTATCGATTCATCTTAATACCTCAATTACCTTTTAAGTATATCAATGACAAAATATATAATCTAATATTTTTTATATAATTAAAAACAAACATAGTTACAACAAGAGATTGTTTTTATGCTGATTTGTACTGTATTCCCTTATTCCATGTACTCTTTAAAAAAACCTTACTTTTTAAAAAGTAAGGTTTTTTGTATTTATTCATTAGCAATATAAGCATTCTTATACGTATAAACACCACCAAATTGATGCTTCTCAATTCCTTTTACATAATCCTTTTGTACGTAAGCTGATCCCATTTGATAAAGCGGTGCAACTGCAGCATCCTCTAGCAGAATACGCTCGGCCTCTTGCAATGCTTCCCATCTTTTCTTTTGATCTAGTACAAAATCGCTTTTCGCTTTCTTTATTAATTCATCGTAGTGAAGGTTAGAATAATTCATTTTGTTATTCTGATTATCCGTCGTAAAGAGTTCTAAATAACTAATTGGGTCTTTATAATCCGGTCCCCAATTTGCCATAGATATATCGTAATCTCCTGTTTGTTCTAACTGTAATTTTTGCTTAAATGGCTGTTGTTTAATTTGTATCGTTAATCCTTGCAAATTCTTTTCTAAGTCACCTTTTATATATTCTGCCATACGTTTTGCATTATCTTGTTCAAACGTTAAAAACTCTAGGTTTACTTGTTCTACTCCAAGCTCTTTTTTTGATTCTTCCCAAATCTTTTTCGCATTTTGCAAATCATATGAAGAAAGATCTCCGTTTTCTTTTCTAAAATCTTTGCCAGTCTCTTCATTTATATGACCAGCCGGTACAAGTTCGCTTGCAGGTTTTGCCCCGTTATTAATAAAGTGAGCAACGAAAGCTTCTTTATTTAACGCGAATGAAATAGATTGACGCACCTTTTTATTTGCTAACGCACTATTTTTTTCATTAAAACGTAGCATAGCAATTCCTGAATCGCTCGACATATGTAAGTCCTTGCTTCCCTTATACTTGTCTACAAATTGAGAATTAATAGGCACTCGATCCAAATCACCAGCTTCGTATAAATTAACAACCGTCATTGTATCTTTTACAATTTGAAAGTTTATTTCGTCTAATTTCACTTTCTTTTCATCCCAATATGTAGCATTCTTCTTTAATTGAAACTCTTGTTCATGCTTCCACTTCTCTAATACAAATGGCCCGTTATATATGAGATTACTAGGTTCCAATGCATAATTCTTTCCTTGTTCTTTCAAAAATGATTCATGCTGTGGTAAGTAAATCGGTAGTGCTAACAACTGTAAAAAATACGGAATTGGCTGTTCGAGTTCCACTTCTAACGTATAATCATTTATTGCTTTAACTCCAAGGTTATCAAGAGGCATTGTTCCTTTATTAATTTCTTTCGCATTTTTCACATGAAAAAGCATGTACGCATATTGAGACGCTGTTTCACGGTTAATTGCACGTTTCCATGCAAACATAAAATCATTTGCTGTCACACTGTCCCCATTTGACCATTTTGCATCTTTACGCAAATCAAATGTATATTTTTTACCATCTTCACTTCTTTTAAACGATTTTGCTACTGCTGGAATAGGCTGATCTTGATCATCTAATACATACAAACCTTCAAATATGTTTTGCATAACGTGCGCTGATGTACCATCCATCGTTTTCGCAGTATCAAGAGAAGGAATTTCTTCTGATACTGTTACATTTAACACTTGTTTTTTAGCTTCTGCATCACTTTTATTCGCTTCATTATTACAAGCTGTTAATAATAAAGTTGTAACAAGTGCCATTACCATTAAATGGCTCTTTTTTTGCTTCATGAATTGTTCTCCTTAAGTATAAAATATTATAAAGCGTTATATATTATAGCAGAAATATGAACAGAAAGATGCGACATTCTTTTGAATATTTATTCGTTCAAGAAAAAAGCTATCCTTTTAAAAAAGGATAGCTTTTTCAACTACATATAATTACCTATCTTTGTAAACCTCGTTTATAACGACTTGCTTCAAATATAATACGCTCTTCATCTAACGTTTTACATTCACCATTCCAAACGACACGTTTTCCGTTAATAATTACATCGCTTATATCTTTTCCACTAGCGGCATATACAAGGTGTGATAACACTTCATCTGCTGGTTGTAAATGCGGCTTATTAGACGGGTCAATCGTAATAAAATCGGCACACTTTCCAACCTCAAGTGATCCTGTTTGTTTCATCCCGATTACTTCAGCAGCTCCTTTAGTCGCAAGTGTAAGAGCTGTTTCAACCGGTAACGCTGTTGCATCTTGATGAATACCTTTTTGTAGTAAAGTCGCTATACGCATTTCTTCAAGCATATCTAAATTGTTATTAGATGCTACACTATCTGTTGCAATTCCTACTTTCATTCCTGCTTCTAGCATCGCTTTTACATTCGCTATACCAGAACCTAGTTTTAAATTACTATTCGGGTTATGAGCTACTCGAACATCATGTTCTGCTAAAAATGCACGCTCATTTTCATTTAATACTACACCGTGTGCAATAACTGTTGGGCGTTTAAATAAACCGCAACTTGCTGCATATTCTACTGGACGTTTTCCGTACTGTGTTTCAATATCACGTACTTCACGCTCTGTTTCCGAAAGATGAATATGAACCATCGTTTGATTTTCTACTGCAATACGAGCACACTCTTCTAACAGTTCTGTAGAACATGTATATGGACTATGCGGCGCAACCATCGTAGTTAACATACCACTTTCTTTATAGTAACGCTTCACATATTTTTCAGCTTCTTCAATCGCTTTCTTCTCATCGTCCTTCGTTCCGAAGCTAAATAAAGTTCTTGAAACAGCAGCTCGCATCCCACTCTTTGATACCGTTTCCATAATTGCATCTTGATCTATTCCAATTGGATTAAACATATCAGAGAATGATGTTGTACCACTTTTCACCATTTCAAGTAATCCTAATTCCGTACTAGCAACCGCAAGCTCTGGCGTAAACTGACTTTCAAGTGGCCAAATTCTCGTCTCCAGCCATGGTTGTAATAACATATCATCGCCAATACCTCTTAAGAGACTCATTACAACGTGTGTATGTGTATTTACAAGCCCTGGTAAAACCCACTTTCCTTTCATATCAATTACTTCATCTACTTCAAAATCATTAGCGAATTCTCCGCTCTTTACATCTATAATTTGATCATTTTCTACAATGATATATCCATTTTCTATCACTTCGTTTTGTTCATTCATCGTTACAATTGTAGCGTTTACATAAGTTGTTTTCAAAAGTATTTCCCCTTTCAACTCTATGAAGTTCCCTTTAATAAGTTACCACCATTATAGTAACTTATTAAAGATTAAGAGTCAAAAGATAATTTCAATTCTTTCATTTCTCAGCTTCTCCTACTATTAATTGTTTTACACATCATATTTCAAAAGAGGCAGTAAACGATCCTTAAAAACCGTTGATGGTGTCTCTCCTATTAACTTTGCTCCCATCTTCCAGTAAAACCCTTTTGCATTCGGATCACTATCAATTGTAAAACTTTTTATTCCTAGCTCATTTGCTTTTTCTAATACATACTCCCAAAGTATTTTCCCGTACCCTGCTCCTTTGTAACGAGGTTGAATATATAGAAAATCAAGAGCATTTTCATTACGTAAAAATGAGAAAAATCCAATCTTCGTATTATCGTTTTCTAAAACATATACAAAATTATTTTTTATGTACTCTTCGGTAATTGTTAAATCTTCCTTACAAGCAAGTATGAATGCTTCGCTATAGTTCCACGTTGCTTTTGAATGTAGTGCAAGTTCACTTAATTCATTTTCTTCACTTAATAACGCTTTTCTTATCTTCATGATTCTTTCTCCTCACCTTTAATATATAAACTATTAAAATGATTCGAAAAGTAATTTAAAAAACCTCTTATTTCCGTAAATAAGAGATTACTTTTATAATTCTTCAGAATAGGTAACAATTTTTTAAAAGAAAAAAAACGCCATTCCTGAAAATTGACGTTCTTTTTCTTTCAATCTTTATAGCATATTATATTAAGAATTATTTTTACACTTCTATACAGTTTCTACTACATCTTCAAGCATTGTTCCATTTTCAGCATAATTCGTATGCCAAGAAAAAGCTTTTTCTAAAACATGAGGGGTTTGTCCACCTCTTGTTTTTGCTTCCTCGTAATAAGCTCGTAGCTGTTCACGATACATTGGATGTACGCAATTCTCAATAATTAGTTCCACTCTTTCTCTTGGCGCAAGCCCTCTTAAGTCAGCATACCCCTGTTCAGTGACGATAACATCTACATCATGTTCCGTATGGTCTACATGAGAAACGAAAGGAACGATGCTTGATATGTTGCCACCTTTTGCAATCGATTTAGTAACAAAAATAGCTAGGCGTGCATTTCTCGCAAAATCACCAGAACCACCAATACCATTCATCATTTTCGTACCTAAAACGTGAGTAGAGTTAACATTTCCATATATATCTAATTCTAAAGCAGTATTAATTGAGATTAACCCGAGGCGGCGAATGATTTCAGGATGATTAGAAATCTCTTGCGGGCGCATCATTAATTTGTCACGATAGTTTTCAAAGTTAGAAAATACTTGTTGCATTTTCTCTTCAGAAAGCGTGATCGAACAGCAGGAAGCAAAATTAACTTTCCCAGCGTCCATTAGATCAAAGACCGCATCTTGTAAAACTTCAGAATACACTTCTAAATCTTCAAACTCCGAATCTAGCATGCCGTGCAATACTGCATTAGCAACTGAACCAATTCCCGATTGTAACGGTGCTAAACGATTTGTTAATCGGCCTACTTTAACCTCTTCTCGAAGGAACTCTATTAAATGCTGTGCCATAATAACAGTTTCTTCATCTGGAGGAACAATTGTCGATGGCGAATCCAGTTGATTCGTAAACACAATTCCCTTCACTTTTTCAGCATCAATTGGGATACCGATTGTTCCAATTCGATCATCCGTTTTTACGAGCGGAATAGGGAGTCTTTCCCTTTGTTTACCTGGTTCATATAAATCATGCAGCCCCTCTAATTGCGTAGATTGAGCCATATTCATTTCAATAATAATGGACTTAGCATTTAAGGAGAATGCTAAGGAATTTCCAATTGAAGTGGTTGGAATAATCATTCCATCTTCAGTAATCGCAACCGCTTCCAAGATAGCGAAATCTATATCCATAACATCAGCACGAAGTAACTCTGCTGTATGAGATAAGTGCTGATCCACAAATAAAAAGTCTCCGTTATTAATTCCTTTTCGCATAGTCGCATCGGCTTGGAAAGGCAATCTTTTCCCTAAAATTCCTGCCTCAGCAAATAATTTATCTACATCCGAACCTAAGGAAGCCCCTGTATAAACATTTACTTTAAAAGATTTATCATTCTTAACTCGGTTTACAAGTGCAAATGGGACTGCTTTTACATCACCAGCACGTGTAAATCCACTTAATCCTAAAGTCATTCCACTTTCAATCCATGAAGCTGCTTCTTCAGGTGTAACTACTCGATCTTTTAATCGTTGATCCCTAATTCTATCTAAATTATTCTCCATATGTAATCCCTCTCCCAATGAATATTCATAATTATTTTACACATTAACACCATCAAAATAGGGATTTTCTTACACAATGCCGAAAATTCAGATAAAACAGCGAATCTAGGTTCTAAAGCAGAAAATTTTAGAATCCTAGAAGCTTACGAAAATAGCTGGCGTATGATTGACTTACTGGTACCATCTCTCCGTTATCCATAGAAAGTAAAAAAGTAGAATGGGTATCAGGATAAATCGCTTTAATATGATTAACATTTACAATAAAGGAACGATGGCATCTAATAAACGAATCTTTCGGAAGCAAGTATTCGAATTCTTGTAGAGAGTATTTATGCGTTCCTGTTAACTCTTCTGAATTCACATATGTCTTTTTATCTTTAGCCTCTAAATACATGACCTTTGCAAAAGGAACTGGAATCCATCCGTCTGTTGTTTTTAAAGTAACGACTGACTTACCATCCGTTAAAGCGGGATAAATTGCCGTCACGCAACCTTCAATCTTTCCATTATTTGAAAATGGTACGGCCATTCCATGATAAGGAATACCGAAAACATCTCGGTTAATAAACTCAGAGGCTTTTTGCTTCGTTACCATTGCTTTATGAGCAATCGTTCCTTCCTTAATGGGATTCCCGGCGCTAATCTTTAAATCAATTCGTTTACTTGGCCGATAGTAAATATATTCTTTCGTGTTCGAAACAGCGATTGATATTTCATCTGAAAATAATTCCCCAACAACATCTAGTAGTATACCTAATGTTTTATCTTCCATATTATTAACACCTCATTCACTATTATACTACTATTATGATTTGTAAAACCGTTCAACAATTTGAACGGTTTTACAAACAATTTAGTTCACCTTAGCCCCATAACATCTTGCTACTGCAACTGCCTGCGCTATATCTAATTTCACATTTTTCAAATCAAAACTTGTAAAATCAATTCTATCAACTATCGCCCCTTTTAAATTTGCACCGCTAAGTTTCGCCTTCCCTAGTTGTACACCTGTTAAATCTGCTTCACGTAAATCTGCTTTTTCTAAATTACATTCATATAGGTCAGCTTCAATTAAACGTATACCCTTTAACATTTGTTTACTTAAGTTCGCGAACCTTAAATTCGTATATGACCAATCGCCCGATATTATAGTTATTCCGTCTAAATTCGCTTCTTCAAAATCAGAGCCAGTCATTTTACATTCTTCAAACTTCGATACGAATAAATTCACACCAACAAACTTACAATTTGCAAATGTAGTTCCTTGATGGATAGAAGCGTTAAATAGAGCACCGGTAAAATCACATTCTATGAAATTACAATTTTCAGTAGAAACTTCCGTTGCATCTACCCCTCTAAAAGAGCATTTTATGAAGGTACAATTTTTCAATTCCTCTTCTTTAATCAAAACATCTTGAAAATCTATTTCTATATACTCTTTATTTACAAATTCACTCATAACTATTCCTCCATTTCCTCAAAGAAACCTCACTTGAAAAAAGTGAGGTTTCTTCTCATACAATATGCCCATCTAACCAAGAAATCAAATCTTGAAATACTTCATCTCTATTTACTTCGTGGAACATTTCATGCCTTCCATTTTCATATAAACGCAGCGTTACATCTTTCACGCCACATTTTTTATAATTTTCATATACTTCTTTTACACCTTTCCCCATATCCCCAACAGGATCACGATCTCCTGAAAAAATATGTATTGGAAGATTTTTCGGTGTTTTCTTAAACTCTTCTAGTTTATTTACTTCTAATACACCGGAAAACAATTCGCGATAAAAGCTTGTTGTACAAATAAATCCACATAACGGATCCGCAATATATTTATCAACTTGATTATTATCTGAAGATAACCAATCAAATTTCGTACGATTTGGCTTAAAGTGTGAGTTGAAATTTCCGAAAGATAAAAAGTTTAGCATCGGACTTTTCGTTTTTTCCCCGCGTAGTTTCATCTCGATTGTCGCTACTTTATGACCAATGACTCCTAACAATCCCGGGTTCCCACCAGTTCCTGAAATAAGGAATCCATCATATAATCCACCTTTAAGTTGTACAGCACGTCTTGATAAAAAAGAACCCATACTATGTCCAAGTAAAAACAACGGACATGTCTGCTCTTTTCTTATTGTTTCTGATACAAAAATAACATCAGACACAGCCTCACTCCAACCTACATTTGGTTCAAAATGACCATAATCTTCTTCTCTTTTCACTGTTTTCCCATGACCTTTATGATCATGCGCATAAACACCATACCCCGCTTCTAATAAGGCAGCAATAAAGTCTGTATAAACACCTGCATGTTCTGTCATACCATGTGCAATTTGAATAATCCCTCGCGGATCTCTTTCTGGTAGCCACTTACGTAAATAAATTTCCGATCCATCCAATGCCGTAACGAAACTTTCCTGTACGTTCATTTCGTCAGCCCCCAACTCTATTATGTATATCAAAAAATGAATATCCATTCATTATTCTTATTATGTATTATATGCAATTGCCTTCATTATGACAAATGACCCACTTTTCCAATTAGCTCTTAAACTAATATATTGACGAACAGAAAATAAAATTATATAGTTACTTACATAAAGTAATTATTATATTTTTGGGAGGTTTCTATTATGATGCCATCATTATTTTTAGCACACGGATCACCGATGCTTGCTATTCAAGATACAGACTATACAAGGTTTTTAAAAACACTTGGCGAAACATACAAACCGAAAGCAATTGTTATTTTCACCGCTCACTGGGAAAGCGAAGTAGTAACGATTTCTTCATCAGATAACGAATATGAAACAATTTATGATTTTGGAGGTTTTCCTCCTGAGTTATACGAAATCAAATATCGTGCGAAAGGCTCTTCTAACATTGCATCTATGTTAGAAACAAAATTTAAAAACAAAGGTATTCCAGTCCATCATAATATGACGAGAGGTTTAGATCATGGCTCATGGACTCTTCTGCATCGCATGTATCCAGAAGCAAATATTCCTGTTGTCCAAATATCAGTCAATCCATTCCTTGCTGCAAAAGAGCAATTTAAGATTGGCGAAGCACTAAAAGGACTTGGACAAGAAGATATTTTAGTAATCGGGAGCGGTGTTACCGTTCATAACTTACGAGCTTTAAAATGGAATCAAACTACACCCGAACAATGGGCAATTGAATTTGATGATTGGATTATTAAACATATGCAGACTACTGATAAAGATGCATTATTTAATTGGGAGAACAATGCCCCTCATGCACAATTAGCAGTACCAAGAGCAGAGCATTTTGTTCCTTTATTTATCGCTATGGGAAGCGGTGAAAATAACGGTGAAGTCATTCACCGCAGTTACGAGCTTGGTACATTAAGCTATCTTTGTCTCCAATTTTAAAGAAAAGGATGAAGCAATCATTGCTTCATCCTTTTCTTTTTCATTCACTTAGTTAACTAACTTCCAAATGTCGTTTCTCTGATACCTCTTCGTTCTTATTGTGAAAATAAACCCAAATGCACGCAATAAATAATAGTGATGAAGTAGAGAAGAAAACATATTGGAAGCCTGCATGAGCTGCAATTTGTCCACCAAGTACTGGTCCAATCATATTTCCTAAAAACTGAAACGATTGATTATACCCAAATATTCTTCCCGTTACATGGGTTGGTGTATGTTGTTTTAGTAGAGTTTGTACGGAAGGTAATAGCCCTGCTTGTGCGATACCTAATAAAAAGCGAAGAATTAATAGTTGCCAAGCTGAGGTTACAAATGCTTGCGGAATAAAAATAATTCCTGCCGCAAATAATGCCACAACTAACGTTTTTTGAGGTCCAATACGATCTGATAATCTCCCTAACTTAGGAGCTGCCATAATAATAGCTAAACCTGTCGCAGACATGACTGCGCCTGCAATCATTTCAATATGAGCTGTTCCTGGGCCTTCTAAATTCTTTACATACAATGTAATAATAGGTTGAATTGACATGTTCGCAAGTTGAATAATAAATGTTGTTACAAACAAACTAATAATTAAATGCTTTGCTGGAACCATTGTCCATACTTTTTTCGGTTGTACTTTTTTTGCTTGAGCGAAGTGATTCTCTTCATGTAGGAAGAAAAAAACGATGAGAAAAGAAAGGAATAAAAAAGCTCCTGTAACAAGAAAAACATGGCGCATTCCAATTAACTCAGACAAGTATCCTCCAAGTAACGGGCCAAGTAAAGAACCGCTCACGCCCCCAGTTGAAATTGTAGAAATTGCCCAACCTGAATGCTCTTTCGGAGTTTCTGCTGCAATAAATGTCATCGCCGTTGAAAGGAAACCAGATACTGCTCCCATCAAAAACCTTAGTGCGACTAGTTGATACACATCCGTTACAAACCCCATAAGCGTCATAATAATCGCCATACCAAGGCTCGCACGAATCAGCATCAATTTCCGTCCATGTATATCACCAAGCTTTCCCCATATTGGTGATACGATCGCACCCATTAAAAATGTTATACCAAATGCAAGTCCCGACCACTGTGCAATACTAGAAGTGCCAGTTACTCCTAATTCCTCAATATAAAAAGATAAAAAAGGAATTACTAAACTCATACCGGCTGCAGTGGTAAAACAACCTAGCCAACAAATCATTAAATTTCGTTTCCAGCTGGCCATTTTCACACCTTCTTTCTTTAGATACCCATTCTACACCCTTTCTTGTAAAAAGTTTAGTAATTTGCTTTAATTGTAAGATTTACTACAAAACCCGCTATTTTCTAGTGAAAACCACTACATCTCTACATTATTTTCATAAAAAAACCAACTCCCATATATGGAGTTGGTTACTTATTCTCTAACGGTATTAAACGCGCATCACAATTTCGCTCATAAAACTCAATCGGACCTGCTTGTCCAATAATTGCGTATTCATATCCTTCTTGCTTCATACTATGTAAACAACGATGTAACAATTCCTTACCTACACCTTTCACGCGATTTTGTTTCGCTGTGCCCATTGGACCAAACAATCCCTTCTTTCCTCTCACTACATCATAACAAGCGAAACCTACTATCACTTCTTCTTGTTCTGCTATATAAATAGGTAAATTTTCTTTATATGTACGAAATCCATACTCTATTGAATGTAACCAACGTTCACCAAATTCCTCATTAACAAAACTTGCTAATTTTTCAAAATCAGAAGGGCTAGCCTTTCTAACAGTACAAATTAAATGATTATAAGTAGGAACAAAATATTTTAGATCGACCGCTAAATCTCTTGGCTCAGCTATAATACGTAATATATCTTTTTGTATTTGTGCATTTCCAATCAACGTATCCGTGCGAAATAGCGCATATATAACATGCCCTTCATTTATTATTACTTGCTGGAAACGTTCCATACGTTTCTTCGCTATTTGTAAAATTTCTAGCACCTTATAAGATACCTTATATTGTCCTATTTTCTTATACTCTTGATACGGTGAATCGTAATGCTTTCGTATTGAAAATTTTTCTAAAAAATCCGTACCCAAGTTACGAAACAAATACATATACAACTCGCTACAAACTCCAGTGCCTTCTTTACTCATTCCGATAAACAGATGAGTTGATTGAATAATATTATTTTCCGCCTCTTCTGCTGCAATCTTCAATATGTTATGAACACGTTTTGTATATTGAAATTCCTCCATATATATATCCATCCCCCTACTACTTTACTATTAAACCGTAACCGTAAATAAGTGAAACAATTATTCCAACTACCAATATACCTGGCAGTAAATTTGCCACTTTAATTTTAATAATACCAAGTAAGTTCAATCCAATAGCGGCTATCATAATACCACCTGTAGCTGTCATTTCCACTATAAATTGATTCATTAATTCTTTCGGGACCAAACTATTAATTTGTGTTGCAAAAACCGCAATCCCTCCTTCATATAAAATAACTGGAATCGCCGAAAATACTACGCCAATTCCTAAAGTTGT
This sequence comes from Bacillus sp. GW823-FHT06B01, assembly GCF_058952315.1. Taxonomy (NCBI): domain Bacteria; kingdom Bacillati; phylum Bacillota; class Bacilli; order Caryophanales; family Bacillaceae; genus Bacillus; species Bacillus sp. GW823-FHT06B01. Next base: position 996,073 of record NZ_JBXAHR010000003.1, on the reverse strand, counting down.
CGTTAATATAATAGAAATAAACCCATCGATAATCGCCTTTGTAAATAAAATATCATGATTTCCGCGAATCCCACTGTCGAGTGCACCAAGTATGCCCATCGCACCAATTGCAAAAATTAAAGTAGCTGTTACAAACCCTTCTGATATGCTCCCTTTCCCTTTCGATCCAACTTTATTTTCTAGCCAATCTCCTAACAGCTTTAACTTTTCCTCTAGTTGTAGCCATTCCCCGATGACAGTACCAATAACTAAACTTAAAATGACAACAAGAAAATTTTCACTTTTCAATGCCATTTGAAGTCCAAGCACAGTAACTGCTAAACCGATTGCATGCATAATTGTTCCCTTCATACTTTCTGGAATTCTACTAAATAATTTTCCTAGTAAAGTACCAAATATAATACAAATCCCATTTACAACTGCTCCTAATATAACCATCTCTCGTTCTTCACCCTTCGAATTCTTTATTTCTATATTTTGGTTTATACATTGATTTACAGGTTATCTATATGTTAACTTAATATTGAGAATATTGACAAATGTTTTCACTACATAAACTGCATTTGTAGTTATACTTAAAGTGAAACTTTAACTAGCGCGAGTTTTATTGCCCACAAATTGCGGTATAAACTCAAAAGGGAAGGTATTTATGAAAACTTTACTAAAACGATTTCTGTTAATAGCCTTTTGCATTACACCAATTGTTTTATTAGTTAACTACTCTTTTATTTCAAAAGCGAAAGACAAACCCGATTTGCAAAACAAATCTAGTAAAACAGCTTCAACAAGTGAAAAGAAAATAGAAGACAAGGCAATCACACTCACCTTCTCTGGTGATACAATGTTCGATTGGCAATTACGTCCTGTAATCGAAAAAAACGGGGCTGATTATCCATTCCAACATGTAAAAGAAGAAATAACAAAAGCTGATATTTCTTTCGTTAATTTAGAGTCAGCATTTACAACGAGAGAAAAGAAAGCTCCTGGACAACTGTTTTGGATTAAAAGTGATCCATCTACACTAAAAGCTATTAAAAACACGGGATATGACATCGTAAATATTGGGAATAACCATACACTTGATTATGGGCAAGATGGATTATTAGACACGATTTCTCACGTTGAAAAATTAAAGTTCCCTTACATTGGAGCCGGAAAGAATGCAAAGGATGCATATACTGCACGAGAAATGACTGTAAAAGGGAAGAAGTTCAAATTTCTTTCCTTCGTTCGATTTATGCCTGATACGAATTGGGTAGCTGGTGACAATAAACCTGGCGTTGCGAACGGATATGATTTAAATCTTGTAACAAAAACAATTAAAGAGCAAAAGAAAGATGCAGACTATTTAATCATATATATGCATTGGGGCGTTGAAAAGTCAAATCGTCCGGTAGAATACCAAAAACAATATGTACCTAAAATGGTTGAAGCAGGAGCTGACGCGATTGTCGGGAGTCACCCGCATTGGTTACAAGGATTTGAGTATTATAATAACGTTCCTATCGCTTATTCATTAGGTAACTTTTTATTCCCAAGTTATGTAAGCGGGAAAAGCGCCGAAACTGGCGTATTAACTTTAACTTTTAAAGGAAAGGATGTCCAAATGTCATTCAATCCTTACATCATTCGCAACAACCAAGTTTCCCCTGTAAATGAGGAAGAAAAGAAAAAAGCTCTACAATATTTACAAACGATTTCAACTGATGTAGAAATTGATGATACAGGGAACATAAAAAACAAACGAAACTAGACAGCGCAAGATTTATTTCTCTGTAACATACTTTATAGAATAGGTGATGAACATGCTGAAAGACTTATTAGAAAATGTAAGTTTGTTAGAGAATATTTATAAAATATCTATAGCCGTTCTACTTTTATGTTCATTTTTTTCTGTTAAACTTCTAAAAAAAATAAAACGTGAACGAAAACTTACTACCTTTGAATTTACTATGTATGTAATCATTCGCATTGCGATACTCTTTTGGTTAACTAGCTTTATCCTACTTGAATATGGAAAGTATATAGTGTAATTATAAAAAGATAGATACAAGCAGCATTTCCGCTGGTTGCATCTATCTTTTTTATTTGGATGCTAACTCTTTCCTTCTATTAAATAAGCAAATCAAACAAAATAGGATTTTTATTAAGCTCCATAAATTGAATATTATTTTCTTTAAAACGAGTAATTAATTGCTCATAATCTTCTTTATGTTTCAACTCTACTCCGACTAGTGCTGGGCCATTTTCTTTATTATGTTTCTTAATGTATTCAAAACGAGTAATATCATCTTCTGGCCCTAATCCCTTATCAAGAAACTCTCTTAGCGCACCTGAACGCTGCGGGAATTCAATGATAAAATAATGCTTTAACCCTTCGTAAATGAGCGAACGTTCTTTCATTTCTTGCATTCTATCAATATCATTATTTCCACCACTTAGCGTACATACAACTGTTTTACCTTTTATTTCATCTCTATATAAATCAAGCGCTGCAATAGATAGTGCACCAGCCGGTTCAGCTACAATTGCATTTTTCTTATACAGTTCTAAAATCGTCGTACAAACCTTTCCTTCTGGTACTAAAACAATATCATCAATTACATCTTTACAAGTTTCAAATGTTAACTTTCCTACCTTTTTGACAGCTGCCCCATCAACAAAACTATCTATTTTCTCTAACGCGACATTTTCGTTTTGAAGAAAAGCCTCCTTCATAGATGCAGCTCCCATTGGCTCTACGCCAATGACCTTTGTAGCAGGACTAACACCTTTTACATATGTACCAACACCTGATGCTAACCCACCGCCTCCAATTGCTGTAAAGATATAATCCACTGGTTTCTCCATATCATGCATAATTTCAACTGCCACTGTTCCTTGACCAGCAACTACATGCGGATCATCAAACGGATGAACAAACGTCATTCTATTTTCTTCACAATAGCGCTGTGCTTCTTGGAAAGAGCTATCAAATGTATCACCAACTAATACAATTTCTGCAAAATCACTACCGAAAAATTGTACTTGCGATACTTTTTGTTTAGGTGTCGTTGTTGGCATGAAGATTTTCGACGGAATCTTCAATAAATTACACGTATAAGCAACTCCTTGCGCATGATTACCAGCACTTGCACAAACAACACCGTTTTGTAATTGTTCTTTTGATAAACTTTGAATTAAATTGTACGCACCACGAATTTTGAAAGAGCGAATCAATTGTAAGTCTTCTCGTTTTACATAAACGTCACAATCATATTTCTCAGATAGAACTGTATCACGTTGTAACGGTGTTTTAATAACGATATCTTTCATGCAATTATGTGCCATTAAGATATCTTCAATTTTCACTCTCTCCTTTACCTTCTGCACCATTTCATATCATCCTTATCTCTTTTAAATTGGCTCAATCAAAATTCGGGATTTTTAGAACTGCACCTGTATTCGCCGATGTTACCATCTGTGCATAACGTCCAAGCCAACCAGTTTTCACTTTCGGTTCTGGTCGTTTCCATTCTTTTTTACGCTTATCTAATTCTTCATCACTAACTCTTACTTCTAGCAATCTTTCCTCAACATCAATACAAACGATATCCCCTTGCTTGAGAAGTGCAATCGTTCCGCCCGCAGCTGCTTCTGGCGAAATATGCCCTACCGAAATACCACGTGAAGCTCCAGAAAAACGACCATCCGTTAATAGCGCAACATCTGCACCTAATCCCATACCGGCAATCGCTGAAGTTGGTGCTAACATCTCCGGCATACCAGGGCCGCCTCTTGGTCCTTCATAGCGAATAACAACTACATCGCCTTTCTTCACTTTCCCAAGCATAATGCCCGCAAGCGCCTCATCTTGTGAATTAAAAATAACGCAAGGTCCTTCAAATCGTTTTACTTCGGTTGCCCCGCTTTTAATAACTGCTCCATCTTTCGCAAGATTTCCTTTTAATATACGTAATCCCCCTTCTTCACTATGAGGATTTTCGAGAGAATGAATAACTTCCTTATCTTTAATCTCTGCATGAGCAATATTTTCTCTTAATGTTTGCCCAGTAGCAGTAATACGGTCTAAATGAAGTACCCCTTCTTTTCGACTCATCTCTTTCAAAATTGCACTAATCCCGCCTGCTCGATCAATATCTTCCATATGCCAATTGGAAGCAGGGCTTACTTTACATAAATGTGGTACACGCCTTGAAACGGCATCAATACGGTTCATATCGTAATCTAATCCAGCCTCTTGCGCGAGCGCCAATGTGTGCAACACTGTATTTGTTGAACCGCCCATCGCCATATCAAGCGCGAACGCATCATCAATTGCTTCTTCCGTTACAATGTCTCTTGGCTTAATATCTTTTTCAATTAAAATCTTTAATTTCTCTGCTGCTTGTTTAATTAATTCTTCACGTCTTGGATCAATAGCTAAAATACTACCGTTACCAGGAAGAGCTAAACCTAATACTTCACATAAACAGTTCATAGAATTCGCTGTAAACATACCAGAACAAGAACCACAAGATGGACAGCCATGATCTTCAATATCCTTTAATTCTTCTTCTGAAATTTTCCCAGATTGATAAGCTCCTACTCCTTCGAAAACAGAACTTAAATCGACAACGTCTCCTTTTGAAGTTTTTCCAGCCGCCATCGGACCACCTGAAACAAAAACAGTTGGAATGTTAATACGAAGTGCAGCCATCATCATACCGGGTGTAATTTTGTCACAGTTTGGAATACAAATCATGCCATCAAACCAATGTGCATTTACAACCGTTTCTACTGAATCTGCAATAATTTCACGACTCGGAAGCGAATAACGCATGCCAATATGCCCCATCGCAATACCGTCATCTACTCCAATTGTATTAAATTCAAATGGAACCATACCTGCTGCACGCACTGCTTCTTTAACAAGTTTTCCAAACTCATTTAAGTGCTTATGACCTGGAATAATTTCAATAAAAGAATTACAGATAGCTATAAACGGTTTATCAAAATCTTCATCTTTCAAACCAGTTGCTTTTAATAAACTACGGTGCGGCGCTTTATCAAAACCTTTTTTAATCATGTCACTTCTCATCTTGTCAAATCCCCTCTTACGTATTTTGCACTTACAATCACTTACTCTATTTCTTTACTAATTCTTTCGGCGCATGAATCCAGCTCATCATTTCACGAAGTTCTGCCCCTACTTTTTCTAACTGATGATTTTGCTCTGCTTTTTTCATCGCATTATATGTTGGACGCCCAGCTTGGTTTTCTAAAATCCATTTCTTCGCGAATTCACCTTGCTGAATTTCTGTAAGTACTCGTTTCATCTCTTTCTTCGTTTCATCTGTAACGATTCTCGATCCTGTTACATAATCTCCGAACTCAGCCGTATCTGAAATAGAATGGCGCATGTTCGTCAAACCACCTTCATACATTAAATCAACAATTAACTTTAATTCATGTAAACATTCAAAGTATGCAATTTCAGGACGATATCCACCTTCTGTTAACGTTTCAAAACCAGCTTTCACAAGTGCAGTTACCCCGCCGCAAAGTACCGCTTGCTCTCCGAATAAATCCGTCTCTGTTTCTTCTTGGAATGTCGTTTCAATTACACCTGCACGTGTACAACCTACACCTTTTGCATACGCAAGTGCTACACTTAATGCGGTGCCTGTTGCATCTTGATGTACTGCGACTAACGCCGGAACACCATTCCCTTCTTGGAATACACGGCAAACGAGATGACCTGGACTTTTTGGTGCTACCATTGCTACATCTACGTAACTTGGCGGGTTAATTTGTCCGAAGTGAATATTAAATCCATGTGAGAAAAGTAACATTTGCCCTTCACGGAGATTCTCTTCTACTTCTGTTTTATACACATGTGCTTGCTGTTCATCTGGCAATAACATTTGTACGACTTGCGCGGTTCGAACCGCTTCTGAAACAGACATTACTTCAAACCCATCTGCTTTTGCTACTTCAAAAGACTTACCAGGTCGAACACCGACTACAACTTCCACACCAGAATCACGTAAATTTTGTGCCTGCGCATGACCTTGAGATCCATAACCAATTACCGCAACTGTTTTCCCTTGTAATAACTCTAAATTTGCATCTTTCTCATAATACGTTTTCATATTCCATACACTCCTTATAATTTATTTACTTGCAGTACATCAATTAATTTTTTCAACTGACCAACAAGTAATGTCGCTTCATTTTCAGTACAAACTGCTGTGAGTTTCATTTCAGAAACGCCACTAGTATCTCTTTCGTTTAAATGTAAAGAAGAAATATAATAACCATGCCGAGCAAAAATTCCACTTATACGTAATAAGACGCTTGGCTCGTTATGAATAACGAGTGAAAAAGTATGACTCATTCTTCCCACCTCTTCATAATCATTTCGTTATTCCCCTTGTTTGGCGGAACCATCGGAAATACGTTTTCACCTTCTTCTACACAAAAATCAACTACGACAGGACCTTCATGAGCAATTGCTTCTAACATCACTTGTTTCGCCTCGGTTGAATTCGTCGCTCTTAATCCCTTCACTCCATAAGCTTCTGCCACTTTCACAAAATCTGGCGAGCCGATTTTTGATTCTGATAAACGATTTTCATAAAACATTTCTTGCCATTGCCTTACCATCCCTAAAAATTTGTTATTTATAATAAATACTTTTACAGGAATATTATTTTCAGCAATTGTTTGTAGTTCTTGAATGTTCATTTGAAAAGAAGCATCGCCTGCAATACAAATGACGAGTTCTTCTTCTTTCGCAAGCTGAGCACCAATTGCCGCCGGGAAACCAAACCCCATCGTTCCTAGTCCGCCAGATGTGAGAAAAGTCCGTGGATTTTTCGCTTTATAAAAATGCGCAGCCCACATTTGATGCTGCCCTACTTCTGTCGTCACAATCGCTTCACCATTCGTTACTTCACTTACTAGACTAATCACATGCTGTGGTTTTAACTCCTTTTCTTTTTGGTTGTAGGATAGTGGGTATTCTTCTTTCCATCCCTCGATTTTCGTAAGCCATTCATCTGTCCGTGTATCAATCGGCATACGTAACAGAATGTGTAACGCTTTTTTCACATCTCCAACAATCGGATATTCCACAGTTACATTTTTATGAAACTCCGAAGGATCTATATCAATATGTACCTTTTTTGAATGCGGAGAAAAGAGTTCTAATTTTCCTGTTACACGATCATCGAAGCGAACACCTAAAGCAAGTAGTAAATCACATTCTGTTACTGCCATATTTGCAGCGTACGTTCCATGCATGCCGAGCATTCCTAAAAATAATGAATCTCCTGGCGGATATGCACCAAGTCCCATTAAGGTGGAAACGACAGGAATACGATTCTCCCTCGCAAATTTGATGAGTTCATCAGATCCACCCGAATGAATGACACCTCCTCCAATATAAAGAAGTGGGCGTGTAGCTTTTGAAATTTCTTTAGCCACCTCTCTAAGCTTTATACTGTCTGGCATAGGCTCTATTTTGTATCCTGGAATCTCAATTACTTCATTATAAAAACTTGTTACATTTTCATTTTGAACATCTTTTGGAATATCAATTAATACTGGTCCTGGTCGCCCGCTTTCGGCGATGTAAAAAGCTTCTTGTACAATGCGTGATAAATGATTCACATCACGAACTTGGTAATTATGCTTCGTTACAGGTACTGTAATCCCGACAACATCCGCTTCTTGAAATCCGTCTTTTCCGATGAGAGGTGTTGCAACTTGCCCTGTAATGACAACTAAAGGAATCGAATCCATATAAGCATCCGCTAAGCCTGTAACTAAATTTGTCGCCCCTGGGCCAGAGGTAGCAAAGACTACCCCGACCTTTCCAGAAGCTCTCGCATATCCTTCTGCCGCATAAATGGCAGCTTGTTCATGACGAGTTAAAACGTGCTTCAAACCACTTCCGTATAACGCATCATACACTGGCAAAATCGCTCCGCCTGGATAACCGAAAACGGTGGTTACACCTAAATTCTTCAAGCATTGAATAACGTGTCCAGCTCCTGTTACTTCTTCACAATGCAATTTCTCACGTGTTGTATACTGTTGCTCCATTTCAATTAACTCCTCTCCCTACCTACAGTAAGCTTTCCGCTAATCCTGGAACACGTACTCCTCTTTCTCTCGTTAACTTTTTAAATTCCTCTGTCAATTGTTTCGTTACACTTCCTGGTTTCCCATCTCCAATTTCTCTTGAATCAACTTTTACAACTGGAATTAATTCTGCTGCCGTTCCCGTTAAAAATACTTCATCTGCTACATATACGTCATGGCGAGTAAACGGTCTTTCCTCACACCGAATATTAAGTCGTTCACATAACTCAATCACACTATTTCTCGTAATACCTTCTAGCGCCCCTAAATAAGAAGGAGGTGTTAACACCTTTCCATCTTTCACCACGAAAACATTATCTCCAGATCCTTCACAAACATATCCTTGTTGATTTAACATAAGTGCTTCTAGCACTCCAGCTTGTGCCGCTTCAATTTTTACAAGTACGTTATTTAAGTAGTTCATTGACTTAATACGTGGGTCTAATGCATCTGGCGTATTACGTCTTGATGCAACAGATACAACGCTTAATCCATTATCGTAAAATTCCTGTGGGAATAACTTTAATTGTTCTGCAATGATAATAACGCTCGGTTTCACACAACTTCTCGGATCGAGCCCTAAGTCACCTTTTCCTCTTGAAACAATTAACCGAATGTAAGCATCAGTATACTCATTTTTTTGCAATGTTTGTAAAACTGCTTCTTCCATTTCTTCAACCGTCAGCGGGATTGTAAGTAAAATAGATTTTGCCGATTCATATAATCGTTTTACATGTTCTTTTAAACAAAATACATTTCCATCGTAACTACGAATCCCTTCAAATACACCGTCTCCATATAAAAAACCGTGATCATATACTGAAACAACTGCCTTTTCTTTTTCTACAAATTCCCCATTCATATAAATGTACTGGTTTCCCATCTCACATCGCTCCTCTTTTTTCTCTCTATTTTTGCAATCTATTTCTATATCGATTGCTGAGATGAGTGTTTTTTAACAGAATATTCAGTATATAAATCTTAAAAATATACTCGTCTCAACAATCGATTACATACATACTTGTAGCAATCAATTGCTGAGACGAGGAAATCGTGGTACCACTCAGCTTCCTTACACTTCTCACGAAATATAAGCTCTGCAAGTCCAATTAGACTTTTGTTTTTCTATCGGAAACAACTCCGCTACTTTTTACTAGTTTTCAAAAGTAGTACTCCGAGGTGATTTTCAATGATGAAATTGTTACTACCCTCACAGCTTTTGGGCAGCTCTCTGAAACAATTTTTATCATTTACTCTCCTCTTCTACGCATTCTCTTATTCTATTTTTCAAAATAAAAACTCTCGCCTCAGCAATCAACTACTACAATTTAGTAGCTTTGATTGCTGAGGCGAGAGTTCCGCGGTACCACTCAGCTTCCTTATACTTCTCGCGAAATATAAGCTTTGTAGGTCCAATTAGACCCCCGTCCTTTTACCGGAGACGATGCCGTCGCCCTCTACTCAGTTTCCCTTTCGCAAGCGATGCTCCGAGGTGATCTTCAATGATTCGATTGTTACTACTCTCACAGCCTAGGAGCAGCTCTCTGAAACGATCATAACCATCTACTTTCCTCTTCTTTGCATATGCAACATATGAAGTTAGAAAATTCTTAATTAACTTTTATTTGTTAAACGTATTATAGGACGTTGTTCTTTTCATTGTCAACATGTTTTTCAAAAAAAAAAAAAAAAAAAAAAAAAAAAAAAAAAAAAAAAAAAAATTCAATCAATTTAAAGGAAGTCTATTTTTTCTCAAAACAAAATCGGAATGAACTTCTTATACATACTCATATATTACTTAAGTATGTTCGCATTACTACATAAAGAAAAACAACTTAATAACATATAAAATTTTTTGAGGAGATGAGAAAACTATGTTAAAAGGAAAAGTGGCATTAGTTACAGGAGCAAGCCGAGGAATTGGACGTGCTATTGCAAAACGTTTAGCAAACGACGGTGCATTAGTTGCTATTCATTACGGAAATCGAAAAGAAGGTGCTGAAGAAACCGTTTATGAAATTCAATCAAATGGCGGATCTGCTTTTTCTATCTGTGCAAACCTTGAATCTTTACATGGTGTAGAAACTCTTTATAGTTCTTTAGATAGCGAATTACAAAAAAGAACTGGTAGTACTAAATTTGATATTTTAATAAACAACGCTGGAATTGGTCCTGGTGCTTTTATTGAAGAAACGACTGAACAATTTTTTGATAGAATGGTTTCAGTTAATGCAAAAGCACCATTCTTTATCATCCAACAAGCTCTATCTCGTTTACGTGACAATAGCCGAATTATTAATATTTCATCCGCTGCCACTCGTATTTCTTTACCTGATTTCGTTGCCTATAGTATGACGAAAGGCGCTATTAATACAATGACTTTCACACTAGCAAAACAGCTCGGAGCACGAGGAATAACAGTGAATGCAATACTTCCTGGATTTATTAAAACAGATATGAATGCGGAACTCTTGAGCGACCCAATGATGAAACAGTACGCTACTACCATTTCCGCTTTTAATCGCTTAGGTGAAGTAGAAGATATTGCCGATACCGCGGCATTTCTCGCTTCTCCAGACAGCCGCTGGGTTACTGGACAATTAATTGATGTGAGCGGAGGATCTTGTTTGTAATTTCTTAATCTACTTACGCAAAAAAAGCCAGCATTTTTGCTGGCCTTTTTCACTGTGTAAAACGATATCCTACTCCCCAAATTGTTTCGATGTATGATTTATCGAATGGATCGAGTTCAATTTTTTGACGAATATTTTTCACATGTACAGCAACCGTTGCTGCATCACCAATTACATCCATCCCCCATACAGTTTCAAAGAGACGATCTTTACTAAATACTTGATTTGGATGTTCTGCCATACAAGTTAATAAATCAAATTCTTTTCCTGTTAACATGACCTCAGTTCCATTTACAAATACACGTCGGGCCGATTTATCAATAAACAATCCTCGAATACGAATTTCATCTTTTATTAGTTCTCGTTTTCCTGTTAAACGATCATAACGAGCTAGATGAGCATTTACACGTGCCACCATTTCACTCGGGCTAAACGGTTTTATAATATAATCATCTGCTCCAAAACCTAACCCTTTAATTTTATCGATTTCCTCTTGTTTTGCGGACACCATAAGTATTGGTATGTCCTTTTCCAATCGAACTTGTTTACAAATTTCATATCCATCTATTCCCGGTAACATTATGTCTAAAATTAACAAGTCATAATCCTCTAGAAGAACTCTTTGTAAACCTTTTTCGCCAGAGTAATCAATATCTACTGTATACCCAGCAACCTCTAAATAATCCTTTTCTAACTCTGCTATAATAGCTTCATCTTCAATAATTAAAATTCTTTTCAAGATGCTCTCCTTTTTCTAATTGATTTTTTGTAATGTAAATGCCAGCGTCGTTCCTTTACCTTTTTTGCTTTCTACCCAAATATCACCACCATGTTGTGTGATAATCTGATGTGCAATTGACAAACCAAGTCCGCTTCCACCTGTTTTAGAATTTCTAGAATGATCTGCACGATAAAACCTTTCAAATATATGAGGCAACGCCTTCTCTTCTATTCCTACCCCATTATCTTTTATGTAAATCGTTACATAATCAATAGATTCGGTCATGCGAATTCCTATATATCCTTCTTCTTTATCCATATACTTCACACTATTCCAAATGATATTTGTAATAACACGACGTAATTTTTCACGATCACCTTTTACCAAAATAGAAGTATCCTTTTGAGCATCCCATCTCACTGTAATTCCCTTATCTTGCAATTCAAGCTGTAGTTCTTCTATGCAATCAGATAAGTATTGGTTAATTTCAACCTCTTCAAATTGAAATGGTTCCTCTTTCAAATCAAGTTTTGAAAAGAGAAAAAGCTCGTCAATTAATTGATCCATATCAAACACTTTATGATAAATAATCGTTAAATATTTATCTAATTGTTCTGGAGTTCGAGCGATACCTTCTTTAATTCCTTGTACATACCCTTTAATAGCCGTTATTGGCGTCCGTAAATCATGAGAAATATTTGAAAGCAACTCTTTACGATTCTTTTCATATTGCATTTGCAACTCGACCGATTCTTTCAATCTGCCACGCATCTCTTCAAACGATAAACTTAATTCACCTATTTCATCTTTCGCAAGTGGCTTTACTTGAAAATCTAAATCACCCTTTTGAATTCTTTCCGTTGCCTGCTTTAATGAATGCAATGGTTTAATAATACTCCGTGATATAAAATATGTTAATATTCCATTCGTAATAATTAACCCAAGTATTAAAGAGAATACGAAATACGGGAAAAATTCTCTAATCATTTCTTCTAAAGGATTTACATACTCAAATACAAAAATACTGATCTTATCCTTCTCTTCATCGTAGTAATCAAATTGCTTATAGTAAAAAGAATTACCCTCTATTTTCACATCCATTCCCTTTCTTTGTCCTTCCGTTTCAAATGCGGGTAGGTATTTATCAAACGAAGAGATTTTAAAATATGGGGATGAATATGTAAGCTCATCATTTTTTCGAATTAGTAATCCTGCTTGATTATCGTTTAATTCTTTATCAGTTTCCTTTAAAAAATGTATATCCTCCAATTTATCTGGAGCATAAGATGAAAGAATTTTCAACCTACTAAAAATATCATCTTCATCTTCTTTTGTACGAATAGCTCCCTCCTGCTCTTTATCAATGAGAGAATGACTATTTTGATTAAGACCAATGATTGCTTTTGCAATACGAATATCACCAAATAAAGTAACACTAATTAACATAACTGCTATACCGCAAAAAACGATTGGAATAATTACCATCGCAACATACGACAACAGCAATCTAATACGGATTGACATTACAGAACTCCTATAAACATTATAATTTTAGCTTGTTACAGAATTCACCGGAAACGAAACTTGACTCATCCAAATACCAGCTAATAATACGAGTATAGCTAGAACAATTTCTAAGAGCAATAAACGGCGATTAACTGTTCCCATATCGTTACCCCATGTTTTCGTTTGTCTCCATGCTACAATTGTAATTATACATACAGTAAGAATCTTTATATTTAAAAGGTTCGTCCATATTGAATTAAAATTAAAAAGTACCCAATTCCTTGTCTGTAGAAACACAATTAATTCCCCAGAAAGAAATGCTAGAATAAATGAAATACCAGCAATAATGCTAAAATGCTTACGGAAACGCTTTTGATCAAATGTAATTTTGTATAATGTTGTCCACGCTATAACAAGAACTAAATAAATAAGTGCTCCTAGCCACACTGCAATACTCATAACATGGACCATTCTAATTATAACTGCTGCCCAATTTGGATTAGTAATCCATACATGACCTGTGAAAGAAAAACTCGCAACAAGAAATCCCCAAACTAGCGCATACCATTCGTTCCCCATATGTTGCAAAGACATAAGAACTAATAATAGCAGTTGAATCATAATAACAACTGCAAATGGCGAATGAATAAGTAAACTTCCCTTCGGAATAACTGACTTATATACTATTAATTCGGTTATTAATCCTACTACAAGTATAGAGAAGAAAATCTTTTTCATATTCTTCATTCTTTGCAATATGGACGGTAATTTATAACGTTTAACAAACATATCGAGCCACTTTACTCCTGCTCCAATTAAAATCATTCCCTCTACAATATAGCGTAGTGCTACTATCATAACATCTGAAAATACTGAGCCACTCCCACTCGCATTTCCCTCTACCACTACATTAGTTTGTACTTCTTCTCCAATTGAAAAGGGATAGCCTCCCTCACTCGGATGTCCGTCTGCAGAAATCATAGACCACCTTACTGTGTAAGTACCATTATTTAAGTTTGGTAATTTCACTTTTATTTTTGTTGGGTTATCTAATATTTCAACCTTTGATACTTGCACTCTCTTTGCACTTGAATCTAGCAGTTCAATATTGACTACATTTCCTGTAACTGGTTCACTAAATTCAAGAATAATCTGTTCCGGTTGTACTGTAAGAACCTCCCCCTCTTTAGGGGTGGCTCCTACAACACTTGTATGAGCAAATACACTACTATGAGAAAATAAAAATATACTTACACTTGTTAACATAAATACTATCATTCTATAAAGCATGAAAACCTCCGTATTATTATTCTGGATGATTACCTGAGTGATCTCCGGTAGAAAATGGAGTAGTTACCCCCTCATAATTCATCATCGTATGCATTCCTTTTTCCGCATGAACGAGATGATGACAATGAACCATCCATAGTCCACTATTATTTGCCTCTAAAGCAATTTCATATTCTTCTCCCGGAAAAACATTAACTGTATCTAAGTAAATCGGACTTCCCTCCATTGGTTTACCATTTTTAGAAATAACTTGGAATGTATGTCCATGTAAATGCATTGGATGAATTTCCTCTCCCTTATTTTTAAAGCGTATCTTAACTTTATCTCCTTTCTCTACTTTAATGGGTGGAATATCAGGTGATGTCTTTCCATTAATCGTATACACCCATTTTTCTTGTCCATTTACATCTTTCACACCTTCTGCCAAATCCATATCATAGACCTTTGTAAACTTTGAATCTATCGTAAACTTGCCAACTTCTTTTTCTCCATATTTCGTAAAATCAAACCATGGATAACTCTTTATATCAATAGGTTTTTTCGGCAAAGAACCATTCCCAATAGTCGCTGTTAACATTCGATTCATTTTCTTAGATGGATCCACATTAATAAGTTTTACACTCGTTGTTTCCGGCATTTTAAAAACAAGGTCATAACGTTGTGCAGCTCCCATCGGAAGAATTGCTTTATCTAGCTCGTCCCCACCTTTTATATCACGACCATCTAATGCGATAATTTGAAATGGCGCCCCAACTAATGTCATTAAATGCGTATTATTCCCAGCATTAATTAAGCGAAGGCGTACTGTTTCACCTGGTTTTGCATCCAATCGTAGTCCCTCACTTGTATCATTTAATGTAAATACATCGTAATCATCTCCATCAGATAAATCTTTGAGTTGATCATTACTTGGCATCATTAACGGGCCTTCTAAAGTTTGCGCCTTTTCATTTCGAATATGATTGCTAGGGTAGCTATCCCAATCTTTATCTTGTTCGCCATTATGCTTACGGGTTTTTATGGCTCCTGTTTTCCATTCATGGATCGCCACTGTATAATCCTTTTCATATTTTACAGCTGGTTTATTCGGTTCAATAACAATGGTTCCAAATAGTCCCCGCTCCGTTTGTATTGCACTTTTTTGATGTGAATGATACCAATATGTCCCCACCTGATCAGCATTAAATGCATATGTATATGTTTCACCTGGTTTTATAGCATTTTGCGTAACACCTGGAACACCGTCTACCGCCGCTGGAACATCTAATCCGTGCCAATGGATTGTAACTGGTTCTGGCAATTCATTTTTCAAATTTACAACAATACGTTCACCTTGTTTAACTCGAATTTGAGTACCCGGTGATGTTCCATCAAAAGTCCATGCATCTACCTTTTTCCCATCTCCCAAATCTAAACTGGCTACTTTCGCCGTAATATTAAAAGTTTTTGTAACCCTTTTTTTGGCATCTGAATTAGCAATAGATGTAATTGATTCTGAAGTAGATGTTGCATCTGTTAACTTCTTTTTTTCATTTGTACCTGGGTAATTATTTATTAAAAAATATCCAAAAATAACTAACCCTAATAGTAAGCATGCCGCAATCAATATATTTCTTAAATCGCTTTGTATAAATTCCTTTTTCATATTAGTCTCTCTTTCATTTTTTGTTGTAAACTATTAATTTTCATACGTAGATTCATTGCCTATCACCTCACATATTCACTTCGATTTACATCATAACACTCAGAAAAAAAGAAACTTTGAAGGAATTTTAAAGACTTTATAAAGAAATATATTTCAATTTTTCTTTACTTCTAAATCTTTTTTATTGCGCAATAAAAAAGAATGTATAATACTATATAAAACATATATATTTAGGAGGATTACAACAATGTCCGAAAAAACATACGAACTCGCAACCTTCGCAGGCGGTTGCTTTTGGTGCATGGTAAAGCCATTTGATGAACTTCCTGGTATTCATAAAGTACTTTCTGGCTATGCAGGTGGTCATGTAGAAAACCCAACATATGAACAAGTAAAAGCTGGTACATCTGGTCATTTAGAAGTTGTACAAATTACATTCGATCCTTCTATTTTTCCATATGAAAAATTACTAGATTTATATTGGCCACAAATCGATCCAACTGATGATGGCGGACAATTCTTTGACCGCGGTCCCTCTTATCGCACTGCTATTTTTTATCATAATGAAACGCAAAAAGAGCTTGCTGAAAAATCAAAACAGGCTCTTGCAGAAAGCGGTATGTTTAAAGAGCCAATCGTAACTGAAATTCGCCCGGCTGCACCTTTTTATGAGGCTGAAGAATACCATCAACATTTTTATAAAAAAAATCCGGAGAAATATGCTACTGAGCAAAAAGAATCTGGCCGTGAAGACTTTATAAAAGAAAATTGGCAAAAAAAATAATAAAAATGCATCGTACCTTTTAAGTACGATGCATTTTTATCTTTGAAAAAAGTACCATACAATGATGAGAACAACCGCTGTCAATGTCCAAAGTGCGATTTCATTTTTCACTCTACTCTTTTTCTTATTCATTTCCTCTCCTCCTAATAGAAATACAACATATTCAAGATTTCCTCTGTTTCATTGTCCACCTTATATACGTGAATACATCCTTACAAATTTTTATAACAAGACCACCGACGATTCCGATTGCAATTGAAATTACTAACATCTGTACAAAACTAAAAGTAGTTGTGTATGTCATGTAGATAACAATGCATACAAGTAAAACATCCGGTAAAGAAAGCAAAAACTTTTTAAGCATTTCTTCAGCTCTCCTATGCTTTATTTGTAATTTATACTTTCTACTGTAGCTTTGAAATAAAGTTTGTTCAAAAATTCCATTTAGACACTCATTTTATGGAAAAAGAATAAGAACCTCTTTTAAAAAGGGGTTCTTATCTACATATCCTATTCCATGATTACTCCTAAAATAGAATAATATTACTAGTGATTTGTTGTGAATTAACTATTTGCTAGGCAATCGGATGTTACGCCAGCTACCTACATCGCATTGACCGTATGTATTATCACCTACTGCTACCACCGTGCCATCTAATTTCAGACCAACCGTATGCGCACAACCCGCCGCTATCGCTACAATATCACGCCAATCGCTTACATTACATTGACCATACTCATTCCAGCCGACTGCCACCACGGTACCGTCTGATTTAAGTCCGATTGTATGATTCGTACCAGCCGCTATTGCCATAATATCTTTCCAGCTGCCTACATCGCATTGACCAAGTTTATTATTACCCACTGCCATCACTTTGCCACCCGATTTCAAACCAACAGTATGAAGATAACCTGCTGCCAACTCCACCATAGCACGCCATCCACTTACATTGCATTGGCCATATCGATTATTCCCCACAGTCGTCACTGTTCCGTCCAATTTAAGACCGACTGTATGCCAGTCACCCGCCGTGACCGCCACAATATCACGCCAGCTGCTTATATTACATTCTCCTTCTTTATTTCGGCCCATCGCTATTACCGTACCATCCGGTTTAAGACCAATGGTACGACGCCACCCTGCCGCAACCGATACAATATTATGCCAGTCGTTTACATCACATTGATCATGCTTATTCCACCCCACCGCTTCCACAGTATTATCACTTTTAAGAGCGATTGTATGAGCATTACCCGTGTTCGTCGCCATATGAACATTACCCGCTGCGACTGCTTCAATATCACACCAACCGCTTACATTGCATTCTCCTTCTTTATTTCGCCCCACTGCCACAACTGTGCCATCCGATTTAAGAGCAACTGTATGACCACGACCTGCCGCTATCGTATCTTTAGGCCACCGTTTCACTTTTAACATTTCTTCTTTCGGTGAAATGTAATTCATGTTTTACCTCCTTGCATATAAACAACTGTATCCAAATAGATATTTTTATCTAATTTCATTATAAATGACCCGACTTTTTTTATAAATTTACAGCTACAAAAGAAGCCTATTATTATTTCTTCAAAAAATAAAAACCTCCAGTTTAAATACTAGAGGTCCCTTCTTTATTTCTTCAATCGTTCAATAAAATCGTTCAATTTATCAAGTGATTTCATATTCTGATTACAAGCTACACCATCTTTGCAAATATAGTTTCCCTTTTTAACGAAAGTTCCTTGTACATCACCTTTAATTTCAACTAAAAACATCCCTACTTCTTCATGTCCATGACATAATGAACAAATGCTCTTTTTATTTAAACTTTGGAACGTTCCTTGCAGACCAACAAACTTATTTTTATCATTTTTCGCTATTATAAATTTCCTGCTTGACCGATACGATAAACTTAACTAAATCTATACAATTCAATCAAATTTACACGAGTTAGTGCTTCATCGTGTTCTCGCAACCCCAAAGGGACGAGGGGTATAACACTCCACACGAGGCAGTATCGTTACCTCCTATTATCAAGCATTTATTTTACCCATCTTGATAAATTTATCGCAGCATTTACATCCCTATCGTGATGGCTATTGCATTCGACACAACGCCACTCACGTATTTTTAAACTCCACTGTCCTTCTGGTTGAACTGAATGGTCGTATTTTACGCCGCAACATGAGCAAATCTTGCTTGAGGCGAACCATTTATCAGCTTTTACATACGCAATGCCATACTTCTCGCACTTGTATGATAAACATTGAAAGAAGAAGTGTAATTTTTGAAATGAAAATGCTTTCGATAGTTTTTTGTTTTTTAACAGGTTTGAGATAGGTAAGTCTTCCACAACAATCCTCATTGGTTTGGTTTTCACCAATTTAGCTGTTGCTTGATGGATATGGTTATTTCGGATATTCGTAATTTTCCTAGATAACCGCAGGTGCTCAGCTTTCGCTTTTTCATATCCGGCAGATTGAATTTTTACACCTTTTTTAAATCTCCTAGACATATCTCTTTGAGCTGACTTTTTCCTTTTCAAAAGTTTTTTAACCTTGGCATCTTTGTTTATATTTCGTTCTTTCGTACCATTAGAAGCTACAAACAACTCTTTTAAACCAATGTCCACACCAATCGATTCATTGGTTAGTTCTTGTGATTCAAAGTCTTCTTGGAATCCTACACTAATCCATCAGTGACGACCATCAAATGTAACTCTTGGATTGGATGGTTTTTTGTTTCTTGGTAGTTGTTGGCTTGTTTTCACTTCTCCAATAGACTGAATATGAACTACTTTCTTTCCTATAATCAGTCTTTCATAATTGGCATAAAATCCTTGAATTAAATCTTTTTTGGATTTATAAGAAGTGTGATAACCATTTTTGTACTTTTTGAACGAATTTCTTCTCGCCTTATCAAAATCTTTTGAAGCCTGTTTAGGAACTTGTGCATTGATGTCTTTTAACCACCCATATCTCTTTCGCTTCTTGATCTTTGTAAATCGTTTCTGTAAAGCTAACTGTGAAACAGATTTTCCAAATAGCTTATAGTATCTATCACTCATTCTTTTACAATAGTTATAAGCGAATCTTGCAGCACCAGCATGGTTTCTAAGCACTTGTTCTTGTTCAGGCGTTGGAATCAGTCTGACTTTCTTCGCTAATATCATCAGAATGTAACTCCTTTAATGAAAGATTTGTTCTTCTGAATAGTAGCGTGTTCCACCAGCATTCTCCTGAGACTACTCGGATGCAAACCTGTTAATTCTGATACTTGACTAACTCGTGAAAATTTCATTATTATTCTCACCTCATTGAACCTAACATAGCACGTACGTTCGATATTTTCAATGAATTTTGATAGATTCAATAAAATTTATCTTGTTCAACTAAGGGCGCAATTCCTTAGCCAGTTCTCTTATGAACTTCTCATGTTTTCACATGAGCGCAGACTATATGTTTATCTACTTAAAGATAGAGGATTTTTCCACCACCATAGGCTTGTGGTGTACTCTCGTCAGTTATACGAGATAGTCGTTGAACGTTCATCTTATCCATTTTGACTTAGATGATTCGAGGCGGAAGACCCATTGTTCTAGTGTTTAGGATTTAACCTTGCACGATCTGATTGATTTTTTCTGCTTTCGCGACATTCACGCTCGCTATTTCTAGCCACGTTGTAGTTCAATCAGCTTTAGGGATTGCCCGCAGTTAACCCTCACTACTAGCCAATCACTTGACTAGCAGGGCTTACTGATATATTTAATTAACTTTCATTATAATTGGTTAAATAAATCGTAACAGTTAGTTACCCTTTATCAATCCAGCTTAAATAAGATAATTCTTTCATGTTCAGTTCTTTCATATCAGGAAGTTTTAACTTTTTCGCTTTAGGAAATAATTTTTTTAATGTTTGCGCTGTAACTTCCTGAAACGGAATGACATACGGATTTATTTTCATTAAAAACGATTCTGCATCTTCTCTATTTTGAACTGTTAATACGGTATCAATTAACTCTTTCTGTTCATCTGTTAAATTTTCAAATACATGTATTATTTTTTCAATCGCAAGTGATTTTAATGCTTGAATTACACCTCTATCATTTGCCGTTGCATGCCCATTTGCTAAAATATAAGCTTGTGATTTTATAAAATTGTATTGATCACTTCTAATAAAAGCTTCCATCTTTATCACTCCATACAAATTGTTGATCTAGTCTTATTGTATACAATGATTCAACTTTTTGATATGTAAAAGATAACTTAGAAACGAATATTACATACATCGATTATATTTTACCGCTCCATTTCCTGACAAAAGAAACCATCGTCTGTTTTCCATTCAGCATATAATACATCCTCAAATTTAGTAATCCCTCTTTGCTTTATTTGCTTATACAGCCATCCCTCATCAAAACCAGCTTCCCTCAAATTATCTTTCACTACTTTTCCATCACTAATTAATGAAATTGGTAAGTATACAGGCTTATGTTTTAAACTTAAATCATTTATAGTAGGAGATTCATATTTGCTCTTTTTCAGAACGCTTATGTTTCCGTTAGGTTCCAAAATCATATATTCAACTTCTCGAATTGAAAAAATATCTTTTTGCTGCCTAAGCATTTGTTGTAATTGATTAATATCTAAATGATTTGAACTTAATTGTTCTCGGTCAATGTTTCCATTACGGATAATAATTGAAGGATACCCTTCAAAAAACCTTCTTGTTCCTCTTATTTTTTGTGTTATCACTTCTATTGAATAAATTAAAATTACCCAAACAAATACTGAATATAAAATAGACCACACTTTAATTTTAGGATCATATATTGAATTTCCAACGAGCTCACCAAGGACGATAGCTGAAATAAAATCAAAGGGGGTTAGCTGAGATATTTGTGTTTTCCCTAGTATTTTTGTAGCAATTAATAGAACAAAGAAACCAATTAAAAGCTCTATCGTTATTTGTCCAATATGATTCATAAATGCTCACCTTTCTGCTTTTCACTCAAATGTTCTATATTCTATTTAGTAAAAAAACGACACATTTTTCTATTATTTTGTCCATTCATACGCAATATATCCGATACATACAAAGCAAAAAAGAGTCTAGTTCAATTTAATAATTGAACTAGACTCTTTTATTTTTATTTAGAATACACGATCTTTTTAATCGTTTCTCCGGAAAGAAAATGCTCCTCTGCAAGTTGATGAATGGAAATTCCTCTTTTAAACGCTTCTTTAATAGCTTTATTTCTTTCATCTAATTGTTTTCTTCCTCCAGATCGTGTACCCCATTTATAATGTTTCGTTTCTTGTTTTGGAATGTAAATTGTTTCACCTTGTATATACTTTTGAATTTCAATAATTAAACTTTCTGGTAAAACTGTCGCAGCTTTAACGTATTTCATTTCTGCTCGCCCCTTATTTTTTATGGTTCATTTCAATAAGGTGCAAAGCCAAATATAAAAAATGATACGAGCTCATTTAGGCGATTGTATATTACTTATCTACCTCACGCAAAGTATCGCCATTTCCATACTTGGCTTTGCATGAGACGCTGCAGTGTCCGGCAATTGAATTGTAATCGCCATATAAACACCTCCTAATATACCTTTTGCATTTTATTATATGATAAATTCCTCCCCCTTGCATCCACATCCTTTTTAAAGCATGAAATTACTTAGTTTGATATAATACTTTTTAGTCCAATTCAAAAATATAGTGAGGTTGCTTTATGAAAAAGAAAATAATTATTACAATCGTTACATTATTCATTATTACTGTAGCATTATTTGGAACATACAAATTGATGAACGCAAGAAGTTTTCAATTGTTTGGAGATTTAACAAACCGAGTAGAAACAAATGAAAAAGTGATTGCTTTAACTTTTGATGATGGTCCTACGAACAATGTAAAACAAATATTACCGCTACTAGATACATACAATGCAAAAGCTACTTTCTTTTTAATCGGAAATGAATTAGAAAAAAACCTATCGTTAGGAGAATCTATCGTACAATCTGGACACCAAGTTGGAAACCATACATATTCTCATAACAGAATGGTTTTTAAAACACCTTCTTTTATTAAAGAAGAAATAGAAAAAACGAATTCATTAATCCGCCAAACAGGATATACAGGTGAAATTGATTTTAGACCACCTAACGGAAAAAAGCTAATTGGTCTGCCCTATTATTTAAATAAAAATAATATCGAAACAATCACATGGGACCTTGAACCTGATACTTTTTATAAATCTGCTGCTGATAAAATTGAATATGTTAATAAAAATGTACAACCAGGTTCTATCATTTTATTACACTCTATGTACGATGAGTCTAATGAAAATTTACAGACCATTGAAGGTATTTTAGACTCATTATCTAAGAAGGACTATCAGTTCGTAACAGTAAACGAACTGCAAAAAAGAGCAAAGTAAAAAGGTAGCGTATCATAGAGCGATACGCTACCTTTCTTTTTAAATAATGCCAAGTACATTTAAGAATACGATAATAATCGCAATTGGTGCGATAAAGCGAAGTAAGAATAACCATAATACGAACAGTTTATAGCCTTTATTTTTACTTACACCAAGCTCTTTCATTAATACATCTTTCTTCATTTTTAAAGGAACAAAGATGGAAACTAATAAAACACCAAGTGGCATTAGTACGTTACTCACTGCATAATCCGCTAAATCAAAGACTGTCTTTCCGAAAATTTTCAAATCACCTAATATACCAAATGATAATGCTGATGGTACCCCAACAACGAAGATTAATAACCCTACGATTAAGGCCGTCTTTTCACGTTTGCCTTTACCTTTTGATGTTAACGACGCAACACTAATTTCTAGCATAGAAATAGCAGATGTAATCGTTGCGAAGAAGAACAGCAATAAGAAAATAACGAAGAACACTTTTCCGAACGCCATTTTACTGAAAATAGCAGGTAATACGATAAATAATAATCCTGGTCCTTGAGATGGTTCTAATCCAAATGCAAATACAACTGGGAAAATTGCAAGTCCTGCAAGTAATGTAATTACTAATGTTAAAGCTACGATAGAAAATGCTGAACGAGGTAAACTTTCTTCCTTCGGTAAGTATGAACTATATGTTACCATTACTGCTACACCGACCGATAATGAGAAGAACGATTGACCCATCGCATATAAAATAACTTCTGATGTTACATGTGAGAAATCAGGTTGTAAGAAGAAACGAACGCCTTCTCCCGCGCCGTCTAATGTAAGGGCACGAACAATTAATACAAAGAATAAAACGAATAGCGCTGGCATGAAATATTTATTTACTTTTTCAACACCGTTTTGTACGCCTTTACTTACGATAAAAATAGTAATAAGAATGAATAATAACTGTGCTCCTACTGCTAAATAAGGATTGGAAATGATTTCACCAAACGTAGCTTCGTATGCGCCATTTCCTTCCCATAGTCTACCTGTAATTGCATTCCATAAGTATAATAAAATCCATCCCCCTACAACACTGTAGAAAGAAAGTAATATGAAACAAGTTACAATCCCTAATTTCCCTAACCACGGCCATAATGTTTTTGGTGCGATTTCTCTATATGCATCAACAGCCTCTTTTTGTGTACTTCTTCCGATAACGAATTCAGCTAATAATAGCGGTAAACCAATTAATAATGTGAAACCGATGAAAATAAGGAAGAACGCGCCGCCCCCTCCAATTCCGGCCATATACGGGAATTTCCAAATCGCCCCAAGACCAATTGCTGAACCTGCTGCAGCTAATACGAAACCTAATTTCGATGTCCATTGCTGTGAATTCATTTGTTAATCTCCTCTCTGTCTCTTTTTCTTTGTTTCAGTTCAGTATTTATATTGTTCTATCAATACTCTTTTCTAATACGTTCACTTCCTCCCTAATCATAAAAAAACGCCCCTACGTAAATACGTAGGGACGACAAAAATATCGCGGTACCACCCTAGTTATGAAGATACAACAAAGTTAGGACCTAAATAAAAAACGTCCCTACGCAAATACGTAGGGACGATAAATTATCGCGGTACCACCCTAGTTATGAAGCCACAACAAAGTTAGGACCTAAACAAAAAACGTCCCTACGTAAATACGTAGGGACGATAAATATCGCGGTACCACCCTAGTTGTGAAACAATCTTCACCACTTTATTTGATAACGGTATAAACTACCGTCTTTCATTTCCTCAAAATATGAGATTTATGAAAGATGCTCCAGGACGAACTTCATGAATAATCTATATACTGATTCACACCAACCATCAGCTCTCTGAAATAGGGAGATATTCACTACTATACCCTTTCATTGCCCAAATATTATTTTCCGAATTGATTACTATCATTTTTATCACACATTAAAAATAGTGTCAACTTATATTTTGAATTTTTATGTATTACATTCTATTTAAAAAATGTAAAATATGACTTTTAAATGAATAATATTAGAATATTTATGTTCCATACTATATTAACTTCTCTAACAGGTTTATAGTAGTATACGATAAATGCAAGACAGCACGAGTAGGAGGAAAGAATTTTGTCTACTTCAAAAGTTTTAAAAGGTACTGCTTTATTAAGTGGTGCAACAATGATTTCACGTATATTAGGTTTTATATACTTCTTCCCTTTTCAACTATTAGTCGGAACACAAGGGGTCGCTTTATATGGATATGCATACTCTTGGTACGGTATTTTATTAAGCTTCTCAACAGCTGGTATTCCTATTGCTGTTTCCAAATTTGTTGCAAAGCATAATGCGCTCGGTGATTATAGTACAAGCAAAAAATTATACAACTCTAGTGTAAAATTAATGCTGTTTATGGGCTTCTTAGGATTTTTAAGTTTATTTATTGGGGCACCATACATATCACAATTTATTATTCGCTCGAAAACGCCAGACCCTCAATTTATCGCCGACGTAACACTTACGATGCGAGCATTAAGTTTCGCACTTATTATCGTACCAGCTATGAGTGTTACACGTGGTTATTTTCAAGGATTTCAGCATATGAAACCAAGTGCTGTTTCTCAAGTTGTAGAACAAATTGCACGCGTTGTTTTCATTTTAGTTGGTAGTTTTATCATTTCAAAACTATTAGGGGGTTCCGTAGCTTCTTCTGTTGCAGTTGCTACGTTTGGCGCTGTTATCGGAGCGCTTGCCAGCGTTTCGATTTTAATGTTGTACTGGAAAAAATATAACAGATTAAAGCCTCCCGAAGGAGAATTAAAGTCAAGAGCATCCAATATTCCATTAAAAAATATTTATATGGAATTACTTCGATATGCAATCCCAATTGTATTTGTCGGTATTGCAATTCCACTCTACACGTTAGTAGATCAATATACTGTAGCTGATGTCCTTAGGGCGATGGGCGAGCCGTTAGAAACAGCGAATGCAGTTTTCGCTTATATAACGAACTACGCCCAAAAGTTAATTATGATTCCAGCTTCTCTTGCAACTGGATTCTCATTAACGATCATTCCGGCTATAACGAAATCTTATACAAGCGGGAAACTAGAAGAACTACAAGAACAAATTGCAAAGATATTTCAAGTCTTATTATTCTTCACTATCCCAGCTGCATTCGGTCTTGCTAGCATCGCTTACGATGCCTTCCGTATGGTTTATGTAAATCCTGAAATTGCACTTGGGGGATCACAATATTTAATTTCATTTGCACCTTCTGCTATATTAAGTGCGATTTTCACAGTTTCAGCAGCTATATTACAAGGAATCGATTATCAAAGAAAAACGATGATCGCTTTCTCAGTCGGTATTCTCGTTAAAGTTTTAGTAAATACACCGCTCTTACATTTATTTGGCGGACACGGTGCTGTACTTGGAACAATTCTTGGATACCTCGTTTCCAATGTTATTATGTTGTACTGCATCATTAAGTTTGCGAAATTTAAAATTGGTGAGACAGCAAAAACAGTACTTCTTATTACAATTTACTCCGCTGCAATGTCTGCTGTTGTAATTGCATTAAAAGCGATTTTAAAATGGATGATTCCTGGACAATCCTATATGGAATCACTTCTCATTGTCTTTATATGCGGCGCTGTAGGAGGGATTGTTTATCTTTTATTCGTCCTAACGAGCGGACTTGCTTCACATATTCTCGGTGATAGACTTCAACGATTACCCATACTAGGTAAATTAGTCAAATAAAAAGAAGGGAGGTAACTCATTGTTACATCCCTTCTTTTTTACTTCGCATATTGTATACGTTTTTGTTGTTCAGTAATATGTAATTCTGGAGCATATTGTTGTACTAAATGTAATAGCTCTTCAATTAACACTTCTAACTCCTGTACACTATACTCCGGTTTCCCTATTAACGTATTTGCCATACGCTCGTATAGATTTTCAGGCTTAATAATCATCCGTTCCACATTATGTGGCATCCATTTAAATGCCGGATGATGTACATACATTTTATTCAAACCAAATAAGACCCCAAATATATTTCTTTGCACTTCACAAATAACATCATATAACATAAGCCAGTCTTTTCGTTTTAAAAGCGCCTCTCGATTATGCCAGCGATTACTTAACCAAAGATTTTCTGAAATCATCCGTTTCGCTAGGTCTTCTGGATATGCCACCACTCTATCTTTTAATTCATGTACTTTCTCTTCTCCATACAAACTAACACCATCATGAACGGATGATACGATACATTGTTTTTCATAACTTATATCATATTGATCCACCACATCCGAAATAACTTTCTCTACAGTTTCAGTTAAAAAGTTACTAATCTCTAATTTAATTCCCTCTTTTGTCAAATACGTTTCCGACCATTCTTCTTCCTCGTAAGGGTGATATGACAAAATTGTTCCACCAATATAGTTAATTGGCCCTTTGCGATCCTCATCCTCTGGTGGCATTGACCATAAAATATGCAATTCTATATCTGAATGTTCATCTTCTAGTTTTCTAGCTACTGAACCCGCTAAAATAATAGTCTCTATTTTCGGATTTCTCCTATAAATCTCCGACATTTCTATTGCTTTCTCTTTTAATCCCACTTCATTTCCCCCTATAATTGCAGTACACAGTTACCTTTTCATTTATCTATTTCGATATTATGCATTGTATTCCCTTTTCAATGTCCCACTAAATCATATTTCTATCCAATAACGCTGAACAATTTCCCCAGTATGAACAGAAACTACTTCATCTTCTAACATACCGCCAACCTTTTGAATCGTTTTAGCCGAAGCGATATTAACTTTATCGCAAGTTATTAACACTTTCTGTAACCCTAACTTTTGTGCTTCATCTAATGCAAGTTGTAGTTGTTTCGTAGCGTAACCTTGACGACGTTTATTTGGATGTACACTATAACCGATATGACCGCTTTCCAGTAATAATTCTTCGTTTAATCTATGTCTAATATTCACAAAACCTATAAGTTCCCCTTTTTCAAAACTTAAAAATTGACTAGACGGTACTCGATTACCTTGTAAGTTTTCTTCCACTTCTTGTATACTCACTTTTTCAAACCATTTATCGAGAGAATCAAAATTTTGTAAAGAACTACTACCATGTGGTTTTTCATCCGTATGTAAAAATGCCTCCCGATACTCTATAATTTGTTCGCTATATTCATTTGTTGGTTTTAATAGTTTCATTGTCATTCTCCCCCCTCTTTACAACCTAAAACAAACAGCTTAATCGTGACAATTTCATTCAAATAATCCCATACTCAAATAACGTTCTCCTGTATCAGGTGCAATACATAAAACTTTTTTACCTGCGCCTAGACGTTTCGCTATCATAATTGCTGCGTAAACAGATGCTCCAGACGATGGCCCAACTAATAAACCTTCTTGTCTAGCTAAGTTTCTCATTGTCGTTAAAGCCTCTTCGTCTGCAATTTGAATAATTTCGTTATACACTTCTGTATTTAAGTTTTTCGGGATAAACCCTGGACTTGTTCCTACTAGTTTATGAGGACCTGGAACACCGCCTGATAAAACGGGAGATCCTTTTGGTTCTACTACTGCAATATATAAGTTTGGTAGCTTCTCTTTTAACGTTTCCCCAGTACCTGTAATAGTTCCACCAGTTCCAGCCGTTGCTACGAATGCATCAAGCTCGCCATCCATTTGTTCATAAATTTCAAGTGCAGTCGTATAACGATGAATATTCGGGTTTGCTGGATTTTCAAATTGTTGCGGAATAAAACTATTTGGAATTTGCTTTTGCAGTTCTAATGCCTTCGCAATTGCTCCTGGCATTCTTTGTTCTGCCGGTGTTAAAACTACTTCCGCGCCGTATGCTTTCAATAAATTTATACGCTCTTTTGACATATTGTCTGGCATAATTAAAATTGCTTTATACCCTTTCGCAGCTGCATTCATTGCTAAGCCTATTCCTGTATTTCCGCTTGTCGGTTCAATAATTGTATCTCCTGGTTTGATGAGACCATTCTCTTCTGCAACGTGCAGTAAATTATAGGCAGCGCGGTCTTTCACACTGCGTGATGGATTAAACATTTCTAGTTTTACATACACATCCGCTGCGTCTTCTGGAATAAATTTAGATAATCGGACGACAGGTGTATCTCCTATTAATTCTGTAACATTTTCACATAATTTCATAGTGCATCCCCTATTCTATCGTTTTCTTATCACTTGGTAATAACCAAGAAGTAAGTCCAATTAATGGTAGACAACTACATAGTAACATAATGAATTGTAGACTATATATGTCAGCCAATTTCCCAAGTACTACAGATCCTAAAGCTCCGAGTCCAAACGCAAGCCCTACAATTAATCCAGATACCATCCCTACTTTTCCAGGAACAAGCTCTTGCGCATAAACAACAATTACACTAAAACTACTTGAACTAATAAAACCGATACATAAAAATAGCGGTACGACCCACATGAGCGAAACGTGAGGTAATAAAAGGGCAAGTGGCGCCGAACCTAGCATTGAAAATACAATAATTGTTTTCTTTCCAAATCGATCTGCTAACGGTCCACCAAAGAAAGTTCCTAATACACCGGCAATCATAAATGCGAATACGAAATACTGGGCATTTTTTATAGATAAACCGTAATGCTCAATTAAGTAAAATTGATAAAAATTCCCTATACCAGCACCGTACCAAGAACGTACAAAAGTAAGAAAAACAAGAAGTAGAATAACAAATTTAATATGTGTACTTACAATCGCATTTTCCGCCTCAAGCGCAGCCCTCTTTTTTCTTCTCACAGCGCCAGTTGCTAATTCATTTCTATACCAATTTGATACGAAAATTAATAATACAATTCCTACTGCTGCAAAGGCTGTAAAACCTAAAGAACCAATTTGGCCGAGCGGAACGAAAATTAGCGCTGTAAAAATAGGAGCTAAGGAATTCCCTGTATTTCCTCCAACCTGATAAATCGCTTGCGCTAAACCTCGTTTTGCACCAGCTGCCATATAAGCAACTCGAGCACCTTCTGGATGAAAGACTGCGGAACCTAATCCGATAAATAAAACAGAAATGATAACAATAATAAAGTTCGGTGCAAATGCAAGTCCAATCATTCCAAGCATACTCGAAAACATACCGAGCGGTAATAAAAATGGTGATGGCTTCTTATCTGAATACATACCAAAAACCGGCTGCATAATCGATGACGTCATATTTAATGCAAACGCAATCCATCCTACTTGCATATAAGATAAATTCATCGTTTTTTCCAAAATAGGAAACAATGCCGGCACGACTGCTTGCATCGAGTCATTTAAAAAGTGACCGAAACTAATCGCAAATAGAATTCGATATATCGTCGGTGTTTCCATTGTATTTTTTTTCGAAACTGCCTGCATATATGTATTTCTCCTTCCTGTACAAAATATATATTTATTACAGCAAGTGTAATAAAGTAAAACTTTAACCTTGATAAATTCTGACTTTTGAAACATTTCTATTCTATACTGGTTTCATTTCTTTTTCCAGAAATATCACTTCTTACATAATATATTTTTTCTATAAGTTTTATCGGGTTTATTTATAGAAATTTTCTATATTTTCTTTTATACTAGGACAGAGATGAAGGAAAGGATGACAACTATGAAGAAAAAAACTAAAGGAATCGTTGCACTCTCAATCACATTATCTATGTTTTTAACAGCATGTGGTCAAAAACAAGAGGCTACAACTACCGGAGAAAAGAAAAAAGAATCTTCAAAACAAGTATTAAACATTGTAGAAGCTGGGGAAATTTCTACACTTGATTCATCTATCGCAACTGATGGGTTTTCTTACGCTGCATTAAACAACGTAATGGAAGGATTATATATGCCTGGCCCTGACAATAAACCTGTTCCTGCAGCAGCTGAATCATACAAGCTGAGCGAAGACGGAAAAACATATACATTTACATTACACGATTCAAAATGGTCAAATGGTGATCCAGTTACTGCACATGATTTTGAATATGCATGGAAACGTGCTGTTAATCCAGAAACTGCTTCTGAATACGCACATATTTTGTTCGATATTAAAAACGCAGAAAAAATAAATAAAAAAGAATTACCAATTGACTCATTTGGTGTAAAAGCAATTGACGATAAAACGCTTGAAGTACAGTTAGAACACCCTGTTCCATACTTTTTAGGGTTAATGGGATTTGCAACATTTTATCCTCAAAACAAAAAAGTTGTAGAAGCGCAAGGGAAAAATTACGGACTTGAAGCTGCAAATGTAGTTTATAACGGGCCGTTTCAATTAAGTGAATGGAAACATGATACAAGTTATAAAATGTCAAAAAACCCGAACTACTGGGATAATAAAAATGTGAAGTTAAGTGAAATTAATGTAAATATCGTAAAAGATACTTCCACAGCCGTTAATTTATTTGAAAGCAAACAAGTAGACCGAATTACGATTAATTCAGAGTTTGTCGATAAATATCAAAAAGATCCGAGCTTAAAGAAAATGGAACGTCCTTCTATGACATTTTTCCGATTTAGCCAAAAGAATCCTTTATTAGCAAACAAGAATGCTCGAAAAGCTATTTCGCTCGCTTTTGATAAACAAGGAATCGCAACAACGATTTTAAATAATGGTTCTATACCTGCGAATGCATTTGTTCCGAAAGGATTCGTAAAAGGACCTGATAATAAAGATTTTCGCAGTACAAGTAATGTAAAAGTAGGAACAAATGTGAAAGAAGCTAAAACACTATGGGAAACTGCAAAAAAAGAAACAAACTTACAAAACGCTTCACTTTCAATCATAACAACTGATGAATCTAACGATAAAAAAATTAGTGAGTTTTTAAAAGGTGAACTGGAGAAAAACTTACCAGGACTTAAAGTCACATTACAACCCCTTCCAGTAAAAGCATTTTTAGATCGTGAAGGAAATGGTGATTTTGAAATTTCACTTTCTACATGGGGACCAGATTATCCTGATCCTACAACATTCTTAAATATGTTTGTCACTGACGGACCGTTTAATAAGATGAGTTATTCAAACAAAAAATACGACGAATTAATTGAGAAAACGAGCTCTACTTTAGCAACTGACTTACCAGCACGTTGGAAAGCGTTCCAAGATGCAGAGAAAGTCTTACTGGAAGATGATGCAGCTATCGCTCCAATCTTCCAATCAGGCCTGGTATATTTAGAACGTCCAACAGTAAAAGGTGTTGTTATTCGTCCATTTGCAGGAATTTATTCTTATAAGTGGGCCTCTATTACAGAATAAGAAAAAGGCGATCCTAACATATATTAGGATCGCCTTCTTTATTAAATTGCAAAACGCTTATACTTTTCGTAATCACTCGTCTTACATTCTACTTCTAGTTTTGTACCTTCGTTTTCATAACTTGTAGATAAAACGTGCGCATGATTATTGAAATAAGAAACTACCTGTCCTTGATCATACGGAATTAACATTTCACACTTCGTATACTCTTTATAGATGTGTGAACGAATCATTTCGACAAGCTCTTCTATCCCAACATGTTTCTTCGCTGATAAATAAACGCGGTCTTCTTGTACTTTCGGAATTTCAACATCTACCATATCTGATTTATTATAAGCATAAATGGTTGGAATATTTTCTACTCCAATTTTCTTTAACGTTTCATTTGTAATGTCAATTAACTGTTCGTAATTTGGGTTCGCGTAATCTACAACGTGAATAAGTAGGTCCGCTTCCGCTACTTCTTCTAACGTTGAACGGAATGCTTTCACAAGGTGATGCGGTAATTTGCTTACAAATCCAACTGTATCTGTTAATAGGAATGATTTGTTATCTGGCAAATCAATATTTCGCACAGATGTTTCTAGCGTCGCGAATAACATATCTTTTTCAAATACTTGTTTTTCTTCTGTACCATTGTAAATTTCAAGCATTGCATTCATTGTCGTTGACTTTCCGGCGTTCGTATAGCCTACTAATGCTACAACTGGTACTTCATTTTTCTTACGTTGCTTTCGCTGCGTTTGACGCTGGGCAACAAGTGCTTCTAGATCTTTATTTAAAACTGAAATCTGTTCTTCAATTTTACGACGATCTAACTCTAATTTCTTCTCACCGACACCTTTATTTTTCGTACCAACTCCGCCGCTTTGTCTTCCTAACGATTCACGAAGACCGATTAAACGTGGCATCATATACTGAAGATGCGCTACCTCTACTTGCAACTGTGCTTCTTTCGTTTTCGCACGTTGCGCAAAAATATCTAAAATTAATATGGTACGGTCAATTACTTTACAATCTAAATCTGCTTCTAAATTTCGAATTTGAGAAGGAGATAATTCGTCATTAAAGATTACCATATTCGCATCTACTTCATTTACATAGGCTGCTACTTCTTCAATCTTTCCTTTTCCAATATAATGGGACGGATTTACTCGTTGTAAATTTTGCGTCACTTGCCCAATTACCTCTACATCACAAGCTTCTGCAAGATTCGCTAGCTCTTCCATTGAATATGCAAAATCATCTTCATTACCTAAATTTACTCCAACTAAAACTGCTCTTTGTAATAATTCTTCCATATATTTATTCCTCCATTTCGATTACGTAAAATAAAAAACACAGGTTACTGCCTGTGTTTTCGTAAACGGATAAGGGTTCACCAAAGAAATAGGAGAAAGCTATACTTTCATCCTATCTCATAGTCAATAAGTCCCAAAATCATATACGCATCCACAATAAGTGTTCACCTATACGATCCCATTCTATTTATAAAGGCAAAACAAAAAGAGGGCGTATTCGTCCCTCCCTCTTTTTCACATATAAGCTTAATAAAGGGTTCCTTTAAAATAGGCAGACCAATCCCGTTCACTCTGCACACAGACAGAGCCTTTGAGCGCTATTCAATTATTGGCACAAAGTATTGAGACGTAATCTGATTAAGATCAAAGGAAGCCCCTCCGTTCATTTTAAGTTACATAAAGTGTAGCATAAGTAATTCGCTTTCACAAGATTAAACCACCTATAGAAACAGAAAGAAATTCTTTATATATTTACTTTAATCGTCATTTTTTGCGCATTCTTCTTACACTAAAAATCACAAAAGCTACTATCAGTAACAGACCTATAGAAAGGGTAACAACTTGCCACCAACTGAAACCGCTGACCATCTTCCCTTTTAAATCGACTTTCTTCGTCGGAATAGACTCTTTTGCAATTTGACTTAAAGCCACTTTCTCCGCCCCTGCCTCATCTAATCTCTTCGTTCCACTACAACTATGTGTGTGTAATTGTTTTTCTGATCCTCTTTGAGAAGAATATACTAAATACTCTCCTCCTTCTACAAAGTGAAATACACAATCACCACCATTTGTATATACAATAAGTTGCGAAGAAGTTGTCCCTTTCCAAATTTTCTTCACTTCAAATAATACTTCAATCTCAACCCCTTCTTTCCTTCCAACCCCAATTACCTTCCCCTCAAATACTACATCATTTTTTTGAAATGCATCTTCTGCTGATACGTTAATACAATCACAAGCATAAGATTTCCCTGGAAAAATAATAAGAATAAAGCTACAAATAATGACAACAGGCAATATATACAAAATTCTTTTCAAAGAGCCCAACTCTCTTCATTATCAATTTTAAAAACTTATCGTATATTATTTTTTACAACACTCGCCAAATTCCTTCATAGTAAGTTAAGCTTTTTCGTTTCAATACAATAAAAGTCTTTATTAACATTTTTATAACCTAATAATAGTATCAGGTTATAAAATAAGTTAGGAGATGTTCCTATGAATTCTAAATCTCGTATTACTGCAATTGGTACTTATGTTCCAAATCAAATATTATCTAATAACGATTTAGAGAAAATGATTGATACGAATGATGAATGGATTGTACAAAGAACAGGAATGAAGGAAAGACGAATCGCGAGCGAAGACGAATACTCCTCACACTTAGCCATTAAAGCAATTGAAAATTTATGTACAACTTTTAAAAAGAACTTAGAAGATATAGACTGTATCATCGTCGCTACAACAACCGCTGACTATGTTTTTCCTAGTGTCGCATGTCAAATACAACAACACTTCAACATACCTCATACAATAGCATTTGATTTAAATGCAACTTGCGCTGGTTTCACATATGGTCTGCACGTTGGTAATAGCTTAATCACTTCTGGATCACACGAAAAAGTACTTGTCGTAGCGACAGAGACATTATCTAAAGTTACTGATTACACCGATAGAACGACTTGCATTTTATTTGGCGATGGTGCTGGAGCTATTTTATTAGAAAGAGATGAAAACAAACCAAGCTTTGTCGCTGCTCATATGGGAACAAATGGGCACGGTGGTATTCATCTATACCGAACAAACTTATCTACTACTATGAATGGTACACCACTGCAAACAAATGAAAAAATCGTTCAAAACGGGAGAGAAGTATATAAATGGGCAACTCGTACAGTGCCAGCAGGTATAAAAGAACTATTACATACCGCAAATATGCAAATAGATGATATAGACTGGTTCATACCACACAGTGTTAACTTACGAATGATTGAATCTATTTGTGAGAAAACCGAAATTCCAATTCAAAAAACTTTAACAAGTGTAAAACACATGGGAAATACATCTTCGGCTTCCATTCCACTCGCTCTGGATTTAGCTAGGAAAGAAGGAAAATTAAATAACGGAGACACACTTTTACTATACGGATTTGGCGGTGGTCTTACGCATTTAGGCCTTATTGTGGAGTGGGATTTAAACTAACATTTTTCTTTTATACAACTAACTACAAAAAAGCAGCATCCAAAGATTGGTTCCCCCACTTTGAACGCTGCTTCTACTCTCTTAATTTTATTTACCTGTCCGAGCCCATATCACAACAGGAATAAGCATGAAAGCTAATACTCCTCCTGCTAATGACAATGCCGCATAACTTGAATTCGCCACTACCATACCTGACATCGCTCCACCTGAAGCTCCAGCTAGCGCAATAAACACATCTATTTTCCCTTGTGTTTTTGCACGTGTGGAAGGTATAGTTGCATCAACAATTTGAGCAGTACCACTTATTAAACCGAGGTTCCATCCTAATCCTAGTAAAGACAAAGCAACAATTAATAGTATTAAAGAATCACTCGGCGCTATCGCAGCTATGACACCTGCTGCTAGTAAAATTACTCCGCCAGCTATACTCATCGTAGTTCTTCCAATTTTATCAATTAACATTCCTGTAACGAGAGATGGAAGATACATTGCACCTACATGAAAACCAATCACAAGTCCTACTGCACTTAATCCATGACCGTGATGCCCCATATGAACTGGCGTCATCGTCATAATCGCAACCATCACGATTTGTGTAAGTATCATTACAATAGCTCCAACAGTAATACCTCGTTTATTTTCTGTCGCTTCTTCTGTTACTGCTTGCCCTTTATATGTATGCTCTTGTTTATATGTTTCTATCATATTAGCAATAAATAACGGATCTGGACGAAGCATAACAAATAAGACAATACCCGCAAGTATAAATGCTGCTGCCGATAATATGAACGGACCAGCAAGTTCAGGAATTCCAATTGAATGAGCAAACCTTCCCATTACACCTACTAAATTTGGACCTGCGACTGCACCAAAAGTCGTCATTACCATCGTAATACTAATAGCAGTTGCTCTTTGCTTCTTATTCGCTAAATCCGTTCCAGCATAACGCGCTTGTAAATTCGTAGCTGTGCCCGCGCCATATATAAGTAAAGAAACTAGTAAAAGAATAATACTATTTGTTAAAGCTGCCACCACAACTCCTATAGCCCCTAGTCCACCTACTATAAAACCTCCTGCAAGCCCTATGCGGCGACCATGTTTTTGTGATAACTTCCCAACAAAGAAAGCCGCTACCGCAGATCCCATTGTAAACATAGCTGCTGGCAATCCTGCATATGCATCTGTCCCAAGCATTTGCTGCGCAAGAAGTGCACCTACTGTAATTCCAGCAGCTAACCCTGCTCCGCCGAACATTTGTGAGATGCTGACGATTATTAATGTTCGTTTGTATAATTTTTGTTGGTCTTCTTCTGTATATATGTGATTACTTTTTAAAGCCCCCGCCTCATCTAACAATTCCTCATCCTCCCTTTGAAATAAAATCCCCTTGTTAATGTATTATGTTTTACATTACATATACAACGACATTTTCTATTCGTTTTTTTCATTCTAAAAACTTACTAACCATAGACTACTTATCTCATGCTATATTAAAAATACTACTATTTACAATATGCAAGGAGAAAACAATAAAAAAACAGGCTGCTATTAGCCTGTTTTTTTACGCTTCCTCTACTACCCTTTTCCTTCTCCCTTTACTCAAAGCCTTTCCTTCCCAAAATAACAAACTTACTAACGCAAAAACTAAGATAATCGGCACACTTACTTTATATAAATCTGTAAAACTCATTGCCATCTGATTTTGAGCATAGTGATTCACATCATTCGAAAATGCGAGTACCTCTTTCTTTATACTTTCCTCTTGTTTTTCAACTTCTTTTGTCACTTGATTCATAACTTCTTCTCTTTTTACATCTCTATATTCTACTGGAATTCCTCTTAATACTTCATCCACTTTTTGGTGAATTAATGCATCTTTTTTCTCTTTATTTAACCCTACAAATGTTTTATGTTGATGCTTTTCTACACTTGGTTCTATACTTTGGTTCTCTATTTTTTCTTTTGTTACTTGTAGTATTTCAGCTTGCTGTGAGCTATCCACATGAATATTATGCACTTTTTCTTCTGCATAACGATATACATTCTCTTTATTTACAGCTAAATTGTGCGTTAAGTTAGATACAAATATTGCAACTGCTAATACAATTCCTACTTGCCGCAACATTGAGACAACACTTTGAGAAGCAGTTAATAATTCCCCTTCAAACGAAGAAGCACTTAAAACTGTAATTGGACCTACTACTAAACCATACCCAACACCTAATATCATACATGGAATAATAATTTCTATATTTGTTGAATTAACATCAATCATTTGCAACCAATAATAAGATAAGCCCATAACAAGAAAGCCTGACAAAATAATAGTTACCTTTCCGAGTTTTTTAATTAAAGTTGCTGCAACTGGTGAGACAAAAAATATCATTGCTGAAATAGGTGTCACTAAAAAAGCTGCTTCAATTTCCGTTCGGCCTTGTATTTTCGTCAAGAACGTCGGAAGCAATACAGTAACTCCAATTAAAAATAAATTACTTAATATGATAACGATAGACGCTCCGACAAACATTCGATCTTGAAATAACTTTAAATTCACCATTGGATTATGAATCTTTCGTTCTACTAAAACAAATAGAATAAGAGAAATAGTGCTAATTGCATAACAAGAAAAAGCAATATTACTTTGCCATCCCCATGTATTGCCTTTTACTAATATGAGAGTAAAAGAAAAAATTGCTGTGCTACTTAATAGTAGTCCTACCCAATCTATTTTTGAGATAATACGTTCTTCATTTTTTATTTGCAGCATAACGCAGCATAAAATGATTCCAAGAATACAAATTGGAACATTTACGAAGAACACCCATCTCCAACCGAAATTTTGTGTAATAATTCCACCTATTACTGGTCCCATTGCAGCTGATAGTCCTTGTGTTACCCCTAAAATTGCAAGTGCAACATGCCTCTTTGCTAATGGCATTGCTGATACGCCGATTACCATACTTGTCGGAAATAAAATTGCCGCACCAATACTTTGTATAAAACGAGAAAAGATAAGAAAATCGCCCGTATTAGCAAAAGCACAAAGCACTGATCCACCACCAAAAATTATCAAACCAAGAATATACATCTTTGCTTTCCCAAAAATATCAGCTATCCGTCCTAGTGGAATGGCTAGTACTGCAATCGTCATCGTATAAACATTTAATATCCAAGACATCTTTTCTAATGAAGTATTTACACTCGTTTGTATGGCTGGTAAAGCTATATTCATAATTGTCGTATCAATCATACAAAGAAATATACCTAAGCACATTAAAAAGACAATCTTAATACCCTTTGATTGCTCCATGTTCATCTACCCCTTTATTTATTATGAACGTGTTTTTCATTCTTCCGTTTTATTGTGTTTTTTTACTTCTAGTTGCTCTAGTTTTCTTTTCAACGTCTCTACTTGAGCACTATACGATGCGATACCTACATCTAGTGAAATTTCTTCAACAAAATTAATACCTTCTCTCCACTTTTCATATTTCAAACGAAGATCCGCAATATATGCTTCTTTCCTTTCAATTTCGTCCGCAATCCATTTTTTTATTGCCTTGTCATCGCTATAATTACCGAAATACATCCTCATTAAAAAATCTGAACGTAAAACATCTTTCTCTACATCTGTTTGCATGTACTGATAAAACTCTTCACGCCCTTCATCTGTAATAAAGTACATTTTCTTATTCGGTTTTCCTTCTTGCATAATAACCTCTTTCTTTATTTTCCCCTCTTTTTCCAACTGTCGTAACGTTGGGTAAATCATTCCAAAACTCCCATCAAAGAAATGAGTAAATACGTCTTCAAACACAATTTTAATATCATAACCAGACATTTCTTTTCCCATTAACAAGCCTAAGACAACATCTCTTCCCTTCAAAATAAAACCTCCATACTGTATATAATCAATAATTATATTAACATTGTTAATATAATTATTGATTATATACCTCATTCCGTTAATTGTAAAATGTTTCTAAATAAAAACACCCTGTAAGTTTATTATCTAAAATTACAGGGTGGCTCTACTTTATATTTCATATACAAACTTTGTACTATTTTACAACTTCATCTTGATTAGCTTCAAAACCTTCTGTCTTACCCTCTTTCATTTCATAATAATACGAAGGTAATTCTATATTATGTTCTAAAAGGTAATCCTCAATCAATGCAATAATCACTTTCAATGTTTTCAAACGTGCGTATAATTTATCATTGCTTTCAATAATATGCCATTTCACATTTAGCTTATTTGTTTTTTCAAACATGTCTTCCATTGCTTCAACATACTCGTCCCACTTTTCACGGTTACGCCAATCTTCGTCTGTAATTTTCCATCTTTTTAAAGGATTGTTCTCTCTATCTTTAAACCTCTTTAATTGTTCATCTTTACTAATATGATAGAAAAACTTCCCGATTATATAATGATCATCTGTTAATAGTTTTTCAAAATCATTAATCTCATCATACGCTCTCGTCCACTCTTCCTTTGTAGCAAAGCCTTCAACACGCTCAACTAACACACGGCCGTACCATGAGCGATCAAAAATAGTAATTTGCCCATACTGAGGTAGTTTCCGCCAGAAACGTTGCAAGTAATGGTACCGTTTTTCATGAGGTGCTGGTGCTCCGATTGGATTTACTTGAAACCCGCGCGGATCAAGATGTTCCGTCACTCGCTTAATCGCTCCGCCTTTTCCAGCCGCATCCCAGCCTTCCATAACGAGCATAACTGCGATTTTTTCTTCTTTTACAATTTGCTGTAGCGCTAATAAACGTCTTTGGTATTTTTCAAGTTTCTTATTATACTTAGATTTCGATTCTATTCTTTTCATTAAATCTACTTTAGCAAGATATCCATTTTCCATAAAACAAATCCCCCTTGTTGTATGACAATGTTATTTTAACATATTATTGGAAAATTTTTCACATTAGAAAAAACTGTGTAAAAAAATCTCTACACAGCTTCCTTCTCTAATTGCACATCTACTTCAATATTCTCATTTTTATTTTTCACAGCTTTCATAAAGAATACAGCAGTTACTATAACCGTAATAACTGTACCTACAATATAAGATGTGTTTAACGGAATGTTAAAACCAATTTTTGCATTTAAAATGTAAATTACAGTCATGAGTGTCACGGGAATTAAGAAAACAACATATAGTTTTCCTTTTATAAATAAATACATCGTTCCAATCCATAACGCAATTGCTGCAGGCAATTGGTTAGCCCAAGAGAAATATATCCATCTTATTCACAAATAGAGACTATATTTTTTACAATTGAATTATGGTATACCTTCTCAAAAAAAGAAGATAATAACAAATAAATTCGTTACAGAATGGGAGTACTTTAAAGATGAAACGAAAAATACTTTCTCTCTTTACACTAGTCTGTTTAGCACTACCAATACAAGCTAGTGCATACACATTTCACTCACTACCAATTGAATCAAAGTCTAAACAGTGGTATATCGAAATTGATAAATCTCATAGCGCAAACAAGCAAGCAGTGCAGCCAAAACAGGGGGTATACGATACATATCGCTTACTCGTAAAAAACATCGGTAATGACGTATCAAATGTATCAGTGGAAATACTTGATAACACTCCTACCTCTAAAGCTACTTTTAATCCTACTACATTACATAACAACGTTTCAAAAAGTCAGACAAGCTTTGACTACATCGTATTCCCTTTAGACTTTAATAGCCATAATTTTAAAGTCGTCATTACTTGGGAAGAAAAAAATTTCTCATACAACGGTCATCCGGTAAATGAGGGGGAACAAATGAAACAAACATTTGTGTTTAATGAAGAATAGGCCCTAATTTGATTAGGGCTTATTCTTCATTTACAAAACCAGATTGAATCGCTTCCGTCATTTCTTCTGTGATTTCTAGTTCTGTTGCTTCCGTACTAATTTTCTTATCCCAAATATGTACGGAAGGCTTTTCGTTACAAAGATGTTTTATTAATACTAGTTGGTTATATGTTAGCTTATTTTCTCTATGGGTGGCGATATAGACTGTGAAATTTTTTGCTTCAAAGACCTTTTCTTGCAAAATATATTTGTTGGCCAACTCCTTTACTACTATATCTTTCAAGTTTTCAATAATCATATAAGTCGTTCCCCCTTCCCTTATATCATCAATCAAATCGTCGAATACTTGTTACACATAACGCTATTCCAATTGTTACAAGTACTAAAATAGCTAGTGTTATAATCGTTATCTCGCCACCTATGACAGTAGCTAACCAGCCTACAACCACATAACCTAGTGGTAATAAAGCAAATGAACCTAACATATCAAGGCTTGCCACTCTTCCAAATGCTTCTTCTGGCACAAGCTCTTGTAAACTTGTTTCCCAAATGAGTCCAAATATCATCATACCAAATCCTTCAATTGCCATTAATCCAATTAAAGCAGGTGCCCAAGTAATAAACGGCATTATTAAAAGCGCACAACCACTTATTAAAACACCACCATAG
Organism: Bacillus sp. GW823-FHT06B01; assembly: GCF_058952315.1. Lineage (NCBI taxonomy): Bacteria > Bacillati > Bacillota > Bacilli > Caryophanales > Bacillaceae > Bacillus > Bacillus sp. GW823-FHT06B01. Next base: position 953,612 of record NZ_JBXAHR010000003.1, on the reverse strand, counting down.
GCAAGTAATCCCCGCTTACGCCACCGCTCCTTCCCACCAAAAATAAGTGCGGCAATTACAGCTCCAACACCAGAGGATGCCATTCCTAATCCATACACGTAAGCTTCAAAATGATGATGAACATTAAATAACCATGGAATTAATACGACGATAATGCCGGCATAACAAATGTTTACGAAAGAAAAAACCAAAATTGTAATCCATAGCCACGGATGACTTTTTAACACTAAAATACCTTCCATAAACTCTTGTTTGTAATCGACCTTTCTCTTTTCAATGGGTTTTACTTTTTTAAACTTTATTTCACTTAAAAATAATAAACAAAAAAATGATAACAAATACGTTACCGCATCTAATCCAAACCCTATTCCAGCAGATGCAACTGATACGATTAATCCTCCAAGTGCCGGTCCAATTAATCGAATACCTTGATTACTCATTTGTGTTAATGCATTAGCTGCGTTTCGAATTTCTGGTACAAATACTTTTGCTCTTACAGCTGAATACGCTGGCTGAAATATGCCTTCCATAAGTCCGTAAAAGGCAACGAGTACATATAAAATTGTAATTGTTAATAAATCCATCAATATAAGCGATGCAAGTAATAGCATCAATATACAGCGGATTATGTCTGTAAATAACATTAATTTTACTCGGTCAATTCGATCTACAACTAAACCTGCAAACGGTAAAGCAAGAATATTTGGTAGCATGTACATTGCCATTGTCATCCCCATAACAACTGTTGAACCCGTTAACGAATACACAACGACTGGTAAAATTACCATCGTTATAGAACTCCCTAAAGTTGAAAGCAATTGTCCAATCCACAAAAACTTAAAATGCCGTGATACTCTAACTGGCAACAATAATTTACCAACATACCCCAAAGCTTTTTCTCTTTGTACTTCCCCTTGCATTTCTCTCTCCTCTTTTCAAATGATTATAGACTTTATAATATATCACTAAAAATCCCTAATATTCTTTTTTAATTATATAAGAAACCATTATGTTATGGTAAAATTATCAAAATAAATATAAAGGAGAATACATTGTTATGCCTCAAAATTCTCATAACATCGAGCACCGCATCTATACAATGTGTATGATCCAACGAAATAATGAAGTTTTACTTATAAAACGCCCCGATCATCGAGGTTTTCCTGGCTACATCGCTCCTGGCGGAAAAGTAGATTTCCCAGAAAGTATTGTGCAAGCTGCTAAACGAGAAGTAAAAGAAGAAACTGGATTACTTGTTTCAAATTTAACTTTTAAAGGATTAGATGAATACGTAAATCCGAAAGAAAATGTTCGATATATGGTATTTAACTATTGGACAGATTCATTTGAAGGTGAACTCCTTTTGAATCCTCCTGAAGGCGAATTATTATGGGTAGCAATCGATACAGCACTAAATCTTCCTATGCAAAATTGGTTTAAAGAGAGATTCCCATTATTTTTTGAAAAAGGTACGTTTGAAATTCAACGTGTTTGGGACCGAGACTTAGATAAACAAGTTGCTATGACAATTACGCATACGTAAAAAAGGCTTGGTATCTCTCCAAGCTTTTTTTACTTTCCTTCTATTTTCTTAATCTCATAATCAATTTCTAAAAACTTAACTCCAAATATCCACATTCTATGGTTAGCTTCTAATATGTGATTCGTGTTCTCCTTTATAATAAAAGTCTCTGCTAACGGTAAACGAATTGTAAAGAAACGAGTATGTAAATAAATCCCCTCATCTCCTTTACCGTTTCTTCTCAGCTTACTAGTAATGATTAAATTATTACTCTTATTACATAATTTTAAAACCCCCGTCATATTCGAATATGGTAAAGGTAATGCAATATTCATATATGTCTCGCTCTTATATGTGTGCTTTGAATAAAGAGCTACAAAAATAGATTCTCCTGCTTCATTTTTTCTTAGCCAAGCCCTTACATTCTCCCTTCCATCTTTCTCATCTATTATCCCAACGATAGAGCCATGCATCGTTTCCCACTTACCACCCATTCCTAAATGTATTTGTCCTACATGCTTACTCATTTTCTCATAGCAAAATGCAACCGGACGAAACCAACGAGCCCACTTAATATGCGATTGTAACTCATACTCTTTTGTATTTTCATAAAAACGAGTAATGCTTAAAGGAATCTTTGCCATGTCAAATCCCTCACTATGAAAATCGTTCATATTATCAACTAAACCTTTGTATTCCTTGCTATCTATTAAACTTCTGTTATGTAAAAATGCTTCACCAACTGTCGCCTTTCCTCTTAATCTGCTCATTGGTTTCCCGTAATATTTATAGTTCGGAACAGTCTTTTCAACCATCCAGCCGACAAATGCCGGCAACGCTACTCCAATTCCATTGACAACACCGTGAATCCAAACCATTTGAGCAATTGTAATCGTCATTACATGTTTCAAATGCCCATACGAATATATGAGTGAGAACATAATTGTTACCATGAGTGTACTAGACGATATGACTAGGAGGATTTTTGCGCTGATAGCATTAAAATTCGTGCGCCAAACATAAATCCCATAACTATAAATAGCACATAAATATAGAAAAACTGCAAAAAATTCAAATACTCTTGAGTACGTAATCCCTATCGCAACTGTCATAGGTGAAATGACGATAACAAACATAATAGCATCATATATTTTACTGCTCTTTTCTCTTTTCCTCCCAATTAAACCAGCTGATAACGGCAATAGAAATGCCGAATAATGAAAGTGTGCAGCTGTAAGTAAAACAATGTCAGAACTAAAGTGCATAATGGAAAGCTTTGCTACAGAAGCAAAAAACCAGAATCCACCTAAAAACAAATATATAAACGCACTATCGATAGCCGTTTCTTCTAACGGTTTCCATCCTCTTTCTAGTAATCTATTCATACCAAATAACGCAACGATTCCTGTATATACAAACCAAATTATCGCAAAGATATATTGATTTGTTACGAAAGCTAACATTGCACAAATCGCTGCTATCGGATATAAAAACGATACAGATTTATAAAATAATAAATACAATCCATTTCGTTCTCTTTTATCAATAATACAAAAAGACATCGGTATAAATAACAAAATAGATAATAAAATAATTGCTTCAACTGGGTTTACATTTGACCACTCACATATTAGAAAAATAATATAACAAGCAAGCCCAACTATTATATTTTTCATATCATTTATTTCCTCTCCACAAATGTTCCCCTATATGAAAATAATGAACCAATTAACGGATTGCGTACTTGTACATGAATTCGAAAGCACTGTTTTGTTTCATCATAACTTTCTACAATGTTGGCCTCTCCGTATAAGAATCTAGGTAACGGGATTTTTCTTCTAAACATGTAAAACCATTGCTTCTTTGAAGAAATATGCATTGCCCCCATCTCATCAATATGAAAATTCAGTGTAGAAACAAGTATGTGTGGTTCACCAAAATAATCTACAATCTCATTATTCTCTTCATCCAACTGCATAACAGCGTTAAAATATCTTTTCTTATTTTGAAAATAAAAAGTACGATTCCACCGCACAAATTCATGTCCATGTTCATTCCGCTCAGCGGTATTATGTATTGTAAATGGCACTTCCTTCCCCCGCTCAGAGAAAAACATATGGAACTTTGATGCAATTTTTAATATGAATTTTACGAAAAAAGAACCACCAGAAATCTCATCCATCTTTCCTTCTCCAGTAAAACTATTTTCTTCCGTAATCTCATAGCGTTTCTGTAATTTCGGATGAAGTTTTTTATAAGAATCCCCTAATAGTCTTTCATACATATTAGCCATACATTATCCCTTTCTCTTCCTCTTGCAATTTTTTACACTTGGCAAGTTCGTGCTATTTATATAACCGACAATGGATAACCCCATTAGTAAAACGTTTAATGTAATTGGATTAAACGGCTCTGTAAAGCTTGCGATATTCGTAAATCCTGCTGCGATTGTTAAGGCTATTAACACGCAAATATGTATTATAAATACATTTCGTTTTGGAAATGGAAGTAACCATGTGACACCAAAAATAACTTCTAACAGCCCAATTATTTTAAGAATAAAAATACTATTTTCAGTTGAACCAATTATGACCGAAAGCATTTTCACTTCTTCGGGATGGATAAAGATCATTTTCGGTACAATCCCTTGATATAGCCATACAAAAGCAATTAAAAAACATACGAGCCAATATGTCATCGTTCTTCTAATTAGTAATCTCGGATGAAGTCCCTTTTCTAACCATAATTTTAAAGCATCAAAACTCCAAGCAGTCGCCCAGCCTAATAACGGACGAAACATATAAAAATCTATTACATTCCCTATACGACCAAACCTCGTATCATAATCATATTGCGTCTCAAAATGAATGTGTTCTTTACGCGGTGTATACTTCCAATAACCACGCCCTATTTGAATAAGTGATAATTTATTATCCGTCCAAAATTTTAAAGAAGAAATCCGGTCTCCCGTTTCTTTTCTTATTTCACCTATCGATTCTCCTTCCCCAGCTATTTCAAGTCCAAATCCGATCTTTGTTTTATATAAAAACTTCTGCGGTTCTCCTTCTTTTTTCTCTAAATATGAAATTTCAGTAAAGCGAGCATCCCATTCTGTATGTATATGTGGTTCTTGCGTGTATTCCCATAATTTCTCCATTGTTGTGTTCATTTCTGCCGAAACATAAATAGGCTTTTTCCCCTTCATTCTTCCACCTCCAATGCGCTATAATTTTAATGTACATGCTATGAATTTATTTTGCTACAGTTTTCACAAACTCCTCCAAGAGAAGAAAGAATTTTTAAAATTTATACAAAACACTTGATTCCCCGAAAAATTTAAATTATTATAAAACAAATGTTACCAACAACTTCATAAATCAAACACTCTCGCCTAAAACGTGAGATAGAGGTTGCGATACTTATGATTATTCTAATGGAGACACAGAGATGTCTATGAAATTAGATGAAAGGAAGTATTGCCGAAATCGATAATTTTCTCTGCATTTATCGATTGGGGCTGTTTTCGAATAGAAACAGAACTGTCATATGTACAGCAGTGTATGTATGAAGAGCTATCTACAAAAAAGAGATATCATTTTTATGGTATTCCTTTTTTGGCGGTTTTTTTATTAGCTCCGTTTTCTGTTTCCCTTTTCCTGTAACAGCACCATCCTCACTTATTTGAGATGGTGTTTTTTGTTTTTCTCTGGTAACTACAGGAATATTGGGATCTATATATGTCCTAATCTATTCTTAAAAATGGATGAAAGAAGGAATTCGTAATGGAAACGATTGTACAAAAATTTGGTGGCACTTCTGTTGGAAGCGTTGAGCGCATTCAACATGTAGCAAATTTAATTATTGAAGAATATGAACGAGGACATAGCATCGTCTCTGTCGTTTCAGCAATGGGAAAAAGCACAGATGAACTCGTAGCACTTGCTAACGCGATTTCAGAAAATCCGAGTAAACGCGAAATGGATATGCTTCTATCAACAGGAGAGCAAGTGACTATTTCATTATTAACGATGGCACTACAAGCAAAAGGTTATAACGCGATTTCATTAACTGGATGGCAAGCTGGTATTACGACAGAATCTGTACATAGTAGTGCACGGATTACTGAAATTCATACAGATCGAATTCAATCTTATCTTACTGAAGGCACGATTGTTATTGTAGCTGGCTTCCAAGGAGCCAGTAAAGAACATGAAATTACAACGCTTGGACGTGGTGGTTCTGATACAACTGCTGTTGCATTAGCTGCTGCACTGAAAGCAAAAAAATGTGATATTTACACGGATGTGAACGGTGTATATACAACGGACCCACGAGTTGTAAAAGATGCTTATAAATTAGATGAAATTTCTTATGACGAAATGCTAGAACTAGCAAACCTCGGTGCTGGTGTATTACACCCGCGTGCTGTTGAGTTTGCTAAAAATCATAATGTCATGTTAGAAGTTCGCTCAAGTATGGAACAAGAAAACGGAACAATTGTAAAAGGAGAATGTAACATGGAACAACAATCAATCGTTAAAGGTATTGCATTTGAAGATAATATTACACGCGTCACAATGAAAGGATTGGAACAAGGTGCACTTTCAACAGTTTTCTCTACATTAGCAGCGGCACATATTAATGTAGATATCATCATTCAAAGTATTACAAATGAAGGAACTGTTCACCTCTCCTTCTCAATCCATTCTAATGATTTAGAAGAAACATTAGAGGTATTGGAACAGAATCAAGAAACACTTCACTATGAATCTGTAGAATATGAAAATCATTTAGCAAAAGTATCCATTGTAGGATCGGGTATGGTCTCTAATCCTGGTGTTGCTGCAAATATGTTCACTACTTTAAAAGAAGAAGATATTCATATTAAAATGGTAAGTACATCAGAAATTAAAGTGTCTGTCGTTATTGACCGCCTTCATTTAGTAACAGGTGTCGAGGCACTGCATCAATCATTTATGGCGAAAATTGAGCCTTTAGTGCAGATGAGTTAATTTCCACCGGTAAAACTTTAAAAAATATATGAATCTATTTCCTTCCTATATAAATAGAAACAGGGTAGGACTGTTTTGTGGGAAAGTCGAAGTTATTCTATCGAATAGCAATTACAGTATCAAATTCTTGAAATGATAGCATTCACGAAATAAAGTTCTCGCATATTTCAATAGTAAAGGTTTGCGAAGTGTTATTCGTTAACAAGATTTTATATACTATGCCCGAAAACACCTTGTCACATTTTCCTACACTGTGACAAGATGTTTTTTGTTTAGAAGAGATTTTAGTATAATTATGAGGATAATTAAATAATAAATTTATACATAAAAGGAGATAAAAACTATGGCAAACAACCGATTACTACGAATGGACAATGTCAGCATCGTTGTAGAATCCCTTGATAACGCAATCTCTTTCTTCGAGGAGATTGGCTTGAATCTCGAAGGGCGAGCTACTGTTGAAGGTGAATGGGCTGGTCGCGTAACTGGACTCGGTTCTCAGTGCGTAGAGATTGCTATGATGGTTACCCCAGATGGCCATAGCCGAATTGAACTTTCGCGATTTCTCACCCCCCCTACTATTGCAGATCATCGGACAGCTCCTGTAAATGCCCTCGGTTATTTACGCGTCATGTTCACCGTTGAGGACATTGACGAAATGGTATCCAGACTGACTAAACATGGTGCTCAGCTCGTTGGTGAAGTAGTTCAGTATGAGAACTCGTATCGACTCTGCTACATTCGTGGAACCGAAGGAATTTTAATCGGTTTAGCGGAAGAACTCGGTAACAAGTAAGTAATGTTTTACTGAAGTAAAAATATTTGAAAGAATTTTACGCTTAATAAAACTTAGATTTTGAACCCCGTCCTAACTTTAGAACGGGGTTATGCTTGTTTGGACTTTTTAACATACTATCAATATCTCAAAATTATTATAAAACAATTCAATTGCTTGTTATACTCTTTCCTAGGAAATATAACTGACTCTTCTCACTTCTTATCATATATATCTTTTCTTTTTAAAAACGATCTGAATTCATTCAACATAACTTTCTTTACATCAGAGTAAAAAACCATCATGAATAGTGCTATCCCTAATAATATCTCTTGCATTCCTTCATAATCAACAAAAGCACTCACAATTAGCAAACCAAACCCAATATAAAAACCAAACTCATTCTCTTTCTCAAAATCCTCATCTTCATCAATATGTATTTTCTCTTTAAAGCTTTGGTTTCCTTTTATTAATTCATCTAGCGTGACATTATACATTTCGCTAAGCAAAATTAAATTATCAATATCCGGACAGCTTTTATCATGTTCCCACTTATACACAGCTTGCCTTGTCACACCAATTTTCTTAGCAACATCTTCCTGTGAAAACCCTTTTGACTCTCGTAATCTTTTAAGTTGTTGTCCTAAGCTCATAACGTCCCCTCCTTTAACAAATTATTACATAAAAGGATCCAAAAAAGAAAGAAACCATTAGTAAAACCCACTGTAAACCACTCGTTTACACTATAAAAAAGAGAGAATAACTCTTTGAGCTATCCTCTCTCTTCTATTAAAACAGATGAATGTTTTCTTTCTTGCAAGCTGCACGTAAATCGTCAGGCCATACAGAAGATTGAACTTCACCAATATGTGCTTTACGTAAGAAGTACATGCACATTCTTGATTGTCCAATACCACCGCCAATTGTTAACGGTAGTACGTCTTCTAAAATACCTTTATGGAAATCGTACTCACGTTTGAAGTCTTCACCTGTTTTCGTTAACTGCTCATCAAGTGATTTACTATCAACACGAATTCCCATTGATGATAATTCGAATGAAGATTGTAATACTGGGTGCCAGAATAAAATGTCACCGTTTAATTTCCAATCATCATAATCAGCTGCGCGTCCATCATGCTTTTCACCTGAACGAAGTGCATCACCAATTCCGATAATAAAGACTGCACCGTGTTCTTTTGCAATTGCGTGTTCACGATCTTTCGGTGTTAATTCTGGATATTTATCTTCGAGTTCTTGGGAAGTGATAAAAACAACTTCTTCTGGTAAATACTTTCCAAGGAACGGATACTTTTCAAATAAGTGGTCTTCTAAATCTTTGAATATTCCATAAATTGTTCGTACTGTTTCTTGCAAGTAATCTACAGTACGCCATTCTTTTTGAACGATTTTTTCCCAATCCCATTGGTCAACGTAAATGGAATGTGTTGCATCAAGTTCTTCATCACGACGAATCGCGTTCATGTTTGTATATAAACCTTCACCAGCTTCATATCCGTATTCATGTAATGCGAATCTTTTCCACTTCGCTAGTGAGTGAACAATTTCTAATTCTTCTCCTGAATGTAACATATCAAATTCAATTGGACGTTCTACACCGTTTAAATGATCGTTTAATCCTGATTTTTTCGTTACGAATAATGGTGCAGATACGCGGAATAGTTCAAGGCGTTTTGCTAATTGATCCTCGAAAAATGTTTTAACTTCCTTAATTGCGATTTGAGTCTCTCTTACTGTCATTAATGATTGATACATGGTGGTTTCCTCCTAAAATGTTTGGATGTTGTGAAAAGAAGCCAACAAAAAAAGCCCTTCTTTCCCAAAAAACTGGGACGAAAGACTTTGGTTCCGCGGTACCACCCAAATTAGCAACAGAGGTTGCTCACTTATACAATACGGAGATGAAATATCTCGATACTGTTCTTCTTGTAACGGCGAAGTTCCCGGCTAAGTCTACTTTCCTGTAAAGGATTTCGGTTAGCAACTCCAGGAGGTTCTTCATAATAGGCTTCGTATCAGGCTCACACCACCCCTGACTCGCTTAGACTACATCCTACTACTACTCGTCCTTTCATAGTCGTTTTGTTGTCACATCTCTGAAACATTTTATTAATGATTATTCTATACAAAAAATAAAGAAAGTCAACAAAAATTTAAAAATATTTTTCAATTCTTTATTTTACGGCTTTATTGATTGTTTTCAATATAACGTCTTCACTTCTTTTGTCTTGTCAATCCAAAAAACGTTTCACTAACCGAAACTAACATATACACAACAAGTAATGTAATCGTTCGAAATATAGAATCCGCAGTATTTCGTATTATTTTCATTTTCTTTGTAATTCCTTTCAGTTTACTTGCAAATTCGTGTTATACTATAGCATTCAAGCAGTTTATTTTTACTTAAAGCAATCATAGTCATTTATAAAGAGTATGTTCTAAATCATTGACTATTATCAAATAAGATTTTTATATAACGGAGTGATCATATGAGTAAAACGAAAGCAAAACCGAAAAAAGGTGTAGGACAAGGTACAGGAAGTAAAGGATGGAATCGTTGGCAATCAAGTGCAAAGAAAAAGGCAGCTGCCAAGCCATATAAAAGTAAAGGGACTAAAAAATAAATTCTGTATTATCTCTTTACTTTGTTCAAAACAAATTATAATTATTACACTAAAAAAGCTATGCTCTCATACATGTGAAAGCATAGCTTTTTATATTAAATCATTAAAATATCTCGTATTTCTTCCTCCGTGATTGATGATAATTTCTCTTCTCCCGGCTCAATCACTTCAGCGATTAAATTTTTCTTACTCTCTTGCAGTTCATGCATTTTTTCCTCAATTGTTCCGTGGGCTACTAATTTTATAACTTGTACTGTATTTTTTTGTCCCATTCGATATGCTCTATCAGCTGCTTGTTGTTCAACAGCTGGATTCCACCATAAATCGTACAATATAACCGTATCGGCACCCGTTAAGTTAAGACCCGTACCACCAGCTTTTAAAGAAATGAGAAATAGATCCCCTTCCCCCTCGTTAAACCGATTACATAGCTCTACACGTTCTTGTGATGGTGTACTCCCGTCTAAATAAAAGTATGGAATCGCTTGACGATTTAACTCACGGCCAATAATAGACAGCATCTTCGTAAATTGAGAAAAGATTAAAATTCTCTTACCAGTACTTCTGCATTCCTCTAGTATCTCTAATAGTTGTTCAAATTTAGCTGAACTACCCTTATAATCATCAACGAATAAAGCCGGATGATTACAAATTTGTCGCAATCTCGTTAAGCCAGCTAAAATTCTAATTTTATTTTTACGTAACGTATCTTTATCTAAATGTTTTAACGTTTCTTCCCTTAATTTCGCTAAATAAGCAGCATAAAGTCTCTTTTGATCTGGTAATAGCTCCGATGACTGTAAGTGCTCTATTTTATCTGGAAGCTCCTGTAATACGTCTTCTTTTAATCGTCTTAATACGAAAGGTTTTACGCGCTTCGCTATATCTTCGCGCCTTAAATCACCGAATTCTTTTCTTCCTGGTAATAATTCCGGAAATACGACATGGAAGATAGACCATAGCTCTTCTAATGAATTTTCTACAGGCGTTCCCGTTAGCCCGAAACGATATTCCGCTTGAATTGTTTTCACTGCTTTTGCAGTTTGGGTTGTAGGATTTTTAAACGCCTGTGCTTCATCAAGAAACAGTGTATGAAACGGCCTCGCATACGATCTTATATCTCTTCTCAGTAATGGATATGACGTAATTACGACATCAAATTCCGCTACGTCTTTTAATATTTTTTGCCGCTCCGTTTGATTTCCATCTGCAATAACCGCTCTAATATGCGGGGCGAATTTTTTCAATTCACTAAACCAATTGTAAACGAGAGAGGACGGTGAAACGACTAATATAGGTAGTTTCTTTTCTCGAATTTCAGGCAACACAGAATCTATGTAAGCAATACTTTGCAGCGTTTTTCCAAGTCCCATATCATCTGCTAAAATACCGCCAAAACGGTAATAGGCGAGTGTTTTCATCCACTCAAATCCGTATACTTGATACTCTCTCATTACAGCACTTAAAGTTTGCGGCACTGTAAACTTTAATTTTTTCGGATTTTGAATGCTTTCTACTAAATCTTGAACAGACTCATCTAAACTTAAAACATTACCTTCGTGAAGTCCGTTCATCCATTTTACACTCCGGATAAGCGGAACGTTCACTTCTTCTCCGTGTAAAAACTCTTTCCGAATACCCGATTCTTTTACAAACTGATTAATTTCATTAAATTCTTTGCTCTCTAGTGATAATAAAGAACCATTCGCTAATCGGTAATATTTGCGTTTCTCTTCAAGAGCCACTAATACACCTTTAATTTCTGCTTCCGGTATTCCTTTTATATCAAAACGAAATGATAACCAATCAATTCTTTCTTTTCTTCTCACTCTAATAAGTGGTGCTGTATCCCCTTTATGAATACGTAATTTAATTGCTGTCGTCGCATAAATATCAACTAAACCTTTTAACGACGGAACGACGTGATATAAAAAGTTATACTCAGCCTCTTCATTATGCATAAAGTAACCACCTTCTGTTTTCGCGAAGGCACTTTCACTCATAATGTCTAAAATCTCTTTTTCCTTTTTCTCATCACGATTAAAAACAGACGGCTGTCCGTCTTCTTCTAACGGATTGATCATGACGTTTCCATAATGAAATTCAAGACCTGCTAACAAACGATTTTTCACTCGATCTAAATACAGTTTTGCTTTTAGCGACGGCGTTTCAACACGATCTGATATTACTTCATCAATTCGTACCGTTCCAAGTTTCATTAATCCTGGCACAACTTTCGCTACAAAATGTTCCATCTTACTTTCAGGAATATAAAACTGATTGCTATTTGAGCGATTCATCATCTTTTGCAATTCAATAAGTCGCATACAATCTTCCATAGGTAAATGATATAATTTCCCATCGTAAAGAGCGTTGTTATACATTTCCATCACTTGAACACGATTTAGGCCGTCTATATGAAGTGTGAATCCACCATTATTTCCCTTCGTAAACTCAAAATGTAATGGCAATAAACCGTTTGAAATTTGTAAGCCATGAAACAGTTGCTCATTTTGTTTCAGTTGTACATACTCAACTTTAGAAAGTGAAGAGAGCATATCTTTCCACGAAGCTGGCGGTATGAATATCATACTTTCATCTTGTTTCGCATGTACTTCTAGTGCATCTTCATACATTTTTTCGTTATGATATATTTTAATGAGTTGTTGTATAATCGCGTCCGTTTCTTGTTTAAAACTATGTATATCTGGCGTGTATGTAAATTCATTAGTACAATGAAAAGCCTCTCTTTTTTCCACTTTAGAAAGAAATTCTCTAATATGATTTATAAAATATGTTTTCGCAAGTTTTAGCTGAATTCCAAGAAGGGCCCCACCACTTTTCGTCGCTACTGGTGAACATATAAACGCAATATCTAATATTTCACGTGTATCAAAACGGTGTTGTTTACTTTTTGGCCTCAGTGGTTTTTCTGCAAACAACTGAAACATCCCGCTCGTTAATTGATCATTTCCGCTCATATTTTCGGACATGCCGCCCGTTTGCTGGTTATAATTTATTTGTATTAGTACGGCTGCAACATGTTGACAATACGTTTGAAAAGACGCTAATGAAGGACAACTACATCTCGCAACTACATCACCTTTTTTAGCTTTTTCTACTGTAACATGAAAATCCTCATTCCCTTTTACCGTCGCTTCACAAATTTCTTTCGTTTCATCATAATGATTCACGATTACTTTATTTGCTTTATAATAAGCTTCGCCTCTTTTATATGAGGTCTCTCCGCATACTTCTTTTATAATCGATTTATTTAATGTAAAACTCATTGTTTTGACACTTCCTTAATGTAAAACCATTTTCTCTTACTTAACATTTTACATGCTCTACGAGAAAATATAAAATATTGATTGAACAAAAAAAGATGCTTATTTATAAGCACCTTTTTCACTCTATCTCCATCAACCGTTTCGCCTCAAAATATAACACTTGAATAAATTTTTTCGTATTAATTCGTATATGGCCAGAAGTTGCTACTTCATCCTTTGTCATTTCTGTCATCCGTTTTCTAACTACAGTGAAATCAAAAAACTTCGGAGCATAGCTTTCAAATTTCGGATTTGAAAAGTCTGTTAGTCCGAGGGAGGCTAAATGATTCAATGATTGATAAATTGCTCTGCGCACTCTTTGTTCCGATGCTTTTTTCTCTTTATCAATATCCGTATGTAAAGCTTCATCCCCTAATTTCTTTATCGTAATATAGTGAAAAATATCTTTTAACGCAGGAAAGCCAAATTCAAATGTTTGCGCCTTTTCTTGTCCGTATAAATATTCCAGCATACTAAGTAAATCTTTACTTCCGTTCTCTCCCGCAATACCGAGTTCTGCTAGTAAGAAGCGTCCTGAATCTGATATCTTTTTTCCTTCTTGTACTGTTTCACTACGCATTGGCGGCTTTTCCCACTGAAACACATTATTTAATGATTTTTGAATGTCATGTATAGAACGTTCCAAACGAATACGCTCCATCACTTTTCGTACAACAGATACTACTTCTATTTTGTTTAGTGGTTTTGTAATATAATATTCCACACCAAGTGTATACGCCTCACCAATGAGCTGTTTCGATTCAACTTGGGAAATCATAATAATTTTCCCAGTAAATGAAGACGCTATATGACGAACTGTTTCAATGCCGTCTCTCATCGGCATTAGTAAATCAATAAATAAAATATCTACTTTTTTATAATTTAGCTGTTCTGCTTCAATAAACGCTCCATCTTCCGATTCTCCAATTACTTCCCCAAGATCGCCATCCTCAATAATTTGCGAAAGCATTGAACGGAAAACTTCATCATCATCTACAATATAATAAAACAAACCTATTCCCCTTCCCGCTTTAAACTGCACTCCGGTAAACAAACTATAAACTTACACCCTTTTTCAGTTTCATTGTCTTCTAACCTTACTTCTCCGCCGAGCTCTGTTACCATTTCGTGTATGTAAGAAAGTCCAATACCTGTTGACGGTGTTCCTGTTTGATCATACTTGGAAGTAAACCCGGGCTTAAATACTAATTTCTTATACTTTTGTGCAATACCAGGGCCATCGTCAATTACTTCAAAGATTACATGTTGCTCTCGTTTATATAACTTAATACGAATAAGGCCTCTATCTTCAATTGCTTCCACTGCATTGGCAACTAAGTTATTAAAGATTGATAGCACTGTATACACGTGATATGCAGCGTGTTCACCTTCTATATGTTTTGAAAAACGTATATCTTTCCCTAGCATTTCAGCATATTTCTCATTTATTCTTACGATCATTTCTGTAAGCTCATGTCCTTCTACATACTCAGCCACATTTTTATCTAATAACAGTTTAGATAATCCTGCAAAAATCCTTTGATTATCCTTTTTTATTTCGTGCACTTCTCCTGCTATTTTCAATGCTGTTTTACTACTGGAATCATCATCTGTCTGTAAATTTCGATATAGTTGATATGCTTCTTGTGTAATCAATTCTGCATTTTGTAACGTTTTTTTCAAGTGAACAGATTCTACATATAAATTTGAAAGGTGCATGAACATTTTTTCATTTTCTTTTCGGACTTGTGACTCTTTTAATTTCGTTTCATATAAAATCATCATATTTAAAAAGCCAAGTGCAAAGAAACTACGAAAAATAGCAATAATAATTAATTTGTTCACTTCAGAAACTGTTATTATTGTACCGAGTACTACCATATGATAAATCGCAAGTTCTGACATACTTGCGATAATTTCAATTGTAATTCCAAGGCACCCAATAACGATTGGTTTCTGATGAAACTTATTCACCCTACAAAGTGAAAAAAGACTTCCATAAATAAAATAATAGAAGAACACAGGATAGCGCAAATAAAATGATTCTGTCATATGAAATGAACCTTGCATGATCCAATCAAGGCATACACGGAATAAAACGACACATATACCGACAAGAATACCTGCAGCCGCTGCTGGTATTCTTCTTAAAAATAATAATAAAAAGAAGAAAAGCGGTGTCCCAAAGCTAACGCGAAACGTATCGTTAAAAGGATGAAAATTAAGCTCTCCAGCAATCGGAACAACAACCATTAATATAATTAAAAGGGATATATCTTTCTTCCATAATTGATTCCAATTCAAAGGTGCCACTTCCTATACTTTTTTCGGTAATAAAAGTGAAAGCCCGCTTATTTTTATAAACGGGCTTTATTTCTATATTCTAACCTTTTCTACCGCTTTTATTTGGCGATACTCTGGTTCCCAGATTGCTTCTTTCACTGCAATCTTAATATCGTTATCACTTAAGTTCTCTCTAGCAACACCTTCTGCAACAGCAACTTTCGCTACTTCAATTGCAACCATTTCCGAGATATTACGTAACTCTTCAACCTCTGGCAAAATAGGTGCTCCTGGCTGACTTGTGTCTACCATGCTTGCAACTGCTTCAGCAGCTGCTGCGAACATTCCATCCGTCATGACGCTTGCACGTACAACAATTGTTCCAAGACCAAGACCTGGGAAAATAAGTGCGTTATTTGATTGTCCAATCACATACGTTACACCGTTGTATGTAACCGGTTCAAATGGACTTCCTGTTGCAACTAATGCTCTTCCTTCTGTCCACTCGATTAAATCATCTGGTTTTGCTTCAGCAAGTGGCGTCGGATTTGACATCGGTAAAATGATTGGTCTTTCTGTGTGAGAAGCCATTTCTTTAATAATCTCTTCTTTAAATGCACCTGCAACAGTTGATGTACCGATTAAAATTGTCGGTTTTACATGTTTCACAACTTCAGCAAGTCCGATCACATCATTTTGCTTCCACTCATTTACTTTCGCTTCTTTTCTTGCATATGGAATTTGGAAATCAAGAAGATCTTCCATATTATCTGTAACTAATCCGTTACGATCAATACACCAGAAACGCTTATATGATTCTTCTTCTGACACACCTACGCGGACCAAAGCATCTCTAACTTGATCTGCAATACCGATTCCAGCCGTACCAGCACCAAACACAACAACGCGGTGTTCACTTAATGGTACACCAGAAGCTTTCACTGCTGATAACACAGCAGCAAGTGAAACTGCACCTGTACCTTGAATATCATCATTAAATGTACAAATATCATGACGATATTTATCTAAAATTTTTCGTGCATTTCGAGAGCTGAAGTCTTCCCAATGTAAAAGTGCTTTCGGGAATTGTTTATTTACCGCTTGTACAAACGTATCAATAAATTCATCGTAAGCTTCACCAGTTATACGAGGGTGACGATTTCCAATATAAAATGGATTCTTTAATAGTTCTTCACGATTTGTACCTACATCTAAAATTACCGGTAATACACGACTAGGATCGATTCCAACTGCGGCCGTATAAACAGCTAATTTTCCGATTGCGATGTTTATACCACCAACGCCCCAGTCACCAATTCCAAGTATGCCTTCTCCATCTGTAACAACGACTAAATCAATATTTTCTGCTGTTGCACCGATATTGGCGAAAGCTTCTTCAATACCCGACGGATCGTTAATTGATAAATACACACCACGCGGTTTACGGTATTCATGACTATATCTTTGAATCGCTACACCAACAGTTGGTGTATATACGATTGGTAACATTTCACGTAAATGATTTGTTAATATACGATAAAATAACACTTCGTTTCGATCATGTAACGCTGTTAAGTATACATTCTTTAATAAATCGTCCGGCTGAGAACAAAATTGTTCATACGCTCGGCGTGCTTGTTCTTCTAATGTTAAAACCGCTGGCGGTAATAACCCTTTTAAACCTAATTCTTCTCTCTCTTCTTGCGTGAAAGCGACCCCTTTATTTAAAAGTGGTGTTGATAATACTTCTACTCCTCTTAATGTCGTTTCTAATGAACCATTAGAAGCTACTGTAAACTTACTCATAACATCCCTACCTCTATTCATATATAGCATTTCTATATTGTAAACAAAAAAGAGGGGATTGTCCCCCCTCTTCTTTTAATTTTTCTTTAAAAGAGTTGCTCCTGCAATCCCTGGGTGTGTCATTTCGAATGGATCTAGAATTAACTCTAAGTCTTCTTGTGACAGTACACCGTTTTTCACACAAAGTTCTCGAACGGATTGACCTGTTGCAATTGCTTCTTTCGCAACGCGAGCTGCTGCTTCATAACCGATATGAGGGTTCACGGCTGTAATAATTCCTACACTCTTCTCAACATACTCTTTTAAGCGATCTTCATTCGCTTCAATTCCTTTTAAGCAATTATCTGTAAAGGCACGGAAACCGTTATTCATAATGCTAATAGATTGAAGTAAGTTGAAAACAAGTACTGGTTCCATAACGTTTAATTCTAATTGTCCTGCTTCTGAAGCAAGGCAAATTGTATGGTCGTTACCAATTACTTGGAACGCAATTTGATTAATTACTTCTGGCATAACAGGATTTACTTTCCCTGGCATAATAGAAGAACCTGGTTGACGAGCTGGTAACATAATTTCTGCTAAACCAACACGCGGACCTGATGCCATTAAACGAAGGTCATTCGCAATTTTAGACATATTCATCATACATACTTTAAGTGCTGCTGATACTTCTGTGTATGCATCCGTATTTTGCGTTGCATCTACTAAGTCTTCTGCACCAACAAGTGGTAATTCACTGATTGCAGCTAAATGTTTTACAACTGCTTCAATATATTCTGGATCTGCATTTAAGCCTGTACCAACTGCAGTTGCTCCCATATTTACTTCATATAGATGTTGACGTGATTGCTTGATACGTTTCATATCACGTTCAAGTACGCGGGAATACGCTTTAAATTCTTGTCCAAGACGAATTGGCACAGCGTCTTGTAAATGTGTACGACCCATTTTAATAACATGATCGAACTGCTCTGCTTTTAATTCAAATACATCATGCATATACCCCATCGTTTGTAATAAACCTTCTAATGCGTTTAATGTTGCGATATGAATCGCCGTTGGGAATGCATCGTTTGTTGATTGCGCCATGTTTACATGACTATTTGGACTAATATAATGATAGTCTCCCTTTTCCATTCCTAATAATTCAAGAGCACGATTGGCCATGACTTCATTTGCGTTCATATTCATTGAAGTACCTGCTCCGCCTTGGATTGGATCTACGATGAAATGATCATGCCATTTTCCATCAAGAATTTCTTGAGCAGCTTCTGCGATCGCGCCGCCCTTGCTCAATTCCAATCTTCCTACATCTGTATTAGCAAGCGCTGCAGCTTTTTTTACAATTGCGAACGCTCTAATTAAACCTTCATGGATTTTATATCCTGTAATTGGGAAGTTTTCAACTGCACGCATTGTTTGTACACCGTAGTATGCATAATTCGGTACTTCTTTTTCACCTAAAAAATCTTTTTCAATTCGAACACCATTTTTAACTTCAGTTAATGTTGCCATGATTATTCACTCCTTAACGATTTCTTATGCTGCTTTTGTTTCTTTGACTGTTTCTACATATTGTTTTGCTTTCTCATCATCGAATTCGCCTTCCCACTTCGACATAACAATGGCCGCTAATGCATTTCCTAATACATTGACAGATGAGCGAATCATATCTAAAATGCGGTCAATTCCCGCAATTAACGCGATACCTTCTAGTGGTAACCCCATTGAACCTAACGTTGCTAATACAACAACGAAGGATGCACCTGGAACTCCCGCCATACCCTTGGATGTTAACATGAGAACGAATAATAACGTTATTTGCTCTGTCAGTGACATGTGCACACCGTACATTTGTGCAACAAACAATGCTG
This sequence comes from Bacillus sp. GW823-FHT06B01, assembly GCF_058952315.1. NCBI lineage: Bacteria > Bacillati > Bacillota > Bacilli > Caryophanales > Bacillaceae > Bacillus > Bacillus sp. GW823-FHT06B01. Next base: position 934,369 of record NZ_JBXAHR010000003.1, on the reverse strand, counting down.
CTAACGCTTGATAAATAGCCGATCCAGTCAAGTTAAATGTATAACCTGTCGGAATTACGAAAGAGGCAACTGCCTTTGGACAACCGAATTCTTCCATTTTTCTCATTATATTAGGTAAAACAGCTTCTGAACTTGCTGTCGTAAATGAAAGAATGAGTTCTTCTTTTAAAATTTTCATTAATGTAAAAATGTTTACGCCAACCATTCGTGCATTAATACCTAATACAATCACAACGAATAGTATAACAGTTACGTATACAGCTAGCACTAGTTTTCCTAAAGGAAGTAGTGTTGCTACACCAAATTTTGCAACCGTAACCGCAATTAATGCGAATACACCAAATGGTGCAAATTTCATAACTTGATTTGTAACCCAAAACATCGCTTCGAGTACACCTTCAAAGAAGTTAAAGACAGGCTTCCCTTTTTCCCCAATTGCCGCAACTCCTAAACCGAATAATACGGAGAAGAAAATAATCGGTAATAAGTCACCTTGTGAAATCGATTCAAATACGTTTTTCGGTACAATATGAACAATCGTTTCTGCAAAGCCTTTCTTCTCTGTAGCATCTGCCGTTTGTTTATAAGAAGAAATATCACTTTGCTGTAAATTACTCATATCAACGCCAGTACCTGGTTGGAATATATTCGCCGCAAGTAATCCCATTAAAATAGCAATCGTCGTAATAATTTCGAAATAAAGAATTGTCTTACCACCCAGTTTCCCAAGCTTCTTCATATCTCCTACACCAGCTACTGCAACAATTAATGCTGAAATAACAATCGGTACTACAATCATTTTAATTAAGTGAATAAATATATCCCCAATTGGTGTGATATAAGAAATCGCCGTTTTATTGCCATAAAAGACTGCCCCTACTACAATCCCTAGAACAAGCGCGACAAAAATTTGTGTTGCCAATCCGAATTTTTTCATTTATGTTCATCCCCTTCATGCGAACGCTTTCAATTTGAATTTATAAAAGCTACTCACACATCTTATAAGCGAACCTACAAAATCATACAAAAACCTACAAGTTCGTCACAAAAAATTCGAAAATTTTTCTTTTCTTTTTCATTGACACCTTTTTATTAAAAAGAGATACAATATACTTGATAAGTAATCAGATTGTTTCGTATAATCAAAAAGATATACACTTACAATAAATCGAAATGAAAAGGAGTGGATGGTATGAAAAATTATGTACAAAAATTCGTCCTATCTTCTTCTTTTCTTTTTCATTTTCTTAAAAAGGAACAAAGGCATTTGCCTTTGTTCCTTTTTTATTGCGATCTATATAGGAGGAATTGTTATGAAGCCATATAAAAGAGTATTAATTAAATTAAGCGGCGGCGCACTTGCTGATCAATCCGGAAATAGCTTTAACTCCAAAAGATTAGAACATATCGCAAACGAAATTATATCCATTATTGACTTAGGTATCGAAGTATCCATTGTCATCGGCGGCGGTAACATTTTCAGAGGTCATCTAGCTGAAGAATGGGGCATTGATCGAGTAGAAGCTGATAATATCGGTACGTTAGGTACAATCATTAACAGCTTAATGCTTCGCGGCGTCTTAACAAGTAAAACAAATAAAGAAGTACGCGTTATGACTTCCATCCCGTTTAATGCAGTAGCAGAGCCTTATATTCGCCTCAGAGCAGTACATCATTTAGATAACGGTTATGTTGTCATTTTTGGTGGCGGTAACGGGCAGCCGTTCGTTACGACAGATTATCCAAGTGTTCAAAGAGCCATTGAAATGAATAGTGACGCAATATTAGTCGCAAAACAAGGAGTCGATGGCGTCTTTACTAGTGATCCAAAACATAATAAATCAGCAAAAATGTACAGAAAACTAAACTATAACGATGTTGTTAGGCAAAACATTCAAGTCATGGATCAAGCCGCTTTATTACTTGCTCGTGATTACAATTTACCAGCACACGTCTTTAACTTTGATGAGCCGGGGGTTATGAAAAGAATTTGTTTAGGTGAGCATGTAGGGACTTTGATTAATGATGATGCTTCATTGCTTGTGCATGAAAACTAATTATCTCTCATTAAAAAAGGGTGTCTATAAAAGACACCCTTTTTCATTAACCTTTATAAATAAAAATCCACTAATCCTGCCACTTTCTCCTTACAACGCTCCCAAAACGATAACTTCTCAAAAAATTGTTTCGTCATCTCTTTCGAATCACGAAAATCTTTTGTTAATGCCTCATTCACTTCTGATACGATAGTCCCACCGTGAATATACAAATTCATCTCATCGTTCATATAAAAGCTACGTGCAGTCATGTTCGTTGTACCGATAACAGTTAGTTCATTATCAATTAACATTAACTTCCCATGAAACATTCCTTTTTTATAACCATATACTTTAATTCCATTATTAACAGCTTGACGAATATAAGGATATGCTGCCTCTTTAATGAGAGGAATATCTGGTTTATATGACCAAAGTATTTTCACTGTAACACCACGTTTTTGCGCTTCAATTAAAGCATTCATAAATTCTTTATTTTTCGCTATAAAATAAGGTGTTGTAATTACGATTGAATGCTTCGCTTGTTGTATTAATTCGATATATGTTTCAGCGACGTGATGTCCATTGTAGCAAGCCATCGTATGTAATGTATTCCCTTTACTCGCTTTATTCGTACTTCTCTTTATATGTTCTTTCGTATCTCGTTTCCAATCTAAAGCAAATTGTTCTTCTAAATCTTTTGCTCCTTCCCCTTTAAGCCTCACATGATAGTCACGCCAATATCCAAATTTTTTATCTTTCCCCAAATATTCATCCCCTATATTAAAACCACCTGTATAGCCAATCTCTCCATCAATCGTCGTAATACGGCGATGATTACGATGGTGAAGTGAATAAAATCCGAATGGCAATTTAGGTTTTCTACTATATGTAAAATGTACACCACTTTCCCGCAATTCATTTATCATCTTGCTTTCAAATGATAAATCATTAATGCGATCAACGGATAAATAGACGTTTACTCCTTCTTTTGCCTTCTCTTTTAATAAGTTTAAAAAAGTATGGCTACTTTTATCATCCGACAAAATAAAAAAGTACGTGTAAATAGATTGCTTCGCTTCCCTTATATCAGTAAATAACTGTTTATAAAATGACTTCCCTTCTACATATAATTGAAAGTCACTATGATGAGGAGTGTACTCTGTCGGCATATTTTTCCCGGCTTCCATTTTTCTTCCGAGCGTAACGTCAATATGCATCCAAATCAATATAAAAATAGCAATCGCAATAATAATAGAAGTAACTCGCAATATTTTTTTAATCATTTTGATTTCCTTCCGCTCATTTTCTTTCTACCCTTCTATTTTGTCATTCCAATTTAGATTTCATGCTTCATACAAAAAAGGATGTGACTTAACGTCACACCCTTTTCATATTAAACAAAGTTTCTCGCATCATTATTTCTTCCAAACTTATAAATAGCAATTAAGAAGAATGCAATCGCAAAGGCGAATAAAATTAAAATATTTAAATACAACTCAGAGAATGGAATTCCTTGTTGTAGTTTTGATACTGTGTCTAATAGCCATCTCTGTGGAAGAAAATCAGCTACTTTTTGCACTGCTTTCGGCATAATATCATACGGAAAATAGCATCCAGCGAGTAAACATGTCGGTACAATGATCATATTTTGCAGTGCGTTTGCCGATGCTGAGTTTTTCGAAAAAGCGACAAGCACTAACGATATTCCAATCGCTATTAAAGCAAATAGCATGAGTACACCAATCATCACGATGAAAGGCATATTGATATTTATATGAAAAACATTCGTTAGGAATAAGATTGTAATTAGAATTTGTACTGTTAATAGCATCATATTTACCCCGATATTAGATAATATGAACTTCTTCCCATCTATCGGCGTTGATATGAGTCTAAAATACGTTCTATTCTCTTTTTCTTTTAAAATCTGACCAGATAAGTTCGCTGCTGAAAACAACATAAACATAATAAGGTAACCCATCGTTTGGTTTGTCATATCTTTATTTTTCGAAGTATCTTCTAGCGTTTCAGTTTTCATTTTAAATGCACTTTTTTGATACCCAGCGTACATATTATCAAATGCACTTTGATCTGTTCCTGCTACTTTACTAATAGCTGCTACATTATCAATATAATTGTATAAATATGATTTTATAAATCCTGTTACTTGATCACCTTTAATCGATGAAATTTCAATATGATTTGGTTTCCCTTCTCGAACACTTTTTGCAAAACCAGAATCTAATGTAATAACTCCATCAAGTTTTTTGGAAGTGAGTTTATCTTCTACTTCAGATTCTTTAATTTTACTTACCTTTACATGATTTAATCCTTCTAAAAATTTCACCGTATCATTTGCTATAGATTGATTTTCTTTATTTATAACCCCGATATTTAACGTCCCTTGCCCCACATTCCCATACATTGAGAAGGAGATTAATGTTCCGATTATCGGCAAACTAATAATAATGAATAACCCTTTTTTATTTTTCAAAAGTACAGATAACGTTTTTTGTATGAGCCATAAAATATCTTTCATACTATAGCCCCTCCCGTCTACGTAATGCAATAATCGCAATTAATAAAAAGAGTGCCGAAATTCCAAGGTTTAAACATATTACTGGCAATGCTGCTCCTACATCATTTGCATAAATAATTTTCATAACAGCTGTGTTCGCCCACGTTAATGGTGATAAATTCGTAACGAAATTTTCTTCTATTACGAAATATGCACCACCAAAAATAGAAGCTAATTGCACTACTACCATAATAATTGCTCTTGATGATTCCGGTGTTTTTGTAATATATCCGATTCCTAAACCGAAACTAATTGCTAAGAAGACTTGTGTTAATAAAATAATAAATATGATTCCAAGATGGTCACCCCAATTCGCTTGAAAAACAAATTTACTAAATAACATGACGAGTAATATGCACAGAGCATTTGCTACTAGGCTACCAAGTACTTTTCCAATGAATATTTCAGCCTTACTTATAGGCGCAGCAATGAGGCGATCTCCTGTTTTACGTATTCGTTCTCCACGAATTAAAGAACTCGCTCCCATCGCAGCATATAGTGCAATCATCGTCGTCATTACAACCGCATAGTAATCCATAGAACCTGGCTTTTTCGCAGCTTGTAAAGATGTTTCTTTTATATAATCATTATGATTTCCGCTTGAAATAACCGCGCTCACCCTACTAGGATCAACTTTTGCAACTTCGGCCGCTACATTGTACTTATCAATAAATGTTGTAAGCATGCCTTCCACAATACTTCCCTCAATACTACTTTTGTCACTTCCGTAAAATTTCGCACCATCTTTATTTAATTCTACATAAGCAGCATATTTATTTTGCTTCACTTCTTCTTTCCCATCTATACTGCCGGAAGCTTTTTTAAAATGAATACCCGATTTATCGACTTCTTTCGTAAATGCTTCGAACGATTGAGAAAACGTGCTACTCGCTTCATCTTTGTAGAGCACTTGTATATCTTTAATCGATTGACTATCGCTATCAAATGCATTCGTTAATGCTGTTCCTAACACAAGCATAAGTACAATCGGAAATGCTAACATAAAAACTAAAGTTCTTACGTCTCTGAAATCTCTTTTAATATGCATAACTGCAATATTGAAGATGTTCAATTGATGAACCTCCCTTTACCTTTTCTTCATTTACCTTTTATTTATCTCGTAAGTTTCTTCCAGTCAACGTAAGGAATACTGTTTCTAAGTTCGGGGCCTGCTCCTCTAACGAACGAATTTCAATGTCATGATTAATGAAATGCTGAATAATTTTATTTAAATTATTTACTCCTGCATCCGAGTTTACCTTGATTACGTTCTCTTCAACTTGAACAGCTTTCACACCGTTTATCTCTTTTAACTTTTCTACATCTAAATTTTCTACTGACTTCACTTCAACCCAAATATCTTTCGTATCAGTAATAATCGCTTTTAACTGTTCTTTCGTTCCTTCTGCAATTACTTTACCGTGATCTACAATTGCTATTTTCGTACAAATCTCTTCTACTTCTTCCATGTAATGGCTCGTGTAAATAATCGTACTTCCCATTTCATTTAATTTTCGAACAGACTGGAGAATATAGTTTCTTGACTGCGGATCAATCCCCACTGTTGGCTCATCCATAATAATTAACTTCGGTCTATGAGCGATTGCGCAAGCGATATTCAATCTTCGTTTCATCCCGCCAGAAAAGTTTTTCGGGTAACTTTTATGCTTATCACTAAGCCCTACAAATTGAAGTGCTTCCTCTACTCTCGCTTTTAGCTCAGCTCCTCTTAACCCATACAGTCCAGCAAAGAATTTCACATTTTCATAGGCAGTTAACTCTTCATAAATCGCAATATCTTGTGGAACGATACCGATATTCATCTTCGCAAACCGATTATGTTTCTTTATATTTTTTCCTAATATGCTAATTTCGCCTTCATTACTTCTTAACAACCCGGCAATCATATTTATCGTTGTACTCTTACCAGCACCATTTGATCCTAAAAAGCCAAATATCTCTCCTTCTTTAATAGATAAAGACATATTATCTACCGCGATGAAATCACCAAATTTTTTCGTTAAATTTTTAATTTCTAATGTATTCATCATTTCACCCCTATTTCGGTTTCTCTGCTTTTAGTATAAACAAAAAAAATGAACCTGCTCAGTGCAGAAGTTCATTCTTTTCACATGAGATTATTCACTTTTTTCATATGAGATGATTCATCTTCGTCCCATTTTCTTATATCGGCAACAGCATCGTTACTGAAAAGCCACTTGTTCCATCTACAATAATTTTTCCGTTTACTGATGCTGTTCGCTCCTCCATCCCCATAATTCCGAGACCTTTCTTAACGAGAGCTGCACCTTTTCCGTTATCCTTCACTTGTACTTTCACCATCTTGTTAAGTACATGAATATCGATTGAAATGACTGTCGCATCAGCATATTTCATCGCGTTCGTTAGTGCCTCCGTAACATTTTCACCGATAATCTTCCACTGAATCGGTGAGATCATATCTAAATTCCCTTTATATACGAAGGGGATATTTATATCATGCTTACCGGCAAATTCCTCTATGAATAATTTCATACGATGAATGCCAATTTGCTCCGTTGGTGGCTTCATATTTTTTAATGTAACTCGAATACTTTCAATTCCATCTTTCGATATATGAATTGCATTTTGTAATAACTCGGCAGATTTTTCTTTATCTATCCCCATTAATCTCTTTGCTGCTTCCATTTGAATTAGCGCCCCTGTCATCGAGTGACCAATTTTATCATGAATTTCTTGTGATAACCGATTTCTCTCTTCTAACTTAAATGTGTACTCTGATTGCTTTATGTACTCTTTATTTTCATGTAAGCTTTTCGACAGCCGCTGCATATCTTTTCGCATCTTATCATTTTGTGATTCAAGCTTTAATACACGCGATATATACCGTTCTGCCATAGTTAATACGATAAAAGAAAATGTAGCAATTAATCCATATGTCATTCGAATACTTTCTTCTGTAAAGATAATAGGAATCATCATAATGATAAAGAGCTGCCATTTCTTCTCTATATAACGAAATATAACTTCATATAAGTTCAATGGTAAAAATAAAATAAAAAATGGATGAACCTTCCATGTAAATAATATAACTATGCCAATTGACAGACTAGATAATATGTTTTTGTACGTATCTTGTTTAAATATAGAGATCAGCACATTTACAGAAAGATATAAAAGCAAAGTAAGTATAATCCACGGTAAGTTCACAACATTTAAATAAATGTAACTAAACACAATATATATGAAGACAATTAATTTACTTACAATTAACCAAAATTCCATATCTTTAATCTACTTTCCCTGTTAAATAATAAATCGCAATTTGTGTGCGATGTTCAAGTCCAGTTTTCCCTAAAACTGATGTAATATAATTTGCAATCGTTCCTTCTGATATGAAAAGTTGCTTTGAAATTTCTTTATTCGAGAAACCTTTCGCAATTAATGCGATAATACTAAGTTCTCTTTCTGTAAAAAGACTTGTATCTATTTTACATTCGTCCTCTTTGCTTTCCATTAAATTGCTCTTAATTTTATCAAGCACTACATCTTGCATAACAGTTTGACCGTTATATACTCCTTTTATTGCATCACGAATACGCTCTGGATCATTATTTTTTAATAAATAACCTTTCGCCCCGTTTTTTACTGCGTCCAAAATATATTCATCATCATCGAACGTCGTTAAAATTAGCGGTTTCGTTTTCGTCCCTTCACAAATGAATTTCGTTGCCTCTACCCCGTTCATATTTGGCATGCGGACATCTAAAAGAGCGATATCAACGTCGTTCTTTTTGCAATATTCCACTGCTTCTTTCCCATCATTTACTGTATCTACAACTTCGAACTCTTCATATGTATTTAAAATAATTTTCATGCCTTCTCTAATAAAAGAATTATCATCTGCTATTAATATTTTAATTTTCATGTTTGTTAGTATGGACCTTCCCCTACTAATATTCACATCCTTTCTTCACGTAACATTTCCTACTTGCTCATTATATACTTCTCTTTACCATTTTTTCACACCTTTTTTCGTATAGCTTCCTTCCTAAAAATATATTATTCTTTTTTTACAACATGTGTAGGGTGACCGATCATTTCTTACGTCTATATAATAGAATGCGTCAAAAAGGAGGGAGAGACCCATTGAGGAAAAACAATTAATTGAAAAAGCACAGCAAGGAAGCGAACACGCTTTTCGTATCCTTGTGCAAACATATCGTCATTATATTTTTCAAGTTATATTTTCTATTTTAAGACATGAAGAAGATACGAAAGATGTTACACAAGAAGTATTCGTAAAAATTCACGCCTCTCTCCCTAATTATCAATTTCGCGGATTAAAAACTTGGATGGCGCGTATTGCCACCAATCACGCTATTGATTATAAGAGGAAAAAAGCTAGAGAAAATGAAGAACTCTCCTTATGTAAAGAAACTGAGGAAAATATAAAATCCTCTCATAACGTTGAGGATTTATTATTGACGAAAGAGCAAAAATTACTCATTGCTCAAAAACTGAGAGAACTTCCCGAAAATTACCGTGACGTCGTTCTCGCACATTACTTAGAAGAAAAAAGTTATCAAGAAATTTCTTTACAGGAAAACATCGAAGTAAAAACAGTCGAAATGAAACTGTACCGGGCAAGAAAATGGATTAAAAAACATTGGAAGGAGGAAGAGTTTCTATGATGCATTATTCAAAAGAGGATTGGCGCAATTATACTTTAGATTTTATAGAAAGCAATGGACGTGAATCTATGGAAGAACACCTTTATGAATGCGATCATTGTTTAGCACTTTATATGGAAAGTATCGATGAACAACATGAAAACCTTCCAATGATAAATGATGATTCATTTACGAACGAAGTTATGACGCAAATTAATTTTGAAACGCTACAACCTAATGAAAATATAAAAACAAACTCACTAAAGCGCACCATTATTCACTACATAATTGCGACTGCGGCTACAATTATTTTTATGGTAAGTGGTTTATTCCAGTATATTTTCACAGCGACATCAAATTTCGAGAAATCTTCAAAACATAACGAGTCTTCTATCTCACAACAAATTGTAAACAAATCGGTCGACACATCAAAAAAGGACGGAGGTTCAAAACATGAATAAAAATCCCTTTTTAGCACTTGTATTAGGGCTAATTCCCGGGCTTGGACATTTATATTTAAAGAAATTTGGACGGTTTATTTTATATAGTGGAGGGGCTGTATTTCTATTTATCTTTGCAGCATTTTGTACAATAGCATTAGGTGCGCGTGATATTGCTTTTCTTTCTCTATTTTTACTAGTCGTCTTATGGACAATCAATTTATTAGATTTAGTTATCACTATTATTAACCAATCGAAAAAACAAGCAGCCGGAGAATTTACAGAGTCCTCTAAAGAAAGCGAACGATTTTATATCATTCTTCTATCAATCATCCCTGGACTTGGACATTTTCAATTAGGACTTATGCAACGTGGACTTACATTTTTAGTAGCTTGCACAGGAATCGGAAGTATGATTATATTCGTTGCACTTTTAACATCGCAAGAAAGTTTCCTTATCTTCCTTATTACATTACCTGTTTTATGGATTTATAACTTCTTTGATGTTGTTCAACAACTACAGAAAAAAGAGCGCGGAGAGCAACTAGATGATCGTACTATTTTCGAAGATTTTGAAGAACATCGAGAACAAGGAAAGAAAAGTAAAACATTTGCTTCTATTTTAGCGATGTTCCCTGGAGCAGGACATATGTATTTAGGTTTACAACGTCGTGGTCTTCAGCTTATGGCAGCCTTTTTACTATCAATTTATTTACTCGACTTATTAAGACTTTCTGCGTTTTTATTTTTAGTACCAATCATTTGGTTTTATAGCTTTTTCGACGCTTTACAGCAAACTGCAAAGTATGGAAAAGAACGTGTACATGACGAACCTATCATTGATTATTTTATCAATCATCAAAGATGGATTGGTATCGGATTAATTGCTTTAGGTGGTTATTATTTATTAAATCAAACAGTCCTTCCTATTTTGAATGATTATTTTGTAACTATATTTAATATTCATCTTAGCGAACTATATTATCGCTATTTCCAAACATCTATCGTTGCACTCTTCTTAATTGGTGGCGGCTTTAAATTGTTACTTGGAAATAAAGAAAACAAAGGTGGGACAAGCGAATGAGGACTTGGCGTGTTGGAACATTCTCAATGGGGCTTTCTATTATATCGTTAGGATGCTTTTTACTATTTTCAGTCGTAAAAGGAATTCAAGTATTAGATACACTAACTGCATGGTGGCCGGTTTTACTTATCATACTTGGAGCTGAAGTTTTACTATACCTTCTATTCTCTAAAAAAGAGCAATCTTTTATTAAATATGATATTTTTAGTATTTTCTTTATCGGCGTTTTAGGAAGTGTCGGAATTGCTTTTTACTGTTTATTATCAACTGGATTACTAGAAGAAGTTCGTCATTCTATTAACACAACGAGGCAAACGAGTAATATTCCAGACGGACAATTTGATATACCTGAATCTATCAAAAAAATCGTAGTAGATGCAGGACATCAGCCTCTAACGATAGAGGGAAATAATACAAATCAAATTCATCTTTTGGGAACTTATGAAATGACGACGAAAGCAAATGAAAAACTCAATTTAAAACGAGATGATTTCCTTTCCGTTCAAACGGCTGGAGAAACGATGCATATCACATTAAAATCATTACCTGTTCAGCATACGTTATTTAACTCGGCACCACAGGTGAAACCAACGCTTGTTCTTCCGCAAAATAAAAATGTGGAAATTCGTGCTTCAAATAACGAGCTATCTCTTTATCCAGGTCAATTACAAAACAATTGGTTTGTACAAGAAAGCTCAAGAGTGTCTGTACATCTTGCAAAAGAGAGTGATGTATCTTTAACAGCAGTAACGAATCAAAAAGAAACACACGGAAGCACACCTTGGGAACAAGTAGAAGATTTAACGAAAAAAGAAAATACTTCTTCAGAAGAGCATCCAGAATTAAACAACCAAGAACATTGGTATAAAAATTCGATTAAAACCGGAAATGGGACGTACAAGTTAAATATTGAGAAAGCTTACAATTTAAATATGAGCGTTATTGAAAAATAAGAAAAACCTTCCGCAATTGCGGAAGGTTTTTCTTATATAATCGCTTTAATTCCTTCTAATACTAATCCAATCATAAATCCGCAAACCGCCCCGTTCACTCGGATCCACTGCAAATCTTTACCGACGTTATTTTCAATCATTTCAATTAACGTTTTATCATCTAACTTATCAAGATTTTCTTGTACAAGTTTTCCGATTTTCGAATGATTCTTTTCCACAAGTGTGACAACTTGTTTTTGTAGCCACTCTTCTATTTTTTGAACAGTTTGTTCATCTTCTTTTATTTTATTCATTTGTGTTTGTAAAAATGGAATAACATACTTATTCGCAAATTCTTCATTTTTCACAAAAGTAATTGCCCTTTGTTGTACTTGCTCCAGCATCTCTTTAATTTTGTCAGTAGCATCCCAATTGGCAATCCATTTTCCTTTCCAATTTTCTAATTCTTGTAGTAACGCTTCATTTTCTTTTACATTTATAATTTCTTGGCGAATTTTTGATAAGATAAGTTGTCTTGTGCTATTATCTGCATCTTGTAAGCTGTTAATATTGCTAATAATAAATTTCTGCAAAATGCCGCCAATTTTATCTTCATCTACAATATTCATAAACGATTTTAAAGTAAACTGTAAGAATCCATCTACTTTTATATTTTCCATCGCCTTCATACCTAAACTTCCGAGCTGGTAACGCGCTTCATCTTGCGCTGTCCAATCTTTCACTTTCACTAATATGTAATCAAGTGTTTTTTCATCATATTCTTGCACAACTAACTGATCAACAAGCACTTGTAAAATGTTACTTGTATTAATTGTATGCAAATACGTTTTTAATTCTTTTTCAATAATAACCGCTAACTTTTCCGTATCTATTGAAACAATCGCTTTCTCAGCAATCGTTACAATCCCTTTCTTCACAGCATCAGACTGCATTTCTCTCTCAGCAATTTGCAGCACCATTTGTGCTAGCTGCATGTCTTTTACTTTATTCGTAATACTTTCTTTCGTCAGCCACTCATTTTCTAACGTATGAATAAGCCCTTTCGTTACTCGTTTACGATTTTTAGGTAATAACGCTGTATGAGGAATTGGAATTCCCATCGGATGACGGAATAATGCTGTAACCGCGAACCAATCCGCAAGTCCACCAACTAATCCAGCTTCAAATCCCCCTTGTATAATCTCTCCAGCTACCGTTCCTTGAAAAGGGATAGAAGCCGCAAACCCTACTCCCATAACCCCAAGCGAAATACCCGCTATATATTTAGTCTGTAATGACATCGTATACACATCCTCTTATTATGTAAAATAAAGCTTTTTTGTTATGTTTATTTGATATTAATTCTTTATATCTATACTATAATGAACTAATGCGAAAATAACAAAGAATTTATAATAATACATATGTCATATAAATAAAAAATGAGGCCACAATTAGCCTCATTTTTCTAATATTGTTAATGACTCACCTGTTTTATAATACCCATTCATCACATCTTCTGGAACCATACTACCGCCAGTTCCCCACACAATATGAGTACCTTTTTTCATCTTCTCTGTTAACTGTCGCTTTTGTAAATACTCATCTTCTGTACATACTTTCACTGATCCTATCATGCCCGCTAACGCAGAAGGCTCTAAATAAATATTTTCCGTATCAGCTAGTTCTTTTAACAATCTATACAACTCTTCATCACTTACTGTGTAATTTCCACTCAAAAATGGCTCCATCGTTTTACCGACAAATCCAGACGGTCTTCCTACCGCCAGTCCGTCCGCGTCTGTTACATTATCAATCCCTATATCTTGAACGGCAATTTTATCATGAAGTCCTGTCATTAAACCGAGTAACATACATGGAGAGTGCGTAGGCTCCGCAAAGAAACAGTGCACGTTGTCTTTATATAATAACTTTAAACCAAATGCGACTCCGCCAGGTCCGCCCCCTACTCCGCACGGAAGGTAAACGAATAAAGGGTGCTCTTCATCTACTACAATCTCTAACTCTTCTAATTGCTTTTGTAAACGCGATGCTGCTACTGCGTATCCTAAAAATAAATCATGTGAGTTTTCATCATCTACAAAATAACAGCTAGGATCTGCATCTGCTTGCTGACGCCCCTCTTCTACTGCTTTACTATAATCAGCTTCATATTCAATAACGTTTACACCTTTACTTCTTAATAAATCTTTTTTCCATTCTTTTGCGTCTGCTGACATATGAACAGTTACGTTAAAACCTAGTTTCGCACTCATAATCCCAATGCTTAATCCTAAGTTTCCTGTTGAACCTACCGCAATTGAGTATTTGGCAAAAAACTCTCTACATGTATCACTATCTAAAATGGAATAATCATCTTCTTCTGTTAACATACCATGCTGCAAAGCTAATTGTTCAGCATGTTTCAACACTTCATAAATCCCGCCTCTAGCTTTAATGGATCCTGATATCGGAAGCGCGCTATCACATTTTAATAGTAATTCACCTAATATAGGTTTCCCATAATTTTTCTCTAAAGACTGTTTCATAGTAGGTATCTTCACTAAAGGTGATTCTATAATGCCGCCCGTTTCTTTCGTTTCTGGAAAAACTTTCGCAATGTACGGCGCAAAACGCTTTAACCTCTCTTCCGCATCTTTTACATCACCTTCATTCAATGGGGAATCTTTTATTGCCGTTTCATACTTTTCCATGTTCGGATTCACCCAAAACACTTCTTCTGTTGCGATTAATTTATTTAATAGTGGATATTCCTCTTTTAATTTCTCTATTCCCTGCATTTCTCTTCCTCCTCATAACCTTGTGGCTTACGATTCAATAAATTATAATTAAATTAATTTTAATTTAGTTTAACATAAATTATTTACTTTAGTTAATTTTAATTTAATTTATTTAAATATAATTTAATAATTAGTAAGGAGCCTTTCATTATGGAAAATATAGATATTGGTAAAAAGATTGAAAAGCAAAGAAAAGAAAAAGGTTTAACGAGTAAAGAACTAGCAACGATGGCAGGTATTACACCATCTATGTTAAGTCAAATTGAGCGTGGGTCTGCTAACCCTTCTATTCAAACATTAAAAGTACTCGCTAAAGCTCTTGATGTTCCAACATTTAGCTTTTTATTGGAAGATACAAATACAGACGATTTAATTGTACGTTCTCATAAACGAAAAAAAATGATTATCGATAATTTATCATATGAATTGCTATCACCTGATTTTACAGGAAATTTAGCAACAGCAATTATGACTGTTCCACCGAATACAGCTTCATCAGAAAATGTACTAGAACATAAAGGTGAAGAGTTAGCATACGTATTAGACGGGAAAATTACATTACATTTAAATGAAGAAGAATACATATTAGAAACGGGTGATAGCGTAAAAATACCCGCTTATTTAAAACATAAATGGGTAAATCAATTCGAGAAAAATGCAATTGTTTTATTTTCTGTTACTCCGCCGATTTTTTAATACACAATAAAAAAGATAGCCACGTACGGGCACACTCCATACGTGGCTATCTTTTTATTTTTTCGGCATCAACAAAATTCCTAAACTAATAACAAAAAAGCTCATTATTTGCTGTATTGATAAACCAAATAGAACCGAATTTTGTTCACTAACAAGCGAAATAATGATATGAGCAACCCCTTCAATAATTAGAAAAACACTTATATTCTTTCCATTTCCGAGCCTTTCATTTTTCATCCATAACAAGCCGATTATACAAAGGGCGAGGATGATCTCGTATACGAAAATAGGGTGATATAAAAATTTAGATTCATATATTTTCACACCCCAAGGCAATGTCGTTTGTACACCTATTTTGTGGTTGAATAGAAAATAAAAAATAATACTCATACATAGTCCAAAAGGTAATGCGTCAAGTAAAATACGAAGCGAAAATTGTCCCTTTTTACTTTTCCAAACAATGTATATACTCGCAATTACACATCCTGCTATAATATGCTGCATACTTCCTACAGCTAATAGTGCCTGCAATGGCGACCTAAAGGCCCATACTGGATTTAAAATTGCCGGTGCAAATTTCCATACAAATACGATGATAAGAAAAGCATTTGTTACTGCATCCATCATTTTTTCATATGGTACACTTTCGTTCTTCATCTTTCGTTTCATCAACATAAATCCAAATAAACTTCCAATTATAAGAGATACGGGTTGTAACCTCACGATCCACTCCATCAATACAAAATCCCCTCTTTAACTCTCAATTAATTTCTTAAATTTCTCTTCTAATTGATCTGGAGGTAATACGCCTCGTACTTGCTCTACGATAATTCCATCTTTATTAACAAAAAATGTCGTTGGTAACGAAAATACTTTATAATCTAATCCAGCTACTCCGTCCATATCTAGTAAAACAGGAAACTTAAATCCGTGACGATCTGCAAATGCGCTCGCTTCTTGTACTGGATCTCCAATTGTCGCATTTACCGCAAAAATTTCAACATCCTTTTTATATTTATCATACATACGAACTAAGTCAGGTGCCTCCATTTCACATGGGCCACACCATGATGCCCAAAAATTAATAAGGTATGGCTTGCCTTTTGCATCATTTAACGAATACAGCTTCCCGTCTAACCCTTTTAATGTTATGTTTGGCGCTTTAAATCCTACTTGTGGTAATACTTCTGTTTCTTGTAACTCCGCTTGTTTTGCTTTTCTTTCTTTTTCTTCTTTCTTTGTATTATAAAAATTAACCCCGGCCCAAATTAATGCCCCGGCCAGTATAATCGCAATTAGCTTCTTCACTTTTCTTCCTCCTCATTTTTAAAAGCCTGTAAATCCGCCGAATAGACGAATAAAGAATGCGGTAATTTTCGTCATTTGATTTGTATACAATAAAACCCCTGTTACAATCATCATTCCACCGCCAATTTTCATCATGACATTGGCATATGTAACGATCCATTTTACCTTCCCAATAAAGAATGCCATCACAAAAAACGGAACCGCAAACCCAAGAGTATACGCTGTAATATAAAGAAGTGCTTCTTCAGGATTTGTCACCCCAAGCATGAGTACAGCTGAAAATATCGGTCCAACACACGGCGTCCAACCCGCTGCATATGTCATACCGACTAAAATCGAGCGAATATATCCAGTCGATTTACTTCTATACTGTACCTTTTTCTCTGCCATAAGCCACTTAGGCTGAAACAAACCTGTCATAAACAGCCCCATCAAAACAATGAAAATCCCACCAATTTGTTGAATCAATTTTTGGTTAGATGAAAATGTTATTCCAATCCAGCTTACCGATAAGCCTAACGCATAAAATATAACCGAAAATCCGATCATAAAAAATACGGTATGTATGATCGCTGATTTTTGCATCATTCCACGATTTTCTTTTAAATCTTGAATAGACACACCTGTAATATACGATAAATAAGATGGATATAGCGGCAAAGAACATGGTGATATAAATGACAATACCCCTGCCCCAGCTACAAGCCAAATTGTTAAATCTGCTGCATTCATTTTACTCCCCCTAAAGCACTACAATAAGTAGTGTTATTTCTTAAAAAAAGAGGCTATATGCACTCTCCGACAATAAGTACAATCGACATACAGAATAAACCTAATGTTACATATACCGAATTCGTATGTAACGGAATATTGAGCTTAACAACTTTTTCATTTAACACTTGCTCGATTCGTAAATTTATTGCTGTTTTTGCAAATGAAGCTGTCACACATCGATTTTCCATTGTCTTTATTTTAATTAATTTTAATAATGCGCTACCTAACTCGAATTTAGATTTCATTTTTCGCATCGCATACTTATCTGCTGCTAGCTCCTGATACACATGATAGCGCTGCAATAAACCTTTTAATATCGGGATGTACACCATTCCTTCTGCTAATAACGTAAAACAAAATAATTTTAATGGATCTCGATTAGTTTGATGATATTCTTCATGGAAAATAATCGCATCCATTTCTTCATCTGAAAATGTTTGAAGCATGCCTTCTGACATGACAACTTTCGGACGAAATAACCCAATTGTAAATGCTGCAACTTCCGCGGTCGGCAATATATATATTTGTTTTCCTTTTCGAATGGAAGGGATAAGTACTTTTTGTAATTTTTTACTATAGAAAAATTGTCGCCACATTCTTTTGCACACTATGAGTACAGTAAGTAATAGTAATCCAGCAATTATAATACGAATGAGCGATAATTCCTTCATATGTTGTTCTAATTGAAACAAACAAAAATTTGAAAGAAAGAACGCCTTATTTTGAAACAGAAATGGATATGTAACGTAATACACTAACATGCTGAAAAAGAGGGTACTAACCATTACTGCTAACAATACGATTTTACGCATTTGCCCTTTCATTTCATTGATCCTCTTTTTTTAACTGATTCAATTTGTCTTCTAATTTTTTTATTAAAGTTGGATCAACCTGCTCTAACTCATCAAGCATATGATTTACAACTAAATCTCCAAATTCCCCCATCAATTCCTGTGTCATTTTCTTCGTTTGATTGGATAAGAATTCTTCTTTTGTTTGCACAGCACGATATATGCCACTTCTTTTCACAGTCTGTTTTTCTAAGTGGAATTTCTCTACTAACCTGTTCATAACTGTCATGACCGTATTAAAATTCACAGGTGATTCTTCACTTAATTTCTGCTGCACTTCTTTAATCGTAATACCCTCGGTAGACCAGACAATCTCCATAATTTTCGCTTCAAGCGGTCCAAAAAAGTGATTTAATCCTTGCTCATTTAATTTATAGTTTTGAGTAAACATAGTATGGCTCCTTTCACACTACGAATTGTAGTATAAATTAAATGAAAGGTCAAACACGAATGAAATGCACTAAAATCCACTACCTATAAATACGTTCGCCATTCCATTCATTATAATCCTAGCTTCTCTCCAAATGTTTCAAAGAGATACTGCTCTAATATTTGTACATTAAACTTCTCATTACGCCCAAGTGCAAATAATTCCCGATCTTTCGCTACGATAGTATCTAATGGAATAACGACATTATCCACTATTTTTGTAATTTCAATGATGTTACTTTTGACATTTACCTCTGTTTTAAATTCAATATTTTCTAATACGATATGTGAACGTCTTCCTGATGTAAAGAAAGTAAAGTTAGGATTTTTCACAACGCCAATTTCAGCCTCTAACGCATATAAATAGTGAAAAATTATATCTCTATGTCCATCTTTTATTATTTTTTCATCCTTCTCATCATCTAAGTATTCTTTCACTTTCGTTGCAAACTCAAATCGAAAATCCATTTTTTCACGCTCCCTCTATTCATTCTATATTAAATAAATATATTAAAATAACTTTACCATATTACGGTACAAGTTCCTATTAAAAGTAAAAAGCACTTTTAATATCCCTATTATTTCTAATTCTTTTTTAATTCAATATTAATTACTGCGTCGTTATATCAATTTAAACATATTTTTCCTATATTTTGAAACAATAGTACGAAATATTATATATCAATAAATTGTTTCTAATTCATTTTTCTATATAGTTCTCACTACCTTTACTATTCCGATATACTGAAACTATATTTTCTACTTATTCATTACATGAGAGAAGGAATGTTACTCTCTTCTATCGAATTTTTATATAACAAAAATGATTAGGTGGTGCTTTACTATGAAATTAGCTGTCATTGGTGGCGGTGATTTACAAGATTCAAATCACTCGCCTATTAATGAGCGACTTATAGAATTAACAAATAAACAGTATCCAAAAGTATTATTCATTCCTACAGCTAGTCATGATGATGAAAGCTATATAAAGCTATTTTTAGACACGTTCGAAAAACAATTACACTGTGAAGTACAAATTTTACGTACTATAGCTGATACACCTTCTAAATATGAAATAGACGAAATGATTCAGTCTGCTGATTTAATTTATCTCGGTGGCGGGAACTATATTCAAATGGTTACAGAATGGAAAGAACTTAAACTCGATGAAAAATTACTATTGGCTCTGCAACAAGGAACACTCATTGCGGGCAATAGCGCTGGTGCTATGTGTTGGTTCACATCTAGTATCCGATCAGATTATGAAGGTTCTGGTTATATAGAGTGTAACGGTTGGGGGATTGTTAACAAAAGGTTTTGTCCACATTATAATCAATTAAATAGAATGAACGCCTTCCATTCCTTTTTACAAAATCATCAAGGTAATATAGAAGGAATTGCACTAGAGGATAATTGCGCTTTATATATTACAGAAGAATCTTTTGAAATTATCGGTGAACCTGAAAAAGCGTGGGAGTTTTATATGAGCGATAACAAGCTCATTAGACAACATTTTGATATCACTTTAAAAAGCTATTTGTAAACATACACTTACAAAAAAATGTCCCTAAGTATAATAGCTTAGGGACATTTGCATGATTTAACTCACTAGTCGTGTAATTCGTTTCTTCTGCCATGAAAGCTTATAATATGCATACTGTAATATTAAGCTGACAATAAATGCTGCTGGGTACCCAATCCATATCCCTTCTATGCCAAGACTTGTATGGTAAGAAAGGTAATATGCTACAGGTACTTCAACAAGCCAAATTGATACAACTCCGATAACAGTTGGCCATAATACTGTACCACTCGCTCGCATTGTCGCACTAATAATTTGCGCATGCCCGAAAATTAAATAACTCCATAACGTAATCATAACTAGGCTATGAGCAATTTCAATTGTAGTTTGACTCGTTAAAAATAGTGATAGAATGTCTCTTGAGAACAAGTAAATAAGAGATATTAGCACACCACCGATGACGTAGTTCATAATAATTCCGGCCTTCACAACTTTCTGCAATCTATCAAATTGATTCGCACCAATTGATTGTGCTGCAAAAATGGAAACTGTAATACCAAGGCTAACTGCTGGCATTTGTACATAACTTGCAACCTGGTTCACAACGCCATAAGCTGCTGTTGCATCCGAACCATAACGATTCACAAACGCGATTACCGCAATTTCAGATAATGAAACTAATATCATATTAATACTCGCTGGAATTCCGAGTCGTAACAATAGCTTCAATAACTCCCTATCCATGCGAAGATATTTCCTTACCGTACTATCTAATTGTAGTGGGTGATTTTTCTTCTTTAAATACACCAACATGACAATAAACGTAATAACTGTAGATATAACAGAAGCATAGGCCGCTCCATACACATCTAATTTCGGAGCTCCTAACCATCCAAAAATAAGAATTGGTAATAAGATCATATTTAGCGCTGTACTTACAATTAAAAAGTAAAATGGCGTTTTAGAATCTCCTGTACCTCTCATAAATGTTGTGTATGCAAAATATAAAAATAATACTGGCATCGATATAAATAAAATACGTGCATAATGAACACTTATATCAATAATATTTTCTGGCGTTCCCATTAGGCGCATAATATCCATCGCAAAAATACTACCTATTATCGCCAACACAACTCCAATAATAAATGTAAATGTCAGTGTCGTACCAACGATAGCTTTTAAACGATCTTCGTTTTTAGCACCAAACGCCTGACCAATTAAAATAGAACTCCCTGAACCAATACCAATTACAAATGAAACGAGTAAGAAAAATAGTGGAAAGAATGCTGATATAGCCGCTAAATCATTAACGCCAAGCCATCTTCCTACTACTACCATACCGAATAATTGTCCAATCGATTGTAATACATTACTTAATAGTAACGGTACTAAAAACATGGACATCGATTTCCAAATCGGTTTACTCTCACTTTCTAACTTATGTGACTCCGCACCTTCTTTATTATTATCTGTAGGTGGTTTCAAATTTCATTTCTCCTTTTATTAAAAATCTGTTTTTCAACTTCTATTTCTTTGTATAGTTGTTATAATAATGTGCCTCTATTTATTTTCTTTTCCATATTATCATAACTTTACCCAATATTGGCTTCCATCTGCTGTTCTATCTAAAAACCCATATTCGATTAAATACCTTCTTAAAGTTACAAAATCCGGGTATACTCTTTCTATGATAGTATTTACTTCTTTTTCAGTGTACTTTTTATTACTATCAAACTTCGTCACTAAATGGCGTAATATAATTAATTTACGCTTTTGCTTTTTCGGAAATGTAGAAAGCGGTCCATCTAATCCTTCTGTAAAATGCGCTTTTAATACTTCATCATTTTCTTCTTCCGTAATATTGTAGCGATCATCTACCATCGTTGCGGTTCTATGAATGGGTACAAATTTCGTTTGTACTTTTGATTTTTCTTCTGACAGTTCCATTAATGCTAAAAATACTTTCGCTTGCTTCATTTTCTCTCGAAGTGTAAATCGATGATTACGAATGGTTGATGTACTTCCGCCATCCATCTCTTTTACAATCTCTTTATCATTCAGCCCCATATGGAAAAACTGAACCATTTTCTTTTGCAAATCCGTTAAACCCGTATACTTTTTATCAAGGTTTAATAAATAATCAAACATAGACGTATGTTCATTTTGCACATGCAATTGCACAAACTTCTCTGCTTCATACAAAACTTGATTATCTTGATAAATAACCCCCTTAATAAACGCTTCTCCACAAGCTAAACAAATATACTCCTCTGCTTCCGCTTCAAATACATACCCTTTCTTCAATTCTTCTACCGAAGCATCCCAAAACTTCTCTGAAATATCACTCATACTAAACACTCCTTTAAAATGTTTATCTAAAAACAGACATTTCCCAATAACGTTTACTATCTCTTCATCATCTTAACATACAGTAAATAAACATTTCAACATTCCGTTTACCCATTTTACAAACTTTTATAAAAAACGTCTACTAAATAATTTTATAAAAAGACTTAAAGTAACAAAAAAGCGAATGTATTTAATACACAAATGAAGATAGGATGTGAAACAAAACATGACTATTCTGCAAGATCCTTTGTTTACTGTTAATCAAATTTACGGTTCACATCATACTCTTGGTCTCCCGCCTACTATACTGAAAGAACTAAAATACGCTATTCAATATTTGAGTGATAACAACCTCATTCAACACGGCACTGGTACTTACTCATTCCAAAACTTCAGTATTCAATTTTAACTACAAAAAAGGTATTTCCGTATACGGAAATACCTTCTACCCATTATATATTCTATTTATAACCTCGACTAAAGCTTTACTTACCTGTACGAATATATGCTTTCGGTTTCCATCCTCAACAAATTTATTAGCACAACTACCCATAATCATCATACAACTAATTATGACTAATGCTAACTTTCTATTTTTGCAAGTCACTTTATACCTCTCCACTATTACAAAATTCCATTTAAATTTATCCCATCAGGAAATTTTACATGAATAATAAAACGTGTGAATATGCAATTATGCATACATACACGTTTTATTACGATGTTGTGATTTAATTTAGTTAGCGTACACGTAAACCGAGGTGACTAACTTGAAATTCAAAGCGAAAAAAAATCCATTTCACGTCATTTTTATTACATTATTTATCATTATTTTTTTCGTTTCGCTATTCTTCCAAAATGAAAATTCTATTTTTTTCACTCTCATGATGCTGTTAAATATCGTGAATCTTTCTTCATTCTATTTCTCTCACTACAACGTAACGAAATCCTCTCTTGTTGTAAAACATGGTTTTGTATTTCATACTGAAATTCCATTTGAAGATATTCGTCACGTTACATACTCTGGCCAAACACTTCGCTCTGAAAAGTGGACTAGGCAGCAATTAGAAATCCATTACAATTTATTTGATTCTGTGACAACTTTCGTACCTCAAGAAGAAGAAAAGTTCATTTCACTCTTAAAAGAAAACTGTCCACAAATGAAAGTATTGAACATGCCTGCTAACAAATAATATATTTTGGCACTTGTAGTAATACAAATGGAGGTCATAAAAATAAATATCAAAAAAGCCAAGATTCTAAAGAATCTTGGCTTTTTTATTACTCTTTCGGAGCAATCATTTTTTTCGGATCGACAATTTCATTAAATTGTTCTTCTGTTAGTAGTCCAGATTGCAGTGCTGCTTCTTTTAGCGTTAACCCTTCTTTATGAGCATGCTTCGCAATTTTCGCTGCATTTTCATATCCGATATGCGGGTTTAATGCCGTAACGAGCATTAAGGAACGATTCACATTCTCTTTAATTACTTCTTCATCTGCTTCAATACCAACTGCACAATTATCATTAAATGAAACAATTGCATCCGCTAATAGATGAGCAGATTGTAAGAAGTTATATGCAATAACAGGTTTAAATACATTTAATTCAAAATTACCTTGGCTCGCTGCAAATCCGATTGTTGCGTCATTTCCCATTACTTGCGCTACAACCATCGTTAACGCTTCACTTTGCGTTGGATTTACTTTACCTGGCATAATAGAGCTTCCTGGCTCATTTGCCGGAATAATAATTTCTCCTAGACCACTACGCGGACCACTTGCCAGCCAGCGCACATCGTTAGCGATCTTCATTAAATCAGCTGCTAATGCTTTTAATGCACCATGCGTATATACAACTTCATCATGGCTCGTTAATGCGTGGAACTTATTTGGTGCAGAAATAAATTGCTTACCTGTAAATTGGCTAATTTCCTCTGACACCATCTCACCAAATTTAGGATGAGCATTAATACCTGTTCCAACTGCAGTACCACCAATTGCAAGCTCTTTCATATATGTATTGCTCTCAGCAATCATACGCTCTGTTTTTTCAAGCATACGGTGCCATCCGCTAATTTCTTGCCCTAATGTTAACGGTGTTGCATCTTGTAAGTGTGTACGACCAATTTTTATAATATGTTCAAATGCAGTTACTTTTTCTGCTAACGTTTCTTTTAATTTCGTAATTGCTGGTAATACGTGATTTTCCACTGCAATTACACATGCTACATGAAGCGCCGTTGGGAATGTATCATTTGAACTTTGAGACATGTTCACATCATCATTCGGATGAATATGTACGTCAGATTCCTTCTCTTTCAAAATTTGATTCCCTCGATTTGCAATTACTTCATTCACATTCATGTTTGACTGTGTACCGCTACCAGTTTGCCATACGACAAGTGGAAAATGTTCATTCCATTTCCCTGCAATCACTTCGTCAGCTGCTGCCACAATTGCTTCTGCTTTTTCTTCTGATAGCTTTCCTAATTTTTGATTACTAAGTGCTGCACTTTTCTTTAAAATGGCAAATGCTTTTACAATCTCAAGCGGCATTTGCTCTGTTCCAATTGGGAAGTTTTCTTTACTACGTTGCGTTTGTGCTGCCCATAATTTATCAGCTGGAACTTTTATTTCTCCTATTGTATCTCTTTCAATTCTGTACTCCATTTTTTCATCCCCTTGAAAATAAAATACCTACATTTCTCATTTTAACAGAATTTCACCCAAATGATAAGGATTCTCACTCGTATATATAAAAAAATACCTCCTGCCATCGCAGAAGGTATTTTTTTATGATGCTTGCTTTCCTTTTTCAACGTCATCTACATACCAAATGAATTTGCCTGTGTATCCGTAAATAACTGCTAAAATTAATGATACAAAGCTTAACCACATAAACGGAACGTATGAGAACGTTGCTACACCTAAAATACCAGCCATAAAAATACCATTATCCGACCACGGAACCATACCAGAAGTTAACGTTCCACCTACTTCTGAGTTACGCGCTAATACACGTCGGTCTATTTTTAATTTATCATAGCTATCTTCCATAATTTTCGGTGTTAAAATTAATGATACGTACATTGCACAACCAAATATATTAGCTAAGAATGCCACGATTAATGTAGACAATGTTACATTACCTGCAGAATTTAATTTCTTCTCAAATTTTGATACAATCACTTTTAAAACACCCAGTTTTTCAAGTAATCCACCAAATCCTAAACCGAAAATAATAACGGCTACTGAGCCAAGCATACCGTTAATTCCACCACGGTTTAATAACTTGTCAACAAACTCAACACCTGATTGAATTGAAAATCCGTTATACGCTGTTCCAATCGCCTCTCCAAAGTTCATTCCTTGGAAAAGAGTTGCCCAAATTGCACCAATTAAAGCTCCCATTGCAATTGTTGGCATAGAAGGTTTCTTCATCGCTAATAAAGCGATAACAATGACTGCCGGAACAAGCATCCATATTTTAATATCAAATTCCTTTAATAAAGCTTCTTTTAAAAACTCTACTCGATTCAAATCTACATTATCGCCGCCATACATCCAACCAGCTACAGTAAACATAATGCTAGTAATAATGTAAGCCGGAACATCTAATACGAGCATAGCTCGAACGTGAGCAATAACGTCTACTTTCGCCATAGAAGCTGCAAGAACTGTGCTATCAGAAAGTGGTGATAATTTGTCGCCGAAATAAGCTCCTGAAAGAACTGCACCAGCAACAAGCGGAAGTGGTAAGCCAAGTCCTTCACCAATCGCCATCATAGCAATACCTGCTGTTCCAACTGTTCCCCATGATGTTCCTGTCGCAATAGAAGTTATCGAACAAATAATTAATGTTGCTAATAGGAATATGCTAGGGTGAATAAACTCTAATCCATAATAGATTAATGTTGGTACAACGCCACCAGCAATCCAAGTTCCAATTAAAGCACCTACCGCAACTAAAATCAGTATTGCTTCTAATCCGTTAGAAATCCCTTTCGTAATTGCATCTTGCAATTCTTGATAACGAAATCCTAATCTTAATCCAAGCGCAATTACTAAAAACCATGAAATAAATAGCGCTAATTGAATTGGGAGATCAAAAATCGTTTGGAAGGAAAAGACAACAGCAAGAAATAGTAATAAAAGAACTATGATTTCTAGCATCGATGGTAATCTTACACTTTTCATTTTTTTCTCTCCTTACAAGTCGATAACATGACGTATGTCGTCTTACATGTATGTAATATACAATTAGCGAAGACAAAACAAAATTTTCATATTATTTCGATTTATTTTTCCAGTATAATATACGGACACCTTTTCTATTGTAAAAGTAGATGCTACTTTTCGCAATGGAAAATATAAAAAATGTTACATTTTTTATATTTAACAATCAAAGAGTAACTTTTTTAATATTTGCCACCATAAAACTTTTTACCATTATCCTCACCGTTTTAAGGAGTATCATTATTCCCCACAAAAAAAGCACACATCATTCAAATGATGCATGCTCCACTTTTATTTATACATATTTTGTATTTCTTCTTTATTTTTAAGTATTTCCACAAACTTCTCGCTACAACCTTTCGGAAATAACACTCCAAGCCCATATGAATGCTCAAACTGAAAATGAGGATACTTCGCTTTAACCTCATCCCAAAATTTATACACGCCGAAGTTTCGATCTTTCACCTCAATATCATGAAATAATACGATACCGTTATTCGCAAGTTTCGGTAACCATGTTTTATAGTCATGAGAAACTGCTTCATACGTATGATAGCCATCAATATGCAACAAATTTATCGTTCCATCTTGAAACTGATCCACGGCCTCATCAAAAGTAGACCGAATTAAATTCCCTATTTGAGGATAACTCGTGCTCACGAATTTACTCACTATTTGAAAAACACCTTCCCCATATGGACCTGTGTGCTCATCTCCTGCCCAAGTATCTACAGCAAAGCATTTTGTAGATAACCCTTCATCTTTTACCCCTTGGCAAAAACTGAAAAAAGAAGCTCCTAAATGTGTACCTAACTCAACTAATATTTCTGGCTTTTCAAATCTTACTAAATCATAAGCGAAGTTTAAATGTCCCACCCAAGCAGAATTCATACGAATATATGGACTATATTGATCAAATTCAAATGTTGGTTTATGAGTAACCCAGCTCATCACATTTCTCCTTCTACACATATTTTTAACAAACCAAATTACTCTTATCTTTATTTTTTTATCATTGTAATTATGATTTTATTTCATAAAAAGATGAAGAATGAACTCTTTCTCATTGAGGTAAAGCATCGTATACATATGGATCTGTAGGCGTATTAATTTTCTCTACTTTGCTTACTTTTACAAGTGGAAATAGTGTTCCTTTATATTTCGTTTCATCTAACAAACCTGTTATTTTCACCCATGTTTCCTCCGGGAGCTTTTTTACGTTTTCTCCTGTAACAATCATCCCCCAGACTGATGCATCCGCAATACAACAAGTTATGCCGTATCTCGCCACTACCACTTTATCACCCGTCACATCCTGATCATTATATATAAACCCTGAGAATGTAATTTCTTTCCCTTTAAACCCATTTACATCTTGGCCAATCGCATTCATTGTCTGTACATAATCCTTATCTTCTACTTGTATTTTACGCTGCTCTAACATCCTTTTTGCTAATTGCTCTTCCACTTGATCAGTCACTTTTAAATTTGATGTTTCATCTTGTTCTTTCCAATCAGAATTTACCTGTATTCCCTCTTTTTCGTTCTTTTCTATACTTCTCGCCTGTACACTTTGATTCATACCCCTTTTTCCTGCTAAACTTCCGTCAATTGTTACACCTCCAAATAGAAAAGCACTAATAATTGGAACAACAAATAAAACATATACAAAGTATCTTTTCAGCCCTAATTTTAATTCCCTATGATGCACACAACAATTACAATCACCTTGTTCCTCTCTCTCATCTCCCCAAACTTGTAATGAACCAAGAAGTAAAATTACTACAAAAGCGATATACGTAAATTTAATCATTTTTGGAGCGATAAAATGATAAATATTCCCTGTTACAAGTAGTTTAAATAAGAGCATTGCTAAACCAATTAAAATAATGCCACGAATATAGCGATGATAGGCCTTCTGTTCCTTTTTATCCACTATTTCTCACCTCCTATAACGTTGTAATTTGCACGATTGTGTACACTGATAAAATAATAATTCCAATCAAAAAGAATACAAATTTCTTTTGAAAATACGCAAATAGCATTAACGTATTTTTCATATCAAGCATGGGTCCAAATACAAGAAATGCGAGAAGTGCTTTTACAGAGAAAACATGTCCAAAAGATGCCGCTATAAATGCATCGGCTGCTGAGCAAATTGATAAAACATAACCCAATCCCATCATAATAATTGGAGAAATCACTTCATTATGCGCCACTGTATCAAGTACATTTCGATCAAAAAATGTTTGAAATACGCTCGCAAAAAAAGCACCAATCAGCAAATATTTACCCGTATCAAAAAACTCATCTACAGTGTGATTCACAACATTCCTCCAGCCCCTTTTTTCCTTTTCCTGAACCGGATCCTCTATGTCTTTTAAAATATTTTTTCCACGATAAAAATAATACACAATTAGCCCTACTAATAGCGCCGCACAAATTGTTATTCCAAAGCGTGCATATACAACTACAGCATTTTTTTGAAATGCATATACGGTAGATAAAAGAACAATTGGATTCATAATAGGTGCACTCAGTAAAATTACAATTCCTACATGAAGTGGAAGTCCTTTTTGAATAAGTCTTCTCACAATTGGTATAATGACACATTCACACATCGGAAAAATGATTCCGACAAATACTGCCGGAATCATTGCAACAATCTGTGATTTCGGCAGTACTTTTTGAATCATATCTTCTGTCACAAACACTTGAATGAGAGAAGATACAATTACCCCTAATAAAATAAAAGGGATTGCTTCAAATATAATACTTAAAAACACCGTATTTACATTCAGCCATTCTTTTGGCATACTTTTATGCAAATTTGCTAAACTTGTGAAATCTACGAAAAATAATAAAAAAAGAAAAATAGCAATAAGGGCTATTCCTATTAATTCTTTTGAAGCTCTATTAAAAACCAACTTTATCCCCCCACTTTATTCATATTAGACCGTATACTTGTCCAAATGCCCTACACTACTACAGCACAAATTTTATAGTCTATTCCTATTCTTAAATCGTAATCATTATGATTTATTATTGATTTTTTCTTTTTTATCACTTAATATAAAACGTAATAATTACGATTTAAAGGAGAGATTATTTCATGAAAAAGATACCTATCACTGTACTAAGTGGCTTTCTAGGAGCTGGAAAAACAACTCTACTGCATCATATTTTGACTAATAAGAGCAACTTAAAAGTGGCTGTTATCGTTAACGATATGAGCGAAATAAACATTGATGCATCCCTTATAAAAAAAGGTGGGTTTTCACGTACGGAAGAGAAATTAGTAGAAATTCAAAATGGTTGTATTTGCTGTACACTACGAGAAGATTTAATGATAGAAGTGAATCGGCTTGTTGAAAACGGTGATATTGACTATATAATTATTGAATCTTCAGGTATAAGTGAGCCTATTCCAGTCGCCCAAACATTTACTTATACTGACGAAGTACTTCATATCGATTTAACGAAAAATTGTCGCCTCGATACGATGGTTACAGTTGTAGATGCAAATAGATTTTGGGATGATTTTGCAAATGGGGAAAGTTTATTAGACCGTAAACAGGCTATCGATGAAAATGATACGCGGGAAGTTATTGATTTACTAATAGACCAAATTGAGTTTGCAAATGTCATTATTCTTAATAAAATTGAGTTACTAGAAAAAGAAGATGTGATAGAACTTCATCATTTACTAAAAAAATTAAACCCTGGTGCAAAAATTATCGAATCTTCATTTAGCCACGTACCATTGCAAGAAATTTTAAATACAAATTTATTCGATTATGAGGAAGCCAGTCAATCAGCGGGCTGGATGCAAGAATTAAATAGTGAGCATCATACACCCGAAACAGAAGAATATGGTATCAATTCCTTTGTGTACCGTCGTAAATCCCCTTTCCATCCTGAACGTCTTATGAATTGGCTAGAAAAATGGCCTGTAGATGTTGTAAGAGCGAAAGGCTTTTTCTGGCTCGCATCTCGTAATAATATGATAGGGCTTCTATCTCAAGCAGGTTCCTCTATTACAATTCAAGGAGCCGGTGAATGGATAGCAGCGTTACCTGAAAATGAAAGAAATCAAATGATTACAGAAGAACCCGAAGTATTGAAAAACTGGGACGAGCGATATGGAGATCGAATAACTGAGCTCGTATTTATCGGCATTGATATGAATCGTTCTTTAATTGAACAATCATTAAATGATTGTCTATTAACAGAAAAAGAAATGGAACAAAACTGGAATACATTTGTTGATCCTATTCCGGCGTTTACTTATACTCCATAAACATCAATAAAGTGAGACTTTAATCAGCCCCCACCAATCGGACTTTAATGGGCAGCCCGACCCCCACCTAACTTCTTTGCTTTCGCTGAATTTTGAGGTGGGGGTCTTACTGCCCATTAAAGCGGGATAAAAAGGCTTCATTAAAAATGAAGCCTTTTTTACTTTATCATACTCCTATTCGCCAAACTTTCTTTCATGTGAATAACATTTTAGGATTCAGTTTTAATTTTCAGTTTATTATTATCCTTTTCTGTGATATATTGCATATTGTATTCAATATATATTTTTAGAAAGGAAGATATAAAATCATATGGATCCAAATCGTTTAAAAGGAATCATTATGGTTGTAATTGGTGCTTGTTTATGGGGATTGTCCGGAACAGCTGCACAACAACTTTTTCAATATGAAAATGTTTCTACTGAATGGTTAGTTACAATTCGATTGCTTATATCTGGCGTTATCTTGCTCCTTATTTCCTCATTCGGAACGAGAAAAAAAGAAATATTCGGCATATGGAAACAAAAATCTGATGCTACTAAAATGATATTGTTTGGCCTATTCGGTATGCTTGCTGTACAGTACACGTACTTCGCTTCTATTAAAGAAGGGAACGCTGCCGTCGCAACATTATTGCAATATTTAGCTCCTATATTTATTACTGTATACTTACTTTTCAAATGGAACGTTCGGCCATCAAAAATTGATTTCATTTCTATTACCCTTTCATTAGTAGGCACTTTTCTCTTACTAACAAATGGGTCTGTTCATAACTTAGCTGTTTCTACACCGGCTATTATTTGGGGTATTTTATCTGGGTTATCTCTTGCTTTTTATAGTTTATATTCCAAGGAATTACTAGAAAGCTGGTCTTCCTCTGTTATCGTTGGATGGGGCATGATTATTGGGGGTATTGGCGTTACGATTCTACACTTTATTTCTACAAACGAATTCATTTTATTATCGACTATGAAATATGTAAAACTAAGTACCCTACCGCTCATCACATTTGTCGTTATTTTCGGAACACTGATTGCATTTTATTTATACTTAGACAGCATACGATACCTGACTCCGAAAGAAACGACATTATTCGGTTGTACTGAACCACTCGCAGCTATTATTTCTTCTGTACTTATATTACACGTACCCTTTCAATCTTTTCAGTTATTAGGGGCTTTTTGTGTCATTGTAATGGTGCTCATCTTAAGCCAAAAACCGGATGAAGGGAAACAGGAATTAAAGTTTGTTCATGAGAAAAAAGAAAATATACAATGAAAGGATTGAATTCACTATGCCTATCCCTCAAAATTATAAAAAACAAGGAAGAGTTTCGGCAAAATCACTCGTTTTAAATCAACTACAAGATTGGATTATTGAAGGTGTACTGCAGCCTGATGAAAAAATTAATGATGGGGAGTTGGCTGAAGCACTAGGAGTAAGCAGAACACCTGTAAGAGAAGCACTTCAAATATTGGAGCTTTCTGGATTAGTGGAAATGGTACCTGGGCAAAAAACAAAAATTGCTCCTATTAAGTTAGACGACATTCCTATCATTTATGAAACGATGGCTGGTCTTCACTCTATTATAGGAAAGCAAGCACTTCAAAACATTACAGACGCTGATCTGAAACTACTTTCTGAAATAAATGCTGATTTTCAGCGCTCTATAGAGAAGAAAAACGCAAAACAAGCTTTAAAACTAGATATACAATTTCACAATACAATTTCTTCTATTGCTAAAAACCAATATATTGAACCCTTTCTAGAAAATATGCAACTTCACGTTTTACGCCTTGAATATTTGTTTTTCCAAAACTTTGTTCCAGCAAGTCAATCTATTGAAGAACATCACTCTATCATTCAAGCATTGCAAAAGCAGGACGAAAAACAAATGGAACAAATGATGTCTCAAAACTGGCTCCGTCCAATGAAAGAAATATCAAAAATAATTTCTACGAAATAATAATAGAGCTGGTTACACAAAATCGTAACCAGCTCACCTTTTACTAATCTATATAGTTATGCCTGAATATCTGCATATTCTTCCATATCTTCGTACTCTTTTTCCAATTCCTCTAAAGACAGCTCGTATAATTGTCGGTCGCGAATTTTAAACACACCTGCTCCAATTAACTCATCAATTAAATGCCTCTTACGATTTTCAACAGCAAAACGGAGTTGACTACTCATCTTTTAAAAAACTCCTTTCCACAATCATTGAAAACGATAATCTTTATCAATTACCATTTTTGATTATAAAAGATGACTCTTTATAAGTAAAGTAATTTCATGAAATATTTACCTTACAAAGTATTTGTGGCCACATTATATATATGTATGCCGTGCGAAAAATGTTATGACACATTTTCTTATCCTTTTTCTTTCATACTTTGCAAGTTGTCTCACTATGATTAAATTCACCATCTATTTCTACTTGAATAGTGACATGTTCTACATGAAACTTCTCCTTTAATACATCCGTAGCCTCTTTTAATACATTTTGCGTTTCATCACCTTTAATAATCAAATGGCAAGTTAATACTTGAAAATCAGATGTGACAGACCATATGTGCAAATCATGAACTTCTTTTACAACCGTAATATTTAATAATGTACTTTTTACCTCTTCAACATTTATGTGCTGGGGTGCACCTTCCATTAATATATGGACCGTATCACGTGTTACACGCCATCCGCTAATAATGACTAAAATAGACACAAGAATACTAGCAATCGCATCAGCAACAGTCCATCCGAAAAATTTAATAAATAGCGCTGCAATAATCGCTCCGACTGATCCTAATAGATCGCCTAATACGTGTAAGAAAGCACTTCTTAAATTCAAATTCCCCTTCACATCTCCGCCTCTCATTAATATCCAAGCTGATAAAATATTAATAAGCAGACCAAGTACAGCAATAATGAGCATCCCATTACTAGCAATCTCAACTGGCTCTTTAAAACGGCGAATTGCTTCAATAAAAATGTATACTGAAATGACAATAAGAACGACACCGTTACATAATGCCGCTAACATTTCGACTCGCTTATACCCATATGTTTTCGCAGTTGTTGCTGTTTTTTCTCCGAGCTTGAACGCAAGTAAACTTAACGCTAACGATACTGCATCACTTAACATATGCCCCGCGTCAGATAATAGTGCTAAGCTATTTGTTACAAATCCCCCAATAACTTCAGCAATCATAAAACTTGTCGTTAATACGAAAGCGATTAGTAACGCTTTTTTATTGTTAGAATGACCATGATCATGTGAATGTCCCATACGAATGCTCCTTTAAGTGCAATATCTGTATGTTAGTATGAAACAAACTCCCCCTCTTTATCCCCCATTAACTGCCCATAAACGTCCGCTTCCTTCTACCTACACACTTCGTTATTTTTCAAACAAGTCCTTTTTCTCAACAAAAAATAAGACTACTTCTTTTTCAGCTTCATATTGTTTACTAATGAAAGAATTTTTAAGGAGGTTATGAAAATGAAACGTTTATTTCTCTGTATGGAACGTGAACTTGTTGTAGTGAAAGAACAATATGGTCACTTTGAAACAGCGTATCACTTACAAAACATGCAACCTACTTGTATCGCAGTTGATCCATTCCAAAATAATCGTATATATTGCGGAACATTTGGACGAGGTTTATGGTTAAGCGACGATGGCGGTGATTCGTGGAAACCGATTGGAGATTCATATCGTTACTTTGATTTCCCTAGAGAAGATGGTATTTTACACTCTTCGATAACTTCCATTACGATAAGTCCTAATGAACAAGTTAACGGCTATGGCGTCGTTTATGTCGGCACAGAACCGAGCGCTTTATTCCGTTCTGAAAATGGTGGTGAAACGTGGACTGAACTTAAAAATATGAAATCATTATTATCTTCTTATACGTGGGCTTTTCCGCCTAGACCTTTTACCCATCATGTACGCTGGATTACAGTTGATCCAAACAATCCGAATACAATCCATGTTTCAATTGAAGCTGGTGCTGTTATTCAAAGTAATGATAGAGGGCATACTTGGATTGATAAAAAATTCGGTGCTCCTATCGATGCACATCAATTGCTTATGCACCCTGAAGCTCCAAATCGCCTTTATGCATCATGTGGTGACGGATTTATGGGCGGACCTGATCGTGCATACCTTGAAAGTTATAACAGTGGAAACAGCTGGATATCATGCAGTGAAGGACTTGAACATCATTATTTATACAGCATGGCTATTGATCCAGCTGATTGCAATACAATTCTCGTTTCTGCCGCACCAAGTGCTGACCTCGCCCATCACCATATTCCTTATGAATCTTATATTTATCGTAAAACGAAAGATACTCCTTTCGAGCAATTGCAGCAAGGTCTACCATCTGCAATTGGTACAGTCATTTCAATGTTTGCTACAAATCCAGCAGAACCACATACGTTTTACACTTTAAATAACAACGGCGCCTTTCAATCCAAAGATAGCGGCGAATCGTGGGAACAATTAAACATTCCGTGGAAAGATGAGTATAAAACGCAGCATCCACATGCATTACTCGTTACTAGTTCTTAACGAAAAAAAGACTGCCTAATTGTTTTAGGCAGTCTCTCTTTTATTTCTTTAAATCAATTACGATATCATCTAACGCAATACCCTTATTGCCTCCCAATCTTCGAGGCACAAAACGCTCCTTTACTTCTCCTCCAACTATTGTTACCGAGCCATAATTTTCAGGAGTGTGAATTCTTAAATTAACGTAAGGCGTTATTATTAACTTAGTCGCATTCTCATTAAGTTGTTGGAATGTTTCACTCCAATTAAAATTATAAGGATCTTCACCTGAGCCTCCATTTCCTTCTCCATAATACTGATTACCTATATCATCTCTCACTTTTAAATCAACATCCACTCCATCCCATACACCTCTTATTTCTTGATCTACTTCTTGGTTGTAATATAGAATAAACGACATGGGTGTTATTTCCATTCTCTCCATATTAACTTTTACACCATCTTTTTCTGCACTACCTCTAATCAATTTCTCTTTATTTTCTATTCCTTTTAGATTAATATTAAAATTCCAATCTCCTTTTATCTCTTCTTCTGTTTCTAAAATGTTTATACTTTGTATACTCCATTCAACATTCACTGTAGTTCCTTTATTACTAATTAGATCACTACTTGTTTTTATTAAACCTTTATATTGCCTATCAGCGACCTTAATAATTTCATTGCTTCCTGATTGGGCACCTGCTCCTTTAATAGTTAAAAAATCCAACGTACTTGGATTTTTTCCTAAATCTCTGTTACTTTCTATAGAATAGTTTATTGATACTGTCTTACCATCGAAAATCGCATTATTAATCGTTATCTTAATTCCATTTCTTTCTTTTGTCATATTTAGTACTGTGGCGTATTGTTGATAATTATTATGAAGCCCCGTTTTCTTCTCTGCGTTCGCTTTATAATTTTCATATAACCCTGTTCTACCATTATCTAAAAATCGGAATATATCACCTACAATTGGCAATCCCCCTGCATATGTAGGAAATCCAATACCAAGCGTTGCAACTGATAACCCTACTAAAATAGATGCGGCAGCGACACCTTTTTTCCAACTTTTCATCTTTTTCTTCGTACGTATCGATTGTTTTACATTTCGTTTTACTTTTTCTTTTTCAATTTCAGAAGCCTCAATTTCCTCAAGTTCTCTTTCATCTATATCAATATCATTTAATAGTTCGTAAATGTCTTTCATATGGCACTACCTCCAAAACTAATATTCGTAGCATTTTGTTGTAGTTTCTTTTTCCCACGGTATACACGATTATCGATCGCTGCCCGAGTTAACCCTAACTTATCTCCTATTTCTTCTGTCTTCATACCGAGAAGATATTTCATAATGAACACCTTTTGATCTAACGGTTCTAATTGATTAATAAGCTTCAATAACTCTTCCCTATCTTCCATAACGATTAATTCATCTTCAGCTGACTTTTCCGTACTAATATGAAACTCATCTGAAATAATTTCTACTTTTCTAGTCGCTTTCCGGTAATAATCAATCGCTTTAAATTTCGCAATCGCCGCTATCCATTTTTTAAAGTCACTCGGCTCTCCATGAAATTTATTTGCGTTATTCCAAATGGAAAGAAATATATCGTTTACACATTCCTCTATGAGTCCATCATTTTGAACTGGAAGGAGAACTTTGTGCGTTATTCCTTTTATGAGTGGTAAGTATGTATCGACAACAAATTCTAGCGCATCTTCTTTTTGTCGTTGTAATCTTTTTATAAAATTTTTCTCATTTGATTTCATGTAGCGATTCCCCTTATTTTTTTGTAAAAGCTTTTACACCCTATATAACGTCTTACAAAATATTTTCTCTCATCTTTTTTATTTTTTGTATGTTATGGAATACTTTCCCTACGTCATTGTCTCACATAACTATGTATTACAAGAAAATTTTCTCAAGTCTGCAATTTAATTCATGTAGTACACTATTTATATAGTCATTCTTTAACTTGGTGTACATTTTACTCCGCATTAACGGGCAGTAAATCCCACCTCAAAATTGGGCGAATGCGAGGAAGTTAGGTGGGAGATAACTGCCCGTAAAAGCCCGATTGGTGAGGGCTAATAATCAGTGGGTTATGGAAAAAAAAACCACTGATTAAAGTTTCACTTTATTTCATTAATCTACTTTTCAACATTTTAAATTAGGAGATGAGATGTGTATGTGTGGAATTACAGGTTGGGTAAATTGGAATAAGGATCTTTCCAATGAACATGTTATTTTAGAAAAGATGGCAAATAGTATCCAGCATCGCGGTCCGGATGCTGAAGGATTTTGGTTTTCACCTCGTGCGGCCTTTGCACACCGTCGGTTAATCGTAATTGATCCAGAAGGCGGGACACAACCAAAAACATTTCGTGCTGGTGATTATACGTATGCTCTTACTTATAATGGAGAAATTTATAATTTCCGCGAGCTTAGAGAGCAACTTCAAAAATGTGGTCATGCATTTGAAACACATTCGGATACAGAGGTGTTACTACATGCTTATTTAGAATGGAAAGAAGACTGCGTACAACATTTAAACGGAATTTTCGCTTTCGCTTTATGGGATGATCAGAAGCAACAATTATTTTTAGCACGTGATCATTTAGGCGTAAAGCCACTCTTTTATACTGAAAGAAATGACAGCATTATTTTCGGATCTGAAATAAAAGCACTATTAGCGCATCCATCTGTCCCTGCTGAAATTGATGCGGATGGCATAAACGAAATATTTGGATTAGGATTATTTCGAACTCCAGGATGTGGCGTCTTTAAACATATTCAAGAAGTGCGTGCTGGACATTCTATAACGTTTACACGTGATAAAAAAGTAGTTAAGAAATATTGGAATTTAGAAAGTAAAGTTCATACAGACTCTACTGAAGATACATCATCACATATTTTATCTATTTT
Source organism: Bacillus sp. GW823-FHT06B01 (assembly GCF_058952315.1). Lineage (NCBI taxonomy): Bacteria > Bacillati > Bacillota > Bacilli > Caryophanales > Bacillaceae > Bacillus > Bacillus sp. GW823-FHT06B01. Next base: position 895,878 of record NZ_JBXAHR010000003.1, on the reverse strand, counting down.
ACAAGATACAGTAAAAAGACAATTAATTGCCGATGTTCCTCTCGTTTGTATGTTATCAGGAGGATTAGATTCTAGCGGTATTACTGCACTAGCGGGTAAAGAGTTTGCAGCGGAAAATAAAACACTTCATACGTATTCCGTTGACTTTGTAAATAGTGCAAAAGATTTCGAGCTGACATTTGCTCGCACTGGTTTAGACGCTCCTTGGGTAAAACGTGTTTCCGAACATGTAGGGACATCTCATCATGACATTATTGTGAATGCTGAAGAATTAGCAAATCACTTATTCGTCCCTCTCCGTGCAAAAGATTTACCGAGTGCTGGCGAAATGGAAACTTCACTATATTTACTATTTTGCGAAATGAAAAAAGATGCAACTGTAGCTTTATCCGGCGAATCTGCTGATGAAGTATTCGGTGGTTACCCTTGGTTTCATCAAGAGGATTTACTATTTGTCGATAAATTTCCTTGGCTAACAAATTGGAAAAACACTTCCCCTCTTCTACTAAATGAAGTAAATAACCAATGCAACTTAGAAAACTATATTGATACACGCTTCCAAGAAGCGATTCTTGAAGTACCTACTCTTGAAGGGGAAAGTAAAAAAGCCGCGAAACAACGCCAAATGTTTTATTTATTTTTAACGAGATTTCTCCCGTTCTTACTTGATCGTAAAGATCGTATGAGTATGGCTGTAGGCTTTGAAGTACGTGTACCGTTTTGCGATTATAGATTAGTTGAATATTTATGGAACGTTCCTTTCAATATAAAAAGCATTGATAATATTGAAAAAGGCATTTTACGTAGAGCACTGCAACCTGCTTTACCTGACGATGTACGCAATAGAAGAAAAAGTGCTTACCCAACTTCACAAGATCCACATTATTTACAAACAATCCGTCATTTATCACTCGACTTGTGCAGTAATAAAAACAATCCTATTTTCTCACTTATTAATCATTCCACACTACTTGCCATTGCCGATGAAAGCAATAAAGAAATTAACAATTTTGAAGCAAGAAGTGCTATGGAATATATGCTACAAGTAAATGAATGGTTGAAAACGTATCATATTCATATTGCTTAACAAAAAGGAGTTCAAGGATAAAAACCTTGAACTCCTTTTATATTAATTAGCGCATTTTTTATTTTCAGTATCAATGGACCATCCAATAATTGTGGCACAATCTCTACCTTTCCACTGCAGTACATTTGTTAATACTGGCTCAATCTGTAAGCAACTTCCGTCGTGCAATATTTCTACTAAAGATTGATCATCATCAAATTTTCGTTTATCACACTCTAAAATACCGTCCGTTGCCATTACAATGTGATTCATTCCTTTTTCTAATCCTCTGACACCTGATGTAAAGCAAGGTGTATTTGCAGCAAAAATATTTTTCCTACCAATATATTCGTAATTCTTCCGTTTATTTAACCGCCCTTTACCATTCTTCGTTTTTTCAGAATGGAATAAATATGCGAAGCAATCACCAACTGATAGCCAATATAAAAATTCGCCTTTTCGCAAACAAATTAAGCATGCAAGTTCCTCATCATCTTGATCACATTTTTCAATAAACAATTCATCTGTAAATAACGCTAATAAGTACATATGCGTATGATGAAAAGCTAAATGTATCGGGTAAGAAAATAACTCTTTTAGTTTCTCTTTTCTTGCTGAAATTGCTTCTATTATATAATCAATATTTTTTGTTTTGTGGTGTGTATCAAAAATCATAACAAATTCAAATTGTAATTCAGGATCCCACCAAGCAAGTACCGCATCTCCTCGTTCATATGCATCACTCTCTTGATTTCCCCCATATACGCCGACTGAAAGAGGACCACATTTTTCAACATGTATTTCATCTACATACATCTGTTCATGACTCATCCATTTGAATGTATTCACAGCTATCATCCTCTCTCTTGCTAAATGTATACCTTTACACATAGATTACCTTATATTTCAATAAAAATAAACTTTTTCAACATTTTTTATCCAAATAAAAGGATTTTATTTCTGTGTTCACGAATATATCTTACTATACGATATAAAAATAGGGGGATTTATCATTATGAAAGACATCAATCAACATTGGGAGAGCATTTATTATCACTTACGATATGAGTATGAGGACAACCTTTCTCACCAAGCCATTCGTATTTTACAACTTATTTCTCGTGAGAAAGATATAACAATTGGAAAAGTCGCTACTGAGCTTAGTCTCTCTCATAACACAGCATCAGAACACGTAAAGCGCCTTATTCAAAAAGGATTTATCATGAAAGAAAGAAACAAACAAGATGAAAGGGTCGTAAACCTTACTTTAACGAAAGAAGGCATTGAAGGATTAGAAAAGCATACTTTACTAGATAAAGAAAAGATAAAAATATTAGAATCACAGTTATCAAAAGAAGAACAACAATTAATTGAAAAAGCCTTTTCGTTATTAGCGAAGGAGGCAAAATATGCATTTCCTCGTTAAAGTAATCGTTTCTGCACTTATTATTGGCGTTATTACTGAAGTCGCTAAACATTATAGTACGATAGGCGGCTTTATTGCTGCCCTTCCTCTCGTTAGTTTACTGAGCCTATTTTGGATTTCTTTAGAAGGCGGGAACAAACAAGAATTAAGTCAATTTGCTATAGGCGTATTATATGGATTTCCTGCATCCGCACTACTACTATTTATCGTCTATATTGGTCTAAAAAACTCATTTTCACTTAGTACATCTGTCCTGTTTGGTATAGGTGTTTGGTGTATCGTTTTTGCTTGTCAAAAATTATTTCAAGCTTAGTTAGGAGGGTTTATTATTTATAAATTTGTAGAGGTATTGGAGCAAACTATAGAAGTATATACAAAAGGAAGTAGTAAACAAACGGTAGTTATTCAGACCGGAATGAGTTGCTCATTTTATGATTGGCTCCCTATTATAGAAAAACTTTCACAATATTTTACAGTCATTTCATACCATCGCCCAGGTTACGGAAAAAGTGAACTAGGAAATTATTCGCGTACTACAAGACAAGCGACAAACGAACTTCATATGTTACTACATGAACTTGCTATTCACGAGCCTATCATTTTAATCGGTCATTCCTATGGAGGCTTATGTGCACAACATTTTGCTATGTTACATGAAGATAAGCTGCAAGCACTTATTTTAGTTGATTCTACTTCTATGAACTTACACCGATTAGATGAACTGCATTTACCAATTTCTGATCAAACGGATTCGGATGATATGTGGCTTCAAAAATATATTACATACTCCAAAATGGATATAGACATGCTTAATAATGAACTAAAACCTATACTCGTTGATCAATCAAGACAGTACATTGAATTTTCTACCTCCCCTCTATTATATAAAGCGACAGCTTCTGAACTATGTGAGTGGAAAAATTGTGCCCGCTCAATAAAAGAGCTACATAAAACATTAAAAACACCTTTAATCGTTATCGGTAGAGACCCTCAATATTCTATTACTCAGTTGACTGAGGATGGCATGCCAAAAGAGGAAGCAACACAACTAGAAACAATGTGGCAAGAACTGATTCATGAACAATTACAACTCTCAATAAATAGCCAATATATACTTGCCGAACATGCTGGTCACGGAATTGAAAATACTCGACCAGATATTATTATTGAAGCAATTCACTCCTTGCAAATAAAAAAAGGAAGCAACTAACGCTGCTTCCTTACTTATCTATTCATAATCTTCTTCATCATCGATTTCTTCATAATACGAATTCCCATTACTTACATATATAGGGCCATTCGCAACGTCAATACGTAATACCCATGCCCATGGCACAGCTAAACGCTTATGTATTGCTCGCCAAAAGCTCATTGATTTTCTCTCGTACTCCTGGAACTCCTGAAGTAACTCTTTGTAGGAGGAACCGTCTAACTGAATATTTGCTTCTAACAAACGAGAATGGGCATAGTACTGCAGCTCTAGTTCAGCAGCAATTTCCATTTCTTCTTCCGTTGCCATACCAATAATTGTTCCATCTGCTGGTGCAATTTCATATACGTTGTGAACTTCAATAAGCCCTTCTTTCTCTTTCTCAAACATGTAAACAGCCTCCTTTAACACATAATTTTTATGTTACAAAGTCATACTTCTACAATAACTTCTCCCTTTCCTCTTTTTTTGATAAACTTTTACAAATTATTTATCTGATAATCTGTAGACTGTATTCTTTCAGCAGAACTAAAACAATTATTATCAAAAGTTAATTTATACACGTCAGGCATATGAAGGGTTTTCCAAAACTGAAAATCATATTTCGAGTCAAAATAATTCATTAGTAACACCATAATATTTCCATGAGTACCTATTACAATATTCTTATTTTCATATTTTTTTAATATATTTTGCATACATATTACAGCACGCCTTTGCGCTACATCATTCGATTCTCCGCCTTCGTGTGCAAAATCCCAATCTTCCCACACTTTTTGGACCGCATCATTAAAATCTGTTACTGGCTCTTTACTTAATAACCTTTCTCGTAAATCTTCTTCTATTTGTATCGATACATTATATGTATTTGCAATTCCTTGTACCGTTTGAATCGCTCTTTTATACGGACTAGAAATCACAACATCAATATGCTTATCTTTTAATAAGCGTGTTACATTCTCTACATCTAAGTGCCCTTTTTCAGATAAGGGACGTACCCTTTCGTCTTTTGTATATATAGAGTGAGCATGGCGAACAAAATATATTGTCGTCATTCATTCCCCCTTTTCTGTTTCTATCCAAATTCAATACATTACCATCAAATCCCTTTACCTTTATAATAAGTGCTGTCAAATTTGAATGTTGATTTTCATATTAATAAAAGGGAAACACCTCTATGGTATTTCCCTCATTTAAAATAGATTACATTCAATTAAATACTTTATCAATTTTATTTCTGTCGTATTCTAATATCCAATCATTATATGTATGATAAATATCTCTAATTGTATTAGGAGAGGTAGCTAATACATCACAACCCCTATCATCATAAACGTGAAATATAGTATTCTTGTTAATATTTATGAAATACACCCTATGAAAAATACGCGGTTTTATTCCCATATCTTGATTACAAATTGCTTTTAGCATAGGAATGTATTTCAAGTCTGAAACTTTACATTTCAAAGTATATCTATGAGTTTTATATACCCCGTCTCCATCGTCTTCTGGAAAAATATAAGGGATTGTATTTTTCTGTAACTTAAACAAAACGGACTTCTCTTTTACATACTTAGAAAAGATATTCAATTTGTGTTTGAAAATTTCACCGTCTGCATAGTCATTTACATCCACTACGATATAAATATCATCTTCTGTTGCATGTAAAGACTGAAATAAAGTAATCGCTCTATTATAAACGCCTTCTAAATATGGGCAGTTTTCATAAATGTTATTGCAATCATAGTTCACACCTAATCTAAAGCGAATACCAATATCCCCATTATAAAATAGAGGTGGTCTAAGTTCTAAATTTGGAAACGTTTCAAGCATATACTCATTCAACCTCATCTCAACACCTACCTTTAATAGCACCTTGTTTACATAATAAAATTATTCTATTATAATTTATTTTTGAATTCCTCACTTGTTATAATGTCTCGAATAAAATAATCTACATTATTTCTCAGCTTTTGATATGCAACTTGATCTTCTATATCGTTAAACATAATGACAACTTCTACTTTATTCCCTTTCTTATTTGTAGTATACAAGCTTTTTGTCAATACGAATGCGGTAGAACCACCTTTTTGACCAGCATATTCGAACTTACTATTTTTAACTGTTCCTTTGAAAATGTTCTCGATTTCTTCTTGCATTGATTTTGGAAAATAATTTCTACTATTTATTTTTTCCATTATACTCATATAATCTTTAGCGTTTGCACTCACTAATCGATCTGACCAAATTCGCTGAAATTCCATATCTACCTTTAATGGAATATCCCGTTTTTTCCATTCTTCTTCATCTTTCATCCATTCATGAATTTGTAATACATGTTTATTATACTCATCCTTTGACATGTTACGTATCATTTCTAATGATCGATTTTCTGGCTCATGAATCTCTTTTTCTACATACCCTCTCATATATAGTGAAGCAGTATACGAAGAGAATTTGTCATGACTAGTAAGCTCTAATTCTTTTATACTTTCATTTACCCTTTCTATTCCAAGCTTATCTAACAAATATGTTGTATTTGCATTAGAACTATAATGAATCATCCCTTTAGCGACTTCTTCTAAAGCGATCTGTCCATTTTTCACTAACTCTCTCGCTTTGGCATCTTCTAACCAGTCAGGATGCGCTCCACCATCAGTGTTTTTAACGTAATATTTTTCTAACTCCTGCAATGAAATTTGTTCATCCCGACTTATTTTTCCTTCTGACACTTGCTTAGCAAATTCAACTGCTATTACAATTTTGGCCATACTCGCTAATGGCAATTTTACATCTTCATTTATAGATGTTACTACTTCCCCATTTTTTCTAATTAGTAATGAACATGTTTTATCACCTTTATGCTCTTTTATGTACTGTAATACGTAATTAGGATCTTCTTTTGACAAATAGTACTTCATAATAAAAAAGAAAGCTATAGCGGCTACTATAATAATTCCTGCAACAATTCCTATAATCTTTAATATGTTCACAATATGCCCCCCTTTACTAAGTTCCCTACTATATAATTATAACGAATCTAATTACAAAATTATACAAAATAGAGTAACTCTTCCTAAAAAAAGAAAGAGTTACTCTATTTCACATGATGTTATTTGTCCATTTAACGTAACAACTATATTTGAGTCGTCACTTTCTTTAATGCTATTTAGTCGATTTGAGTTAGGAGGACCAATTACAACTGACTCCTTAATTGGCGAAAGATCCTTTCCCAATTTTTCTGCACTTACACCGTATGCAGATTGAAATACTTCTGGCGGTGTTAATCTAAGTATGTCTGATCCTTCTGCTGTTTCAAACTGATCGTTATTGAAGAACAAATGTAATTGTACTTCTTCTGTTATCGCTGTAATCCAATGCCACCATCCCATTGGAATAAAGACGGTTTGCCCCGCTTTTACATGATAATTTTGCAATTGATTCGTTTCCGGATTTAAGATAGATGTAATTGCTTCTCCTGATACAACAACATCTAATTCCCACGCATTCGGATGCCAATGTGGTTCCCGCATGTGCCCTTTTGTCATAAATAAATCGACAAACGCTTCACCGATCATTGCTGGTAACTGCGTTGACGTAATTTCATAGGCAACGTTTTTCTCATCTCTTTTAAAAAAGATGTTTTTTCTCGAATCAAAGAAAAGGTTTGGAGTTCCTGAACTTTTCTTTAAATTTTTATTATCTGGAACATAACCTGAACTACTCATTTTATCCCTCTTTTCCACTCCGAACATTTCCATCTTCACACTGTATCGTATGGAAAAAATGTATGAATGTGCCTAATCATTCACATAACAAAAAAACATGCCTTCATGATGAGAGCATGTTTTGTGATATTATTCACATTGTTTAGTTAAAAAATAAACTTTTTACTTACCATGATGTAACATTAAATCACTAAGTTCTTCTTCAATGTGATTTAATTTCGCAACGCCTTCTTTCCATTTATGAATATAACGTGAAACCCCAACAAAAAACAAAACAATAATTGTGGAAAGAATAATACCATATACGATTGCTACAGTACTCATAGTTACACTTCCTTATAATTAGTAATGTGGTTATTAGTTATATTTTTATTATAAACCTTTTTCTTTTAAAATACTTCGATTTCAACTTTTTGTAACAAAATTGACTTTTCTAATATTTCGTTCGTAAAAATGGCATATTTTTCACAAATTATACAAAACTTCACCATATGTACTATTACCATATGAGTTATATTATTTAATAGGAAAAAGGGGATGATATACTATGACGACTTGGTTTATTGTTATGTTAGTTGTATTTGGGGCATTTAAAATTATCGTTTCTAGCCTTCCCAACTCTGTTATTGAATCCATTATTAGTAAGTACGAAACACATCCACAACTTGAAGAAGAGAATTCGACTGTTACAATCAATGGAAATAACTTAGAAGGCGAACAAAAATCCAAAATTATTCATGATTTTAACGAAGGTTTATTTTTAGATCGCTATTATGCACCACCTCACAATGAGGGCACGCCTTTAATTATCAATGCAAAACGTGGTAAAAAAGATTTTACATTTTATATTTATAGTCATGAAGAGCATGTTGATGTTGTAAAGCAACATAAAAAGAAAGTAGTTGCTTATAGTTTACGCTCTAAAAACCTTCAAAATAATGATATGTTCGTGTCAGCTGATTTAGCTTAATACCCATATATAAAAGGAATCCATGACATATGGATTCCTTTTTACTATTCACTGAAAAATAAGTTCTGTCTTCAAACTATCTTTCGGTAACAACCATCCTTTTTGTTCTAAACTCTTCATTAATAATTCTCTTTGTTTTGTTGCAATACTTTCCTCTTTTGTTTTAAACGATACTTCTATTACGAAATCATCTTCTATTTTCCCTGTATTACTTAGTGGCCAAACTTCAATATTCGTTTTAATATTTTCAAATTCAGCTGCATACCTTTTCATTAATACAGGGCCATAAATACGAGAATTTTTGAGCATTTCTTCTCCCCAATTCGTATACAACCATTTGTTCATTTTCCCTGGCAACTTTTCTATTAACATGTTTTGAGCAGCTCGTTCGTTTGGTAAATCAAGTACGCCATACCCTTTTGCGCTGTAACTTTTCTTATTTGAAATACTTAACGTTTTTTTCTCAAATCCCCAATCTATTTCTGCCTCATAGTTATCAGTTTTACTATCAAATCCATCCTTTTTAGCCACTTCTAGTGCATCTTGAATTACACCATTTTGAATCGGATATCTTTTTTTATATGTTAGCTCAAAATCTTTACTAAATTCTTTCTTTCGAATTCTCGCAAACCACCCTTCATTACTTAAATTTTTATTTGCCGTATCTAAAAATTGCACTTGTATTCTTTCATAATTTGTACCAGCCTGAAAATATTCTAATATCTCTTGGTTCATTTCTTTGTTGTAACCTAATACTTGTTCGGGCTTTAATAATAACTTCACTTCAAAACTAGGTGTCATCGGACTAGCAGCAAACCCTTCCTGAACGTTATAAAGGAAACAACAAAAGAAAATGCTTACGAATACAAATGCTTTTTTCATATACCTATCCCCTTTACATTTTAAATGACTTCTATACGTTCCATAGTTAGTGAATACACATTTTCATATCCTGCTATGCTAAGCTTTTTCTGTAATCGATCCGTATCCTCTTTCAAAGCGTGTACTAACACCGTATGTTCTGGTAATAATATATTTAACATCTCTTTCACATCTCTTATACTTTGGTGAACTTTATATGGAACTCGCTTCACCCTACATTCTTTACCTACAGGTTCTTTCAAAACTTTGTCTGCAAAACTCCCTTTAGCAATATGTCCAGTAAATATAATGGAATTTCGTTCTTCATATCGCAGTTGTTCATAATATAACTGCGCTCGTTTCGTTTGCATATTCGCATCACTCATTACAACTATTCCATAACTATTTTGCGTATCGATGTCATGATCCATAACGATTACGTTTCTTTTTAAACTCTCCATAAGCCCTTCAAGTTCTTCATTATTTTTGATCCAATCTTTATATACGAACATCTGTTGGAATCCATCCAAAATTTCTTGATCTACTATAATGGGAAGTTCTTTATATTTTTCATATAAATACAATACGATATCTTGCGCCCTACCAAGCGGTGGCAATGGTAGTAATGCTATTCCTTTATTTTGTGCAACTCGTTCAATTTCTGCACACAGTTCGTTTACTCTTTCATGTTGCGAAACATCCTCAGTATGATAAGCGGCATCTACGATTGCAACTTTTATATCGTCGCACAATTTCTCAGGTAAATTGGCTCGGAGTATGTTAGACTCTGCTGAATAGTCGCCAGAATAAAATACATATGTATGACTCATATCCACTAAAAACCAAACAGCCCCTAATACATGTCCACTATACCCCCATTGAAACCGTAATGTAGGAGTAATCTGTACCCATTCATTCGGATTACTAATTTCATCAATATATACATAATTTAAATCTTTAACATTTTGGTCGTTATAAGGCACATTCCATCCTTGCGTTAAATTATAGTTTCTCCATTTTTCATAATAAGCGGGAAGTTGCTCCTTCGTATAACGAGTCGTCCAAATTTTTTTCTTATATCCATACTTCGCTAATAAAGGTAAGCCCATCGTATGATCTTCATGAATATGTGATAAAAATACTGCATCTAAAAACGGTACAACTTCCCTCTCTATTTTTGGATAACTATCCTCATATGATCGATTAATACCACAATCAAATACTATTTTCGTCTCTTTATTTTTTACGAAGTAGCAAGAACGACCGTATTCTCCCGCTCCTCCCCATACTTCTATCCTCATCATGCTACCCCTTTTCGTTTTTGCTCCATATGTTGCAGAAGTAATAAACATATTGTTGTAAGTCCAACTGAAACGACAGCCATTGCCATGCCAATAGATACTTCTCCTTGTTCAAATTGAGCAAAAATAAATGTTGCTGAAGTTTCTACTGATGGAGGCAGTACGAGAAGGGATGCTACTAACTCTCTTATCGAGATTGTAAATGTCATCGCCCACCCAGCAAGAATGCCCGGTATAATAAGAGGTAATATTATTTTTCTAAAAATATAAATATAATTTCCAGAAAAAATACTTCCTGCCTGTACTAGAGAATCATCAATTTGCCCGAGCGATGCTTTTACATACTGCACCGTATAAGGTAAAAAAAGAACAACGTACGTCAAGATAACCATGACTGGTGTATTGTAAATTGACATGGGCATATAGGGTGAATTCCAAAATAAAATCAGCCCTACAACCATCACGATTCCTGGTACCATATTCGGTAACATACCGCACATATCAAGCCATTTTTCAGAGAACTTTTTCCCCTTTCGGATCATAAGCGCCAAAAAGACCCCAATCATTACAGCAATAATCGCTGTTATAAGTGAAAAGAGAAAACTGTTCCATAAAGCTTCTAATCCTGGAGAGCCAATTGTAAACAATGCTTCATAATGGCTTGTTGTAAAGTTATTTAACTGCAAACCGCCGCCTCTTAATTTTGATAATGAAGCAATCAGTATAGAAAAGTATGGGATTCCAATTGATACGATTAATAAACCAATTACATACCCCCATGCCACAACGCGCGCAAATATAGACAAAGTATACCTTTTAGATTTCACACCTTTTCCACTAACCATTGCATATGAATACTTTCGATTTAATACATTTTGCATATACCAAATGAGCATACACGCACTAAGTAATAAAGAAGATAATGCTGTTGCACTACTAAAATCAATCGGCCAACTCGAAATAAATTTATGAATCTCTGATGTTAACACATGAAATCCTATTCTTCTTCCGAATGTAGCTGGTGTTCCAAATTCAGCAATCGTCTTTACGAAAATGAGTAAAGCACCCATTACATAACTTGATACTAATAACGGCAATATTATTTTTCGTAAACGATAGAAAAATCCTCCACCATGAACTGCTGCCGCTTCTTCTTTACTACTTCCAATTTGAAGTAACGTGTTTTTCAACATGAAGTAAAGAAATGGGAATAAATGCAGACTCATAATTAAAACCATACCTCCTAGACTAAAAAACGAAGATGAAATCGTCTTTAGCATCGGGAAAAACTGTTCGAAATAGCCGTTCGGTTGCATGAACAAAATCCAGCCCATCGATCCAATATATGGCGGTGTCATAAATGGAATCATAAAAATAATATCTAACTTACTATACTTTCCAACATCTGTTTTGCTCATAATAAATGCTAATGGAAATGCAAATATGGTTGCTCCTATTACTACGAGTACACCTAGGAGCATTGAGTTTAGAAAAATCCCAGCTAATCCACCACTCTGCATCACTTCAAAAGGCTTTAAAAAATTCCAACTACTATTTTCATATACGCTAGAAAATAAAATGAGAAAAAGCGGAATGACGATTAACATCGCCACAAGTAATAACGCTACCGTCATTCCAACTTGTCTTACTGATATAAATCGATTTACCATGTAATCACCATCTTATTGAAATACTTTCTTAAATTGTTTTCCTATTTCATCTTGTTCTTTCTCAACTGTTTTCCAATCAATATTTAATACCGGAATCTCTTCTACATTCGGTCTATTTTCTGCTTTTATATCTGTTCTGCCTGGTAATAAATACGCTTTAGCAACTTGTTTTTGCACATCATCTGATAATAAATAATCAATAAACTCTTTTGCACCTTCTACATGTTTACTATCCTTCATAATACCTGCTGCACGCGGGCTAATAACTGTTCCGCTTTTTGGATACACAATATCAACCGGTTCACCCTTTGCTTTTGCGCTGTACGTCATATAATCAACACCCGCAATTACCATGTCTTTCGCACCTGTTACTACTGGATCTAACGCTTCTTGGTTTGCACCTGCTACTGTTACTTCATTTTTCTTAAGCTGTTCAAATAAATTCCATCCATCTTTCCCATTCTTTTTCACATACCCTGTTACAAAGTCTAATGCTGAGCCTGATAGTGCTGGATCTGGAAGATTCACTTTTCCTTTCCATTCCGCTTTTGTTATATCGCTCCAATCTTCAGGCGCTGTCTTCACATTTTTTGTGTTATACACAATTCCTAATGCTGAAGCACTATATCCAAAATAATGTCCTTTATCATCCGACCATTCAGAACGAAGCTTATCAGCTTGTTTCGCTTCTTTATAAGCTAACGTTTGCCCATCCTTTTTTAATCCTTCCATCGCTGGTAAAGATGCAAGTACGACTACGTCAACGACTGGATTTTTCTTTTCAGCTTCCATTCTCGCTAAAATCTTACCTGTTGTTCCTTGAAACATTTCTACTTTTATACCTGTTTTCTTTTCAAAGTCCTTTTGTATTTTTTCTGCTAATCCTTTTGGCCCCGCACTATATACAACAATTTTCTTTTCATTCGCATTTTTATTTTTGGCATCTGCACTACCTGTCTTTGAACTACACCCTGTTACTACAGCAGAAAATAATAACGTACATACAAATAAAGACTTAAGCGAACTGAATTTCTTCATACGATTCTCCCCCTATATGATGAATATATTTTTTTGGCACATATAACGATACTGGTTTACCGATGCTTAATTTACTATTGTGATAAGCTGTCCATATTCCAAGTGCACCCATGTTTACTTTCATTTCATACCGTTCTCCTACATATGTAACGTGCTGAATTTCACCTGTATACATTTCACACACTTCATTTTTCGTCCAGCTCACATGCTCTGGACGAATCATTTGTTTACCCTCTACAAGCCAATTTGCCTTACCAACAAATTTTGCAACAAATTCATGAGATGGCTTCACATAAATATCTTCTGGTGTTCCTTTTTGTAATACTTCTCCTTGTTTCATAACAATAATTTGATCTGACATTGACATCGCTTCTGTTTGATCGTGAGTAACATACAATGCCGTTAAACCGATCGAATGAACGATATCCATAAGCTCTAATCGCATTTCTTCTCTCAAGATTGCATCGAGTGCACTCAGCGGTTCATCAAACAAAATAAAATGCGGTTTTGTTACAATTGCTCTCGCAAATGCGACACGTTGCTGCTGTCCGCCAGAGAGTTCATGTGGATATCTTTTCTCCATCCCTTGCAGGCGAACTCGCTTTATTGCATCTTCTACTTTTTCCCGTAATTGATTCGTTTGCTTTGTAGCCCTTAAACCAAATGCAACATTTTCAAATACATTCATGTGTGGCCATAAAGCGAAATCTTGAAATACCATACCGATATTACGTTCATGAGGAGATGTTTTTATTTTTTTCGCACTAGAATACATGCACGTATCTCCGAAATATATTTCTCCTTTATCTGGTTCTTCAAGTCCTGCAATCATTCTAAGTAAAGTCGTTTTCCCGCATCCCGAAGGTCCTAAAAGTGTGGTAAATTCACCTTGTTTCATGACAATTTGTAACGGCTTTAACGCCTGCGTTTTTCCAAAATTCTTTTCTAATCCACTAATTTTAATGTCCATCGTTTCACCTCTCTCCCCTCACTCTTAACCTGCTTTCATTCTATATGGAAGATTTATACTGAATGTTAATGTACTGTAAAGATTAAATTAAAAAACTTCTAATAAACTATTTATTTCTATAGATTTTTTCTATAGTTAGAAGAAAAAGGGGCAAATTGCCATGAATCTCTTAAAATTAGAAATTGTAGTGCTTATTAAGAAATATAAAAAGCTTACGATTGTTGCAGAAAAACTTGGTGTGAAACAACCTACTATTACATTCCATATAAAAAGCTTAGAAGAGGAACTCGGTGTGTCTTTATTTGAATTACGTTCTGGAAGATATTTCTTAACAGAAGCTGGTGAGGCATTGCATCATTATGCTTGTAAAATAGATGCACTTATGAAAGAAGCTAGGCGGGTCACGCAAGAGTTTAAAGATTTTCATAAAGGCGCTATAACAATTGGCGCTAGTTATGTACCAGCGACTTATCTTTTACCAGAAATTATTCACCAATTTCAATGTGAATTTCCAAATATAAAAATAACACTTATGGTAAAAACAGCTCCTGAAATTCGAACAATGCTACAAAATCATGAAATTGATCTCGGGGTAATTTCTGCGGCACCGTTTGATGAATCACTTTTAAAACAGACGATTGTAATGCCTGATACACTTGTTCTTGTTTTCTCCAAAGAACATCCTTTTTCAAAAAAAGAAAATGTATTATTACAAGACATTGAAAAGGAACGTATATTATTGCATCGTAATCCATCTACAACGAGAGATTTACTTACAAAATGGATGTTAGCTCATAACATTACATTCCAATCCGAAATTGAATTAGATTCATTAGAAACGATGAAACAAATTTTAAAATACGGTAATGGTGTCGCTTTTATTTCTAAACTCGCTATTGAACAAGAAGTACAACGAAATGAACTATGCTACATACCTATCCCTGAATTTGAATTTCAGCGTAACATTTATACAATTCATCATGAGGACAGATGGAATTCTAAAATTATTTCTTTTTTACTACATAGCATCACTTCTTATGCAGAAAAAAGTTAAAAGGCTGTCGTTATACACGACAGCCTTTTAAACTACAACTCTATTTATTTTTCTTCGCTTCAATTCTTGCTTGTGCCTCTTCAGCCTTATCTAATGCTTCTGAAAATTTTTTCTCTTTTTCTTTCACGTCATCTATGCTATCGACAGCTTTGATAAGTTTATCAATTCCTTCTTCTTCTACTTTTCTACACTTTGCCACTCTTTCATTTACTTTTTTTTCCACATCTTTTGCTTTTTGAAGCATATTCTCTGCATTTGATGTTACAGCTGTTTCAAGTGCATCGTCCTTTTTCATTTGTAACACTACATTTGCAATATCTTTCGCTTCTAAATACTTACCGTCTTTTAATGCTGTTGCCCCGTGATCCATTCTCTCAGCAACTTCTTTATATGATTTCGCTTCATTTCCTGATTTCTCTTTTTCTGCTTTTCCAAACCACATCGTTGCATCACTATATTTTTCATCTTTCAATGATTGCATACCTGTTTCAATATATGTGTCATAGTTGCTACATCCAGCCATCACGACTAATAGAAAAAGCATAACAAAACTTAATTTTTTCATGATGTTTTCTCCTTTTCTTTGCTTGCTCACTATACTGTAACATACATGAAAAAGAGTTTCAAAAACTAAAATACTAATTTGGTCATTTTTATAATGATAAGTCGAATTTTTATTATTTTCTTATTTTTAAGCCGACACGTCCACTTGTTTTTTCGCCATATGTTGCTTTACTCCAACTAATACAACTAACAATAACCCTCCGCCTAATGTCATCATAACAATGCTAGTTGGCAACATATCTAATAATAATCCATATACAATCATACCGAGCGGTGCAATTGCAGTAGCAATTGTTTCAAGTAGGCCAAACACACGCCCTAAGTAGCTCGGATCTGTCGTCTTTTGCATATGTACTTGCATCGGAATATTTACAATCATAATTGATATACCCGTTAACATCATAAAAGCAATATAGTAAATAAAACTTGCCACTTTTGGAATCGTAACTAACAACGGGAAGACTGTACATAAACTCAAACCAGCAAACAAAAACAGTCCCGTATAAATAGAACGAAACGGATTATTCACTTCTTTACGCACTGATAAAGCAATCGCCCCCATTAACATCCCGACTGCTAACATTCCCTCTACAGTACCGAGTTGCTTTGAAGATAAATGCAATGTATGGACGATAATGTATGGAAGTGCAACGGTTAGCCCACAAGCAAAAAAGTTTACCCACAATGCTATTTTCATTAAGCTATATATTTCATGCTGTCGTTTTACATATGAAAAACCTTCTTTTATACTCGTCAAGAAATGCTCTTTACTCTCAGCCACTTCTTTTTTATATAAATCAAACACAATAAATAATTGCAAAATAACTGCTAAAAAGAATGTAATGCTATTTAACAAAAAGAACGACTTAATTGAAAAGAAACCAAATACAACTCCACCAATAATCGGCCCTAAAATATTTGATAAAGAAGCTGCCGTTTGATTTAAAGCACTCGCTTTTTGAATACGCCCCTCATCCACTAAACTCGGAATAGACGACGTTAATGCAACAGAATAAAAACTTGCACAAATTGATAATAATGCTGCTGAAATATAAATAAAAAGAAGTGATGGTCCAAATATAGTAGCAAGAATAAACATAATAAGCATCGTTAAACTACTTAATAAATCTGTACCAATGACAAGCCATTTTCGATTGACACGGTCAGCTACAGCACCTGCAATTGGACCACAGATCATCCTTGGAAGTGATCCGCAAACGAGCGTAATGGCAAACCCCATTCCTGAACCAGTTGTCTTTAGTACGTATAACCCCATTGCAAACGTATAAATACCCGCCCCTAACAAAGACGTCATCTTTCCAATCATCATTAAAATGATATTTCTCGTTGCAATCTTCATTCTTGAATCAGCTTGACCTATACTTACATCTTCCATTATGACACTCTCCCCTTAAAAGTTAAATTGTGTTAAACTTATTATATAATCAACTTTCCAATTATTACAACAAAAAGTTTAATTGTATTTAACTTTTTTGATTATAAAGGAGCTACAATATGGCAACTCTCGGAGAAAAAATTAAGGCATTACGAAAAGAAAAAAAGCTTACTCAAACAGCACTGGCAGGTTCCGAATTGACAAAAAGCATGCTTAGTCAAATTGAAAATGGAAAAGCTACACCTTCTATGAAAACATTACAATATATTGCAGAAAAACTTGAATGTGAAACGAGTTTTTTATTAGAAGAAGATGATGTAGAAATTGTAGCACTCATTCAAAAAATGGAGCCATTAATAAAAGCAAATAAATGCGATGAAGTATATGAGACTTTACTACCTATCGTTCAAAAAGAACTACCTCTTACTTTAAATACAGCACGTTTATATAAACAGTTCATAACTGGAGCGGCTATTATGAACGATTATAATATCGAATATTACGTTGAAAAAGCTGTTTCTATATTTGAAAAATATACTTTGTATCGCGAAAGTACTGAAACGAAACTACTGTTTTACTATATGCTCTACAAACGGAAAAAATATAAAGAATGTTTACAGTTGATTACCAGAATTCGCGATGAATATAAAACGAAGAATTTAGAAATGGATCTTATTACACATATACAATTATATTTAAAAGAAGCAATTATTTTACTCGCATATGGTAATTATGAAAAATGTGAAAAAGTCATTTTAGATGCACTTGCATTTTCAAAAAAACATCAAGTGTATTATAAAACAGATGAATTTTACCGTATTTTATCTTATCAAAAAATCATTACAACTGATAAAGAAAGATATTTATATTACATAAAAAAATCTGAGCAATTTGCCATTTTTACAGAAGATACTTTATCTGTTGCAAATATAGATATATTAAAAGCTTATTACTACAATACCGTTACGAATGAATATACAATTGCATTAGCACATTTAGAACAATTCCGAGAAAAACTAAAAGATGTACCAATTTTTCAAGACGATGGACTGTATTATCTTGAAAAAGGAAAATCTCTGTATGGTTTAAAACATTACAAGGAAGCTTTAGAAGTATTAGATCGTGCTATCATACCGGATTATATGAGTCATCCACTTGATCAATCGTGGTTATTAACAGCTGGATCTTATCGTGCCCTTTGCTATATAGAACTTCAAGATAAAAAATCTGCCTTGAAAGAAGCAAAAGAAGCAGTTCAAGCGATAAATAGCTATCCTGATTCCATCTTCTCTTCATTTATTAAAGAAACATTACAAATAATACAAAAACTTTAAGAATGTCTCTAAATGGTATATTATTCCTCTTTTTTAGCAAAGATAATAATGATGGGAGGAATATAAATGAATATTCAACGTGCAAAAGAGCTTTCTGTGTCAGCGGAGCAAGCTAATGTTAGTTTTCAAGGCATGCCTGTTACGATTCAACACGTCGACGAAAGCAACGAAACCGCCCGCATATATGAAGTAAAAAATCCAGGACGCGAATTAACGGTTCCAGTTAATAGCTTAGAGGAAATATAAAAAATGCCACTTCGATTTTGAAGTGGCATTTTCTTTTATTATATATTGCATCACTAGTTTTTCGTTTTTAATAAACCGTACAACCCTATACAAATTACAATGAGACCTACTATGCCAAAAAACAGTTTTTCAAATAAATCTCTTGTTTCATGACTCCTCACATCTGCTATACTTTTGTTTTGTCTTTCAATTTCATTTTGCTCTGCTTCTACTCGCTCTCCATACACTAACAAACGATATTTGCTTGATGTATATGGTTCACACGTAAGTAATGTAACTTTATCTTTTCCTTTTATTACATTTAATTTATCAACTTGATTAGGATTAATAATCTCACGGCCAACTACTTTATACTCTTGCTGCTTTCCAAATACCTTTACATAGAATAAGTCTCCATCAGTTAACCAATCAAGATGGCGAAACATCTTTGCCCCATGATAACCTCGATGCCCTGCTAAAACAGCATGTGTATCTTTCCCACCAATTGGTAATGAAGTCCCTTCGATTTGCCCTATCCCTTTACTTAAGTTTTCTTGACTCGCCCCTAAGTAAATTGGCAACTCCTCATTTATTTTTGGAATAGAAACTGTACCAAATATCTCATCTTTATTTATAAAATTTAACGATTCCTTATTTACTTCAGCATCCTGAACAAATGGATCATTTATTTTGAAAGCAACTCTTCCTAACAAACTATTATATGTTTCCATCTTCTGAAATTTCTCATTAACATCTTCTACTTTTAAATTATCAACCACTTTTTCGTAACGGATTACTCTCGTTTTATATACAGAATTGTTTATAAAATTAGCAACCAATGGATATAGAAATAGAGATAAACCTGCAAGGAACAATACTAAACTTATGAATCCTCTTCTCACACACTCACCACACAATACATACTATTTTCGTTTTTTTAAATAGATTGTTAGAAGGACAATGCAAATAATACCAATAGGAAAAACGATCATCCAATCTTCTAAAATGAAAGGTTTTGTAATCATTTCTTTTTCTTCAGCATCATATGGAACACGGTGTCCTCTCACTAGTAACCTATGCGTGTTCACTCCATAAGGGGTACACGTAATTAATGTTGCGTAATCTTGTCCTTGTACAACTAATAAATCTTCTGTCTCATTTGGTAACACAACTTTTATTTGATCTACCTGATAGGCAAGCACTTTATCTAATGTATGAATATAAAATATATCTTTCTTTTCAATTTTGTCTAAATGAGTAAACATTAGCGCTGAAGGTAAACCGCGATGTCCCGTTAAAACTGTATGCGTATTTTCTCCCCCTATTGGTAATGAGGTTTCATTCAACTGACCAATCCCACGGCTTAACACTTCTTCTGTTGTCCCTTGATAAATTGGAAGGTTTACATCAATTTTTGGGATTTCAATATACCCCATAACATCACCAACATTTAACATATCCACAGTAGAACTTTTACGTTCACCATCCTTTTCCCGAAAAGGATCTGAAAATGTTTGCGTCGTATTTTGTACCTTCTTATTATACTCTCGTGCTTCCGTTTCTTTACGATCAATCTCTTCCTGCTCCAGCCCCTTTATCGCTTCATCATACGTACTTACTTCTGAATAATGTGTTCTTGTTGCAAACCAATTGCTTACAGTTGGATAGAGAAATATACTTAATCCTAGTAAAAAAATACTTCCAAAAATTATATTTCGTTTCATAATAGCCTCTTTCACTACGGATAAAATGTGGAAAAGAGGAAAGCAATATGCCTTTCCTCTTTTCTAGACTCAATTATTATAAACATATAAATTAAGAATTTTTTACAGGTTTTTTTCTAAAGAAAATAAATGTTGCTACCGCCATTAGTATAAGGCCCACTACTGTGAAGAGAATTGTACCCATACCACCTGTTGCTGGAATAATCCAACCGCTCTTATTATTCTCAACTTGTAGCTCTATTTTTTGGTGTTTTTCATCAATTGTAATATCAATCGGATCTCTTAACTTTTGATAGTGTTCGACTGCACCGTCTTTATCTTTATACTTTGGTGCTTCCGTCTCAACAATTTGATATTCACCGTACGGTATTTCATTCCATGTAATAATACCATTTGCATCTGTTATATCATTCATTTCTTTCCCATTAACTTTTATAACATTACCTTTTTTATCTTGTAATTGGAACTTCGCACCTTCTAATTTAAGCGTCTTATCCTTACCATCAACTTTTTCAATTTTAATATTTCCCGTTGTCGGTGTGACCACCACTTCATTAGATGGCTTTCCATCTTTTTCTGATGAAACATCATCTTTGTTTACAAAATCAAGTACTGCTTTGTTTGGAATTTTCACTCCAGATTCAACATCACTTTTAATTTTTGCAGTAATTTGTAAATGAAGCTCTTTTCCATTTATTTTTGAAAAATCTTCAATCGTAGCGGTTACTTTTTGGCCTTCTACAACTACTTTTACACTATCATCTTCAACTTTCTTTCCATCAACCATAACAATTGGTAGGCCTTTTATTTCCAAGCGATCATCTAAAATATCTGTTACAACATATTTTTTATATGATTGAATATCTTCAGGAAGTAGTGTTTTAATATCATACGTATAATCTGTCTCTTTATTAATTCCAGCTACTTTTGAACCGTTATTTATACTTTTAGTAATGGTAGGTTCTTTATAGTTCTTTATATCATCCAGCTTAACTACTTCACCAGATTCCTTAATAGAGAAAGGACGCTCCTCTTTACTAGTTAAATAACCTGTTGGAGCCTTATGCTCAATAAAATAATAATAATCCCCATATTCTAGCGAATCTACACGAACTTTACCATCTTCACCTGTTACTAATGAACTCGGTGTCTTAACTTGTGTACTTGTTCCATCTTTATTTTTTTTAAACAAATGGAACTCTGCATCTTTTAATACTTTACCGGCTTCACCTTTTTTTACGAATTCTACTGAACCACGTTTTGTTTCATTTTTAGGGTAAATATGAACATCGTAATTTAAATCTTTACCGTCTGCACTCGTCATTGGAATATCGACAATAAAAGTAGTCTTATCCAACGCAATATGTTTTGGACCTTCAATTGCTTTTACTTCATAACGTCCTAGCGGAAGATCTGTAAAAACAGCTTCCCCTTTTGCGTTTGTTACCTTTGTTATTGCAGCGTCTTTTACTGGTTTTGCATCTTCTTTTATAACAGTTCCATCATTTGAAATTTTTTCAAATGACTCAATTCGTTTAATTTCAAAAGTTACACCTTCTAAAGGCTTTACATCCTCTGGAACAACTTGTCCTTCTTTCCCATTACCTTCTGTATTAGTTTTAGAATCTTTACTTTGTTCAAATTTGTGAATCGTTAAAGTACCTGTACTCCTAGATTCCGCACTAACAATTATGTTAGATAACGTTGAAAAAGCTAACATACAGATTAAAAATAAACTAAAAATCTTTTTCATTGTCGTCCACTCCCTATCATTTTCATTACTTTTGTTATTTCTATCTCTCATTGTTTCTCTTTCTAACAAAGAGGAACAATGTAACCAACATCAATATTCCACCAATTGCATAATAAATAATTGTCCCTATTCCACCAGTCTCTGGAATAACAAATTCACTCTTCTTATTTACTACTCTTATTTTTTGTGAATCCATTCCAGACTTCACTTCTATTTCTACTGGCTCTCTCATCAACATATATCCTTTTGGTGCCTGTACTTCTTTTAATGTATATTTCCCAATTATTAATGGAGTTGAAGTTGCTAAACCATTTTTATCAGTTGTTAATGTACATACTGTATTTCCATCTTTACTTATTACTTCAAATACTGCGCCTTCTAATTTGAGATTTTCATCGTTCGCATCTACTTTTTCAACCTCAAACTTCCCTAATGTTGGTGGTACTACGAATACTTCATTTGACACAATTTTTTCCTGATCAAACAGTAATTCCGCTTTATTTGGAATACCATCATCCACATTGTATTTCGTTAGCATATCTACATTTACATTATCGTTTAGTCTTGACTTAATATGCATCGTATACGATTGATTCGCAAGATAAGTATAATTTCCGTCCTGCTTCGGTAACTCAATACTTACTTTCTTTAATTGTTCATCAATTTGCGGTATAACTTCTACTTCTTCTCCATCGCTGTTTACAAGTTTCACTTGTAAGATGGTTAAAATATCCTCTAAGTCATCCTGCAATACTACTTTTTCAAGGTTCATAACATCATTACCAAAATTATAGTTTACATGCCATGTAAACTCTTCATCTATACTTTGTAATGTCGCTTTTTCCACTTCTTTTTCATCTGCATCCGAAACCTTCTTTCTTACCGTAGGCTCCCTTGCTTCCACATTCGTTTTTACATTCGGTTTTTGTGGTGGTAAATCTTCATTATCTGGTGTTTTTCCCTCAACAACCGCTATGTTCTCAATTTCTTTCGTTTGTAATGCGTCTTGTGTAACTTTCACTTTAAAAGTTACCGTTCTTTCTTCTGTATCAAGTACGTCACCAAAGTTTACTTTGATCGTGTTATCCTCATAAGATCCTTCATCTTCGTCAACTGCATCTGTCAATAAATTCCCATTTAACTTCATGCTACCAGCTATATACTCTATACCTCCAGGAAGCTTATCCGTTAGACGCATATCTTTAATAAGCCCATTTTCTACCTTATTTCGAAGTTTAATTTGATACTCTAATTCATCATTGACATGGAATTTTTCTTGCTTAATACCAATAATCTCTTTCTTCGATTCTAGTTGACCAGACAACGAGTCAACTGGTGTTTCAACTTCTGGCTTTTCCTTATCTTTCGAACTATCAGTCTCAACTATTGCTATATTTTTTATTTTCTTATTTGCCATCTCCGGCTTTACAACAACTTCAAACGTAATTGCTTTCTCTTCCTCACCTTTAAGGTCGCCGAGATGAGCATAAATCGTTCCATCTTTTATATGTGCATGATCTTCATCTTCAACATCCGTTTGTTCCTTCCCGTTTATCTTCAACGTATTTGGAACATATCCTACTCCTTCAGGGAGTTTATCCGTAATTTTAACAGATTTTAAGAGAGAATCTGGCACACTATTTTTAGTATGAATTGTATACTCTAATTTGTCGCCAACTTTCAGCGTACCACCGTTTATATCTTTAGCTAGTTTAGTAGCTACTAACTTCCCAGGTTTCTCTTCTCGTTCGGGTAATACTTTAACTACTACTTTATTAGAATCATTAGCTTCAACCTGACTTCCTGTTAACTCATCAATCCCTTGAACCACAGCGATATTGGGAATTTCTGTTTCTACCTTGTCTCCCTTTAATTTCGCTTTAAATTCAATGGTTGTCTCAGGTGTTTTATCCGTATAGATTCCACCTTTTGTAGCATTTGCTCCTTCACCTATTCTTATTGTTAACTTTCTTGTCTTTCCATCATAGTCAACCTGTTCTGTTTGATTTCCAGTATTCGGACCAGAAATGATTTTCACCGAATTTGGTACAAATTCTAAACGAGAATCTAAAACATCTTCAATTTTTGTATCAACAGAACTCGAATTCGGTTCAATGTTTTTCACCTGTAAACGATATGTAACTTCATCACCTGGATCGTACTTTTCTTTTGCATCTATTACCTCCTTATCAATTACAAGTTCTGGTGCCGTTGCATTTACTGCAAAGGCTAATGTGTTTAATACGTAGTCATCACCAGATGTCGCAGCTTTTAAACGTATTTCCTTTTGCTCTGGTTTAATATATCCTGCTGGTAACTTAATTAAATCTGCATCAATCCCTAAATTATTTTTATAATCGGGATTAAAAGTACCTGGATACTTATCTCTCATATGTTCCTCATATTCAGAAATAGTGGAATTAAATATATTACCTGTTGGATTCAGCTTATCAGTAACTTCCTTCCAGGTATTATCTGTATGAACAAAAAGTTTATCACCTTGCCAATATCTATCACCTTGGACAGCGAAAACAGAAACTTTTGGATCTAAATCTCCAGTTTTTGAAGCAAGAAAGTTTTTCACTGTGAATTCTTTTTCACCTGATCCAGTAGCTCTTTTCAATCCACCATCATAAACAGTAAATGCTTTTCTTGTTTTTGACTTATCTTTCGTGATAACTAGCATGTACCAACCAGCAAAAGAATAATATCCATAATTATAGGCAAGTTTTGTATTTGGATAAGGAATATTTGCTAAAGTATAGCTTCCTCCTTTTGAATTAGAGGACTGTAAAAGCTTTGTAACATCTGCATAGTTAGAATAATAAGTACCATCAATACCAAAACCATAAAGTAAACCACTTCCGTAATACGTATTACTTGGTTTTACTTGAAAGCTCTTGCCTACCGGAGTAGTAAACTTAATTGGTGATACATACTGTTGTTGCGTTAATTCATAACGTGTTGAACTCCAATATAATCCAGCCCATTCAATTTCAGCATCTTCTGGAACGGGAATATATGCCATAGATGAATTTGTAGTTGTTGGATCATCATCTATATCAATAAGTTCACGGGTATAGCCATTCGGTGCTGTAGACACAATATTCGTTATATCTGAATACAATGCAGTTTTCTTCTGAGCTTCAGTAGCTTTAATACCTAAATTCACATTACCGGTCGAATACATCTCACCTTTATGAATAGATTGATAGGTTGGTTTATTAAAACCTTCTTCATCTGTAACTGCTGCCGTTGCCGTATCAATTGGACTTAAAAATTGCAATTGAGATAATAGCAAGAATAAACTCATAACAACTACAAATACGTTTAATACTTTTTCATTTTCTTTGATCCTACTGTGCAAAGAGGTCACCTCCTTCAATGAATTTTACTAACATATTATATACATATACTTTATATGTATTATTCTAATATAAATCATAAGATTTGTTAACAAAATATGTGAATTATTACTATTTTATACATTTTAATATAGAGATTTTAAGATTGACAATAGTGTCTAATAATAATTAAACTTTGCATATAAATAATATAGAAACTTCTTACTTTAAACCTATTTTATGGTATTCTATATAATGATAATTACAAAATCTTTATAAACAAATATAAAAAGTTTTATATTTCCATACCCTATTAATAAAGGAGGCTTTTGATGAACCTTTCTATATACGAAGGTTTAGGCATTATTTTTCTCTTAATAATTATTATTTACGCTCTCGCCCATAAATATTTATGGTCAAAAAAATTACTTATTATTCTATTTCTCGTTAGTAATGCCATTTATCTTATTTGGCGAGCTTTTTATTCGTTACCAACTATTAATCTTATAAGTATTATCGCGGGTATTATATTGTTAGTTACAGAGTGGGCTGGTTATTTACAATCTATCGTTTTCAGCATCATTTCATGGAAGCCGTATAAACGGAAAGAAGTCCCTTTATCTACTTTCGAAACATTACCTACCGTTGACATTTTTATCGCAACTTACAATGAGCCACTCGATTTATTAAAACGAACTGTCGCTGGTTGTACAATGATTACTTATCCGAAAGAGTTGCTCAATATTTACATTTGTGATGATGGTCGACGGGAAAGTGTTAAAAATCTTGCTAGTGAGTTTTCTGTTCACTATATTACTCGTACTGAAAACAATCATGCAAAAGCAGGAAACTTAAATCATGCCATGACCCATTCGACAGGTGATTTTATCGTTACAATGGATGCTGATATGATCCCAAGAGCCAACTTTTTAGAGCGAACGATTGGTTATTTTTCTAAAAATAATGTTGTATTTGTTCAAGCACCACAAGTGTTTTATAATGCTGATCCATTCCAATATAATTTGTTTTTTGAAGATAATATTGCCAATGAACAAGATTTCTTTATGCGTCAATTAGAGGAAGGAAAAGATCGATTTAACGCTACGATGTATGTTGGTAGTAACGCTCTATTTCGCCGTACTGCTCTTGAAGAAATTGGAGGATTTGCAACTGGCGTTATTACCGAAGATATGGCAACTGGTATGCTACTACAAGCGAACAAATGGGAAACTGTATTTGTCAATGAAACACTCGCTGTTGGATTATCCCCAGAAACGTTTAGCGATTTATTAAAACAACGTGATCGCTGGTGTCGAGGGAATATTCAAGTCGTAAAAAAATGGAATCCTTTCACTTTAAAAGGATTATCTTTTATGCAGCGTCTTTTATATGCAGATGGAATTCATTATTGGTTTTTCGGCGTTTATAAAATGATATTTTTACTAGCACCACTATTATTTTTAGTATTCAATATTTATAGTTTAGAAATTAATTTTATGCAATTATTTATGTTTTGGGCTCCTGCCTTTTTAACGTCACAGCTTATTTTCAAAGCTGTTTCGAATAAAAAACGAACGACTACGTGGAGTCACGTATACGAAGTAGCTATGGCACCTTATATGGGATTTGCTATTTTATCTGAAACGTTCTTACGGAAAAAGTTTCAATTTCATGTAACGAGAAAAGGCGTCCAAAATAACACGAGGCATTTTTTATGGATTGCAAGTGTCCCTCATCTCGTGCTACTAATATTAACAATTATTGCACTGATTCGGGCAATACTTATGCTTCTATCCCCTGAACAATATCATATTGAAAGAGAAAGCTTATATATTAATATTTTCTGGGTACTTTACAACGGAATAGCTATTATCACTTCCTTATTTATAGCATTTGAAAGACCGCGTTTCCGAAACTCTGAACGTTTCGTAGTAAATTTACCAGGTACTTTACAAACCGAAGATATGACGATTTCTTGCCACGTCCTTGATATTAGTGAAACTGGTGCACGTTTTGAAGTAGATTCATCCATTCCATTTGAAACTTTATCAAGTCTATCTTCCTATACATTATCTTTTGGACAGGTAGAAAAGATTCATAGTACAAAAAAATGGATCCGAAGACAAGCAAATTCAGTACAAATTGGTGTATCGTTTCATGATGTATCCCATGAGCAATATTGTAAACTCATTCTTCATCTATTTAGTAAACCTGTTAATGACCGGGTGGAAAAGGTATACGATAAAGCATTTCTTACACTAGCAATTGCATCGTTCATAAAAAACACAAAGAAATCACCAAGACAATTTCGCAGGCAACATATACGTGAACAACTGATGTCTCCTGGAACATTGCATATGAATGGGATGCCGATTGAAGCGACCATTATCGACTATAGTACAGGTGGGTGTCAAATACAAACGAACACCCCACTCGCGATTGACCAAATTATACAGATAACAATGAATGAGCGTAATATTCAAAAGAAAAAAGCCAAAGTATGTTGGATTCAAAAAAAAGGTCGTAAAATATATGCTGGATTAAAATTTACAGCGTAAAAAAGAAAAGAAGCCCCTTGCTTCTTTTCTTTTTATTTCGTGCTAAAATTCAAACTATGAAATAATTTTCAAGGGGGAATTTGAATGAAGAACACATCGCAAAAAACAAGTCATTATTATGCAGTTATATTCACTTCTAATTTATCGAATGATACAACAGATTATAGTGCCGCCTCTGACAAAATGGAGGAACTTGCAAAGCAGCAACCTGGATTTCTAGGTGTAGAAAGTGCACGAGATCATTCGGGACTCGGAATCACAATTTCTTATTGGGAATCACTTGAGGCAATTGAAAATTGGAAACAGAACGCCTTACATAAAAAAGCGAAAAAAAGAGGCCGTGAGCAATGGTATGAAAACTTCCACCTGCGTATCTGCCTTGTAGAAAAAGAATTTAAGTTTCGTAGAGGTACTTTATAACGATGAAGAAAAAATTAGCTCTCATTGCTGTTCATGAAATATATGGTGTGAACGACCATATGCATCACGTTATCCATCACTTTACTTCATCTCATATAGATGTATTCTGTCCTAATCTGCTACAATCACAACATGCATTTACTTATAGTGATGAAGAAAAAGCATATCATTTTTTTATGAATCATATTGGATTTGAAGATGGAAAAAAGCAAATTGAAGAATTCATTACTCATCTTTCTAGTAATTACACACATATTGGGCTTATCGGCTTTAGTGTTGGTGCTACCATCTCATGGCTATGTAGTAACAATCCGAAAATAGATTTTATTATTGGATGTTACGGTTCCCGTATACGTGACTATATTCATATGAAACCAACATGTGCTACCTTACTTATTTTCCCTGAAAAAGAAGTTAGTTTTTCAGTATCCTCTTTAATTCAAACATTGCAGCAACAAAAAAATCCTTTACTAGAAATACAACAACTACACGGTGAACATGGTTTTCTAAATCCGTACACTGAAAAATATAGCGAGAACTCTACAAAGCAGGCATACCATTTAATAGATTCGTTTCTTGTAAAGTGACACTTTAATCAGTAGGGGACTCTTTATCCCCCACTAATTATTAGCCCTCACCAATCGGGCTTTTACGGGCAGTTGATCCCCCACCTAACCTCTTTTCTTAAGCTGAATTTTGAGGTGGGATCTTACTGCCCATTAATGCGGGGTAAAAACACTCTTATAAAGGAGGCTCAAATGACGCTTACATTACTCTTACTTATTTTCATATTCATTGCCTTTTTCTCAGCGCTAACTATTATTTTTGTAAACGTAAAAAAGGGGGAGTTTTCCAAACGCCCCTACTTACAATCTATTATTGTTTACAAATTGGATCTTATATTTAACATCTTTTTATGGTTTACTTCCCGAGGTAGTTAGCGAGTTCATATTCTTACCCATTTGGTTTTCCCTTTGTATTTTAGGATGTATCGTTTTCTGGCGCGAATGGAGAAACAATCGTGTGTTCTCAATATGTATTGGTTTTCTTTCCTTTATTAGTTTTCTATTTGGTTTATTGTTATTAGTTCTTTCGAGGATGTAATAGAAAAAGGAAGAAAAGCCAACTTTCAACTTTTCTTCCTTCTATGTTTACCTTTAGCTTTCACTGTCACTGATTCACAAGGTGTATAATATATTTGAGGTGTCGCCTTATCAACAAACATCATAAACGTGACGAAGCCGATAATAAATAAAATAAACAACGTTAACAAAATTGCTCCTATCGTTAAAAGTATCATAACACCACCCCCTATATCTTTCATGTTATTACACCTTTCGCTATTATATGAGCGTAATCCTTTTTAGAAAAAGAAACGTAACAAAATAATCACAATCACTCCCGTTAATACTGTACCTAATAAACTACGAGTATATATCGCTACAAGAAATGTTGGGATTGCTGCGACAAGGTAATCCCACTGCATCGTCTCATGCATAAATAATACTTGGGCTAAAAGTGCTGCTAATATCGCAATTGGTATGTAATTTAACCATTTTAAACCCCAGTCTGGAATTTGTAGTTTGCTAAATACGAGTAGAGGTAAAATACGTGGCACGAGTGTGACTGCTCCTGCTGCTAGTAAAAGTAATAGTACGTCCAATCTCATTTCCATTTTTCAATCACAACTCCAATCGTCGCAGCTAGTAATGTTGCGATAATAACCGCTATACTATCTGGCATAAATAAGTGTGAAACGTATGCGATCATAATCGCTACAATTGCAACAGTAAGATGAATTGCTAGTTTCGGTTTACTACTTATGAGCTGAAGAACAAATAATCCGATAAACATTGCTGGTAATGCATAATCCATGCCGTACGTATGCGGATCTGGTATCCACTCGCCAAACAGCCCGCCAATAATAGTAGCAAGAATCCAATTTAAATATGCTGTTACATTTAACCCCATCATCCACCTGTCGCCTACATATCCTTTTTGCGCTGCATGCTGCACTGCAACGCCGAACGTTTCATCTGTAATTTGAGAACCGATAAATACGTTTTTTAATAGCGGAAGTTTCGTAAAGTATGGTGCAAGGGCAGCACTCATTAGAAGGTGGCGTAAATTAACAAAAAAGACGGTGAAAATGATTGCTGAAGCAGGAGCACCGGCTGCATACATACCGGCTAATATAAATTGGGCAGAACCTGCATAAATTAAAGTGGACATAAATGCAATTTCAATGATGGAGAAACCTGCTGTTTTTGCAATTACACCAGCTGCTATACCGATACTTAAATAACCAAATACAGTTGGTAAACAATCTTTTACTCCTTGCTGAAATGTATCATCGCTCTGCAAAGCTACATGGGCCTGAGCTTTACTCATTCGTATCATCCTCCATTCCTTCTATCGTTCGTTTTCCTGTTACGACATGAACTAAATCTATATTTTCACGCCATAACGTATCTAACTTATCAGCTCCAAATTCCTTTGTGATTTCCTCAATCATAATATCGTGCCGCACATACTCTGTAGCAACGAGAACTAAAGCTGGGTCATACGTTGTAACGGCCCATGAAGTACTATCATTTGAGAAATTCGCAATTAATACTTCCTCTCCATCACGAGCAATAACAGTTAAATGACCACCCATTCTCTTTTCAACAACGTGGGGTGTCATATAATTATGGTGAAACGTCGCGCCTATTTTTTTATTAGGAGCGCCAAATAAGATTGAAAATATATGTACACCTTCCTCTTCCTTTTGACGAATATATGGCTCAATTTCATGCACTTGATCTTCCCAAACAGAAATCCATAGCTCTTCCTTCGCCCTATTAATTATATTGCATATTTCTTTTACAACACGATCATTTGAGCGAATATGCGAAATTACATCTATTTGTCGCTCTTGTTCTAAACAATTTAATTTCCGGTCTAAAAATTCAAAGGACTTTTCAAAATCTTTTCGCATTCGATCCATTAGCTCCGTAGCTGGTATTGGTACATATTTCACTGGTTCAGTAGGAACGATATGCACTGCTCCTTTATCCATCAATTTACCGAGCACTTCATAAATCATCGAACGAGGTACTCCTGTCTGTTTACTCACTTCATACCCAGTTACTGGGGAATGTTTTAATAGTCCAATATACGCTTTACATTCGTACTGGGAAAAACCTAACTTTTGTAATTCCTTTATTATTTCATCCATCGGCAATCCCTCACATTCTATATAACTCTCATCTCAAAACGATGCATGTATATTAGTAGTTATTAGTATACCTACTAATATAAAAAAATAGACCCGTAAAGTCAATTGATAATTCTGAAATTTAATCCAAAAATAAAAAGCCTTTCATAAGAAGGCTTTTTCTACATACTATTTCACTTATTTTAGTTGCAACATATTTGATAGATTCTCCTCCAAATGCTCCCGTAAAGTAGAACCTGTATACTCTTCCCTAAATACACCAGCTTTCACGAATAGAGGAATAACTTCACTAAAGAATAGATTTAGTGACTTTGGAGGTCCTCCTGGAATGGCGATAAATCCATCTAACGCTCCAGCCTCAAACCTATCCATAATTTGTTTCGCAACGTCATGCGGTGTACCAACCGCAACCCAATGAGCCGATCCAACAACTTCTGGGCGTTCTAGTATTTGTTCAACAGTTGGTTCATTTTTAATAATGAAGTTCCGTAATAATTCGGCATGAGTTTTACTGCGAACAGTTTGATCACGGCTTGGCAGCATCTCTTCCGTAACCTTACTTTCTAGCGGAATCCCTCTAACGTCTAATCCGAGAACCATTTCGAGTAACGCATATCTCTTCTCTTTTGTGAGATGTTGATGTGCTTGCCTATGCATGTCTAACGCTTCTTCATATGTATCACCTATAAAGAAATATAATCCAGGTAATACACGTATATCATCTTGCTTTCGGCCATGCTGCTTTGCTCTTCTTCTTAAATCTTGACGCAGTTCCATTCCTGACTCTACATCTGGCGTTGCAGCAAAAATTGCATCCGCAACAGAAGCAGCAAAATTCCGTCCTGACTCTGAAGCACCAGCTTGAAATAATGGCATTTCCCCTGAAATGTGCTGC
The DNA here is from genome assembly GCF_058952315.1 of Bacillus sp. GW823-FHT06B01. NCBI lineage: Bacteria > Bacillati > Bacillota > Bacilli > Caryophanales > Bacillaceae > Bacillus > Bacillus sp. GW823-FHT06B01. The sequence goes on along the minus strand of NZ_JBXAHR010000003.1, from coordinate 863,151 downwards.
GGAATATTAAGTGGACCTTTCACCTTAAAGTATTCACCATTATGCTCAATAGGCTTTACCATCTTTCTAATCACATCAGAGTTATCTACTTTCAATACTTCATTAGGATGACTCCCCCAAAGTTTTCTTACTAACGCTGTACATTCTGCCGCTTTCGCGTATCGTTCCTCAGATGATGGCATCTCTGTCTCACCAAAATTTTCTGCACCGTCAATGGATGTGACAATATTCCACCCTACTCGGCCGTTACTAATCCAGTGTAAAGATTGTAATTGCCTCGCTAATATATATGGTGGATAAAACGAAGTTGACGCAGTCGTAACGACTCCAATTTTTTCTGTTGCATAAGCAATAGCCGTAAACAGTAACGTCGGATCTAAAATGACATTTCCCTTATTACGAGCAATTAAATCTGGATGCGCCACTAAATAATCTGCTTTAAAAACAAAATCTAACTTCAATTTTTCTGCTCGTTTCGCTAACTCTACTTGTTCATCAATTCCTGAATCAAATATACTATCTTCTTCTTTCTTTCTAGAAATTAAACATAATCCAATACAAAGTTGTTTTTTTGTAGACATACACACCATCCCCTTGTTTTTAATTTACCTAGTTAAGCAATGTTACTGTCATTATGAAATTCCATTCTTATGAAAATAGATAAAATGATATTGATAATCATTATCATTTTATGACGTAATTGTAATAAAAGCAATAATAAAAAAAGACTTCCACTAACGGAAGTCTCCTATCTTAATATTTCATTTGCTTCTTTTTCATAAATTTTATCAAATGAAGTCATAATGCGTTGTGACGCTGAAATCATTTTTTGATCTGTCATAAGATCAGCCATCTCTTTCGTCATATCTACATTTGAATTTTCTAGCATATGGTTTTTTACTAATCCTGTTCCATTCGGTAAATCAGCAATGTTCCCTTCTGCTAGTGCAAAGCTTTTGTTCTCTCTTTGTACGAGACGGGCATTCGTTTCTGTGTCTACTGTCTTCGTTTGCAAGCGGGCAATATTATTTTGTGTCACTTCATCATATAATGTACCATCTGCTTGTACAGCGACCTTTGCTCCTTCTGGAATACGAATACGTTCATTATTCTCTCCCATAACATAAGCACCAGATGATGTTTGCAGATAACGATCACTATTTACTGTAAAACTACCATCTCTCGTTAAAAACGTTTCATCATTTTTAGATGTCACGAAAAATGATGATATGCCGGCCGCACCGTCATCTAAAAAGAAATCCGTAGCACTATTTGTCATTTGTATATTTCCTTGTACTAAGTTCACATGCGTTGCGGCTGGTACTACAGCGTAATCAGTCGAACCAATATTTGTCACAGCTCCATCTCCGCGGCGATATGTGTCTTGTACATCAAATACTTTAGAAGTCATATTTTCTGCTTTAAATCCTGTCGTTTGAGCATTTGCAACGTTATTCGAATGAACATTAATGCGCTGCATATAATTCATCATACCCATAGAACCTATATAAAGACCGTTCATATTCGTTTGAATAAGGCGGTTGCCTTATCCTTCACCTCTTTTCTATGATGTTTGCAACATTTGTTTCGCTAAATGTTCAGCTGTAGCGATATGTATATGTTGCTTCACGTCTTGTCCGTCTGTCATTAATACAATTGGAGCCGATGATACTGCTGGAATTTTCAATAATTCACCACTACTTGCTGTTTCATCAAATTTCGTAAATACGATACCATCAATATGAATATCTTTAAAATTCGTAATGATTTCAATCATGTCTTTACTTTTCATCGAAGCTGATAACGTTAAACAAATATAATCTGGCTCTACTTGTCCCATCGTTTCAATCATTTCTTCTACTGTTTCTGACGCACGATAATTTTTTCCGGCGGTATCAATTAAAATATAATCGACGCGCGCTTCTTCTTTAAAATACGTAAGTGCTCTTGTCATTGCAGCCTCATCACGTACAGCGATTACTTCAAATCCAATTGTCTTTACGTAATCTTGCAGTTGCTGTACTGTCCCGATGCGTGAATGGTCTGTCGTAATAAAACCGACCGTTTTTTTCTTACCGTGAAACTGCCATGCCATTTTCGCAAGTGTCGTCGTTTTTCCAACTCCAGTTGGACCGATTAATGCAATTGTTTGCACTTCTTTTTCAAAAACGTTTTCCGTATTGAAATGGGATCTCATATCTTCCAATATATAGCCGATCACTTCTTCTTCTGTAATCATCGTCGCATTCTCAAACTTCACTTTTAACTTTTCAGCATATGCATGAATGAAATATTGTTCTACATCGTTTTGCTCTAGCATGCGAATTACCTTTTGAATAATAAACGGTACAGATTCTTGCTTTTCTTTCTTTACAACCACTTCTTCTTTCTTGACCGGAACAACTTTTTTCACAGCTTTTTGCTTTTTCGTTACTTTCGTTTCTTCCGTCTGTTTCACAACGACGATACCTTTTTCAAACAGCTTTAATAGTTTCTCTTTCTTTCTTGTCCATTCTTCACTATTTCCTGTTTGCATCGCCGCATATGACATAGAAGTCGTCACGTTTTCTAAATTGTGCAGTACCGATTGAATTCCGTTCGCCTTTACAATTTGTTCTGAAGAATCATTTACAACATCCATTAGTTGTTCATGAAATTGAGCTGTGCCTTCACTCACTTCTTCCTGTTTATCCTCTGGAAAAGCAACTAACATTTCATAATTCTTTTTCCAAAAAAACGGGATATTTCGTTTTACACTTTCATCGACAACGTAATAATAATCTGTACCATATTGGTCAAATAACTTTCGATACAATTCATTTTTCGAAGCTGCTTTTATTCGCATTAACGCTTCTTTCTTTTCTGTACTTTCCATTACTTCACCCCCTACTATTCAATATAGGCAATTTGATCTACAACAATTTCCGGTGCTAATTCGCTAATACAAAGTACTTGCGCTTCTACTTGATAACGCTCAAGAAGTCTTACAATCGCAAATCTGAAATCTTTTCTACGCGTTAATAATACTGGTTCTCTTCCCATTAAACGAGCTTGTTTAAAGACACGCTGTACTTGTTCAACAACACGTGTTTCTAAATCTAAATCCCAGTTTAATAAGTAACCTTGGTATGAATTATTTACAACATCCGCATCTAACTCGATTGAATCTGAGAAGAGCGCCGCATAAATTTTACCGTCAGGATTTTTTGCATTTTCACAAATCACTTTTGAAATACATTCACGGACGAATGACGTTACACCGTCTACATGATTTTGATAAATTTCTTTTCCGTCAATAATACCTTCGATAATAGTTGGTAAATCACGAATAGAAATACCCTCTTTTAGCAATTGTTTAATAACATTTTGAACGAGTGATAAGTCGATTTCTTTCTTCTTAATCTCTTCTAATAAAACACCGTTATCATTTTCAAGCGAGTTAATTAAGTCTTTTACATGTTGACGCTGAATTAACTCATGAAGATTACGTCTAACGATAACATCTAAATGTGTAATTAATATGCTAAGTGGCTCTAATACTTGATAGCCTTTCATTTGTGCATCTTGTACCATATGCTCTAAAATCCAATATCCATCTTCACCGAAAATTGGATCTTTCGCTGGTTCTGCATCTAAATCGGCCATTACATTCGGTGTTTTCAATGCTAATAAATAACCTGATTTTAAAACACCTTCAGCTGCCTTCGCACCTTTAATACGAATAATGTAACGTCCGCGTGGTCTAAAACTCGTATTATCTTTAAAGTTAATGCCAGGAACGTTAATACCAAGGTCGGTAATAATCGACTTCCTCATAAGAACAACTTTATCACGAGCTGTTTCCCCGTTAATTTTCTGCTTTACAAGTGCTGCTAAATCTAAACCGAGTTCTACTATAATTGGATATTTATCTGTAAATACTCCGAATGAATCTTCCACTTGTTGCAGTTGCTCATCTTCGCCTTGAATCATTTCTAATTCTTTTTGAAGCTCATCTTCTTTTTCTTTCTTTATTCGGTTTTTATTACGAATTCCTAATAAAATAATTGTTCCACCAACAAGAGCAAACGGTAGAAATGGTAGCGGAGTGAAAATACCCATCGCAATAAATAAACCACCAAGCGCATATACAACAACTTCATGTGCTAATAACTCTTTAAAGATACCTTCTGTTACTGTATCCGCTGAACCATCAAATACACGTGTTACGATAATACCTGTTGAAATCGCAAGCATTAACGAACCGATTTGGTTTACGATTCCGTCACCGACAGTTAGCTGTGTATAGTGAATAGCTGCATCAGCAAAACTCATCCCCTGCTGCATCATGCCGACAATTAAACCGAAAATAATGTTTACGAATAAAATGACAATCCCGAAAATAACGTCCCCTTTAATGAACTTTCCGGCACCATCCATCGCTCCGTAAAACTCTGTTTCCATATTTAATTTTTTTCGTTTTGCCTGTGCATCTTTTTCAGTAATAATACGCTGATTTAAATCAGCATCGATCGACATTTGTTTCCCGGGTAAAGAATCAAGTGTAAAACGAGCTGCAACTTCAGCTGTACGAGATGCACCGTTTGCAACGATAAACTGGAATATAATTAATACTATAAAAATAACGATACCAATTAATAAGTTCCCGCCAATTACAAACTGACCGAACTCTTCAATAACATGCCCCGCATTTCCGTCTGTCAAAATCGCTCGCGTCGTCGATACGTTAATCGATACGCGGAAAATCCCGATTAATAACAGCATCGTCGGAAATGACTTTAATTCATCCCACTCGTTAATACTTGTTGCTCGCATATAAATAAGCACTGACATACTTAGTAAAAAAACGATAACGATATCAAGTATAAATGGTGGAAGTGGAATTAAGAGCGCCACTACGAATGACGCTGCTAAAAAGATAGAAAAATAGGTTCTTGCAGAATCTATCTTAAACACAAGAGATCTCCTCCAACCGCGCTATTATACTTCAAGTTCATTCGTTTGAATTAAATAGCGCATAACTTCAATTACAGCTACGTATAAATCTTCTGGAATCGTCTCATCTTCCTCGACTTGATAATATAAAGAACGAGCAAGTGGACGGTTTTCCACCATTGGTATTTCTTGTTCGCGGGCGAGCGTTCGTATATATAATGCGAGCTCATCTTCCCCTTTTGCAACGACAATTGGCGCCGAATCAACCTGTTTATTGTACCGAAGTACGACTGAAATATGAGTCGGATTGTTTACAATAAACGTTGCACCATCCATCTTCTTCGCAATTGTCCCTTGCAAGATGGCATGCATAAAGTTTTTTCGCTTTCCCTTTACTTGCGGGTCCCCTTCATTATCTTTATGCTCTCGTTTTACTTCTTCTTTTTTCATCTTAATATCTTGTTCGTACTCCCATTTTTGATAAATAAAATCAATAATAGAAAGAACGATTAATATAATTAAAATAGCTAAAAAGATAAATTTAATTTGCCTAATAATTTCAGTAAGTGACGCAGTCCAGTTAAATCCAATCATACTAACGATTTTCTCTAAATTCTTTTTAAAGAGAACGTAAGCGACGTAACCGATTAATCCCATATAAAATAGTGATTTCAATATATCTACTAAACTTTTACGACTAAACAATCTCGTAAAATAGTTTTTTGGGTTAATACGTGACGCTTTCGGCTTAATGACTTTAGAAGAAAATAAGAAACCGACTTGAATCATATAATTAAATAAATGAAAAGCGTATACGAGTATTAATATCGGGGCTGATACTTTTAGTAATAAAATACCCATTAAATAAAAATACTCGGTCGAATCTGTATTTTTTCCAATTTGATCAAACAACACTGCTACAGAGTTTGCAATCTCAAACCCTAACCAATCTCCGAAAAAGTAAACGACAACTGCTAATACAAGTATGGAAAACAAATTATTTAAATCTTTACTCCGGGCAATATTCCCTTCTTCACGCGATTTCTTACGCTTCTGCGGGGTGGCCTTTTCTGTTTTATTATCCTTTGCCATGCGCGTCCCCCTACTTCGTTAAGAAAAAATTAAATAGTTTCGTATATTCCTCAAGCAATACATCCGTCATATTTTTAAACACATAACCGAGCATCGGTACACTCATCGCAATAAACAAAATACCACATGTGATTTTAATGACGTACGCATTCATAAAAACGTTTAATTGCGGAGCGTTTTTTGCGATTAAAATTAAAACAAAGTTAATGATGAACAAACTTCCCATAAGCGGAAGAGCAATTTCAACCGCTGATGTAATCGCAAATAATAACGTTGCGAGTAGACTATCTAGGAAACTAGTCGTCAGCAATTTTGAAATCGCCTCTGTATATTGAAACGACTTTAAAATCGTGGCAACGAAATAATTAATGCCGCCAAGTGAAATAAAAATAATGAGAAAAAATATATCAAAAATGGTTGATAGTAAAGTAGACTGTGAGCCTGCATTTACATCAAACAAACTTGCCTGTGATAAACCGATATCAAAGTCTAAAATATGCCCTGCCATTTTTGGAATGTTCCACAGCATTTCTACAATTTTTGAAAGCGATAATCCAATTACAATTTGCGTACCTGCATAAGCTGCAACGTCCCAAGTTGTCTTTATGTGAGAGACATCAACTTGATCGGCCACTGTAATCGAAAGAGCAAGTCCAACTGTAACCTTTGCCATCGCTGGAATGGATCGACCTGAGAAAAACGGTAAAAAATATAAAAATGAAGTAATGCGGCAAAACGCAAAAAACGTCGCCGCCCATAATTCCATATTCATTTCAGTTCACCTATCTTAGTACGAACGCAATAGCGATGGGATTTTATCAAATAAATCTAAAATAAGCGTCGTTAACTCTTGAAACATCCACGGACCTAAAATGATAATAACGAGTACAATACTTGCCATTTTCGGTAAAAACGTCAGCGTTTGCTCTTGAATTTGCATCATCGCCATAATGACAGCGATGATAATAACGACAATCATACTTACGCCGGCAACCGGCATTAAAATCATAACCCCTTTGTAAAAAAAGGTTTGAAAAATATCTATAATTGGTGACGTATTCATTTATATGACTCCTATCACATAGCATCAAACGCTTCAGGCGACTGTTTTAAACATAATGTCGACGATTTTTGTATATCCACCTAAATATACGAAAACGAGTATTTTAAATGGTAAACTTAAAATCATCGGCGGTACCATCATCATCCCGAGGTACATTAAAAGTGTACTAATAATCAAATCTATAAATACAAACGCTAAATAAATGAACATCCCCGTTAATAATCCTTTTTGAATTTGCGTTAACGTAAAGGATGGTACGAGCGTAAATAAGGAAAGATCTTTCAAATCTTTCGGCAACTCTTCTCCGCGCACTTTCAGCATCATTTTTAAATCATGCTTATACGTATGCTTTGACATATACTCTTTCATAATCGGAGCTGTCGTCTCCGCAGCTTGACTTACCGTTATCTTCTCTTTCGTCATCGGATCCCACACATCGCTCTTTAGCTGCCCAAGTACAGGCTGCATCGTAAAGAGTGATAAAAACAATGCAAGTCCAACAAGTACTTGGTTCGGTGGTAAATTCATTACCCCAAGTCCTTGACGTGTAATCCCAAGAACGATCATAAAATAAGTAAAATGTGTAAATAATAGAACGATAGAAGAAGATAATGATAAAAGGGTAACGAGCGCAAATAGTTGTACACTTGAATTACTCGTAAACTCTTTTCCATTTTCGAAATTAATAAAACCGTTCGGGGCCGCATACGCTGGATTTACAAAAACAATTGAAAAAACGATAGAAAATACGAAAATAACGGCTAATAATGATAACTGTTTCTTTATTCTCATGATGGATCCTCTACTTTTTTCGTTTCACTCTTCACCGCGTCTTCTAGCGCTTGTTGAAACTGATTTCCTGTTCCTGTTAATTGCACAGATTGTACACCGTTATTACTAATAACAGTGAACACTTGCTTGCCATCAACTTCAAATAAAAAGGCGCTCGTTTGATGATTTAAATAAACGCCGTCCTTCACTTGAATATGGCCATTTTCACCTTGTTTAAAAAACTGCTGCTTGCGCGTCTTTTTCGTCATATAGTATGCACCGTAGCCGAGCGCACCAAACAGTAAAACGACTTGAAATAAGGTCGTCATATACGACATATGACTCCTCCTCTACTCTTTATCTTGCATCTGACTTTGCGCTTTCATAAGCGCAGCTTGCTTCTTGTCAGCTTCAATTTCAGAAATGATAATACCGAACTTCTCGTCCATTACGATCGCTTCCCCAATGCCAACTTTCATATTACTTAAATACACATCTACTTTATGTCCTAAGTTTTTCTCTACTTCCAGAACATCGCCCACTTTTAACTCTTTCACATCACCGAGCGTAATAGATGACTTCCCAAGCTTTACACCAAGTTCAATCGAAATATCCGAAACAGTATCAATATGTGCTTTACCCGCTTCATTTCGCTTTCCTGCAAATTCTTCTAATCCCATTAATGACACAGGAGATACTTCATGCTTCATATGGATCCTCCTACTCTACAAAACTTTTAAATAAGAGCGCCTTACGCGTTCCATCTTTTCCAATAAAACAATTAAATTTATGCTTTCCATCTACATAACCAAGCAATTCATCCGAAACTTTCGTATGAAGCGGAATAATATCTCCCTCTTCAATTTGCTCAATCTCACCCATTGTCATCTTCTGTTTACCAATCGCAACGTGAACAGGTTTAAACACTTGATTTACTTTCACTTCTACTTCAGACGTATACTTTTTACGCTTATCCGAAGAATGTTCGACAATATTTTCAGACGTTAACTTATCCATAATTTCTTCAACAGATAAGAACGGAATACCGATACGAACTGTCGTATTCCAAAAATCAGTTTTCATATTTACGTTCAGTAATGAAATGATATCACTCGCTGTCGTAATTTTAAGTGCATTCGGATCTGTCTCTGTCGTTACAAATTTCGGTTTAATCTCTACAACACTTTCAAATGATTGCTCTAAATTTTTGCATAGAAGCGCAAAAATATTATCAAGCGTTAAAAACTCGAACGCCGTCAGTGGTCTACGCATCGTAAAGTTACGCTTACTATCTCCGCCGAGCCAGCACTCATGAATGTAAATAACAAATGCTAAATCAATCTCAACAACAATTTCTCCAAGCTCTGGAAGTCCGAGGTCAATGACGCAATATAAATAGTAATCTTTCGGCATTTTCTCCACATACTCACTCGTAAATGGAACTTGCTCCACTGTCGAAGGCTCTAAGTCAATTGGAATACGCATACGCGCTGACAACGTCTGTGACGTCTGTTTACCAAACGTAGAAGCAATCGCTTGCAAACTACGTAAATGCTCAACACCGAACTTCTCCGGTCTATTAAAATCATACTCTTGAAATTTATCTTGCTTCCCTGCTTCTTGTGCGAAAGCTGGCATTTCCTCGCCTTCATTTACCGCCTTCAGCAGGGCATCAATTTGCTCTTGGCTTAATTTATCGCCACTCATGAAAATCCCCTTCCCTACCTTTTCAATTCAACGATTTCAACGTACATCTTTCCATTCTTCGTCAAAATCTTTCCGGTTCCAATCTCTTCATTCTCAAGCATAAGACGCACCGTATTTTTCGTTGAATTTTCAAGACGATACAATGTACCTTTCGTAATATGAAGCAGATCTTCAATTTTCTTTTTCGTATTTCCGATTTCAAAATAAATTGTTAACGGAATATCATCTTGTAATTTCAAACTAGCCAACTCCCATATCATGTTCACGAAAATTTCATGTTCTCTCTATATAATGAAATCTCTTATTTTGAAACGTCGATATTTAATATTTTTTTAATATATCCTTGCGTTTCTTTAAATGGAGGTACGCCTCCGTACTTTCTCACATTACCAGGACCAGCATTATAAGATGCAAGCGCTAATACTAAGTCGCCATTATTTTTCTTTAAATAACCGCTTAACTCTTTCACGCCGCCTTCAATACTTTCAGCTGGTGAAAATGGATTTTTTATACCCATCTCTTTCACATTCGCCGGCATCAGCTGCATAAGCCCCATCGCTCCTGCGTGCGACACCGTTTTCGGATTAAAATTAGACTCTACTTCAATCATTTTTTGAATTAACGTTTTCGGAATTCCGTATGTACGACTTACTTTATCAATAATATCCTCATACTTCCCTTCATTTGAAGAACGTATTTTTTGAATATTATACTTCTTCGTTAATCCCCACGTATCAACAGCCTCATTTTTCGTTTCCGGGAAACGTCGTTCAAACTCTTTTTGCGCGACTTGCACGTCATCGACTTTCTTCGTTTCAGGCTTTTCTTCTGGCTTACTTACTTCCTCTACTTTATGAATAGACTCTGCTTGTTTATTCACAACTGCTTCTATTTTCGTAGATTGTACCGGCTGACTCATATCTTCTACTTTTGCCGGCTGCGTAGTAGCTTTCGTCTCCTTCGTAGGCTCACTCTGCAACTTTTCTTGAAAACGACTACTAACGAAAGCCTGCGGACTACTTAACTTTTGCTGAAACTGTCCTTTTTTATATGCAAGCACTTCTTTTACTATATTTCCAACTACCATAATATCACCTTTTCGGTAAACAAAGATAATCTAATATTAGAGTTTTTTCGTAAAGTTTGCAATAATCCTTTGCAATTATATTGTAATAAAAAAACGACTAAATTGTTAAACTGTTATTTTTTTATATTTATTAATTCAAATTTTCAGTTGACACCCATTATAGCAAGGCTTACAATAAATTCGAAATCGATTTTTTCGCATATTACCGTTTTTCAATTTGCAGAAAAGTCAATATAAAAAAATGGGGGTTCTTTTACATGAGAATTAATACAAACATTAATAGTTTACGTACGCAAGAATATATGCGTCAAAACCAAGCTAAAATGAGTAACGCTATGGATCGTTTATCAAGCGGTAAGCGTATTAACAACGCTTCTGACGATGCAGCAGGTCTTGCAATCGCAACTCGTATGCGTGCACGTGAAAGCGGTCTAAACGTAGCTTCAAACAACACACAAGACGGTATGTCATTAATCCGTACAGCTGATTCAGCATTAAACTCTGTATCTAACATCTTACTTCGTATGCGCGATCTTGCTAACCAATCATCTAATGGTACAAACACTGATAAAAACCAAGCAGCATTACAGAAGGAGTTTTCTGCCTTACAAGATCAAATTAAATACATTTCTGAGAATACTCAATTCAATGATCAATCACTACTAGATTCTACGGATCCTAATAGCCCTAAAGAAATTAGAATCCAAACTCTTGACTCTAACGAAAGAGACAAGCAAATTGTGATTAAATTAAATGGAGCTTCTCAAGAAGCATTAGGTATCAAGAATCTAACTATTGATGATTCTACTGTAAATATCCAAAAGCATGAAGATGTTAAAAATGTTGAGAACTTATTTAACGCTTTAAAAGGAAACTACACTAACCTTACAGGTGATGCTGCTCAACAAAAAACTATCGTAGATGCTGCTGAAGCTGCATATGACAAAATCAAGACAAAATTCACAAATGCAGGTGTAGATACAACGGCACTTGACAATGCTTTCACAGAATTTGCTACGCCACCTACTGGTAAAACAAAAGATGATGCTGTAAATTCTATGGTTTCAGAGTTTGGTAAAGCTCTTGAAAGTTTCAATAAAGCTCAAACAAAAGAAAACTCTTTAAATTCAATTGAAAAAATTGATAATGCTCTAAAAACAATTGCTGACAACCGTGCGACTCTAGGTGCTACATTAAACCGTCTTGACTTTAACGTAAACAACCTTAAGAGTCAATCTGCTAGCATGGCTTCAGCTGCTTCTCAAATCGAAGACGCTGACATGGCAAAAGAAATGTCTGAAATGACTAAGTTCAAAATCTTGAACGAAGCTGGAATCAGCATGCTTTCTCAAGCAAACCAAACTCCACAAATGGTTTCTAAATTATTACAATAATCCATTTGAATTAGTTTCATGAATAAACCTCTCTGTTTGCAGAGAGGTTTATTTTTTCTATATAGATAGATTAAAAACTATCTTTTTAGCCTGGAGAGAAGTCCCAGCCATATATAGAAGCGGTCAGTACCCATCTTGATCCCCTCTTATGTTAAAACACAAGCAGCAAATAAGCATAAGCCCTTTATCCTTCCATAACCGTTTATTAGATTTAGAGTTACCGACTATATCAATCTATAAGGAGTGTCTATTATGCGTATTGGTACGAATATTTTGAGTATGAATGCTAGGCAGTCGTTGTATGAGAATGAGAAGCGTATGAATGTGGCAATGGAGCATTTGGCGACTGGTAAGAAGTTAAATAACGCTTCTGATAATCCTGCGAATGTTGCAATTGTGACTCGTATGCATGCGAGAGCAAGTGGTATGCGCGTGGCGATTCGTAATAATGAAGATGCGCTATCGATGCTTCGTACTGCGGAAGCTGCACTTCAAACTGTAACGAATATTTTACAGCGTATGCGTGATTTAGCTGTTCAATCTGTAAGTGGTACAAATTCAAATAAAAACCGTGATTCACTAAATAAAGAGTTTCAATCTTTAACAGAACAAATTGGCTATATTGATGAAACGACTGAGTTTAATGATTTATCCGTATTTGATGGACAAAACCGTCCTGTTACGTTAGATGATATTGGTCATACAGTAAATGTAACGAAACATATCTCCCCTTCCCCTACACAACATGACATCAAGATTTCAACAGAACAAGAAGCAAGAGCTGCAATTCGTAAAATTGAAGAAGCTTTACAAAATGTATCACTTCATCGTGCTGATCTCGGTTCTATGATGAATCGTTTACAGTTTAATATTGAAAATTTAAATAGCCAAAGTATGGCCCTAACAGATGCTGCATCTCGAATTGAAGATGCGGATATGGCGCAGGAAATGAGCGATTTTTTAAAGTTTAAATTGTTAACTGAAGTTGCACTTAGTATGGTTTCACAAGCAAATCAAATACCGCAAATGGTTTCTAAGTTACTACAATCTTAAAAAATTATCTTTCTTCTTTGAAACGATTCCATACAAAACAAAAGGGAAATACATATAAACTATGTATCTCCCTTTTATTTTGTACCCAAATTTTATTACTGTGTTACAGTCATAACCTGTCCACTACGATCAACCATAATTTTCATTTTACCGTCTTGTGCGTTATATAACCCTAATTTATGCAAATCTTGTTTACATTCTTTTACGAAGAAAGGCAATGTGCGAATTTGATCGATATCAGAACTCGTAATGAAATGAATTAAATGATGCGTCATTTCTTTTATATCATGAACAAGTTCTTCCTTTTCTCGCTTTAGCTTTTCATTTTCAGCCCGTAATACATACAATTCGCCTTCGAGACCACGTGCGTTCTTTTCATCTTTTGAACGCTCTGCAGCCATGCTAGAAAGCTTATAGATTCCTTCCATGAACTGATGTAGTTCATGCTCTTTTCTTTCACTACACTGGCTAATTGTTTCAAAATTATCAACAATACCAGATATAACTGTTACAAGATTTTTTTCGGTCTCTGTATTTGGAACTTGATTAATTAATTCTTGTTTGTTTTCTTTTTTCATTTCAACAATTGGTTCTTTTACAGGCGTATATTTTCGCTTTCGTCCTGGTTTTTGTTTTTCAATATTTTCAAACGGTATTTCATGTTTTTTCAATTTGTAATACGTATTTTGTAATTGACTTTCTGTTTTCGGGAAAAGATTTAGTTCGTTTTTACTAACGTATTTTGAAATATTAATAATGTTTAAACCGTGACGTTGGCAAAATTGATACACTTCATACAGTAACTCTAGTTCAGACTTCAGCCATGTTATAGCTGATTTTTCATACGCTCGAATCCCGCCATTTTTTTCTACATCTATTTGAAATAATACCATTCTATTATGTAAATCAACTAGTTCTTCATACTTTACTTGGAATTGTTTTTCTATTTTTTTTAATTCCGCTTCTAGTTGCATATCGTTCATTTTATTATTTGACATGTTTTGTAAGAGACTTAATACATTGATTGCTGTGTGGTGATACATAATCTGTGCCACTCCCCCTCATCCTTTCACAATTCTCATCTGACTCCCATGTCTTCTCAGAAAATAGCAATTTTTACATATCCATATTATAACATTTCAAAATTGTCTGTCAAATAATAAACATACAAAAACGTATAGAAAGTATAGAAATAGAAAAAGATTTTTTCATTAATATGTATAATTGCATATTAACTACTTTTAATTATATTATATGGTATTTAGAATGTAATTTCACCGAAAAAATTTGCGTTATCACGAAAAATTACTAAAATCATCCAAAGATACATTTTTTATATTTTTAAATCAAAAATCTTCAAATAAAGATTTTTCATACATACAACCACAAACACTCCAAAAACGTTCCATCTTTCTACCTAGACAGCGTATAGAACAATAAAAAAGAACTAACCAATACTACACATGGCTAGTTCCCTTCTCTCCACTAAAAGAATAGAGTTATAAATAACATCTACAAAACTTCAGTTGAAATCTCACATCGTATGGGACCCTACTAAGCACTGACCGCTATCATACATGGCTAGTTTCCTATTCCAGAAAAAAGTAGAAAATTGTTCACCAGTTCTTCTAAAAAGCTCTCGGCGATCCACTTCTTCCATTCCCCTAAAACCTGCTCGACGTCTCTGGTCTGAACATGGCATGGGACTCTATTAGGCACTGACCGCCACCACATATGGCTAGATCCTCTATTCCAGCTAAAAAAAGCTTTTAAATCTCTTTTACAACACTAACTTATCTACTAAGCCGATTAACTCTTGAATATCTGGCTTACTTACTTGAGCATTTGCCCCCACAGCTTCGCCTTTATGGAATAATTCATTTGTAATTAAGGAAGAGAAAATAACGATTGGTAAACGATTCGTTACTTCACCATCTTTAATGACTTTCGTTAAATGGTGTCCATCCATTTTCGGCATTTCAATATCTGTAATTAGCAAGTGAATATGTTCAAACATTTTTTCTCCTTGCTCTTTCGCTAGCTTTTCAATTTGCGCTAACGCTTCTGCACCATTGCTGAAGAAGTTCATTTTCGTATAGCCAGCTGATGATAATGTTTCTTCTAATATTTGACGAAGCATTGCTGAATCTTCTGCAATATAAATCACTTTTTCAGCTCGATCTGTTTTCTGTTCTAACCCTGCAAGTGATTTATTGTCATAACCAGTACCGCTAATTTCGCATACAATTTTTTCATAATCTAATAGCAAAATGATTTGTCCATCTAGCTTTACAATACCAGATGTCGTTTCTTCTAATCCCATAGATAATGAAGCTGGTTCATCAATTTGTTCCCACGAAATACGTTGAATACGATGCACTTCATCAACGCGGAAAATAACCTTCATTTGGTTTAATTCAGAGATAATAAATTTCGTTTGATCAAGTGGCTTTGTTGATTTTAAATTAAGAGCCGTTGCTAAGTTAATAACAGGTAAAATTTCACCACGTACTTGAACAACACCTTCAACTGCATGATGAGATTCTGGCACAGTTGTAACAGGGAATGGATTAATGATTTCACGTACTTTCATTACATTAATACTAAATAGGTTTTCACCAACAGTATATGTAACAATCTCTAATTCATTTGTTCCGCTTTCTAATAAAATACTTTGTGCTTGTGACATAAAGGTGTCGCTCCCCTTTCATTATTTCCGTATATCTAATTATTAAGCTTTATTAAAACGAAAAAGTCAACTACCTATATGAAAAATATAGATAGTCGAATAATTCATTTCTTTATTTATAAAGGCGGTTACTCTTGTATAAACGAAGCAAGTGCCTCTAATAACACTTCTTGGGCTCCTACAATTTCTGTCGGCATTGCTTCCCATTTTTTCGAAAGCTCCGTTTCTACTCTTATCCTTAACTCTGCATTCATTTCTGCTAGCACATATTCTTTCGTTGCTATATCAACATCCAGCAGCGCAAGTGCATATAGTTCCGGATCATTTATTTTTTCAAATAATCGTTTTAATACTGCCGGTGCGATATGTTTTAATTTTTCAATATGAATCTCTTTATCTGAAAATAGCAACTCATATTGAATAAACGTAACATTTTCTTTAATCACTTTAAAATAGCAATTATTTTTTTTATCATTTACAAAATAACCGTTCGGATCAGCAATAATACTCTCTACTTTACGAATTAAATCTGGCAAACTACTCGCCGACATGACAGTCCGCTGCTCAACCTCACTCGGCGAAATGAATGTAACGCGATACTTATTCTGCGCCATCCTCCTCACCTCTCCTTTTATAAAAATCTATCGGCACAAACGATCCAAAAGGCACTGTTCTGCCATAAAACGATTAACCATCCCAGTAACCTTTCATAGATCTATTTTTGCCACTACACTTCGCTTACATCTTCCCAAACTAACCTAGTAACTCTACATATTTCCGGTCTTAAACACCAGTCGAGCATCTATTAGGCACTAACCGCCACCACACACCGCCAGGCCCTCTCTCAAAACCTAAAAAAGTGCTTTAAGATCTTTTAAAATCTTTTAAGACCTGTTCAGTAACTCGATGTTATTGAACCAAAACGCTATTTGCTGATCCGCAATATCCGGCAACGTAACAAAAAACTCACGGCATTTCATCTCATCTTTAAACAGTTGATACTTCCAAACGCTATCGCTACCAACACTTACGAAATAAAATTCGTGAATACGGCCAATGATTGCTTGTTTTTCACCAAATGAGTACGGAGGTACTTGCTTAATTTCAAATTGATCTGGTAAATATACATGCTCTTCTCGTTCCATTTTTAACACTTGCTCGGCAAGTTCACGTTTATTTTCGAAAAAAGGCAATTGTAAAATTCGTTCTTGTCTTGTCATACGAATAAAAAATCCTTCCTACTACATTACAATTTTTCTTTATTATATATTATCGAATTAAGTTTACAACTTCATTTAATACTTCATCTGATACTTTAATTACTTTCGCATTTCCTTGGAATCCGCGTTGGTATAACATTAAGTCAACGAATTCTACAGATAAATCTACGTTTGCACCTTCTTGTGCACCACCACGTACTTTACCTGCGCCGTTTTGACCAGATGCACCAAGTGCTAAAATACCCGTTGTATTCGTCGCTGTATAGTTACCATTACCTGTTTTCATTAGTCCACCTTCGTTCGGGAACATCGCAACAGCTAATTGACCAGCTGACTTCATACTTCCATCAGAGTATTTTACCATTACGTATCCTCCGTCAGCAATAAAGCAATCTTTAACGGTTGCTGCTGCTCTACCGTCTACATCTGTTACTGATAATGTTTTATCCGTCGGATGATTTGTTAAATTACTAAAATCTAAATTTATCGTTCCGCCGTTAAACGGGATATTTGCTCCTTGTTGTACCGGATCTGGATTTCCAACATTATTAAATTTCAAAGTACCTGTTGACCCTGCTCCTGTAACCTCTTCAAACTTTGGATCTTTTGCCGAGTCATTACGTCTTTGAACTTTATATGTATACTCGTGTTCACTCGTTTTCGTAAATTCTACACGCATCGTCCATGTATTACCGGCATCATCATAAAATGGTAAATCTTGCGTAATTTTACTTTCATTCACCGGGATATTCCCTTTAATTGTACCCTTCGTTGTTTGAATACCACCAATTGCAGTTCCCATCGGGATTTGTAATGGTCCTGGAATACCAGATAAATCAACTTCACCTGTTGCTGCATTTGCAGGGTATGCAAATACGTATTGACCTTCTGTGTTCGTAATATAGTAATTTGAAGATATTCCAAACGTACCTTTACGAGTAAATTCCATATTTCCGCCTGCTGAATCACCTACTACGAAGAAACCATTACCTTCCATTGCCGCTTGTGTTTTACCACCAGTTAACGTAATTGTTCCGTCGCTATAGTCTGTAACTGTACCGCTCATTTTCACACCGTTACCGATACTTTTCGGATTCGTTCCAGCGTATTTATTGTCACCTTTTGAACCAATTGAGTTGTTATATAGTAAATCATCAAACATAGCTTTTTGTTTTTTATACCCTACTGTTTGTGCATTCGCAATATTATTTGAAGTTACACTTAATGCATTTTGTGTTGCATTCATTCCTGTAATACTTGTATATAACGCTTTAATCATAACGTATGGACACTCCTTATGAATTTGTAGTTTTTACTTCTTCTGTTACTTTTTTCTCGTCTTTCTTCGCATCTTCTGGATTTGTTTCTCCAATTGGTTTATCGGACACTCTCTCAACGAAACGAAGGGACACAACTTTATTATCAATAACGAGCTGTACCTCATTATTTTCTGCGAGGCGAACTGTCTCTACTTGACCAGTGACTTTTTTACCATCACCATCAACACCTCTTACATACTTCCCTAAAAACTTCATTCCACCATCAAGCGCTGTCGAATACATTGTCGTTTTTAAAGAGTCTACTGCTTTTGTCATATTCTGTACTTGTTCCATAAGAGATAATTGCGCTGTTTGGTTCATCATTTGATTCATATCCATCGCATTAAATGGATCTTGATGTTGGAAACTCGCTAAAAACAATTTTAGGAAATCATCTTTCCCCATTACACCAGGCGTCTTTTGTTCTCCTGCTGCTACTCCATTCGTTTGCCCTACTGCCGGTTGTGCACCGTTAACAGATGCGTTCCTATTCTGCGCTCCTGCTTGCAATGGAATATGATTTGTACTCGTTGTATTTAATCCAACTGTTGGCACGCTTTATTCCTCCAATAATCCCGCAAATTCTTCTGATTCTCGTTTCTCATGTTTCGTATTTGCTAATTGTTGTTTTTGCCTTTGCTCTTGTTCTCGCTGCTCTTTACGATTTTCATCTTTATCTGAATAGCTAATTTGAATATTGATTTCTTTTTCTTTTAACTTCAATCTCAATTCATCAAAAATGATTTCCACACGTTTTTTCGCATCGTGTTTTTCCATTTCCACATGAACATCAATTTGATCTCCATGTTTTTTCATAAACACTGTTAATGTACCAAGTTTTTCTGGATTTAACTGAAATAAAACACGTTCTTGTTTCACTACAAACTTTTGCAGTGCTTCTACTTGCGCTTCCATTTTCTTTCCTAAGTCAGGCAATGAAACTTTCTCAGCGCCACTATTTGATTTCCCTATAGGATCAGTACTCGCCGCTTTATTTAATAACTCCGCACCCGCAGAATTCGAATCGTTTAATACATCACCTTCTAGCAACTCTATCTTTACATCATCGCTCTCAGCTTTCGGAAGATCTACATCTTTAGAATCTTCTTGTTTCTTTGCAATATTACAAGTCTCTGTTTCTACGACTTTCAATACTTGCATCGTTTGCTCTGGCATCTTCACTTTATCTAATGCCATTTGCATTGTATCTTCTAAACATATAGCATTTTTGATATTCATATTGGAAAGAAGTTCTTGTAATTGTTGTAATTCACCTGCGGGTAATTCGTTAAGTTTTATATTTCCATATTCTTTATATAGCTCTTGTATTTTTTGTATGTATTGATATAACAATTCTGGCTGCACACGTAATTGCTCAATTGCAACCATTTGCTCAGATACAGCTAATAACAACTGTTCTGTCTCTTTTTTTTCTTCTTTCTTTACATTAGGCTCTTCTTTCGTTGCCGATTTTTTAGAAAGAATGTTTTCTTTTCTATCTTCTGGTGCATCTTCTCGCTTTGTTTTCTCCGTTTTCGGCTGTTGTTTATTTTCCATCCTCATCGCACGATCGAATGAAGAAGCTTCACTTTTGGATTGTACTTCTAGCCCTTTTTCTTTTTGCGGAGGTAAACTTTGTTGCACCGGTAATACAGACTGTATCACTACATTCACCTCATCCATTCATACACATTTTCAAATCAAGAAGCATTTTTTCTTCCTGCTTTTCTCTTACTTTTGCAAGCTTTCTACAATCTTCTTGATACATCTCATCAATGACACGTTCTTTTTCTTTTACTTGCTCTAAAAGGCTTTCATTTTTTTGAATAAAACCTTCTGTTTTTTTAATTTTCCGATTCCATTCTTCTATTCTTTCAGGTGAAAACGTATGTGAGGAAAGCATACCAGCCATAATACGTTGCCCAGTTTGTACGACTTTACTACGCGATTTCACAACATATAAATCATATTCTTTTTTTCGTTCTATTTTTCTTTTTTCAGCTGTTAATTCATACACTTCTTTCAAAATCTGTTCTTTTTCTTGATTTATTTGCAATTTTATCGTGTCGTACTGCTGCTTATCCACCTGTTTTCATAGCCCCTTCCTATTATAACGCTCTCTTTTTCTATTATATAGTTTTTTTACAAAAAAATCTGTGAAATATTAAAAAACAAAAAAATAAGACCTGCAGGGCGCGAGGTCTTATACAATATGGTGCACTGCTTGAACGATATCATCAAATTGGAAACGATCTGATCGACCTTGTTTTAAAAATGAATTTATACCTTCTACTTTATTTTTGCATTCAAAAACATAAGCATTTTCTTCATTTTCTTGAATCGTTCCTAATTTGAAATATAATTCGTTTTCTTTATAAATAGATAAAATTTTTCTCATTTCATTTGCAAGTTGCCAATGGGTTGGCGAAACGATTTCTTCCATAATCCTACTTACTGAATCTAACACCGAAATAGCAGGATAATGACTGAGCGTTGCAAGCTCACGTTTTAATACAATATGTCCATCTAAAATACCACGTGCTAAATCTGGTACAGGACCGTTTAAATCGTCTCCATCAACGAGTACAGTGTAAATACCTGTTATAGATCCCTTTTGCGTTTTTCCGGATCGCTCTAACAGCTTTTTCATATAACTTTCCATTAAGAGTGTTTTACCACCAATCGGTAACTCTTTAACGGCAATATCAACACTTCTACGTGCATCAGCAAAACGAGTAACAGAGTCCATCATAAGTAATACGTTATTGCCTTGGTCTCGGAAGTATTCAGCGATAGATGTTGCAAGCTTAGCTGCGCGAAGTTGCATAAGGTGACTTTCATCTGACGTCGCTACGACAACGACGCTTTTCTTCATGCCTTCCTCGCCTAATTCTTTTCGAATAAAGTCTTTTACTTCCCGGCCACGTTCTCCTACTAAACTAATAACGTTTATATCAGCTTTTGCATTTTTGGCAATCATTCCGAGTAAAGTAGATTTACCAACACCTGATCCAGCGAAAATACCAATCTTTTGACCGATACCAATTGTTAGCATAGAATCAATGGATTTAATTCCCGTTTCAAATACATCAGTAATCTCTTCCCGTTCAAATGCATGAATAGGCGGAGCATCTAACTTTATTTTTTGCAATGGAATGTTTTCAGCGTTTTCATTTAGCACTTCGCCATTTGCACTTAACACTTTTCCGAGTAAATGATTACCACGAGGAATAACAATATCTTCAGCAATTAATGTAACGGAATCTCCGTAACATACTTTTTCTGTCTGTTCAAATGGGAGTAACATATTGTTTTCTTTTTCAATCGCAATTACTTCACATAAAACGCTATGTTCTCCAACGAGACAAACATCACCTATTTTCGCCTTTGGCCCTTTCGCTACGAAAAACTGCTCTTGTACACTATGAACTTTACCGACTTTCGTAAAAAACGGCGTTTCAATAAACGTATTCCATTTTTGGTTTTCATTCATTAACAGTCGATTCATACATTTTGCTCCTCAAATAACTGCTCTTCTTCCCATTTCTGGCGAAGTTTCGCGAATATAGGTGCAAATTTAAATTCAAAGAACTCTTTCTCTTCTTCCAGAACAAATTCACCGAACTGTAAGGAGAAATCGTATTTCCATTCTACTAATTGTAGTAACCAATACTCTTTCGTATTTTCCTTCTCTTCTTGAATACGTTCAAATGTTTCAGGATGTACGGTAATGACTAATTTTTCAAACGAAGTAGGCAATGTTTGAACGATACCAGTTAAAATAGGTAGCACATCAAGCAATCGCGCATCAACTGCTTGATTCACAATTTTTTCTGCTAGTTGAAAAGATTGATCCCATAACAATTCCGTCCATTCGTATGCTGTTTCTTGTTGTTCTTTTTGAAACTGCATTTGTGCCGATTCTATCTCTTTCATTTGCTGCTGAACATGCTTTTGAAATTGTTCTTGATCATGTAATAATTGCTGACGCTCTCGTTCTAACATTTGCTGTTCTTGCCTTAGTTGATTCAGTTCAACATGTAATGATTGTTGCTGTGCAAGAAGCTCTTCATGGTCCACTTGTATTTCTTCTTCTACGTGAACTGGTATTGGTTTTGGAAATTGTAATTCATACGTTTCTTCAGAAAAAGAAACAGAATTCTTCGGAATTCTGTTTTTAAATAAGGACATCATCTTCACCTCTTTGAACGATAATTCTTCCTTCTTTCTCTAGCTTTTTCACCGTACCTGTGATTGTTTGCTGTGCTTTCTCAGCATCCGTCATCTTAAGTGGCCCTAAGCCATCTAATTCTTCCAGAATCATCTCTTTACGGTTTGAAGACATACATGTAAATAATTTCTCTTTAATTTCTTCTTTTGCAATTTTAAGCGCTTTTGCAATGACACCGTTATCTGTAATTTCCTCTAGTACACGGCGAAGCGCAAGATCTTCAAGACCAAGTAAGTCTTCAAAGACAAACATATTTTCTTTAATTTTCTCAGATAATGCATAATCAACTTCATCCAGCTTTTGAAAGACTGTTTTTTCAACGCCTCGTGAAACATTATTTAAAATGTTCACAATTGTTTTCAAGCCATCTGTTTTATTAATTGCACTAAATGCCATATTATTTAATTTCGCTTTTAATAACTCACCAATTTGATTAATGAGTTCACCGTCAACTTGTTCTAGTTTCGCAATACCCATTACCGTTTCTACTCGCTTATGATCTGGCAATCTCTCAATTAACTGAGAAGCAAGCTGCGGTTTAATGTAAGAAGCGATAATTGCAATTGTTTGTGGCGATTCATCATTAAGCACTGTAAGAAGTGGCTCTAAATCTGTAAGTGAATTTAAGAATTCAAATGGATTATCTTTGTTATACCAAAGGTCTTCCAATAATTTTTCCAGATCCTCTTCTGGCATATTTTTAAATATGCGACGAATGTACTCTTTATCTGGAGTGACTAAGTTCAATTCTTTTACATTAAGTTCATATAAGAACTCCCCTAGTACATTCTCTAACGTTTCTGGTTTATATACACGAAACTTCGCGATTTCACGCAGTAACACTTCTTTTTCCTCAGCCGTCATATATTCAATGACTTTCGCTGCCACCTCTTCATTTAATGTACGAATGAGGATGGCAGCTTTTTCTTTGGAGGAGATTTCATCTAACATCGTTGTTCCTCCCTTACTGTCCGTTTAACCATTTTTTAATTACTTTTGCAGTACCTTCTACATGTTCTTTCGTAGCATCCTGCACTTGTTCATCTAACGTTGGTTCTTTCGGTTCTTCTGGTTCAGGTTTTGGCTCTGGTACTATTTTCTCTTCAGGAATTTCCATAATACTTTCACTACTTGCAGCAACTTCCTCTTCTGCTAAGTATTCTTCATATTCCTCTTCTTCTTTCTTTCTCTTACGTCGTGCTAAGAAGAACCATATTAGCAAGGCAAGCGCTAATAAGCCACCTGTAATTCCACCGATTAACCACCAATTCATACCACTTTCTTCTGGCTCTTTCGGCTTCTCTTCTTTCGGTTGATCAAACTGAACAGTTACAACATTAACTTGACCATTTGTAAAGTTGCCATTTGGATCAGCTTGAAGTCCAGCTGCTGTACCAATTGCTTCTTTGAAAGTTGTCATATCAATTCTTCGTTTTACTAACGTATCATTATCTACCCATACAACAACATTTGTTTTCGTTAATTCTGGATGTTTCTTAATCGTTTCAACTGTTTTATCTATTTCATAGTTTTCAATTTTGTTACCATTTTTATTATCGTAGACAATTTTTCCATTTTGATTATTGTTCGTACCGTAGTTTGGCACTTCGCCGTTTGCTGTAATACCAGCACCTTGCTTCGTATCTGCTCCTTCTTGCGCAGTAGAGCTTTCTTCTTGCTCTTGTTTACTACGAAGTACACCTTTATCACCATACTTTTCTGACTGACGTGTGACTTCGTCGTAGTTTACAGATACTTTCGTATTCACTTTATATTCATTCGGCTTAAACATCGTCATTAATGTTGCATCGATATCTTGCTTTAATTTACCTTCAATTTGATGTTGCATCTCTACTTCTTTCTCATATGAAGAGGAACTACTAGAATGTGCTTCATCTGCTCCTTTTGAGATAACACCTTTTTTGCTATCAATAACACTTACTTCTTCTGCTTTTACACCAGGAACTGCTGCACTAATCATTTGCTGTATACCCGCAACTTGATCAGCTGTTAATAGTTGACCACGTTTCACGCCAACCGTAATCGCTGCTGTTCCTTTTGCTTTCTCTTCATCAAAAATCGTCTCTTTTTCAGGTAATGTAATTTGAACATTTGCCGTTTCTATTGCAGCAAAGTTTCTTACAATATCTTGCTCTAGTTGCTTTTTCGTACCGACAATTTGCTTCATTTTTTTATCTTGCTCACTTGAACCGAGCGAGCTTTCTAATAAAATTTCCTCACCGCTTTTTGAATTAAACGGTAAGCCCATTCCATTCATTTCTTTTCGAACCCATGGAGCATCATTCTTTTGCACACGAATCGAACCATCGGCTGCTAATTGGTAATCGACACCTAGCTTCGATAATTCTGCTGTAATCTCTTGCTTGTCTGCATCATTTAAATTTTGATATACAACAACATATTTATCTGGCAAGGTGAAGTATAAAAGTGCTCCTGTTACAATTGCTAAAAGCGCAGCACCAATGACTAACTTATGCCACGTTTTTAACGATTGGAAAACATTTTTTAACTTTTCCATTTAAACACACCCGTCCATTTTCCTAAATTTGCATATTAATTAGTGACTTATAATTTTCAATAAGATTATCACGTACAAGAGCAGCCGTTTTCATTTGAGACTCAGCTTTCTTTTGCTGAATTAAAACGTCATGTGTTTCTCCTACCCCTTTTGTTAGTAAATCATATACCGCTGTTTGCGCATTGTTTTGTGTTTGATTCATATCTTCCAATAAATCGATAAACTTCTTCCCCTCGACTACAGGTGTTTCTGAAGTTTTCGGTGCACCAATTGACTGAATCGCACCAAATGGCTGTGTATTTAACATTGGTTGGATTTTCATCTTCCCATATTCCCCCTTTATCCTCGGCCGATTTCTAAATCTTTATCAAGCATTTTTTTATTCGCATTTAATACACTTGTATTTGCTTCGTACATTTTTTGAGCAACCATTACATTCGTCATTTCAGCAGTCACATCCACATTCGGATAACGTACATATCCCTCTTCATTAGCATGTGGATGCGTCGGATCATACACTAAGTTTTCAGTTTTGTCCGCTTCAATACTTTTTATTTTCACCCCGTTAGTAGGTATACTGTCTAACATATTGGCAAAACTATTATTTGATTCAAGTACTACACTACGGCGCTCATACAAATCTGCCCCCGGAGCTGCCGTTGTATTTGCATTTACAATATTATTTGAAGTAACTTCCATCCACTTTCTCGCTGTCGTCAGCCCTGATCCACTTGCATTAATTGCCTGAAACATCGTTGTCTCTCCTTCTACTATTAACGTCCACGCGCTGCTTGGTTAATTGCGTATTGTGTATTAATCGCATTAATGGAAACACCATATAATTGGTTTGTTTTCATTAAATCTAGCATTTCTGTCGTTACATCCACACTATTTCCATCTTTATTCGTTTGCATTGATTTCGTTTGAATCTTTGCATAAGTATTTTTCGTATTTACTGTCGGTAAGTGCATTTCATTCGTTTGATATAAATCTGGATTGCTTTTTAAATCTGCAGCATTACTCTTATATAATGCACTACTCTTATTCATTTGCTCAGCAAATGTAACGTCTTGTGCTTTATAGCCAGGTGTATTCGCATTTGCAATATTACTAGAAACCGTATTTCGTTTCGTCACTAAATAATTCATATAATGGCTTACATCACTCACTAAATCTGGCATACTCCACACCCTTCCTTTTTAACTTACCATTTTGAACATAATGATCCACTGATGGAAGTTTCACTTCATTACTTAATTTCCTATATGTATTTATTAAAATATTAACTATTATGTACCCTTACATATTTTATTCCATTTTTACATTGTTGTCTTTAGAAAAATACAAAAATATAAAAAGAATATAAAAAAACTGTATAAGCGTAGTAATCTATATAACATTTCAATATATTTACGACTAGCTGAATCTTATTTTTATATTATTTAGATTACTCCTGTTTTTTTACAGCCATAAAATGAAACCTCAACCAGCGGAATTCTTTATTTACATGAAGGAATGGACCCCCTTTTTTAAAAAGAGGAATCCGTTCCCACACATTATTATTAATATTTACCGTAAAATGAATTTGCTTTCATTCGCCCATCATTTGTCATAATCATTTCTTCCAAAATCTTTTGCTTATCTCGAATATGCTGTGCTGCCTTAATAATGAATGGGCTTACTTCTGCCGCAACTCTCGCACGCGTTTCTTCATCCAATGTCATCATCCAGCGATTTAACATCGTACTCTTCTCAGCAAACTCTCCATCTGACACTTGCAATTCACCGATTTCATTAAAACAGCCGACAAATGCTCGATAAATATCATTGTTCATTTTCAAGCGCTCCGCGATAACCGTCTATTAAATCTTGTAACACTTTCACAATCGCATCAATATCTTTCGCTTCACGTGTTACTTTCATCATTTGAATTTGAACGCTAATCCAATCGTATAAACCATAAAGACTATCATATAAATCTTTCGTAATCTCAGGGTTTAATTGAAGCTTTAATTCTTCAAAAATACGTTCCAATTTTTCAAGAAGTGCATCCCCTTCTTGTAGTTTAAAAGTATGTAAAAGCTCTTCTAAATTACGAAACTCTACAATGCATTTTTCATAAATAAAAATTGTATTTTTAATCGGATTACTCGTCATAATATCATTTTGCATATAACGTTGCCATGCTTGCATACGATCACTTCCTCAACTTTCATTAATCATCACTTTTTTGTTTTGTCATTGCTTTAATTGTTTTTAGTTGGCTATCTAGCGCCGCTAATGTACTTTCTAGCTTTTGATACTTTTTCACGATTTCATCTTGCTTTTGTAAATTTTGTGACTCGATGTCTTTTATCTTCTTATCTAAATCACTTACACGTGAATCAATGTTTTTCACACGTTCTCCAACTATACCTTTATCACCGAATAATTTATCAAGTGGTTCTTCCATCATTTTTCCTAAACCGTTAGAACTAAAGAAAAATTGCTTCGCTGCATCTGGCTTCTCTTTTAACGCTTTCGTTAATGCTTCTTCATTAACTTCCATCGTTCCATCTTGTTTTAATTGAATACCAAATGAGAATAAGTAATTACCATCTTGAGAAAATGTTACGACGTTATTCATCGCTTGGCGTACACTTTGCATAATAGTTTGCCCTTGGAAAGCTCCGCCTTTTCCAGCAAAGATATCTATTGTAGAAACAGCTTTATTATAATCCGCAACCATCTTTTTAATAACATTTGATGCATCTGTTACGTTCGAGTCACTTACTGTAAACTTCAGTTCTATCCCTTTTGCTTTCGCCTCTGTTGTCTTTGGATCAACCTCTGTCTTTTCACCATCTGTTTTTTCTTCTACTTTTTCCTCAGTTACTTTTAATAATTCGATTTTCACACCAGGAAGAGCTTCAATTGTATTAGTAGAACTTTTACCTGCTATACCATTAATCGTATATTCAGCATTTTGCGCACTATTGATTTCATGAAGCGCTACGCCGTCATCATTAGCTAAACCTATTTTTTGAAACAATGAAGATTTGTTCCCCTCAAAATTGATTACTCCATCTTCGCCTTCTTTTTTTGAGGTCATGAAAATTTTATTCCCCAGTGTATATGCTGATACGCCGTAATCTCCATCATTAATTTTATTAATTAAATCTTTATATGTCATATCAGATGTTACTTTTAGTTCTTTACCACCTAGTTTTAATGTTTCATCACTATTAATCTTGGCATCTATATTTTCAATTTGGTCAGAAGCTATTTGATGACGCTGCGCAAGCTGTGTAATCGTCATATTAAAAGTTCCAGCAATCGCACCGCCATCAGCTTTCACATTAATATAACCGTCTTGTGATGTTGTTACCTTTTTCTCATTTCCTTTAAAAGCCGCTAAATTTTTAAATGTTTGCGTGAAAGAACTAAATTCTGATTTTAAACTTGTATATAAAAGTTTATCTTGTGAAAGGCTATTCTTTTCATTTGTATACGGCGTTTTTCTCATATCCAGCGCATTCATTTCTAATTCAACGAAATTAGAAGTATCGATCATGTTATTTCCGAGGTTCCAAATCTGTTGTCTACCGCCAATACCCGTTAACGTTCCTGCCATATTTCTCACTCCTTATTTTTTTACATGTAGTCTAAAATACTCGTTTTGCTCATCGTGCTAACTGCTTTAAGCGTCGCTTCATACGTCGCATTAATATACGCCAAGTCAGAAATTGCTACTGCTAAATCAACATCTTCAATTTCTTTACGATTTTCTTGAAGGGCTAGATTTTGCTCGCTTAAAATTGTCTTAAACGTATCTACAGTGTTCATCGTTGCTCCTACTTCTGTTGTACGATTAATAACACTATCCAAGTTTTTCTTATTTTCCGCTAATAACGGTTGTAACGCTTTTTGATCACCGTTTTGCATCGCGTCTTTCATCTTTACTAACGTTTGAATAACAGGAGTTAGTAAGTCCTCACCTTTACGAAACGCTTTAATTTCATAACCATCATTTAGCTTCCACATTACATCTTTTTCGCCGCCTTGGTATGTCCCATCATCCGCAAATGGAGGCTTCTCTGCACTATCTCCGCCAAACAGATAGCGACCTTGCTCTTTCGTATTCGCTAAATATACAACTTGTTTTAAAATTTGATCGATTTCGGCACCGATTGCCTTTAATTCTTTTTCACCATTCGGTCCATTTAATGCTTGCACCGTTAATTGATCCGTTCTCGTTAAAGATTTCACAATACCTGACAATGTATTTTCTGTCTGACTTAGTACATTTTTAGAATCCGCTATATCTTTTTGCATTTGTTCAATATTCGCCAACGAATGTTGAATCGCGAATGATTTACTTGCTGCAAGTGGGTCTTCACTCATAAGAAGATTTTTCTTGCCTGAAGTTACTTGATTTCGATGATATTGCTGTTGCACATTCAAATCCATCAACTGATTCTTTGCCCAATTTGCATTTTGAAATGTAGATACTCTCATTTCTATCTCCTCCTTACTTATTTTCAATCAATTACTATTCCCTATCGGATAATCGAAAACAGACTATCAAACACTTCATTCATCGTAGTAATAGCTTTAGAGTTTGCTACGAAGTATTTTTGGAAGGCCATTAAATTTACCATTTCCTCTTCCATATTCACGCCTTCGACACTCATCTTTTCTTGCTGAATACCTTCTAATAAATCTCCATGAATTTTTTGATAACCATTCACTTCACTTTTATCAGATGCTACCTTAACTATGAATTGGTCTAATGCTTTTTTATATGAAAGACCTTCTTTATAATTGTCATCTGTAATTCCTGCCAGTTTATTTGCAGTTTCAGCAGATATTTTCATTTTCGAAAAATCATTCGCGAATTCTGGATTTAACTTCAACTCTTTCGCATAATCTCCAACGAAGAAATCTTTTCCCATCACTGTATTTACTTGTTTTTTCACTGAACTCATTAAGTCTTCAAGATTTTTTTTATAACTAGCAATCTGCCCTTTCGTATCGACCGCTGATTTTATTGCACCACTAGTTAAAGGGATTTCCGAACCGTATATTTCAACTGACATTGGCTCTTTCGTTTTATTTAATTGGAGCGGATATGTATCTTGTCCATTTACTGTTAAAACACCATTCATTCTAACACTTGCGATATTAGGATTCATAGATTCATAAGATACTTCTATATTGGCGTACTTTGACATTTCTGTAACGATGCGGTCACGTTCGTCTAAAAGTTGATTCGGTACTTGTGTACCAGCCTGCCCAATTTTTGTATTCGCTTCTGCTAAACTAGCAGCAAGACGATTAAATTCATTAACATGTGCTTCAATATCTTCTGTCGTCTGCGCTTCTACTGAATCTAAATTTTTCGCAAGTTTATTTACCTGACTTGTAAACTTCCCAGTTTCAGAAATTAGCGTATCGTAATAGTTTGATTGATCCGGATTTTTTGCAACTTCTCGAAAAGCATTAAAAAATCCATCCATTAAACTAGATATTGAATTTTTCCCTGTCGTTCCTACCATAGACTCTACTCGTGATAAAACAGAATTCTTATAATTATAGTAAGCGAGCTGAGATAATTGGTCGTTAAACTGTTTCGTCTTTACTTCATCTGTAATACGATCAACACCTAACGTTTGTACACCGTATCCTATTCTTTGTTCCGGCGTATGCCCATTACTTGCTCCAACAGAACCGAAATTCACCGCTTGACGTACATATCCAGGTGTATGAATGTTAGACAAGTTTTGTTTCGTCGTTTGTAATCCCATTTGTGCCGCTAGCATGCCCGATAGCGGGGTATTATAATCAGATAATCTCATAATGCTTCACTTCCCCTTTACAATAGTTCGTTCATAAAGATTTGCGAATTATTGTTTCGTTCTAAGTTATATTCAGAAACGGAATCCACAATACTTTCTGTAGTTTTTAATAGTACGTTTAAGTAATATTGATTTTTCAAAAGAATCATTTTTACATTCTCTTCTAATTCAGTTAAGTTTTTTTGTAATTTTTCTATTTTTTCAATTTCTTCGTGAGAAAAATACGAAAATAACGCACTTACGCGAAATGATTCCACTCCCTGTTCTTTACAAAACTGAACAACCATTTCTTCAAATGAATTTGATAACTTTTTTAAACCATCAATATACTGCAATTGCTCTATTTGCAGTTTTTGAACCGCATTTACATTTTTATGTTTTAAATTCTCATATATTTGTTCTCCAAGCGCTTGAATATTTTCATATGCTTTTTGAATAATAACGAGCTTTTCATATAATTGTATGTACATATAGCTTCCTTCCCTTTTACAAGACTAAATTTACAATTAAACCGTGGATTTCTCCAATTTGATTTAACATTTCTAAATGTCCTGTTTTCGTATTAATTAAGTTCATAACATCTTCTAACTCATTTAATCCCATTTCCGCCTGTTTCACAATCGTCATTTTCTGTGAATATCCATAACGTGGATGACGAGACATGACATCTTTATATTGCAATACATTGTCAACGTAAAAATTCAAAAATGATTTTACTGTATTTTTGTATTCCATTACGTTATCAAGTGTTAATTCCATTTCAATTTTCTCTTTAATTTCTCCAATGTTATCGACAAATGCTTCCATTTGTTCTAGCAATTTATCTTTTTTCGGATCTGCATGCAAATTATCCGAAAATGCAAGTCCTGTCCTGACATTTGCTTCTTTCGGCATTTGAGTAGCAGGCGGTATATGCGATAAAATTGGATTATGCGAGATAGAACGCAGCATATATATCACCTTTTTATTTTTTTATTTCTTCCTAAAGTTAATCGTAAAATCTAGTTATTTATAATTATACTCTGAACACTAATATTTTGCAGTTATTTTTTATAGAAGATATGTTACAATTTAGCATGAGGTGGCACAATTCTATGAATATTTTTCTTTGTGGTTCAAATCAATTAACAGCATTAGATCAAGAAGAAATTAAAAAATTTTTAACTGACTATGCTCACAAACATAAAATTTACATATTATGTTATAAATCTATTGAAAATGAGGTACTTCGTTTTTTCGTCGAAAACGAAAGACTCGCTCAAAATTTATGCCTTTACACGCTACAACCGTTTCAAGCAGTAACAGATGAATTTCAAGAAATCGTTGATTATTTAAAAACACACGGAGCCGAGTATGTTGCTTTTGATCATCCTTCCGACTCTATTTACCGATCAGATTATATGTTTTTTGTTAAACAAATTATTGAAGATACCGATTTAGTTCTCTGTTTTTATAACGGAGACAAGCATACATCTGTCATTCCCGTTGATATTGCAAAAGAAGCTGGGATTGATGCTGTCATTTATGATTTACCAGGTTTACATGAAAAACAGATGAAAAAAAACTTTGAACAAAAAATTCGTATGATGTAAAGGGGGAGGCACAATATCGTTATTGTGCCTATTATAAATATGATAATTGAACAAGATTATGATCATTTTATCGCGAGTTTTAAACAACAATTCAATATGGATATCGCTTCGTATAAACAAGATAGAATGCGCCGTAGAATCGATGCTTTCATTTCAAGAAAAGGCTTTGAAAACTACACTAATTTCTTAAGTACTTTACGTGTCGATCAAAGCTTATTTTTAAGTTTTATTGACTATATTACAATTAACGTTTCAGAGTTTTTTAGAAATAAAGAACGTTGGCAAACACTAGAAACGAAAGCACTACCAAAATTACTCGAACAAAATAACGGAAAATTAAAAGTATGGAGTGCCGCTTGCGCTGCCGGTGAAGAACCATATACACTCTCTTTGATTTTATCGAAGCATCTAGCTCCATTTCGTTTTGAAATACAAGCAACAGATCTTGATTTTCACATTTTAGAAACTGCAAAACGCGGTCAATATACAGAACGTTCTTTAAAAGAATTACCTATCGATTTGAAAGAGCGTCATTTCACAAAAGAAAATGATATATATTCATTACATCAAAATATTAAGCAAAACGTCACGTTCAAACAACACGACCTGTTAATGCAGTCGTTCGATACAAATTACGATTTAATCATTTGTCGCAACGTAATGATATACTTTACTGAAGAAGCAAGGGTAAAACTTTATGAAAAGTTTAGTCGTTCTTTACGAAAAGGCGGTGTGCTATTTGTTGGTAGCACAGAACAAATTTTAACACCTGAACGTTATAATCTTCAGAGATTTGATACATTCTTCTACGAAAAAATATAAAAGAGGTCGTCACAATGTAAAGTGACGACCTTTTTATATAACTCGAATTAAAATAATACAAACAACCCATATAAAGAGAAAAAGAAACGTCATTGACCATTTATGTTCTTGCATCGTTTGTTTCAACGCCTGTGATAATTGTGTCATATTCATTTCTGCAAGTGCTCTCCATACACTTACATCCCGCTCTTTAGCTGTGCGATCTGTAATGCTAATTAAAATGGTTTCATTAGATAATTTCGTTATATACGCAGTAATAACCGTTACCATTAAATTTATATTTCCTTCTGATGGATCACTCTCCACGCTAGAAAGGAGTGCACTTACATCTAGCAACGGAATATGTACCTTTCTGCCAAATGATAGTTGTACTTCAGCGAAATCATACGTTCCATCTAACAAAGGAAGTTCTTTTATATGCGCCTGTTTTACAAGCCCTTGCAAGCTTCTCATTATTTGTTCATATACTTTTTCGGTTTGCTTTCCTTCTCCAGATAGCGTGTGTAACTTTTTAAAAAGTTGTAACACTGTATCCATCTCTTTAGAAAGCATTTCTTTCACAATCTTTCCATCACCTAAACTAGCAAGTAAAATTCCGATTTCATTATTTTTCATAATGATTTTGGAATGCCCAGTAAACACTAGGTTACTACGTTTTCGTTCTTTCTGAATCTCATGTTCTGAAATAGCTGCAGGCTGTTTTAATGGTTGTAGCGTCTTATTTTCAATTGTCGTACGTTTAATTTCCATTTAAGCGCCTCCATTACGATGAAATAATTAGCCCCATTCTTTATTACTCTTTAAAACTAAAAACAATACGAATAAACCCGACATAATAGCAAACACATTAGAAGCTTGTACTCCTTGTTCGCTACTGTCTTCTTTTTTCTTTTGCGGTTCTTCTATTGGTTCTTTCTTTTTCGAAACGACTCCATTGTCATTTCTACTTTTATTCTCTTTTTGAGCCTTTCCATCACTTACTTCCTTATGATTTTCCAACGGCTCTTTTATAAAGTAAGTAATTTCTTCTTTCTCTTTCAGCGGCTCTTTTATAAAATCGTTTATTTTCTCTTCTTGCTTCGGAATTTGAACAACTGGCGGTTTTTCTTCCAGAAGTGGAATCTCTACTTTCGATTCTTCCTGCTTCTCAGTTTCTTTCTTATCTTCTAATTTATCTTCATTCTCTCGTTCTTCTATCTTTTTATCATCTTCTGGTTTTTGCTCCAAAATAGAAACGATATACTCACTTTCCTCAACCAGTTTATTGCCGGCCGCATCCACTATCTCTACAAGTATTTCGTACGTCCCGATTGGCAACGCATCCGTTATTTCAAATACTTTTTGCCAATCCATGTCGCGCTTATTGTAATCTAACAAAAATGTAATCTCTTTATTTTCTTTCCCTTTTAATGTAACACGAACTTCTTTCACAACTGATTCTCCGTCTGTCGCCTTCACTCGCACACGTATAGAATCGCCTTGTTTCCGTTCAATTAGCTTCTCTTTCGCCTCGTCAACAGTAACTTTATGCAACTTCGGCAGTTCTTTATCTATTGTTGGCGTGTCATTATTTATACGAATAAATGGGACTTTCACTTCATTTTCTATAAGCTCTTCTTTCTCAGTTTCTTTAGAACTTTGAATGAGCTGAAGATTCCAATCACCTTGCAAATCAAAAGTTTCGACCTTGTAGTTAGCAATCCATCGCTTCGTTTCCTCTTCATACTTAAACGATAGCATTCTTTCTTGTTCATACTGATCGCCGTTTTTTGGCAAGCGCAAAATACCTTTTATACTTTGAACATTTTGCTCTTTCGGCTCTACAATAACTCGCACTTCTTCGCCAACTTTTAATTCTGGCTTATTTACTGTAATAACCCCTTGATCCGTCTCTATCTTTTTTTCGACCTCTTGTTCATTTACTACTTCTTGTTGTTCCTCTTTACCTTGATTCACTTCCACTTGCTCTGGCTGCTCTTGAACTTCTTTGTTTTCTTCTTGTACATTCATTTCATTTAGTTTTTGATCTGGTTCAATTTGTTCTTCCGCCTGACTTTGCAGAGGGAAGAACAGACACACATTTATGAATAACCAGCTCATTAGAAAAAACTTTACGTTTTTCATCTACTAGCTCAAACTCCTATTTCAACGACTTATAGCGATTTCGTCACTTTTACTCCGAAAAATCCATCTACATTTACAAGTTCACCATACGCCACCAATACATCATTTACATAAATACGAATTGGCTCGTCAATATCCTCATCTAGTACAACCGCTTCATTCTCTTGTAAACTTAAAATATCTTGAATTGTTTTCACTGTGCTTCCAAATACAAATTTCACATTCATTTCTACATTTTGTAAGATGGATGTGTCCATGTATACTGGTTCCATTTGTTTTACTTCTTTAAATTCAATAGGTTGCACAACAGGTTCTACAATTTTTTCTTCTTCAATTTCTTCCGTAACAATCTCTTCTTCCTCTTCCATCATTGGATATAGAAGTCTTCTTACCATTTCTTTCGCTTCTGAAATCGGTAAAATTTGATACATTTTCGATTGAAGCAGGTCGCCAATTTCAAGGTTGAACGTAATTTGGACGAGTTCGTCCACTTTCATTGACTCTCCCAAATATTCCATTTCTTCTTTTAACGTTACGAATTTAACATTTGGTGGTGTCATGTCCATTTTTTCTTGAAACATTTCTGACATCGCCGTTGCAGCATGCCCCATCATTTGGTTCATGATCTCTTTAATACCGCTCAGTTCTAATTCACTAAGTTCTTTCTCTGGATCAACTTCCCCTGTTCCCATCATCATTAAATCTACCATTGTTAAAGCGACATCTTTCGTAAATACGAATACATTCTCATTCTTTAGTCCTTCAACAAAATCAACATTTAAAATAACAAACGGGACTGGTACTCCGTCATAATGACGAACATTGATTGATTCTACATTGGGCGTACTAATTGTAACTGGCTGATTTAAAAGTGTTGACAATACTGTTGAAGCGGAGCCAATTGAAATATTTGCAATTTCACCAAGGACATCTTTCTCTTCTTGTGTTAAATGCTCTTTTTCAACTTGTTCTTCTACAATCTCAGTTTCCACTACTTCTGCTGGCTCATCTTTTTCTTCTACTCCACCAGATAATTGCATTAATTTATTTACCATTCGTTTCGCATGTTCAACTGAAACAATTTGCACAAGTTTAGAGTTTACAAGATTATCTATCTTTAAATCAAACGATACTTTAACAATCGTTTGATTACCATCAATCTCAGAAATTTTCTCCATTTCTTCTGATAACTTTACAACTTTAATTGTCGGCGGAGACATATCTACTGTATCTTGAAAGAATTCTGACATAGATGTAGCTGCGAACCCCATCATTTGATTCATCGCTTCTTGTACAGCACTTAGCTCTAATTCACCAAGTTCTTTTCCGTCTTCCACTTCACCTGTTCCCATCATCATTAAATCAGCAATGGATAATGCAACATCTTGCTTAAGGACAAGAAGGTTTTCCATATCTAATCCTTTTGTAAAATGAATGTTTAATACAACGTGTGGAACTTCGACGTCGCTTGAATCATATAAATCTACCAATTCTATGCGAGGAGCAGTAATACTTACTTGCCTATTTAAGATTGTTGATAATACAGTCGAAGCTGAACCAAATGATATATTTGCAATTTCGCCAAGAATATCGCATTCTTGAGGCGTTAAATGCTCATTTTCTTTTTCTAGCACAATTGTGCTCGTATCCCCTTTTGTGTGTTGCTCAGGCATTTTCTCTGCCTCCTCATTTCTGTTTTTCTATCAAATGCTATAAACTCTCATTTTATTTTAACAAACTTATTATATAAAACGTTAATATGTATTTGTTCCCATTTTTAGATTAGTAACGATTAACCAAAAAGCTCCCCAATTGTATACAAGTGGGGAGCTTTCCTTCATTCCTATTATAAACCTTCTGGGTTTAAAATGAGGACCACTCGTCCATCACCGAGAATTGTCGCACCAGAGAAATAATTAGAACTCTCTGCAAAGAAGTCACCTAATGACTTTAGGACTATTTCTCTTTGACCGATAATTGTGTTTACAATAAGTCCATAGCTGCGATGTGTATTACGAACAATTAACACAGGAACCATTTGACCATCATATGACGCAAACGCCTCATCTACTGTTTTTTCACCAAATACAGTACTTAAATGCTTCACTTCAATAATTTGATTACGGTAATTTAACACATCTTTTCCTTGTAAGGATTGGATGTCTTCTCTCTTAATCCGAATTGCTTCAACAATATTACCAAGAGGGAAAGCATAACGTTTATCATTCGTTTGAACAAGCATAGATTGAATAATGGACAACGTTAATGGCAGTTCAATTCTAAATGTACTACCTTTTCCTTCTTCAGAATCAATAATTAAATGTCCACCTAAACTATGGATCGTATGTTTCACTACATCTAATCCAACGCCACGCCCAGAAAGGTCTGATACAACTTCAGCTGTACTAAATCCTGGTTGGAAGATCAAATCAAATACTTCACGATCCGTTAATTTATTTGCCTCAGATTCTGTTACAACACCATTTTTAATCGCTTTTTCTAATACTTTCCCTTTATGAATTCCATTTCCATCATCCGTAATTTGAATTACGACATGATTTCCACTATGGAACGCTTCTAATTTAATCGTACCTGTCTCATTTTTACCCGCATCACGACGTTGTTCAACAGTCTCAACACCGTGATCAATTGCATTACGAATTAAATGAACGAGTGGATCACCGATTTCATCAATAACAATTTTATCAACTTCTGTGTCTTCACCTGTAATTTGTAAATCAATTTTCTTCCCTAAATCTTTCGCTAACATACGTACCATACGCGGGAAACGATTAAAGACTGTTTCAATCGGCACCATACGCATATTTAGTAGTACATTTTGAATATCTTTTGAAATATCGCCTAATCGATTTAAATGCTCAATTAATTCCTTGTTTTGAATTGCTTGTGCCAATTCATCTATACGACCACGCTCAATTACACTTTCTTCAAACATGTTCATTAATCTTTCAATTTTTTCTAATTGAACGCGTATGGAACGATTTTCCACTTTACCATTTTTCGTTTTTGTAGCGCTTTTAGCAGGTGTAGCATTAGCTGATTGCTTCGATACTTCTTTAGTTGATTCCACATGCGTAGCCTCTTGTAAATCTTCCTGCATAGCTTCTTGTGTACCCAATTCTTTCGAGACTACTTCTTTTAATGTATGTCCTTGCTTCACTTCTACTCTCTCAATTTCAGAAACATGAAGCACTACTTGTTTTAATTCTTCTTCACTTTGATCAGTATCCATAAATACTGTGAACTCAAACCCGAAAGCATCCGCTTCAATTTCTTCAATACTT
The DNA here is from genome assembly GCF_058952315.1 of Bacillus sp. GW823-FHT06B01. Taxonomy (NCBI): domain Bacteria; kingdom Bacillati; phylum Bacillota; class Bacilli; order Caryophanales; family Bacillaceae; genus Bacillus; species Bacillus sp. GW823-FHT06B01. The sequence goes on along the minus strand of NZ_JBXAHR010000003.1, from coordinate 824,371 downwards.
GGAACTGTTTTTTGTACATTACCTACATTTTGCAGTGCTTCAATACACATAATTGCACGTACTGCTTTTAAAATAGCATGTTGCTCAACAGTTATATGCACTTCATGCGAAACTGCATTATCATTATTTATAAGTTCTTGCTCAATATATTCCGCAGGAGTTTCTACATTGCCATTCAATAATGCTTCTAATTTCTGCTTAGTTGTAATTACATCAATATTGCCCATTCCGCCTTGTTGCACATCTGCAACCATCTTCTCTAAATTATCAATGCACTCAAAAATCACATCAATAATCTCTGCATTTACAACTATATTCCCATGACGAATTTCATCTAAAACGTTTTCCATTTTATGCGTTAAATCCGCCATTTCCGTAAATTCCATACTCGCTGACATACCTTTAAATGTATGGGCTGAACGGAATATTTCTCCCACAACATCCATATCAGTGGGATTTTGTTCTAAAGTTAGCACATTTTCATTTAGCGATTGTAAATGTTCTTCTGATTCTTCAAAAAATATATTTAATAGATCTGTTTGCATTTTCATCCCCTACCTGTCTAACAAACATTTCATTTATGTATAACAATTTAGTGTTTTATAGCAAGAAAAAAGGGGGCCACACGCATATCCGCTACCAATGTTTAGATTCCTTGTGGCACCCCTTCTATATTAGCTGTTTGCTACTTTTGTTAAAGCTTCAATTACTCGATCCGCTTGGAACGGCTTTACAATAAAGTCTTTTGCTCCACCCTTAATTGCATCTAATACCATACCTTGTTGTCCCATTGCAGAACAAATAACAACTTTTGCACTTGAATCAATTTTAATAATTTCTTTTAACGCTTCAAGTCCGTCCATTTCTGGCATAGTAATATCTAATGTTACAATATCCGGTTGAAGTTCTTTAAACTTCTGAATTGCTTCTACTCCATTCTCTGCTTCACCAATAATTTCAAATTCAGAATTACTTTTTAATAAGTTTTTAATCATCGTTCGCATGAACATCGCATCGTCTACAACTAAAATTTTATGTGCCATTCTTTTTAATTCTCTCCTTCTATGTATAAATATATCTTAATATTTCACCTTATCATTCTCACTCATTATACAAAATAAAATGATAAAATTTAATATTTTTTTAAAAGAATTTTCGTATTTTCATTATTTTATTATTAAAATGATAATATACTATTCTTTTATGTAAATGACAACGCGACGGTTTTTCTCCCAATTTTGCGGTGAATCATTTGGTACAACTGGCTTTGTGTCTGCATATCCTACCGCAGCTAGCCTTTTATCATCCACATTATACACTTCAATTAAGTGGTGAATCATATTTGCTGCTCTTGCTGAAGACAGCTCCCAGTTAGAAGGGAATTTGTCATTATGAATAGGTCTACTATCTGTATGCCCTTCAACAACAATCGGATTTGGTACTGATTGGAAAAATCCAACTAATTGACTTATTATCTCTTTCGCTTCTGGTTTAACGTTCGCGTCACCCGTATCAAATATTAAATTATCTACTATAACGACGCTTACTCCCGTATCCTCTCGATATACATTCACTTGACTAATACCGTTATTATCTACATATGCTTTTAACTTTTTATATAATTCATCCATTCTTTTTTTCGAGACCATTTTTTCATCATTTTTTTCATGTGAAATATCTGGTATTGTATTTTCCATTACTTTTGCATCTACTTGCTCCACGTCACTAAACTTTTCAAGCATCTTTGACAATTTTACTGCATCCTGCTTTGATGTAGCAACTAGTAATACAAAGAAAGTTAATAATAACATCGTTAAATCTGTAAAAGTCGTCATCCAACGAGGCGATCCCTTTTGCGGTCGTTTCATCATCACCATACCACTCCTTGAAATATTAGGCTGCTCGTTTTACTTTTTTTATCTTTGTTTCGTATACATATGTATCGAGTTTCAACTTTAATTTAGAAGGAATTTGACCGCGATATAATTCTGAAATCGCTTCAATAACAAACTTCTTCTCTGTATATAAATCTTCAATACCACGATACACCTTTTCAGCAAGAGGGATTGCAATCATATTTGCAAGTACTGACCCATACAATGTCGTTAACATCGCAACTGCCATCCCTGTACCAATCTGCGATGTGTCTTGCAAGTTTTGAAGCATAATGATAAGACCGATTAAAGTTCCTATCATGCCCCAAGCTGGAGCGAAATCGCCAATTTTATCTAATAATGCTGCCCCTTTTCTTAACTCATACACTTCCGTTTCAACATCTTTCATTAACACTTCTTTTAATTCATCTTCATCGTAACCACTTAACATTAATCGAATTCCTTTTTGAATAAAAGGATTGTCTACTTGCTCTCCATCAACTTCTAAAGAAAGTAGGCCGTGTTTTTTAGACTTTTTCGAAAAATCGACAAACAAATCCGTTAACTGTTCTAAATCTTCTTCTTTTCTATGTAAAACAGTAAAAATACTTTTCGTATATTTTTTTATTTCTCCAAATCGATATGCCACAACAATTGTCGCAGTTGTTCCCCCTATTACAATTAAAATAGATGAAACATCTAAAAAGTTTTTAAAAGCTTTTACTCCGCCGCCGCCAATCATAATTGCTGCTATTACAATAGCAAAACCTACTATTATGCCCACTGGGCTAGAAATATCAAACTTCCTTTTTTTTCTTTCTGGTCTAGCAAACACTTGATTTTCATCTCCCATATTCCGGACCTTCCCTTTTCATTTTTATAAAACATTTTTTTATTTTAATAATGCGTTTTCACATATAATGTTTATTATACGCTTATCATCTATTTATCGCAATATACTCATAAAATTGACACATTTCATTTCCATATTAGAATTATAGTATGGAAATATGAGGAGGATCACGATGGAACATAACATTTTACAAGTCATTGCACTAGCAGAAAAATTAAAATACGAAATGCGACATAGCTGGCTTTCTAACGGGCGTCAAGAAAGTGTTGCTGAACATACGTGGCGCATGTCTCTAATGGCCATTTTAGTTGAGCCTTATTTAGATCAAAAAGTAAATATTGAAAAATTACTTAAAATGGTTATTATTCACGACCTAGTCGAGGCAGAAGCTGGTGATATTCCTGCTTTTGATACAATGAATAGTCATGAATTACAATTACAAAAACAAAAAAATGAGCAAGAAGCCATTTTAAATATTAAACGAACATTAAAAGGTTCTCTCGGTGAGGAATTATATGATTTATGGATGGAGTTTGAAGCGAAAGAAACGTACGAAGCAAAAGTTGCCAACGCACTTGATAAGCTTGAGGTGAAAATTCAGCATAACGAAGCTGATATTGATACGTGGCTACCAATTGAGCATAAAATGACATTCCAAGTGGCAAAGCATACAAACTTTGATTCTTTCCTATCTAAATTACAAAAAATGATTGAACAAGATGGCGAAAAGAAATTACTAGCTGCCGGCATTGACGTGGAAGCTTGCAAACGATAATGAAAAGACACTCAAATTGAGTGTCTTATTTCATTATCGTTGATACAGCCTGCTTGTAAATCAGTTGTTGTTTTCCATCAACTAACATTAAAACGGTAAATTTGTCTATCGCAACAATTTCTCCTACTATTCTAACGCCACTCTTTAAAAAAACTGTAACAATACCTTTTTCTTCTTTTATTTGTTTATATAACTCTTCTTGTAAATGTTCCAAATAATTTTCTCTCCTTTTCGCAAAATATCCTAATATAAAAAACTACAAATTATTTATGTACTTTATCTTTTACATTCATAAACTTATTAATAAGTATATCTAAATCTCGGCTAAATAACAAAACTTTATCATGATCCAATCCGTGTCTAGCAACAAGTTGGATTAGCTCTTTCTTTTTGTTTTCTATTTTATTGTGTAATTTTCCCATCTCCATCTCTTTACTAAAACTCCCTTTTCCCATAATATTACTTGTAAAATTATAGTACAAATCCTCTCATAAAAAAATATAAAAATGGTTTTTTTTACAATTTTTATATTTTTTTATGAACAAATCGCAAAATATATAACGATTTCTTCACATACCCCTAGCACAATATACAATTAAAATAACCATACAGGCGTTTGTCTAATTACAAAAGAGACTGGCTCCTTTTCCACACAAAAAACATACTGTATATAGTAGTCCATGAATTATATAGATTAACTTACTCAAAAGGAGGAAAACATATGAGCTATGGTGGAAGTTGCGCTGGTTTCGGCGGTGGATTTGCTTTGCTTATCGTACTATTCATCCTTCTAATCATCATCGGTTGTAGCTGCTGGGGTGGCGGCGGATACGGATACTAATATATCCTATCCTTAACAAATGAACGAAAAACTATACGAAAGCAGCTCATATTTGAGCTGTTTTTTCATACTTTCGTATGAAGTGATATCCCTCTATTTTGTGATTTCAACTAATAAAAAAAAGTTTACTATGAAATAAGAAATATTTTACTAAGGAGGATTACAATGATTAAAGGTCTTTACGAAGCACATTTACCTGTCAGTAACTTAGAGATATCAATATCTTTTTATGAATCACTTGGACTGAAATTATATAAAAGAGGAAATGATATTGCTTTCTTTTGGATTAAAGAAAATGAAAGTTGGCTTGGCCTTTGGGAAGGCACAGAATACAAAGTTAATTATCACCCTTCTTTACGACACATCGCCTTTCAAGTAAGCTTACATGATTTAGAAAATGCAATACACTGGCTAAACCAAAAAGGAATTTCAGCTAGAAAAGATTTTGGAATGGAACCAATTGAGCCGATTGTTTTTCCAGAATTAGCACATGCCGCCGTATACTTTAATGATCCTGACGGAAATAGTTTAGAATTGATCGCACAATTACCTGTTGGACTTCCTACAGCGGAGAAAGTGTATTTAAGCGAGTGGAAAAAACAAGTTCAAGCATCATCATTACATAAAGATTAAATTTTATGTCAGTTTCTTATTCCACACTTCTAAAAACAAATAAAAACTTCAATAAATTATTTTACGGGCAAACGTTAAGTGTACTTGGAGATTGGTTTCATACTGTAGCTTTAGTAACATTCGTCTATAGCATGACGGAATCTCCGTTTATGATCGCACTAACTTTTATAAGTAAAGGTTTACCTCAACTTCTACTTAGTCCTTTCTCCGCAAATTATTGGTAGCCTATTAGCTATATGCTGTATTTTTGTTAGTTTTATATGGCTTTACCTGTTTTATCGCGGGAAACTGAGTGAAGAATCTACTATCACTTAATAGCATGTTTATATACATGCTATTTTTCTTTATGTCGAAATATAAAGGAAAAAGGCGATTTATTTCCCTTACGTTCTAATTTTTTAGAATGTACAATAAATTTAGATTACAAGAAAGGAGATGTCATAATGTTTGACGATAGACTTACTATTTCAGCTGAGCAGCAGAAGCTCATTTCTAATGCAACTCGCATTCAAATTCTTCACCTTTTAAAAGACGAGGCACTCACTGCAAAACAAGTAGCTACTAAACTAAATAAATCTGCTGGTAGCGTACATTATCACGTTCAAATTTTATATGATGGAGGGTTACTTGAATTAGTAGACACGAAAGAAAAACGGGGAATTATTGAAAAATATTATAAAGCAAAAGCTGCTCATTTCTATATTGAAGAAAGCGGCACAGAAGGAACGAATACAGGTAGTCATATTGTATCTCATTTATTTTTAACTCCAGAGGAATTACAACAGCTTACTTGGGAAGTTACACAAGTTTTATTACGCTGGGAAAACAAAACCGCTCGTCAATCAAACTCCGAAGAGGAATACTCCATTTCCTGCAGGATTAAAAAACAATGAAAGAAAGGGCCATTTGTTCATGAAAAATAAATTATTATTATTGTCGGGAACAGGAATTTCTCGTTTAGGTGATTTTATGTATCTCATCGCCTTAAACATAATGGTGTTAAATAGCACAAACTCCCCTGCTGCTGTAGCAGGATTATGGATTGTAGGTCCAATTGCCACCGTTGTTACAAAAATATGGTCTGGTAGCATAGTAGATCGATTAAACAAACGGTCCATTATGCTCATCACAGATATAATTCGAGCAGCTCTCATTGGCTGTATTCCACTATTTGATTCTATTTGGGCCATTTATATTTTTATCTTTTTAACTCGCATTGCTACATCATTTTTCGATCCAGCATCATTTTCTTATAGAACAATGCTCATACGAGCTGAAGAACGCGCTCAATTCAACGCTTGGAATAGCTTATTTACAAACGGGGCTTTTATTATCGGTCCAGCTCTTGCTGGAATACTTCTCACCACGTACTCAGCATCCTTTGTGATTTACTGCAACTCACTTTCCTTTCTACTTTCTACCATTCTCATTTACTTCTTGCCAAACATTACACTACAAACAAAACAAAACGAAGAAGTTGCAAATACTTTCGTACAAACATTACGAAGTGATTGGAAACAAGTTTTTTCATTCGCTCGAACTGAAAGTTACATTATTCTCATATTCGTTTTATTTCAAGCTACTATGCTTGTCTCTATGGCACTCGATTCACAAGAGGTTGTTTTCACAAAACAAGTACTGTTTTTATCCAATATAGAATATAGCATGCTTGTTAGTATAACTGGTGCTGCTTACGTTTTCGGTTCATTTCTTGTTTCTCTCTTTGCTAAACGATTACAAATTCAACATTGTATCGGATTAGGTATGATTTTCACAGCAATAGGCTATGTAATTTTCGCCTTTTCAAATTCATTTATAGTTGCAGCGAGTGGTTTCATTTTACTTGGCATTTCTTCATCATTTGCTGGTACTGGCTTTATAACATTTTATCAAAATAACATCCCTGTACATATGATGGGACGTATTGATAGCGTATTTGATTCCATAAAAAATTTCATCCAAATCTTTTTCATTTTAGCAATTGGGGCATCCGCACAATTTCTTTCCGTTCAAATCACTGTAATAAGCAGCTCATTACTCATTCTTTTCCTTTCCTGTTTATTAGCAATCCGTGTAATGACGCCTTCACGAGAAAAATATTTTAAAGCTACAGGGTCATCATTGGAATATTAAATGCGAGAAAAAAGCGGCTATTTAGCCGCTTTTTTCCCGTTTTAAAGGACAGTAAGCCCCACTGATTAAAGTTTCACTTTATGTTAAAATATGTATTGGAACTAATTATATAGGAGGACTATTTTGGAGATTATATTCACTTTCATATGTATTATATTAGTAGCTTCTATTTTACAAACAAGTACAGGTTTTGGCTTTTCTATTATGGCAACACCTTTCTTACTCATGTTATTTCTACCACAAGAAGCTATACAAATAAATATCATTTTATCCTTAATTATTTCCATATCGCTCATTTGGAAAATAAAAACAGACATTGATTTTATTCTACTGAAAAGATTAATTTTCGGAAGTATAATTGGTGTTCCTTTTGGTATTATCATTTTCACTTCCATTAACATCAACACATTTAAATTAGCAATTAGCATCCTGCTCTTACTATTAACGTTGATGCTAATATGCAACGTTAAGATTCAATCAACAAAATCTAGAGATTTCATAGTTGGTGGATTATCTGGTCTATTAACGACAAGTATAGGTATGCCAGGACCTCCCCTGTTACTTTATTTTACAGGAACTGATACAAAAAAAGAGAAGTTACGAGCAACTACTTTAGCTTTTTATCTATTTATATATTTCATTAGTCTACTAACTCAAATACTCTTTACTGGGACAAACAAAACAATTTGGGAATCAAGTTTGTATGCTATTCCAATCGTATTTTTAGGTTTGTATATAGGTCAAATTATTTTCAAATGGCTTAATCAACGGATTTTTAAAATATTTACGTATATCCTTTTGAGTTGTACAGGTATGTATCTTCTTATTGAAAGTTTGCATTTATTATAGAAGGTGCTTTAGATAGTGCAATAATAGATAGGTTCAAACGAAATCATTACTGCATTTTCAAATACGACGGGGCATTCCATATCAAAACTCACATGACTTTATTACCAGTTTACAATTAGCAATAATCGTTCTTTCGTAAGACAAATATTATAAAATCGGATACTAAATAACACGATAAAAAGCGGCTATTTAGCCGCTTTTTACATTAAATATTTTATAAAGCAAAGACCTGCAGTTACTATCACGAATATATTAAAGAATATGGAAAACCCTTTTTCAAAATCTGTATACTTTTCTACTTTTACTCCACGTTTTTTTAACTCCATAACTATCATTGCAACTTCACGTGCATACTCAATACTTCCAAATTGTATATGAGTGTTATTATATTTAATCTCAAAGACATTTTTCATTTTTTTATGTTGTGAAATGGATTGTATATCTTCTATTGGTATGCTGTGTTCATTTGTTTTTTTAAAATAGCAATCTAATCCTTTCATAATCACTCTCTTATTTGTTAACACGATATAATAATAAAAAGTAGCTCCTACGTAATATATATTTGGTATGACTTTATTATTTGCCATATACCCTTCATCTACTAACAGTTCCTTCTCAATTTCTTCACCTGTTTGTAATTCGTTGCGAATGGATTCTTCTAGCATTTGTAACGTTAATTTTTTTAGTAATTCTCCATTTCTTACATAATACTTATCTATATTTATAGACTCATTTGCCTCTTTCTCTAAACGTGCAATTTCTTCCTCTGAATATTGGAGTTCATTTAACATAGATAATAATCTTTTATCCATATTACACACTCCCTTTCCACAGTTTTTGGAGTTTTTTCTTCCCACGGGAAATTCGATTGTATATATAATCCACCGTTACTTTTAATTCTTTCGCAATATCATCAATGGAATATCCATCAATATACCTTTTTAAAAAGATATATCGATCTTTCTTATTTAAATCTTGAACGATTTCCATAATTTCTTCTTCTTGTTCTATTCCATACCTATCATGGACACTTGTATCTATTTCTACGTCTTTATCAATTTTATTCTCTTTATATACTTTCTTTTTATATTCCAATGCCTTTAATTTAGTAATACCAATCATCCAAGATTTTAAGTTTCCCTTTTCTGTATCAAATTGGTCGATATGAAACCAAATGATAGTAAATACATCGTTATAACAATCATCCACATATTGTTTTTCAATAGGGGTACTTAATGATTTATGAATAATGTACAAAATTAATTTTCCATATTGATCAATCACTTCTTTCAAAGCGTCTTGATTATGTTTTTTCATAGCTATAATTAAATCCTCTTCAGAATTGAAAATCATAAGCATCTTCCTTCCCCAATTCTCCTTTAGCAGCTGCCTTTACTTACTATTGGTATTTTATTCTCATTTTCTATCACTTTTGTAAAAATTTCTTAATTTTTCTATGTATATCATAACAAATAAAATACCTAAGTTCAGAAAGGAGTATCTACATTCTGAACTTAGGTATTAACAATCAAACTATTCACTTATACTAACGTTTCATCACACAGCTCTGTTACATTTTTAAAGTATTGCAAGTTCTCCATCTCTTCAACTTCATTAAATAAATTGAGCTGTTTCATTATTTCAGCAGCAAATTCAACATATGCAGACCCTACGGCTGTTATTATTTTCCCATCAACGGTTACATCTTTATTTTGTTTATATTCCCATTCATGTAAATGCGCTAATTGTTTTTCATCTGGTGTTAATGATGTTGAGAATTTCTTCTTATTAAGTACTCCTGCTGCATGTAGTAATGATGTCCCTGCACAAATACCTGCTATCCATTTATTTTGCTTATGTAATTCGTTCACGACAGTTAACAATTGTTCATTTTCTAAATGGTCAAAAATATGTCCCCCTGGTACAATAAACACTTCATAGTCTGCCACCTCAATATGCTCGATAGAGACATGTGGTTGACACAAAAAACCACCTTCTCCTGTAACTGTTTTTCCGTCTATTGTTGCTGTTATTATTTCAAATTCCTTACTTATCAAAAATAAACTCGCTATATTCACTTCAAATTCCGCAAATCCATCAAATAAAAAGATTAAAGCTTTTTTCATATTATCTCCTCCCCCTATATTTATTCGCAAACAATCATCTTTCTCCTCTAAAAAAGGCAAACCCGCATCACAGGTTTGCCTTTTTATTCACTTCTTATTAAATCCTTTTTCACTTAAAAATTCTTTCATATGCATTCTTTTTTCTTTAGACATAAACGAACTCATTGATTCCGTCCATGTCAAGTTTTTCTTGTTTGATGATCTTTCTTTGTAATACGAACTCATCGTTTCATCGTATTCGTTTAGTAATTCATCATATTTCTTTTCATCATACCCATTTTCATGTAGAATTGCCGCTACTGGTAAACGTGGTTTCACTCCATGATTTTCATCTGGTACACCCACTGTCATTCCGAATATAGGATATACTTTATCTGGTAAATGAAGCAATTCACTTACTTCTCTCGGGTTATTACGAATACCACCAATATAACAAATACCGTACCCTAACGATTCTGCTGCTAACGCTAAGTTTTGCGCGAACAGTGAAGCATCTACCGTCGCAACGATAAAGTCTTCTACTCCTTCATGCTTTATTTCTGTACCATGTTTTTCACATGCCATTTCAAGTCGTTTTAAATCTGCACAACAAACAAAGAATGCTGCACAGTCCTTCACGTGACGATTTCCCGATAACTCTGCTAGTTTAACCTTTAAGTCTTGATCGGTTACATATATAACAGAATACGCCTGTACAAAATGCGAGGAAGCGGCATGCTGCGCAGCTTGCACCATTCTTTCTACTACATCTTTCGGAATTGATTCTTCTTTATATTTACGAACTGAAACGTGTTGCTCCATTTTATGCATGATCTCATTCATGAAAAACACTCCTTTTTTCTCTTCCTAATGAAAAATTAACATATCTTTTCCAATATTCACAACTTATAAGCACAAAAAGAGCAATTCTTTTTGAATTGCTCTTTTTAAAACGTCTATCAATACGGTGCATGAAATTATATCGACGATTATTTAAATATATCAGCGATTTTTCAGATATATCGACGATTCGACAAGGGATATCGACTTACCGACAAATAACGACAAATTCACTCCGAATTATTCCTTATCTTATTACGCTGTTTTCAAAACTTTAACACCTTTTACGATATTCCAAATGAAGTAATAAACCCCTACAAGAATGAATACTGCATATGTGATCATAATCCCAATTCCAGCACCATCAGATTGATTGAAGCTTAAACCATATATGCCTGATACTGCTAATCCACCAAATAAAACCGCATACGGGAAAACATGTGACCAAAATGCTTTTTTCGCGTGATATTTCACTTCATCCTCCGCAATGAAGTACACGATAATTGGCAGTAAAAATGGTGCAAAAAAGATACTAAAGTAACATAGTGAAGATAATATATTATTTCCTTTCATCCGATTCACCTCTAAATAGTTTTTGTTATCTTCATTATGTCAGGAATGCATTCTAGAAACTATCGCTTTACCTTTCAGGAACATGACATTTTTGTAAGATTTTCCGCAAAACAATCCCGCCTGGACTTCCAGACGGGATTATTTTTCTCTATATTCGATTCATAAACCAATATTGCGTAATAGCAAAATACTCTCGTATATTCGATGGAATAACAATTCGCTTCGGCGTTTCGGCCGGAAGACCCTCTAATTGTAAACCTTGCTTTGCTGCTATTTTTTTCGCTCTAAACATATGGAAATCGTTTGTTACGATCATCCCTTTTTTCATATTGTCCGGAATTAAAGGTTTTGAGAATGTAATATTTTCATCTGTACTCGTTGACTTATCTTCCATTATTATGCGGTCTTCTGCAATTTTTAGTTTCATTAATCCATTTTTCATTGCTAATGCTTCTGAAATATCTTCTCCTTTTCCTTTCCCTCCAGACACGATAGCAATTGTTTTCTCATGTGATTGTAAATACTCAGCAGCTTTATCAATACGATATTGCAAGGAGTACGATGGTTTCGTCCCGTTTACTTTCGAGCCTAATACAATTATATAATCAGCATCATAGGCCGCATTCATTTGCCCATGCTTATAAATGTTATATTGTAAAAATCCCGCATAAACAGCGCAAACCATTATAATCCCTATCATATATTTAATTATTTTCTTCTTTTTCATATCCATATTCTCCTATGTTCTTTGCTTCTTTCATGATAATATCCATTTATTTGTTTGTATACAGACAAATTCCAATTCAGTCTAATTTATCCTCTGGAAAGTAATATTTATATTTCTTTCGGGAACAGTAAGTACAACTTTGCACGAAGGAGTGTCTCTATTGCTTCTCTTTTTATGTAACGTATCGTTCTTTTTCATCTTATTTTTACTATCACTTAAAATGCTCGGTAAATCAGCTTTAGCACAACTAACTCCTCATGATTTTGGTGCTATTATCTTTTTATCTTATTTAGCTTTTCAGGCCATACCAGTCTCTGGTGCTTTGCAAGCTTTTCTCGGTATGGTCGTTATTACATGTTTGCATTTGCTTCTTACAAAATTAAGCTTACTAAACAAACTAAATCGTTTTATTCTCGGGCACCCTATCATTTTAATTAAACATGGTGATATTATTTTTGAAAACTTACAAAAAAGTAGATATCCAATCGCTGAACTACTGTCTAACCTTCGCGTCGCAGGATATCCAAGTGTTCACGAAATTGAATATGCTATTTTAGAAGCGAACGGAGCCATTAGCATTTTACCAAAGCGTGAACTTGTACCATTAACTCCAAAAGACTTGAACATAGATGTTACGTATGCTGGATTACCAATTGCCCTTATCGTTGATTCGCAAATTCAATACGATAACTTAAAGTTAATTCATAAGGACGAAAAGTGGTTATATAAAGAATTAAAAGAAAAGGGCATCACTAATATTAAAAGCGTTGCTTTCGCGTCTGTTCAAGAAACAGATGGATCTTTTGCGATTAGTTTAAAAGAGTAAAAAAATCCCCTTACTTGCTCAAGGGGATTTTCTTCATTATATCGCTTCTTTCTTTCCTGTCATATTTAACGGAACAGGATGTTTCATACGATTCATCGTAAATACAATAATCGCTGTCAATACTTCAGCTACTGGCATAACGAGCCAAATTCCGTTTATCCCAAATAATTTTGGCATAATCCATAATAATGGAATAATAAATAGTAACCCTCGGCTCATTATAATCAGCACTGATTTTGTCGTTTGTCGCACGGATTGGAAGTACTCTCCATACACAATGTTATAGCCTAAAAATACATATTGGATAAAGAACAAGCTAATACCCGTTAATGTTAACTCCAATAACTCTGGAGATTGGACATCAAAGAGACCAATAATATATTTCCCGAAGAATAATCCGACAATTATTGCTACGCCCCCAAGTACTACCGCAATTTTTACAGCAAACTGCAATCCTTCACGTAATCTTTCTGCTAAATTTGCACCGTAATGGAAACTAGCGATTGGCTGTAACGCTGCTCCAACGCCGAAGAATAATAGTAATGTCATCGCATGAATACTATTCACCATCGCATAAGAAGCGACGCCTACTTCTCCTGCATATTGAACGAATGTAATATTAAAACCAATCGTAACAATCGCTACTGTACTTTCTGCTGTAAAGCTCGGGAAACCTATGATCATAATTTGTTTAACTGTATCCCATTCAAAATGGAATTTCGTCCATTTTAAAATACTACTTTTTCTAAAGAAGTGCGTTAATAATACAAGGAAACCAATCGCTGCTGAAAGAATAGTCGCTGAAGCCGCACCTGTTACGCCCCATCCAAAGATGAAAATAAAGATATAGTCAAACACTATATTTAATACAGCCGTTACAACTAGCCCTGCCATTGCTAAATTAGGATTTCCATCATTTCGTATAAATGTACTTAAAATATTTTCTAAAACGTATATCATTCCAAATGTTAATAACACGTGTAAATAGTCTAACGCATACGGTAAAATCACTTCGTTTGCACCGAATAAGTATGCTAAATCTTCTATTCTCCATAAGCAAATCGCTGCTAACACACCTACGATAATTACTGCTACCGTCATGGATTGAGTAAAAATAGATCTTGCCCTATCTAATTTATTTTCACCTAGTGCAATGGAATATAACGTTGCCCCGCCCATTCCAATCCATAATGAAATAGAGAAGAAAATTGAAAACGCTGGAATAGCCACGTTTACTCCTGCTAATCCGTTTGCCCCAACTCCCCTACTAATCATAACCGCATCAATCACAATATTAACTGACATTAACACCATTCCTAGAACGGCTGGTATTAAATAAGAAATAAATAAACTTTTTATCGGTTTTTCTCTTAACTTTTCTGTTGTTTCCATCATATAAATGCTCCTTTTTCAATGCTCTGTTCACAGTTTAAACCTTCAAGTTACTTGAAGGTCAATAGAGAATTAAAAAATAGGTAACTTAATTATCATGTTTGGAGCCAATTTGTAATGATACGCGTCCTACAACTTATTGCTTTGTTTTTTCATTATAGGAATTTGAATTTCTGTTACTTGCTCCTCTGGATTGTCTGTTACAGACCAATCAATTAATGCAATCTCAATCGCATCTCCACTTACTTCGTATCCTTCTTGATTAATATATTTCATTAACTTCTTATATGTTTCATCCGTTTCTTCATATGGTCCATGATGATATACACAGGCAAACATGCCTTCTTTAATTTCATCTGAACTATGTATTTGAAAAGGCATGTAATCCAAAAGAATAAAAACACTGCTATATGCTTGAAACTCATTTTGCATTAATCCTTTTTTCGCAACTGTTACACCGATATCTCCAGAAAATAAGCTATCATCCATTTGTTTCATATTTTTTTGCAACGAATGAATATAGTACTCAAACATATCATCCGTCGTATTCGGGGCAACCGCAATTGCTGTAATTTTTCGCTGCGGGATTTCTTTAATTACCATTTGTTCAGCTTTTGCTTTTGTCGCTTCCTTAATTAAATGAATTTTATGTTCCATTTTCGCCAAAGCATACTCAATTTCTCTTTGTTTTTTCAACATCATTTCTTGTTGTTTTTCCAGTAAATTGAGTGCGTATGCCGGATTTCTTTCATCAATATATTTCTTAATTTCCTTTAATGGAATATTTAATTGGCGTAAAAATTTAATCGTATCTAATAGTGAAAATTGATCGATCGTATAATAGCGATAATTTGTTTGCGGGTCCACAATGGACGGATGAAAAATCCCCTTTTCATCATAATAGCGTAAAGTAGATTCCGCTATATTTTGCATTTTTGCCATTTCTCCAATTGTAAAACGTTTATTTAATAACATATACCCTTCTCCAATTCATTAATAGCGTAGCCTTATTTCTTCTTATTATATAGTGATTCCGATACGATAAACTTAACTAAATCTATACAATTCAATCAAATTTACACAAGTTAGTGCTTCATCATGTTCTCGCAGCCCCAAAGGGACGAGGGGTATAACACTCCACACGAGGCAGTATCGTTACCTCCTATTATCAAGCATTTATTTTACCCATCTTGATAAATTTATCGCCGCATTTACATCCCTATCGTGATGGCTATTGCAGGAAACACAACACCACTCACGTATTTTTAAACTCCACTGTCCTTCTGATTGAACTGAATGGTCGTATTTTACGCCGCAACATGAGCAAATCTTGCTTGAAGCGAACCATTTATCAGCTTTTACATACGCAACGCCGTACTTCTCACACTTGTATGATAAACATTGAAAGAAGAAGTTTAATTTTTGAAATGAAAATGCTTTCGATAGTTTTTTGTTTTTTAACAGGTTTGAGATAGATAAGTCTTCCACAACAATCCTCATTGGTTTGGTTTTCACCAAGTTAGCTGTTGCTTGTTGGATATGGTTATTTCGGATATTCATAATTTTCCTAGATAACCGCAGGTGCTCACCTTTCGCTTTTTCATATCCGGCAGATTGAATTTTTACACCTTTTTTAAATCTCCTAGACATATCTCTTTGCGCTGACTTTTTCCTTTTCAAAAGTTTTTTAACCTTGGCATCTTTGTTTATATTTCGTTCTTTCATACCATTAGAAGCTACAAACAGCTCTTTTAATCCAACATCCACACCAATCGACTCGTTCGTTAGTTCTTGTAATTCAAAGTCTTCTTGGAACCCTACACTAATCCACCAGTGACGACCATCAAAGGTAACTCTTGGATTGGATGGTTTTTTGTTTCTTGGTAGTTGTTGGCTTGTTTTCACTTCTCCAATAGACTGAATATGAACTACTTTCTTTCCTATAATCAGCCTTTCATAATTGGCATAAAATCCTTGGATTACATCTTTTTTGGATTTATAAGAAGTGTGAGAACCATTTTTGTACTTTTCGAACGAATTTTTCCTCGCCTTGTCAAAATCTTTTGAAGCCTGTTTAGGAACCTGTGCATTGATGTCATGTAACCACTCATATCTCTTTCGCTTCTTGATCTTTGTAAATCGTTTCTGTAAATCTAACTGTGAAACAAATTTCCCAAATAGCTTATAGTATCTATCACTCATTCTTTTACAATAGTTATAAGCAAATCTTGCAGCACCAGCATGGTTTCTAAGCACTTTTTCTTGTTCAGGCGTTGGAATCAGTCTGGCCTTCTTCGCCAATATCATCAGAATGTAACTCCTTTAATGAAAGATTTGTTCTTCTGAATAGTAGCGTGTTCCACCAGCATTCTCCTGAGACTAATCGGATGCAAACCTGTTAATTCTGATACTTGACTAACTCGTGAAAATTTCATTATTATTCTCACCTCATTGAATCTAAAGTAGCACATACGTTCGACAAATTCAATGAAGTTTGATAGATTCAATAAAATTTATCTTGTTCAACTAAGGATGCAATTCCTTAGCCAGTTCTCTTATGAACTTCTCCTGTTTTCACATGAGCGCAGACTATATGTTTATCTACTTAGAGATAGAGGATTTTTCCACCACCATAGGCTTGTGATGTACTCTCGTCAGTTATACAAAATAGTCGTTGAACATTCATCTTATCAATATTAACTTAGATGATTCGATGCGGAAGACCCATTGTTCTAATGTTTAGGATTTAACCTTGCACGATCTGATTGATTTTTTCTGCTTCGGCGACATTCACGCTCGCTATTTCTAGCCACGTTGTAGTTCAATCAGCTTTAGGGATTGCCCGCCGTTAACCCTCACTACTAGCCAATCACTTAACTAGTACGGCTTACTGATATATTTAATTAACTTTCGTTATACTTGGTTAAATACATCGTAACAGTTAGTTACCCTCCATACCTAAATCGAATCCTATCATGAAAATCTGCTATTTTTTCATTGATTTTTCATACATTTTATTATATATTAATTACAGGTTCAAATTACGAGTTCAAAAGAACTTGTAATCAGACCTTTGTTTAATGGGTTTTACATATTTTCATTAGGCAAATTCCGAGAAATCGTATGATAAAAATAAAAATGATGAGGAGAGGATCCGATGGATTTCGAATTTTTCTTTCAAATTGCACTTATTTTATTAAGTACAAAGCTTGCTGGTGACCTTAGTGTTAGACTAGGTCAACCTTCTGTACTCGGTAAATTAATTGTCGGTATCGTTATCGGTCCAGCTATATTAGGTTGGATTGAAAATTCAGAGCTTCTAACACAATTAAGTAATGTCGGTGTTATTCTTTTAATGTTTATGGCAGGACTTGAAACAGACTTAGAGGAATTAAATGCAAATCGTAATTCTTCTTTAGCTGTTGCACTTGGAGGTATCATTCTACCATTCGTAGGTGGTTACGTTTCTGGTCTTGTTATGGGAATGGAACAAGGAAATGCTGTATTTTTAGGATTACTTCTATGTGCGACAAGTGTTAGTATTTCCGTACAAACACTTCGTGATTTAGGAAAGATGAAAACACGTGAAAGTACAACTATGCTTGGCGCAGCTGTATTTGATGACATTCTTGTTGTTATTTTATTAGCATTTGCAATGAGCTTCTTAGGTACAGACGATGTTAACTTAACAATGGTTATCTTGAAGAAAGTTGTATTCTTCGCTTCTATTATTTTAATCGGATGGAAAGGTGTTCCTGCGATTATGCGCTGGTTATCACCACTACGCGTATCTGAGTCTATCGTGAGCGCGGCTCTTATCATCTGTTTCTCATTCGCATATTTCGGCGAACTATTAGGAATTGCTGGTATTATCGGTGCTTTCGCCGCTGGTATCGCTATTTCTCAAACGAACTACAAACATGAAGTAGAAAAGAAAGTAGAACCAATCGCTTACGCTATGTTCGTTCCAGTGTTCTTCGTTAGTATCGGTATGAATATTACATTTGACGGTATTGGCAATCAAATTTGGTTCATCCTAGCATTAACAGTAATCGCTGTATTAACGAAACTAATTGGTTGTGGATTTGGTGCACGAATGACTGGATTTGATGCTAAGTCTTCTGCAATTATCGGTGCTGGAATGGTTTCTCGTGGTGAAGTTGCACTTATCATCGCAGGAACAGGACTTTCTTCAGGTCTACTAGCACAAGATTACTTTACAGCTATCGTTATTGTCGTTATTTTAACTACAATGATTACACCACCAATGTTAAAATACACTTTTGGTGCAAAAGATAAAGCAATGAAAGCAAGTAAATAAGTTTAATAAAAAAGGAGATTGCTATCTTATAAGATAGCAATCTCTTTTTCGTTTTATCTTTAAACAATTTTATTCGTTTTTAACCATTTTTCAAAAATAATTCGTGCTTCTTCATCATCAATATCATTACGAAATGAATACACCATAATGCCGTAATCATCTATATATTCACCTAGCTTCATTTTCTCCACTTTCTTATAAAAATTGTCTACCTCATAGTGCGGAATATAAGCGTCCCAAACTGGTTCATTTATTCTTTTGTACGCCGTCACTTCTAAATCGTATCCATCTTCATAATACCCGATGTGATAATGTTGACTAGGGTCATATTTCTTCATAAAAGTTCCCTCCCTTTGAAAATTTATCATATTTCACATAATAAACAAAAGCGAGCTGTATATTACAGCTCGCTCGATTCATTAAATACGTTCCATCGCCGTCTTCAACGTTCCAACAACAAAGGCAATTTCTTCACTTGAAATAACAAGTGGTGGTGCTAATGTTAAGACGTTATTATATCCTGCTGTTGTCATGCCGTTTCGTCCAATAATTAAACCTTTTTCTTTACAAGCATTTACAACACTTGCAATTTTGTCGTTATCAATTGGTTCTTTCGTCTCTTTATCATTTACTAGTTCGATTCCAACTAGTAGACCTTTCCCTCTAATATTCCCAACAAGTGGATGCTCTCCAATTTCTTCTTTTAATTGCTCTAATAAAAGCGAGCCCATTTGTGCAGATCGCTCAATTAAATTTTCATTTTCCATAATCTCTAAGTTTTTAAGCGCTAATGCACAAGCTGCAGGATTTCCACCAAATGTATTAATATGACGGAAGAATTCATATTCTCCCTTCCCTTTAAATGCTTCATATATTTCTTTTTTCACAGCTGTCGCTGATAACGGTAAATATGCGCTCGTAATCCCTTTTGCCATCGTAATAATATCTGGCTGAACGTCATAATTCATAAATCCAAATGCTTTTCCTGTACGTCCGAAACCGCAAATCACTTCATCACTAATGAGCAAGGCACCGTGTTTTTGACACGTTTCATGAACAGCTTTCATATAGTCTTGTGGCGGCATTAAAATGCCTCCGCCCGTAATAATTGGTTCCATAATAAAAGCTGCAATCGTTTCACTTAATTCCCATGTCATAACGCGATCTACTTCTTTTACACATTCTACATCATAAATGTTCTCTCTTTCTATTCCAGGCATACGATAACAATCTGGCGGCGTTACATGTAAAAATCCTGAAGCAAATGGCTCATATTGATATCTACGTTGTGCTTGTCCCGTCGCTGCCATCGTTGCCATTGTATTCCCATGATACCCGCGGTAACGTGACATAAATTTATAACGATGCGGTTCACCTTTTTGAGCATAGTATTGTCTTGCTATTTTAAAAGCTGTTTCGTTCGCTTCCGAGCCACTATTAGAGAAGAAAATAACATACTCTCCTCCAAGCCATTCATTTAATTTTTCTGCAAGCTTTATAGCCGGTTCATGCGATTGTGACATTGGAAAGTATGATAATGTTTGTAATTGCTTATAAGCCGCCTCTGCGAGCTCTTTTCTGCCATATCCACTATTCACACACCAAAGACCACTCATACCATCTAAATATCGTTTTCCTTGTATATCTTCAACCCAGCACCCTTCTGCTTTTGCCCCTACCATTGTACTATTTGGACTAAAGGGACGCATTCCGTGCCAAACATATTGCTCATCTTTTGCTAATAATTCATCAGTCTGTTTCGTTTTCATCATTTCTTCCACCTTCCATAACAACTTATTTTTCACAAAAGCTGCGCTGGTGCCATGATGATTTAATTTTCTCCCTGCTTATTTTCATTCCACAAAATTAAGACAAAATCCTACTTACAATACAGTAATATTTACAAGAAAAAAAGAGCTTTTCTTATATATCGAAAAGCCCTTCTCTTTTTAATGTGACGATGCATCACTAACACCATGACCTGTATTAGATTTCACAAGAATCTCATCAAATTTCGCAACATCTTCTTTCTTACTAGATAACACGGTTCCTAAATATGCTGCAAGGAATCCAAGCGGAATTGAAATAATTCCAGGTGTCGTATATGGGAATATCGCTTCCCCAACAAATATAGCTTTTCCAGCTACAGGGTTCCAAACATTTGGACTTAAGGCTACGAGAACAATTGCTGATACAAGACCAACGACCATACCCGAAATGGCACCTGTTGTATTGAAGCGCTTCCAATATATTGTGAATAATATAACTGGTAGATTTGCACTCGCTGCAACTGCAAATGCCAATGAAACTAAAAATGCCACGTTCAATGTTTGAGCAAATAACGCTAGTATAATGGATAATACCGCTACTCCAATAGACGCATAGCGAGCCATTGACACTTGCTCTTTTTCCGTTGATTTCCCCTTGCGAATAATTTCATTATAAAAATCATGTGCGAATGCTGATGCTGCTGTTAATACAAGTCCTGCCACTACAGCTAAAATAGTTGCAAAGGCAATTGCTGAAACGAAAGCAAATAAGAAATCTCCACCTAACGCTTTAGCTAATAGAGGTGCTGCCATATTACCAGCAGGGTTTGCTTTCATAATCGCCTCATTCCCTACAAATGCTGCTGCCCCAAATCCTAAGAAGATTGTCATAATATAAAATGCGCCAATTAACCACGTAGCGTACACAACAGATTGCCGTGCCGTTTTTGCATCACGTACTGTAAAAAAGCGAACAAGAATATGTGGTAATCCGGCAGTACCAAGAACTAGTCCTAAATTTAAAGACAGTGTATCAAGACCATCCTTATACTTTACCCCTGGATTTAAAAATGAATCTTTTAATGCCGTAGCTGTTTTCATTTGAGCGAACATTTCAGTCACACTAAAATTAAATTTTGAGAAAACGATAACAGAAATAATAAATGTACCAGCCATAAGTAATACAGCCTTAACAATTTGTACCCAGCTCGTCGCAGTCATTCCGCCAAAAATAACGTACACTGTCATTAATGTACCAACGATTAAAACGGATGTCGTATATTCGATCCCTAATAATAATTTAATAAGTGCACCAGCCCCAACTAATTGTGCAATCATATAAAAAATCGAAATCGTCATTGTATTAAGCGCTGCAACGCCGCGAACTTTTTTCGCATCAAAACGTGCCGCAATCATATCCGCTAACGTGTACTTCCCTAAATTTCTAAGCGGTTCTGCAACAAGGTATAGAACAACTAAATAAGCAACTAAAAAGCCGATACTATAAAAGAATCCATCAAATCCAGTTAATGCGATCGCTCCGGCTATACCAAGAAATGACGCAGCAGACATATAATCTCCCGCAATGGCCAGACCATTTTGCCAACCAGTTAATCCCCCTCCAGCTGTATAAAACTCACTCGCATTTTTCGTTTTCTTCGATGCAAAATAAGTTATGACGAGTGTACCAAGAACGATGATTAAAAATAATGCAAAAGCGGTTACATTCAAAGTTAGCCCCTCCCTTTTTGCATATCTTGTAGAATTTTTTGCGAGATTTTATCAAAGGATTCTGCTTTCTTGCTATAAATCATACATAATGACCACGTCATGATAAATTGCGCAAATGCAAACACCCATGCCCACGTAACATCCCCAAATGCTGGTGTATTGAGCACCTTTGAATACGATGTTAAAATAGGTAATGCAATAAAAAAGCTTAAAAAGAAAATACTCATCGGAACGATAAACTTCTTTTTCGTATTTAATAGCAATTGAAATTCTTCTGACTGAACAATCTCTGTATAATTCACTTCATTTTGTAACTTACGTGCTGATGTATCATCTCTTTTCATTCCCATTCCCCTCTCTTACCGAAAATACAATTCCCCCTTGTATACCTAAAGACTAAATTTTATAAATATTCAGAAACTTATTTCTATTTTAGACAATCCATACATTCCTGCAAAGATTTTTCGATAGACATTTTTCGCCAATTTCTCCTAAGTTTTTAATATACTTTTTCAACATAAAAATTACGCACTTCAATTCCTCACCAGTCAAGCTTTACAGGAAGTTATCTTCCATCTAACTTCCTCATATTTGCCGGATTGTGAGGCGGGAGTTTTACCACCCGGCAAATTTCCAAATAAAAAAAGTAGTGCTTATCGCACTACTTCTGTCTTTTTCTCTTTTTCTAAATTACGAGCTGTTTCACTTAATTCAACGTCTTTCCCATCTTTAAGTGTTCCAAATATGAAATCGAATACTGGATTTGAAACACCAAACCAAAACTTTTCATTTTTATAATGGTGTAATATGTGCTGTTTTTTTAGCCACCTTCCAAACTTAGTGAACGGACGAATCGGCTTATGTGCAATATAATGTTTCCATTCATAAACGAGAAGCATGATAATCATTCCAATTCCGAATGAAAGTGTAATAGTAGCACTTTTTGTTATACCATATGCTATAAGTAAATATATAGTAAAGCTAGGTATACTAAACCATACAGGCAAAAACAATAGTTTTAAATCATCTGGATATACATGATGATCATAATGTAATCTTCTTAACATTTTTAATAAAAATACGTTTTTAGGTGGCTTTAAATGGAATAAAAACCGATGTGTCATATATTCGTTAAGCGTATAAAAAACAATCCCAAACAAACACGCGAACATACCGATCCATGTAAAAAATTGCATTTTTAAAATAATGATGAAAATAAATAAAATACTATACATAATAACGATATCATGTTGTAAAAAGAACTCTTTCCCCACTCTCTTCATCTTCCTTCCCCCTTTTCCAAAAAAACAGCCGCAACATATCGTTACGACTATTTCTTCTATTTTTTATTTTATTCTATTCACTTTACAAATTTGCCTGCTGCTCTATTGTCGAGAAAAAATTGTTCGATCCAAATATATTTTGCTTTGGAATAATATGTTCCACCGCAAACACTGTTACTTCTCCTCTTTGTACCTCTCCAATAATGAGCCCAAATATTTCATGATTTAGCGCAAACGTTGGTTGCTTTGTTTGCAGTAATCTTGCTGCATTATGAAATACCGCTTCATATAGTGGATTCCTATCAGTAATTTCTTTTCGGATTTTGGGTGCTAACGTAATAATAATTTCTTTTCCGTCAATAGTGGTTCGATACATAAAAATCTCCCCTTCAATCTTATGTGAACAACTGTAAAGCTTTGTATGCAAAATGGATAGAATATCCTACTAAAATAATACCGGCTCCCGCTGTTATATAGCCAAGTGCTTTTTGCTTTAATAAAGTTCTGCCAAAATGGACAGAAAAAGCAATATTTAAATTCCATAAAATAATGCCAACGATAATACAAAGACTGTATAAAAAGGCTTCTTGTTTCGTTACCTTCGTAAGCAATGAGCTAAGTGTACTTCCGTATATACCAAACCAAAAAACAAGGTTTAATGGATTGGATATCGCAATTAAAAAACCTGCCATAAACGATTGTTTAAGGCCACCTACCTCTTCCTTTTTATATTCCATATTCGAGTGGGAAATTCCTTGTTTTACACTTTGAAATCCTAAATAAAATAATAAGAAAAACCCTGTGCAATACATAAAAGCTTGTACATATGTATACATAAACACAGAAGATAAACCGAAATAAATGAGAAGCATAAACAAAATATCTGCAGTCATTCCACCAATTCCAACAACCCATGCATGCCAAAAACCTCGTTCAATTCCTCGTTTTAACATTTCAATATTAATCGGACCTACTGGCGCAGCTAATGAAATACCTAATACAATTTGTTGTATAATCGCTCCAAACATCGCTCTATCCTTTCTACTTCCTTTACTATTAAGTAATGATGTAATGATTAAAAATAGACTAGCTTTCATCAAAATATTTACTACTAAAATACCCTTTTTTATCCAAAATATGCAAAAGAGCCATCTGGATGATGGCTCTTACTTTTCTAACTTATGAAGAAAAGGACATTTTCCTTTTATCGGCTCTACATCGTCTCCTATGAAGTATTGTTTCCATTCGCGATGATCTGGATCACCATAATGACTAATGTTAGGGTGTTTCGGCAGCTGATCCCACTTTTCAACTCGATCTCGGACCGTTTGCCTTGAATATGCTCCTTTAGGGCGATCCCCTTCTAATCCATCAAAGATGGTACGCGGTTGAAATCCAATAACGAGAGAATTTCCTAAATGCCTAGTTTTTCGTTGTTTATAAGCTGGCGCATTTCCAAATGCGAATATCGGTTCACCACCAAATGAAAATTCCCATAAGTAATGGTCTGGGTCTTCAGGAATTTGCTTCGGCCATGTTTGGTCATCGTTTTCATGTAAATATTGTAGTACTTTCCAAAAGTAATCACGATAATATTCCAGTGATTGTTCCTCACATTCCGGTTCCACAAAAAGAAAGAATCCTCTTCTTACAATTGGGCGCTCTTTCATTAACTCTAAAAAAGATAACATTGTATGTGGCAAATGACTCCAATCAGTATGAGAGAGAAATGAATAACGAAGTTCATTCTTTTTCAAAGCTGTTAAGCCGAAATAACATGGGAAAGTTGGTTCTAGCACGACACTCGAAAAATTTTGAAATTCTTTTGCAACCCAATTTGGTATGTCAGTTCTCGTTCTCATTCCTTCATTATCTAATAAATAAGACTCATTCATTCTTTCTTTCACCTCATTATGTATAGCATTCAATTAAGAATATTACATACTCGGCCTGTCCTATACCTATTTAAAAATTCGGCTGAAAAATTATTTAAAAATACAAAAAAATAAAATCGCTTACTTGACTAATTTCTACCAATTCGTGTATATTTAAATTAATCATTTAGCAGAATATTCAAGATTATAGCATTTTTAGTTTATATTATCTTTCAAATGAATTTCACTAAATGAAAAAAAGCAAATGTTTTTAGGAGGAATTGTAACATGCAAGGAAAAGTAAAATGGTTTAACAACGAAAAAGGTTTTGGATTTATCGAAATGGAAGGCGCTGACGATGTATTCGTACATTTCTCTGCTATTCAAGGTGACGGCTACAAAGCTTTAGAAGAAGGTCAAGAAGTATCTTTCGATATCACTGAAGGAAACCGCGGACCTCAAGCTGCTAACGTAGTAAAACTTTAATCCAACATATAACAGGAGGTTACCTTACTTGGTAACCTCCTTTGTTATTCCTTTGTATATTTCCGTTTTACAGAGCAAAAACTATGTGAAATGCGCAATATACAAAGGAGGAAGTAATAATGGGATCAGAAGTAAATGATTTTGAAGAAGTGAAATTCCGTGTAGAAACAGCACAAAAAATGGTAGGATCAGCGACAATTTCAATGGATCCAGATACATTAGAGCATGCGACTACTGCTGTAGAAGCCGCTCGCTCTCAGCTTGAAATTATGAAATCTGTTGCGACAGATTTAGATGAGCCATTTTTAATGAATGAGGAAAAGAAATTAAGTAAATGCGAGCATCAACTAAACGAAGCAAGACACTAAAAAACATCCAGAGAATTTTCTCTGGATGTTTTTTCATGATAACTGTTCCCCATACTTTTTCAATGTTTCTCCAACTGTACATTGCCTAATACAAAATGAATGAGCGTAATACTTACTATTTGTCTTTCGATTATGTTCTCGCAAGAAACATCCTTCACAATACGTTTCTAATAAGTCATTTACCTCTGTAATGAGTTGCTTTTTATCCACCTTTGCACCTCTCTATTCGGTTATTTCTTTATGACTATCAATGACTGTTCCTTCTAATGCTTGCGTAGCTAATTGATGCGCTTCTTTATTTTGTTTTCTAGATATCGGCTCACATACAAGTTTTAATTTCATTTGCTTCGCTTTTTGTTCAATTTGATCTAAGTAATGATTTAAATGCTCATCATAACAAGGCCATTCTCCAGCCAATTGCTGCAGTACAACTTGAGAATCGCCGCGAAGTGTAACTGCTTCATACTTAATTCCGAATTCCTCGAGTATATTCATGCCATATAGTAATGATGCATATTCCGCTTCATTATTATCATATATACCTTCTATATATGCGTTACGGCGAATTCGGTATTTTGTATTTCCTTTTTTATAGTATACACATATACCTACTCCAGCTTCTTTCGTCTGTACATCATAACCGCCATCAAAATAAACGAGGATTTCTTGGGGCTCTTCCTCCACTTGTTTACTCAGCTTTTTCATTTCCTTTAATGACCATTCTGCATCCATTTCATCATAAAATGATAGTTCTTTCACTCTTCCTGTTTTCTCGAAATCCTCTGCAAATTGCAATACATCTTCTATGTTCATATAATCTGTCGTTAATTCCGTCTGCAATCCGCTCTTTGTTTTATACAACCAATGAATTTTATATTTCATACTAGATTCCCCTTATATAAGACTTCTTATATGTAGTCAGCTAATGAAAGCCTCACTTTATTTTATTATATTGTATCAAGAGTCACAGCATTATATTCAATATGATTACATACAAAAAGAGCTATCCCTATAGGAATAGCTCTTTCATCTATTGCATAAATCTTTCAAATTGTACTCGTTTATTAATCCAGTACATTACAGGCATACCAATTGCCATGACAACAAATTCACCGACGGCACATGTTAACCAAGTCAACATAAATGGTAAATCAAATGCAAGATGAAGTTCAATTGCAATCATAAACATTGTAATTGTAAAAATAACTGTATTAAAAATCATACGAGCCCAAACACCTTTAATAAATCGCATAGAAATAATCGTTGCAACTAATGCAAGAATAGATTGCCCTACTCCAAATACTAAATCGTAAGCGATCATGGGTGAGAAAAAGAG
Organism: Bacillus sp. GW823-FHT06B01; assembly: GCF_058952315.1. Taxonomy (NCBI): domain Bacteria; kingdom Bacillati; phylum Bacillota; class Bacilli; order Caryophanales; family Bacillaceae; genus Bacillus; species Bacillus sp. GW823-FHT06B01. Next base: position 796,782 of record NZ_JBXAHR010000003.1, on the reverse strand, counting down.
ATTTGTTAAAAATACACCTAATACAATTCCGTAAATTGCTTTCTTATTAAATACAACAAGATGATTAAACATCTCTGAAATACGAAACTGTACACTCGTAAAGCCAAATGGCTGAATAAGCATAGAAACAGCAATATATAATGCCGCTAAAATACCATTACCGACTAATGTTCTTATATTCATGACAAAATCTCCTTAGTTTTTTTACGTGGGATGGTTTCGAACCACGTTATTCGTTTTTTAAGCAACAAGAATATATTCTACGCAATACACACTCTCTCGTCAATAGATTCCTATCATTAACTACCTTTTTTCTTTTAGACAACGTATAATAAAACATATGAAAGTTTTAGGAGGTTTCACTTCATGACAGCAACAATTCAAAATGAAAAAGTGATCGTTTCCATTTCTGACAAAGGTGCAGAATTACAAAGCGTTCGCTTAAAAGAAGATAACACTGAATACTTATGGCAAGGCGATTCTACTTATTGGGGGCGCCGCTCACCAATTTTATTCCCAATTGTCGGCCGATTAGTAGATAATACATACTACGTAGATGGTAAACCATATTCTTTAACACAGCACGGCTTTGCTCGTGATCTTACATTCTCTGTACAAGAACAAAGTGAAACGAAAATCACTTATATTGTAACTAGTAATGAAGAAACATTAAAAAAATACCCATACGAATTCGAATTACTCGTTTCTTATGAGCTAGACGGACAAATCGTTCATGTAACATATGAAGTAAATAACCCTACTTCAAAAGAGATGTTCTTCTCAATCGGAGCACATCCTGGTTTCAACTTCCCCTTATTAGAGGGCGAATCATTTACAGATTATCATTTATCATTTAATGGTTCTGAACGCTTAGAAACAAGCGTATTAGAAGGACCTTACCTTTCAAGTAAAAAACAATTAATCGCTGAAAATACGAATGAATTACCACTTACATACGATTTATTCAAAAATGATGCGCTTATTTTTGAAAATATGAATACGGATGAAATCTCTATTCGTTCTCATAAACATAATAAATTTGTAAAAGTAGAATTTGACGGATTCCCATTTGTCGGCGTATGGACACCAGGCGAAAACGCACCTTTCTTATGTATTGAACCTTGGTACGGGATTGCTGATGAAGTAAATCCAGCAAAAGATTTCAAGGAAAAAAAAGGAATTCAATCTTTACAAGCGAATGAAACATTTACATGTCGTTATAGTATTACAATCGGCTAAGTTACTCTATCCCCTACTTCAAAGAAACATATAAGTAGGGGATCATCTTATAATTTGGAGGTTTCTCACTTTGATTGAAGTATATATTGATGGTGCATCAAAAGGAAATCCTGGTCCTTCTGGTGCTGGAGTGTTTATTAAAGGGGTGCAACCAGCTGTACAATTATCATTGCCCCTTGGGACAATGTCCAATCATGAAGCAGAATACCACGCTTTACTTGTAGCATTAAAATATTGCACGGAGCATAATTATAACATTGTCTCTTTTCGTACAGATTCGCAACTTGTCGAGCGAGCTGTCGAAAAAGAATACGCAAAAAATAAAATGTTTGCACCACTATTAGAAGAAGCATTACAGTACATAAAAAGTTTCGATCTCTTTTTTATTAAGTGGATTCCAAGTAGTCAAAATAAAGTTGCTGATGAATTAGCTAGAAAAGCTATCTTACAAAATTAACGGGGGTATGAGTGTGAAAAAAGATTGGGTTGCTCCTCTTGCTTTATTATTTGTCTCTTTTATTTGGGGAGCTACATTTGTTGTCGTTCAAAATGCTATGTCTTTCGTTGGTCCATTTACTTTTAATGGTATTCGCTTTTTATTCGCTGGAATTATTTTATTATTCGTTCAAATGATTTTCTCAAAAAAATCTTCAAAACAAGATATAAAACAGAGTAGTCTCGCTGGATTAATCGTTGGATTTTTTTTATGCGTTGGCTATGTATTACAAACATTCGGCTTACTTTATACAACTTCTTCAAAAGCTGGTTTCTTAACAGGTCTTAGTATCGTTATGGTACCCATTTTGTCTTTTATCTTTTTAAAACAAAAAGCTACCATTTTTATCGTAATGGGCATTGCTGTAGCAACAGCAGGTTTATACTTATTAACTGCTGGTGATTCTTTTCAATTAAATATTGGAGATATACTCGTTCTCGGTTGTGCAGTTGCTTTCGCTGCCCATATTCTTGTTAACGGCTTCTTCTCTAAGAAAATATCACCTTTATTATTAAGCACGTCGCAAGTATTAGCTGTCGGTATGTTTTCTTCTATTTGCGCCTTTTTGTTTGAAGATTGGGAAAAATTATTTTCAGTAGCACTATGGACGAATTCTTCCTTTTTATTCGCTCTATTTCTAACTTCCCTATTTGCGACATCCATTGCTTTTTTTATTCAAACATCAGCACAAAAACATACGTCTCCAACGAGAGTAGCAATTATTTTCGCAATGGAGCCTGTTTTTGCTGCATTAACAGGCGTTCTCGTTGCAAACGAACAACTTTCTATTTCTGCTATTATCGGATGCCTATGTATTTTCCTAGGCATGGTTTTTGTTGAATTACCTTCCAAAACAAAAAAAGAAGCGCAGGCTGCGTGAAGTTACGCTTGTAACTTCCGCATAAAAGCCTTAGCGCTTTTTTTATCGGTAATTTCTTCTTCTTTCAAACGTTCTAATAACGCAACAAAATAACTCCCATCAAACTGTAATTGATGTTTAATTGTCGCTTCTATTGCTGCATTCACAATTCCATCAGATGCACCAGTATATCCTTGTCCAAACATAATAAACCCTTGTGCTTCCTCTGATAGTTTAAATCCTTTCGTATGTAAGAATGAAAGATAATCTTCTACTGTTTGCATGATATTCCCACCTACTCAAAAATTCTCCATCTCCTATCATACATGTTTTTACACGCTATGAGAATGAAATTTCTTTGACAACTTTGTAAATCTATCGTCTACTGCATAGACAATAGAGGATTTCCTTGCAATATGAATGAATATGTATAGTGGAACTTATTTCATATTAAAGGGGAGACACGATGAAACAGGCACTATTAATTATCGATGCGCAGCAAGAATTAATGGATGGGAATGAACAAGAAAAAGAAGTTTTTCGCAAAAAAGAGTTATTATCTACACTAAATACAGCCGTACAAAAAGCAATACATGCAAATTCCCTTATTGTTTTCGTAAGAGATATCGATGTTGCTTCTGGTAGCGGAGAAGGATTTGAAGTACATAATGAAATTCAAGTACCTCAGTCTGCAATCCTTATTAATAAAGCAGCAACAAACGCATTCTATGGCACTTCTCTACTTGAACTTTTAAAAGAAGAAAAAATTAATCATATCGTTATCGGTGGATGTAAAACAGAACATTGCATCGACACCGCAGTTAGAACAGCTACTGTACAAGGATTTGATGTTACATTAATTAAAAACGGTCATTCCACAACTGATTCTGACGTATTGACTGCAGAACAAATTATCTCTCACCATAATAAAATTCTCCATGGTCATTATAATGTGGATCATTTTTCTATGGTGAGAGATATCGAGGAAGACCTCTTCCAACCAACTCACGACCAATATCGTGAGTAATAAAAAAGAATCCTTCTTTTAGAAGGATTCTTTTTTATCCAAAAATTTGCGCTGCAATACTGTATAGTTCCCCATTTCTTTTCAAAAATTGATCACTATTTCTCATCATAATTGGCGGTGTATTAACCTTTTGAAAACCAGTAATCTCTAATTCTTTCATGAAACCTTTCTTTCCTTCTGATACATCAATTCTTAATTTACCATGATGCTCTCTTGCTAAATCATGCACAATTCTCATTGCCATCGCATCATTTTTCGCAACGACTGGACCTATTATTTTATTTTCTGGTGTTTGTATACTTAAACCGTAACCTAATACATTTTGGTTGTTGTCCTTTACAACGATGCACTGTTCACTTTGTATAATTCTTTTCGTTAAAAATGCTTTTCTATTTGTTCCAAACGCATTTTCATCTAATTTTATTATTTTTTCTAAATCACACTCTTCATAATTCATCATATAATCTTCATTTCCTACACAATAATCATTCACATTGTACGAGTTACATATGTATTTAGAAACATAGCTTACTGCCCTAAATCCTAGTTTTTCATATAACGGCTTTCCTTCATCCGTAGCAATAAGCATAATTGGAGTTTGAGCCGATACGCTCTTAATGCATGAATTCGTTATCGCCTTTCCAATCCCATTCCCCTCATATTTCGGATGTACAATGACCATTCCGATAGACGCTAATTTCTCCCCATATAATATAATTGCCGCGCTAGCAATAAGTTCCTTTCTCTTATTCCACACACCGTATATAATACCTGAATCAAAAATAGTCTCAATTTCTTCTTTATTATAATCCCACCCAATATAAGAAGATAATGCTACAATATCGCCTATTTGTTCTTCCCTAAGACGCTCCACCTTAATTTCCAATTCAAGCATACTTCATCCCCTTATCTAGACATTTAAATCATTATTATTAAATCAACTTGTACATGTTTCACTTTATTTGTCACACACATATCCTATTTTGACCAAGACTATATTATAAATGAGGTGACAACATGCCCATTACGAATCGATTTTCTACCACCACTAACGGCGCACTCGCAATTACAGGTAATACTTTAGGCTTAAGTAAAATTAGTAATCAAAACCGTGCTGGTACAATCGGGGCAATTGGTGCATTCGTAACTACGAATACTGCTTTACAAGTAACGAGTTTTCCTGCTGGTACAACATTAAACTATACACAAAATAGTTCTACCGCTCTTTTAAATATCCCTGCTGGTAGTACTATTCTTTACGCAGAACTTGTTTGGGGTGGCAACTACTTATCTCGTGATCAAAACATTACGAGTGTATTAGGAAACCCCGTTTCTTTTACAACACCTGTGTCAACATACTCAATTACCCCTTCAACCGTTACAGCTTCTAATCAAACATTCGTTTCTGGATCTGTCACATTTGGATTTTATACACGTTCCGCAGATGTAACATCCCTCGTTCAAGCTGGAGGATCTGGCTCTTATACAACCGGCTCTGTCCCTGGACTTGTTGATCCTTTGGATGCTTCTAACGGAGCTATCAATTCTTCTGGATGGACGCTCATTGTCGCTTATCAAAACGGTTCCTTACCCGCAAGAAATTTAACAATTTACGTAGCTGGTAACCGCGTTTCTGTAGAAACTGGTAGTGCAGATGTATCTGTCTCAGGGTTTTTAACACCTGCCGGAGGACCTGTAAGCGGGAGATTATTTATAAGTTCTACTGAAGGGGATGCTGATTTAACTGGGGATCAAGCATTATTTGGACCAAATTTCAGTTCATTAAATGCATTATCCGGGCCAAATAATGCTGTAAATAATTTCTTCGGTTCTCAAGTTAATAATGCTGCCGGTAATTTAGATACAACTGGGACATTTGGAACACGAAATCAAAGTGCTTCTACAAGCACAAACATCTCTGCTGGGAGACAGGGCTGGGACATTACTTCTATTGATATTTCTCCTTATTTAACAAATTCTCAAGTGTCCGCCGCAATCCGTTTAACAACTAACGGAGACGCGTATATGTTGAATACAGTCGGTTTACAAATCAACATAAATTCTCCTAATATACAAGCAACGAAAAGCGTGAATAAAAGCGTCGCTGCAATTGGAGACGTTCTCACTTATACAGTTACTATCCCTAACACTGGACTTCTTCCTGCCAATAACGTTATTTTTACAGACATTCTCCCTAACGGTACTTCCTTTATACCTGGGACTGTAACGATAGATAATGTCCCGCAAACAAACGCAAATCCGGCTGCTGGTATATCTCTTGGAACCATTAATAATAACGCTTCTCGTACAGTAACTTTTCAAGCTACTGTCGTTTCTCTTCCAAGCCAAAACCCTATCTCTAACACTGCTAATATTACATTTCAATATACACCGATCGCCGGAGGAACAACTTTTAATGGTCTTGCAACAAGCAACTCTGCAGGAACACAAATTAACCTCGCAGATATTAATGGCACAAAATCAGTTAACAAAATATTTACCGATATTGGCGAAACGTTAACTTACAGTATTGCCTTAGCTAATGTAGGAAATATCGCTGCAACTAACGTCATATATACGGATCCGTTTCCTAGCGGGACTACTTTCATTCCGGGAAGTGTAACTGTTAACGGAGTTATTCAAGCTGGAGCGAATCCCGCTAATGGTATATCCATTGGAACTATTGCTGCTAATTCTACGACTACTGTTTTATTTCAAGTATTCGTTCCTTCTATTCCCCAAACAAATCCAATATTAAATAGTGGCACAACAACATATCAATACATTCCTGTACCAAATCAGCCAGCAGTAAGCGGGACTGATACGACAAATATTGTCTCCACTCAAGTGAATAATGCTACTGTAACAATGACGAAAGCAGTAGATAAAAATTTTGCAGATATTGGTGATACATTAACTTACACCGTTTCCTTTACAGGTACAGGTAATACGAATGCGAATAACGTTATTTTTACAGATATCATTCCTACTGGAACAACTTTTGTTCTCAACAGTTTAACAATAGATGGAACGACACAAGTTGGAGCAAATCCTGCTAACGGTGTAAATGTAGGATCCATCCCAACTGGCACAACAAAAAATGTTTCGTTTCAAGTAGTAGTAAACACAATACCCGCGTCAAGTGTCGTTTCTAATGGATCAAGCGCTTCTTATCAATATACCGTCAATCCTAGCCAATCACCCGTTACAAAAAATATCTCTTCTAATCTTGTTTCCACTCAAATTAACAACGCGAATTTAACATTAACAAAATCAACAAACAAACAATTTGCTACAATTGGCGAAACGATAAGTTATACAATCCTCATTACAAACAGTGGAAATACAGCCGCAACTAACGTGCAACTAACAGATCCACTTCCAAATGGAACGATATTGACTCCTGGTACTGTAACACTAAATGGAGTTTTGCAAAATGTAAATTCTCTCGTCGCTTTACCTATCGGAACAATTCCTGGCGGAGCTACTTTTACTCTTTCTTTCCAAGTAACAATTATTAATATTACCGCCCAAAATCCTATCATTAATAATGCTTTCGCTTCTTATCTATATACTGTTAATCCAAGTCTGCCACCAACTTCAAAAACAGCAAATTCTAATTCTGTTACATCAACAATTAGACTAGCAAACCTTCAAGCTACGAAGTCTGTAGATAAAACATTTGCGGAAGTTGGAGATGTATTAACTTATACCTTTGCTCTTACAAACGATGGAAATGTTGCGGCGAACAATGTAGTACTATCCGATTCAATTGCGAATGGTACTGCCTTTGTACCAAACAGTGTTACAATTAACAATGTTGCTCAGCCAGGTGTTACACCAGCTAGCATCAATATTGGTAGCATCAATGCAAATACTACAATTACAGCTTCATTCCAAGTATTAATAACTAGCATCCCAAATCCAAATCCTATTTCAAATAGCGCTTCTATTTCCTATAACTTTATCGTGGATCCAAACGCTTCACCTGTAAGTAAGAACACTACTTCAACCACTACATTTACTCAAGTAAACGATGCAAATGTCATTTCAGCAAAAACAGTGGATCGGGCATTTGCTACTGTTGGGGATGTATTAACTTATACTATTCTTTTAACGAATACAGGAAGTGTTACTGCTGATAGCCCTACTTTCGTTGATACGAATCCAGACGGTACTACCTTTATTCCAAACACTTTCCTTATTAATAGTGTACTCCAAAATAACGCTGATCCAAACGCCGGTGTTCCGTTACCTTCCATTCCTGCTAACGGTGAAATTACTGTTTCTTATCAAGTAACCGTCACTGCTTTACCTACACAAAATCCAACAACAAATTCATCTAGTACACAGTATAGCTTTATTCTAAATCCAGGCGATCCACCAACTATAGAAACCTCTTTAAGTAACACTGTAAGCACACAAATTAATTTAGCAAATGTAGTTATTGTCAAACAGGTAGATTTAACTATTGCTGATGTTGGGCAACCAATCACATATACAATTGCCTTAGCGAACCTTGGGAATACTCCAGCGAATAATGTAGTTGTTACCGACATACTCCCTCCTGGTACGACTCTTGTACCAAATAGTATTTTTATAGGCGGCGCTTTACAGCTAGGTGCTGATCCAAGTGTTGGTCTTCAAGTTGGAACAATTCCCACAGGTGGAATTACAACCATTGTTTTTCAAATTAGTGCAAATAGTTTACCTTCACCAAATCCAGTTCAAAATAGTGCTGCACTACAATATAGCTTTATCGCAGATCCAAATTTACCTGCTGTTGTTAGAAATGCCACTAGCAATATCGTAACGACACAAATTAACACCGCAAATCTTGTTGCTACGAAACTAACAAGTACAAATTTCGCTGATGTTGGCGATGTCATAACTTATGCAACAATTTTAACGAATAACGGCAATATCCCTGCCACTAATGTAACGTTTACAGATATCATTCCAGATGGTACCATCTTTCTTCCTAATACTGTAACGATTAACGGTGTCCCTATAGCAAATGCAAATCCTGCTAACGGCATTTTGATCGGTACGATTGTGGCAAATTCATCACGTACCGTTTCATTCCAAGTTTTTGTACCAACTATTCCTGCTGTAAATCCAATTACGAATCAATCAGGCACTACATTCCAATACACGTACGATCCATCCAAACCAGCCATCATGCAGATGGTTGCTTCTAACACTGTACAAACAGCTATTAATAACGCTACGATTACCTCTGCAAAATCTGCTGATAAACAGTTTGCGAACGTAAATGATATTATTACGTATACGACTACTTTAACAAATAATGGGAACACACTTGCATCAAGTATAGTATTTACAGATACCATTCCAAGCGGGACATCTTTTATTCCAAATAGCGTAACAGTAAATGGTACTACGCTCTCTAATGCAAATCCAGCAAATGGCATAGCAATTGATCCGATAAATCCTAATGCAAATACGACCATCTCGTTCCAAGTGCAAGTAAATTCCATTCCGAATCCGAACCCTATCCCGAACCAAAGTAACACAACGTACCAATATTTCGTAAATCCTAACTTACCTCCAACATCCTCCAATGCGTTAAGTAACGTAATAACAACTCAAATTAATAACGCTACAATCATCGCTACGAAATCAGTGAACACACCGACTGCTGCAATTGGAGATATCGTTACCTATACGATTGCAGTTACGAACACAGGAAATATTCCCGCTAGTGCAACTGTTTTAACGGATGGACTTGGCGCAGGGGCTTCATTTATCCAGAATTCTGTAACTATTAATAATGTTCCACAGCCAGGATTAGATCCATCACTTGGTATTCACTTAGCAGATATTCCTCCCGGAGATACTATATTCATTACTTTTCAAGCACAAATTTTAGCGATACCACCTAGTGGCACATTAACAAATAATGCTCTTGTAAATTATGAATATAACGTGAATCCAAACCAATCACCTGCTGTTGGTAGTACAATTACGAATACGACGGTTACTCCAATTATTGATGCTACTCTATCTATAAATAAAACTGTCAATTCAACATTCGCTACTATTGGAGATACACTCACTTTCACTTCTACCATTATTAATTCCGGGAACACTACCGCAAACAATGTTATTTTTACAGATTTAATTCCAGATGGTACGACGTTTATCCCAAATAGTTTTACAGTAAATGGAATAACTATTCCTAATACAAATCCACAAAACGGTATCAATATCGGGAACATAAATTCAAATGCATCAGTTATACTCAGCTTTCAAGTAAACATTAAAACAATCCCAAATCCTAATCCAATTCCTAACAAATCATCGCTTCAATATAGCTTTATTGTTGATATAAATGAACCGCCTGTTTCACGGACCGTTCAATCCAATAAAACTTTTACACAAGTAAATACAGCCTCCGTAATCGCAACAAAAACTGCAAGCAGTGCATTTGCTGCTGTCGGAGATACAATTACGTATACAACTACTCTCACTAATAGCGGAAATACTACCGCAAACACACCTGTTTTTATCGATATATTACCACCTGAACTTTCATTCGTTCCTGATAGCTTACAAATTAATACCATCCCACAACTTGGATTTAGACCAGATAGCGGGATTTCTTTAGACCCCATTCCAGTTGGAGGAACAACAACAATTAGCTTCCAAGCTATCGTTGGCTCAATACCAGCTACAAATCCTACGTTGAATCAATCCAGTACGACATATTCTATCATTGTGGATCCTACCCAGCCGCCAGTGACAGAAACAGCTACAAGTAATCCAACTTTAGTGCAAATTAACGAAGCAATTATTCAAGCAACAAAAAGTGTCGATCGTATATTTTCTGACATCGCACCCGGAAATTCATTTTTAACTTATACAGTTTTATTGGATAATATAGGAAACACAACTGCTACTAATATCACTTTTACAGATCCGATTCCAAATAATACAGTATTTATAGAAGATAGCGTTCGAGTAGGTGGGGTTTTATTACCTGGAGTAAATCCGGCGAACGGGATACCAATTGGGGATATTATTGCAGGAGATTTTATAAACGTCACCTTTCGTGTGCAAGTAGTTAGCATCCCAAATCCTATTTTTACAATCGGACCTGGGGGACCAAACTCACCCGTTGTAAACGGAGCTTCTATTAATTATCAATTTATGACAGGGCCTAATTTACCACTCGTTTCACGAAGTACAACATCTAATCCGGTTTCAACACAAATAAATTCCGGAGAAATTTTGGCAATTAAATCTGTAGATAAAACTTTTGCAAAGATCGGGGATACACTTTCCTATACAATTTCATTAAGCAACCCTGGAAATGTCACTTCACAAAATATACTTTTCACGGATATTTTGCCTGATGGAACGACATTTATATCTGGTACTCTTGTAAATGATTCTGGTGCTCAGCAAATTGGAAACCCCGCTAACGGAATTCAAGTTGGAAATATAAATCCTGGCAGTACGATTGCTATTACGATAAACGTACTTGTAACAAACATTCCAAGTATAAATCCAATTTCAAATTTTAGTTCTGTACAGTATTCACATGTGGTCGATCCTAGCCAACCTGCCGTATCACAAACGAATATATCTAATACTGTTTCGACAACTATTAATAGTGCTATATTAACTACTACAAAAAGTGCTGATAAATCCATTCTTTCTGTCGGAGATACGATTACGTATACAACTACTATTACAAATACAGGAAATACTGCAGCAACGAATATTACTTTCACAAGCGCTATTCCAGCCAACACTACATTTATACCAAATTCGGTCACAATCAATGGTATGCAGCAACTTGGTGCACGGCCAGCACTTGGACTCAATATACCCAATATCGCTCCTGGCGAAACAGTAACCGTTACTTTCCAAGTAACTGTTATTTCTATTCCCCCTTCAAGTTCAATTATGGATAACGATACAATTTTATACTCTTATACCGTTGATCCAAGCGCAGCTCCTGTTACTACTTCTACTTCAACGAACAGCGTTACAAACCCTGTACTAGATGCTATGATAACGATGATTAAATCAGTTGATCAAACACTTGTAACACTAGGTGATACTATTACCTATACGACACTTTTAACGAATAGTGGGAATACAAATGCTACGAATATTACGTTCACTGACCTTATTCCAGACGGTACAACGTTCGTTTTGGATAGTGTTACAATAAATGGTATCACACAAATTGGTCTTAATCCTAATACAGGTATTACAATTGGATCAATTGCTCCTAACAGCTCAATAGCAATAGCATTTCAAGTTACCGCTACTTCTACTCCTGTTCAAAATCCTATTGCCAATTCGGCTAGTGCTTCTTACACATTTATCACTGACCCTAATGCCCCTATTGTTTCAAGGAATGTTACTTCAAACACAGTGTTCACTACAATTAACACAGCTATCATTCTTTCATTAAAACAAGTCGATAAATCCTTTAGTCGTATTGGAGACACACTCACCTATACTGTTACTTTAACAAACAATGGAAACTCATCTGCACAAAATGTTATTTTCTCAGATACAATGCCGAGCGGAACTACATTTATTGCAAACTCATTTTCTATTAACGGGGTTTCTCAAAGTGGTGCGGACCCATCGAACGGAGTAAATATTGGGCCTATAACAGCTGGGTCTACAGTAACTGTTTCATTCCAAGTAAACGTGGCGTCATTACCAACCGAGAACCAAATTGTAAATTTCTCATCAACATCGTATCAATTAGTCTCACCGCCTGATCCAGAAACTTCAATTAGTAATCCCGTTTCAACGCAAATTAAAGAAGCTATATTATCCATGACGAAAAATGAAAGTGTCTCCTTTGCAGATATCGGGCAAACTGCTTTTTATACTACGTCTATTTCGAATATAGGAAATACGGATGCCACTAATATTGTATTTACAGATGCATTACCAAGTGGACTCACATTTGTTCCTAACACATTAACAGTCGATGGCGTTTTACAACCAAATGCGAATCCAAATACAGGTGTAGTACTTGCAACACTTCCACCAAATGAAATATATAGTATCGTATTTCAAGTTACGGTTAACAGCATCCCACCTATTAATCCTGCACCAAATACAGCAGCAACGACGTATGAGTTTACTGTTGATCCAGGGAATCCGCCAGTATCGAGTGCAGCTACCTCCAACACGACACTTCTTCAAATAAACAACGCAAATATTATTAGCACAAAAACAGCAGATCTTACTTTTGCGGATGTTGGTAATACAATAACATTTACACTTAACCTTCCTAATACTGGGAATGTAGCTGCAACTGATGTTACCGTTATCGATATACTTGATAGCAATTTAAGTTTCGTTCCAAACAGTTTCACAGTTAATGGGCAAACCATTCCAAACGCTGATTTATCTACTGGTGTAAATATCGGTTCAATTAATGGTGGAAATACATCAATTGTCACATTCCAAGCCATCGTTTCAACCCTCCCAATCAACAATCCTATTTCTAATTCGGCTCTTACCACTTACCGTTATATTGTTGATTCAGATCAGCCGTTCATTTCGACTTCCAATCAATCTAATACAACGACAACACAAGTTAATAGCGCTATCCTTACTGCACAAAAAAATTCAAATGTGGAAACAGTAGATATTGGGCAAGATATTGTCTACTCAGTTACGATTACAAATAGCGGCAATGTTAGTGCGACGAATGTTATTTTTACCGACCTAATTCCAGACGGAACTTCCTTTGAACCGAATAGTTTTACACTTAACGGAACTACCATCCCAAATACAGACATAATGACAGGCGTTCCAATTGGAGATATCGCACCAAACCAGTTTGTCATCGTAGCATTTCATATTAATGCCAATGAAATTCCACCTATAAATCCAATTACCAATCAAGCTAGCATTAGCTTCCAGCATATCGTTAATCCAGCTAATCCTCCCGTTTCAAAAAATATTACTTCTACTACTGTTTCCACAAAAATCGAAAGTGCAATTTTAAACACAATTAAAATTGCCGATAAAGCTTTTACAACGATTGGTGATACGATTACGTATACAACTACGATTACGAATACAGGAAATATTCCGGCTAATAACGTTATTTTCTCAGACCCGATACCATCGTGGACACAATTTGTGGCGGGATCAGTTATTGTTGATGGCACTCCATTACCATCTGCTTCTATCATTGATGGTGTTGGCATAAATACGATCACTCCAAATCAAACTGTAACAATCGTATTCCAAGTTCAAATTGTAAGCAACCCAACAACGTTCACACCTGAACTCCAAAACTTAGGATTTGTAAACTTCCAATATAACGTAGGAAATGCATTACAGGCTCAGCCTGGCAATGTGGAAACGAACGTCTTCGTTACTTCTATTAATTCAACAATACTTTCAGCCGTAAAAACTGCTAATACAGCCTTTGCAAACATCGGCGACACGATCACTTATACAGTTTTAATTCAAAATGGTGGCAATACAAACGCTACGAATGTAAATTTCTCAGATCCGATTCCAGCAGGAACAACTTTTGTTGAAAATAGTTTTACTGTAAATGGAAGTACCATTCCAGGTGCAAATCCAAATAACGGAGTGAATATCGGAACCGTTAACGCGGGTAGTTCCTTAACTGCTACTTTCCAAGTCATAGTTACATCTACTCCACCTTCGAATCCAATTACAAACGTTGCATCTATTCAATACGAATTTATAGTTGATCCGGCCTCTCCTCCTGTTACCGGCACAATAAATTCTAATAGTGCTTCCACACAAATTAATAACGCGACTGTTACAACTGTTTTAGAAGCAAATCGTACAATCGTATCTACCTTAGATATAATTACGTATACAGCAACATTAACGAATACTGGAAACTTCCCTGCAAATTCTGTATTACTCATTAACGGAGTTCCTGAAGGGGCATTATTTGTTCCAAATAGTGTCACGCTTAACGGGATTTCACTTCCAGATGCAAGTCCAACTCTCGGTATTCCAGTTGGTATTATCGCACCAGGTGATTCTGCTACTATTACGTTCCAATTTCTTGCAAGTTCTATTCCACCACAAGGAGCGATTATAAATCAAGCACTTACAAGTTACACTTATATCGTCGACCCAAGTCAACCTCCAGTTACAGCAACATCTTCATCTAATACGGTAAATACAGCTGTCGTTGATGCATCGCTATCTGTAATTAAAAATACAGATTCTCTCGTACAATCTACTGACGGTACAATCACTTACACGGTAGTCGTTCAAAATAACGGAAATACAACTGCAAATACAGTTACTTTAACAGATTTGGTCCCAGAAGGAACTGCATTTATTCCAAATAGCGTAACCATAAATGGCGTTTCAGCTCCGGGTGCTGATCCAAACGTAGGAATCTCCTTAAACGCCATTGCACCTTCAGAAATCGTCACCGTCACATTCCAAGTTATCGTTCAATCCATTCCAAGCGTGAATCCAATTTCTAATATAGCCCGTATTGACTATACTTTTATCGCCGATCCAACTGCTCCTATCATCTCTCGAACAATTACGTCTAATCCAGCTTTCACACAAATTTCGGATGCGAATGTTCTTTCTTTAAAAGCTGTCAATGCACAACAAGCAACAACCGGTGACATTTTGACCTATACGATAACGCTAGAAAATACCGGAAATATTCCAGCTACTAATCTCATATTTTCAGATACGATTCTAGAAGGGACTACATTCGTAGAAAATAGTTTTACACTTAACGGAACAGCTATACTTGGTGCAAATCCAAATGCAGGTGTTACTTTGCCTAACCTAGTAGCAAACGCTACTCACCTTATTTCGTTCCAAATTCTTATTAACGATTCATTCTCGCAACAATCGATTACAAATCAATCTAATACAACATATACAATTCAACCAGACCCAGGACAACCGCCTATTACCGAAACATCTACAAGTAATATTGTCATTACAAATTTCGTGCAAGCACAATTGACAGTTACAAAAACGTCCAATCCAATAACTGTAGATATTGGCGGAACTATACTTTATATTTCTGAAGTGAAAAATATCGGCAACGTTGACGCAATAAATATTATTTTTACAGATTCTATTCCAGCTGGGACTACATTCGTTCCCGACAGTGTCACAATTAACGGTGTACTTCAGTCAGGTGTAAATCCAGAAAACGGAATACCAATTGGAACGATTACACCAAACAGTTCCAAAACAATACTATTTCAAGTACAAACAAATAATCCACCAACTGCAACCGAAATTGTAAATCAATCATCTGTAAATTACCAATATGTAAGTATTCCTACAGCTCCACCAGTGAATCGCTCTGCAAATTCTAATATCGTTACAACATCACTTCAAAATGCAAATATTATTTCTGTTAAACAGGCGGATGTTACTTTCGTAGCCATCGGGCAAAATATTACCTACACAAATACAATACAAAATATAGGAACTGTTCCAGCTAACAATACGGTGTTCATTGACAACTTTCCAGAAGGTACTATATTCATTGAAGATAGCTTATCAATAAATAATGTGATTCAGCCTGGTGCAAATCCTCAAAATGGAATAACTCTCGGCACGATACAACAAAATGAAACAGTCACTATTTCATTTCAAGTACAACTTACAAATATACCAGAGGGCAACACTGTCATTAACATTTCAGACACCTCGTATGAATACCAAATTGACCCTAGTTCTCCGATTGTTCAGCGTAGATCATTATCAAATGCAGTAAATACTGAAGTGCGGACGGCAAATGTTAGTGCAATTAAATCTGCTAACAGATCTATTACACGTATCGGTCAAATCATCACATATACAGTCGCAGTTACAAACGCTGGTACAGTACCTATTACAAATACTATCCTAATTGACGCAATTGCTGCTGGCACTGCATTCGTTCCAAATAGCATCCTTGTAGACGGCATACCAAGACCTAACGAAAATCCAATTATCGGTATCAATCTTGGTATTATCCTTCCAAATAATACGATTATTGTTACGTTCCAAGTAAATGTAGTCTCTATACCTGCACAAAATACTATTAATAATATCGCTGTTATACACTATGAATATAAACCGGAACAAAGCGCACCACCAATTTCAGAAACAACCTCTTCCAATACTACAAATATACAATTTATTGATGTGATTCTTATCGCTACAAAATCTGCTAATAAAGTATTAGCTAATATTGATGACACCATTGAATATACAGTATTCATTCAAAATAACGGATCTACTACAACTAACTCCATCTTTTTTACAGATACTATAGAAGATGGAACAGTATTTATTCCGGGAAGTGTAACAGTTAACAACACTGTACTTCCTGCAGCAGATCCGAATATCGGCTTTTTCATTCCTAATATTGCGTCAGGGCAAGCGACTACAATAACGTTACAAGTTTCCGTTACGAATTTGCCAGCTTTAAATCCAACGCCTAATACTGCAAACATCGTCTACGACTTTATTTTCAATCCTGACTTTGCACCAATTCAAAAATCTACTACTTCCAATACTACTTTCGTCCAAATTAATGATGCTGATATCGTTTCACTGAAAACTGTTGATTTAACTTCTGTAACGATTGGTGACATTTTAACTTATACAACAACTTTAACGAATATAGGAAATGCAGATGCTACTACTGTTGTATTTACAGACAATATACCTGACGGAACAACCTTTATAGAAGGTAGCGTTTTAGTAAATAATATTCCTCAGCTTAACGCGAATCCAAGTACTGGTATACTTGTAGGAACGATTGCTCCTAACGTTTCTATCCCAGTCACATTTTCCGTTACTGTGGTAGCTCTTCCAGCTAGTGGTCGTATTCAAAATCAATCAACTTCTCGTTATACAATTAATAGCGAAGAACAAATATCGACTAGTAATATTACTATCACTGAAGTTATTTCTGCTCATGTAATTGCAACAAAAACAACACCTATCCAATACGCTGACCTACAAACGATTATCCCTTACACAATTTCCATCACGAACAATGGGAATATACAAGTTGAAAACATTATCGTTACAGATATTATTCCGGCGAATACGAGCTTTATAGATAATAGTGTTATTGTGAATGGAAACGCCCGTCCAAGTGACAATCCACTTAACGGGATACGAATTGATAACATTCCGCCTAATACGACAGCAACTGTTCTATTCCAAGTACGGGTTACTTCGATTCCGCAAACAAATCCAATCTCTAACACGAGTACAATCGAATACCAATACACCATACCAAACCAGCCGCCTATTACCGAAACTATCATTTCATCAGCTGCCGTAACAGAAATTCATCACGCAAATTTAAATAGTAATAAAGCTGTTGACCTTGCATTTGCAACAGTCGGTGACACGTTAACTTATACGATTACACTCAATCAAACTGGTAATGTTGCAGCGAATAATGTAACCATTCAAGATATGATTCCTCAAGGTACTACATTTATAGAAAATAGCGTCATTGTAAACGGAGAAGCCCTTCCGGAAGTTAATCCAGTAAGTGGTATACCAATTGATACTATAACTGTCGGCGGAAACGCTGTCGCTTCATTCCAAGTAACCGTGACTTCTATCCCAACACCAAATGAATTGACGAACCAAGCCATTACTACTTTTAACTATATAGTCAATCCAAATAATTTACCTGTTACAAACACGACTACAACAAATACCGTCACAACAACTGTCCAAAATGATAATGTCGTTGCCATAAAGTCTGTTAATGCTACGAATGCTTTACCTAGTCAAACTGTAACGTATACAATTACGATTACGAATAGTGGTAATGTAACGATTGAAGATATTATTGCCATAGACACCGCACCAGTAGATACAACCTTCGTTACAGGCAGCGTTACGATTAACGGAATCAATCAGCCTAATGAAAATCCTGAAAACGGTATTACATTAGGAAGCCTTACTCCTAATGAATCTACTATCATTACTTTCCAAGTAACAATATCTCCTACAACCCTTCAACCAGCAATTAATAACGATGCTTCTGTTTCCTATACTGTTACCATTGACCCGAATGAACCACCTATTACAATTACAAAGCAAACAAATGTCGTTACAACAACAGTAGTTGATCCTATGGTTCGTATTAACAAAACAGCCGACACATCTATTGCCGTTATAGGTGATATGATTACATTCACATTAGAGGTATTGAACCATTCTCCGATTCCTACGATAAGTACTTCTATTTTAGATACCATTCCAATTGGTACAACATTTATAGAAAACAGCGTAACAATTAACGGTACTCCGGTACCAAATGTTCGTCCAGACACTGGTATTAATATCGGCGCCCTACCTGCAGATGGAGTAGCAACGATAACATTTAAAGTTCTCGTCACGTCTATCCCTTCAAACAGCACAATTATCAATTCTGCTTCCGTCACAGCCGCCTTCCAATTGACACCACAGGACCCAATTATTACTTTCATTGACAATTCAAATATCGTTCGTATACCAGTTCAATTTATAACTGCAACAGTAGTGAAAGATGCTTCCGTCAGCTCAGCTTATTTAAACCAATATTTTGATTATACGATGCGTATTACGAATACTTCTGATATTTCACTTTCAAATGTTTCATTACAAGATACCATTCCAGCAGGTTTACAATTTATGAACGGTACTGTCTTTATTAACAGCGAACGCTCTCCACTAGCGAATCCGAATATCGGTTTCCTAGTCGCTACTAATTTGGAACCAAACGAAACAATTATCGTATTATTCACAGTACAAGTGATAAGTCCACCTGTTAATAATGAATTCAAAAACACGGCGAATATTTCGTTACAACTTCAGGTCTCACCTACCGATCCACCAATTACAGTAACTGTTACAAGCAACGAAAACATCGTCGCTTTTATTTCAGAAAATCCAGATGAAACACTTCCAAATTTAAGTTGCTTCTTTAACGGTGAACGTTTTATACGCGTTACTCCTCGAAATATACGAAATTACTTTTGGGCTTGGATTTGGTGGAAGTAATAAAAAAGAAAAAGCTTGTAGTTTGGATAGTATCCAAACTACAAGCTTTTTTCATAAGCAAAATTATCAATTGCTAGCAGCACTATATGCTACATGTCGTTTCTCAATTCTCTCTTCAATTTCTTTCATATTTTCTTTATTATCTAATAGTGATTGTTTATTTTCAATTAATAATTGTTTAAAAGATTTTCTCACTTTTTTTCTCATTTTCATTGTCCTCCTTGGGGGATGGTCTATATAAAAGATAAGGAATTATCTGTGTGCCCTTATAATAATTGATTGTTGTGAATTCCATTTGAACTTCATATGAAAATTCCATTTATTTTCTGACAACTTTGTGAACATACAAAAATGTGATCATCCTAAAACCATTTTGAAATTGCTTCATTTCATTATAAAAGTTGCTATTGTCATCAACTTCTATCAATATATTTTGTCGAAACATTTATATATTTAAAATTGAGTTCGATATAATTTTATTTACTACGATACTGTTCGTAAAAACAAAAAGAGGGGTGTTATATAAGTCAAACTTTGACTTTTATAACACCCCTCTTTCAAAACTATTTATAGCATATTGATTAATATTTCAGGTCTTCCCCAATTCATTTCTTCACAAACGAATCTAAGTTTTTCTTCATCCATTGTGTGTAATCCTTCTTCTAGTAAACATGAAATTGGAACTTCACAATGAATTTGTGCCAATTGTAATGAAATATTTAAGTTCTCTAAATCACTTTCAATCTTTGTGCGCTGCGCTTTCGTTAATGATGCTACATTTTCTAGTACAGTTGCTACTGTTCCGTGCTCTTGAATCAATTTATACGCTGTTTTTTCCCCGATACCTTTTACACCTGGGTAATTATCGCTCGTATCTCCCATGAATGCTTTCGCATGCACGATTTGCCACGGCTCTACGCCTTTTTCTTCCATGATTTTCTCTGGTGTGTAATATTCGTAATTTCCGATTCCTTTGCGCAAGAGCATTACTGTAACGTTCTTATCAACAAGCTGAAGTAAATCCGTATCACCTGTTAAAATATACACTTCCGCTTCATTACAGTATTGTTTTGCAAGCGTGCCGATACAATCATCCGCTTCATACCCTTTCATACCGATAACTGGAATAGACAATTTCGCAGTCATTTCTTGAACTAAATCAAATTGCGGAATTAATTCTTCAGGGGGCGCTACACGATTCGCTTTATAATTCGAGAACGATTCTGTTCTAAATGTCGTACTACCCATATCCCAGCATGTTACGATATGTGTCGGTTCAATTGCTTGCATAGCTGTTAATAAATGTTTCATATAACCATGAATCCCATTTGTAGGGGTACCATCTTGTCGTTTCATAAATTGTCCGTAGACACTTGTTGCGTAAAAAGCACGAAATAATAGTGCCATACCATCAACTAATAATACTTTTTTCATAATCCCTCTCCTACCAAAAAAATAATAACCCCACGTCATCACGTAAGGTTATATAAATAGATTACCATTCTACGTTTTTTCAACTTTGTCTATTATACATTGTTTTTGTATATTTAGCATCATTTACACATTAAGACGTTCTACTACAACAAGTATGAAGAATTCCTGTATACGTATTTTTCCCAGTCGAAACAACTACAGCCTTTGCATTTCCGCCAACAATATGAGTCCCTTTGAAACATACGTTTTCAAGTTCAAGTGGATTATAGTCTTTCATTCGTTTTAAAGGAATAAATCGTTTACGCTCAAGGTGATAGCAACTTTCAAATTTCTCAATACTTGCATCTTTTCCTGTTAGCACGGATTCATTTACTAATAAATCATTCGCGTAAATGATACGTACATCTGCTGGTACTGTATCACCTTCTGAAAGAAAAATCATATCCCCAGGAACAAGCTCTTGTACTGGCACATTCATCATTTTTAATTTACCGTTTAAACCTGTTACACTAGAACATTCTACTCGAGACACAGTAATTTTCTCACATTGTAATCCATCACGCACATGTTGTTTTGAAAAACCTGGAATCATTCCACTTAGCTTCATCATTACTTCCGCAATACGCGCTCTTTTTGAAATTAATTCGTTTCGGCCGTATACTTGAATGCGTTTTTGTGCCTCTTTCATAGATAATCCGTCTCTTGTTGTTTTAAAATACGCAAATACAGATTTTACATCTCTCGTTGCGATTTCAATTAATAAATCTTTATTTTTTTGAAGCATTGTTTGTTCTTTCGTTGATTTTTTACTTAATTTATATGACGTGTTACCCACAGTTTTGTTTGCATATAACATATTATCGTCTCCTCCTGTACAACATAGGAAGAAACGCTTTGTTTCTCAATTTATCCACTTTTACCGTAACAGTGTTTAGCGCTTAAACATGCATATAAACGCTACATTATGATAAATATAGAGGGAGGAACAAGTCGTTTCCTGCCTACATCATATATTTTTGATTTGAAGTATATGGGTAACGGAACCGAGTCAGAATTTGACATGCTCCTCACCTCCTCGTTTAATTTTATAGTTTATACTATGAAGTTACTCATAGATTTGTAACAAAAAGACCCTTACTCCGAAAAGAGTAAAGGTCATGGCATACACAAATAAACGATTCCTAAACAATTAGAAATCTACGGACCTCTCCCTCGCCGAGTTTTAGCACTGTATAGCATAGGTACATTACCAGCTACGTTAAGAAAAACCTTAATTCGATCATTCCTGTTGACCCATTGGCGTCTCTCGACATTTTTGGGCAGTAGCATTTCTCTATACAGGAGCCTCACCTAACAGAGACTTATTTTTATTACATAGAAAATGTTACTCTTATTTAAAATAGATGTCAACAGTAGCCTACAATTTTTTCGAAAAGTATGGCGAACTAACGTAAAGGTTTTAATAAGTTATACAACCAGCAATTACAATCCCAATGGAAAGCGATAAAAACATAAGAAACAGACCGACTGCTTGATTATCTTCTTCAAGACTTTTGTTTATATTAAAGCGTGGTGTAAGCCACTCAGCTAAATAAAAGACGATAATTTGAGCCAAAATCCCAACGGCTCCCCACGAAACCATATCAAGAAGTGAAATGGAATTAGCTGCTGTCGAATATAAAACAATAGCTAATCCAAGTAATCGTCCTCCAAGTACATAGCTTACCGCCTTATTCCCTTGGGCCATTAACTTAAATTCTTTTACTTTCGTTGTCACTTCCATGAGGAACAGACCAATGCATAAAAGGCCCAGTGTTACTGCTAAATATAATAAAAAATTAATCATATACTTTCCTCCTTTTTTATACCTACCGGTAAATAGTACGATTCATTCCCCGTAATTTTTTCCCCAGCGCGAATACCGATACTACTCGCTTTTCCAGCAATTAGAAACGAACCAAACACATACGACAGTTTCTCCATCCCTTTCTCTGTTTCCAAAGATACGACTGGAAGTTCTGTATACTTTTGAAATATCGGCAGTGACGCTTTATACGTTTGGTGTGCATTTTGAATCATAATATTTTCGTCCTTATCGCGAACGGTAATTGTGTCTCCTTCTCTACCAAATGAAGGCTTTTGAACGAAAGAGCCTTTTCCTAAAAATAAATCTCGTTCTAAATATGTAGGTAACATATATTCTTTAATCCACTGTTGTTCCTCATTTGTATAAAAGGCCTTTTCTTCTGCTAACCCCCAAATCAGACACTGAATTGATTTTGGCTGAAGCAAAAATGCTGACAAAGGATTTATTATAAAAAGCTTTCCGGCTTTTACAAGTTGCAACAGTTCCACACCTACGAAGTCTCCTGTTTCAGGATCTTGATCCTCAATTAAATCTTCTATCGGATATGTTTGGCGATATAAAATATCAATCTGTACTCCATCCCTATCCACTAAAGCATCTTTTGTAATTCTAAGTTCTGACATTGGCACTACTTTATTTTCAACATGGCATAACTGACTCAAATACATAGTCGTATTCCAATCCTCAATATGTTCATGATGTGCTGTAAAAACAACATTTGGGTTATCTATTCCCTTTGTCGCTTCCATTACGGCCTTTGTAACACCAGAAGATAGTAATCGTTCTTGACCCAAGTTTGGATCATCATAGCCTAGTTTCCCACAAATTTTTCCATTCATTTGAAAGCATTCCATAATAAAAGTTGGTGTATCACTATTAAACTCAAGCATTTTAATTTGGTTATCACTTGTTAAAACGAAATCAAATCGTGAAATAACAGATTCAGGATATAATCCTTTCATTCTAATGAAAGATAAGCTTGCAGGAGGATACCCAAGTTCAAGAAGCTGTTCGTCACTTAAATTCCGCAAAAGTTTAGCAGTCTTAAAAAATATTTTCCCCATTCGTTCAGTTGCTAATTGCAATTGTTTCATAGTCTGATTTGTTATAGAGAAAATATGAAACAAACTATACTCACATTCATATAAATCCGACCAAAAATTCGGATATTTCGAATAAAACTCTTTTCGATCCCTTATGTATTGCGACATATGTTAGCCCCCAAATCCTCCCTTTGAACCGCTTCCAATTCCACCTTTAAATTCCGCAGACGATTGATAAGATTTAAATGCCGATGAATTTTTAAAAGTGGATTTATTTTGATAGTAACTCCCACCATAAAAATAATGCCCACGATAACCTGACCTACTATCATCACACTGCCATACCCCAAGTTCATCATCCCAATCCCAATCTGAACAACTATTATCATTCGGTTTTGGGGGAAGATCTTGTGCGCAGCCAAATAAGGTGCCAGTCATTAAAGACGTTACGACACCACCTACTAGCCATTTCGTTTTTGTCACCTTCGCACTCCCCTTTTTAAATTCTATTCCTATTATATAAGATAGCATGATAAAGTAGAAGAAAAAGGAAGAAGAGGGATAAAATGCGCTTAGAATATCGACTTAATGATGAAACGAAAAGGTATCCTGCTTTATGGAACTACGCAAATATTTCTAATTCTGAAATCATCGCGCGCATGACGTGTGAATATTTTATAAAGGATAACAAGACATATGTTGTTACTGCTACTTCAGTAGATCCAGACGGAATAGCAGTTATATATATTCAAAAAGAAGAGTTTGCAAATGACCCTTCAGATCCTACATACTCTCACATCGGTTTTGAGGTTAGAGAACTAAGTGAAACGAGTTCAAGCATAATAGATCGGAAAGATGTATGGAACTATGAAGAAATTTTGCCATCTCTTCATTCAGACATTATATATATTCAGCGCGACGGCATGCATATGGAGTTCGCTTTAGATTCAAGAGAGATTGATGAAGATAGAAAGTGCTATATTTATTATGGAAACTTCACAGGTGAATCCAGATAAAATAAATATATGTATGCAACAAAAAAACCTTACGTATAAAACGTAAGGTTTTTATATAGCCCCACATATGCCGTTCTCTCTAGATGTCCATAAACCTGCTCTCACAGGTGGATGCTCTCACAAATGTTTGTAACTTCCTTCTTAAAAAGATGGCATGTTAGCTACATTTAAATATTGAACTTCCATATTAAACTTATTGGTTTAAGACATGCATAAGCTACGTACACCGTAGGAATTTTATATAATGTTAGTTGAAATAAGACCCCCGCACGTGCCGCTCCTCGTAAATGTCCAAAAACCCGCTACTCGCAGGTGGATGCCCTCACAGTTACCGTACATCTTCCTCCACAAGGAAGGCTTGATGATGGTCGCTAAATATTGAGCTTCCGTATAACTAACATCGGTTTTAGACATAAATAAGTTACGTACACCGCAGGATGTATTATTTACTTGTCGTTATATTATCACATTGTTTCCAATGTGTAAAACACAAAGTTTTTCGAGCAATTTCTTGCTTGTGACCTTATTTTAATACAAATTATTTTTGCATGCAAGTGATTAATCTTCTTCTTTTGCAATTTGATTTTCTGGATAAGAAATCCAATCACTCCAGCTACCTGCATACAATTTAACATTTTGGAATCCAGCTAATTTCAATGCAAGGATATTTGGACAGGCTGTAACACCAGAACCACAATATACAATTGTTTCCTTATCTTTCGAAAGATTTCGGAATCGTTCTTGTTGCCCAGCTTCATTCTTAAATTGCCCTGATTGTACAATTCCATCCTTCCAAAAATAGTTTACTGCTGTCGGGATATGTCCTGCTTTTGAATCAACTAGTTCCTCTACACCAGCATAACGTTTTGGCTCTCTAGAATCAATTAACGTAACATCTGCACCTGCATGAATATTCTCTCTCACCGTTTCCATCGTTACAAGCATATAATCTTGTACATTTGCTTTGAATGTTTTTCGTATAGCAACAGGAATTTCCGTTGTTATCGGTAGTCCATTCTCTTTCCAAGCTGGAAATCCACCATCTAATATATATACTTTCTCATGTCCTACATAGTTTAATAACCACCAGAGACGAGAAGCATTTGCACCCGCTTGACTGTCATATGCAATTACTGTCGTATGTTCATCAATACCAGCTTGTGAAAGCTTGTCTGCAAACTCCTCAATATTCGGCAATGGATGGCGACCACCATGTTCTGTTACAGGACTTGATAAATCTAAATTCAAATCAAAATATAATGCATGAAGAATATGTTCTTCCTCATACTTTTCTCTACCCCAATTAGGATTCGCTAAATCAAAACGACAATCGATTATACGGACATTCTCATCTTCTATATGCTCACGTAACCATTCGACTGTAACTATCATCTTTAACGACCTTCTTTCTCTTGCAAACGACTTACATACTCCATAACCATTTCTTCTGTAACATATTTACGCTCTAGTGTAACACCATTTTTTGCAAGATCATTAATTTGCTTTGTTACAACATTAATGACATCAACCGAAAATTCTTTCCCATTTGACGCAAGAGATACGGCTGCTTCAATAGCTGCTTCACGCTGCGCATCTAATTGTAAACATGCTTTTACACTTTCATTTTGTTTACGAGAATGTGCTGTAATTGCTTTATGTACTTCCATCTTCTCTTCCCCCTAAATAAGTTATAAGTTCTCATTCAATTCCATTGCAAGCCGAATCATATCACGGCATACAATCCCATTTTCAATAATCTCTTCTTCATAATGCTTCGAAAAGTAATCAAAATCAATAGAAAAAATACGAAATCCACATTTTTGATATAAAGCAAGTTGTGAAACACTAGAATTGCCCGTACCAACTTCAAGTTTTGACATACCATATCCTTTAGCAGTTTCTACGGCATGACTTAATAGCTGCTTTCCAATCCCTTTTCCTTGCAAATGCTCTACAACCGCAATATTCATAATTTCCATCGTCTTCGGCCTTGTTTCCAAAAGAACATATACACCGATAACTCTCCCCTCTTGCTTAGCTACATATGTTTTCCCTCTTTGTACATATGCATCAATTTGCTCCTCACTCGGATCAGCAAGCAATAATAAAGGTTTCGGTATAGCTTCTTTCGAAATATACTCTATTACTACACACATAAAAAACTCCCCTTTCTCTATTGTTCTAAACCCTCCTTGTCTACCATAAATAATAGAAAGGAGGGATTCACCATGGACAACAATGAGAAAAAGTGCAACGTCATCTCTATTGATGGAAAGAAGAAGAAAAGCGACACGTATTCCTACCCAAAATTAGTAGTAGAAAACAAAACATATGAATTTTCTTCATTCGTCTTATGCGGTGAAACACCAGACGGCAGACGCCTCGTTCTTACTCATATGATTTCTACCGATGAATTTGCTGGGTTTGTCAAATCTTTAGATACAGTATTGCAAAAGAAAATTGAACGAATCTTTTTCTCATAACGACTATATCACATAAATTTCTTTTTCAATCTCTACTAACTGCTTTTGCAATTGTTCTTTACTTTGTTCATATAGTGATACATCAATTGTTTCAGCCAATGCAAATAATACACTTTCATAATAATTCATCACATCTTGCTGCATCACTTTTTGGAATAAGTTCCATTTCAAATCCCACTCTTGCTTATAATGATGAACAAATAAATCTTTTTCATCAGCTACATAGTTTGATACGAAAGGCTCTAATACAACTTTAGCCTCTTCTTGCATGAAAGCTTTATCATTTTTTTCAAAAAAGCTTTTTTCATTTTTAAAATGCGCCAGTGCTTTTTTGAAATCTTTTATTTCAACTGAAGGGAACGGTTCTTTATGTGCAATATCTTTATATTCATAATCCACTGTTCCACTCATAGAAATTGATTCATTTTCTACTTTACAGTTCACCACAATTTCATTCTTTGCACGCTTCATCGCTTCATCTATCCATTTCTCAAGGCGTAATGATGTCGCACGCATTTCTTGTAGTAAATCATGCTGAATAAATGCCACTAATTCCATAACGCACTGTTGCAACTGCACTTTCACATTCCCATCCGTTCGCAGCGATGCTGGATTAATAAATTCAGTAAACACATCGTTATAGCGTAGGAATAGACGCTGTTGCACGTAATAAAGCAATTCTTTCACTTCATTTTGCATCGCCTGCTCTTCAGCAAGCACACTATATGATGAAATAATATGAAGTAGCTGATCACGCTCTGCTTCATATTTTTTCGTTTGCTTCTCTTTCTCTTCATTCCCCTGCTTTGCACCGTTTATCATATTTACTAAAAGCTGATTTGCTCCTTGCAATGTACCATATAAAGCATGAACAGATACGAGCATTAAATCTCTCATCATAAAGGATGTAAATGATTCCTCGAACTTAGCAATCCCAGAGTTTTGTAAAATACCGTACTTCTCTTTTTCAATATTCTTTCCTTGCTTCTCTTCAAGTGCACATAAACTTGAAATTGCAAATAAACGCGGATTTCTAATACCATATTGCAGTAGCTGGTCTGCGATATAACCTTTTACCATTTCAAGTTCTTCTTCAGACTCTGCTAAATCGGCCGCATTAATTAAGAAGAACATTTTATCAAGTGCAAAAGTATCCTTTACACGACCAAGCTGGATTAAGAATTCACGGTCAGCACGAGAGAACACATGATTATAATACGTTACAAATAAAATAGCATCTGCGTTTTTAATATACTGGAACGCAACGTCCGTATGGCGGGCGTTAATAGAATCCGCTCCAGGTGTGTCTACAAGCGCTACTCCTTGCCTTGTTAAAGCACAATCATAATAAAGCTCCATGTACTCAACAAAACATGATTTTTCTTCATTCGCTACATAATCAGAAAACTCTTCTAATGTAACTTGTACTTGCTCCCCTAAATGAGCAGAAACCGTATCATACCCTTTTTGTACCGCTCGTAAAAAGCTAAATGTTGTTTTTTGCTTCCCAGTTGGTGAAGGATATTTCATAACTTTATCAATTTGTGCTAACGCTTCATCTAACGTAGTAATCTCATAATGAAACAACTTATAAACAGCTTTCATATCTTCTAATAGAGCTTGCTTTGATTTGAATTGAACCATTACTGTTCCGTGTGGTTTTTCCTCTGTAACCGGCAAAATTTGATTAATCGTTGCCGTCGTCGGATTTGGTGATACAGGAAGTACATTCCCACCAAGCAATGCATTGGCAAATGATGATTTCCCAGCACTAAAAGCTCCGAATAACGCTACTGTAAATTGTTTCGTTTCCACACGACACCTTTTTTCTATTACCTCTTGTTGTACATGTTTCAGCGCTGGCAATGGCTCTAATATCGTTTCAGCTTTCTTCACTTTCTCTAATATACGCTGAATATTTAAAGCTGCCGTTCCTTTTATCTCTTCCTCACGAGCCATTACGTTATCGTTTACGCTTTCCTGCTCTTGTAGTGTGAATTTCTCACTAACAATTTGTGTTTTACTTTGCAATATCTCCTCTATTTGCAATCCTTCTGGTGTAGCAACACGCTCGTGCCAAACATTTTGCAAATAACTTTCATATGTCTCTAAATTGTTACTGTATTGCAATTGCGTTTCTTTTGCCGTTTGCAACATCATATATTTTTCAATCTCTTTTTCAATGTGTGCAACTGCTTCCTTCACCTTTTGCTTTAAAACGACTGCACTTTTATCAAAAATTTGCTGCGCTTTTGTAAAATAACGTTTCTTCAGTTCATTCGCTACATCCGCTGTATAAAGAAGTAAGTAATCACCTGTGAAACCTGCACCTTGTTTAATGACTTCAGCTAACATTTCTGGTCCAAAAGCAATTTCTAAAGCATATATGTCTTTCCCAATTTCCTCTGTGAACAATCCTTCTTCTTTTAAGAAGGCAACGATAAATTCTTTCACATGAAAATCAAGTTGCGTTTCAACAGTCTTTTGCAAAGCAGAATAAAAAGCATCTAAACGTCTCTGTTTTTCTTGTTCCGTCTTTCCTTTCGCAAACAGCAAACCGACCTTAAATTTAGTTAATTTCGTTTCTAAATACGCATTTGCCAATTCTCTCATTTCAAATGGCATTAAATACGCGTTATCTAATATAGCTTGTAAGCCTTTTATAAATTCGTTTCTCACAT
This sequence comes from Bacillus sp. GW823-FHT06B01, assembly GCF_058952315.1. Lineage (NCBI taxonomy): Bacteria > Bacillati > Bacillota > Bacilli > Caryophanales > Bacillaceae > Bacillus > Bacillus sp. GW823-FHT06B01. The sequence continues at coordinate 766,587 of NZ_JBXAHR010000003.1, read as the reverse complement.
GAGATTCTTTACTAGCCTCGCGTTGTTTAGTTGCCGTTAGCTCTTCTTTCTTTTCAACTATCTCTGAAATAGAAAGCGGCGATGCTAGCTCTTCCTCATATTTCAAAAGAGCTTTTTCATTTTCTGAAAGAATAAATGAAAAATGTTCCCCCATTAAATATTCTGTTTCTCGCTCCATTCCATCTCTGACATACTGCAATTTTTCTTTCATAATAGAAGTAATTAATGTTTCTAAGCTTCCAATTTCATTATGTGTATGGTTCATCATTCGTAATGAAGTATAATACACTCCATCTACTTCAATATCCCAGTTAGAGAACGATTGTTTTACACTATCTTTATAATCCTCAAACGATAATTCATTTTCTTTATGTTTATCTATTTGATTTACAACGAGATAAACCGTTTTATTACGTTGCTTCAATTCTTTAACAAATTGCAAATTCACTTCCGATTGGACGTGATTATAATCCATCATATAAAAAATCACGTCTGCTAGATGCAGCGTTGATTCTGTCGCTAATTGATGGGCATCATCTGTTGAATCAATCCCTGGTGTATCAACTAACATAACACCCTCAGGAATTGGCGCATCATTCCGATAAATATGAACACCAATTACCTCATCACCGTCTTTACAAATTTGTTTTAATTCTTCAGCTGAATATGCACCATCATATTCGTACTGTTCTCCAGATTTAACTGTTACAACAACACGATCCATTCCTTTTTCAATTTTGACAACGTTAGCGCTTGTCGGAATTGGACTTGTTGGTAACAACTGCGCTTTATATAGATGATTCATCATCGTTGATTTCCCTGCAGAGAAGTGACCGCAGAACGCTATCATAAGCTGTTCTTGTTTATATTTTTGAATCACCTCAAACAACTTTACACTATTCTCTGCATCGCCGTGTTTTTGCCACTCTTCATAAAAACAAACAAGTTTTTTCATACCGTTTGTCTGTACTATGTTTGTCATCCCCTTGTTCCCCTTTATCCAAGATGTATATACTTTTCCCGCTATTTGCGAGCTCATAATCATCAGGAGATACATCCCCTCATCGATTACAGTTTCACTTTACTATCATACTAAATTTTCAGCATATTCTCATTAAAAATAAAAAATCCCTTTCATTCTTTTTACAAATGAAAGGGATTTTATGTCATATCACTCATTTTGCTGTTCCTACTCCATTTAAAACATACTTTGCAATAACTGCATATACAGCGACTGTACCTGCTACTAATGCATATACCATGCTCATGCACCAACCTTTTTTTTGATAATGATTATCACTTTTGAATACATTTTATCATTAAAGAGAATCATTATCAATACTTTTCATAAAGAAAGCTCCTTATAGAAAGGAGCTTTACTGCCTGTTTTGAAGAAGGTTAAAACTTGTTGTGCACTCTTATTATATCTCATAATACATATCTTAACAGTTTTAAAAATTGGAAATTACCTATATACCCTCCTCTTTACATTTTGTATAATAAAAGGGAATTACTTAACAAGGAGGAAAATAATGACACAAAATATTTCACAAGGCGAGAGGATACATTCCATCGATATTATTAGAGGGATAGCTGTACTAGGTATTTTTCTTGTTAACTGGCCTATTATCGCTGGGATTGACTCACGTGATCTTTCAGGAGTTTATGAGGGGCTAGATAGCTATATCCGTCTATTTTACGATATGTTTATTCAAACAAAATTTTATACAATCTTTTCGTTTTTATTCGGCCTAGGCTTTTACATTTTTATGACTCGTGCTGAAGCGAAAACAGATCGCCCAAAAACTTTATTTGTTCGCCGCTTACTTATTTTATTATTATTTGGTTTCTTACACTACGTTCTTTTATGGGACGGGGACATTTTACATACTTATGCAATTACCGGGTTTTTCTTATTTTTATTTTACAAGAGAAAGCCACGCACTATTTTAATATGGTCAATTGTACTATTAAGTTTCATGCAATTGTTCACATTAGTAGGTTCTCTTCTCATGTTATTAGTGCCGGTAGATGAACTAGGCCTTTCCATAGCCATTATGCCATTAGAAAACTGGGGCTTACAAATTACAGACAGATTCCATTCTTTCTATTCTGAAGCAATAAGTAACAGTCTTATTATGCTTCCTGAAACACTAGGATTGTTTTTACTAGGATTATATGCCGGTAAAAAAGACATTTTCCGCCGTGCTAAAGAATTAGATCTAAAACTTAAAAAATGGCAAATCATTATGTTCATTTTAACATTACCGATGTGGTTTATTATGGTTTACTTCTTTATGAACAATCAACCATATACACCATTTTCACTTATGGGTATTACGATGATAAGCGGAAAGACATTGTTCATCTTCTACATTGTCACGTTAATGCGTTTATTACAAAAAGAAAGATGGCAAACATTATTACGTCCGTTCCAGTATGTTGGTCGAATGGCGTTAACAAATTACATCTCGCATACAATTGTTACATTACTTGTATTCGGACTATTGTTCAAAAATGATTATCTTGCTCCATTATGGGTAGGTCCTCTATTTTGCATTAGTTTCTATACGTTACAAATCTTTATTAGCCGCTGGTGGCTGTCACGTTATCAATACGGGCCACTTGAGTACATTTGGCGTCTTGGTACGTATGGGAAAATGATGCCACTTAAAAAGAAAAGCAAGGTCTCATAATGAGACCTTGCTTTTTTACGCTTCTCTTACTGCACTTTGCATAGACACTGGCTCTTCTTTCACTTTACGCTGCGGCACCATATTAAATACGATATTTAATAGTACTGCTGACACACTTCCAAGTACAATTCCGTTATCTGTTAAAATACGAATGTTTTCAGGAAGTTGTGAGAATAATGTCGGAACAACTGTAACCCCAAGCCCAATTCCAACAGAACATGCAACGATTAATAAGTTTTCTTGTTTACCAAAATCAACACTACTTAACATTTTAATGCCATATGCCATTACCATACCGAACATTGCTAACATCGCCCCGCCAAGTACGGATTTCGGAATGATTGTTGTAATAGCTGCGATTTTTGGAATAAACCCAAGAACGATTAACATACCACCACAAGTATAAATAATAACGCGATTTCTTACTCCAGTTAATTGAACAAGTCCTACGTTTTGAGAGTATGTTGTATATGGGAATGCGTTAAAAATACCACCTAACACCATCGCTAATCCTTCTGCGCGATAACCTTTTGTTAATTCTTTTTCACCAATCTTTTTATTGCAAATATCAGATAATGCAAAGTAAACACCTGTTGCTTCTACAATCCCTACGCAAGCAACTAAAATCATCGTAATAATTGGCGTTAATTCAAATGTTGGTGTACCGAAGTAAAACGGCTGAATACCATGGAACCAATCCGCTTCTCCAACCGCTTGCAAACTTACTTTCCCCATAAATGCTGCGACAATTGTACCGAACAATAGGCCAAGTAAAATAGAGATTGAACGAATAAATCCATCAAAGAAACGATACATAATGATGATAAATAGTAATACACCAAATGCTAACGCTAAATTTTCAAGACTACCAAAATCCTTACTTCCTACTCCTCCAGCCATATCATTAATCGCTGCTGGAACAAGTGTAACTCCAATTACGGTAACGACAGATCCTGTTACAACAGGTGGAAACAGTCTTACAAGCTTTCCAAATAATTTCGCAAAAATAACAACGAATAACCCGGCAGCAATAATTGCTCCATAAATAGAAGACACGCCGTATTGTTTCCCGATTGCAATCATTGGGCCAACCGCTGTAAATGTACAACCAAGTACAACTGGAAGTCCAATACCGAAAAAACGATTTGATAATGCTTGTAAAATTGTCGCAACGCCGCACATTAATAAATCAATTGAGACTAAGTATGTTAACTCTTTTTGATTTAAACCAAGTCCGCCGCCCACAATAAGCGGAACAATAATTGCTCCAGCATACATAGCAAGCATATGCTGCATACCAAGCGATGCGATTTTAAATGGATGTTGCTTCATCGTTTATTTCACCTCCGCAGTTTCTTGCTGTACAAATGTAACTGTTCCGTTATCAAGTGATGCAATTTCTGCTAGTGACTCAACACGAACTCCTTGTTCACGAAGCTTCTTTCCTCCATCTTGGAATGCTTTTTCAATAACAATACCAATTCCTGCAATACTTGCTCCAGCTTGCTCTACTAAACTCATTAAACCTAAAGCAGCCTGACCGTTTGCTAAAAAGTCATCAATAATTAAAACACGGTCATTTTCATCGATATGATTTCGAGATAATGAAATTTCATTCGTTTCTTGTTTCGTAAATGAATATACGTTTGCAACGTACATATTATCTTGTAACGTTAACGATTTACGTTTTCTTGCAAAGATTACTTTTACACCAAGCTCTAATGCAGCCATAACTGCTGGTGCAATGCCTGAAGATTCAATCGTTACGATTTTTGTAATGTTCTCTTCTTTGAAACGTTTAGCAAATTCTTTTCCAATCTCTTGCATAAGTACTGGGTCAATTTGATGATTCAAAAATGCATCTACCTTTAATACGTCACCAGATAAAACCTTTCCTTCGTTCAAAATCTTTTCTTGTAATACTTTCATGTTTGTTCCCCCTCTTATGCAATAAAAAACTCCAAAAGCCGCCACCACTCGTTACAAGTGAGAGACGCGCTTTTGGAGTTTCGCAAAAAAGAATGCTAAACAAGCAAATATATTCGTCCTCACTCATAGTCAAAGTATTTACGGTACTTCGGTAGAAACTTGCAGGCCATATCCCCGCGATTATATGAGTGTAGCTAACTATTTATTTTATAGAAGGATTATAACGCACTTTTTATACTTTGAAAAGCATTTATCGAAAAAAACACGTACAAAATTTTAAAAAGAACTGTTTTCGTTCGAGTTTTGTAAACTCTTACATAATATTTCAAAGCGTCGTTAAAATAATCGGCCCATCTTTTGTAATCGCAATTGTATGCTCATATTGAGCTGATAATTTCCCATCCATCGTTCTCGCAGTCCATCCATTTAAATCTACTTTAGAATATCGCATACCTATATTTACAATCGGTTCAATTGTAATAACCATCCCTTCTTGTAACTCAGGCCCTTGTCCTGACTTTCCAAAATGAAAAATTGCTGGTTCTTCATGAATCTCTTTACCAATCCCGTGCCCCGTAAAATCTCTTGCAACCGAAAAACCTTCAGTAGCTACATAACTTTCAATTGCATAGCCAATGTCTCCTACATGATTACCGATTACCGCCTGATCAATCCCTTTATATAAAGCATTCTCAGCTACTAACAATAACTTTTCTGCTTCATCAGAAACATTTCCAATTCTATACGTCCAAGCAGAATCTGAAAGACCACCATTTAAGTTTACTACCATGTCAATTGTTACAATATCTCCCTCAGTTAAAGGAACAGCGGCGGGAAACCCATGGCACATTTCAGCATTTACAGATGCACATATCGCATATGGATACCCGTTGTAACCTTTCTGCTGAGATGTTGCACCATGCTTTTCTAAATAAGCTTCAACAAACGTATCAATTTCTTTTGTCGTAATACCTGGTTTCATCATTTTGGCAATTTCCCTATGACATGAAGCAAGTAATTTCCCAGATTCATGCATCAAATCTATTTCATTTTTCGTTTTAATTGTAATCATTCTACCTCTCCTTGCTAAACCTGCTATTTGCTACTAAAGTTCAATCATACACATCCTCTGTCAAAATTTCAAAACTCTCAATTACAACAAGTACAAAAATATGTATCCTATACTTCTAAATCAAAATAAAGAAACAGAAGATCCCCTCTGTTTCTTAATCATTTTTACATATATAATTCATTTTCAAAAACTCAAAACAACTACCATTTGTTTTCTGTATAAACGTTCCAACAACTTCAAATCCTGCTCTTTTATACACTTTAATCGCTCTCTCATTACATGTCGCTACTGATAGTGTTATATAATTGCAACCATATTTTTCTTTACTAAAAGCTAGTCCAGCGTTTACGAACTGTAAACCAAATCCATTTCCAGTTATATCAGGTCTCATTCCAAGACCTATATCAACCGTTCCATCATTTATTTTACAAACAGTAAAAAAACCAATGAGAGTGCCGTTTTCCTTCACAGAAAATGTATGATTTCCTCTACTCTCATCATGTAAAAACTCAGCTAAATCTTCTTCATCTGCACCTATATCGTAAAAGGAATACCTCCCTTCATAATGCCAGTTATATGCAATTTCTTCTGCTTCTTCTTGCGTCATTACTGTATATGTATAAGCCATTCTTCTATCCCCCTTGAAAAAAAGAGCTGCAATTAAGCAGCTCTTTTTTATAACTCATAGATTTCTTTATACTTCGCTTCTAAATAATCTGCTAAGTAGTTTGCATTTAATCCTTCACCTGTCACATCTTCTAAAATTTCAAGTGGCTTTTTCGTTTTACCGTATTGGTGAATATTTTCTGTTAACCATTCACGAATTGGTGTTACGTTTCCTTCTTCTAATAATGCATCAAAGTTCGGAATGTCTTTTAACATTCTTTGCTTAAATTGCGCTGCATACATATAACCAAGCGCATAAGATGGGAAGTATCCAAATGAACCACCAGCCCAGTGAACATCTTGCAATACACCTTGTGCATCGCTTTCCGGACGAATTCCTAAATATGCTTCCATCTTATCATTCCAAGCCGATGGCAAATCCTTCACTTGTAATGTACCATCAAATAATTCTTTCTCAAGTTCATAACGAACCATGACGTGAAGCGGATATGTAAGCTCATCTGCTTCTATACGAATGAACGATGGCTTCGATTCATTAATCGCATCATAAAACTCATCTACTGATATATCATTGAATTGACCATCGCTATACTCTTTTAATAAATCATAATTTTTCTTCCAGAATGATTTATTACGACCGATAAAGTTCTCAAAGAATAATGATTGTGACTCATGAATACCCATAGAAGTTCCACTACATAGCGGTGTACCTTCGAATTTCTCTGCAATATTTTGTTCATATACAGCATGGCCACATTCATGAATTGTTCCAAACACTGCCATACGGAAATCTTTTTCATCATAACGTGTTGTAATACGAACGTCCCCTCTATTTAATGTAATCTCAAATGGATGTACCGTTTCATCAAGACGACCTGCTTCAAAGTCATAATTCAATTGCTTTAATAACTCTAATGTAAAGTTCTTTTGTTTTTCTTTTGAAAAATGTTCTGATAAAGCACTTGTCTTTAATCTCTTTTGTGACTCCGATATTTCTTTTACGAGCGGAACGATACGCTCACGAAGTTGACCAAATACGTGATCTAACACTTCTACTGTAATACCTGGCTCATACATATCTAACAATGTATTATATTTATATGTTTCGTAACCCCAATATGTAATGAATTTCTTTTTAAATTCAACTATTTGTTCTAAATACGGACGGAACATTTCAAAATCAGATTTTTCCCGAGCTTCTTCCCACACACTTTCCGCTTTCGCTTCTAATTTCACATACGCCTCGTATTCCGCTTGTGGAATTTTCTTATTTCTATCATATTCTTTACGACACTCTTCAACCATTTTTTTCGTCGTTTCAGAAAGTTTATTTTCACTTATTAAAGCTTCAAGCTCTGTTAAATAATTTCCCATCTCATCTGAAGTCGACATGACAAACACTTCTGATGAAAGCATACCAATTACTTCTGAACGCTGGTCTACACCTTTTTTAGGCGCACCTGTTCTTAAGTCCCAAAACATTAAGCTTAATGCTTCACCGTAATTTTGTATCTTCTTCACATATGTTAAAAATTGTTTTTCTACTTCATATGTAGCTACTGTCATCGTATAAAACCTCCCTTTTCTACCTCAAACTTAATTCGACATGGAAACCTAAATTCCTTTTATAATAGAAAAAAAGCTTGGCAAGCGCCAAGCTTTCTCCTTATAATTCTTTACCTTCTACTGGTAGTACGTTTTTCACCGCTTCTATCACTTTCTCATCTTCTGTATCAGATAAGAAGATTGATATAGCCCCTTTATCGTCGCTCGTACGAATTAAACGTCCAATCCCTTGACGAAGACGTAAAATCATATACGGTACATCTACATCCCAGAATGGATTATTTACATGTTTACGCTTCGCTTCAAACACAGGATCGTTTGGAGGGAATGGTAATGACCAAATAATAACATGCGATAATGATGAACCTGGAATATCTAAACCTTCCCATAAATGAACAGCACAAAGTACAGTCTCTTCTTCATTTTGGAAACGAGAAACGAGCTGACTAATTTCTTGATCCCCTTCATATAGGAACGGAACGGACATTTGTTCTTTACTTACATATTCTTTAAACGCTGCAAGTTCTTGTGTTGTACGGAATAATACAAGTGTACGTCCATTTGTTTTCTGTATATTTTCAAGTGTATATTGACACTTTCTTTCCCATTCGTTCTCTTTCGTATGCGATAGTAAGTTTACTGCCATTTGCTCCTCATAATCAAACGGTGAGGCAACTGAGAATGATAAGTAATCTTTTACCCCTAGGCTATTTGCTGTAAATGCGAATGAATCGTTGTTAGATAATGTAGCAGAAGAGAAAATATACGGGATTTTCTTCGAGAATACTTTCTCTTGTAATACTTCTTCAACTGCACGTGGCATAATCACTAACGTGAAGGCTCCATCACCTTCTTCACCCCATGTAATTACATTTTTCTCGTGCATGAACAGACGAAGTGAATGTTCTAATACATCTAAATGTTCATCAACGATATTTAAATCATACGTGTTTACTGTATGCATTTCACTTTCAAATACTAATGCATCACCGACTTCACCAATTTTCGCATAAAGTCTATTCGCTTCAGCTGTTACTCTTTCTGTCACAGTAATTTCTAAACGATCAGAACCGGCGATTTCCTTTTTATTTTCTTGTAACACATCAAAGAATCGCTCTGTTTGCCAAATTGTTTCTTCTACTAAATGTGCAAACTCTTCACGAATATCATTTTGCAACAATCTTGTTAAAAGTTGCTCCATCATCGTTTGCTTTAAACGATATGTTAAAGCTTTTTGAGCTGCATATTCTACAAGATGTCCTTCATCGAATACAACGCAGCTACTTTCAGGTAATAACGGAATTTGCCCTTCACGTTTACGAGCATCGTACGTCCAAATATGATCCATGTAGAAATCTTGAGAACAAATAATTAAATCTGCCGCTTTACGATAATGTTCACGAGAAAGAGTTTGACCACAACGATGACGAGAATCACAAGTGAAGCAATCTTGGAAGTAATCCCAATTTACTTTTGACCATTCCTCATCATTTAAAAGCGGAAATTCTTTTCTGTCGCCGTAGTGAGTAAAGTTTTGCATCGTACCATGATCGAATACAAACTGTGGTAATTCGTAGTATACATCTTCAATTACTTCTGGAGCTCGTCCACTCATAACATCTTCAAGTTTACGTAAACATAAATAATTATCCATTGATTTCGCAAGTCTAACATCAACAGATAGTCCTAATGCTTCAGATAACTTAGCAATGTCTCCTTCTTCTTTCACAAGCTGCTCAATTAACGTTTCATCAGCACAAGCGATAATAGCTGGTTTTCCAGTATAACGCGCATAGCAAATTGCATATAGAAGATATACAATTGTTTTCCCTGTTCCTACACCCGCTTCTGCGAACATTACTTTCTTTTCTTGGAAAGCACGCTCTAATTGAAACGCCATAAAAATTTGTTCATCACGCTCTTCAAAGCCTTTTTCCGGAAGGATATCGTAAAACACATCTCCAATCCATTCATTCAACTTATCATAAAAATTATCTTGTTTTCCTACTTCAAATGGTAATCTCTTCTCAGTAAACATCCTTAGCCTCCAACCAAAAAGTTTTTCTATAAAAAGATATAGCAACTGCTACTCATATGTGTGCAGCCACTTTCCCCTGTTGCCATACATAGAAATACACGAAAAAAAATTTTCCTTTCGAAAAAGGAAAATTTTTTTCTATATTAATGACTTTAAATACCGTTTATCAATCGCTGTTTCGTGTGAAAGAGCTGACAAATATTCTTCTTGTGCTTTTTGTATTTCCTCTACAATCGTACCTTGGCTATCCACTTCTTTCCCGATCTCATCATACGTACGATGAATAGCTTTTTGAATCATAGATAATTGGAAACTATCCATATCACGTCCTCCTTTACGCATTACATAATAGCCAGTATATGCGCGCTGGAGGAGTTTTATACTATGAATTACGCGGTGGACGTTTTCCGAAGTATTGGTAGTAATCTGTACGGATAAACCCATTAAACAGTTTACGTTTCTTCGATGCATCTTTTCCATAACACTTTTCAAATGCTTCGTAGCTTGTTAATACATACGCTGACCATGTATCTAATGGGCGGAATACTTGTCCCATTTCTTTGTACAATTGTTCAACGAGTGCTTTTTCACTTAAACGTTCTCCGTATGGAGGATTCGTTACAACATAGCCATAATCCTCTTTTGTCGTGAAATCTTTTACTTGCATTTGTTTAAATGTAATTAAATCACTTAAGCCCACTTCTTCTGCATTATCTTGAGCAACTCGGATCATACGATGATCAATATCTGACCCAATGATTTGTAGTGGTTGATTATAATTCGCTAAATCTTCAGCTTCTTGACGAGCTTCACGCCAGTTTTGTTTACCAACCCAGCCCCACTCATCTGATGCGAAGCCACGGTTAAATCCTGGTGCAATATTTTGTCCAATTAATGCTGCTTCAATCGGAATTGTACCTGATCCACAGAAAGGATCCACGAAAGGACGATCCGGCTTCCAGTTTGTTAACTTAATTAAAGACGCAGCCAATGTTTCTTTTAATGGGGCTTCCCCTTGATCCATACGGTATCCACGTTTATGAAGTCCAACACCACTTGCATCAATTGTTAATGTTGCAATATCCTTGAGCATTGCGATCTCGATACGGAATAACGGACCATCTTCTTCAAACCAAGTTGTACGTTTATATGTTGTTTTTAATTTTTCAACGACAGCTTTTTTAACGATACGTTGGCAATCTGAAACACTGAACAACTCAGATTTTAACGATTTACCAATTACAGGGAATTCCCCATTCTCTGGAATATAATCTCCCCAGTTTAATGCTTTCGTCTTTTCAAACAGCTCATCAAATGTTGTCGCTTTGAATTCGCCAACTTTAATTTTCACACGGTCCGCAGTACGTAACCATAAGTTCGTGCGACAAATCGCCTTTTCATCTGCTTCAAATGTTACTTTGCTGTTTTCCACTTGGCATTCATAACCAAGATCACGAACTTCTCGGGCAACTAACGCTTCAATACCCATTGCCGCTGTTGCAATTAAAGTAACTTTTCCCATTTGCATTCACCTCTTATGTATAGTTAAACAATAATTAATAGCAATTTGTCCTATTAATCATTACATTTTACGAAGAATTTTCTCATTAACCATTTTAACTCATAATTTATAACTTCATACAAATAAAAAGCCCTCCTCTAACAAAGGAGAGCTGAGTTATTTCATAGTTGGTTCATAACGTTCTGTAAGCCATGTTCTGTTCCTTTGTACTGCAAACGGCCCACGCCTCGTACTCCGGTGGCAATCATCTATCTACAGGTTATACAACCTGTCCTTTCCCATCGTTCATTTCCTTGGAAAAGATTCCCCTACCATTATTTGGGTTTCTCGCTCGTGGGGTTTACCTCGTTCCACTCCTATCATTTCTTCAAGGACTTCGTCACTGTGGCACTTTAAAGGTAGTCAAACCATATCCGAAAGGACTTAGGTTTTTTCCCTGCCGTTAAACCAGCCTTACAGCCAGAATACCCTAGCTTATGAATTGGCTAGGCACGAACACTACAGCCATCTCAGGCCGTGCGAGCATGGACTTTCCTCTACAACGTTAGCGTTGCAGCGATTACCCAAACGTTATGACATCCATTAGTATAGTGGAAACAAAAAGATTTTGCAATGTTTTTTTCTATGTAAAATGCTTTAACCTTTTTACCACTAGAAATTATTCGTATAACTTACTTCCAAATACAGCTTTTTCTAAATTAGATAGACGTTTTAAAATGTCCGTATTCGTGTTGTTATATACAGGTTGTGCAACTGGTGTTTGTACAACTGGTTGTTGTGGCACTTGCGTTGCTACTAATTTTTGTTCCTCTAATTCACGCTTTAAACGAGCATTTTGTTGCTTTAATTGATCAAACTCCTTGTGGAAAGCTTCATAGTCTTTAATGATCATATCAAGAAACTTGTCTACTTCTTCTTGTTGATAGCCTCTCATGCCTGTTTTAAATTCTTTTTCTAAAATATCTTTCGCCGTTAATTTAATTTTATCCGAAATCATTTTCTTCACCTCAAATTTTTGCCAAAACTTTCATTACCTAAATTTTTTCAGAAACAATGCCTTTTGTCAATCATATATACGAGTACTATATTACATATTACTCAGCATTATTCCACTGTTCCTCTTCTATTATATCTTGTAAATCAGAAAAAAGAATAAAATAACTGTGATAATTTTCTATTTCTCCTTTTTTCTTTGCTGCTTCTACAATATATTTGGGACTCCCTGGTTTTTCTTCATCATATACAGCTAAAAGTGCATCACTTTTTTCAATAAAAAATTGATTTTTTAATTTAAATTGTTCCGGGCTTTCGTACTTCCGTTTCGTAATACTATCAATATGGTCTGCTTGAGAGAGAATACATTCGTAATATTCACGGTTATCTTCCTTCCAGCTTTCTTCTTGTTCTAAAAACGGAGTAAATACCGCTAATTTTAGATTTGGATATTCTACTTGAATTTCAAAAACAACTTCAGCAGCCCATAATTCGACTCCTAACTGCCCACTTATTATCACCCATTCCAAACCTTCTTCTACAAAAGTAGTTAATTTTCGATGCAATGCTTTTTTTATACATTCCACCCCTGGATGATCATTTTTAAATATACCAAGTTCAAATGGCTTATATCCCGTTACAGCAATAACTTTCATATCAACACTCCAATTACAAAAAAAGAACTAGCATTTCGCTAGTTCTAACATATCATTTACTTTTTAAATATTCCACCAACGTTTGGTCCAATATTCGGACCTACTGGTGATACATTGTTTGGTAAAAATGGTGATACGTTTGGTCCGAATGGTGATACGTTTGGTCCGAATGGTGATACATTTGGTCCTGGTCCAAATGGTGATACGTGATGTCCATGATGTCCATGATGTCCATGACCACATGGTCCACATCCGCCGCCGAACCCTGGATCGATCGGGTCTACAACATTTACATTCGAGTTTGTTTGTGGGAAGAAGTTTTGGTTTTTAATTTGTTGATGATGAACATGTGTTGTATGCGTTGGGAAAATGTGTGGCACCACCGTTGTTGAAAAAGAATGTGTTACGCATTGTTTCGTCGGATGAATGACAGGAGCAGTTGTACAAATAGGTCCTACAGGCTTATGCCCTCCAAAACAAGGATGACAATGATGCATAGTTTTTTCTCTCCTCTCTCGTTAAAAAAATCTGACTACACTTTACAATATGAGAAAAGAGAGAAAGCCGTTTGTTATATATACCCATTTATTACAAGGAAATTTGTCTAGCCTTCTGCTTTATACGTAATGCTTTTTATAGACAACCCCCAAGATTACTTACCAAAAAAACCTCCAACTTGCTTTACAATACCTGTCACTTGGTTCATCGCATTCATCATTTGTCCAGCTGTATTCATCATTTTATTTACATCATAGTTACCATCTGAGTTTTTAAATTGGGAAACAAAACTAGAAAATTGACTCGGTTGCTGTTGTTGTTTTTGTTTATTCTGCGTCGGGTACGGTTGTTTTGGTGGATAAAACATCGCTTGTTGATTTCCATAGGGAGATGGTGGTGGCATATAGTATTGTGAATTCATATAAGGTTGCTGTTGTTGATCCATATAGGGTTGCTGCTGTTGATCCATATAGGGTTGCTGCTGTTGATTCGTATAGGGTTGCTGCTGTTGATCCATATAGGGCTGCTGTTGTTGATTCGTATGGGGTTGCTGCTGTTGTTGTGGTTGATTCATAAACGACACTTCAAATGGCTGGTAATAATTTTGATTTCCATAATTAGGCTCGAAAGGATACATATTATACCGTAAATATGTATCCGTATTATATTGGTACATATTTTGCTGTGCATATGGATTAGATTGCTGATATACGTTAGATTGTTGAAACATGCATTCTCTCCTCCTTCACATAAGTTTCTACATATATAATATGTACTTGTAAAATAATTTGTGTGGCGGAGTATCTGTCTATTTTTGTCGGAAGTTTAAATTTTTAAAAAATTAAAAAAGAAAACCCTTCCATGCTATGATAGTGAAGAAGAAGATTCTCATGGGGGAGGAATCAACATGGTATTAGGGGATTTAAAACAAGCGTTTTCTCAAAAAAAGGGGTATTACACAGAGAATGTAAATGAATTGTTAGACTTTACGAGACAGTGGTATCTCGAAGGAAAAATATGCATTTCAGATTACCGAACATTAATAAAAGAATTAGAAATAAACGGTGCAACAAAACCTACAACAATGACAGAAGCATAAAAAAACAAGAGGGTTTCCCCTCTTGTTACTTACATTGCTCAATTATATTTTGCAAAGTATACGAAATGGCTTGATGTGTTTCAAAGAATCGCTTACCTTTACCTTTATTTACAAAACATTGCAACACATTTGTCTGTAAATTATCGTACACTTGATCAATTTGCTGTACATGTATATACTTCGGTTTTTCTTCCTTAATCCATTTATAAGCTAATTCTTTCCACACTTTTAATTCCTCATCTACCATATCTACAAATGGTTTCATATCCTTATAAAAATCGTACTCAATCATTTCTCTTTTTTTCACATTCGCTTCATTATTATACTGCATGAGTTTTTCTGAAGATTGTATTAATGCTTCATACTTCATTTTATTCCCACCTTATTATGCACTCACTACGACGTTTTGAAATGCCTTCACCCAATTCCCTTTTTCTTCGTGATGCACTAATTTATTTTCCATATGCTCAATATGCATTTCTGTTATTTCTATCTTATTGCATATTTTTTCACCCGTATCCTTCAATGCATGATTCATTCTAATCCCTATATTCATTTCCAGCAAATCGAGAGAACTTAACATTTGATCCATTGTTTTCATTACATCTTCCTTCTGAACCATCGCCATATACAAAACGCCCCCTTCTTTGCTTTTCCTTTGTCATGTAATTTCGCCGAATGACTCCTCACTCCTGCTCACATGACAAAACTAGTTGTTATTCGTCAAAGAAATCATTTTGTATGTCATTTATAGAAATGGTAACAATACAAAAAGGAGGTGTATGAAAATGGTAAAGAACAAAAACGAAAAAAAGAAAAAACAAAACAAACAAAATAAACCTGAGACTGGCAACCCTAAGTTAGATGGTCCAAACTTCCCTGCTACATAAAGTGAAACTTTAGCACTTTTACAAAAAGCTAATTTCTGAGCATCCTTAATCTCTTATATTCATTACGTTTTGAGATTAAATTCTTAGCATACACGGCAGGATTACTTTACATTAAGAAGTCCCGTCTTCATTTATGAAGACGGGACTTCTTTTTTATTATATCACGAACTCATCCATCCTTTTAACAAAACGATTTACGATAGAAGCAACATAGATTTGCTCCCTCTTTCTTTTATACCATTCTGTTATATCAACTTCACCCTTATACTCTTCCAGTAGAAACAACTCATTTATTTCCATATCTCTACAAAACCAATCTCTCATACTTATTTCCTTATGTGCAACGACAGGATAAACTTCTCTAAGGGCTGGCGTACAAGATTTTCTAGCTTCTCTTACATAATATTCATAATCTGCTCTTGATCCTGTGTGTATAGTTTGCAATGCAAACCTATGGAATAAACTTTTATAATTCGGATGAAACAGTAACTCCGCTAATTTCTGCCCTAGTTCTATACGCTTTTGTAACGTTTCAAATTGATAAACTGAAAAACCATACATCCTCCCTTCAACAGTCGGAAAAATAACAGCACTAATATGAAGCATTTCTTGCAATTTAAAAAGTGCAGTATGGAATACATGTTTTTTAAAATATACATTCTCAATAACTGGTTTTTGAATTTTATTTTGCTCATTTATAATAAGCGCTGTCATGAGCCTATTTATATCTTTTTTTTCCCAAAAATAAATCCATTCTTTTTCCATAAAAATTGATACGTTAAAATATTGTAACAAATAGAATAGTGGTACCTGCCTCCTCTTACTTTCTTCGTATAACAATAGCTGAGGAAATGCATCTAAAAAAATAATCCAATTCGCTTCTTCATAAGTCAGAAACAAATGTTTTTTTACTGTTTGAGGTAAAACAGTAGCATAATATCTCCCTTTTAAATCAGTCATATTCCATCCCGCATTTCTCGAGACCATACTTGCTAAAAAGGCCCACCTAATTTCACTGTTCCTTACATAATATTCTTGATAAGACTGTGTTCGAGAAATGTTGTCCATATTAGCCATTTCTATTTGCCTCTTAATGTTATAAACGATTGTTTTTTCTTCGTCTGTACAAACCATATTTTTACGATATTGTTTAATTTTCTCATAATCATTCCATGTAAACATAAATAAGTCATCATACCTTTCTTCAAAAAGGTCACATCTTTTTTCATTTTTTGTTATAATCACCTTTGTAAGTAATTCTTAGCAAGTTGGGAGTGGACACACTATGACCATTCGTTACCCAAACGGAAAACGGTACAATCAAGCTTCACAACCCCATAAAACACCAATTAAAAAACATACTTATAGTAATAGAGGTATGTCCCTTGAAGAGGAATTGAATGAAACAAATGAATATTACTTAACCCATAATATTGCATGTGTACATAAAAAACCTACACCTCTTCAAATTGTAAAAGTAGATTACCCCGCTCGAAGTGCTGCAGTGGTAAAAGAAGCGTATTTTAAACAACCTTCTACAACAGATTACAACGGTGTATACAAAGGGAAATACATCGATTTTGAAGCGAAAGAAACAAAAAATAAAACCAGCTTTCCACTTCAAAACTTCCACCTTCATCAAATTGAACATATGAAGCAAGTAATCGTTCATGATGGAATTGCATTTGTTATTATTAAATTTACACTTTTTGATGAACTTTATTTACTAGATGCAAAACATATTATTGCATTTTGGAATCGTCAAAATACTGGTGGACGGAAATCGATTACGAAAGAAGAAATAGAAGAGCATGGATCTTTATTATCATGCGGTTATCACCCTCGGATTGATTATATCCGTGTACTAGACACGGTTTATTTTTCGTGATAGAGTCATCACTAAGGCTCTTTTTTCGACTTTTGGGGAGAGAATGAAAGGTAGGAGAAAGTATAATGTCAGATAATTATCGTTCTCGTACAGAACGAAATCATGTAAAAAATCAAAATCAAAAGCAAGAAACAAATAAAGAAAAAAAACCAAAGAAAAAGGGCTCCTTTTTTAAAAAATTCCTTATAGGTTGTCTACTTCTTGGTATCGTTGGTCTTATAGCTAGCGTTTCCGCTTTCTTTGTTATGGTGAAGGACGCTCCAAAATTAGACAAATCAAAACTTGTCAATCCTTTATCAACAAAGTTTCTTGATAAGAATGGGAACTTTTTCTATGAATACGGTGCTGAAAAACGAACCCACGTTACGTATGATCAAATTCCAAAGGTAGTTGAAAGTGCATTCCTTGCAACTGAGGATTCACGTTTCTATGATCATAATGGAATTGATTTTAAACGAACTACAAAAGCAGTTATGGAAAATGTCACTGGAGGGTTCGGATCTCAAGGTGGTAGTACGATTACACAACAAGTAGTCAAAAACTATTTTCTAACGATGGACAAAACTGCGAAGAGAAAAGTACAAGAATGGTACCTATCTTACAAATTAGAGCAACAATACTCTAAACATGAGATCTTAGAAATGTACTTAAATAAGATTAACTTAGGTAACCGTTCGTACGGTATTGCAACAGCAGCCCAAAAATATTATAACAAAGATTTAAAAGACTTACAGTTACATGAAGCTGCTATGCTCGCTGGTTTACCCCAAGGTCCAAACATTTATGATCCAACCAAAAAGGAAAATGTTGAACGAGCAACAAATCGTCGTAATGTCGTATTGTCATTAATGAATCGACATGGTTATATAACAAAAGATGAAATGGATAACGCAATGAAAATCTCTGTAACTGAGGGTCTTCAACCGGCTTCAGAAGTAACTGAGATGAAGTATCAAGCATTTTTAGATGCTGTTGTAAAAGAAGTTGAAAAAGAATATCCCGATATAAATATCGGTTCAGATGGTTTAACGATTCATACAACACTTGACCAAGATGCTCAAGATTATGCTGAAAAAATTATGGATGGCAATCTTATTAAGTATCCGAACGATCAATTCCAAGGATCATTCGTATTTATGGATACACAATCTGGAGAAGTTCGAGCAATTGGAGCTGGGCGTAAAGAAAGTAAGTCTACTTTCAAAGGTCATAATATGGCCACTGATTTAAAACGCCAAGTTGGTTCAACAATGAAACCAATTTTCGACTACGGTCCAGCAATTGAGAATTTACAATGGTCTACATATCATCAATTAAATGACTCAGAGTATACGTATTCCACTGGTAAAAAAATACGAAATGCAACAAATAGTTACAAAGGTGACGTTTCACTACGTGAAGCTTTGAAAAAGTCATTAAACATTCCAGCTTTAAAGACAGCTCAAGCGGTTGGTCTTCCTAAGTCACAAGCGTTTGCTGAGGGTTTAGGTATGACATTTAAAGACGGCAAAACATATGAATCAACAGCAATTGGTAGTAACGATAGTTCTCCATTACAATTAGCGGGGTCATATGCAGCCTTTGGTAACGGTGGGAACTACAATAAACCGCACTTCGTAAAAGAAGTTATCTTCCCAGATGGGAAAAAGAAAAGTTTTAAACCGAAAGAACAACGTGCGATGCAAGACTACACAGCTTACATGGTGACTGACGTTCTTCGTGACGTAGTAAAACCTGGTGCTGGCGGTACTGGTCCAACAGCATACGTTTCAGGTGTTGATGTTGCCGGTAAAACAGGAACACAAAACTTTGATGAAGACGTTCTTAAAAAATATGGTATTCCAGCTGATGCAAACAGAGATAGTTGGTTTGCTGGATATACACCGCAATATACAATGGCAGTATGGACTGGTTACGAAAAAAATGGCCCAGAAAACTACATTAGTGATCGTTATACTAGAATTGCACAACAAATGTTCCAAGTAATGATGAGCAAATTCGCTACAGATAAATCCCGTTTCGAGCGTCCTTCTTCTGTACAAGAAATAAACGGAGAGTTATACGTAAAAGGTGCGAAAAAAGATGCAATTAAACAAATTAAAGTAGATGCACCTAGTGGTCTTAATGTCACTTTCGATGGCGCTAGTACTGTTACACTAAACTGGTCTGGACCAACAGAAGTTGATGCGTATGCAGCAAGCTATAAAGCGACTGACGGTTCAAGTGGTAGCCTATCAATAAGTGGTACGACAGCTTCTCTTGGTGGTATTAAACCTGGCGTTACTTACAGCTTCTCTGTAGTAGCGAAAAAAGGTACTGGAACAAGCCCAGCAGTTGGAGCATCCTTCACTGCGCCTGGCGGAACTCCAGATGCGAAGAAAACTGAAGAGGAAGCTGCCAAAAAGAAAGCCGAAGAAGAAGCTAAGAAAAAAGCTGATGAGGAAGCTCAGAAAAAGGCTAATGGAGATAAATTAAAACAAGAAGAAGCTCAGAAAAAAGCTGCTGAAGAGCAGCGTAAACAACAAGAGCAACAGCAACAACAAGAACAACAACGTAAACAACAAGAAGAAGCTCAGAAAAAGGCTGCTGAAGAAGAAGCTGCTAGAAAGAAAGCCGAAGAAGAAGCTGCTAGAAAGAAAGCTGAAGAAGAGGCTGCTAGAAAAAAAGCTGAAGAAGAACAACACAAGCAACAAGAACAACAACAAAATACCGGAGGAGATACACCTCACGCAGACGGAAATGTTGTCACAACAGAGTCTTAATACAAAAAAAGAAGTCCTTTCTCTTAACGAGGAAAGGACTTCTTTTTTGTTATCATTTTCTTAACATATAGCTTTTCTATTTCAATATACAACTGCGCTAACTGAATATAGGAATGATAATTATTCGGTTTCTTTATAATGAACGAATATCGCTCCATAAAATTAACTGGTTGTACTTCCAATTTACTCGTATAAGCTTCCATTTCATTCAAACTATGAACAGGTTGCTCATTTAGCCAATATATAATCGATAACAAATGTGCCGCAAAAAGAATCATTGGACCTTCAGCTTCTTGCTTATTTCTGTTTCGAAATAGCGTAGCAATGTCTTCATGCTTACTTTTCCATACATTCAACAGTACAGGAATACTATTTTCAATTTCATTCCACGGCTCATATTGTCTTTCAATATCAAATATAAAGTAAGTATTTTGTATTATTTCTTCAAAAGACTGATCTGTATGATACATAATCGAAGTTACGCTTTCTGTAAAAAATGGTAAGCACCGAAATTCTTTCGGTATTTCTATAACTCGCTCCATCCTTTATTTCCCCTTCATTCGCTTCTTTCCTTCACGACACACTTCTAGTAATCGGCACTCTTCACATTGTGGTCGCTGTGCTTTACAGTGGTAACGCCCAAAGAAAATCATACGATGATGTGTAACGCCCCATTCATCCATCGGAACTTTCTTCATTAATGTCTTTTCTACTTCTAACACCGAATCTTTCCACCTACAAATCGCTAACCGTTTACTCACTCTCTCTACATGCGTATCAACAGCAATCGCTGGAATTCCAAATGCAACCGAAACAACTACATTCGCTGTCTTTCTTCCTACTCCTGGTAATTTCGTCAGCTCGTCACGGTCTTCTGGAACTTTCCCGTTATAATCATCTAGCAACATCTGGCACAATTTTTGAATATTTTTCGCCTTATTTCTAAACAATCCAATGGAACGTATATCTTGTTGTAATTCTTCTAAAGACACGCTTAAATAATCTTCTGGTGTTTTATATTTTTGAAATAAATTTTTCGTCACTTTATTTACAAGTGCATCTGTACATTGTGCAGATAACGCCACCGCGATTACTAATTCAAATGGATTATCATGAATTAATTCACAATGTGCTTCTGGATACATATCCGCCATTGTGTCTAAACAATAGCGAATTTGCGCTTTATTTAACATATACTTCCTCCTACATTACTGCTCCAACCAATTATAAAAAGGCACTTTCCCAGTAAATTTCGTCTCTTGTTTTGTCGTTTGCTGCGTTCGTTGTTGATTTGCTCTAAATTTCCGTCCTTGGTTTTGGGCTTGATCTACTGTTTTAATACCATTCTTTTTCCACTCAAATAAAATACGATCAATATATCGGAAATTAAGCTTACCGCTCATTACAGCTTCCCTGAGGGCCGCTTGAATTAAATTCGGATGATGTTGATCTTGATCTTCCCACATACCCAACGTTTCACATTCAAACGGAGAAAGTGGTCTTCCAAATTCTTTTTCAAATACTGTATATAAATTTACTTGCAGTTGTTTTATTTCTTTTTGTTCTCCCTCTATTGATTCGTTCATTAAGAAATGCAATATTTTTTCCCATAGCGGTTGTAAAGAATAACTTTCACACATCATCGCTTCTGATTTTTGTCCACCTTCTAGTGATAAAAAACCTTTTTGAATCAATGTCTGAATTACTTCCATACATTTCATTTCAGTAATCGTCATCCGTTCTGAAATCTCTGACGGAGTCGGAAACGAATTGCCCGATTCTAAAAATGTGTGTACATGAAGTACAACCATAAATTCCATTTCATTTAACCCTAATTTTTTATAATGCATCATAAGTAATTTTGGAATTGCAATGCTTCCCTGCTCAAACCACTGTAACATCATTTTCTTTTTCATCACCAAACACCTCGCTCTCTAGTATAACACACCTTTCGCTATTTCTTTTTGCCACAATTCGTCAAAAAAACCTTCCTATTATGTAGGAAGGTTTTTTGTATTGCGTTAATAAAATATACAATTAAGCTTGCACTTTACTTTTCATAAACGTATGAATGCGTTCTAATGCTTTCTCTACTTGTTCAAGAGATGTCGCATATGATAAACGAACGTTATTTGGAGCACCAAATCCTGTACCTGGTACAAGAGCCACTTTTTCCTCTTCTAATAGAGCTTTTGCCCAATCATCCACAGTTTCGTATCCTGATAAAGCTACAGCTTCTTTTACATTAGGGAATAAGTAAAATGCACCTTGTGGTTTAATGCAAGTAAAGCCAGGGATTTGAATTAATTTATCATAAATAATGTTTAATCTTTCTTCAAATGCTTGACGCATTGTTTCTACAGGTTCTTGTGAGCCTGCATATGCTGCAATTGCGCCGTATTGAGCGATTGAAGTAGGGTTTGACGTACTATGACTCGCTAAGTTCGTCATCGCTTTAATAAGCTGCTTATTTCCTGCTGCATATCCAATACGCCATCCTGTCATAGAATGAGATTTAGATACACCATTAATAATAAGTGTTTGTTCTTTTAATGCATTAGAAAGCTGGGCAATCGAAGTATATTCTGCTCCACCATAAATTAATTTTTCATAAATTTCATCTGAAACGATTAAAATATCGTGTTCTAAACATACCTCTCCAAGCTGTTGTAATTCCTCTTTGCTATAAATCATTCCTGTTGGATTGCTCGGTGAATTAATAATAACTGCTTTCGTTTTCTCTGTAATTGCCTCACGCAGCTGCTTCGCTGTAATTTTGTACTCATTGTCTTCCAGGCCTTCTACGTAAACTGGCTTACCTCCAGCAAGCTTTACTTGCTCAGGATAACTTACCCAATAAGGAGTTGGGATGATAACTTCATCTCCTTCATCAAGTAACACTTGGAATAATGTATATAATGCATGCTTTGCACCGTTACATACAATAATTTCAGATGGATCATACGCAATTCCTTGATCACGTGTAAACTTCTTCACAATTTCTTGTTTTAACGCTTGTAATCCACCTGTTGGTGTATACTTCGTATGTCCTTCTAACATCGCTTTATGTGCAGCATCCATAATATGTTCTGGCGTATTAAAGTCAGGTTCTCCTGCCCCTAATCCAATTACATCATGACCTTCTGCTTTTAATGCTTGTGCCTTTGCTGTAATTTCTAAAGTTGCAGATGGTGTTAAAGCAGCTACTCGCTTTGCTAATTTCATTTGTAGTTCCCCCTACATCTATTTTTCAATGCTGTAGTGACCAGCATAAGCCCCATTTTGAAACTCTAAATAATAATACGTATAACGATCTTCCTGATCAATATATGTAATTTCCCACAACGGAATATCGTTTTGAGCACCTAATTTTACTTTTATAATTTCTTTTGGCTTTGGCTTTGGCTCATCACCTTTTCCTGTAGCTTGTTCAGCCAACTTTTGCAAAGCTTCTTTTTCAGGAATACCTTCACTCTTTTTCTTCACAAGGACATTCCCTTTTTTATTAGGCACCCAAACAATAATTTGTTCTCCTTTTTCGTCTACACCTTGTACGACTGTATATGAAGAATTTCCATTATAATAATCAACAGATTTTACTTTTGTAAGCTTTGCCTTTTCTTTCGCAATTTCTACAGATTTTGCCTCTTTATGGATTTTCTTTTCCATTGCTTTATTGTAAACATACGCCCCATATATTCCGCTAGCAACGATTACGATAACGATTGCAAAGATCCACTTTTTCATTGTATCACTACGTTCTGTAAATCGTAAATACAGCTATTTCTTTATCTTTTTCGTCTAATGCTAATCCGAACATGAGGTCCTGTTCTTTTAACGTACGATTCAAACTATCAACAATTTTATACAAGTCAGACGAATATTTAATACGCGTCGTTGATAGGACTTCGATTTTCTTATCCATGAAAAAACTCCTCCGTTACACAAAAATTTCTAATTATAGAAGAACGCAATACGGTTACAATAAGAGTACATTCTTTACAACCCCTGCTTCATCACCCATCTATTATAGCAGGACATGTACTGCAAAAAAAGGTTTCAAGTCGAAAACCAATACATTTTGTATACAAGAAGTAAGAAAAATAAAATTCCTCCTCCCCACATTTTTTACGCCTGAAGCTTAAATGTACTTCAGGCGTATTTTTCTTCCAATTTTATTTATTTGGCCATACCTTTAATTGTTCTAATAATTCTTCTAGAGGGCCTTCATAAAGCGGAACAGTTGGGATTGATTGTAAAAAACGTTTTCCATAAGAAGCGCTTATCAAACGACGGTCTAATACAAATACTGTTCCGGTATCTGTACTTGTTCTAATCAGACGACCAAATCCTTGTTTGAAACGCAAGATTGCTTGCGGGAGTGCTAACTTAGCGAATACGTCCTCTCCTTGATTTTTTAACCACTCTCCTTTTGCTTCCATCATCGGTTGATGAGGAGGCGTAAAGGGAAGCCGTACAATAACAAGACAACTAAGGGCATCTCCAGGTATATCTATCCCTTCCCAAAAACTACTTGTTCCTAACAAAATCGATTTGTCGAACTCTTGAAATTTACGAATGAGACGACTTCGGCTCTTATTATTTACACTTTGCGTTAATAATAAATACCCCTCTAATTCCTCATCATTTTTCAAATTCGTATACGCTTCTTTCAACATTTCATACGAAGTGAATAAAACAAGCATTCTACCTTTTGTAGCTTTCGCTATTTTTGCAATATGTGCCGACACAGATTCAATATATTCTTCATTACTTGCTTGCTTAATAAAAGGCACATCTGTTGAAACCATTAATTTCATCTGTTCTTCAAAACGGAATGGTGATGGAACTTGTAATGTATTTGGAGCAAAATCATGTAAACCTAGCTCCTCTTTTATATAGTCAAATGAATCGTTTACTGTTAACGTTGCTGATGTGAAAATAACACTCTTTTTCTGTGTTAAAAATTCATCCGCAAGCCTTTCACCAATATGAACAGGCTGTGCATATAAAACGGTTGAATGAATTGTTCCCTTCGTTTCAGTCTCCATCCATGTCACATATGAATTTTTTTCTAAAATGAGTAATTGTAAAGATTGTTCCATCTTTCTCAACAACTCAATTAAATGCATAAATTCACCTGTAACAACATGCATCTCCCATTCTAATTTACTTTGCAATATATCAACTTGCTTCTCAAGTATAGTCAATAATTTTCTTACATCGTATACAAAACGATTTGTTAACTCTGTAATGCTATCCCATAACTTACCTTTCTCTACTTCCGTGTTATATCGATAAATGAGTGGCATATTGCTTATCCCTTGTTCCTGCTTTGTTTGTTTAAAGATGAAAGCACGTAACATTTGGAATAGCTCATCCGCATCAAATTTCAATTCCTTCAAACTATGACTCACCATACGGAAAGTCGAACGAGAGGCTTGCTCTGATTTTTTCATCATTTTATATACTTTAGAAAGTACATCATCTGTTTCTAGCGTACCAAGACGAGATAAAACTAATTGAAAATACATACAGGAGAACTGTTCACCTAATGTTCTACTCGCCGCTTCCTCGATATGATGAGCTTCATCAAAAATAATATGTTCACATGAAGCAAATAGTGGTTCTTCACTTGAAAAATCTTGAAATAATAACGCATGATTTGTAATAACGATATCTGCAAATAATGCTTTATTCTTTGCTCGTTGATAAAAACAACGGCTATACCAGTTGCTTTGCATCCCGCCTGGACTATGTACATCACTACAAATACGGTTCCAAAGTAACTTTCCGCCCTCAGGAATATTTAATTCATCACGATCGCCAGTTTCTGTTTGCAATAACCACACTAAAATTTTTGCCTTTGTGAGCGCCATATCATAATTTTTCTCTTCCTCTTGCAAAGCATATTCAAATTTATGTAGACAAAGATAATGCTTTCTTCCTTTCAAAAGAGCTACTTCAAATGAAAATGGCATTATTTTCTGTAATAATGGAATTTCTTTTTCTAATATTTGTTGTTGCAGTTGTACTGTTTGGGTACTTATGATGACAGGTTCTTCTTTTTTCGTTGCAAAATAAATACTTGGAAGTAAATATGCAAGAGTCTTTCCTGTTCCTGTTCCTGCTTCAATTAGTGAAAACCTAGAATCTCTTAGTGCTGTATATATTTCCTTCATCATAATCTGTTGGCTTTCTCTTTTTTCAAACTTTGGCATATTCAATTCAAGTTTATCGATTGCCTTATGCAAGAAAGCATCAAATTTAGATGAACATGTTTCACTGAGATTTAAAGCATAATTCCGTTTTCGAAGCGCAATATTTCGATACACTTCATACCCCTCTGCCACTTTTCTACCATGCATCATTTTCTTTAAAATATTTTCAGAAAGTACATCCGCTATATCACTTTGAAAAACATCGCTCAATTCATAAAGCGATTGCAAGGTGACAAGTGGTAACTTTTCAATTTCATTTAAAAATTGTAAAAATAATTCCGCTGTTGCAAGAGCATCACTATCCGCACGATGCGGTTGATCGTGCTCTAATTCATGTTGTTTAGCTAAATCACGTAATTTATAACTATCAGCTGTCGGCAAAAGAATTTGCGCCAACTCCACTGTATCAACTTTCGGACAATGTACTTCTGTATATCCAGCCCACCTTAATTCTTCCGTTAAAAAATTCCAATCAAAGTGAACGTTATGTGCAACGAAAGCTGCACCTTGCAATAGCTCAACAACCATCGGGGCTACATCTTGAAATAACGGGGCTTGCTTAACCATACTCTCATCAATCCCTGTTAATTCTGTAATAAATGGCGGAATCTCTCTCTTCGGATTAATAAAAGATGAAAAAATCTCTAGTATCTCTCCATCTTCCACTACAACAGCTGCGATTTGGGTAATTTTATCCTTCCCGTCCTTCCAGGAGTTCCCTGTCGTCTCTAAATCCACAACGACATAACGTTTACTCATATATGTAACACCTCAATTTCTTACCTATCAAACACAAAATTATATAATGTTACTATACCACGTTTTATCTCATCTTAATGAAAAGATGCACAAAAAAGCTATCTCCGTAATAGAGATAGCCTTCTTACTTATAATATCGTACCCGCTTTTTCAGCGCCTAACATTTGGATAATTTGATTATCATCGTCTAATACTGCAATTTTCGGCTCTTGGTTATGAATATTTTCTTCTGCCACTAAACCGTAGCAAATAATAATAACTTTATCCCCTGGCTGTACAAGCCTTGCAGCTGCACCATTTAAACAAACAACACCGCTACCGCGTTCTCCTTTAATAACATATGTCTCTAAGCGCGCACCATTATTGTTATTTACAATTTGTACTTTTTCATTTTCTACAATATTTACTGCATCCATTAAATCTTCATCAATAGTAATACTACCTACATAATTTAAATTTGCTTCTGTTACCGTAGCGCGATGTAACTTCGCTCTCATCATTGTGCGAAACATAGATGCTCCCCCTTATTTAACCGTTAATGTTATATTGTCAATTAATCGTACATTCTCAAATTTAACTGCAATTGCTAAAATGATTCGTCCCTCAATTTTATCTATTACTTGTAGTGAAGGATAGGCATATAAATCAGCATAATCTACAGTGCCTTTCGTATACGTCTCAATATGCTCTTTCACAAGAGTTGTAATGATTTCTGCATTACGTTCGCCTGCTTCAATTCTTTCTTTCGCTTTACATAGACTGCGATATAAATGAGGAGCCTCTTCACGCTCTTCTTGTGATAAATACACGTTACGAGAACTTTTCGCTAATCCATCTACTTCCCTTACAATATCCACTGGTACGATCGTAACCGGAATATTAAAATCAGCGACAAATCCTTCAATGACAGCAACTTGCTGTGCATCTTTCATACCAAAATAAGCACGCATTGGCAATGTAATATTAAATAGTTTCATTAGTACAGTCGCAACTCCAGCGAAATGACTAGGTCTTTGTTTGCCACATAATACATCGGTACGCTTTACAACTGCTACTGTTGTCGTTTGTTCTGCTGGATACATTTCTTCTACGCTCGGATAAAATAAATAATCTACACCGTTTTCTTTTGCTACATTTTCATCTCTATCAATATCACGAGGGTATCGATCTAAATCTTCATTCGGCCCAAACTGTAGCGGATTGACAAACACGCTTAAAACCACAATTTCATTTTTTTCTCTTGCCTTACGTAATAAAGTCACATGGCCTTCATGTAAATAACCCATCGTTGGAACAAAACCAATACTTTTTCCACTTATACGAAGTTCGTTTGTAATTTGCTGCATCTCTTGCACTGTAGTTACGATTTTCATTATTGTTTTCCTCCGTATAACGCTAAGCATTCTTCCTCTTTCATTGTGAATGAATGTTTTTCTTCTGGAAATTGCCCTGTCTTTACTTCAGTAACGTATTGTGAAATCCCTCGCACAATCTCCTCTTGAACAGACGTATATTGCTTTACAAATTTCGGAACACGATTTACGCCGTATGAGATAAGATCATGATAAACAAGTACTTGCCCATCTACTTTTTTCCCTGCTCCAATTCCAATCGTCGGAATTGTTAGTTGCTTCGAAATTAATTCCGCTAACTGCATTGGCACACATTCTAACACAAGCGCTATCGCACCAGCTTCCTCACATCTCTTCGCATCTTCTATTAATTTTTTTGCACTTTCAGCATCTTTTCCTTGTACTTTATACCCACCTAGTACTCCTACAGATTGAGGAGTTAAGCCTAAGTGTGCCACGACAGGAATTCCCGCATTCGTCAAGTAATGAATAGTTGATACCACTTCCCCTGCACCTTCTACCTTCAGTGCATGAGCACCACTCTCTTGAACAATGCGGCGTGCATTCACCATCGTATCTTGAGGCGACACATGATACGACATAAATGGCATATCAGTTACAATAAACGTCTCTTTCGCTCCTCGGCGTACAGCTTTCGTATGATGAATCATATCCTCTACTGTTACAGGTACTGTTGAATCG
Source organism: Bacillus sp. GW823-FHT06B01 (assembly GCF_058952315.1). NCBI lineage: Bacteria > Bacillati > Bacillota > Bacilli > Caryophanales > Bacillaceae > Bacillus > Bacillus sp. GW823-FHT06B01. The sequence continues at coordinate 737,317 of NZ_JBXAHR010000003.1, read as the reverse complement.
TAGCCGAGCACAACCATCCCAAGGGAATCTCCAACTAGAATCATATCAACTTCAGCTTCTTCTGCTAACTTAGCAGACGGATAATCATACGCCGTTAGCATCGTAATCGGCTCACCTTGCTCTTTCATCTTCAAAAAATCTGTTTTTGTTTTCAAAAACTACTCCTCCTTTATACAGGAGAGAGGCGATGGCCGAAATCATATAAAAAACCCCTCTGGCCATAAAAGGGCAGAAGGGTTGTGTGTTAGTCGGCATTATTCATCCCTCTGTCCCAGTCCGTTATTGGATCAAGGCAGAATCCAAGTTATTATTTTTCGTATTGCTTTGAATCATGGTGCAGTTCGCTCTGATACTGCCCATATTCGAACTAATTATAGCAAACTCCAAAAAGGAATTACTACATTTTTTTGAAAAAATAATTTTTTATTCCTATTACGGTATGTGAAATTTTTAAACATCACTCCATTATAGAAAGATAAATCGCTTAATTTACATGCATAGTATAACTCTTCAAATAATGATGCAGGTTAATGGAGGAAACATACTTATAAAAGGAGAATTGCGAATGTCTATGAACAAATGGTTATTTCGACTTACCGGTTTTCTTGTGATAATTGTAGGGATGATAACGTTTAGCTCCTTCCATGTATTTGCTTCAGTTAACGTCGTAACACAACCTATCGATTCAACGAAAGTAATTGAGGTTGAACTGAATGATGATTACTTTAACCCTAATGTCATCACGATTCCGATCGAACAATCCACAACATTACTTTTGAAAAACAAAGGTAAAAGCGAGCACACCTTTACAGTAAAAACACTCGGAATTGACGTCGTAGTCGAGTCCGGAAAAGAAAAAAATATTACCGTGAAACCTACAAGTGCTGGTACATATGAATTAATATGTCGGTACCATCTCCTTAAAGGAATGGAAGGCAAAGTAATCGTCAAATAAAAAGAAGTTCCTAATAGGAACTTCTTTTACTTAATTTCGATATCCGCAGAATGAATGTGATGTACTTTCCCTTCATGGTCCTCCAGAAGCAATACACCATCCTCTGTAATTCCTTTTGCTACCCCTGTAATTGTCTCCCTCATCGTTCGAGCGGTAATTTCTTTCCCGATGCTCACAGCGTAACTTTCCCAAAGAATTTTAATGACAGAGAAACCATTTTGTAAATACTCTTCATATAATTTTTCTAGTTGTAAAAAGATTTGTTGCATAAGCTCTGCACGAACAATTGGCTTACCGGATTCAATCGCTAAAGAAGTAGCAATATGCTGAATTTCCTCATCAAAATGTTCTTGCTTTTGATTCGCATTAATACCAATCCCCATAATAACAGCATTAATTTTATCGGGATCCGCCTGCATTTCTGTTAATATACCTACAGCCTTTTTACCTTGAATTAAAATATCATTTGGCCATTTTATTCCTACGTTTACACCCGTGCACTTTTCAATTGCTTGTGCAACGCTAACAGCCGCTAATAAAGTAAGTTGTGGTGCATGATGAACCGGGATTGATGGACGTAAAATAATACTCATCCAAATTCCTGTTCCTTTTGGTGAATGCCATTTCCTGCTTAAACGACCTCTGCCGGCTGTTTGTTCTTCTGCAACAACAATCGTTCCTTCTTCTGCACCTTCATAAGCAAGTTTTGCTGCAATATGCTGCGTAGATTCAACAGACTCTTCAAAATATACCGTTCTACCAATATGTTTCGTTTGTAACCCTAACTGAATTTCATTAGCAGTCACTTTGTCTGGCTTACTCGCAATTCGATAACCTAATCGACGCACAGCTTCAAGTTCATATCCCTCATTCCGAAGGTCCTCCATATGTTTCCACACAGCGGTTCTTGAACAACCAAGTTTATCACTAATCGTTTGGCCAGATACAAACGCGCCATCCGCTTCTGAAAAAACTTGCAATAACTGCTTTCTTATAGTAGATTGCATTCTTGCAGCCACTCCCTTATACACTCTTTCTCATTAACTACGTTTCCTTGTACGATTGCTTCCTCAATTTTTTGAATCATTTCAGCAACCCACGGACCTGGCTTTTTATTTGCCCAGTTTAATAAATCATTCCCAGTCACATTCATTTCTTGTCGATTCTTGATTGGCAATGCTTCAAACAACGTTTGTACCCGTTTAACAGATGTATTATCATAGCTTTCAATCATCGCTTCATATACTCTTTCTGCCATTTCAGCGATATGAATTCCCGTTTTATAAAGAAGAACTGTATCCCAATCCTTCTCCTTTCTCATACGGATTGTTAATAAAACTGCAACGATATCTTTTATTTTTTTATTCGAAAACTTCCATTGACGTAAAAAGACAGATGGATGCTCTTCCCCAATACAATATAAGAAGAATGCCCATGCCTCAATGTCCGTTTCAAAAGAATCCCAGTTATACTGCGTAGCTTTTAATAATCTCTCTTCTGACATTTGTAAATATGGCAGATGAGAAAATAGCTTCGTTTCTACTAATTCTTGCAAGCCCTTCACGCAATATGTACCAGTTAACAGTTTCTCAAACTCCACTGTAATTCGCTCAATTGCAATATGTTCTAGCAAATGTCCATATGTTTCTATTGCTTGTTTCGTTTTCATTTCTAAAGAAAAACCTAACGTACTTACGAAACGAATACCACGCATCATTCGCAGGGCGTCTTCTTGAAAACGATCCGCAGCATTGCCAACTGTCACAATTTCTCTCTTTTGAATCGCTTGCTGTCCAGCAAATAAATCAACCATTTTGCCTTCTTCTGTCATCGCAATTGCATTCATTGTGAAATCACGACGTTTTAAATCCTCTTCTAATGAACGAACAAATTGAACACTACTAGGTCTTCGAAAATCTTCATATTCGCTCTCTGTTCGAAAAGTGGTTACCTCATAAGGTTCACCATTTTCTACCACAATTACAGTTCCATGCTCAAGACCAACAGGAACATGTCTTGGAAATATAGCCATCACTTCTTCTGGTAAAGCAGATGTCGCAATATCAATATCTCCAATCGGCCTATCGATAATAAGATCTCGTACGCTTCCGCCGACAAAGTAGGCCTCATGTCCTCGTTGCTTTAAAGTCTCAATAATAGAACTAGCTTTTTTAAATCTTTCCATTTTTGTCATCCCTTAGTACATCATAGTAAATCGTTTCATATTGTGAGACGATTTTTTCAGAGCGGAACTGCTCGTAAACACTTGCTCTTGCTCGCTCTCCCAAATTACGGTGAAGTTCTTCATCCTTTAATAGCTGAATGGCTTGATTTGCCACTCCTGTTGGATCGCCAACTTCACATAAATATCCTGTTTCACCATGTTGAATGACTTCTGGAATACCTCCAACCCTTGTTCCGATACAAGGTACACCACACGCCATCGCTTCTAATAAAACAAGACCAAAACTCTCCTTCTCTGAAAGAAGCAACATTAAATCACTCATCGCAAGTAACTCTGCAACATTATCTTGCTTCCCTAAGAATAAGACGCGATCTTCAATATGTAAATTTTTTACTATCTGTAAAATCGTGCAAAATTCTGGTCCATCTCCAACAAGAAGCAACTTCGCATCTACTTCTGTAACAATTTTAGCAAATGCCTGAACAACATCTTGCACACGTTTCACTTTACGGAAATTTGAAATGTGAATCAGTATCTTTTCACTCTCACTTATACCGTATTCTTTCTTTAATTGAGACATATCACGCTTGAAATATACACGCTCGTCTATAAAGTTATATACCGTTTGAATGTTTTTATTTGGTTTTACAAGCTCATGCGTTTCGTTAATCAATGAATGCGAGACAGCCGTCACAACATCAGATTGCTCAATACCAAAACGAATTAAATTATTTAACGAAGGGTCGGAACCTAACACAGTAATATCTGTTCCATGCAAGGTTGTAACAATTTTAATACGCTCTCCAATCATTTGTTTTGCTAAATAAGCACAAATGGCATGTGGTATTGCGTAATGCACATGTAAAATATCTAGGTTCTCTCTTTGTGCAACCTCTGCCATTTTACTCGCTAACGCTAAATCGTATGGTGGATATTGAAATACAGAGTATTGATTTACCGTCACTTCATGAAAATAAATGTTTGGATACACTTTATTTAACCGGAATGGTAAACCCGATGTAATAAAATGAATTTCATGCCCGCGTTCCGCTAATTGCTTTCCTAATTCTGTTCCAACAACCCCAGAACCACCTACAGAAGGATAACATGTAATACCTATTTTTAATTTCATTTACATCCCCCCTATTAAATCAGCATGTAATAAAACCGGTTTCTTACTCATAAATCCCTCGGCATATAAGACTCCAACTTCTTTTCCAAACATTTTCTCTCGAGCGACCACAGTTTCAACGTAACCTTCTGTTAACGGCGTTTTCACACCATCACTCCCTGTTGAAAACTGACTTTCATACACTTCTAATGCTTCCACTTTTATAGAAAGGTACTCACTTATATCTATACAAAAATTCGGTTTATGAAAACCATTAATCATATAATAATAAAAAGACTCCACGCGATGTGGCGAAACCTCTGGCATATATTTACGAATTCCCGCTGAAAAAATAGCTTCTTCCACAAGTTTTGCACAATTTGCATGATCTGGATGACGATCTTCATAATACGGCGCGAAAACTAGTTTCGGTTTATATGTACGAATCACCTTTACAATTTCACGTATATACTCTTCTTTCATATACAAACCACGGTCTGGCATCGCTAAATTCAGTCTCGTTTTTACTCCCATTATACGAGCTGCCGCCTTTGCTTCTTCTTTTCTCAATTCTATCGTTCCATTAGAAGAAAGGTCAGCTTCTGTTAAATCACAAATACCTACTTCATACCCTTGCTTCGTATATTTAGCAATGGTACCAGCCATGCCGATTTCAACATCATCGGCATGAGCACCAAACGCTAATATATGTAATCCACTCATAATTGTTCCCCTCATTTTCTAAACTTGCGGTAATCTAAATCTCCTCGCTCTAATGCGTGCATTAACATTTCAGCACTTGCCATATTCGTTGCAAGTGGAATCGCATATACATCACATAAACGAAGCAATGCATTTACATCTGGTTCATGCGGCTGAGCAGTTAGTGGATCTCGGAAAAAAATCACCATATCCATATCGTTTTTTGCAATCATGGCACCAATTTCTTGATCGCCACCAAGAGGACCCGACTGAAATCTTGTTACAACTAAACCAGTTGCCTCCATAATACGAAGTCCTGTCGTCCCTGTTGCAAATAATTCATGTTGTTCAAAAATTGGTTTATATGCGTATGCAAACGAAACCATGTCATCTTTCTTTTTGTCATGTGCGATTAAGGCAATTTTCATCCGTTGTCTCCCCTTTAGTCGATAATATTTTCTAAACCGTACACAAGATGATCTAGATTCATTACTGTATCAATTGATAGTTTTACACCCGACATAAATGATGCACGATTGAATGAATCATGACGAACCGTTAACATTTGTCCATCTCCACCAAACATTACTTCTTGGTGTGCAATAAGTCCTGGTAAACGTACACTATGAATGTGAATGCCGTCTACATTTGCACCACGAGCACCTTCTAGTTGTTCTACTTCATTCGGATGACCTTGCTGCTTTGCTTCACGATTTTGACGAATTAATTCTACTGTTTTTACTGCTGTACCAGATGGTGCATCTAACTTTTGATCATGATGCAATTCAATTACTTCAACATCTTGGAAATACTTCGCTGCCATTTGTGAGAATTTCATCATAAGAACTGCACCAATTGCAAAGTTTGGAGCGATAATTGTTCCTACTGCTTTTTCTTTCGCATTCTCTCTTAATTGCTTTAGTTCTTCTTCTGTAAATCCAGTTGTACCAATAACAGAACGAAGTCCACGCTCAACTGCTAGTGTAACGTGTTGTTTCCCAACTTCTGGCGTTGTTAAATCTAACAACACATCTGCTTCTACTTCCTCTAAACAAGTATGTAAATCTGCGTAAATTGGCGCTTGTAACGCTGGCATGCCCGGTAAATCAGAAATTTTCTCTCCACCATGCTTATAATCCACTGCTGCTACCAAATTAAAATGTTCCGTTCTTTCCATAAGAAGGACTGCTTCATGTCCCATACGTCCTCTTGGTCCAGCGATAATTACTTTAATTTCTTTCATTATTCTTTCTCTCCCTCATCAATACGTGTCCAGCGATCTTTATCACGTGTATTAAATTTATTCATTACAATGTTATGTGCCGTTTCTAAATCAATATTTAAACTATTTGCCATACAAATCATAACAAATAATACATCTCCAAGCTCTTCTTCCAGACTACGTTCTTTTTCAGTTGTTTTCTTCGGTTTCTCACCATAATAATGATTTACCTCTCTTGCAAGCTCCCCCATTTCTTCCGTTAAACGAGCCATCATTGCAAGTGGACTGAAATAACCTTCTTTAAACTGACCAATATATGCATCTACTTCTTTCTGCATATCCTTCATCGTTTTTGCTTCCATACAATTCACCTCTAATCCTTCCTCTTTCATGTTAGCCAATTCATCGCGATTTGACAAATATTATTCCCCACCAAACACCTATTTGCGACCCTTTTTTGGATAGACTATAATAAAGTGAAACTTCTTTTGCATACTTTTCGCAAAAGATTAGTTGAACCAATCGGGTTCCTACGGCTGGTTTGTCCTTCTTCAGAGCTTTATCTCCTACCAGCCGTTGGAACGAGGTAAATGGAAACTTCTTTTGCGTTTTTTTACAGCCTTCTCTATTTTTACTAACAACTAGAAATTACTTATCATTATGTTTTACCGTATCAGCGGAGCAATGCCATTTACATAATTAGGAGGATTTCTATATGACATCAAATTTGAAGATTCGAAATATCATTTTCATTTTAATCGGTTCCGCTATTTTTTCTTTCGGTATTGTGAATATCAATATTGAAAATCACCTTGCAGAAGGTGGATTTACGGGTATTACACTATTATTGTATTTTCTATTTAAGCTTGATCCTTCTTATTCAAACTTAATTTTAAATATCCCTATATTTTTTATTGGTTGGAAGTTACTTGGAAGAACGACATTTATTTATACACTAATCGGCACCTTCAGCGTATCTTTATTTCTATGGATTTTTCAACGTTACGAAGTTCTCAACTTACATGTAAACTTACAAAATGATATGACACTCGCGGCTTTATTCGCCGGGGCATTTATCGGTGTCGGTCTTGGAATCATATTTAAATATGGCGGGACCACTGGCGGTGTGGATATTATCGCAAGACTCGCTCATAAATATGTTGGCTGGAGTATGGGGAAAACGATGTTTATGTTTGATGCTATCGTCATTATCGTCTCTATTCTTACCTATTTATCGTACCGCGAGGGCATGTATACGTTAGTTGCTGTTTTTATCGGGGCGAAAGTCATTGATTTTATGCAAGAAGGAGCCTATGCGGCAAAAGGAGCAACTATTATCTCAGATAAAAACGATGAAATTGCTGCCAAAATTTTATCTGATATGGAACGCGGAGCTACTTTTTTAAAAGCTGTTGGATCGTATACAAAAGTGGAACGGAACGTATTATATTGCGTTGTTGCTAAAAATGAAATCGTGAAATTAAAAAATATTATTACTTCTGTAGATCCTCATGCCTTTGTTGCTGTAAGTGATGTACATGATGTAGTTGGTGAAGGTTTTACGTTAGATGAAAATAAAAATCCGTTACATAAATAAACGCAACTAGAAAAGCTCTCTAGCTTTTCTATTTTTTTATTACATGTTTTTTAAGTTTCTCTAAATCCTCATAAATAAGCTCCAATAAACTCCGATTATAAAAAATGGAAGCAGGATGAAAAGTCGGGAAAATATGATATTCTTTCTCTGACCATGTAAACGCTGCACTTTGCATATCCTTTAATTTTTGAATAGGCTGTATTAATAATTGTCCGTGCACATCTGTAATTTTTTTATTTTTCCCCGTTAAACGTTGAAGGCCGATATTTCCAAGTGTAACAATAAGCTTCGGGTTTATTTTCTCTAATTCATAATCTAACAACGGGGCATGGGCAAGTATTTCTCCTTTATTTGGCGTTCTATTATACTTTTCCTGTATGATTTTACCATTTCGTTCTTTTTTCTCTCGCCACTTATATGGTCTACTTCGAACAGCGCTCGTGATATATACTTCTTCCCTTTTAACTTGAATACGCTCTAAAAAATCCATTAGTTGTTTTCCCGCCCTCCCGCTAAACGGAATCCCATTATGAATTTCTGTTTCACCAGGCGCTTCTCCTAACAGCATAAATTTTGGATTTTCAGGACCTTGTCCACTTAAGAAACCTTCTAGCTGATAAAGAGCACTTTGTTCTTTCACTTGTTTTACTAAATGGCTTGGATATTTCATTTTCCCCACCGCCTTTCCGTATTACTTCTATTATTTCTATTTGCAATACATTATATAATTCAATTCACAAAACAAAAAAAGACTATCAAAATTGATAGTCTTTAGTCGTCGCTACGCTGCATACCAGTATACATTAATACGAGACGTAATAATTCAAATACCGCTACAGCTGCAGCTGCTACATATGTTAATGCTGCCGCATTTAATACTTTACGAGCTTGCCCATATTCATCTGTTGATACGATACCTAACGCTTCAATTTGTTGCATCGCACGCTTTGATGCATCAAACTCAACAGGTAATGTAACGAGTTGGAACACAACACCTGCTGCCATTAAGATGATACCTAATAACAATAAGTTAGACATAGATGCAAAGGCACCAATCATAATAAATACCCAAGAAATATTCGATCCAAAGTTTGCAACTGGCACTAACGAATGACGAATACGCATAAAGTTATAGTCTTTTGCATCTTGAATTGCGTGTCCTACTTCGTGTGCTGCAACTGCTGTACCAGCAACTGAATGACCGTAATAGTTGTCTGTTGATAATCGAACTGTTTTGGCAGTTGGATCATAATGGTCTGATAAATGACCTGGTGTTTCTTCTACAGCTACGTTGTATAATCCATTCTCATCTAAAATTTTTCGAGCCACTTCCGCTCCTGTCATACCTGATGTTGAATAAACTTGTGAATACTTGCTATAGGCACTACGTACTTTTGACTGTGCATACAACGGTATGATCATTATGATCGCGAAGTAAATTAAATAAAACATCATGAACCTTTGAACCTCCATTGAAGTTTTAATTATAGTACTTCTCATTCTATTTTCTTCTGACATCATTGTCAATGAATAAACCTTACAATCCATATCTTTATTTATTGCATTATCTATTTTTAGAGTGTACATTACTTTTTCTTTTTTCTCTCTCTCCTTTATACTTTCTCCATCCAACATAAGTTAATGTGAATAAAATAAGACCTCCAGTAATTGTCATAAACCAAATGAGAGAGGGTGCAATTTCATCTTTTTTTACTGTGTGAAATATTTTTTGCAAATCCCCTTTAATGATTCCTACTTGCATTTGCCCACCTTTCGTTTTTAACATAACGTTACGAAATTCATCCAAATAAGATAAATGGGCATTTACACGCTGCACTTCGTTTTCTGGCAAAGCAATCATTAAGCTTGGATAAATAATATTAAATTCATGTAAGAATGTGTTTAACGTTTGTTGAAACTGTCCCGTATCTTCTTTTTTCATCGCTTTTTCCATTTGAGAAAAGGCACCCATTACTTTTTTTTCTCTTTCCATCCAAAGTGGTTGATATTTCGACACTTTCGCATCAACAGCGAGCTGTAGGGCTAACACATTATCAATTTTAACTTGTTTACCTAAATCTGTTTCCGCGAGTGATTGTTTCGCCTTGTCGTAAGCTAAAGAAATAACTCTAACTTGATCTGGCGTTACTTCTTGCTTCTTTTCATTCCCCTTTATGACAAACTGCTCCGAGAAATGTTGTAATACTTGTACTGCTTTTTCATCTTCATTACGCTTCACTAATTGTAATGAGTCGTCTAACAACCCTGTTAGTCCACTCCACTCTTCAGCATATATACGTAACGGAAACATTATAATTAGAAATGCTATCAATCCAATTAATGTTCTCTTCATCACGGTCCCCCCTATAACTACTAGTACAAAATATGTTAATTGGGACAAGAATAGAACAGAACTGGACCGAAAAATATATTATCGTTTTACAAACAAAAAAATTCTCTTTAAACAGAGAATTTTTCCTTTGAAATCCTTTTCTTTTTTACGAAATATCTATACAAGCTGTAACAAAGTATGCTGCCACATAAAATAAATAATAAAATTGCACACGCAGCATGCATAAAGAATTCTTCTGGTAACATTAATATAATTGGATCCGTTTCAATATCAAACATCCAATAATCATTACTGAATAACAGCTTATGGAATAATACAAAACTCTTTTCAAAATTAATAGCGATCGGTAACATGAGCGCGATCGGTAAGATAATTGTTAAAATTGATCCGTGCAGTAAAAACTTTTCATTTTTCTTTTTTAATAAATAAATCCCGCCTATTATTGCAATCATAATTGTCGCATACATTACATATTGAATCTTTACTAAAATATTTTTAACATCTACAAAATGAATACGGCCATTTGTAGACATATCTAATGTTGGAAACTGTAATGCCCCGTCATAAAACGGAGATAAATATGTGATAAGCACATCATAATTTTTTTTAATATCAGCCTTCGTCATATCCGCTAAGTCTGGGATGTTTAAAAAATCAATTTCAAAATAATATAGCCATTTTCCGTATACAACCGCTGTTGTTGCGAGTGCAAATATAGAAAATGCTATGCTATATGAAACAACTATAGTAATCAATCGATCCAATATTTTTGTACCACTCTTATTTTTCTTCATTTTCTCCCCCTACATGTTCTAACTATCATAAAGAAAACTGTTTTCGGTTCTCACGCAAGCAATAATAATATGTAAGACATAGTGTGACGATGCTTAGCCAAAACGTAAAGTAACCAATTTCTTCTACAAACAAATGCATAATTCCATATCTCGGCATTTGCCAAAATAAATAATCAATTGCATCATTATGTAATGTCCATATAGCTGCTACCGCAAAATGCCATTTTTTTATACGGTAAAACGGTGCATATAACAATCCTTGTACTGCCATCGCAAAGTGCGAAAGCATTAACATATACCCCATAAGACCAATAGGACCTTTTACATAGATCATAATTGCATTTACAACAACAGCCCATATACCATATTTCATCAAAGTAACAATCGCTAGCGCCTCTATTAATCCCCAATTTCTCTTTCTTAAAAAAGCAATTAAAACAAAGACAAAAAAGAGACTCGCCATCGGGCTATCGGGTACAAACGGCCAAAATATAGGTGAGGTTTCTTTTAATTGATTTCCATACCATATAAATCCGTATATTGTACCTAATATGTTAACAACTAATAAAAATAATAATATAGAGCGTTGTCTTAACATTGCATACAAATAAACCAAGCTGTATGTCCAACACCTTTCAAACAAAGTCATTCTTTCCTCAAACTCTACTCTATTATATAGTAAACTTTCTTTCATCAAAATAAAAAGCTGACTACAATTTTTTTGCAGTCAGCTTTTTATTATTTTTTATTATACTTTGCAACGAATTCCGAAAGCTTCTTCAGTTCCTCATCTGTACCTTTAAATACCCCTTTAGGCATTGAACCTTTTCCCTCTTTCGCAATCTTAGCAATTTCTTCTGGCTTTAAAGTTAAGTTTTGCAGTGCCGGTGCTGCTGCCCCGCCTTGTAAATTGTCACCGTGACATGTTAAACAAGTATTTTTTTGCATTAATTTATAACCATCATCATTTTTATCAACTGGTGCTGTTTTTACAATTGCTCCTTGTTTTTTTGCAGCTTCCCAGTCGTGGTGTGCTACAGATTCCCAAGTTAAAAAGATAATGGATGCAATTGCTAAAAGCATAAATCCCGTTGCTACAGGACGCTTCAATGGGCGTCTTTCTGGACCTCGATCAAGAAATGGAGCTAACAGTAATGCGCCAAACGCAATCCCTGGCATAATGAATGCTCCAATTACAGTAAATGAGCCAGAAGCATAAGAATACTTTAATAACTGATACAAGAATAAGAAATACCAATCTGGAAGTGGTATATACCCAGCATCAGTTGGATCCGCCATTCTCTCAAGTGGTGACGGATGCGCCACTGTTAAACATAAATAACCGATTAAAAAAACTGCACCAACCATCCATTCTTTTAACAAGAAGTTCGGCCAAAACGCTTCTGTTTTTCCTGGGTATTCAGAATAGTCTTTTGGAATATTTGGTTTTCGAGCTACTGGTACCCGAGAATCTCCTACAAACTTCATCCCTTTGCCTCGATGCATAATCTCCCTCCTTTAGTTCTTTCCCCTTTAATTTAGCAATCTCTTATAGCGGACCGGAAATACCTTGTTTGCGAATCATGATGAAGTGGAAGGCCATTAAACCTAGAAGTGCTGCTGGTAAGAAGAAGACGTGAATAGCAAAGAAGCGAGTTAATGTTTGAGCGCCAACAATTTCGGAATGACCAGCGAGTAATGTTTTAATATAAGGACCAATGAGCGGCGTTTGCTCTGCAATTTGAATCCCTACTTTCGTAGCAAATAACGCTTTCATATCCCACGGTAATAAATATCCGGTAAAACCAAGACCTAACATAACAAAGAAAATAAGAACACCAACAATCCAGTTTAACTCACGAGGCTTTTTATACGCACCCTGGAAGAAAACTCTAAGTGTATGTAAAAACATCATTACAATGACGAGACTAGCGCCCCAGTGGTGCATACCACGAACAATTTGCCCATATGCAACTTCATTTTGTAAATAATAAACCGATTCCCAAGCATTTTTAATATCAGGCACATAATACATCGTCAAAAACATTCCTGATAAAATTTGAATTACAGTAACGAAAAAGGTAAGTCCTCCAAAGCAATAAACGAATGCAGAAAAGTGATGTGCCGGGTTTACATGTTCAGGTACTTCATGATCAGCGATATCACGCCATATTGGTGTAATATCTAACCTTTCATCTACCCAATCATAAATTTTATTTAGCATCTACTTTGCACCCCCTTTTGGCTTCGCTTTGCCTAAATACAGCGTTCCATCTTTTACTTTGGACTCGTATACATCAAGCGGAGCAAGGGGCGGCGTGCCTTTAATGTTCATCCCGTCTTTTGTGTAACGGCCCCCGTGACATGGACAAAAGAATTGATTCGGATGTGCTTTGTCCGAATTCCAGTTAACTGTACATCCTAAATGTTTACATACTGGAGAGAACGCAACAATGTCTCCGCTTTCATCTTTATGAACCCAAGCTGATTTTGGCTCTTCGGACTTGTACCAACCATCAACCTGCTTCACCTTAAAGTCGAAACGTTTCGGCTCTGTTGTAATATCCTTTACTTGTGCAACAGCAACCATATCCGTTCCCGCTTCTTTTCTTAACACCGGATCAAGCGCAAATCGCGTCATCGGCATTAAAATACCCGCTGCCATAAAGCCTCCTACCCCTGTAAGGGTGTAATTTAAAAACTGTCTTCTTGATACACGATGTTCTTTCTCGCTCACGAAAATTTCCCCCCTCTATCAGAAATTGTCCCCTCGTGATAAATTATATAAAAAATAAAAACTAGGACACTATCATGATATAATACGCTTAGGTACAGGTCAATATCATACTACTCATAATAATAAGAACTTTCTGTTTATTATTACTTTTCCCATTTTTCTTCTAACATCACCATTATATTTTTTATATGTGCATGAATAACTTCTCTTTTCGCTTGATCACTGAATTGTTCTAACGCTAATGAAGGAAACCAAAATAAATCTCCTTGTAACTCTTGCATATCTTCTTTCCATGAAAAATCACTTGTAACATAAGCAATATGCTTAAAACCTTGCTTTTGCAAATGATTTGTCCATTCTTGCAAACGACCTTTTTCATTTTTTTGACTTTCTACTAAATACGTAAATGCAGGTAGTAAAAGTACTCTTCCTTTATATTCTCTTTCCAACTCCATACTCAACAATTCGATAAATTCACCTTGTTCTACTACCATTTTCATTTCTTTTGCTGCCGAAATTGATAAAAGTGGTATAACACCAGTATCTACATAATCTCTAGCTTGCTCAAACTGCTCCACATCTTTTACACTCCATTTCAAATGTCTTCCCTCCCTTCATTTTCAAATGACAGAACTTTCACTTTATATATATTAAACCATACTAAAAGAGGTAAAAAAAGAAAAACTACCTATATTAAGGTAGTTTTTCTTAAAAAAGTCTGAAATTTGTAAAATTTTATGAATCCAAATGAATTCTATAACATCTTTAACTCAGCTGTTAACTTATGAAACGCTTCCTTATCTTGCTTATCCAGCGCTTCATCAATTTGTTTCAAAAGACGTTCTCTTCTAAAAGAAAATACACTTTCTTCTAAAAATCTTTCTGCAAGTAAACGATCTTTTTCATTTACTTCAATATGCTTTGGTAAATACGGGTTTTCTTCTAATACAGCTACATAATTGGCATTTTGAAACGATGATTTAAAATTGAGTTGAATATAAATATCTTCATCTCGATTTAAACGAATATCATGAAACGATTTTTCAGCATCTGTTGTCATAACATTTTGTTTAAAAAAGTGAAATGGTGTGTCTTTCACACAATTCGCGGACATCACTAAACCACGCGGACAATATTTTGCATGCTCTACGAAGTGGACTTTATGCATCAATTGGTCATGACTCATTAAATAATTCAAAATCCATACACATTCACGCTGTTTCAGTTGGTAATTATTCAAAAACCATTTTACAAAATCCTTCTTCTCGTTTACAGAAACAGGGGTATTCATAGCAATTAAGTCCCTCCTCTGTCTTTCTCTTTTCTTTTTAGATTCAAGAAGCGGTATTCAGTTTCCTTCCAACTTATGAAAAATCCTCTAAATTATATAACAATTCTTCAATATGAATTTGTGTCGGGTCTAGTTGTATTAACTGAGTAAATACTTCTTTCGCCTCTTTTCGCATACCTTCTTCCAATAAGAAATAACCGTACTCTTCCAAGAAGTCTGGATGATTCTTAAAAGAAGTATATGCACTTTCATAGTGTTTTAATGCATCCGAATACATTTCTAATTGTTTTTTTGCAAACGCAAGATCCCAAAGTAGTTGTGTATCTGGTTCTCCGCTATCAATCGCACGCTCTACAACTGCAATTAACTCTTCATATTTTTCTTGTTCTTTTAAGATATACGCATATTTTAATATCGCACCTAAATGTCCTGGATCTAACTCAAGCGCTTTTTGAAGCACTTCCTCTGCTTCCGCTATTTTTCCTAATTTCGCCGCAATGTTCGCTAATTCTACATAAAATGGTACAGAAAGCTCATCTACTTTAATTCCTTCTTGAAGTGTTTCATAGCTTTCTTGAAGCATTCCTTCTTTTTCATAGCTTTTCGCCAAATACATGTACAGCGATGCATACTCCGGATCTAATTCTTTTAGTTCTTGCCAAGCACCAATTGCTCTTTGGTATTCTTCACCTTGGTATAATGTGAAGGCATATCCAAATAATGAGTGGATATCTTTTTGTTCCTCTAAACCTGCTTCATAGTAAGAGATCGCTTCTTCCCAATTTCCAATCGCACTTAACGTTTCTGCGAGGCGAAGTGCAATGACAACACCACCCATGAC
This sequence comes from Bacillus sp. GW823-FHT06B01, assembly GCF_058952315.1. Classification (NCBI taxonomy): domain Bacteria; kingdom Bacillati; phylum Bacillota; class Bacilli; order Caryophanales; family Bacillaceae; genus Bacillus; species Bacillus sp. GW823-FHT06B01. The sequence continues at coordinate 721,529 of NZ_JBXAHR010000003.1, read as the reverse complement.
TTTATGTTCTGCTAATAGCGACTCATAATGAGTGATTGCCTTTTGTTCTTCACCTTTACTACTATATAACTCTGCTAATCCAAACGTAATAACAGGTTCGTCAGGCATCATTTCTTTCGCCTTTAATAGTTTTTGTTCTGCTACATCATCGAAACCTTGCATTTGGAATAAATCTGCAACAAGTAATAACGATTGAACATATAAGTCATCATTTTCTGGAATATCATGAAGCACTTCAATCGCTTCATCTTCTTTGTCTAGATCAATATATAATTCTGCTAAAAATACAGTGAATTCACTTTCTTCCGGATACAATAAACGCAAGTCTTCTGTAATAGCTAACGCTTCATCCGCAAATCCAAGTGTATGATAATAGCGAGCGATATCATACTTCTCTTCATCATTCGCAATTTTTAATTGTTCTTTTAATAATTGTAATCCTTTTTCCGCTTCACCATTTTCAATATATGAAACAGCTTGTTCAAACTTTTGCATAAACGTCTCCTTTAATTCTAACAAATATTATTTTCTGTTCATTTACCCCGATTGGTGCGGGCTAATAATCAGTGAGGGGATGAGCATCCCCTCACTGATTAAAGTTTCACTTTATCATAAGCAACTAGGTGTACGAACGCAACCTTTAGAATGAGCATACTTCATCTTGTACTTTCACTGACAACGATTCAAATATGCCACCGATACCGCATTACTACTTTCTATTGTACCGTTTTCTTTCATTACCGTGCAAATAACTTCCCTTATTAATTATTAACACGCACGGATCAAGCTTTACAGGCCTTCATTTAAATAAAAAAGACTCCTATATTAGGAGCCTTCACAAACTCTTAAGAGTATGTTTCTTCTTTCTTTACTTGCTCGTTTACAAGCTCTTTCAATAATTCTATAATTTCATCATTTTCTTCTTTCAAACCGACAGTAATACGAATACCATCATGTATACCAAATGCAGCACCAGAACGAACAATATATCCTTTCTTCATTAATCGTTCGAAAGCCTCATTACCAGGAATACCGAGTTTTAAGAAAATGAAATTTGTTTGAGATGGATAATAGAATACGTTATATTCCTTACAAAATGCGTAATATTGATTTAATCCTTCTTCATTTTTTTTCACACATTCTTGTAAAAACACTTGATCTTCTAATGCAGCGAGTGCTACAGCCTGCGCTACAGTCGATGTATTAAATGGTAACCTTGCTACTTCTAGCTGCCCGATTAAATTCGCATTACCAACCGCATATCCGATACGGAAAGCAGCTAAACCATATGCTTTTGAAAACGTGCGTAAAACCATAAGATTTTCATACTGTTCAAGAAGTGGTAATGTTTGCGGATAGTCTTCTGCCCCCGCATATTCATAATATGCTTCGTCCATAATAACGAGCGCTGACTTAGGAACTGATTCTAAAAATGAAAGTAAATTTTGTTTCTCTACATATGTACCTGTCGGATTATTCGGGTTACAAATCCATACAATCTTCGTTTTATCATCTACTTGCTGTAACATTGCATCTAAATCATGAATGCCATCTTTAAGTGGTACTTCACGAACTTCTGCTCCTTCAATAACAGCATGGTGATGGTATTGCGAGAATGTTGGATTCGCCATTACAACATTTGTTCCTTCATGTAGTAATGCACGACTAATCATTTGAATGACTTCATCTAATCCACTACCAAATAACAGTTGTTCTGCTTTGACACCTAACTGCTCTGCTACTTTTGTCCGAAGTTCAAATGCATATCCATCTGGATAAAGAGCGTATTGACTCGCTAAAGAAGTTAATGCTTCTGTTACGCGTGCTGAGCAACCGAATGGATTTTCGTTCGACGCTAATTTCACAATTTTTGATAACCCATATTCCCTTTTTACTTCTTCAATATTTTTCCCAGGTACATATGCTCTCAAAGTTAACAATTGCTCTTTCACTCTCATTTTTCTTCCCCCAGTCGTTTTATTCAATTCAATTACAATAAGGTTGTAATTTCTCACTGCAATCGTTTATCTTAACCGTCACTATTACGAGGATACCTTTAAACAAGCACTTCTTAGCTCTTAAACCATATCCTTTTGAAATGCCTCTAACGCAATATGAACAGTCTCATCTGGAATAGATACGACATTCACTACCCCATATTCCTGCATTAACACCATATGAATTGCTCCAGCGTTCGCTTTCTTATCTTGTTTCATTAATTGAACGAGACGCTCTACATTCAAATCACTTGGCATTTTTGGATATCCGTACTTTAAGAACCACTGCTTCATCTCTTCATAAGAAAGATTAACCTTGTACACTTGCTCACTTAAAAACAAGGCAAATAACATTCCAACCGCTACTCCGTCACCGTGAGTAATATTTCCATATCCTAGTTCTTTTTCAAGAGCATGGCCTAACGTATGTCCAAAGTTCAAATGAGCACGTACGCCTTTTTCTGTTTCATCTTGTGATACAATATTTGCCTTTACAGGAATTGCCTTCGTTAATATATGGATTAGCTTCTCATCACGAAGATCCGCTAATGTTTGCACTTCTTCTTTTAACCAATGATACAGCTTTACATCACCAATAAGAGCATGTTTTATCACTTCTGCATAACCTGAACGCCACTCTTTTTCAGGAAGTGACTGTAAAAACGGCGTATGATATACAACTACTTCCGGTTGATGGAATGCACCGATCATATTTTTACCTAACGGATGATTGATCGCTACTTTCCCACCTACTGCGCTATCGTGAGCTAATAAAGTCGTTGGAACTTGAACGAAGCGAATTCCACGCATAAACGATGCAGCAACAAAACCAGCTAAATCTCCAATCATCCCGCCTCCAAGTGCAATAATTAAAGAATTTCTATCTAATTTATTTTCAAGAGCTGACGTATGAGCCGCATAGAAATTTTCAAAAGACTTCTCTTTTTCGCCACTCGGTACGACAAATGAAAATACTTTTTGCTTTATTTGCAATGCATCTACAACTGTCTGTAAATGTAAAGTTGCAACAACTTCATCTGAAATGATCATGATGTTTGATACAGATGGCTGCATGTTTTGAATGATTGTTGTCAAATGTGACAACGATTCTTTTCCTACATGTACATCATATTCTTTTGATTTCGTTTGAATATGTATGTTTCCCATTAAAATCCCCTCGCATATTCATTATGTTTCTCAATATTTTCACGAATAAGGTCCATACGATCTAATCCGAATTGTTCTATTAAAACTGTCGCTAATTCCCAAGCCACAACCGCTTCTGCAACGACACTAGCTGCTGGAACAGCACAACTATCTGAACGTTCAATACTTGCTGTAAAAGGCTCTTTCGTATCAATATCTATACTTTGAAGAGGTTTATATAGTGTAGGGATCGGTTTCATCACACCGCGCACAACAATTGGCATTCCAGTCGTCATACCGCCTTCTAATCCACCTGCATTATTTGTTCTTCGTGTATATCCATGTTCCTCATTCCACAGAATTTCATCATGAACTTCACTTCCCGGTCTATGCGCTGCTTCAAAACCAATTCCAATCTCGACGCCTTTAAAAGCATTAATGCTCATAATTGCAGCTGCTAATTTTGCATCCAGTTTTCGATCATAATGTACATAGCTACCGACTCCAATTGGCATTCCTTCCACAATCACTTCAACGATTCCACCTATTGAATCACCATTTGCTTTCGCATCATCAATTGCTTTCATCATTTGGTTACCTGCTTCTTCATCTAAGCAACGTACAGGTGATGCTTCTGTAATACTTTTTAATTCTTCAATTGAACTATACGTAATTTCCTGAGCCTGTACACCGCCAATTTCAATTACATGGCCCGCCACTGTAATACCAAGTTCTCCTAACACTTTTTTAGCAACCGCACCAGCAGCAACACGCACTGTCGTTTCGCGTGCTGAAGAACGCTCCAGTACATTTCTCATATCTCTATGACCATATTTAATCGCACCATTTAAATCAGCATGCCCAGGTCTTGGTTTTGTTACTTTCCTTTTCATTTCTTTTTCTTCTTGTTCCGTTAAAGGCTCTGCGCCCATAATTTTTGTCCAATGTGCAAAATCACGATTTTCAACAACAAGTGCAATTGGAGAACCTAATGTCTCTCCATGTCTAACACCACTTACAATTTGCACTTGATCTGTTTCAATTTGCATGCGTCTACCACGCCCATGCCCCTTTTGCCTTCTAGCTAACTCTTCATTTATATCATCCGCTACTAAAGGCAGTCCTGCCGGAACACCTTCTATAATCGTTGTAAGTTGTGGACCATGAGATTCACCAGCTGTAATATATCGCATACGTTATTCCTCTTTTCGCATATGTATTTATCCCGCTATATTAAGCAATGATATTATCTTTCCTTACTCTAAAAATATGAAAGAAATTATATATTTGATCAGCCATTCGCTTATTCTCCGATAGGCCTTTTACTTTACATATCAATATATCATAACAGCTCTAACTTCGTAACTAATTGCAACAAAAAAAGTGCAAGAAGAATACCCCTATTCTCCTTGCACTTTCTACTATTATCACAGTGATTAAAGCGTTTACAAATTATTTCAAAATAATTAGTAAATCCATTCATTCATTAATTTTGAGTAGTCAACTAATTCTTCTTCCTTAAAGAAAATAGCAATCTCGCGCTCTGCACTTTCTAACGAATCAGAACCATGGATAATGTTTTTCGCAACAGTTACACCGAAATCTCCACGAATTGTTCCAGGAGCTGCTTCATGTGGTCTTGTTTTACCCATCATGTTACGAGCTGTATCTACTACACCTTCACCTTGCCATACCATTGCGAATACAGGTCCAGATGTAATAAAGTCTACTAATTCACCAAAGAAAGGTTTCTCTGTGTGCTCAGCATAGTGTTGTCCAGCAATTTCCGGAGTGACTTGCATTAATTTTGCACCAACTAATTGAAAGCCTTTTTTCTCAAAACGAGCTACGATTTCCCCAATGAAGGCACGTTGTACACCGTCTGGTTTTACCATTAGAAATGTTTTTTCCATAAAAAATCTCTCCACTTCTGAATTATGTATGTAATTGTATATCCCCACACACATATTAACACCCTTATCACAATTGCGCAATAGTTTTGAAATAGAGAGATTATTTTATTTTTTAGAAAAAACACTAAAATTTTCGTTTCCCAATATACTTTGCTACATTTTGTAATGCATACCTCGCTTGTCCACGCGGAAGTGGTTTTATGATTTCTAATGCTTTATGTAAATAACGTTCACTAAACGCAAATGCTTGATCAATAGCGTCACTATTTTTTACAGCCTCAATAATTCCTTTCATTTCGTCCGCTGTTGTATTTTCATGTACAGATGTGATTTTCTTACGAAGCACGGGATCTTCCATAGCGTATAAGGCAGGAAGCGTAATATTCCCTTGTAACAAATCACCACCAGCAGGTTTTCCAAGCTTCTCTTCTGTGGAAACGAAGTCTAAAATATCATCAATAATTTGATACGACATTCCTACAAAATACCCATACCAAAATAGTCGATTTACCGTATCACGATTAGCGCCAGCAGCAATTGCTCCTAGTTGACAACTCGCAGCAATTAATAATGCTGTTTTTCGCTTTATTCTTCTTAAATACGTTCGTAAATTTTGGTCATAATTGTACTTATCTTTAATTTGTTCAATTTCACCTTTACACACTTCTAAAATGGTATGCGATAGCGCCTGATGCGCCTCTGGAATTTCGATATTTGTTATACATTCAAGAGACTTAGCGAACAAATAGTCCCCTGTATACATTGCAATACGATCTCCCCATTTCGCATTCACAGTTGCACTACCACGTCGTAAAAATGCAGCATCAATAACATCATCGTGAACAAGAGAAGCCATATGAATAAGTTCTAACGCAACAGCTACATGTTTAATTGCATCTAACTTATAATCTCCAAATTTTCCCGCAAGCAACACAAATACAGGACGAATTCGCTTCCCACCAGCTTCAATAAGTTGTAATGCCGCCTCTTCTACCAATGGCTGTTCAGAAGCAACTGTCTTTTTTAATTCTTTTTCTATCACATTAATATCCGATCGTAAAAAAGAGTACATAAGTTGTAACTTCATATTGTTCACCTTAACCTAAAACTTCTTTTTTCTTTTTTCTATTTTGATTCTGGTTTCATACCTAAATGCATCGCTGCTACCCCAAAAGTAAACGGCTTCACTTGTACACGTTCAAGTCCAGCTTCTTCAAACATATGAGCCAATTCTTTCATACCTGGGAATGTACTAGCAGATTCTTGCAGCCATGAATATTCTTTAAAACTTTTCGCAAATAACTTTCCAAATAACGGCATGATATATTTAAAGTATAAAATATATCCTTGTCGAAAACCAATCATTGTTGGTTGAGATGTTTCTAAACAAATTACTTTTCCACCTGGTTTTACTACACGCGTCATTTCTTTTAATACGTGCATATAATCCGGTACGTTACGTAAACCAAATCCAATCGTTACATAATCAAATGTGTTATCTTCAAATGGAAGTTCCATTGCATTCCCGTGTAAAAGTTCTACTTGTTTTAATTGTAACGCCTCCACCTTTTGCTTACCGACAGATAACATATTTTCACTGAAGTCTAAACCAACAACCTTGCCCTGTTCACCTACCGCTCCAGCTAGCGCAATTGTCCAGTCCGCTGTCCCGCAGCATACATCGAGAGCCTTGTTACCTGGTTTTACATCCATAATGCGCATCGTCTCTTTACGCCACGCTTTATGTCTTTGAAAACTAATGACAGAATTCATCACATCGTATTTATCAGAGATTTTCTCAAATACATCATGTACTCTTTCTTCTTTTGATTGTTGCATGCTCGTACCTTCTTCCAATGTAAAATTGCTTATGTCTTCGATCTATCTCTTAACACAGAGTTTATTTCACTTATATCTGTGTGGTTTTCCAAAAATTGATTTTCTTTCTTTCTGAGTTCCATCATCCATCCATTGATAACTGTTTCTGCATCCGCTTTATCGTTCAAAATCTCTTGAATAGCTTGAAAAACAGGTGAATGTTGTTTATCAGCGTATCGTTCACATTCTTTTTGAAGACGATTTTTTCCTAGTACATACGTTATAAACGGCTTCCAATGAGATAAATGAAAATGATCACATGTTTTTTGTAAGAGCGCAGACTCAATCGTTACTACACTTCCCATTATGTCATCCATCGTTTTATGTGCTTTTTGATATAACATTATTTTGTGCTCATTAATTTCTTTAATTCCTTCAGCAAGCGCACGAATTAAAACAATATCACGATTCATAGACAATAAGTAATAATATAACCCGCTATAGTAATCTCCAGCAAGCACTGTTAACTGGCGACGTTTATGCGATTCATTCGCTTCTTCCCCTGCTTTATTTGATACTCTTTCATGTGTATCAAGCGCAATTTGAACAAGCATAATCGTTACTACATAATGCTCAATTTGTTCTATATGTAATTTTGCACTTTTTAAAGCACCATATAACAATGCTATTTTCTCTTCATCAATATATGGTTCTTCAATATAGTTTATAAAATAAGGATGGCGTAATTTCTCCATCAATTTCTCTCTTATACCCGCATACCCTCCGTAGATGTCACACACAAAAATCACCCTTGTTTTCTAATTCATAAAACTTATTATAACACATTCATTCTATTTTCTATAACCAAAACTTGGCTACTCTTTCCAAACTTCCACCGAATGAAATAACATCTTTCATTCTTGTAAGTAGTCTTTCTATTCTCACTCTGTCTTCCTAAAACTATATCATTTATAAAAAAAAAAAAAAAAGAAAAGCAGTTTCCCACTTTTCTTTACTTCGTTTTAATAAAAGATAAAATTTCACTACGTGCCGCAGCATCATTTTCTAGCACACCACGTACCGCTGTTGTTACAGTTTTCGCGCCCGGCTTTTTCACACCACGCATCGTCATGCACATATGTTCCGCTTCTACTACTACCATTACACCATGCGGTTCTAGTACTTCCATAATAGAGTTCGCTACTGTTGATGTAATACGTTCTTGCAGTTGTGGACGACGTGCAATTGTATCTACAGTTCGAGCTAATTTACTTAACCCTGTCACTTTTCCGCCTTGTGGAATATATGCAACGTGAGCAACTCCATAGAATGGAACTAAATGATGCTCACACATCGAATAAAACGGTATATCTTTTACTAGTACAAGCTCCTCGTGATCTTCTCCGAACACTTTATGCAAATGTTCTTTCGGATCTTCATGCATACCCGCGAACACTTCTGCGTACATTTTTGCCACACGCTTTGGTGTATCAAGTACTCCCTCACGATTTGGGTCATCTCCGATTGCCTCTAAAATAAGGCGCACTGCATGTTCAATTTGTTCTAAATTAACTTTTGCCATCCGCTAGCCCTCCCGAAAACCTAAAAGTGATACGAACACATTCTAGCATATTTATGTTTTTAAAAGCAAAAAGAAGAGTTCCCAAAAAGGAAACTCTTCTTCCCTGTTAATATGTAAGGATTATTTAACCGCATCTTTTAACGCTTTACCAGGTTTGAATGCAGGTACTTTACTTGCAGCGATTTCAATCTCCTCACCTGTTTGTGGGTTACGACCTTTACGAGCCGCACGCTCACGAACTTCGAAGTTACCGAATCCGATCAGTTGTACTTTATCACCTTGTTTTAAAGCTTCTAAGATAGAATCAAAAACAGCGTCTACTGCTTTTGTTGCGTCCTTTTTAGAAAGGGAACTTGCTTCTGCAACAGCATTGATTAAATCTGTCTTGTTCATGCCATTCACCTCCTCCCAAAGATAAGACTGTATAATGATCATAAAATGAGTCTTACTTTCATTTGTAGGCAATTTTTACAAATTCTATACTACAAAGATGTAGATAAATCATTATCAACGCCTATATTATACGATTCTCCTTTATAATTCAATATTTTTAAGGAAATTGTTACTCTTAAAATGTGAAATTCTGATGAAACTTGACAATTTACAACAATATATTAGATAATGACTGTTTATTTTGCTATTCTATACGCGAAAATCAAAAAAAATCCCTCTACGATGAGAGGGATTTTTTCTTATAATATAATCGCAATTAATCCGCCAGATCCTTCATTAATAATTCTTTCTAGCGTTTCTTTTAATTTATATCTTGCATTTTCTGGCATTAAAGATAGTTTCGCTTGAATGCCTTCTCGAACAATAGAGCTAAGTGAACGTCCGAATATATCAGAATTCCAAATTGATAATGGGTCATCTTCAAAATCCTGCATTAAATAACGAACTAATTCTTCACTTTGCTTTTCAGTACCAATAATTGGCTCAAACGTTGACTCCACATCTACTTTAATCATATGAATAGACGGAGCTACAGCTTTTAGTTTCACACCAAACCTTGAACCGTGACGAATAATTTCTGGCTCATCTAAGCTCATGTCAGCTAACGCAGGTGCTGCTACACCATATCCTGTTTGCTTTACCATACGCAGGGCATCCGCCACTTGATCGTATTCTATTTTCGCATGAGATAAATCGAGCATAAGCTTTAATAAATGATCTTTCCCTCGAATTTCTACCCCTACTACTTCTTTTAAAATTTGATCATATAATTCATCTGGTGCATATAAATCAATTTCTGCTACGCCTTGCCCCATATCAATGCCAGCTAAGCTCGCTCGATCAATAAATTCATACTGACTAAACTGCCACACGACACGGTCCACATCACGAAGACGTTTTATATCCTTAACAGTCTCTTGAACAGCTTCTTGATAACTTTGGCGTAACCAATGCCCTTCATTTAACACCATTACCCAGCTCGGAAGGTTCACATTCACTTCTAATACTGGGAACTCAAATAACGCTTCTCGAAGCACATTGTACACATCTGTTTCTCTTAAACTTTCGACACTCATCGCAATGACTGGGATATCATATTCTTCAGATAAACTTTGACGCAATTGCTCTGTATCTGGATGATACGGCTGTACAGTGTTAATGATCATAATGAAAGGTTTTCCGACTTCTTTTAACTCATTTACTACGCGTTCTTCTGCCTCTATATAATCTCTTCTTGGAATTTCCCCAATCGTTCCATCTGTTGTAATTACAACACCAATTGTGGAATGTTCTTGAATTACTTTACGTGTTCCGATTTCTGCAGCTTCATGGAATGGAATAGGTTCTTCATACCAAGGAGTATTAATCATGCGAGGGCCATTCTCATCTTCATAGCCTTTTGCTCCTGGAACCGTATATCCAACGCAATCTACCAATCGAATATTCACTTCAAGACCTTCATCTACTTCGATAGAAACCGCTTGGTTTGGAACAAACTTCGGTTCCGTCGTCATGATTGTACGACCAGCAGCACTTTGAGGCAGTTCATCCTGCGCCCTTTGACGGTCAGACTCATTCTCAATATTAGGAATAACTACAAGTTCCATAAATTTTTTAATAAATGTTGATTTCCCTGTTCGAACAGCTCCTACAACTCCAAAATAAATATCACCGCCTGTGCGTTCCGCAATATCTTTAAAAATATCTACCTTTTCCAAGTGATTCCCTCCCTCAATATTTTTGGGAATAATTCCACATTTATAGTCAACTAATACCTTCTCTAACGTTGCCTATAATATCTGATATAATATAATGGTATTCTAGAAGTTCGGACAATATATCATATAATTTTGTCCAATTTCATATGACTATTAAAAAATACCTTTTGTTTGCATCGCAAGTTGTGTAACATAAAAAACCTTTCTTCTAGAACTTATTCACTAAAAGAAAGGTTCATGACTTATGATTTTAAAAAAATTGGTTCTCCATTCTTTACCGTATACGGTAAAGAATACGCAGGTACAAATGGAGAATCTTTCGAAAGTATATTCCGAATATCTTCCCCTTCCTTAAATTGCCCTTCATTTTTTTTCAACGCTTCATATAAATCGATTCGATAATCAACATAAATTTCTCCCTTTTCATTGATTACAAAAGGAAGCCCTTTACCAGAATACGGACTTGTCACTTGCGGCACATCTTTATATCCTAGTTTTTTGAAATCTAATTCATATACACCATCTGAAATTACCTTTTTAAAAGGCGGATATTGATGTTCATCCCGATACATCCTAAGCTTTAATGATAACTGCTGAATTTGTTCAGCCATCCTAACATCAATTAACTTTACTGTCGGGTTTGTTTCAACGTCTATTAATACGTATTGGTATACTCCTCCGCTTTCATACGCATTTCCTGGCGCTTCCTGTATGTAACGCGGAGCAATCTTTTGAAAATCGATTGGATACTTTTGATAAATAGGCGTACTCATATCCCGCGTCTTAATTGGCAATATCCCCTCATTTTGCTCCTTAAATGTCACTACAGCTTTTTGAACAACCTGTATCTGATCTTCATAAGGAACGGCATTTTGTTTCATATTTTCTTTCGGATACAGACATCCTGTTAAAAGGCTCATACAACAAAATATTAAAATAATATGGACTTTTTTCACTAGCAATCACCTTTTCATACTAATATAACTTGCTCCGTATGTAGCATTTTCGAGACCATTCCCTTTACTGCTGTACAGGTCCACTAAATACAACAAGAAAAATAACAATTCCTGACACAATCATAAGGGTGTACGCTACTAACGCTGTAATCCCTTTCAAAAATTTATTCTTTATTTTGTATCTACTTAGTAAAATAAAACTTACTGCAAAAAACATAAATCCAATTGCTCCTAAAGCAAACCACATTTTTATGAGCCCTTCTGACATATACACACCCCTTTTTATTAATCTATTTTTATACTATTTTAACAAATTAAAATCTTTAAACAAATACAAAAAGAACATTTTACTACAAATTACGAATATATAACTTTAATCAACAGGTTTTTTCGCATCTTCCACTAATCTAAATAAAAATAAAACCGAAGCGAGTGTATCTCTCGCTTCGGTTGACCAAATATGCCCAAAACAGCTCTATTCCCATACTTTCATGGCTATCATATGCAATCTACAAACTCTTTGTTTCTTATATCTTATTTTTTAAACATTTTGCTTAACGAACCAAAATCAGCGGGCATATTATTGTTAATAATTGCTTTTACAATTTGATCCTCTTGTTCTTTCGGCACTTCACGTCCCGCCATAAGAGCCACTTGATGAATCAATTGACGAAGCACAGTCTCATCACGTAAATTCGCATTCTGTACAGATGATGCTAATTTAAAAATATCTTCTTTATTCACTTTCGCTTCTTTTTCAATGTTATTAAAAATGTTATTATCCATTCTTTTCACCCTCTCCTCAAGTTACTCTTCATCCTATGCAAAATTAAAAAAATGGTGAAAAGACCCATAAAAATAAAAAGCGACAGAAGTACAAATGTACTTCTGTCGCTTTTCTTTAAAGTAAGTCAGGTATAGCTTCCACTTCATGTTTTCGAACACGTCCCATTAATGAGCCTACTGCATCTTTCACATTATTCCCATTGAATAGCACGTCATATAAAGCAGCTGTAATCGGCATTTCAACTTCCATTTTCTCTGCTAATTCGTGAGCAGCTTTCGTTGTTCTTACACCTTCTACAACCATACCCATGCTTTCTAACACCTCTTCTAAAGAGTGTCCTTTTCCAAGCATATTTCCAGCGCGCCAATTTCGGCTATGAACACTTGTACAAGTTACAATTAAGTCTCCCATACCAGTTAGACCAGCAAACGTTAATGGATTTCCGCCCATTTTTCTTCCTAAACGAGCAATCTCCGTTAAACCACGTGTCATTAATGCCGCTTTCGCATTATCACCTAATCCAAGTCCATCAGTTATCCCAGCAGCTAATGCGATAATATTTTTTAACGCACCACCAAGCTCAACTCCAACGATATCTGGATTTGTGTATACACGGAAGTAACTATTCATAAACAAATCTTGTACTTCCTCAGCCGCTTCCATACGCTTTGCTGCAGACGTAACAGTTGTCGCTTGACGTAAACCAACTTCTTCTGCATGACTCGGTCCAGATAGTACAACAACATCTTTAATCAAGTCCTCTGGAATTTCTTCCTCAATCACTTCCGAAATACGTTTTGATGTACCAGGTTCAATCCCTTTACTTGCATGAATCCAAGTAGTCGGACCTGCTACATATTTCTTCATATCTTGTAATACCTCTCTATACGCTTTCGTTGGTACTACAAGAAGTACTACATTTACATCTACTAATGCTTCTTCTAAAGAAGAGTAGGCTGCGATTGTGCTTGGCAATGTAATTCCTGGAAGATATCGACTATTCTCATGTTTTGTATTAATCTCATCCATAAGTTCAGAACGATTTCCCCAAATACGTACATCATGTCCATTGTCAGCTAATACCATCGCTAACGCTGTTCCCCAGCTACCTGCTCCAACTACTGTGATTTTTGTCATAAAATCACATCCTCTCCATTAGTCTCTTGCTCTAGCGATAATGTGAATCGGCGTTCCTACAAAACCAAACGCTTCACGTAAACGATTCTTTAAGAAGCGCTCATATGAAAAGTGCATTAATTCTGTATCGTTTACAAATATAACAAATGTTGGTGGTTTTACCGCAACCTGTGTCGCATAGAAGATTTTCAGACGGCTACCATTATGAGTTGGTGTTGGATTCATCGCTACCGCATCCATAATTACATCATTTAATACGTTCGTTTGAATACGGATACTATGGCTTTCATTTACTTCATTAATAACTGGTAATAATGTTTGTGTACGTTTTTTCGTTTTCGCAGATAAGAATACAATCGGTGCGTACTCTAAAAATTGGAAATGAGCACGGATGTTTTCTTCAAATGCTTTCATTGTTTTTTCATCTTTTTTCACTGCATCCCATTTGTTTACGACGATAATAACAGCACGTCCTGAATCATGAGCATATCCAGCAATTTTTTTATCCTGTTCAATAATTCCTTCTTCTCCGTCTAAAACGACTAAAACAACGTCAGAACGTTCAATCGCTCTAAGCGCACGAAGTACACTATACTTTTCTGTGCTTTCGTATACTTTCCCTTTTTTACGCATACCAGCTGTATCGATGATTACATAATCTTGACCATCTTTACTATATGGTGTATCAACAGCATCACGTGTCGTTCCCGCTATATTACTTACAATTACACGTTCTTGACCAAGAAGTGCATTTACAAGTGATGATTTCCCTACATTTGGACGTCCAATTAAAGAGAAACGGATTGTTTCATCATCATACGCTTCTTCTTCAATCTTTGGAAAATGATTTGCAGCTTCATCTAACAAATCACCAAGTCCTAAACCGTGTGTACCTGAAATCGGGAATGGCTCGCCAAATCCTAATGCATAAAAATCATAAATATCACTACGCATTTCTGGATTATCAACCTTATTTACCGCAAGTACAATTGGTTTTTTAGAACGATATAAAATTTTAGCAACTTCTTCATCTGCTGCAGTTACACCATCGCGACCATTCGTCATAAAAATGATAACATCTGCTTCATCAATCGCTACTTCCGCTTGTTGACGAATTTGTGTCAAGAACGGCTCGTCTCCAATATCAATTCCACCTGTATCAATAATGTTAAATTCATGATTTAACCATTCTCCCGCACTATAAATACGGTCTCGCGTTATACCTGGTATATCTTCTACGATTGAAACTCTTTCTCCAACAATTCTATTGAAAATAGTAGATTTTCCTACGTTCGGACGGCCTACTATTGCTATTACTGGTTTCGGCATATACTTTCATCCTTTCAACTTGCTTCTGTTTATTATGTAAAAAACCCTTCTTTGTGCAAGAAGGGATTTGCATTCCAGAATATTTCTCAGCGTATCAAAACACCTCACATTATACCACACGTTACTAATGTTTCACAATAATATATACATTCTCTTGTAAGCGATGTGCAATACCATCTAAAATTGCCTCTAAATTATTTGCAACAAATTCTAACTCATCTGTCGATTCACAAGTAAACAAAGGGGCACCACCAGCAAATTTCTCCGGCGTTGTTGTAATAACCGCGAGAATTACACTTTCTAACATCATCTTTTATCTCCCCTTCCTTTCGGGGCTTCCGATGACATATGAACAGCACTTTCTAACGTCGGCACATTCCCTATGACACCTATCGCTTTCTCTGCATCTTGATCTTGTGGCAAGACAAAAATCCCAACCCTACCATCTTCTAAATCACGCTTTGCTAGCGGCACAAGCGCTGGCGTACCAGAATCTCTATAAATCCCTAAAGCAACAGAAACATCATGTAAAATAGCTTGTCGTTGTCCTAAGTTTGAGATTGTCACCATCGCATCAATTGTTTTCGGCCTTAAAATAAAGCCCATTCCATATTTCATAATTTCCTCTTGCCTTGCTGGTAATCCAATATTCATAATGTAAATATTATCAATATACAGCCCCGCTCCTTCAAAACGAAGTGGAACATGCTCGATATCAACAAGATCATGTAACCTTCTGCCAGACATTAATTTTTTCGCGATAATAAATGCGATTATAGCCATAATTACTCCAGCAATCCATGAATGGAATCCTATATACGCAAACGTCGTTGCAAACGACGTTAACATCGCCAAATAGTTTCGACTTTCAAAAACTAATGCAATCCCTTCAATATATGTATTTCCACGCGGTACGAGCTCATATCCATCTAATTGTTGAAGGGTATTTCTTTCCATATTACGCACATCACGAAACTGTGTTGCTGCTAATGTAAGAAATGTAATAGCAGAAAAATCTTTTTTCAAAATTGACGGAATTGCAATCGCTCCTAAAGCCGCTGCAATTAACCCCATCGCAACGTGAATAATTTTCCCGTGGAGCCTCGTCGGATATTGACGCGTATCTGTCCGGAGCATTAGCACTCTCGTTACTGTCCCCGCTATTACTCCGCATAAAATGGCCGGTGTATATTCAGTCATGTATTACCCTCGCCTTTCTTTTACGTGATTTCCTCTTGAACTGTTCCATGTATACTGATGCTTTTGCAATCCAAAACAAAATTGCCATGAAAAATGTAGCAACGGCGACGATATCAAAAAACGCTAAACTTCCGTAATCATAAGGGAAATGTAGTTTTCGAAAAATAAGTGTCACTAACAATTCCCCCTGTAACATTCCTATATAAAGAGAACATAATCGTAATATGCGATCCTCATGCAATAAAACCGATGCATACACAAGAGCACCACTTACCAAAAACAACCTGTCCACCACAATCCAAATCGGATCATATACTTCTAACAAATGAAAACTTGTATATAACATTGCAATAATAAGTGCCGAAAGTAAGCTATATAATTTTTTCCAAATAGAATATAGTGCGATTCCTATAAAAGCAACAATACAAAGCAAAAGTGCATTTACTGATACCTTGAATGAAGCAATCGTTACATGTAACGGAGAGCAAATAATAAAAATCAATATACAAGCGCTTATCTTCCACCGCATAGAGTCCTTTTTCATAAAAAAAGTTACAATAATCCACCCTATCCAAGCTAAAAAATAAAAAGTACTCCCTTCCATCATTTCACCTCCTATGTTTTCCATTATGGGAACTTTTTATGAAAGTTAATCCACTTTCTTCGCGCATAGTTTTTTCATATAACAGCAACACTTTTAATAAGGAGGTGCTATTCATTATGGGTAAAGATCGTCAAGAACGAAAACTAAGAGAATCACGACGCGTTGAATCTGATCGTGACCAATCACTACAATATCCGGGTGCAACTGGACTGGATACACCAGAGCAAGCCCGAAAACAAAATCAGCACTAATGAACACAAAAAGACGGTTTCGATATTGTACGAAACCGTCTTTTACATAATTATTTTAATGATTTTTACTTATATCAAAATAACATTTAACATCCGAATTTTTCTATGGTTTAGTTTTATCTCTACCTATTTTTCCTTTGCGAAATTAAACTCTCCCCAATAATTCAGTAGCAAACTATCTACATTTTCCAGCCTCTTTTTCAGTCGCAACTTGCACAAGATAGTGTTTATATAGGAATAATTTTATTTTGATAGAATATTAATTCCATTCCTCACCTTATATTACTAAAACGAACAAAAACAAAAAAATCAACCAAACGGTTGATTTTTTTATCTTCTACTATAATGCGTCGTATCAATACCACGCTGCGTTAACCAATGATACGTTTCGCCCTTTACAACAAGAGGTACAGCCTGTAACTCTTCTATCGTCTTTGCACCAAGAGCTGTCATAATAAATTTCAAATCTGTATGTAAAAGATCAATTTCATCCACTAACTTCTCGATACCATCTTGCATTAAAATACGTAAAAAGTATCCAGCAAACGCAGTTGTATTCGCCCCTAATGCGATTGCTTTCGCTACGTCAAGCGCTGTTTGTATACCCCCAGATGCAATAAAAGAGAGGTTATTATTTGTAGAGGTTGCTTCAATAATCGAGGTTGCTGTTCGTATGCCCCAGTCATTAAAATAAGAAAGCATTCGCTGTCTTCTTTCATTTTCAACAGCAGCAAAATTTGTACCACCTTGTCCACCAATATCAATTGCCGTTACACCTATGCTCGCTAACTGTTGTACGGTTTCCTTACTCATCCCAAATCCAACTTCTTTCACAATGACAGGAACTTTACTATTTAATACAATTTTCTCAATACGCTGAAGTACACCAGTAAAGTCACGGTCTCCTTCTGGCATCGTTAACTCTTGTATGACATTTAAATGAATTTGCAATGCATTCGCTTCAATCATATCAACGGCACGCTCTGCTTGTTCGATAGTTGCCTCACTACCTAAATTAGCAAAGAAAACACCATTTGGGTTTACCTTTCTGATAATCGTATAAGAAGCAGCCTCACTTTCATCTTTTAACGCCGCCATTTGCGACCCTACAGCCATAGCAAGATTATGATGTTTCGCTACATATGCTAATTGCTCATTAATATGTAACGTTTTCTCTCCCCCACCACCAGTCATCGCATTGATAAAAATCGGCGAACTTAGTGAAAGTTCGCCGATTTTTGTTTCACATGTTATTGTGTCATAACTTGAATTTGGCAATCCTTGATGCACAAAATCAATATCATGAAATCCATGCGTACGAGACTGACCAGTAGAAAGAGCGTATTCAATATGATCTAATTTACGTTTTGCCCTTACCACTTGTACCCCTCTTTATTTCTTTAATTTTTTCAGTTGTTCACCAATAATATCACTTAATTGGAAAGTAGCAGAATCAGCATTTGGTTCATACTGACTGTAATCCTCAATTACATTATTTTCCTCAAGCGTTTCTTTTATACTTAAAGAAATACGTTTCTCTGCAACATGGACTTCAAGCACTTTCACTTTTACTTCTTGTCCCATTTCCAATACTTCATTCGGATTTTTCACGTGACGATTTGCAATTTGAGATACATGCACAAGACCTTCAACGCCAGGTAAAATTTCAACGAATGCACCGAATGTAACAAGACGTTTTACTACTCCCTCACGAATATCTCCAGCTTTTATTTCGCCAGCAACATTCTCCCAAGGTCCTGGCTGAGCTGCTTTAATTGATAAAGAAATACGTTGTGTATCAGCATCAACAGATAATACCTTTACCTTTACCTTTTGACCTTGCTCTAATACTTCAGAAGGTTGCTCTACACGTTCGTGTGAAATTTGTGAAATATGAACTAAACCGTCCACACCACCAACGTTAACGAAAGCACCAAAATCCGTTAATCGTTGCACTGTTCCTTCAACAACGTCTCCTTCTTTTAATGAAGAAATCGCTTCTTTTTTCTTAGAATCTAGTTCTAATTCTACTACTGCTTTATGCGAAAGGATTACACGATTTTTTTCGCGGTCTAATTCAACAATTTTCACGGCTAATGTTTTGCCTTTATAGTCAGTAAAATCTTCTACATAATGTACTTCTACAAGTGAAGCTGGGATAAAACCACGAACACCAAGGTCCACAACTAATCCACCATTCACGATATCTTTTACAGTAACATCAAACACATGACCAGAAGTAAATTTCTCTTGTAATTCTACCCATGCTTTTTCTGCATCAACAGCACGTTTAGATAAGACAAGATCATCTTCTTCTAATTTAATAATTTTCAATTCTAGTATTTGATCTAATTCTACAACATCGCTTGCTTTTTCAATATGAACGTTAGCTAATTCACTAATTGGAATTATGCCATCTGTTTTGTATCCAACATTTACAAGCACTTGTTTCTCTTCAACTTTCGTTACAGAACCTGTAACAACGTCACCAACTTGTAATTCTTTTGAATCCATAACTTCTTCATTCATTTTCTCTACCATGGAAATACCTCCCTACAGAATTGACAAAGCATTTTTTATGTATATACGAAATGAAAACATATGTTTTCATTTGCATGTTTAAGAATTTATCATCACATACTCAGTTTTCATACATTTCACTAGAAAATATATTAAACCTATATAAATAGTATACAGCAAAATCATCTTGAAGAAAGTATGTTTTGAAATATAATAGCGAATATATTCTGAAAGTTTTATCCTTCTTTTACTAACTTCTTACAAATCCGATCATTTGTCAAGGAAAGAGACTCACAATTCACGCATCCTTTACATTTCTATATAAACAAAAAAAGAAAGAGGTTATCCCCTTTCTTTATTTCGCAAACACTCCTGAAACAATACTCATAATTTTTTGGACAACTTCTTCAATTGATAAAGAAGTTGTATCTAATTCCAATGCATCATCAGCTTTCTTTAGAGGAGAAACCTCGCGTTCTGAATCTAATTTATCACGCTGAGCAATTTCTTTTTTTAACTGCTCTAAATTAGAATCGAAACCTTTATTTATATTTTCTAAATGTCTTCTTTCTGCTCTTTCTTCAACAGAAGCAAGCATAAAGATCTTCACTTCAGCATCTGGTAACACATGTGTACCAATATCACGGCCATCCATTACAACGCCGCCTTTTTCCGCTAACTCTTGTTGACGACGTACCATTTCTTCACGAACAAGGCGATGTTTCGCCACAATAGATACTCGATTCGTCACCTCAGGTGTACGAATTACTTCAGAAACATCTTGTCCATTTAAAAATACAAGTTGTGTATTTTCTCCTTGCTGAAACTCAATATTTACATTCTTTACAACTTCCATTAACTTCTCTTCATTTTCAATGTCCACTTTTTGTTCAAGGGCTGCATATGTAATCGTGCGGTACATTGCGCCTGTATCAATATAAACGTAAGAAAGTTTCTTTGCCACAACTTTTGCAACCGTACTTTTTCCAGCAGCTGCTGGACCATCTATAGCAATTGAAATTCGTTTATCCATTGTAACACCTCATTTTTTCACTTATAAAACAAAACGAAAAGCAGGTATTCTCCTGCTTCTTCTCATTTGCTTCACGTCATTAAATCCTCAATTATTGTAGCATAATCCTTCATAGAAGAAAATGAAAACTACCTATTCACCTGTAAGATTTCTGCTTTGTTTTTTACCATGACACCTTCATAATAAACAATTTTAGATAAATATTTCACTGATGACTTATGTATAAATAACAATTGCACAACAGAAAGACAAATGAATTGTATTACTAATATACGAATAAAAATTTTCTCCATCTTTTTCAATGTAATTGCTCCCTCCTATCCTACATTTACACATTTCGTTTCGTGATTTTATACATCGTATATATAGCAGCTAACTTTATTGTCATTTTCGATGCATACTTTTATACATTTCCATTGTCGAATTTACTCAAAACATGTTATGTTCTAAATGTATTTTTCAACTTGAAAGGGGTATAAGCATTGAAAAGAATCCTAGTTTTACACACAGGTGGAACAATTGCAATGGAGGAAGATAAAGAAACTGGGGTCGTACAGCCAGGTGAAAAAAATCCTCTTTTAAAATTTATTCCTGATTTAGAAGGCGATGTTGATTTAATCGTTGAAGACGTGTTCCATCTACCATCTCCTCATATGACACCGAGCGAAATGTTACAATTACAAGTCATCATTGATGAAAAAGTAAAACAAGACAACATTCATGGCGTAGTCATTACGCATGGTACGGATACATTAGAAGAAACAGCCTATTTCTTAGATTTAACAGTGCAAGCAACTATTCCAATCGTTGTAACAGGTGCAATGCGTTCTAGTAATGAATTAGGTGCTGATGGCCTATATAACTTCTTATCGGCTGTAAAAGTAGCTAGCTGTAGTGAAGCTGCTGAAAAAGGTGTTTTAGTCGTATTAAACGACGAAATCCATTGCGCTACAAATGTAACGAAAACACATACAAGTAACGTGGCAACATTCCAGAGTCCACAGTATGGACCAATTGGTATGGTAACAAAGCGCGGCGTTGTATTCCATCACGCTTTAGTACACCATGAAACATATTCAGTAAATAAGGTTTCTAAAAACGTAGTTGTTCTAAAAGCATACGCTGGTATGGACGATACATTGTTAGCAGCAATTGAAAACCTTCCAGTAGACGGGATTGTTATTGAAGCACTTGGACAAGGTAATTTACCTCCAAGAACACTTCCTAGTCTAGAACGATTAATCGACAAAGGAATCCCTATCGTATTAGTTTCTCGCTGTTTCAATGGCATCGTGCAAGATGTATATTCATATGAAGGTGGCGGCAAACAATTAAAAGATATGGGTATTGTATTCACATACGGTTTAAATGCTCAAAAAGCACGTATTAAATTATTAGTTGCATTAGAGAATACAAATTCTCATGAAACAATCCAAAATATGTTTATGCACAATTAAAAAGAAGCTGTCGAAGTTTATTTCGACAGCTTCTTTTTATATTTCCCTTGACGCAATGGTTTGCGCAATCGCATCCCCATGAAATCGACCGTTCTCAATAAATATTTCATTCGCATTATTCCCAGCAGCAATTACACCTGCAATGAAAATATTTTCAGCGTTCGTTTCCATTGTATCATCTGCATAAATCGGACGTCCTGTTTCTTCATCAATCCGAACACCCATCTTCGTTAAGAAACTATGATCAGGATGGTAACCAGTCATCGCAAATACAAAATCATTTTGGATTGTATATGCCTCATCATCGACTGTAAACGTTAATGTATGTTCAGTAATTTCTTTCACGTGAGCCCTAAAATGCATTTGAATTGTGCCGCTTCGTACTAACGCCTCAAACTCCGGCAAAATCCACGGCTTAATGCTTGGTGAATACTCACTTCCGCGATATAAAACCGTTACACGCGCACCGGTTTTAACAAGTTCTAACGCGGCATCTATACTCGAGTTTTTCCCACCTATAACTACTACATCTCGATCAAAATAAGGATGTCCCTCTTTAAAATAGTGAGCTACTTTCTTCAGTTCCTCGCCGGGAACATGCATATAATTTGGATTGTCATAATATCCAGTTGCTACAACAACATATTTCGCTATATATATTTCTGTACTTCCGTCACGCTTTGTTGTCTCAATATGAAAAACTTCTCCATCTTTTTGTACTTTCTCCACTCGCTCAAAAGCATTTACACGTACAGATTTACGCTTTACTACTTCACGATAATACGCAAGCGCTTGATTTCGAACTGGCTTACGATTTTCTGTAATAAAAGCTACATCACCAATTTCTAATTTTTCACTAGAAGAGAAAAATGTTTGATGAGTTGGATAATTATAAATCGCATTTACAATGTTTCCTTTTTCAATTACTAACGGATTTATCCCTACCTTTTGCAACGAAATTGCTGCTGCTAATCCGCACGGACCGCCTCCAATTATGATAGCTGTTTCTTTCTGCATACTCAGCTCACTCCTAGTCTTCTACCAATACGCTATTTATAAAAACAAGAAAAAACCTACTTACAGCAGTAGGCACCTATCTTTATTGTATTCATTTTTCATATATTTGTCATCTAAACGAAACGTACATCCGATAGACATCTGCTAAAAACTGCTGAAATTTAATACCTTGTTTCCCTAATACATTTTCAGGATCAATCTTTCTAGCTGGGTCAAGTGTTTTATGTGATACGATATCTTTCTTCGGATTCAAGCCGAAGTTTTGACATAAATACGCATGATACCACGTAAAACGGGTATATGCTTCCCAAAAGTTAACATCACCGCCATAACAAAGTTCCACTCCAATGGCAGCCTTATTAGCATCATAACCATATAAGTCATTATCTGTCGGCACACCATATCGAACGTGATAGGCAACTTCATTTATAGGAACAATTTCCAATATTGTTTTATCATCTATAAATGTATGTGCCGAAGCTTTCGGTTGTATTTCATTAAAATAATCCCGATTCCCTATCGCATTGCTACCAGGGTTCCCCGTATCATGACTTACAATAAACCTTACTTTAGAAAGAGGAATTCCCGGTCGTGAACTTCCATACCCAATATAGTTACGCTCTATAGGAAACATCGCCATTACTACCAACTCCCGCTTCAGAAGATTACCTTACTTCTTTATATATGTATTCGGTAGCAATGTCCTTATCGCATATTTCTTACGCGAAGAGAAAATCGAAAATATTTGATGTGAACACCATAAATAATAAAATACTTACAGCAACTCCATAAAAACCGTAAAACCAAACACAATCTTCTTTCGTATCTAAACCGAAAAATTTATTTACAGATTGTAATAATGTGCCGCGCTTACTTTGTTTGTTTCTTAATACTTCCACTCGTTCTACAACATCTGCTGGCATCATAAATCTTTGGTCTACTGTCATTTTCATCATTTATCTCTCCTTAAAATCATTTCCGTTTTGTTTATCTAAGGAAAGTATAGCACGTTTGTTCGTGTAGAACAAGCGTTCTTTTTTGTTTTTATTTTATTTTTCAACAATCCAAGTAAGAATTGAGATTACAAAAGCGATAATCGGCCCTACTACAACTGCACCAAATATTAAAAACAGTAGTCCTTCTCCGAACATTACTTGTTTTTCGGGCTTTCATCGTTCTTGAGAGTTCTCCCTCTAACCTCTTAACCTTTTCTTCTAATTGTTCTACTCGTTCCATCATTTCATTTTCCATATACAACACCTCACACTAATACTTCAACAAAAAAACGTGATTCCCTCGAAAGGAATCACGTTTTCTCACGATATAATATTATACCCAACCTCTGAAGCGACTTGCTTCAGCCATTTTACGAACACCGACCATATACGCAGCTAAGCGCATGTTCACTTTACGAACTTGTGCTGTTTCATAAATAGAATCAAATGATCTTACCATTACTTTTTCTAAACGTTGTTCTACTTCTTCTTCAGTCCAGTAGTAACCTTGGTTATTTTGTACCCACTCAAAGTAAGATACTGTTACACCGCCAGCACTTGCTAATACGTCTGGAACAAGTAAAATTCCGCGATCTGTTAAAATTTTAGTTGCTTCTAATGTTGTTGGACCATTTGCAGCTTCAACAACGATTTTTGCTTTAATATTATTAGCATTTTCTTCTGTAATTTGGTTCTCAATTGCAGCTGGAACTAAAATGTCGCAATCAAGTTCTAACAATTCTTTGTTTGAAATTGTATTATTAAATAGTTTTGTTACTGTACCGAAGCTATCACGACGGTCTAATAAATAATCAATATCTAATCCGTTTGGATCATGCAATGCACCGTAAGCATCCGAGATTGCAATAACTTTCGCGCCTGCATCATGCATAAATTTAGCTAAGAAGCTACCAGCATTACCGAATCCTTGAACAACAACGCGTGCACCTTTAATATCAATGTCGCGTTTTTTTGCAGCTTCGCGAATACAAATTGTTACACCTTTCGCCGTTGCTGTTTCACGTCCATGTGATCCACCTAATACAAGTGGCTTACCTGTAATAAATCCTGGTGAATTAAATTCATCAATACGGCTATATTCATCCATCATCCATGCCATGATTTGAGAGTTTGTGAATACATCTGGAGCTGGAATATCTTTCGTCGGTCCTACGATTTGGCTAATTGCTCGTACATAACCACGGCTTAATCTTTCTAACTCACGGAATGACATTTCACGTGGGTCACAGATAATTCCACCTTTACCTCCACCGTATGGTAAATCAACAATACCACATTTTAAGCTCATCCAGATTGAAAGTGCTTTCACTTCATTTTCTGTTACATTCGGATGGAAGCGAATTCCACCTTTCGTTGGACCAACAGCATCATTATGTTGTGCACGATATCCTGTAAATATTTTAACAGTCCCGTCATCCATACGAACTGGTATTTTCACTGTCATCATACGAATTGGTTCTTTTAATAATTCATATACTTCGTTTGGATAACCCAATTTTTCTAATGCTTCACTAATAACAATTTGTGTCGAATTCAATAGTTCAAAATGTTGTTCCCTTTGTTGTTGTGTTTTTGTTTGAGTTCCCTTTTCGGCTACCATAGTAAGTAAACCCCCTGTAATTTCACTTGTTTAGTAAACCTTCATTGCCTAGTATACACCGTTAAATTTGGAATGCAATAGAAAACGCTAACAAATATATACAAACTATTTCCTGTTGCAAGCGTTTTCACTATCATTATAGTCCTTTTATTGCTTTTAGAAAAGTAAAATACTTAAATATTTAAATATTTTTTATTTTACTTATATATAACAACTTAAGAAGATATTTTTAAGTATAGTAAAGAGCGCCCAAATATTTATGATTCCCGCTATACCATTAATCGTTTTGACATTTTCAGACCAACATTTTAGGTTTCTCCAAATAAAAAACAAAACCTTAGCTTTGTTATATTAGCTAAGGTTTTGTTTTTTCACAAAGTAATTGTGTATTTGTTCAATCGCTTGAGAAGCCATTAATTCTTTACCATACTCCATTAGACGATAAATAGTTGCTGTAGACGGATTACCATATTCCGCTAAAATAGCTATAAAATCTGCCTTCAGTAATTGAACTTGCTCCTCTTCTTCCACCCAAAGATAGAAACGCCCATCCCACGTATATAGTTTTCCGCCAGTTACATCAAGGTTATATAAACGATTCGACAGGTTAATTACGTCATCTAGTGTAGCAAACTCATAAAGTATATGCTCGCTTTCATCTAGAGTCACTTGCATTTCAATAAACTCGTCACGGAACTCATCATCTGTATCCACATCTTGATGTTCTTTCGTTACAATTACGACCATTCCTTGCGCTTGTAGAGAAAATACTTCAACTGCAATCGGGCCATCCGCTTCAAACCCTAGTTCCTTATTTGCTTCTTGCATCATATCACGAAATAATTGCTGTACTTTCGGTGCATTTCTCCACAAATCTTCTTTCGTTAATCCTCGTTCAGATAAATCATCAAATGTTAAGAAAATTTTTATCTTATTGTAATTTAATCGTTCCAGCCTCATCTCATACCCTCCCTACGTAACCAATGAATATAATTTTTATTATATGAAATAGAAAATAGATGGTTCTTTTCGAACAACTATTCTAACATTTTTAACCAATCATCCCATTCTTCTTTCGTATCACCAATTAGGCATGTTTGAATGTTCAACTGATCTCGAGCACCTATTTCTCCTATAAACCCAACAGAAAGTTTCTCACTTTTTTCTTGCAACAAATTCATGTCTTTCATCGCGTTCTTAAGTTCTCGTTCCTCATCAAAAGAGACTACTACATATGTAGGTTGTATTTTCTCAACAGCTAACAAAATACCATCTTCCGCTAAGCTTGACCTAATATATATCACCTCATATCCTTTTAAGCGTAAATACGTTGAGAAAACAAACCCTTTCAACATATTATTTTCTAACACAACAACTTTGTGTATAGAAGAAAATGATGATGCATTATGATACACCATTCCTAGACGAGTTTGTAAAAATGATACGACATATTGGAATTGCACCATTGTAACTTCATTATTATTTTTTAACGTTAACAATTTATTTGACACTTGAAGAACAATACTTGCTATGACTTTTTCTGTTGCATAAATACTGAAAGCCTCGTTTAACAATGCAGAAGTTGTAATTTCATCAAATTTTAACAAAGCTTGCAGTAAATCGTCCACTAAAACAACTTCTCTATCGTAATGTATTTCTTTTTGAACATTACTCTGCGAACGATTCCCTTCTAATAATTGAACTGCTTGTCCAATCATCATGCCGGAAGAAACTTTGTCCATTAACCATTTCAAAATTTGAATATGCTCTTCTGTATATAATCGATGCCCCGCATGATTCCGCATTGGGGCAATAATTTGATATCGTCTTTCCCATGCACGAAGCGTACTCGGCTGAATTCCAATTATATTGGAAACAGCTTTTATGTTATATTTCCCGTTTAGAGTTGGCATCATTTCCCTCCGCATAACGTAATAATATGTGTTTGAGCAGGTGCTCGGAAGCGAAGTGGAATCAACGTTGTTCCATACCCATTACTAACAAAAAGAGTCATATTTGAATGCTTATATACGCCACCTTTTAAATATTTTTTAGATGGGAATAATCGAATCTGTCCTCCATGTGTATGTCCACTTAACACAAGTGAAATTTGTTCTTTTCCAGACATTTTATTTATTATATCAGGGTTATGGCTAATTAATATGCGAAAACCATCTTCTTTGCAATCAGCCAAAGCTAAATCTAAACGATCACGCTTCAAACCAACATCATCTACACCGAGCAAACAAATTTTTTCTCCTAGTTCAGACTCAAATACAACTCTTGTATTGTCTAAAACTTTCACATTATTTTCTAATAACAAAGCATCTAATTCATGATATTCAATCTCATAATCATTATTTCCCCACACAAAATATACAGGAGCTATCGCTCTTAACTTTTGTATATTTGCAGAAATTTTCGATAAAGGGACGCCTCTTTCCGCTAAATCACCGCCAATAATTACAAGGTCTACTTTTCCTTTTACTTGTTCAATTAACGAACTTGAAATGACCCTTCTATGAATATCAGAAATAAAAAACACCTTTACTTTTTGAAAACTTTTCGGAAATTCTTTAAAAAGTAAAGTATGTTCTAACACAGTATTACGCATCGCTTCTGTATACATTACAAGAAGAAATATAATACCAATACATATGAGAGCACTTAATAAGATAATCCATATCATATATTTTCACTCCCTTCCGCATAAAGATAATCCTCAGCTTTTATAGTAGGTATGTTACTAGCTATCCTGCTTTGCGGACTTATCTTTTATCGGAATTTTTATTTCTTGACCTACATTCACTTCATCTTCTTGTAAATCATTATACTTTTTAATCACTTCAATCCCAGTTTCATCTGAAAAATATTGCTTCGCTATACTTTCTAAAGTTTCTCCTTCTTTTACCGTATGCGTTACTACTTTCTCAGATGTTGCCTCAGACTCAGATTTAGCTGAATCAAAGAAAATGACCTCAAACGCACTTTTCCCAGCGTTATTACCATCACTTTTCACCTGAATATATTTATCTGTATACCATAAGATACTAATTGGTAGTAATATGAATAGAAATGTTAAAACTCGGACGAAAATATGATTCATTTTAAACTTTTCTTTTTTCTCTTTATTTCTATGAATTTCACTACGCGGCGGTAAACTTTCTTTTTCTTCCACTCGCTCAACTTCTAATTCCTCTTCGAAATCAGGAATTCGTTTTCTCATGTTGTTCACCACCACCTTACATTTATTTTCTTAATTGGAGTCCCATTATAAAATCAACAAGAAAGTGTGCAAAGATTGTTATAAACAAATTTCCTGTCCATTCAAACACATAACCAAAGACAAAACTAATGAAACAGACGAAACAAAACAAAAATGGCTTTGTTATATACCGAATATGTAACACTGCAAATACTAAACTCGCTATTACAATTCCAAAGTGCGTCTGCACTACACCTCTAAATAAAAATTCTTCTGCAAAGCCGATAATGAACGTAATAACGAGTAGGTGCATAACTGACATTCCTTGAAACATCTTATCGTTAATACCACCATCATCAAACCAAGACTCTGGAAATACTCGCATTGCAACATAATCTAATAACACAATACCAATCGCCAACAAGCCACCTATTATAAGTATAGACACCGGTTCCCACTTCCACAGACTATACACCGATTTTATATCTCGGAATAATACATATGCTAGTAAACAACCGATACCGATAATAATGAACTGTGTGATATACAGATTCAGCCTTATTTCTTTCGGACTCATATCTTCAATATTATGCCTTTGAATGTTCATCATTCCCCCATCTTTTCTAGACCGAAAAGCTTTTGTAACTCTGTTTCCCAATTATAGTCGAAATCCGATTGTTCCGCTTGTCTTTTTTTATAATCTGTTTTTGTAATACCACAATAGTCACAGCAATTTTTCAACTCGTTCTCTTTTCTATAACCGAACTGTTGTAACAAATATTCACGCCTACATTCTTTCACTTGTATCCACGACTTCATGTTTTCTAGCTCACTATATTTATTACGTAGCCTTATTTCTACTTCAGCTATTAATCTGTTCATAATTTCATCTGACAAGCTCTCTAATTTTAATTTTCGCTGTTGTATGATTCCAAGCTGTTCAAGGTGATAGCGGATGAAACGCCAATATTGTTCATTAAATCTTGCTGCATTATAACAAATTTCTTCTACCTCTTCTATTGGTAATTCTTTCGTTTGAAACATTCTTTCTTGTAGTAAAGAGAATAAAAATTGTATTTGCGACTGACTTGGCAATTCATCTTCAATTATCGAAATTGGTAAATCGTGATCTAACGGACTACATAGTAAGATAGCTATACTCGGTTCACCATCTCTTCCAGCTCTTCCGATTTCTTGTAAATAGGAAGCTATATTAGTCGGATAATGAAAATGAATAATATAGCTCGTATTCGACTTATTTACTCCCATACCAAAAGCACTTGTACATATTACAAGCTGCAACTGGTCATTCATAAACTGCTGTTGAATTAACATACGCTCTTCATGTTCCATACCACCATGATAAAAAGCGACACCAGTCACGCCTCTTCCTCTTAAATACTCCGTTAAACGTTCTGTCCACGCTCTGCTTGAACAATATACAATCCCTGGCCCTTGTAAATACATCACCTGGTTCAAAAGCGCTTCTTTCTTCTCTTCTATCGTCTCCACAAATTGTACTTCCATCGCAATATTTGGACGATCAATAGAGTATACATGCTGCGTCACTTTCTTCAAATCTAAACTCTCTGCTATATCTCGGAGTACATCTTTTGTCGCTGTTGCCGTTAATGCTAGCACCGTAGGAGACCCGATATTTTCAATGACTACATTTAGTTTTTTATAGTCTGGCCTAAAATCATAACCCCATTGTGAAATACAATGAGCCTCATCCACAACAAATAATGAAATATGAACTTTCTTCAATTCTCTTATTAACACTTCCGACTGCAACATCTCTGGTGAAACAAAAATAAATTTATATGAAGCTAATTTTTTCATCGCTTCTCTTTTTTCATGTAATGTCCGAAAACTATTAAATGCTATTACTCGGTTTTTCACAACATACTTTAATTGTGTAACTTGATCTTCCATCAAAGATAATAATGGTGATACAACAAGCACGGTTCCTTCTTGCATTAGCCCTGGAAGTTGATAGCACATAGACTTCCCTCTTCCAGTCGGGAGCATTGCTATAACATCTTTTCCTTCTAATAAATCTGTAATGACCCCTTTTTGCCCTGTACGAAATTCAGAATATCCAAACCATCTATATAAATATTCCTCAAGCTTCATTTATACCCTCCATCCGCGCCAATACAAGACGAACTTCAAAATAAGAAATACCCTCTCCAACCGCTTGTTTCAACTCACGCAACTTACGTGTTTGTAATGCCTCAATTACTTTTGTTACTTTATCTATTTTGTCTTTTTCCATAAACATCTCGATTGAAAACTCTTTTTCCCGCAAAGCAATTTCAACAAAATGATCTTCTATCGTTGCAACCTTTAAATTTCTAATTGTCGCTATTTCATCTAAAGAGCGTCCTTGTCTCCAAAAATTATATGTTTTTTTCGTTGATAAACTAAATAAATCAGCTCTCTCATTTGGATAAGAGATAATCTCAGCTAATAGCGGAAATTCATTTTCTTTATCGTGAACTTCTTGTATAAAGAAGTGAATTGTACCCCAAAATAAAAAATACACCCGGAATATATCTTGTTTCGTAATTTCCGCTAATTGCTGCAATGTACAACCGATACGTTCATATCCTGTTAATCTATATGTTACAATCGTCGCTTCTACCACATCACCTTTTCCTAAAAGATTATGTATTTCTTTCCATAATCTTTTAGCCAATTCACTTCGCCTATATGGTATACCTGTTAAAAAACGTTTTACCCACATCATTATTTCTGTATCTTGTTGAATGGGAATAAACTTCGTATTATTCTGTTGTAAATTAGATATAGTTTGAATAATTAATGATAATCGTTTCCAAAATGTTTCACCTAATTCACCATAGTGTAAACCATGTAAATGCGCAGGAAAAGCATACACTTCCTCCCATGTATGTAACTGCATTTTACCTTTAGATGTTAACAAATATGTATTTTCATGTATTTCTCGAATCAAATCTGCTTGCAACAACTTTGCAACTTCACGATCATAGTCTGTTCTATTTAACGATTTATATATTCCAAACAAAAATGAAATTCGGAACATATTTCCATCTTGTAACGTTTGCGAAGATCGTTTTCCTTTTAATAAATAATAAATAGAAGAAACGGTCCTTTCACCATTCAATTGTTTTAAACAATACAATAAAGTATATTGTAGTTGCATTACCGCTTCCACCTTTCAATCTAGCTTAATTACTTTTTAGTATGATTGCACTTACTCATTAAACTTATCATATCGGCACTATGCACTTGTATATAGTATATTGTACCAAACGAAATAACATTTACGTATTTTGAAAATCTTATGACATAATGCAAAAATTAGTTGACACTCTAATTGATAAGGATTATCATTATAATTTTATGTTGAAAAGTTTTAAAAACCGTTTTACAATAAGGTTATAATTTTTATGGCGAGCTTTTCACATACATATTATCAGGAGGGAAAAAAGATGGCAAAATATACAATCGTTGATAAAGATACTTGTATCGCATGTGGTGCTTGCGGCGCTGCTGCACCAGACATTTATGATTATGATGATGAAGGTATTGCATTTGTAACGTTAGACGATAACCAAGGTATCGTTGAAATTCCAGATGTATTAATTGAAGATATGATGGATGCATTCGAAGGTTGTCCAACTGACTCAATTAAAGTTGCTGATGAATCATTTGATGGCGACTCTTTAAAATTCGAATAGTCTTTTATTAACTTCAAAAAATATCCCTCATTCATATGAGGGATATTTTTTGTTTTCTATTTTCATTCTACTTAATAAAAAACCACTAGTAGTTCCATACTACTAATGGTTTTATTTTATATTTTATGCATTTTTCATTTTTGCAAACACCCATACTTTCAGGCGTGAGAATAACGCTACAAATACAATTGTCACAACAATTCCTTTAATCAAATTAAATGGTAAGATTGCCGTTACAACCGTTGTTCTTATAGCCTCGCTAGACATAGCTGGTGAATTTAAAAACCAAGTGTAAGCTGGGAATATAATGATGTAATTTAATACACTCATAATGAGCGCCATTGTAATTGTCCCTAGCATTAATCCTGTCGTTAAACTCTTAACAGTACGATACTTTCTAAATAAGAAAGCTGCCGGTCCAATAAATAAACATCCTGCAATAAAGTTAGCAATTTCTCCAACTGGCACTCCCGTTAAACTCCCTTGAATCCCGTAATGTAAAATATTCTTTATCGCCTCTACAATTATCCCTGCAACTGGCCCGAAAATAATTGCCGCAATTAGAGCTGGTACATCACTAAAATCAATTTTTAAAAATGGCGGAAGCCCTGGAAACGGGAAATCCAACATCATCAGTAAATATGCAATACTACTTAGCATCGCTACACTCACCATCTGCACTACACTGTTTTTTTGTTTCATCTTTCTCTCTCCTTTTCCATCGATCATCTCATGGAAAGTGGAAAGGTTCTGCTATGCCTACTTTTTCATAGAACGAAAAAACCCTTTGTGTTTTACACAAAGGGAGAATTTAAGGCACATCAAACAGACGTTCAAATCCATATCTTTTTTGAACGCTTGAACCTCCATCTTCTCCCATCCAGACTATACTGTCGGCTTTGGAATCACACCAAATCCTGCCTTAACGGCTCGCGGGCTTAGAACAAAATCACATATAGTTCATCACCGCCGGTCGGGATTTTCACCCTGCCCCGAAGATAGACCGATATTCTATTTTCCACTTTATTATACAACAACATAATCGTATTGTGAACAAAAAAAGTGTAACTTATTAAAAATAAGTTATTAATTTTATATAATTAAAACCAATTACTATATTTTACAATACACCCCAGATTTTTTAGTATTCGGCATTTCCCCTATGAATCCCCTAGTCATATATAATGAAAAGTGATAAGATGTTGAATTGTTAAGATAAGAACATTTTCTGGATTATGGAGGAAATGTCATGAAAAAAGAAAAGAGACACTCTATTCGAGAAGCAATGAAAAAAAACTTAAGAAAAGAATACTTTTACTTAAAAAAAGAATTACTTTTCTACTGTCCAATTGATTTAGGCACATTCTCAAGCGAGACATACTATGCTGCTTTCGATGAAGATGGCATCAGTATTTATCAGTATGATAAAAAAACAGAGAGTAAATTAAAACTGTGTGAGCGTCACCCATGGAAGAGTTGGAATAAAGTGAAGGTGGATCATTATTTGACAACTTCTCAATTTATTTTTCAAGGTGAGCGAAACTGGATATTATCCCTTTTCCAAAAAGGAAAAGAAGCTCAAAAAATAATTGAAGAGCACACATCTTTACAAACTGAAGTTGTTTCCCGTTCTTTCTTAAAAAAACTTCCAGGGTTCCGTTCTAATGCACCGTTGAATAAATACATCGGCAGCATTTGCTACACTGCACTTATTGCATTTTTATTAAAATGGATGATTCCATTTCAAGCACCACAAATCGCCCTGTACTCCATTTCAATCGGTTGTATGCTTCTTGGTTTACTTTGTTTGACAATCGGTTTAATTGAACCGACTATTGTACTATTTCGAACGAACGAAAAAACAAGAACGAAAGTATTTTACTTATATAGCTACTTAGCTATTTCTGGATTTATATGTGTCTTTATTTTTTGGTAAAAAAAAGAGCTAGTTTAACTAGCTCTTTTTTTACTTTACGTATAATTGTTGATTTGGATAAATCCGATCTTGCTGCAGTCCATTTTTATCTTTAACTTCCTTAACTGACATACTAAATTTCCGTGCAATACTAACTAAAGTGTCCCCTTTTTGGACGACATATAAGGATGAGGACACAACCTCATTTCTCTGTTCATTTAGAACAAGCAATGGATTCATCGCATTCTTTTTCGCCATCGTCCATCTTCCTTGATGAACTTCTAAATGTAAGTGTGCACCTCTCGATTCTCCTGTATTTCCTACTTCTCCAATTATTTCTCCTTTTGAAATATAATCCCCTTGAACTACATATCTCTTATTTAAATGCGCATACACAGCCTCATATTCTCCATGTTTAATAAATACAACGTTTCCATAACTACTTGAATAATAAGACTTTGTTACCTTACCTTCTTGAATAGCTGCCACAGGCGTGCCAATCGGTGCTGCTATATCTATACCGTAGTGTTTTCCATGCCTTGTCCCAAAATAATCACTTATCTGCCCTTCAACAGGCCATGTCCATTGATTTCCCTCTGCGTACACATGTAATTGAGATAAAAACAATACCGTCAATAACATGATGCTACATTTTAACACTTTCATATACATCCTCCGTTTTCTAATTAACACCATACCTTCTCTATTTTGGTATATTACAGAAAAAAGTATACAAAAAAAGAAAGTGAATCACTCCACTTCCTTCTCTTTTTTATCACGAAAAACGATTGCACTGCGATTATACTCCACATCTTTTACTTGTAATCGAGCGTTTATTACTCTAGCTACCGCAAACAAATAATCAGATAATCTATTTACATACTTTAGAACAACTTCATTTATTTTCCCTTCTTTTTGCAAGGACACTACACATCGTTCTGCTCGCCTTACAACTGTACGTGCAATATGAATAGCAGCTGCCGCTTCGCTTCCACCTGGTAAAATAAAACGCTCTAACGGCGGTGCTTCTTCTATATACGAATCAATCCTTCTTTCTAAGCTTTCAACCATTTCAACCGTTACTTTATAAGGAATTTTCCCCTCTACTATCGCCAAGTCTCCCCCGCAATCAAATAGTTCATGTTGAATATTTTCAAGTTCATTGTAAATATCTCCAAAAGATCCGCCTTGTAGCTTAGTCATTGCATATCCAATATGAGAATTCGC
Organism: Bacillus sp. GW823-FHT06B01; assembly: GCF_058952315.1. Lineage (NCBI taxonomy): Bacteria > Bacillati > Bacillota > Bacilli > Caryophanales > Bacillaceae > Bacillus > Bacillus sp. GW823-FHT06B01. Next base: position 685,923 of record NZ_JBXAHR010000003.1, on the reverse strand, counting down.
CTCATCTATCGTGCCATATGCTTCAACTCGGATATTATCTTTATCCACTCTGCCGCCTATTACACTTGTTGTCCCTTTATCTCCTGTTTTCGTATATAATTTCATCGCTTCACGACACCCCTCTTGCTATTCTTCATTCGACTAAGATAGAAAAAAAGTTCTACTATTATTTATTTAATTGATTTTACAAAAAAATAAAAAACAGTAGAACTTTATTCATTATCAACTTTAAAAACGCATATCTAAATTATACGATTCGGTAAATATACAGAGAATGTAGTTCCCTCTCCAACAACACTTGAAACAGCGATTTTACCATCATGGCCTTGCACAATATTTTTTGCAATCGCAAGCCCGAGCCCCGTTCCACCTTTTTTCCCACGTGTTCTTGCTTTATCAGCTTTGTAGAAACGATCAAATAAAAATGGAATATCTTCTTCTGGAATACCAGCGCCCGAATCTTGTACTTCAAAAGTAAGACCATTATTTTTCGTATTAATTACAAGCGTTACATGTCCGCCTGCATTCGTATGACGAATTGCGTTATCAATTAAATTCGTCAATACTTGTTCCATACGATCTGCATCAAACGGGTATTGTTCAATTGGATTCTGGAAATCAACCGTTAATGCGACTTCTTTATCCTTTGCAATTCCTTGGAATTTACGACCTATTTTTTCAACGAAAGGATGAATATCAACTTCACCTATATGTAACTCTACATTACCACTTTCCATACGCGCTAAATCTAATAGTTCATTTACAAGTTTACCTAAACGAACGGATTCATCATAAATAATTTGAACAAACTCATTAATTTCTTCTTTCGTTTGCACAATATCATCTAAAATCGCTTCACTATACCCTTGAAGCATTACCATCGGTGTACGAAGTTCATGTGATACGTTCGCAATAAAGTCTTGACGCATCTTCTCAAGACGGCGTTCTTCCGTCATATCACGTAATACAGCTACAGCGCCACGAATTTTCGTTTGGTTGTAAAGCGGCGTCATAAGAACTACATAATTCCCTTTTTGTAAATTAATTTCAACCACTTGTTGTTGTTCACTTTCTACAACGAGATGGAATAGTTCAACAAGTTCAGAAGGTAGTTTTTTACTGAGCTCTACTTCCTTTTCCTCTTGCCAAACTTGTAAGAAATGTTCAGCCGGCGGATTAATTACAACGACTTCACCTTCTTGATTTAACGTAATAACCCCATCTGCCATACTACTTAAAATACTAGCTAACTGTTCTTTTTCTTGCTGCAGGGCATTCATATTAAACTTCAACTGTTTCCCCATTTGATTTAAGGCCGTTGCAAGCTCACCAATCTCATCCTGAGATACCATAGGTGCTTTTGCATCAAACTTCCCACGCGCGACCTCAAAAGCAACCTCACGCATTTTACGGAGTGGTGCTGTAATTCGAGTAGATAAGAAGAATGCAAAGAACGTTGTTAATATAATCGCAATCCCTGCTGATAAGAATATAAAATCAGTCGTTCTCTCCATACCTTGTATCGGTACTTGTAAAGATTCGTATACGAACACTGCACTTTGATTTTTTGAATGCACTGGTTTTCCGACAATCATAATATCATTTTCAGTGTTTTTATTCTTTCTACTATTAGAGGCTTTTCTAATGTTATTCTTAATTTCTTTTTTGTCTGTAAAAACAGCCGCTAATTCTTTGTCTTCTTTCAAATCATCCATTGTAAGAGTGACTAATCCTTCTTGTTTCGGCGAAGAAGATATTTCTTTACCATCTTCTACAATAATGATCCTTGAAAGTGGATCAGAGAATTTGTACGCGATATTCTCAATCGTTTTTACATCGGCACCTTCTTCAATTAACTCTGAAACACTTGTTGCAACTTTTTGAAGCCTAGCTTCACTCATATCAACATAATATGTTCTAAAAAACTGTGAAAGTAAAATCGCAACAAATCCGAGCACAAACGAAACGAGAAGTAATATAGTCATCCATAACTTCCCTACTACACTTCTCCAAAGCATCAGTCGTTCACAACCTCAAATTTGTAACCTACGCCCCAAACGGTAACAATCATCTTCGCAGCATCTGGTGATTTTTTGCTTAACTTCTCACGTAAACGCTTTACATGCGTATCAACTGTACGTAAATCTCCGAAGAATTCATATTGCCATACTTCTTTTAACAATTGCTCACGATCAAATACCTTATCAGGCGCTTTCGCTAAGAATAATAGTAATTCGTACTCTTTCGGTGTTAAGTTTACTTCATTACCATCTGCTGTAACACGGTGTGCATCATTATCAATTGTTAAATGAGGGAACACAGTAACATCTTTTGTCGTTGTATCTTGTGTAAAGAACGTTGTTGGTACAGAACGGCGTAAGACCGCTTTCACACGAAGCACTACTTCACGTGGGCTAAATGGTTTCACAATATAATCATCAGTTCCTACCTCAAACCCTTGTACTCGGTTTACTTCTTCACCTTTTGCCGTCAACATAATAATTGGCGTCGCTTTCTTCTCACGAACCCCTTTACACACTTCAATACCATCTTTACCTGGCATCATAAGATCTAATAGGATTAAATCGTAATCATTTTGTAACGCCATTTCTAAAGCTGTATCGCCATTGTCCGCTTCTTCAATTGTATATTGTTCTCTTTCTAAATACATTTTCAACAAACGACGAATACGATCCTCATCGTCTACAATTAAAATTCTTGATTCATTTTCCATTTCTACCCGTTGCGTACTTTTACCACAACGGTTTACACCTACCCTTCTACACTAGTATGTTGCACTATTCTCGTTTATTTAAGCAATCTTCTAAATGTTTCACTTCCCATATTATGCTTCACAAGAATAATAAAGTTTGTTCAATTTTTTTCCAAAACTATGTATTTTTTTTGAACAGGATATAATGTCCTCGACATCATTTTACAAAATCAACCGCTACTTTGTCATGTTTTTCTCAAAAAAGAAGAAAAATTGACAAAAATAAAATAGGAAAGTGACATTCACTCTCCTATTTTATTTCTCTATGCGTATGAATGTAAACCCGCGATAATTAAGTTTACTACAATAAAGTTAAACATAATGATTGCAAAACCAATTACCGCTAACCACGCTGACTTCTCTCCGTGCCACCCTTTTGATAAGCGTAAATGTAATACCGCCGCATAAAAAAGCCAAGTAATAAGCGCCCAAACCTCTTTTGGATCCCAACCCCAAAAACGTGTCCACGCTATTTGAGCCCAAATCATGGCAAAAATTAATGCACCTAATGTGAAAACCGGGAATCCAATTGCAATAGAACGATATCCGATTTCATCCAGTAAATCACTATTTGTATTCTTTACTAACGGCTGAAGTGCTGCCGATACTCGTTTGCGTAAAACAAGTCTTAATACAATATAAAGTAATGTCCCAACTAACACTGACCAAATAACAGTATTTAATTTTTTCGCATTTACAATCGCTGGAACTTCAACTGTCGGTTCTAATTTATTTTCTGCCAATAACTTTCCTTCGTGCGGTCCTACTAAAGCTGGAAGATTGTACTTCATTTCCACTTGTTGTTCATTTTTATCAATCCATTGAAACTTTGCTTCATATTTCATACTAGAAAATAACGTTGTCACTCCAATAAAACCAACTGTACAAACAAGTGTGAACACTACCGTTTCTAACCAAAATGTACGTTTGGTTCTCGTTGATTGGTCTACATTTTTCAATAAATACATAACGCCCGTAATAAAACTAATTGCTAAAATTGCTTGTCCTGCTGCTGCAGTCGTCACGTGAATATGCAACCAATTACTTTTTAAAGAAGGAATAAGCGGAGATATTTCCCTCGGAAACATACTTGCATAGGCAATTAATAAAAGTGCAACTGGTAATGCAAAAAGTCCGATTATACTTACGCGATACATAAAATACATGACAATAAATGCTCCGACAAGCATCATGCCGAAAAATGTACCGAATTCAAAAAAGTTACTAACTGGTGCATGTCCTGATGCAATCCATCTTGTAACAAAATATACTGTTTGTGCAATAAACCCTAAAATTGTAATCGTTATTCCTATATTTGCCCATTTATGACCTTTTTCTTTAATTGCTCCCCCGAAAAATAGAGTTGCAATTAAATATAAAATAAATGCGGTAAAGAGAAAGTTACTACTTATTTGCACCATATCGTTTCCCCACCTTAACTAATTTTTTTATCCACTACTTTATCGCTTGGCTGCGGAATTGCCGTACCTTCTAGTACTCTTTCAATATCTTTCTTTAAACCGAACCAATTTTTATTCGTGTGTCCTGCAATCCACCATTCATCATTAACGCGTTGTATCCAAATACGGCGATGATTCCAATACATCCCTTGAATGACACCCACCATAAATATAAATCCTCCAATACCGAGAATCCAAAGCGTTAAATCTTTCCTTACAGTAAGTGCCGTTGCATTTTGCATTTCCACACCTGCAAACGACATTTTATATTTATTATTTCCATCAGGTTCTATATTTTGCTGAATACCAACAAAACTCACTTCACCATCTGGTGTTTCAGGCGTAAACATTTTAAACACAAATGCAGGGTTGTTTGGTAATTTCGTTTTCGTATTTGGTCTTCCACTCTCATCAAAATAAAAATCTGGAAAATAGCTTAATAGTTCTAAAGAATAACCATTTCCTAAATCAAATTTTTCTGTAGGATTCGTTAAATCTACTTTAATCGGTCCCCACTTTTGATTATTTTCTTTGTTTTGCAAATGGAATGACATGCTTTTAAATTCACTTTCTTTGTAATCCACTTGATATATAGCAAATTGATCAAATTTCAGCGGTTCATTCACTCGAATTTCCGCTTCTTTTACTTTTTCTAATTTCGGTTTTTGTCCTGCTATATTTTCGCCGACCGCTTTATATAATACAGCATTCGTTTGGAAGTTTTTCGCAATCATTTTATCGCCTACACGATCAATCGCTTCATCAAAAACTTCCTTGTCCTTACTTTTATCATAAACTTCCTTAATAAATTTCTCGTTTTTTAAATAGTATTGACCATCCGTTCCTGGTATTTCTTTCGTTTCACCGTCACGTAACCAAAGGGCTTCGTCTACGTACATACTCGGTAAAAAACGGAGCATTGCACCGAATAAAAAGATAATGAGACCGATATGATTCACATATGGACCCCAGCGTGAAAACCGTCCCTTTTCCGCCAAAATATTTCCGTCTTCCACTTTCACGTTATAGTTTCTTTTCTTTAAATTCTTTTGCACTCTTTCAAGATCACCATCTTGCGGTGTACCAGTACCGTATAATCTTTGTCTCTTTAAAAAGCTAGGGTGTCTTTTCACCCCTTGCTTCTTTAAAGCTTTATAAAGTGGAATGACACGGTCTAAGCTACATATCACAAGTGAAATACCAATTGAAGCAATTAAAATCATATACCACCATGAACCGTATAAATTATTAAATCCTAATTGATAGTATAGTTGCCCTAAAAATCCGTATTCTTGCTTATAATATTCAGCTGGTGCAATTCCTGGAGTTATGTACATTTCTTGCGGAAAAATAGTTCCTATTGCTGATGCAGCTAAAGTGATTACAATGAGCCATACACCCACTTTTACAGAAGAGAAAAAGCTCCAAATTTTATCGACTATCGTTTTTGTTTGTGTGAGAGATCTCCGAGCACTCCCCTCATAACGCATATCCAATAGTTTTATATTTTCATTGCTTTCAAATGGTTTCCCACATGCTTCACAAAAAACAGTTCCTATCGGATTCACATGTCCACATTCACACTTAATTTCTTTCAACACTCTCACCGCCCCTATATCTATATGTACTATTGTATATTCTACCCTCAAGTTACCGCAATACTCAGAATTTTTAAATCAAAGACGCTATAGGTAAGCGCCTCGTATGTAAAGGCTTTCTTTATTACGGAGTAATTTTCTTTAAATACTCTTCCAATTGTTCTATCGTTTGTTCACCTTTAATCTCTTGAATCACCTTACCATCCTTATCAATCAAGAAGCTTGTTGGTAACGGTATTACTCCATACGTTTTTATAATTTCTCCACCTTTATCAATTGCGACTGGGAACTTAAGATCGTATTGTTTCACAAAATTCTTAACAGCAATATCCGTTTCATCTGCATCTAACGCAATAATTTCAACGCCTTTTTCTTTATACTTTGGATATAATTCGTTCATATAAGGCATTTCTTTTTCACACGGTTTACACCAAGTGCCCCAAAAGTTTAAAAATACACCTTTTCCCTTTAAATCTTTTAATTCAATTTTCTTTCCTTCTAAATCTGTTACAACAAAATTAGGTGCTTCTTTTCCGATTTGCATTTTCTCTTCTTTAGTGAAATATCCTTGATAAAGTGTAAATCCTACAGCACCGCATAAAATGAGTAGAATCATAACGCGAAATAATAAGCGATTTTTTTTCATATTGTCTCCCCTCTCTTCGACGAGTGATAAATATATGTATTTTTTAATAAATCACCAGCGGAGCATTCCACTGGTGAAAGTTTCACACTATCGGTTAGCGCGGCTTTGTAGAAGCCAATGCACGTAATTGTTTCACCTCATGTGGTGACAATTCTCTCGCATCACCAGGTCGCAAGCTACCCACTTCTAAAAAGGCGTAGCGTTCACGCTTTAGTTTCACTACTTTACAATCTAACGCTTCAAACATGCGGCGTACTTGACGATTACGTCCTTCATGAATCGTTAATTGTACAATCGCAGTCTCTTTACGCTTGTCCCAAGAAATAATTTTCACTTGTGCTGGTGCTGTTTTCCCATCTTCTAATGCAACACCTCGTTCTAACATGCGAATTTTCTCACCTGTTAATGGCCCTTTAATTTTTGCAACATACGTTTTTTCAACTTTATATCTCGGATGCATTAATACATTTGCAAATTCCCCATCATTTGTCATCAATAATACGCCAGACGTATCATAATCTAAGCGTCCGATTGGGAATAAACGTTGTCTAATTTCAGGGAAAAAGTCTGTTACAACACTTCTTCCTTTATCATCTGATACACTTGAAATTACGCCAGTTGGTTTATATAGTAAAAAATAAACAGGTTCTTCTTTTTCAAGAGGGATGTTATTTACTTCTACTTTATCTTGAGGAGTTACTTTCGTTCCTAACTCCTTCACTATTTTTCCATTCACTTTTACTTTTCCTTGCTGAATTAATTCCTCAGCCTTTCTTCTCGATGCAATACCTGCTTGCGCAATCACTTTTTGTAATCGTTCCATTTCTTTTTTTCACCTCGAATTTATCTTACCTTACATTAGAAAGACTTGGCAACCGCATACGCTTGACGGCTATTGGCTTCATCTTACTTAAACAACATAGCGATGATAATAAACATATAAAGGGCAAATCATGTTTTTACCTTTTATTATTGTCCATATTCTTCATATTGCTCACAATAAAAGTTCATCATTTTGTCAAAAATACCGCATAAAAAAACCACTATTAAGCAACACCTTAATAGTGGTCGTATACGTATTATAAGCGAAATAGCATAAAAAATGAATAGCCGCCTTACTTAAACATTAAAGAAACAAACACAATTGAACAAATAATCCCGATTAAATCGGCAAAAAGTCCTACTTTTAATGCATCTCCCATCTTTCTAATTCCAACAGCTCCGAAGTATACTGTTAAAATATAAAAAGTCGTATCTGTACTCCCTTGCATCGTAGAAGCCAATCTTCCAATAAACGAGTCTGGCCCATATGTGGCAATTAAATCGGTCGTAATACTTAAACCAGCAGAGCCTGAAATAGGGCGTATAAGTGCTAGTGGAACAATTTCTGCTGGGACATGAATTAAATCTAACATCGGCTTCATTACTGATATCATTGCATCTAACGCTCCAGACGCCCGAAAAATCGAAATAGATACAAGCATTCCAACCATAAACGGTAAAATAGAGATCGCAATTTGAATCCCTTCTTTTCCCCCCTCAACGAACGATTCATACGTCGGCACTTTCTTTATCGTGCCATATAAAAGGATAAAACCGATTACACAAGGGATTACCCATAATGATATCGTATTTACAATGCTCATTTTTTCCGCCCCTTCCTACTCCTTCTTCGGTAAAAATAGCGGTCAATCCAAATCGCTCCGATCATAGAGAGTACTTGTGCAATGAATGTTACCCCAACAATTTCAGTAGGATTCGCTGATTCATACGTCATTCGAATCGAAATGACAGTAGTAGGAATTAAAGTAATCGCTGATGTATTTAATGCGAGAAACGTCACCATAGAACGGCTCGCCGAATCCTTCCCTCCATTTAACTCTTTCAATTGTTCCATCGCTTTAATACCAAGTGGGGTTGCTGCATTACCTAACCCAAAAAAGTTCGCCATCATATTCGATAAAATAAATCCCATTGACGGATGATCTTTCGGGATTTCTGGAAACAACCTTTTTACTATCGGCATAAAAAGTGACACTAACTTTTTTAACAACCCTGCTTCCTCTGCAATTTTCATTAAACCGAGCCAAAATACTAATACACTAATAAGTCCTATACAAATTGTTACTGCATCTTTTGCTCCGTCAAATACGGCTTTATTTATTGCTTCCATCGTTCCATTTATCATGGCATATACAATCCCTATGACTGCCATCGCTACCCATACGAGATTAACCATCGCTCCCAACACCTATCATATGAGAAAAAATTTCTTTCACATTATTCCAATACATTCCCGTTGTAGCTACTAACTTTCGTTTACTATAAAATAAATTCCGTTCTCCAACTTTCTCATTGCCAACATAAATTTCCGTCTTCCCAACCTTTACTCCATCTTTAAGTTTTGCACTTTTATCAAGTTCAACTTTTAATACGACATTCTTTCTTTCCTGCTCAGTTAATGGCACCGCAAAACTATTTTTTGTATATACATGATTGGCATATTTCTTTTCAGTTATTTCAGCAAGAGCTCCTTGTCCTACAACGTTCGTTTGCTTGAAACGTTCAAAACCTTTATCAAATAAATTCATATGATCATCCCAATCACTAGAAGCGCTCAAAGTTACGACAATTAGATCTAGTCCATCTTTTGATGCTGTTGTAACAAGTGTCCGTCCTGCTTTCTTCGTAAAACCTGTTTTTCCTCCTGTCGCAAATTCATAATAAGATGTCACGAGTTTATGTTTGTTTTTCCACGGATAATCCCACGAATCTGATTTATACGTTTTTGTCCCAAAAATCTTCTTAAAGGTTTCGTTCCCCATTGCATACTTTGTTAAAAGTGCCATATCATAGGCTGATGAATAATGGGATCCATCTCCATCCAAACCATGTGGGTTTGAAAAGTGAGTATCTTTCATTCCAATTTGTTTCGCCTTTTCATTCATTAAATATACGAACCCTTCTATACTTCCTCCTACATTTTCAGCAATTACTTGTGCTGCATCATTACCAGATCTAAGCATGAGTCCGTATACTAAATCCTCTAACTTCACTTTCTGTCCAGGCTTTAAATAAATTGCTGATCCTTCTACTCTCACCGCTTCATTACTAACCGATACCATTTCTTTCATTTTTCCTGATTCAGCAGCTAACAAGGCTGTCATAATTTTTGTTATACTAGCAATTTTTTGTGGCTCATGTTCTGCTTTTCCGTATAATACACGACCGGACTGTTGCTCCATTAATACAGCATTTCGAGCACTGACATTACTGTTCATCTTTGCATATGTAGGAATTGGTATAACGCTTGCGCACATAATAAGAAGCGTGATTATTACACAAATTCGTCTCATATTTCCCCCCACGTCCTTTTGGCACTTTTTGTACAAGTGTATGCTTGGCCTTTTAAAATATGAACGAAATCTCTTTCTCCTTCTAATAAAAAAGACGCAGAGAACCTGCGTCTAATACGGTGTCCATTCAATTTGTTTCGCACTTTCAAATCTTTTTTCTACATCAGGCCAATTTACAACATTCCACCAGTTTTTAATATATTCATCTTTTCGATTTTGGTATTGTAAATAATACGCATGTTCCCACACGTCTAGCACGAGGAGCGGTATCGTATCCCATTGTGTAAATAATTGATGAAGTGTACTCTGCAAAATTTCTAATCTTCCAGATCGTGGTACCCAAACGAGAAGCGCCCAGCCTGATCCTTCCACTTTAGAAGCTGCTTCTGTGAAATGTTTTTGAAAACGTAAAAAACTCCCAAAATCTTGTTCAATCTGTTGTGAAAGAGCCCCTCTTGGACTTCCGCCACCATCTTTTTTCATGTTATTCCAAAATATCGTGTGTAAGTAATGACCTGATCCATGAAAAGCCGCTTCTCTTTCCCAATGCTTAATTAAATCAAATTGATTTGTTTTTCTCGCTTCTTCCATCATTTTCTCTGCCTTATTTAACCCTTCCACGTAACTGCGATGATGTTTATCATGGTGTAACATCATAATTTCTCTAGAAATATACGGTTCTAACGCATTATACGGATAAGGTAATGGTGGAAGTGTATGCCCTCCAATTGGAACAGCTCGTTCACTATCCCCTCTTTCATATAGTTCATATTCCTCTTCTCCTTGCACGAATACTTCCTGCAAATGATGCTGAATATGTTCTACATCATCACTTATTTCATACATAAACTCTGCATCTGTATCATACTCATGCTCTTTCATACGATCTAATAACGTTTGAATTTTATAAGCAAGCATATGGACATCATACACTTCCATTGCACGGCTATCTAATACGTGAAGAACACTTTCACACCAGCTTTCTACTTCATGAAAGTAATCTGTAAATACACCTTGCTGACTCATGTTACACCTCCTTAATGCTATCCCCATAAATATATTCAAAGGAAATCCCTTATATAACTGTACAAAAGGAAAAGAAGCTAAGTCCCCTTAGCTTCTTTTTCGCAATTAATATTTGTGTAACATCTTTGTTTGGTAATCCGTCTCATAATATTCTAGTTCTTCACGCATCAATTGAAATTTTCCTTCTAAACTCTTCATCACTTGCTCTATAGATGCTGGTGGCGTTTGTTGAAAAACGATGGAGTTCTTCCCAGTATAGGCAGACCGACTATTTTCATACCAATGATCACTCTTTGGTGAGAAAAACTCTGCAATTACTTGATGATAAATTTTATATAAAATTTTCTCAGCTGCTGTTTTTCGAAATGGCTGGCTATTTAACAAAACAAAACATGCATCATGTCCTTCTTCACAAAAAACGAGAAGACGTCTTATTGATGCTAATAACCCTTTATAATATTGCTCGTTCCCTGCTGGTTTTTCTTCTAATAAAGAAGGCAACGTATGATAATTTACATAATTGGTTATTAAAGTAATAACATCTTCTAAAAACATAGAAACTTGTTCTGTTTGATTTTCAACCATTAGATTAGACATTTTTTCCCTCTCCTTTGCCATTTCACTCTATTTCTACTCTTTTATTTTTATGTAATTCAGCTAATATTTCTTGTACTTTCACCACTGTTTCCTCATCAAAATATTGTTGGAATGCTTCTATATTATTTAAATATAAACGTTTTTGCATGCGATGCTCATTCTCTTTCAGTAAACAACATATCGCTACAATATCCCGTAAATATATGTCTTGTTCTTCTACTTTACATACTGGATTTCCTTCAAAAGGAGTAATTTCTTGTAAAACTTCTTCAAAATATCGAACGTATAAAACGGAAAAAGTTCTCTCTTTATTATTTAATATATATGTCACTTCAGATCTATTAAAGAAATCTTCTGATGTATTAGGTTTCGCTTTCTCTAACTCATATCCCGCATAACCTATTATAATCATCTACTTCCCCTCTCTTCCTTCTTTCAATTCATTTTAACTTAATTTTCTGACAAACGAAATACTCTTTTAAATATGACCCATATAAAAAATAGCTTCTCTATACAGGAATTTACCTTTTTATTTTTCTTGAAGTTTGTCATAATAATATTATTGTCTCAGTTTTCTTATACAAGGAGAGTTGTATTTATGTCGTTTTCATGGAAACGTTTCTTACAAATCGGGAAAATTATCTTCCCATTTGTTGTATTAACAATTGTATTCTTTCAAGCAAAAAAAGAATTAGCAGGCATTTCTTTTTTAGAAGCAATCAATACAATTAAAAACATTCCAACCGGAGGAGTCTTTTTAGCAATTACACTTGGTGCATTTGCCGTATCAACAATGTTCTTTTATGACTATGTTATGCTTCGTTATTTAAAAGCTGATATACCAGTCCAAAAGATTTTTCGTATCTCATGGATTGCTAATACTTTAAATGGATTTATTGGGTTTGGTGGTCTCGTTGGAGCTGGTGTACGCACAATGCTTTATCGTCCATACATAAAAGAAAATGGCAAACTTATTAAAAGTATCGCCTGGATGACAACTGCTTTTATTAACGGACTCGCAATTCTTTCTTTCCTCGGTCTTATTGGAATATTAGACACAAGTTTTATTTTGCATGAAAAACCGTGGCTATGGCCTGTTCTTATTTTCTTCGCCCTTTTCGTCCCTATATACATTGGCTTTTCTAAACTAAAAAATAGAAAACCAAAGCAAACCGAAGGGCAAGAAGAAGGGGAAGAAGAAAAAAATCCAACTGTTTTATACTCATTAGTTTCATTAGTTGAGTGGGTATCTGCCGGTATTGTTATGTACGTCATACTAATATTATTTGGTATCGATATCGAATTTCAAAAGTTTTTAGGTGTGTATGTAATTGCTGCTTTAGCTGGTGTTGTTAGTCTCGTTCCTGGTGGACTTGGTTCATTTGATCTTGTCTTTTTAACTGGGCTCGGACAATACGGCATTGATACAGGCGTATTACTACCTGCTATGTTATTATATCGCCTCGTCTATTATATTTTACCTTTCTGCCTTGGTCTTATTTTTGCAGCTTTTGAAATGACAGGCGTGGCCATTAAAAAGTTTGAAGATAAACCTTTTATTGCGCCTGCATTAGAAACAACTGGTGTTATATGGACTTTGCAGCGTGATTTTCTAGGAAAACTAGGTTCATGGGCCTCTGCTGCTTTAACAGTATTTGCTGGATTAATGGTTATTTTATCGACCATTCTACCGACAAGTATAAACAGAGCACATGCCTTACATATTCTAGCTCCAAAACATCTTATTCAATTTTCTTTTAGCTTATCACTAACATTTGGTATTCTCCTCCTGATCCTTTCGCGAGGGATATATTATGGAACAAAGCGTTCTTACTATATGACGATTATTTCTTTAATCGGAGCAGCCATCTTTAATACGCTAAAAGGGATTGATATTGAAGAGACGTTTATTTTATTAATCGTACTCGCTGTATTATATATGCTTCGTAAAAGATTTGTACGCGAGAAAATGGAAGTCTCACTTTCTGATATGGTAAAAGTTTTTATATTCTTACTCATAACTTTATATTTATATAAAAACTTAGGTATTTTATTTGCAGGTGCAAAAGAAGCTTTTAAACCTGATTTTGTCGTTCGTAATATTACGCAAGTGAAACGAAGTGCATTAGCAGCTGCCTTTTTCGTTCCTACATTTTTACTGATTGGCTCACTCATTGCCAATCGTTATCGAAATGAATTTCCCGGGCAACCAGCTAATGATAAAAGGTTGCAAAACTTTTTAGATGAACATGATGGTAATGTACTTAGTCATTTAGGATTTTTAGGAGATAAACAATTTTTCTTCAGTAGTGATGGGAAAGCGCTCCTTCTCTTCTCTATAACTGGAAAACGTCTCGTTGTGCTAGGTGATCCAATTGGTGATCCTTCCTCCTACCGTACTGTGTTACAAGAGTTTTTAGCTGAGGCTGATCGATTTGGATACATTTGTGTATTCTACCAAATAGAAAGTAAATGGATGAGTTTATATCATGATTTTGGTTACAACTTCTTTAAACTTGGTGAAGAAGCTGTCGTTGATTTGAACACATTTACAATAACAGGAAAAAAACGAGCCGGTATGCGAGCGACTTTCAACCGTTTCGAACGAGAAGGCTATACATTCTCTATTCATCAGCCACCATTCTCAAACGAATTATTTGAAGAGTTAAGAAAAGTTTCAGATGCGTGGCTCGGCGGAAAAAAAGAGAAAGGTTTTTCACTCGGATACTTTGATCGTGAATATATTAGCCGAGCACCTATCGCTACATTATGTGATGCTGATGGAAAAATCATTGCATTTACAACCTTTATGCCCGTATATCAAGACGGATCATTGTCTGTTGATTTAATGCGCTATTATCCAGATGCACCTAGCGGCATTATGGATGCAATTTTCATCCACCTATTCCAGTGGGCAAAAGAAAATGAATACCACTCCTTTAATATTGGTATGGCACCACTTTCAAATGTAGGTTTATCGACACAATCTTTTTGGTCCGAACGAGTTGCTGCTGCCATCTTTAATAATGTTCGTTATACGTATAGCTTCAGCGGGCTACGTCATTTTAAAGAAAAATATAAACCAGCATGGAGCGGTAAATATTTAGCATTTAGAAAGAATCATTCTTTACCAATTACAATGCTCTCTGTAACAAAATTAATAGGAAAAAGAAAAAACAGCTAAACATTTAGCTGTTTTTTCTTTTTTGAACTTGTACAATAAATTCTTTTTCATATTTCTTACCATTTATATAGAAATCTCCCCATATTTTATACGTTCCTTCTATAGGAAATGTAATACGGTATTGTAATTGCTCATCTGTATCAACAGGTATTGCGTATAAAAAGTTTTCTCTCGTTTCGTCCACGATATAGAGCGCTTCCACTTCTCCTCTCTCTGAATGTAATTTCAATTTCTCACCTTTTTTCGCTTGGAATTGAAATGTTAACGTCGCTGGTTCATTCGGATGCAATGCACCAAATAATAGAGAAACTTCATACTCCCCTATTTTTTTTGTAAGCACACTATCGATTGAAAATTTTAATTTTTTCTTATTTTTCTCCTCTATTTCTCTCCCAAAATCTTTCTTCGCAAATGATTTCACAGACTTGTTTTTGTCTTCATATAAAAATATTGTATATCTTTCATCTTTCGCTATGTTGGAAGATACCTTATATGATCCATTCCCTGCAAATGTAGGTTTCATTTGTTGTACATGTTTTAATTGTCCGTCTACAATAACTGCCCGAATTTGATCATTCACACCACGAACTTCGTTATTTTTATTATTTAGTAATTGAAACAAAATATTTACTTTCTCATTTCCTTTTCCATTTGACACATCCCATTTTACTTCCTGAACATCACCTACAGTCTCTGTAGTTTCCTGATACTTTTTTATGTAAAATCCGCCTACTACAATAAATAGTAAAGCAACAAGTCCAATGACAAGATTTTTCAAAATATCACCTACCATTTTTATTGTCTCTGTTTATACAAAACTTCTTACATATATATTCTAGATTATGATTTATGAAATCCTCCTGCTTTGCACATATTACAAATAATTAAAAGATTTTAATTGAAAGGATTGATAGTGTATAATGCAAATGATATTGATTTCTATCAATACATTATAAGGAGGACTTTTCATGAGTGTACATATTGAAGCAAAACAAGGCGAAATTGCTGAATCTATTCTATTACCTGGTGATCCATTACGTGCAAAATATATCGCTGAAACATTTCTAGAGGACGTTACTTGCTATAATAACGTGCGTGGTATGTTAGGTTTCACTGGAACTTATAAAGGAAAACGCGTATCTGTTCAAGGTACAGGTATGGGTGTACCTTCTATTTCTATTTATGTAAACGAATTAATCCAAAGCTACGGAGTTAAAAATTTAATTCGCGTTGGAACTTGCGGTGCGATTCAAAAAGACGTAAAAGTACGTGACGTTATTATTGCAATGACAGCTTGTACGGATTCTAATATGAACCGTTTAACATTCCCAGGTTTTGATTTTGCACCAGCTGCAAACTTTGACCTTTTAAAGAAAGCTTACGATGCTGGAACTGAAAAAGGCTTACACGTTCGTGTTGGTAATGTTTTAACAGCAGATGTATTTTACCGCGAAAGCATGGACATGGTTAAAAAACTTGGAGATTATGGTGTACTAGCAGTAGAAATGGAAACAACTGCTCTTTATACATTAGCAGCGAAATACGGTGTAAATGCGTTATCTGTATTAACAGTAAGCGATCACATTTTCACTGGTGAAGAAACAACATCTGAAGAGCGTCAAACTACATTTAACGAAATGATTGAAATCGCTTTAGATGCAGCAATTCAACAATAATACATTAAAGAACTCGTCATACGTCTGTCGAGTTCTTTTTATGTGACTTTTTATTAAAAACTACTTTCAGAAGAGACAGATTTTCTCCTCTACTTTTTTGTAACGTTTGTTATAATTAAGAAATCATTTACAGTATTTCTCACAAGAGGTGACGCAGTGAAAAACAGAAGTATCGTCTTTAAACTATTTTTATTAACATCAACATTATTTACAATCATATTCCTCCTTTTTTTCTTAGGACAATCTCTATTTTTAGAGAAATTTTACATTAATAAAAAAGTAAAAACAGTTCAAACTGCTTTTGAGAAGTTCGTAAATACTTACGAAGAAAGTGGTAAAACTTATGAGGAAATTCGAAAATTAAAACAAGAATTTCATGACAAAACAAATGCTGAAATGCAGTTTTTAAATACGAACGGCATTATTAAAAGTGACAATAATTTCTACATTGATGTAATTAATCCTAAAAATAATAAAGCATATTCCATTCCACTCAATAATGTTTTAACGCCAGAAGAATATAATAAATTCGAAAACTTAGGATTGAAAAAAGATGGGATGATAAACGTCGTCGGTTTTGTACAAGATTCCACCATAACACCACTAGAATTGACAACAAACTATAATCGATGGCAAAACGAAAATGTCAACTCAGATTTTCAATCCATTAATGGAAACCCTGCTAAAAATAGACTTACAAGCCGATCCAAAACTGTGACTCAAATTGAGTTTACTGGTATCGTATCTAAGTTACAGCTTCCATCCAAAGCAGATGTTCGTCTTGCAAATGATTTTGAAACATTACAAGCCGTTCAATATTTTGCAGAGATTATTAGAAATGGCACTGCTAACTCACACCAATTAAACACTTATATAATAGATGGTGGAGAGAATATAAAAAATAGTATCTTTGTAAAACCTATTGTGGAAAATGGAAAAATTACAGAATACGCTTTTGCGATAGCATCTTTACAACCTGTTAATGAAGCGATGCTCGTTTTAAAGGATTATTATGTCTATGCCTTAATCATCGTATTTCTCGTAATTATTTTATTATCCTTCTACTACTCAAAAATCATTGTGAAACCATTAATTAAAATGAATCGCGTTACAAAAAAAATGGCCAATTTTGATTTTAGTGAAAAATTACCTGTGACAGCAGACGATGAAATTGGCGGGCTTTCCGGTAGTATTAATACGTTATCTGTAAACTTAAAAGACCGAATCGATCGATTAAATGTTGCCAATACAAAATTACAACAAGATATTGAACGTGAACGTCAATTAGAGAAAACGCGAAAAGAATTCATTTCTGGTGTATCACACGAATTAAAAACTCCACTTAGTGTAATTAGAAGTTTCGCAGAAGGAATTAAAGATGGCGTTAGTAAAGATACGACGTATTACACAGATGTTATTTTAGAAGAAACAGAAAACATGAACAGACTTATTGTTGAAATGTTAGAATTAGCAAAACTAGAATCTGGTACGTACAAACTAGATATGACGACATTCTCAATCGGTGAATTAATTCAACAAGTCTATACAAAGTTATTATTTAGCATGGAGGAAAAGCATTTACAAGTGAACGTAGATGTAGACTCTTCTATATTCGTTAACGCGAATCGTAGTCGTATTGAGCAAGTCGTTGTGAACTTACTTAGCAATGCAATTCGCTATACGCCAGATGGAGAAAAAATACACGTCTCCGTTATAGAACTGGAAGATATAGTAAAATTCGAAATCGAAAACACAGGAAACCCTATCCCTGAAGAAAGTCTTGAAAAAATTTGGGATCGTTTCTACCGTTTAGATGCATCTCGTAGCCGTCATACTGGAGGTACCGGTCTCGGGTTATCAATTGTAAAAAACATTTTAGACCTCCACCATGCCGAGTACGGTGTATATAACACGACTAATAGTGTTGTATTCTACTTTAATTTACAAAAAGTAAAAGAAGTCAAATAATTTGTCTTAATTTCACTAGGAGTTCACATGAAATTCACACTCTCCCTTTATAGTAGGAAACAAGTTAATCCTTTCCTTTACACACATAAATGAGGAGAGTGCGTGAAATGAAACAAGCAGGACAACCTATTCAAAATGAAAAACAATTAGAAACTATCAAAAATATACTTTTACAATCTTCGAAACGTGATGGCTTATTATTCGTATTAGCTGTAAATTCTGGCTTAAAAGTAAGTGAAATCTTACAATTAAAAGTTAGTGATGTAATCGATGAAAATGAAAATGTTCGCCATTCCATTTTATTTTACAATGAAAAAGTAAAGAAACATAAATGGTTTGCTGTAAATGAAGACTTGCAGCACGCGATCGAAGACTACATGAAAGAACGTAAAACTTGGAAACGTAATGAACCATTATTAAAGTCTCAAAAAGGAACGAAATCTATTACGAGACAACATGCATGGTACATTTTAAACAAAGCTGCAAAAGAAGTTGGATTAGAAGGGATTAGCTCACATACACTTCGAAAAACTTGGGGATATTGTGCATACAAATCAGGTGTTGATATCGCATTTTTACAACACTTCTTTGATCATAGTACTCCATCAAAAACTTTAAAGTATATCGGTATTGCTTAATAACTCTTATACATAAAAAAGGTTACCATTTATAAATGGTAACCTTTTTTATGTTTCACATTCTCTTTTCTTGTCTCTCCTATATTGTAGTGGTACTCTAATAGTAAGGGGGAGAAATTATGAACACATTAACAATTGAATTACCGAAAGATACGGCTGAAAAACTTGATTTATTAAAACAAGCTTATGAAAAGAAAACAGGCGCTTCCATTTCTGAAAGTACTCTTGTTCAAACACTTATCTCAAAAGAGTTTATCCAAGCGATAACTCCTTTTGATTTACAACAATTCGTCACTGGAAAAGAACAGCATTAATTGCTGTTCTTTTTTTTGATACTTTATTAGGAGTTTACTAGCATTCTCCCCTGAAAAACTTCTTTGCTTCAGCCAAACCTTTTATCAGGAATCTTCCTACCCGTTAATGTCTCATAAAAAGTTTTTTATTTATTTTTCGGAAAACTATTGACAATGATAATGATAACCATTATCATTTATTACGAAGCCAACAATTGATGAATCAACCAAACGCTCAGTAACATTGTTACCCCTCTTTTTCATATAGAAAGGCACTGTACATTCCCCCTGTTTGTACAGTGCCTTTCTTGTTTATTATCATTCAAACAAATTTAATTGCTCAGGCTTCGGCTCACCATATGTAATGTTCATCATTTTCATAAGCTGTTTCGCATTATCCGCTGCATCTCCGCCCGAATTATTGTTAAATAGTACATATATGTCCTTTGTCTTCTTTTTTAATTGCTCTAGTCTTTCTACCCATTCTTCTAATTCTTTATTGTTGTAGCGATATAAGCAACGAACCGCTCTCCAATTTTCCCCTTTATCAAGCCACCCATGAACATTCCTACCATGAAAACGTATTAACACCATCTCTGCATTCGTTACTTCTAATACGAGAGGTACCGAACCTATCCCGGCCTGCGGCTCATCACAAATGGTATGAATCCATTTCTCATGTTCTAGAAACTGTATCGTCTTATCTTTCATTTCGGGATAAAACCATGTTTGATTTCGAAATTCTATGGCACACGGTAAACCTTCCATTTTTTCTTTCGTATATCGAAGAAAATTCACATTTTTCTTTTTACAATCAAACCATGGTGGATATTGAAATAAAATCATTTTTAATTTATCAGCTTCTATTAAAGGCAGAATAGATTGTTTGTACACATCAAACATCTCATCAAACGTAGAAAAAGGGATTTCACCTTTCATATGTCCTGTCATTCCTTGATATGCTTTTACTATAAAAGCATAATCTTTCGGTGTTTCCATTGCCCATTTTGTATAGTTTCGTGCAGGTTGCATCGCATAAAATGAACTATCCACTTCCACTATAGGAAAATACTCACTATATGTTCGTAATTTATTTCTATTTTCATAGGGATCTATATATAAAGAATCATGATCTCCCCACCCTGTCACTCCAATGAAAAGCAAATATATCCCTCCCTTTTTAACTTCACCTTCTATTCATTCTACTCACTTCCCGAACACTTCAGCTAATCAATTTTATTAAGTAGCCCCTTCTTTAAGAGTATCCGTATAAAAATATGATATACTAGATGGAAGAATTTTTAAATTGAGGGGTTATTCATTTATGCTTCCAAACGATGATATTGTATCTCATGAAAAACGAATAGAAGAATTAGAAAATAAAGTACGTTTTTATGAAGAACTTGTGAATCAATTACCACATCATTTCACATACAAAAATCCACATATTGGTTTACAAATAAAGAAAACGAGAACGACTCATTCCATTCAAAACATAAAAAAAGAGAATAAAGAGGCTGATTTTCAACTTACTTGCGATTCATTATTTTTATTTGAGCAACTTGAAACATACTTCATTCATATTTTTGATGCTTTTTCACATCATGTAACCTTTGTTGATGCTAAAGGAAATATCACTTTATGTAACCAAGCTGCAGCAGATGATTTTGGTGTAGTACGAAATGATATAATCGGAAAGCCAATTCAACAATTACTACAATTGCCAGAAGAAAAAATTAAAGCTCTTGAAACATTAAGAACTGGAACAGAAATATATAATGAAGAAGTTTTAGACAAAAACTATGGCATTTTAAATAACCGAATTATTCGTGATTATAACGGAGAGATTTTTAGAGTTATTAGTGTCTTTCATTATTTAAACACAGAACGTGATGCAGAGAAATTTTCTTTAGCAGGGCGAATTGCAGCTGGGATTGCACATGAAGTACGTAATCCTCTTACAACCGTACGAGGTTATTTACAATTTTTACAAGAAACTGTTTCTCCATCTAATAAAGAATTATTTGAAAACTTACTTATTCCTGAATTAGACCGCGCAAATAGTATTATTACAAAATTTTTAGCTATTTCAAAAACACGCGAATTTACAAGAGAACCGTTTCCTATTAATACATTTTTACGTGAGTATATTCAACAGTTACTAGCTAGTGAAGTCTTTTTACATAATATTTCAATTGATTATAATTTTTCTACCGAATTAGATGATGTATTAGTCCATATTGATCGTCATGAACTTGTACAAGTTTTTTTAAACCTATTTCAGAATGCTGTCGATGCTCAAGGTGAAAAAAAACTTTCTATCCAAATTACTAGTTATCGTCTAGATAATTTTGTTCGTATTACTTTCACTGATAATGGAATTGGTATTCCAACAGCCATTCAAGAGTATATCTTTGATCCATTCTTCTCAACAAAAGATTCGGGCACAGGACTGGGCTTGTCAGTAACGAAGAAAATTATTCAAAATCATAACGGTACATTAAAAATGACCAGTAATCAAGATGGTACAACTTTCACTATTTCAATTCCAATTTTACCTAAAACAACCCTTGAAAGATTAAATGACTACAAATGAGGTACTCCTCCACAAACTGCATGCCAATTGTTAAATACCTACAACAATTAGCATGCAGTTTTTTATGCTGAATTTTTCGTCTTTACATTATATAAACCTTCTCTTTATCTTACTTATTTTTGCTAGGAGGGCCAATTTCTTATTTTTTTAGAAATGGTAGTTTGTCCATCACGAATTTAGTATAAATTTCATTTTAATATATAGTAACGACTATTGATTCTATGAAAGAAAGGAATGAAAAGATGAACAATAAAAATAAAGGAAAAGTATTTTATGGTAATGATTGTTGCGAAGTCAGAGCTTGTAGTTATATTAACATCTCTAAGTCCGAACTTACAGAATTCGTTAGACTTCTTCAAGCTCTTGGCCAAGCTATTCAAGCTGTCTTTCAAAACCCTTCTCAAAATAATATCGATAACTTGATTGCTGCCCTAAATAACCTACAAAAATTCCTCAATTGCTTAGATTTATCTCCAGCACAAAAACAAATTGGAAATTCTATTATCGCTAATCTATTAACTATTTTAAAAACAAAACCTTTCTCATGCGGAGCATTGTACGTTGAGCTACAAAGCTTGCTTAATTATTTATTGTATATCGCTAAGTTATTTAAAGTAGATTGCTGCACTATCGACAAACTAGTTAAACTCATAACAGAGATCCAAACTATCCTAGTTCAATACGGGTCAGGTTGCCTTGGAGGAGGAGCAACAGGGGCTACTGGGGCTACTGGACCTCAAGGTGCTACTGGACCTCAAGGACCGGCTGGTGCTCAAGGTGCTACTGGACCTCAAGGACCAGCTGGCGCAACAGGTGCTACTGGCGCTCAAGGACCTCAAGGTGCTCAGGGACCAGCGGGTGCTCAAGGCGCTACTGGACCTCAGGGTGCTCAAGGTATTCAAGGTCCAGCGGGTGCTCAAGGTGCTACTGGTGCCCAAGGACCGGCTGGCGCTCAAGGTGCTACTGGCGCTCAAGGACCGGCTGGCGCTCAAGGTGCTACTGGTGCCCAAGGACCAGCTGGCGCTCAAGGACCGGCTGGTGCTCAAGGTGCTACTGGCGCTCAAGGACCGGCTGGCGCTCAAGGTGCTACTGGCGCTCAAGGACCGGCTGGCGCTCAAGGTGCTACTGGCG